>NZ_JAFMUZ010000010.1:0-76909 GCF_017353535.1 Cellulomonas sp. zg-ZUI22 | reverse complement strand
GAAGGGGAAACGCCCGGTCCCATTCCGAACCCGGAAGCTAAGCCCTTCAGCGCCGATGGTACTGCACCCGCCAGGGTGTGGGAGAGTAGGACGCCGCCGGACAATCATTCAACGAAAGGCCCACCCCGCGAGGGGTGGGCCTTTCGTCGTTCCCCCGCGCACCCGCGCATGCGCCCGCCGGCTCGGTTGATCGGCGGATCACCGAGGGCACGTCTGACGTCCTGTCGGCCCGTTCGGCGGTGCGATGGGCGATCGGTGGTCGGCCGGTCTCCCGGTCGAGCCCGAGCCGTCGCGGAGGCGTGCGTCACCGGGCTCAGCGGACGAATCGCAGACCGCTCGCACGTCGTACCGGGCGCTGGACGGCTGCCCGCACGGCGTCGGTCGACCCGACGACCAGGACGTGCTCGCGCGCCCGCGTGATCGCCGTGTAGAGCAGCTCGCGCGTCAGCAGCGGCGAGGTCGCCGGCGGCAGCACCACCGTGACCTGCATGAACTGGCTGCCCTGCGCACGGTGCACCGTCATCGCGTGCACGGTCTCGACGGCGGGGAGGCGGTGGGGGCGGACGAGCCGTGGCGACCCCGGCTCGCCGAACGCCGCGACGACCCCGTCGTCGCCGTCGGCGACCACGACCCCCGTGTCGCCGTTGGACAGACCCGTGGTGCGGTCGTTGGTGGTGACGAGCAAGGGCCGCCCCGGAGGCCACGGCCCGCCCTGGAGCTCGTGCGTCGCCTCGCGGACCCACCGTTCGGCGAGGGCGGCCCACCGGGCGACGCCCGCCGGTCCGCGCCGGTGCGCGAGGAGCAGGCGGTGCGCCCCCAGCGCCTCGAGCGCGGCCTCGACGTCGCCGGCACGGGCCGCGGCGGTGATGCGGGCACCCGTCGTGCTGACCGCGCTGCGGATGGCAGGGACCTCGTCGTCGGCCGGGACCTCGGAGGCGGGCTCGACCAGCGCGGCGTGCGTGCCACCCGCGTGCAGGAGCGCGAGTGCCGTGTCGGCGTCGCCACGGCGAACGGCGTCGGCCAGCGCTCCCAGCTCATGACCGTAACGGTGCGGCACGACGAGCCGCACGACGCCCCCGTGCAGTGCCGCGGCGTCGCGCGCGTCGTCCAGGCCGCCGAGCCTGCCCGTACCGGCCTCCGAGGTGTCGTCCACCGCCTCGCTGGGTCGCGGCGCGGTCGGATCTCCCCGTCGCGTCGTCGGCGGCTCGGCCCTCGTCGCGTCGGGGACGTCGTCCGGGAGGAGGGCCGCGAGGCGCGCCGGCAGCAGCCCGTGGGGGACGGGGCGTGTCACCAGGTCACCGAGCACGGCACCCACCTCGACGGACGCAAGCTGGTCGGGGTCGCCCACGAGGACGAGCCGCGCGTCGGGCCGCAGCGCGTCGAGGACGCGCGCGAGCAGCGGCAACGACACCATCGACGCCTCGTCGAGCACCACGACGTCGTGCGGGAGGCGGTGCGTGCGGTCGTGCGCGAACCGTGTGCTCGACGGACGCCACCCGAGCAGGCGGTGGATCGTCGACGCGGTGAGCGCCGCCGCCCCGCCGCCCGCCGCCGTCCCTGTGCGGGTACCCGCCGTCGTCCCTGGTGCGGCGTCCGCCGGCCTACCTCGTGCGGCCTCCACCGCCCTGTCCCGCGACGACCCGGCACCACCGCCCTCGGCCGCGAGCCGTGCCAGCTCGGCGTTCACCGCCTCCTGCAGCCGCGCGGCGGCCTTCCCGGTGGGCGCGGCGAGCGCGACCCGCAGGTCGGGGCCCGCCACGTCCCGCAGCACCGCGACCAGCCGCGCGACGGTGGTCGTCTTGCCCGTGCCCGGTCCGCCGGTGAGGACCGTGAGCCGGGACAGCGCGGCGGTCGCGGCCGCCAGTCGCTGGCGGCCGTCCTGCGGACGCGCGAAGCGCGCGTGCACCGCCGTCCGCAGCGCGGCGTCGTCGACGTCGAGCAGGCCCAGCAGCCGCGCGTCCACGTCGCGGCGCACCACCTGCTCGTCGCGCCAGTAGCGGTCGAGGTACACACGGCCGTCCACCCACCGCACCGGGCGGTCGGCGGGGCCGTCCGTCCCGTCCGCGACCATCCGGCTGGCTCGCACGGCGGCCGTCCACTCCGTGAGGTCCGGCCACGGGAGCGCGACGTCGGGCGTCGGTGCGCCGGGGTCCTCGGGCGACCCCTCGGCCGCGAGCGTCGGGGCGTCTGCCAGGTCGACGCACACCGACCCCGACCGCACGGCGCGTACGGCCAGCGCGGCGGCCAGGTGGACTGTCGCGTCGTCCTCGCCGGTCAGGTCGCCCAGCCGCTCGGCGACGCGCACGTCGGCCGACGTCAGGACGCCCGCCGTGGCGAACACCCCCAGCAACGGGCCGGCGCGCCACGGCCGGCGCGGGTCGCCGGGGTCCACGTCCGCACCCGCGACGACGTCGGTGGCCACGTCTGCGCTCATCGTCCCGTCCCCCTGCCGTCGAGCAGCGCGGAGAGTGCCACGACCAGCGCCGACGGCGGCCGCCACGACACCACACCGCACGGCGAGCCGTCCACGACCGGTGTCGCCGGCCCGCACATGCCGCGCACGAAGAGGTACGCGCCGCCGCCCAGGTGCCGGTCGGGGTCGTACCCGGGCAGCCGCCACCGCAGGAACCGGTGCAACCCGACCGTGTACAGCAGCAGCTGCAGCGGGTAGTGCGCGTCCATCATCGCCAGGGTCGTCGCCGCGGGGCGGTAGTGCCACGCGGTGAGCGGCTCGTCCGGCGGGCCCAGCCGGTTCGTCTTGTAGTCGACGACGACGTACCGGGTGTCGCCGTCGACCTCCACCCGCAGGACGGCGTCGATGCTGCCGGTCAGGTACCCCCGCAGGGCCCCGGGGCGCGTCGCGGTGTCGTCGTGCAGCGCCTGCAGCCGTCCGGCGTACGGCGCGAACGGGTCGTCCGCGGGCAGGTGGGCGCGCAGCAGCGTGGCGACGTCCGCCAACGTCGCCGGGTGCCGCCCGGACGCGTCGAGGTCGCCGCCCGCCAACGGCAGCTCGAGGTCGAGCTCGGCGAGCCGGTCGCGCGGGGCGACCTGGGCGAGCGTCCGCCCGCCGAGCAGCGGGCCGCCCGGCGTGTGCAGGGCGGGCAGCAGAGCCCCGGCCAGCACGCCCGGGTCGATACCGAGCCCGGCGACGTACCCCGCGGCCTCGACGCAGCGCGCACGCAGCTCCGCCGCGAGGTCGTCCGCCGCGGTGTCGACGTGCTCGAGCACGTGGTGCACCAGCGTGCCGAACGCCGTCCCGCCCGGCAGGTCCGCCAGCGGCGACCGCACCGCACGCAGCGCGGCCGTCAGCGCGGGTTCCGGCGTGCTGCGCCCCAGGGCCTCCGGGTCGGGCCCCTCGGTGTCCCCGGCGCGCGGCGCACGCACCGGCACCGGGCCGTCGGACTCGTCCTGGATCCCGGGGTCCTCCGGCTCGTCGGCCACGCCGACCCTGTCGGGGGCCCCGGGGCCGGCCGGGCCGGCGTCGTGCGCCGCGGCGGTCAGCCCCGAGTAGGACGTCCGGCGCCACGTCGTGTCGACCGTCCGGTGCAGGTGAGCGACGTCCAGCGGGGCCAGCGGGCCGCGTTCGGGGGCCCACCGGACCGGCGCGGGCGCCTCGTCGACGGTCTCGTGCGCGACGGTCCCGCCCGACCGGTCAGCCAGTGCCTCGAAAGCCGCGGCGGCCTGGTCGTCGCGCGGCACCGGCACCGTGTCCGGCGGCAGGCCCAGCGCGTCGCGCGCCCCGAGCACCAGGCGCCCGACGGCCCCCGACGCCGACACGGTGCTCGGTGCCCACCACACGACGACCTGGCTGCTCGCCCGCGTGAGCGCGACGTACGCCAGGCGCAGGTCCTCACCGGCCTCCTCGGCCTGGTGGCGGGCACGCGCGGCCTCGTAGCCCGGGCTCCCCGGGCCGCCGACGTGCAGGCGTCGCGTGCCGTCCTCGTCGTGGTACCGCAGCACCGCCGGGGTGCGCGGGACGAAGCGGTCCCACGCGAAGGGCACCATCACGACCGGGAACTCCAGACCCTTCGCGGCGTGCACCGTGACGACCTGCACGGCGGCGGCGTCGGTCTCGAGGCGCCGGCTGCGCTCCTCGGCGTAGTCGCCGGCCGCCTCGCCGATGCGCGCCCGCAACCACTCCGTCAGCGCCGCGGCCCCGAGTCCCGCGTCGCGGGCGGCGGCGTGCAGCACCTCGCCGACGTGCCGCACGTCGGTCAGCGCGCGCTCGCCGTCGACGCGGGCGGCCAGCCGTTCGTGCAGGCCCGAGGCGGCCGCCGCCTGCAGCAGCGCCGCGACACCCTGGCCCGCGAGCACGTGGGACCAGCCGCGCAGCAGGTCCGCGAGGTCGTCGCGCTCGCGGTCCGCGGCACCCGCGAGCCGAGCAGCGTCCCACCCGACGAACGGCGTCAGTGCCGCGGCCGCGACGCGGGCCGCGTCACCCGTGGCCGCGAGCGCGCTCAGCAGCACCAGCCAGTCGCGGGCCGCCGACGTCGCGAAGACGCTCGACAGGCCCGACACCACCGCCGGCACCCCCGCCGCGACCAGGGCGTCGCGGACCGCCAGCGCGTCGGCGTTGCGACGCGCGAGCACCGCGACGTCACCGGGCAGGACGGGGCGCCACGCGTCCCCGTCGCGCAGCCTGCTGTCCCGCAGCGTCCGCACCACCTGGGCCGCGACGTCCCGGTGGATCAGCGAGCGCACGGCGTCGACCCGTGGCGCTGCGCTGCCCGCGCCCACGGCCCGCCGCGTCACCCGCCGCACGACGACCGGCGGGCCGCCCTCGAGCCGGCGTCCCTGCCGTGCGGCCTGCACCGGGTGCACCACGATCCGCGGGTCGCCCAGCGCGGCCCCGCCGAGCAGGTGGGCGAGCCCGTCGAGCACGGGCGCGTCGGCGCGCCAGCTGCGCCCCAGCGTCGAGGTCGTCGCGACGGCGCGCGCCGCCAGGTACGTGTGGACGTCCGCCCCGCGGAACGCGTAGATCGCCTGCTTGGGGTCGCCGATGAGCACGAGGGTCCGGTGGCCGTGGAACGCCGCGCGCAGGATCTCCCACTGCACCTCGTCGGTGTCCTGGAACTCGTCGACCATGACGACGCGGTACGGCGCGCGGACCCGCTCGGCCGCGGCCGCGCCGCTGACCGGGTCGGTCAGTGCGGCGTGCAGCAGCGTCAGCAGGTCGTCGTAGTCGACGACGTGCGCCGCCCGCCGCCGGCGGACCATCTCGCGCCGGACGGCACGCGCCAGGCGGTACCGGTGGTCCGGCGGGGTGCCCGGGGGAGCGTCGTCGGGGGCGAGGACGGCAGCGTGGTCGCTCACCGCGGCGCGGGCGACCTCGCGCGCCTCGGGGACGCTCAGGACGGGCCGCTCGGCGAACGCGTACGCGCCGAGGTACAGGTCGTCCACGACCTGCGCCTCCAGGTCGGCGACGTCGGGCAGCAGCGCGGCGCCGGGCTCGACGTGACCACCGCCGGTCGCGGTGCCCAGCGTGCGCAGCATCTGCTGGCAGAACCCGTGGGTCGTCGTGATGGTCGCGGCGTCAACCTCGGACAGCGCCACCGTCAGGCGGTCACGTCGGCGGGCGAGCTCGGCGTCGTCGACGTCCGCGAGGTGCCGCACGAGGACGTCGTCGCTCGCACGCGCGCCCGGCTCCCGCAGCGCCCGCTCGGTGGCGACCAGCCGGGCGCGCACGCGGTCCCGCAGCTCGCTGGTCGCCATCCTGCCGAACGTCACCAGCAGCAGCTCGGGCAGGCGGGCGTGGCCCTCCGCGACGTAGCGCGCCGTGAGGGCCGCGATGGTGAAGGTCTTGCCCGTGCCCGCGCTGGCCTCCAGCACGGTCGTGCCCGACGGCAGCGGGCCGCGCACGTCGAACACGTCGAGGCCGGTCGTGGCGGTCATACCGGCTCCCGTCCCTCGTGCGTCAGCAGGGCGTCCCACACGGTGCGCGCGAGCGCGCCCAGCAGGGTCGGCTCGTGCGGCCACGCCGCGCGGTCGGCGGGCGTGGGGTCGCCTGCCACGGCCGGCAGGGTGAACCCCTCGCCCCACGCGAGCACGTGGTACTCGTCCGTGTGCTCGAAGCGGTCCCGCAGCGTGTGCTCGGCGTCCGCGAGCGCACCGGCCGGGTCGTCGTGCCCGTGGCGGCGCTGCGCGTACGTGCCCCCGGCGGCCACGGGCAGCGGCAGCGGGGCGCGCAGCGCACGGTCGCGCACCGCGAGGAGGTCGGCGAGCAGGCGACGCGCGTCGTCCGCCGGCGGCGGGGACAGCCACGAGGTCATGGCCCGCGGGCGGCTGCCGACGGCACGGCCCACGGTCACCGCCCCGCGCACGGCCGGGGCGGCGGGATCCGCGGCGAGTGCGAGGAGCTGCACCCACGCACGCAGCCGGTGCTTGGCGCCGAGCCGCGCGTACACCGCACGCACCAGGACGTCGCCACGCACGCCGGGCACGGTCCCCACCAGGGTGCGCCCGCCGGGCAGCGGCACCGTGACGTCGACCGTCGTCGCGGGAACCGTCAGCACCGGGGCGGCGGCCTCGGCGACGGCGCTCACCCGCGTGGCGACGTCGGCCAGCGCGGCGCCGCCGAGGGTGCCCGGCGGCACCGCGCCGCGCCGCCGCTCGGCAGCCGCCGCACGGCCCAGGTCCACGCCCGACAGGACCGCCGTCAGCAGTCGGTCACCGGTGGCCCAGCCGTCGAGCGGCGCGAGCGTCAGCGGCAGGCGGTCGTCGAGGTCCTCGCTCTCGCCCGGCACCAGGACGCCCAGCCGGCGTCGCACGAACGCCTTGACGGGGTGCTCGAGCGCGGACACCAGGTCGTCGAGGTCCACGACGGGCTCCTCGAGGGGCGGCAACGGCGCCGTGAGCAGCGGAGGGCGGGGCGTGCGGGGGCCGCGGGCGACCTCGGCGGCCCGGCGGTCGACGGCGTCGAAGCTGAAAGGGCCCGGCCGGCCCAGCACACCTGCCGTGAAGTTGCGCTCGTCGACCGTCTGCAACGGGTGCTGGACGACGAACGCCTCCCGCGCGGTGCGTCCGCCGGCCGGCTCGACGGACTCGTCGACGGCGTCGAGGAGCTCGCCCACGGGCACGGCGGGCGGCCGCGGTGCGCCCGTGCGCTCGTCCGCGCCGCTGTGCACGACCACCAGGTGGTCGCCGGCGGCCATGACCGCGTCGAGGAACAGCTGGCGGTCCTCCGCGCGACGGTCGCGCTCACCGACCAGCGGGTCGCGGGCCAGCACGTCGTCGCCGTCGGGTGCGCCGCTGCGCGGGAACACGCCGTCGTCCATGCCCAGCAGGCACACCACGCGGTGCGGCACCGCACGCATAGGCTCCAGGGAGCACACCGTCAGCGCGCCGGTACGGAACCCCGCGCGCGTCGGGCGGCCCGCGAGCCGCGGCTCAAGGAGGGCGACGACGTCGCTCAGGCGCAGGGGCACGTCGGTGCCCGCGGCCGACGCACGCGCGTCCGCGAGCACGGCGCGCGCACCGACCTCCTGCCACGCGTCGGCCGGGTCGGCGGCCGCCAGCAGGACGAGCGCACGCTCGAGCGCGTCGAACCACGCGTCGGCGGGCCGCACCCCGTCGAGCTCGTCCAGCAGCGCGGTGACCCGGTCGACGAGCTCGGCGACGCGGCCGGCGAGGTCCACGTCCGTGCTGTCCACGTCGTCCAGGGGCAGGGCCGACCCGACGAACCGCTGGTCCTCCTCGGCCATCGCGACGCCCAGCAGCAGCCGGTCGGTGGCGGTGCGCCAGGTGCCCTGCGCGACCCGGCCGAGCCCGAACCGCTCCCTGCGGTCCAGGTCCTCGCCCCACCGCACCCCCGACTCGAGCGCCCACGCGCGCAGCTGCTCGACGGCCGCGTCGTCGAACCCGAAGCGGCGGCGCACGGCGGGCAGGCCGGCGAGGTCCACGACGCCCGACGCGGTGACCCGCGACCCCGCCAGCTCCAGGAGCACCGCGACCACCCGCAGCAGGGGGTTGGTGCGCGCCGGTGCGCGATCGGCCACGCGCACGCGCAGCGTGCGTCCGGGGTGGACGGGTGTGGCGTCGTGCCGGGCGGGCGGGCCGCCGCCGTCGGCGGGGGTCGCCGGGGCGCCGAACGCCGCCACGACCAGCGGCGCGAACGCCTCGACGTCCGGGCAGAGCACGACGACGTCCCGCGGCTGCAGCGTCGGGTCGTCCGCGAGCAGGCCCAGCACGACCTCGCGCAGCACCTCGACCTGACGTCCGCGGCCGTGGCAGGAGTGCACCTGCACGGTGCGGTCCTCGGGGCCGGCAGCGACGCGGGTCGTGGGGCGCTCGTCGGCGCGCAGCGCCGCCTGCAGCGCGCCGAGCACGGTCGCCGGCGGCGGCGGGGCCGGGTGGTGCGTGACGTCGGCGCCCGTGCCGGTCAGCCGGAGCCCCAGCTCGGTGGCGTCGCGGGCCGCCGACGCGAGCAGGGGGTGCACGGCGACGGTCGGCACGGCGCTGCGACGGGGGGCGACGCCCGACGCGCCCGCGGCGGACGTCGCCGCCCGCTGCCACAGGCGCGGCGAGGGGTGGGGGAGCCAGACGTGCACGTCGCGGTGCGCGGCGAGGGCGGTCAGCACGTCGACGTGGGCCTGCGGCAGCCGGGTCGGCCCGAGGACCGACAGCCGCGGGGGAAGGTCCACCACGCCCGGGTCCGCACGCAGCGTGCGCACGGCGTCGTCGAGGAGCTCGGCGGGCCCGGGGACCCCGACGGCGGCGCGCACGGCCCGCCACAGCGACGCCTGCCACACCAGGTCCGGCGGCAGGGGGGCGCCGGCGCCGTCCTCGTCCCGTCCCGCGGCCCAGGCCGCGACGAGCGAGGGCCGTTGGGCCGCGTACGCGGCGAACGTCCCGGCGAGCCGCTGCGCGAGGCGCAGCCGCCGCCCGGCGTGCACGTCCTGGCGGTCGTCGGGGTCGACGAGGTGCCGCCGCAGCGGACGGGCCCACGGGACGTCCTGTGCGACGGCGTCGTCCACGGCGCGCAGGACGTGCCACACGAGGCGTTCGGGCTCCCACGGGTCGTCGTCGCGCGAGGTGCCGGTGGCCGCCGCGACGGCCTCGCGCACCAGGCGCGTGGGTGGCTCGAAGTCGATGCGGGCGCAGACACCGCCCTCCCCGTCCGCTCCGGCGCCCAGGCGGTGGGACAGCCGCTGCGCGACCCACCGCTCGACCCCGCGCGTGGGCACGGCCACCACCTCACGGGCGAACGGGTCGGTCCCGGGCGGCACGTCCGCCAGCACGTCGGCGAGCGCGTCGACGAGCACGTCCGCACGTTCGGCGGTGTGCACCCGCAGGGCGCGCGTCGCGGCCGTCGCGGACCGTCCGTGCCCCGTCGTCGTCACCCGAGGCACGGTAGCGAACCGCGGGGACACCGACGCTCCCGTCCACAGGCCCGCGCCCCGCACGTCCTGCAGGGCGCCGCGGGTCCCGTCAGGACCAGGTGCCGCGCGCGCGCAGCACGTCACGCAGCAGGTCGGCGCGGTCGGTGACCAGACCGTCCACACCGAGGTCCAGCAGGCGGTGCATCTCGTCCGGGTCGTTCACGGTCCACACGTGCACGGCGCGGCAGGCGGCGTGGGCCGCGGCGACGGTGCCGGCGTCGACCACCCGCAGCCGGCCCTGCGCGACCGGCACCTGCAGCGCGTCCACCTCCCGCAGCGCCTGCGCCGCGAGCCGCGTGGCGTGCGCCCGGTGCGCGAGGAGGAACCGGGCGACCTCGCCCGTCGCGGCCGACGTCGCCACCGGACGGCTCAGCCGCGCCACCGTCGCGCGCCGGCGCGCGGCGGAGAAGGACGCCACGCACACGCGGTCGTGCGACGCGGTGCGCTCGACCGCCTCCGCGACGGGCCCGACGGCGTGCTCGCTCTTGACGTCGACGTTGACCCGCAGGTCCGGCCAGGTGCCGAGCACGTCGACCAGCATCGGCACCGGGTCGACGCCACCGATGCGGGCGCGGCGGACCAGCGACCACGGCAGCTCGGACACCATGCCCTCGCCGTCCGTCGTCCGGTCCAGGGTCTCGTCGTGCAGCGCCACCGCGACACCGTCGGCCGTCGCGTGCGCGTCCGTCTCCACGTACCGGAACCCGAGGTCGACGGCCGCCCCGAACGCGGTCAGGGAGTTCTCCCGGCCGTCGAGAGCGAAGCCCCGGTGGGCGAGGGCGACGACGCCGCCGGGGTCCTGGAAGTACGGGTGGCGCACGGGCGCATTCCCGGGGACGTCCTGGCTCGCGTGCACAGGTCCACTGTCACCCGGTGCGGGCCCGGAGGCCTGCGCGGGCACGAGGTTTTCACCCGCTGGTCGGCCGCCCGACGCCTGCGGGACGCGCGCGGGCGACGGCCCGGTGGCCCGCCGCCCGCGCCCGCTCACGCGGCGGACGTGCCCGTGGCCTGCGGCAGCAGCCGCTCGACCACGTCCGCGAGCGTCACGACCAGCGTGCGCTCGCCGCCCGTGAGGACCGCCAGGTGGTGGCGGCCCTCCCGCATGCCGGCGAACGCGGTGGCCACCAGGGTGTCGCCCGGCAGCTCGTACACCGGTCGGACGAACGGCGCCGCGGCGTCCGACGGTGCGCTCGTGAGCGTGTCGCGCACGTGCACGACGCCCGTCACCGCGCCGGCGTCGCCGACGAGGATGCGCAGGTGGCCGCTGTCGAGGGACGCACGCTGCACGTCCTGGACCGTGGCCGTCGTCGGCACCGTGACCGGCACCGCGCCGGGGTCGGCGAGGTCGCGCACCGTGATGCGCTGCAGCTCCAGGGCCTGCGACAGCTGTGCGGAGAACGACGCGTCCAGCGCGCCCACGTTCGCCGAGTGCTCCACGAGGTGGCGCAGGGACGCCGGGTCGGTGACGGCGACCATCTCGTCGACCGGCTCGACGCCCACGCGCCGCAGCATGCGGTTCGCGGACTCGTTGAGCGCCCGCAGCACGGGCCGGACGGCCCACATGAACGCCCGCATCGGGATGGCGAGCAGCTGCGCGGACGCCTCGGGGTGCGCGATGGCCCACGACTTCGGGGCCATCTCGCCGACGACCAGGTGCAGGAACGTCACGATGATCAGCGCGAGCACGAAGCCCACCACGTCGGCGGGCACGGCGGGCAGGCCCCACGTCGCGAACAGCGGCGTGAGCCAGTGGTGCACGGCGGGCTTGGTGATGGCACCGAGCGCCAGCGTGCAGGCCGTGATGCCCAGCTGGGCACCGGCCAGCAGGACGGTCAGCTCGTGGGAGCTGCGCAGCGCGGCGCGGGCCGTGCGGCTCGTGGCCGCGGCGTCCTCGAAGCGGTGGCGGCGCGCGGCCAGCATGGCGAACTCGACCGCGACGAAGAACGCCGACAGGGCGATGATCGCGACGGTCGTGGCGACGACGACCCAGGGGTTGCTCATCGGTGGGCCTCCTGCTGCGTCGTGGTCTGCGCGTCGGTGGCGTCCTCGACGCTGAGGCGGACGCGTGCGGGCACGTGCCGCTCGACGTCCAGCACCTCGATGCGCAGCACCTGCGCGGGTGGCTCCTCGTCGTCCACGAGGTGGGCGGGGTCGGGTGCCAGCGGCACCTCGACGACCGTGCCCTGCGGCGGCAGGGCGCCGTACGCGTCGATGGCCAGGCCGGCGATCGTCTCGTAGTCGTCGCGCGGCAGGTCACGCCCCAGGGCGCGCTCCACCTCGTCGACGTGGACGTCGCCCGCGACGATCCAGGACCCGTCGGCCTGCTCGGTCGCGTCGGCCGCGTCGAGCGGGTCGTGCTCGTCGTGGATCTCGCCCACGAGCTCCTCGGCGACGTCCTCCATCGAGAGCGCGCCGGCGAAGCCGCCGTACTCGTCGATGACGACGGCGAGCTGGTTGTCGGACGCCAGCAGGAGGCGCACGGCGTCGGGCAGCGACATCGACTCGGGGACCAGGGTGGCGGGACGCTGCAGATCTGCCGCCGTGGCCGTCGCGTCGGTGCACCGCAGCACGTCGGGCAGGTGCACGACGCCCGTCACGGACTCCTCGTCCAGCACCGGGTAGCGCGAGTGCCCGTCGGACATGAGCTCGCGCAGCCGGGCGACCGGCGTGTCCGGGGTGACCGTGTCGACGCGTGAGCGCGGCACCATGGCGTGCTCGACGTCGCTGGCGGGGAAGTCGAGGATGCGGTCCAGCAGCACCGACAGCTCGCGCGGGAGGTCGACGGAGTCCGCGACGATGTGTTCGAGGTCGCGCGCGGTGGCGGAGTGCTCGACGTCGTGGACGGGCTCGATGCCCAGGACCTTGAGCAGCGCGTTGGACGCCGCGTCGAAGATGCGGATGAGCCAGCCGAAGGCGCGCAGGTACCAGATGGTCGACGTCGCGAGCCGCACCGCGGTGGCCTCGGGACGGGCGATCGCGAGGTTCTTGGGGAACAGCTCGCCGACCAGCATCTGCACGAACGTCGAGAACAGCAGGGCCAGCACGGTGCCGATGGCGATGCCGACGCCCGTCGGCACGTCCACCAGGCCCAGCGCCTCACCGAACGCCTCGCCGATGAGGGGCTCGGCCACGTACCCGACGAGCAGGCCCGTGACGGTGATGCCGAGCTGGGCGCCCGACAGCATGAAGGACGTGCGCCGCGTGACGTCGAGCGCCTTGCGCGCACCGACGTCACCGGCCTCCGCCCGCGCCGCCAGGCGGGAGCGGTCGACGGACATGTAGCCGAACTCCTGGGCCACGAAGTACGCGGTCGCCGCGGTGATGGCCAGCACGACGACCACGCCGAGCAGGAGACTCAGGATCCACATCGGAGCCCCACCTCCCGTCGCGTGGTCGCGTCGCAGGGGTGGGGCACGGGACTGTGCCCCGGACTGTCGGGGTCCATCGGTTCTCCAGTGTCGACTGAGGGGTCGGGGGTGCAACGGCTCCGGCGTCCGTACGGTTCCCGCCGCCGTGGCGGGCGTGCGGTGACCTCCGTCACGCGCTCGCCGCCCCCGGGCGGTCCGCCGCGTACCGGCGAGCGCACCCGGCACGAGGCGGAGCCGGGCGACGGCGTCGGGCGGCAGGCGGGTGGTCTCCCCGTCGTGCGCGAGGACGACGCCGACGCCGTCCGCGCCCGCGTGGACCGTGAGGTCCGACGTCGTGCGCTGCCGCACGAGCATACGGCGACGCACGGGGGGGAGCGCCCGCAGCAGCCGCGTCCCCGGGCCGCCGGCGGACCACGTGCGCCACCCGTCGGGGGCCTGGGCATCCGGCGCCGGGCGCGGCAGGCTGTCGTCATGACGTCCGGTGACGAGGCGCGGCTGCAGGAGCTGCGGCTGCTGCGGGCGGTGCGGGACCGCATCGACCGCGACCACGCGCAGCCGCTGGACGTCGCCGCGCTCGCGCGCGGGGCGCACATGTCGGCCGGCCACCTGAGCCGGCGGTTCCGCGCCGTCTACGGCGAGTCGCCGTACAGCTACCTCATGACCCGGCGCATCGAGCGTGCCATGACGCTGCTGCGGCGCGGCGACCTGAGCGTCACCGAGGTCTGCTTCGCGGTCGGCTGCTCGTCGTTGGGGACGTTCAGCACCCGCTTCTCCGAGCTGGTGGGCATCCCGCCGTCGCAGTACCGGCGGCTCGCGGCGCGGGACGGCGCGGGGGAGGGTGCGGGGAACGGCGCGGCGGACGGCGTCGGTGACCTCGCAGGGCTGCCGAGCTGTGTCACCAAGCAGGTGATGCGGCCGCGGCGGCATCGGTCAGGATCCGAGAAGCCGACACCGGCCCCGCGCTCCTAGCGTGGACGGCATGGACCTGCTCATCCACTACACCTTCCTCCCCGCCGACGACCCCGAGGCCTCGCTCGCGTTCTACCGCGACGTGCTCGGCTTCGAGGTCCGCAACGACGTCGGCTACGGCGACATGCGCTGGATCACCGTCGGCCCGCCCGCGCAGCCGCAGACGTCGATCGTGCTGCACCCGCCGGCCGCCGACCCGGGCATCACCGACGACGAGCGGCGCACCATCGCCGAGCTCATGGCGAAGGGGGCGTACGCGTCGGTGGTCCTCGCGACGTCCGACGTGGACGCCGTGTTCTCGCGGGTGCAGGCGGGTGGCGCCGAGGTCGTCCAGGAGCCGATGGACCAGCCGTACGGGACCCGCGACTGCGCGTTCCGCGACCCGGCGGGGAACATGGTGCGCATCAACCGCCTGTGACCTGGGCGGGAGGTTCCCCCGCCGGGTGATCTCGGGCCGGGTGGCGCCGGATCGAACAGGTGTTCGATAGTCTGAGGGCATGCACGACCGCACCACCCCGCCCCGACCCCCGGCCCGTGACGTCGCCAACAGCGAGGTCCCCGACGGTATCCCGACGCGCCCGCAGGGGGACGTCGCCGTCGTGGTGCGGCTGGTCTGGTCCGACGGCTCCGAGGAGTGGCGCGCGGCGCGCGCGATCCGGTGGACGCGCACGCACGTGATGGTCGCGTGGCGCGAGCACGACACCGACCCGCGCTCGGAGCGCCACACGTGGCTGCGGGCCGGGGACGTCGCGCGCTCCGTGAGCTGGTTCGTCCCGCCGGACCGCACGCCCGCCTGACGTGCCTGGCACCCGCGGTGGCGTCAGTCGCCGGTCCGGTCGTCGGGCCCCTCGAGCAGCAGGGCGGCGTGCTCGGTCCGCACGAGGTAGTCGTGCAGCGTGCGGCGGCTGCGCGAGAGGCACGCGATGCGGGCGTCGAGGTCGGCGAGCTGGGCGAGCAGCTCGTCGGCGACGGTGCGCGGGCACGAGGGTGGCACCTCCTGCGCCGGGGCGTCCTCGAGGTCGAGGAGCAGCTTGACCAGACGCGTCGGGACGCCGGCGCGGACGAGCCCGGCGACCCGCGCCACCTGGGCGACGTCGTCCTCGCCGTAGCTGCGGTACGTGTTGTCCTCCCGCGCGGGCGCGAGAAGGTCCTGCTCCTCGTAGTAGCGCAGCAGGCGAGGTGGGACGCCCGTCCTGCGCGCGAGCTCACCGATCCGCACGGCTGCCTCCCCGGGGGTTGACCTTCACACCGATGTCAGACTTTACCGTCGTGTGATGCAGACCACACGCCCGCTCCTCGTCCTGGCCGCCGGCACGTTCGTCATGGTGACCGCGGAGATGGTGCCGATGGCGGTGCTTCCGCAGATGGGCGCGGACCTCGGTGTCGGGCCCGGCCGCATCGGGCTGCTCGTCTCGCTGTGGGCGCTCACCGTCGTCGTGCTCTCGATCCCGCTCGTGCGCCTCACCGCGCGGTGGCCACGGCGCGACGTCGTCGTCACCGCCATGGCGGTGCTCGCGCTCTCGGGCGCGCTCACCGCACTCGCCGACGCCTACCTGCCGGTGCTCGCGGCCCGGCTGCTCGGTGCCGCGGCGTGCGGTCTGCTGTGGGCGAGCGTCGTGCCGCTCACGGCCGACCTCGTGCCCCGCGACCGGATGCCCTCCGCGATCGCGATCGTGCTCGCCGGGGCGACCGTCGGCGGCGCGCTCGGCGTGCCGCTCGCAGGGTTCGCCGCCACGACCGTCGGATGGCGCACCGCGTCCGGGGTGCTCGCCGGGCTCGCCGCCGTCGTGGCCGTCGCCACCCGGGTCGTCGTCCGCACCCCGGCGGAGACGGCCGCAGGAACCGACGACGCGGAGGGCGACGGGGGTGCCCTGCTCCCGGTCGTCGTGACGCTCGTCCTCACCGCGCTCGTCCTCGTCGGCCACTACGCCGGCTACACCTTCGTGACCGCCCTCGTCGCGCCGGCCGCGGCCGCGACGCCCGGGGGCACGGTGACGCTGCTGCTCGTGCTCGGCATCGCGTCCGCCGGCGGCGTCGTGCTCGCGGGACGTGTCCCGGTGGCACGGGTCGGCGCGGCGCTCGCGGTCGCCGCGGCCGGGACGGCCCTCGGCCTCGGGCTCCTCGTCGTCGCGCAGCCGCCCGCCGCCGCGGTCCCCGTCCTCGTGCTGTGGGGCGTCGCGAGCGGCGCGCTGCCCCCGCTCACGCAGACGGACGTCATGCTCGCCGCCGGGCTGCGGTGGCGGGCGGTCGCCGGAGCGCTCGTCCCGGTCGTCCTCAACCTCGGCGTCGCCACGGGTGCCGCGGCCGGCAGTGCCGTCGTCGCGGGCCGGGGCACGGAGGGGCTGCCGCTGCCCGCCGCGCTGGTCGTCGCCGCGGCAGCCGCAGCGCTGGCCGTCGCTCACCGCACGCGCCGCGCGACCGCCTTGCCGACCTCGCACAGCAGGAACACACCCACCGCGAACGCGGCCGTCAGGCCCCAGTCGCGCCAGCCGATCGGCGCGGACCCGAACCAGGAGTGCATGAAGGGCGCGTAGGTGAACACCACCTGCAGCACGGCGAGTGAGCCGATGGCGATCCACACGACCCGGTTGCCCGTGAGCACCCGCCACGTCAGCGACGAGCCGTTGAGGAACCGGCACGAGAAGAGGAAGGCCGTCTGCCCGAGCGCGAGCATCGTCACGGCCGACGTCTGCGCGATGCCGTCGCTCGCCCCCAGGTCCTTCTCGATCAGGTACACGGCCAGCGTCGTGCCGCCGATGAGCAGCGAGGCCCACACGACGACCACGAGCGAGGGGCGCGACAGCACCGACTCCTTCGGCGAGCGGGGTGGCCGTTCCATGATCCCGGGCTCCGCGGGCTCGTACGCCAGGGCCAGCGACAACGTGATCGCGGTGACCAGGTTGACCCACAGGATCTGCACGGGGGTCAGCGGCAGCGCCAGCCCGAACAGCACGGCGACGAGGATCACCAGCGACTGGGCGCCGTTGGTGGGCAGCAGGAAGACGACGGACTTGCGGATGTTGTCGTAGATCCGCCGCCCTTCCTCGACGGCCCGCTCGATGGTCGCGAAGTTGTCGTCCGCCAGGACGATCTCCGCGGCCTCCTTGGTCGCCTCGGTGCCCTTGATGCCCATCGCGATGCCGATGTCGGCCCGGGTCAGCGCGGGCGCGTCGTTGACCCCGTCGCCCGTCATCGCCACGACCTCGTGGTGCGACTGCAGTGCGCGCACGATCCGGATCTTGTGCTCCGGGCTGGTGCGGGCGTACACGTCGACGTCCCGGACGCGCGTGCGCAGCTGCTCCTGGCTCATCGCCTCGAGCTCGGCGCCGGTGAGCGCGGTGACCTCCTCGCCGTGCCGCACGATGCCCAGCTCGCGGGCGATCGCCACGGCCGTGCCCGCGTGGTCGCCCGTGATCATCTTCACCGCGATGCCCGCGCGGTGGCAGTCGGCGATCGCCGCGACGGCCTCGGGCCGCGGCGGGTCGACGATGCCCACGAGGCCGAGGAAGGTCAGGCCCGTGTCCACGTCGTCCAGCTCGAGCGTCGTCGTGCCGGGTGCCGCGGGGCGCTCGGCCGCGGCGAGGACCCGCAGACCCTGCCCGCCCAGCTCCTCGACGGCGTGCTCCCAGCGCTCGCGGTCCAGCGGCACCGCCGTGCCCGACGGGCCACGCTGCGTGGTCGCGCGGTCCAGCAGCCGGTCCGGCGCGCCGACGACGTGCACGCGCCGGCTGCCGTCGGGCAGCTCGTCGAGCGTCGCGGACAGCTTGTTCGCGGACTCGAAGGGCACCACGGCGACCCGCCGGGCGTCGTCGGTGCGGGCGTCCGTCTTGAGCGCCAGCGTGCGCAGCGCTCCCTCGGTGGGCTGACCGACGATGCCCCAGCGGCCGTCGTCGTCCGCGACCACGCGGGCGTCGTTGCACAGGGCGCCCGCGCGCACCAGCGCCGCCAGGTCGGGGTGCGTGGCGATGCTCGCGGGGGACCCGTCCAGCGTCACGCCCCCGGTCGGCTCGTACCCCAGGCCCTCCACGTCGTACCGGTGCTCGGCGGTGACCACCGTGCGGGCGGTCATCTCGTTCTTCGTCAGCGTCCCGGTCTTGTCCGAGCAGATCGTGGTGACCGACCCCAGGGCCTCGACCGCCGGCAGCTTGCGGGTGATCGCGTGGCGCCGGGCCATCTGCTGCACGCCGAGCGCGAGCGTGATCGTCACCAGCGCGGGCAGGCCCTCCGGCACCGCGGCCACGGCGAACCCGATCGCCGCCGAGACGAGGTCCGGCAGGGCGAAGTCGTGGACCATGCGTCCGATCACGAGCATCGCGAACGCCATGACGAGGATCGCCCGGGACAGCAGCGTGCCCAGGCGCGTGAGCTGGCGCTTGAGCGGCGTCTGCAGGTGGTCGACGTCCGCGATCAGCGACTGGATGCGCCCGATCTCGGTCGCCGCCCCCGTCCCGGTCACGACCCCCAGGCCGGTGCCGGCCGCGACGATCGTGCCGGAGAACAGCATGCTGGCGCGGTCCCCGACGCCCGCGTCGGCCCCCACCGGGGCGACGTCCTTCGCCGCGGGCACGGACTCCCCGGTCAGGGCGGACTCGTCCACCTGCAGGTTCGTCGCCTCGACGAGGCGCACGTCGGCCGGGACCTTGTCGCCCGACCGCACGCGCACGACGTCACCGGGCACGAGCGTCCGGGAGTCCACGTCGGTCCACTGCCCGTCGCGGCGCACCGTGGCCGACAGCGACAGCATCGTGCGGATGCCGTCCAGCGCGCGCTCCGCCTGCCCCTCCTGCAGGAACCCGACCAGCGCGTTGACCACGGCGACGACCAGGATGACCGTGAAGTCGACCCAGTCGCCGAGGAACGCCTTGAGCACCGCCGCGGCGAGCAGGATGTAGATGAGGACGTCGTCGAAGTGGCGCAGGAGACGCACCAGGGCGCCCGGTCGCGGCGGCGTCGGCAGCCGGTTGGGGCCGACCCTCGCCAGCCGCGCGTCGGCCTCGGCGGACGAGAGCCCGTCGGCCGTGGTGCCGAGCCGGGCGAGCACCTCGGACGCGTCCTGCGCGTACGGGCGGTCGCCGCCCCCGTGCTCCTGGTCGGCGGCGGCGTGGTGCGGAGGGTCGTCGTGTGCCGTGCTCGTCATGCGTCACCTCGGTGTGGCAGGGCCGCGCTCCGCTCCTCGCATCGTGACACGGCGGGACGCAGGGCGACACAGCATCGGGGCCGCACCCCGCTGGGGGGTGCGGCCCCGGTGCTCGGGGTCGGGTCGGTCAGACGTACATCGGGGTCAGCTCGTCGAACTCCTCGACGGTGCCGCCGCGCAGGACCAGCTCGATGATCCGGCGGCCCAGGGGGTCCAGGTCGTCGGTCAGGAACTGCTCGAGCTCGGCGCGGAAGAAGTCCGTGAGGATCTTCGCGCCCGTGTCGTACGCCTCGACGCCGACCTGGGACTGGTACTCGGGCTGCAGCAGCGTCGGGCGGATCTGCTGCCCGTCGAGCTTGATCTCCTTGGGCCGGTACCCGAACAGCGCGCACCGCGCGGGGGTCAGCTGGTCGCGCAGGATGCGACCGCCACCGCGGCGGGCGAGGTACTCGCGGGTGAGCCACTCGGCGGAGAACCCGACCTTGTAGGCCCCGATGTGCTGGTTGGGGGTCAGCACGTAGCGGGTGCGGTCGTTCTCGGCGATCTGGCGCAGCAGGAGGTTCGCCGCGGCCACCTTGGTGCCCGTCGAGAACGGCCAGTACGACCCGACACCCTCGGCGACCATGCCGCCGTGCTTGAGGGCCTTCTTGACGTCCTTGCTCTCGCCGATGGACGGGTTCTTGTCCCCGCGCGGGGCGATGAGGCGCCACACCCACGCCAGCGACGGCGGGATCAGGTGCATCATCCCCATGATCCCGTAGGTCGGGTTGTCCCGTGTGCACAGCGGCATCCGGACGCCGAACGTGCGGACGTCGACCTCCTTCGGCTCGCTGATGACGTTCTTGACGAATCGCCGGGGGATCACGACGCGCGGGTTCGGGCACCGCTTGCCGTTGGAGTCGAGCGTGTGCTCCCACGGCAGGGCGGTCGCGTCGGCGACGCCGTCGATCGACAGGAAGAGCAGAGGCTCGTCGGGCTGGATGACGGCCTTCTCGAACGCCGGGTCCTCGCCGTAGTGCGTGAGGTTGTCGACGCGCACGAACCAGCCGTCCTCGGCGTCGGCGACGACCAGCCGGCCGTTGCCCTTCTGCACCGACGGGTGGCACAGCGTCATGTCGTCGGTCACCGGAGCCAGCGCCGACGTCTCGCCGAGGGTGATGTGGTACGGCTCGTCGCGCACGACGTTGGTGCCGACGAGGATGCGGCCGTCGTCCTCGCGGCGGATCTCCTGGCACATCTCGGACTTGCCGCCGCCCGAGGCGCCCTCGTGCATGATGACGGTCTCGTTCTCGTACGGCGTGGTCACCCGGACGCTCGAGGCGTGCGCGGTGAGCCAGCCCTCCTGCTCGCCGATGTCGAGCAGCACCGAGAAGACGCCCTTCTTGGCGCTCGGCCCCGGGTACAGGTTGTAGGCCCACACCTCGTGCAGCGTCGTGGAGCGGTTGTGCACGACGACCTGCCGGCCGCCGAAGTGCGTGTGCCGGAACGGCGGCGCGACGTAGAGGATCGAGCGCGGCGTGAACGGGCCGATCTCGTCGAACGTCACCCAGCCCTGCAGGTCCACGAGCGTGAGGGCGAAGAACGCGCTGTTCAGAGGCACGATCGCCAGCGAGGGGTAGCCGAAGCGCGGGCCACCGGCCTTGAACGGCACGACGACGAGCTCCTGCGTGCCGAGCCACTCGAGCGTCTCGGTGCGGGTGGGGTCGAACTCCGCGTCGAAGACGTCGCGGTAGCGCGGCTTGTCGGTGGGCAGGTCGTCCGCGATCCGCATGCAGTCCGGGTCGCGCCGGCGCATGTAGTCCTCGGGGTAGTTCACGGCGACGCCGTTGCGGCAGCGGGTGACCGTCGCCTCCGGCACCATCTCGCCGTTCACGTCGTACTCGACGGTGAACACCGGGCCGCCCTCGGGGCCCAGCGCCAGCTGGTACAGCTCCTCGCGCGTCGCGGGGATCACCAGGCGCGGGCTCGCCTCCAGGGCGGCTCGCACCTCGGGTGCAAGAGACACGTCCGCCAGGGGACCGGTCACGGTGACGCTCATGGCAGCTCCTTCGCCTCGGGGACCGGGCGTGGCCGCCCATGAGGCGCTACCCGGCGGACAGCCGTCCCCGCAGATGCGGTGCCGGTCTGTCCTTTGCCAGGAGATTACGACCGTCCGACGTGACCCCGACAGGGACCTTCGGGCCTGCGGGGCGCTCGGCCGAGCGTTCCGGGTCCGTCCGGCGGCGTCGTGCCGTCGCTCGCCGACGTCGCCAGCTCCACCGTACGGCGCCGCCGCCACAGCGGCACGGCGGCGGTGGCGAGCCCCGCGACGACCAGCCAGGGCAGCAGGACGCCGACCACGACGAGGACGCCGCGGACGGTGGCCACGAAGGCGGTCCACCCGGTGTCGAGGCCGTCGAGGAACGTGGCGGGCCCTTCCTCGACGGCGGGTGCGCGCTCCGGCGCGTAGATCGACGTCCGCCGTGGACAGCGCGACCCGGTCGGCGAGCAGCGCGCGGGTGCCGGGCTCGAGCCGGAGGCCCTGCGCGCCTGCGACGGCGAGGCCGTGCACCGCACGTGCCCGGGCGTGCGGGACCCGCAGCACTGCCTGCAGCGTCACGGGGTCGGTCGCGGCGAGGTCCTCGGGGTGGGGGTAGGTCCGCAGACCGGACGCGTGCGACCGTCCCCAGGCCTCGGCGAGGCGACCACCGGTGGTGCGGCCCGCTCCCAGCGAGACCGGCCACGGCAAAGACCCGGTAGCGAACTGGTCGCACGTTCGAGATGCGCCGGTCACACACGGGTGCGATGCTCGGGTCAGCAGCCGATCGTGGCCCCACACCGCGAGCGGCCACCCGCAGGTACGGGGCCCTGCCCCGGACCCGCAGCAGCACCGGGTCCGGCGAGAGCCGGACCGGCCCTCCGGGGTCCGGGAGCGCGCCACGCCTCGTGCCGGCGAGACGGCTCTCCCGCCAGGTCCCGCTCCTCCCACGGGGGAGCGGGACCGGCTTGCTTCCGGGCGCGGTCGGCGCAGGTCACCGCGTGCGCGCCCCCGGGTCGCGAGGCGGCTCGCCGGCCGCTGCGGCGGGCCGACCACACACCGCGGTGCGGTCCCACCGGGGGAGGACCGGCCGGCCACGACCCCCACCGGCAGGCGGACGCGGGACCGGCAGGAGGGCGACCAGGCTGGACCCGTGCCTGTGACCCCCACCGTGCCCGCGAACCCCCTGCCCGCACCCGCCGCGCCGACCGGGCACCACGCCCCCGAGCCGGCCGCCGGCCGTGGACGTCTGCCCGGGTTCGTCGCTGTCGCGCTCGCGGTGCCCGTGGGACTCACCGCCGGTGTGCTCACGTCGTTCGGGCAGACCGTGCTGCCGGGGCCCCTCGGAGGCCTGGCGAACGCCGTCACGCCGTGGCTGGTGGTCCCCTTCGTCCTGGGGGCCCTCACCCGGCGCTGGGGGTGGGCGCTCGCAGCCGGCGTGCTCGCGTGCCTCGGTGAGGTCGCGGGGTACTACCTCACGTCCCACCTGCGGGGGTTCGGCACCAGCAGCAGCTGGGTCCTGTTCTGGCTGGTCTGCGCGCTGCCGGGTGGTGGCGTCGGCGCCGTGGCCGGGTGGTCGTGGCGGCGCGACGGGCACGGCGACGGCCCGTCGACGCGGCGGGGGCCCGGGTTCGGCGGCGCGGTCCTGGTCGCCGCGTGGTGGGCCGAGGCGGTCGTGGTGTACCTCGCGCTCCTCGGGTACGTGGGCCACGCGGTCGTGTTCGTGTCAGCCGGTGTCCTCACGTTCGTCGTCCTCGGCCGGTACGGGCGGCAGCACGGCGGCATCGCGCGGTGGCTGGTGCCTGCCCTGGTGCTCGCCGGGGCCGGGTTCGCCGTGGTGTACCCGTGACGCGTCGCCGGTGCGGTGTGGGCGGTGGGGGAGATGATGGCGGGGTGAGCGTGGTGCATGCGGTGGTGCCCGCACCGTTCGGGCCGGTCGCGGTCGGTGTCGCCGACGGTGCCGTGACGGACGTCCGCTTCCCGCACGCCGACGGCTCGGCGGCGACCGCAGGGCTGGGACCTCGGGTCGACCCCGGGGACGACCCGGTGCTCGCCGAGGCCGTCCGACAGCTCACCGGCTACCTCGCCGGTGCGCGACGCGAGTTCGACCTGCCGCTGCGCTACCGCGGCAGCGCGTTCCGGCAGCGCGTCTGGGAGGGCCTGCGGTCGGTCCCGTACGGCACGACGACGACGTACGGGGCGCTCGCCACCGCGGTCGGGCTCGACCCGCGCACGGCGGCCCGGGCGGTGGGTGCCGCCAACGGGGCGAACCACCTGCCGATCGTCGTGCCGTGCCACCGCGTGATCGGGGCCGACGGCACCCTCACCGGGTTCTCGGGCGGCCTGGACCGCAAGCGCGTGCTGCTGGCCCTCGAGGCCCGCGTCGCGACGGGAACGGGCACGCTGTTCTGATCGGACGCAGGGGGAGCGATGACGGTGATGGTGGCGCTGCTGCGCGGGGTGAACGTCGGCGGTGCCACCCGGGTGCCGATGGCCGACCTGCGCCGGGTCGTGGCCGAGGCGGGCTACGGCGACGTGCGCACGTACGTGAACAGCGGGAACGTGGTGCTGAGCGCGGACGTCGACGACGCCGAGCAGGTCGCAGCCACGCTGCGCGCGACGTGCGCCGTCGCGTTCCCGTGCCGTCCGGACGTGGTCGTGCGCACCCGGGACGATCTGCGCACCGTCGTCGCCGGCAACCCGTTCCTGTCCCGGGACGACGACCCGACCCACCACCACGTGGTGTTCCTGCCGGGCACGGTCCCGGCACGGGTGCCCGACGTCGAGGTCACGCCGCCCGAGGACCTCGCCGCCGTCGGCCGCGAGCTGTACCTCTACCTGCCCGACGGGATAGGCCGCAGTCGGCTGGCGGCCCGCCTCGCCCGACGCGCGGGGCCGGGAGGCACCTCCCGCAACTGGCGCACGGTGACGACGCTGGCGGCCATGGCCGCCGAGCAGGCCTGAGGGAACGTCCGGGCCGGCGAGGCGACCCTTCCGGATGCGCGCCCGGCGGTCGGGTGCCACCGTGGACGACCCATGGCGCACCGCGGCCCGCACGGGCGGCGGGGCACGGCGGACGAGCGACGGGACGGTGGTGCAGGTGCGGGCGCTGACGTGGCAGGGACGCGAGCACGTGTCGGTCGAGGACGTTCCCGACCCGCGGGTCGAGGAGCCCACCGACGCCGTGATCCGCGTGACGTCGACCGCCGTCTGCGGGTCCGACCTGCACCTGTACTCGGTGCTCGGCGCGTTCCTGCAACCCGGCGACGTGCTGGGCCACGAGGCCATGGGGATCGTCGAGGAGGTCGGACCCGAGGCGGGGCGTCGCCTGAAGGTCGGTGACCGCGTCGTCGTGCCGTTCGGGATCGCGTGCGGCACCTGCCACATGTGCGCACTGGGGCTGCAGAGCCAGTGCGAGACCACGCAGGTGCACGCCACCGGCAAGGGGGCGGCCCTGTTCGGCTACACCTCCCTGTACGGCAGCGTCCCCGGCGGGCAGGCGCAGTACCTGCGCGTGCCCCAGGCGCAGTACGGACCCGTCGTCGTCCCCGACGACGGGCGCGCCGACGAGACCTACCTCTACCTCTCCGACGTGCTGCCCACCGCGTGGCAGGCCGTCGCCTACGCCGACGTGCCACCGGGCGGGACCGTGGCCGTCGTGGGGCTCGGGCCGATCGGTCAGATGGCTGCGCGCATCGCGCTGCACCGGGGAGCCGAGCGGGTGATCGGCATCGACATCGTGGCTGAGCGGCTGCTCATGGCCTCCCGCCACGGCGTGGACGTGATCGACGCGGCACGGACGGACGACGTCGTGGAGGCCGTGCGCGAGCGCACCCACGGGCGCGGTGCCGACGCGGTCGTCGAGGCCGTCGGCATGGAGGCGCACGGCTCACCGGTGGCCGCCGCGGGGCAGCGGGCGGCGGCCTTCCTGCCCGACGCGCTGGCCCGGCCGCTCATCGAGAAGGCAGCCGTCGACCGCATGGCCGCGCTGCAGACCGCCATCGGCGTGGCGCGGCGCGGTGCGACCGTGTCGGTCGTCGGCGTGTACGGCGGGGCGCTGGACCCGTTCCCCATGATGGACGTGTTCGACCGCCAGCTGTCGTTCCGGTTCGGCCAGGCCAACGTGCGGCGGTGGTCCGACGACCTGCTGCCGCTGGTCACCGACCCGGCGGACCCCCTCGGGGTGGCCGACCTGCGCACCCACCGGGTGTCCCTCGAGCAGGGGCCGCAGGCGTACGAGGTCTTCCAGCGCAAGGCGGACGGCTGCATCAAGGTCGTCCTGGACCCGTTCGCGTGAGCGTGCCGAACCGGACCGGGGGGCACGCGTGAGGGTCGTGGTGGTCGGTGCCAGCGGCAACGTGGGGACGGCCGTCCTGCGCCGGCTCGCCGCGGACACCACGGTGACGTCCGTGGTCGGCGTCGCTCGTCGTACACCGCAGGCCCGGCCGCCCGCGCCGTACGACGCCGCCACCTGGGTCGCGTGCGACATCGGGGCGCCCGAGGCCGAGGAACGGGTGGTCACGGACCTCGCCCGCACGTTCGCGGGCGCCGACGCCGTGGTGCACCTGGCGTGGGCGATCCAGCCCAGCCACGACCGCGCACGCCTGCGCTCGACCAACGTGGTGGGCACGCGCCGGGTGGTGCAGGCGGCCGTGCAGGCCGGGGTCCCGCACCTGGTCGCCGCGTCCTCCGTCGGCGCCTACTCGCCCTCGCCCGACGACACGCTGCGTGACGAGTCCTGGCCGACCGGCGGCGTGCGGTCGTCGTCCTACAGCGTCGACAAGGCCGCCGTCGAGTCCCTGCTGGACCGCACCGAGGCGCAGACGCCGCTGCGCGTGGCACGGCTGCGGCCCGCCCTGGTCTTCCAGCACGACGCGGGCCGGGAGATCACCCGCTACTTCCTCGGTCCGTTCGTGCCCGAGCGGCTGCTCGACGGGCGGGTGCCGGTGCTGCCGTGGCCCCGCGGGCTGCGCCTGCAGGCCGTCCAGGCCGACGACCTCGCCGACGCGTTCCGCGAGGCGGTGGTGCACCAGGCGCGCGGGGCCTTCAACCTGGCGGCGCCCGGCGTCCTGCGCGGGCCGGACGTGGCCGCCCTGGTCGCGCGGGCCCGGCTGCGGGAGGTTCCGGTCCGCGCGGCGCGGACCGTGCTGGCCGCCGGGTGGCACGCGCGTGCCGTACCGGTGGGCCCCGGGTGGCTCGACATGGGCATGGCAGCCCCGCTGCTGGACACGACCCGCGCCGAGCGTGAGCTCGCGTGGCGGCCGCGGTCCACCGCAGCCGAGGCCCTGCACCAGCTCGTCACGGGCATCGCGTCCGGTGCGGGGACCGCCAGCCCGCCCCTGCGGCCCCGGGGTCGCTGACGACGTGCGGCGGGGGACCTCGCACGGCACGCTGTCCGCATGACGTCTCCCGAGCCCGTCGTGGTCAGCACCGACCCGGACCGTCACGTGCTGGGGGACCCGGACGCACCCGTCACGGTGGTCGAGTACGGCGACCTCGAGTGCCCGTACTGCCGGGACGCCGAGCCCGTGCTGCGTCGGCTGGTCGAGGAGTCCGGCGGGCGCGTGCGCCTCGTGTGGCGTCACTTCCCGTTGTTCCAGGTGCACCCGCACGCCCTGGCCGCGGCGCTCGCGGCCGAGGCGGCCGGTGCCCACGGACGGTTCTGGGAGATGCAGCGGCTGCTGTTCGCCCACCAGGACGCGCTGAGCGACGAGGACCTCGGCCGGTACGCGCAGGAGGTCGGCCTCGCGCCCGACGAGCTCGTGGGACCGCCGGCGGACCGGTTCGCCCGTGCCGTGCAGGCGGACTACGAGGGGGGTATCGAGCTCGACGTCCCGGGGACGCCCACCCTGCTCATCGACGGTGTGCGGTACCGCGGCCGCGTGGAGCTGGAGGCGCTGCGTCAGGTCGTCGACGCGGTGTGAGCACCGTCGCCCACGCCGCCGGGGGCAGCCGGCCGCGCCGTGGGCCACGATGGGCGCGTGAGCGCGACGACGTCCCCTGTCCTGACCGCACCGGTCCCGCGGACCGCCCTGGTCACCGGCGCCGGCCGCGGCATCGGCCGTGAGCTCGCCCTGGCACTCGCGCGCGCGGGCTACGCGCTGGGCCTGGTGGCCCGCACCCGGGAGCGGCTCGAGGAGGTCGCGGACGAGGCGCGTGCGCTGGGCGCGCAGGTCACGGTCGCGGCGGCCGACCTGGTCGACGCCACCGCGGTGGCCGATGCGGTGGGCCGCGTCGAGACCGGCCTGGCGGGTGCGGGCGGGATCGGCCTGCTCGTCAACAACGCCGGCGTCATCGAGCGCGCCGAGCTGCCGTTCGCGGCGGACGACGTGGAGGACGTCTGGCGCGTGGTGGAGACCAACGTGCGCGGGCCGCTGCTGGTGACGCACGCCGTGCTGCCCGGGATGCTGGCCCGCGGCGCCGGGCGGGTGCTCAACGTCAACTCCGGCTCCGGGCACCGCGCCCTGCCGACGTACACCGGCTACGCGATCAGCAAGGGTGCGCTGGCGAGGTTCACCACGCAGCTGCACCGGCAGTACGCCGATGCGGGCCTGCGGGTGCTGGACCTGGCGCCGGGCGTCGTCGCGACGGACATGACCGCCGCCATGCCGGTGCACACCGGGCGGACCGACTGGACGTCGCCGCAGGACGTCGCGGACCTGGTCCTCGCCTTCGCGGCGGGCGAGCTCGACGGGCTGTCCGGGCGCTTCGTGCGCGCCGGTGCGGACACGCCCGCGTCGCTGCGCGAGCACGCCGAGCAGATCGCGGCGACGGATGCGCGGACCCTGCGGCTGTCGACCTGGGGGCCGGACGACCCGGTGACGTGACCGCCCGTCCGGGCCGGCCGCACCCGCGGCCTCAGCCGGCGGACCGCCACGGCAGGTCCGGCAGCGTCGGGGGCAGCCGCGGCGGCGTGCACAGCGGGAGCCGCTGGCGAAGAACACGGCCATCGCGAAGTCGTTCACCCAGTGCTGCAGGTCGAGCTCGATGCCGAGGTCGCCGACGACAGGCCGGCCGGGGTGTGCCACAGGGCCGTGTAGGCGTCGCGCGCGGGGGAGCTGGCCCACGCGAGGGCCGCGGCGGTCGCCGCGAGCAGCACCACGGCGCTGCCGGCCTCGGTCGCCAGGAACGTGCGGACCGTCGGCGCCAGGGCCACCATGCGCAGGTCCCGCTGCGCACCCGGTCGCGCAGCGCCGGGCCGCGGGCCGTGGCGGTCAGCGCGACCGCCCGGCGGGCGTCAGGTGCGGACCCGCGGGCGGCGCCGCCACGCTCAGAGCGCCGGGGACGTCAGGTCGGCGGGGACGTGGGCTCCGTGGCCGGCGGCGCGCAGCGCGTCGCGCAGGCGCTCGGCGGCCTCGTCGAGCTCGGCGGGCGGCACGTCGCTGCGGGCGTTGGCGAACGACAGGCTGCTCTCGTCCCAGGCGGGCAGCACGTGCAGGTGCAGGTGCGGGATCTCGAACCCCGCGACGAGCAGCGCCGCGCGCGGGGCGTCCCAGGCGGCCCGCTGGGCCAGTCCGACGGTCTTGGCGACCACGCTGAGGTGAGCCAGCAGGTCGTCGGGGGCGTCCGTGAGCTGCTCGACCTCCGCCCGCGGCACCACGAGCGCGTGGCCCGCGGTGATCGGTGCGATGGTGAGCAGCACCACGGCCCGGTCGTCCGCCCAGACGAAGCGCCCGGGGATCTCGCCGTCGATGATGCGCGTGAACAGCGTCGGCATGCGCCCACGCTAGCGCGCCGCGCCGCCGATCCACATCGAAACGTTTAGGCGAGGTCGCCCGTCTTGTCCTGGTCGCGGGATCCGCCTAGGAATCGCTGTGTGCGTCTGCGACCCGTCACCCCGTCCACCCGTCCGCATCCCGCCGGCCCGCGCCTCGCCGCCCTGACCGCCCTGACGGTCGCGGCGCTCGCCGCGTGCTCGACGGGCACCGAGCCACCGGTCGGCGAGGTGGGGGAGCCCGCCGCGGCCCAGACGCCGACCATGCTCGAGAGCGCCCCCGTCGTCATGGCCGCCGCCGAAGCGCCGGAGTGCCTCTCGGAGGGGGTCGCCTACGCCCGCGTCGGTCCGGAGGAGTCCGCCACCGGGGTCGCGTGGGCGGGCGCGGGCGACCGCGGCGTCCTCCTCGCCCCGCAGGTCGACGGCGACGTCTGCCAGTGGTCCGCGGAGGTCGCCCGGCTCGCCGGCGCCGGGTACCTCGTCGCGACCTACGACTGGGGTACCTCGGGCGAGGCCGGCTTCCGCTCGGCGCTCGACGTGCTGCACGCCACCGGTGCGCAGGACGTCGCGTTCGTCGGTGCGTCGGCCGGCGGCACGCTCGCCGCGGGCCTGGCCGACGACCTCGGGGCCGTCGCCGTCGTGGCGCTCAGCCCGCCCGCGCAGTACGGGGAGGTCGATGCGCGTGCCGAGGCGAACGCCTTCACCGGCCCGCTGCAGGTCTTCTCGTCGACCGACGACCCGCAGGTGCCCGCGGCCGACAGCGCCCTCGTCGTGCGCAACGACAAGACGTCGATCGTCACCGACGTCTCCGGCACTGCGCACGGCATCGAGTTCATGGCACCCGACGGGTACCACGCCGACCACGTGCGCTCGACGATCGACGAGGCCCTCACGCAGGGGTTCGGCGAGGGCTGAGCGCGCGCGGACGCGCCGAGCGCGGCGCGCGCCGCAGCGCGAGGTCGGCCCGCAGCACGACGGCCGCGCCGGGCAACCGGCGCGGCCGTCGGACCGTCAGAGGTAGCGCAGCGGGTCGAACTCCTCGAGCGGGATGATCCGCAGCCGCGGCAGCTGCACGTTGAACGCCGCGACGTCCGTCTCGAGGTCGAACGTCTCCAGCCCGCGCACGGTCAGGCTCGCCAGGGACTGGCTCGTGAACTCACGGAACGCCAGCAGGCCCACCCGACGCTCGCCGTCCACCAGCTGTGCCAGCTCCGGGGCGAAGTCGCCGTCGTGGCTCGCGAGCATGACGTCGCCGTCGCGGTCGGCGATGGCGTCGAGCGTGCGCTTGATGCCGATGTCGACGACCTTCTCGTACGACTCGCCGGACAGCGGGATCGGCACGAAGCCGATGGCGGTGAGCGCCTGGACGAACGACATCGGCAGGTTGCCGTTGGAGGCGTTGAGGAAGAACAGCGCCTTGACGGGCTGGTCCCACGTCTGCTGCGCGAAGCTCAGGACGCGCTCCCACCGCGGCCGCTGCTCCGGCGTGGGCCGGCCACCGAGGATCGAGGACCCGAGCGTGGCGTCGATGTTCTCGCCGTCCACCAGGAGGTACGTCGTCGCGGTCTCGCTCATCGCCCCAGGGTAGACGGCCCGGGGGACGGCCCTGTGCGGCGGCCCCACGGCGCGGCCACCGCACGTGGTGACATGATCGTGCCCGCCCGGGGAGCCGACGTGGCGGGCGGTGGGCCGGGGACGGGAGGTGACGCGTCGATGTCCGACGACGACGCCGAGCGCACGACCGGCGGCAGCGCCGCCGCGAGCCGCGTGCGAGCCTCGGTCGACGCGTGGGAGGCGCTGTTCCGCGCCCAGGTGACGCTCGTGCGGCGGTTCGCCCGGGACGACGTCTGGGGCGGGCGGAGCATGCAGGAGTACGACGTGCTCCACACGCTGTCGCGAGCGCCGGGCCACGCGCTGCGCCTGCGCGAGCTCGCCCGCTCGAGCCTGCTGACGCAGCCCAGCCTCTCCCGCCTCGTCGACCGCCTCGAGTCGGAGGGGCTGGTGCGCCGGGAGCCGGTCGCCGGGGACCGGCGCGGGACCGCCGTGCACCTCACGGACGCGGGGCTCGCGCTCCAGCGCGAGATCGGACGTCGCCACGCGCGGTCCATCGACGCGCTCGTGGGCGGCGCTCTCGACACCGAGGAGCTGGCGACCCTCGAGCGGCTGTGCACCCGGCTGCGGCTCGCTCAGGACGAGCTGCCCGACCCCGGGGGCGTGACCGCCGACGGATCACCCGGCGTCTGACCGCGTCTGGGGACCTCCGGCCCAGGTGCCCGGCGCTGCTGCCAGCGACGATGGAGCACCGGAGGGCGCGAGGTCCGCCGGTGCGGCGAGGGAGGGACCATGCGGATCCTGCTGGCAGTGGCGTCCCGCCACCAGGGCACCTGGGAGATCGGTGAGGTGCTCGCGCAGCGGCTGCGCGACCACGGTCACGAGGTGGACCAGCGCGCCCCGGAGGACGTCGCGACCGTCGCGGACCACGACGCGGTGGTCCTGGGGTCCGCGGTCTACACCGCGCACTGGCTGCCGGCCGCCCGGGACCTGGCCGACCGCTGCGCCGAGGAGCTGCGCGCGCGGCCCGTCTGGACGTTCTCGTCTGGCCTGGCCACGCAGCCGGCCAACTCCGCGAACTCCCCGCTCGAGATCGCGGCGCTGCGCGAGCGGATCGGGGCGCGCACGCACCGCAGCTTCCGCGGGCGGCTCGACCGCTCGGTGCTGACGTTCACGGAGCGCGCGATCATCGCCGGCGGGCGCGCCCGCGAGGGCGACCACCGGGACATGGCAGCGGTCGCGGCCTGGGCCGACACGATCGCCGACGCGCTCGCCGCGGAGCCTGCGGCACCGCGGCGGTCCGTCGGGGCGTGCCGCGCCTGAGGTGCATCCCCGGGCCGGTCCACGGTGACCGGCCCGTCGGCGGTGTCCCCGCCGTGGTTCAGGAGACGCGCAGGGTCCGCTCGCGCTGACGTCGCAGTCCGCGCAGCTCGGCGGCCACGGCCGCCATCGTCGGGCGCTGCGAGGGGTCCTGCCGCGTCATCGCGCGCAGCAGCGCGGCGAAGTCCCGGTCCACGTCGTCCGTGATCCGGGGGCTGTGCAGCAGCCGGGCCAACGACGCGGTCAGGGGGTCGCCCGGGTACGCCCGGCGCCCGGTGAGGCACTCGAGGAGCACCAGGCCCAGCGAGTACATGTCGCTCGCCGGCCCGACCGGTCCGCCGAGCGCCTGCTCGGGGCTCTGGTAGCTGGCCGTCGCGCGGTCGTCGGGCTGCTGGGTGGGGTCCGAGGCCGCGATCCCGAAGTCCGCCAGCACGACCGGCAGGGCGGGGGCGTCGCGGCGTCCCGAGGCCGGCGTCGACGACGCGACCAGCACGTTCGACGGCTTGACGTCGCGGTGCACGACCCCGGCCCGGTGCGCGTGCGCCAGGCCCCGGGCCAGCTGGTGACCGATGTCGGCGGTGGTGGCGGCGTCGAGGGGTCCGTCGGCGACGACCTCGCGCAGCGTCCTGCCCTCCACCAGCTCCATCACGAGGAACGCGACGGGCCCCGTGCCCGGCACGACGTCCGCACCGACGTCCAGCAGGGCGACGAGCGAGGGGTGGGAGAGCTCCGCCAGGACGCGGGCCTCCTCGGCGTAGCGGCGGACCTGCGCGGGCTCGGCGTCCGCGAGCCGGAAGAGCTTGACGGCCACGGGCCGGTCGAGCCGGGTGTCGATCGCCCGGAACACCTGGGCGGACCCACCCTCTCCGAGGCGGGCACCGAGGACGTACCGGCGCGCCAGCTCGGGGGCCGCGTGCCGTCCGGCACGGGTCACAGCTCGCTCATCGCTCGGGCTCCGGTCTCACTCGGGGGTGGCACCAAGGTCGCGCCAGGACGACCGTAGAGCGCACGCCCGGCTGTCGCACGCGGAGCCACCCGACCGGGTGGCGGGCACGTCGGTGTCAGTCCCGGTCGCCGCGCGCGTGCGACGAGGTGACACCGTGTCCCGACAAGATCACGCGCAGGGCGGACGGCGCCCGCGGGGCGCGGCGGTTCCACGGTGCGATGATCGGACGGTGCCTCCCGTGACGCCCCCCACCAGCGACCTGCCCGCTGCGCCGACGGCCGAGACGGCCGGGCTGGCGCCCTACGACGCCGTCCTCCTGTCCTCCTTCGGCGGTCCGAACGGCCCCGACGACGTGCTGCCGTTCCTGCGCAACGTGACCGCCGGCAAGAACATCCCCGACGAGCGGCTGGCCGAGGTCGCGGAGCACTACCACCACTTCGGCGGGCGCAGCCCCATCAACGAGCAGAACCTGGCGCTGCGGGCCGCCCTCCAGGACGAGCTGCGGCGTCGGGGTCTCGACGTGCCGGTGGTGTGGGGCAACCGCAACTGGGAGCCCTACACGAGCGACGCGCTCGCCGAGGCACTGTCGGGCGGCGCCCGCCGCGTGGTGGCCCTCGTGACGTCCGCCTACTCCTCGTACTCCGGCTGCCGGCAGTACCGCGAGAACCTCTGGACGTCGCTCGACGACGTCGCCGCGCGTGCCGGTGCGCCCGCCGGGGAGCACCCGCTCGTGGTCGACAAGGTGCGCTCGTACTTCAACCACCCGGGCTTCGTCCAGGCCAACGTCGACGCGGTCGTCGAGGCGTACGAGGGCGTCGACCCGGGGACCGCGTGGCCGCGCCTGGTGTTCGTCACGCACTCGATCCCGGACACCATGGAGGAGGCCTCCGTCGTCGCCGGCGCGTCCTACCGGGAGCAGCACCTCGACGTGGCGCGCACCGTGGCGGCCGACGCGTCGCGGCGGCTCGGCCGCCCGGTGGAGTGGGACCTGGCGTACTGCTCGCGCTCCGGGCCGCCCAGCCAGCCGTGGCTCGAGCCGGACGTCAACGACCACCTGGCGGCCCTGTCGGCCGCGGGGACGACGTCGGTCGTGCTGGCGCCGATCGGGTTCGTCTCCGACCACATGGAGGTCGCGTTCGACCTGGACACCGAGGCGCTCGCGACGGCTCGTGAGCTCGGCATGAGCGCCGTGCGCGCCGACTCCGTCGGCGTCCGCGAGCCCTTCGTGCGCGGCCTGGTCGACCTGCTGCTCGAGCGCGCCGCGATCGCCCGCGCCGACGACGCCGGGCTCCCGCGCCCGGAGCAGGCGACCGCCGGCGACCTGCCGCCGTTCCGCTCGGTGTGCGCGCCCGGGTGCTGCCGGATGCGCGCCGGCGTCGACTCCGGCCGCCCGGCCGCGTGCTCGACCGACCCCTGGTCCTGACCGTCCCGCCCTGCCCAGCCCGCCTGCCCACCGCCGATCCGACGGAGCCTCATGACCACGCCCGCTGACCCCGACGTCCTGAACTCGACCATCCGCTACACGATGTGGTCGGTGTTCGCCGCCGACGGACCTGTGCCCGCCGACGCCGCCGCGCGGGCCGACGTCGTGGCCGACGCCGAGCGCGCCGTCGCCGCGGACGAGGGTCTGGTGGTGCGCGGCTGGTACGACGTGGCAGGGCTCCGGGCCGATGCCGACCTCATGGTCTGGTGGCACGCCGAGACCGTCGAGCAGGTGCAGGGGGCGTACCACCGGCTGCGCGCGAGCGCGTTGGGTGCGCACCTGACGCCCGTGTGGTCGGTCGTGGGCCTGCACCGCCCGGCCGAGTTCAACCGGGCGCACGTGCCGGCCTTCCTGGCGGGCGAGCCCGCCGGCGACTACCTGTGCGTCTACCCGTTCGTCCGGTCGTACGAGTGGTACGTCCTGCCCGACGAGGAGCGGCGCCGCATGCTGCACGAGCACGGGGCCGCCGCTCGCGACTACGCCGACGTGCGGGCCAACACCGTCTCGTCGTTCGCGCTCGGCGACTACGAGTGGCTGCTGGCCTTCGAGGCACCCCGGCTCGACAGGATCGTCGACCTCATGCGGGACCTGCGCGCGACGCAGGCGCGGCTCCACGTGCGTGAGGAGGTCCCGTTCTACACCGGACCGCGGGTCGCGCTGACGGACTGGGTGGAGCGGCTGCCCCGGGCCTGACCCGCACGCCCGGGCCGGTGGCGGGGGACCGCAGCCGGCCAGCGGGCAGGTGCGGTGATCGAGCACGGTGCGGTGGTCCAGCAGGGTGCCGTGATCGAGCAGGGTGCGATGATCAGGCATGCGCGACGACGGGCACGACCGACCGGGCACGGCCGACCCCGCGGGCTCGTCCCCGCCCGACCTGTGGCTGCACGGCACGTGGCAGGTCGTGCGTGCCGACGGTGACGCGCTCGCGGACGGGCTCCAGGGTCCGCCGTGGCTCACCTTCGACGGGGACGGCGTGGTGTTCGGCTACGCGGGCGTCAACCGGGTGCGCGGGACCTGGCGGCTCGAGGGGAGCGCGCTGACGTTCGGTCCGGTGGTCGCCACCCTCATGGCCGGACCGCCCGAGGCGGCGGTGACCGAGCGGGCGGTGCTCGGCGTCCTGCGCGACGGCGGCGTGCTCGAGCGCGCGGGGGACGCCGTCACCGTGCGGACCGCGGAGGGGCGCACGGCCGAGCTGGTCCGGGTCGCGCCGCGGAGCTGAGCGTGCGGTCCGGGACGGCCGGGCGCACGTGCGCCCAGCCTGCCCGTGCCGGGACGGCTGGGCGCACGTGCGCCCAGCCTGCCCGTGCCGGGAGGGTCGGTCAGGGGTACAGGCCGCGGATCAGGTGCGCCTCGGCCACCCGCCGCACCCCGATGGTCATCGCGGCCTCGCGCAGCGTGACCGACTCGGCGCGCGCGAGCGCGGCCACCGCCTGGTGGCTCGCGAGCATGCGGTGCTCGAGCCGCTCGGCGATCTCGCCCTCGGTCCACCAGTACGCCTGGTTGGCCTGCACCCACTCGAAGTAGCTGACCACGACGCCGCCGGCGTTCGCCAGGATGTCGGGCACCACCACCACGCCGCGCTCGGCCAGCACCCGGTCGCCCTCCGTCGTCGTGGGGCCGTTCGCCGCCTCCACGACCCAGCGGGCCTTGACCCGTTCGGCCGACGTGGCGTCGATGACACCCTCGACCGCGGCGGGGACGAGCAGGTCGACGTCGAGCGCCAGCAGCTCCGTGTTGGACACCGCGTCCGCGTCGGCGAAGCCCGTGACGCGGCCCGTGCGGGCCACGTGCTCGACCAGGGCGGGGACGTCCAGGCCGTCGTCGCGCCGCACGCCCCCGTGCTGGTCGCTGACCGCGACGACGCGCGTGCCCGCCTCGTGCAGCAGCCGTGCGGCGTGCGACCCGACCTTGCCGAAGCCCTGCACCGCGGCCCGAACCTCCGACAGGTCCACGCCGTCGTCGCGCAGTGCGGCACGAGCGGTGTGCACCACGCCCTGCGAGGTCGCCGTGGGGCGCCCCAGGGAGCCGCCGACGGCCAGGGGCTTGCCCGTGGTGACCGCGGGGATCGTGAACCCCCGGTTGACCGAGTAGGTGTCCATGACCCAGGCCATCGTGCGCTCGTCGGTGCCGATGTCGGGCGCCATGATGTCCCGCTCCGGGCCGATCATCGGGCTGATCTCGCTGGTGTACCGGCGGGTGACTCGCTCCAGCTCGGCGGCCGAGTGCGCGTGCGGGTCGATCGTGACGCCGCCCTTGGCGCCGCCGTAGGGCACGTCGACGACCGCGCACTTCCACGTCATCCACATGGCGAGGGCGCGCACCTCGTCGATGTCCACGCCCGGTGCGTACCGCAGCCCGCCCTTGGCGGGCCCCCGCGAGATGTTGTGCTGCACGCGGTACCCGGTGAAGACGCGGACGTCGCCGTCGTCACTCCGCAGCGGCACGGCCACCCGCAGCTCGCGGCGCGGTGTCGAGAGGACCTCGTGCAGGCCGGCGTCGTAGCCGAGGATCTCGACGGCGCGGTCGAGCTGGTGCTGTGCGGTGGCCAGCGGCGCCGACCCGGGGTCGGGGGGAACGGTCATGCGGTCCGTGGTCGGTGCGGGGAGGGTGTCGGCCATGCCCCACACCCTGGCACGCCGTGCCGCCCCGCACCCGTCAGCACAGGCGGATGTCGGTGACCCACCGCGCGATGTTGCCGCCCAGGTGGCGGCTGTGCCGTGCGGGCACCAGCACGCACATCCCACGCGACCCGTCGGAGTACAGGGGGGCGACGAACAGGGCGCTGTGCCGGCAGTTGATGACGCGTGCGGACCACGGCGACGGGAACGCGAGGTAGTACGACGACAGGTACGAGCACCACGCCTCCTCGTCCTCGATCGTGGCCTGCGGGCGGGCGTCGCCCGTGCGGGGGAGCGGCGGCGCCTCCGCACTGCCCGCTGCACCGCCTGCCGGTGCCGATGCCGACGGCTCGGGGGCGGGTAGGCCCACAGCACCGGCGAGGGCGCCCCGCGCCCCGGCAGCAGCCGGCGTGATGGTCGCGATCAGGGCGAGGATCACGGCCGTCGTGGTCGCGGCCGTGCGTCGGCGCGCGCGGCGGCGGGTCTCCCGGGCACGTTCGCGGCGGCTGGCCGGGCGGGTGTCGTCCGTCGTGAGCGTCGTGCTCCGGCGCATGGTGCTCCTCTCGACCTCGACAGGCGTCGTGGCGGGGACGCCGTACATCGTCGTACGGCGTCGCGACCACCCTGGCGTGGCACGAGAGGACTGTCAAGGACCGTCAGCACGCCGGTCAACGTCGGCATTGCTGCCACGGGTGCGTCAGGCCGACGCGCGGACCACCAGCTCCGGGGCGAAGATCAGCGGCTCGCCGGCAGGTGCGCCGTGGAGCTGGTCGAGCAGACGGGCACCGGCCGCCCGGGCCATCGCCACGACCGGCTGGATGACGCTCGTCAGGGGCGGCGTGGTCGACGCCGCGACCCCGAGGTTGTCGTACCCGACGACCGCGACGTCACCGGGGACCTCGCGGCCGAGCTCCGCGAGGACGCCGAGCGCACCGGTGGCCATGAGGTCGGACGCGATGAAGATGCCGTCCACGTCGGGGAAGCGCGTCAACAGGTCGCGCGCGGCGTGGGCGCCCGAGGTGATCGTGAAGTCGCCGTGCACCACGGCGGCCTGGTCGAGACCGGCCTCCGACATCGCCTGCCGCCACCCGGCGAGCCGGTCGATGCCCGCGGACATGTCCTGCGGACCGGCGATCGTCGCGATGCGCCGGCAGCCCCGGTCGATCAGGTGCTGGGTCGCCAGGCGCCCGCCCTCGGTGTTGTCCGTGTCGACGTACTGCACGTCCTCGTCCGGCGCCGACAGCGGGCGGCCGACGAAGACGTTGGGCACGTGCGAGGCCAGCAGCGCACGGTCCAGCGCGTCGTCGCGGTGGTGGGAGACGACGATGGCGCCGTCGACGTGGCCGTTGCGCAGGTAGCGGATCGTGCGCTCGCTCTCACCCGGGCGCGCGATCACCAGGACCACCTGGATGTCCGAGTCGGCGAGCGACGTGCTCAGGCCGTTCAGCGTGCCGGCGAAGAAGGGGTCGGACAGCACGCGCTCGTCCGGCTCCGGGACGACGAGCGCGATGGAGTCGGTGCGACGGGTGACGAGGGAACGCGCGGCCCGGTTGGGGGTGTACCCGAGGTCGGCGACGGCGGCCTCCACGGCGGACAGCGCCTCGGGCGAGACCCGGAGCCCACCGTTGATGGCGCGTGACGCGGTCGAGCGTGAGACCCCGGCACGTTCGGCGACCTGCTCGAGCGTCGGCGCGGCGGGGCGCAGCTGGTCGCCCTGGGTCGAGAAGTTGTCGACCACCATTGGTCATCCCCTCTGTGGCTGCACTGCGGCAGCGTCATCGTTCATGTGGCCGTCCTTCGGGAGCGCTCGCCCCGAGGTTACCTGGCGGCCGGGTCCGGCCCCGGCCGGGCAGCCGCGTGGCGGCCCGGCCGGGGACGTCGAGCGGTCAGCCCTTGACGGCACCCGCCATGATGCCTGCCACGAGCTGGCGGCCGGCGACCACGAACAGCACGAGCAGCGGGATCGTGGACAGCACGACGCCGGCCATGATCAACGACATGTCCTTGAAGTAGGACGCCTGCAGCAGCTGCAGCGCCACAGGCAGCGTCGGGTTGGTCGAGCCCAGGACGATGAACGGCCAGAAGAAGTTCGTCCAGGACCCGACGAACGCGAACAGGCCGAGCATGACGGCCGCCGGACGTGCCGCCGGCAGGGCGATGCTCCAGAACGTGCGGATCATCGACGCCCCGTCCACACGGGCCGCCTCGATGAGCTCGTACGGCAGTGCGGACTCGAGGTACTGCGTCATCCAGAACACGCCGAACGCGGTCACCAGACCGGGCACGATGACGGCGACGAGCTTGCCGATCCAGCCCAGCTCCGACATCACGATGAACAGCGGGACGATGCCGAGCTGCGTCGGCACGGCCGTCGTGGCGATGACGAACAGCAGCAGGCCGTTGCGCCCGCGGAACCGCAGCTTCGCGAACGAGAAGCCGGCCAGGGTGGAGAACAGCACCACCGACACCGACGTCGCGATCGCGACGATAAGCGAGTTGGTCAGCGCCTTCCAGAAGTTGATGTCGGCGGTGAGGACCTTGCCGGCGTTCTCCAGGAAGTTGCCCTGGGGGATCAACGACGGGATCGGGTTCTGCGCGATGGTCGACGCGTCCGAGCTGGCCAGGAGGAAGGCGTAGTACAGCGGCAGGATCGAGCCGATGATCGCCGCGCTGAGCAGCAGGTACGTGACCCAGCCCGGGCGTCGCTCGGAGCCGTACCCGCGCGTGCGCTTGGCGTACCGCGCGGCGCTCGCGCCGGCCGTCTGCCGGATGTAGGGAACCGAGGGCGCGCTCATCGCTTGACCTTCTTCCGTGCCTGCTTCGGTGTCGATTCCGAGGCGATCCGTCGGGTCAGCCAGAAGTTGAGCATGCCGACGGCCAGGATGATGAGGAACAGCACCCACGCCACCGCGGCGGCCCGGCCGAAGCTCTTCTGGTTGCCGAACCCGAGCTCGTAGATGTACATCGTGACGGTCATCCACTGGCGGCCGGGGCCGCCCTGGCCGAGCTGGTCGAACATCCGCGGCTCGTCGAAGATCTGCAGGCCACCGATCGTGGACGTGATGACCACGAAGATGATGGTGGGTCGGATCTGCGGGATCGTGATCGAGAAGAACTGGCGCAGCCGGCTCGCACCGTCGATGACGGCCGCCTCGTAGAGGTCGCGCGGCACGGCCTGCATCGCCGCGAGCAGGATGAGCGTGTTGTAGCCGGTCCAGCGGAAGTTGACCATGCTGGCGATCGCGGCGTGCGAGGGCAGCACGGAGCCGTGCCACTTGATCGGCTCGACGCCCGCGAAGCCGAGCACGGTGTTCACGAGCCCGGACTGGTCGGCGAAGAGCTTGCCGAAGATGAGCGCGACGGCGACGGGGGCCACGACGTAGGGCACGAGCACGCCCATGCGCCAGAAGGTCCGCGCGCGCAGGTTCGCGTCGAGCAGGGCCGCCACGACGACGGCCACCATCAGCTGGGGGATCGTCGACAGCAGGAAGATGCTGAAGGTGTTGCGCAGGCCCTTCCAGAAGTTCGGCTCCTGGAAGACGAAGGCGAAGTTCTCGAAGCCGACGAACTCCCCCTGGCCGCCCAGCAGGTGCCAGTCGTAGACGGACACGTAGGCGGTGTACGCGAGCGGGAACAGCCCGGTGAGGGCGAACAGCAGGAAGAACGGCGAGATGTACAGGTACGGCGAGACCTTGACGTCCCAGCGGCCCAGCGTCTGGCTGAAGCCGACGCGGCGCGGGGGCCGGGGGGAGTCGGGCAGCCGGCGCCCAGCGCGCGGCTGCTTGGTCGAGGTGGCCATGGGGGTCCTCCGGAGGCTCAGGGGCGACGCGGGCGAGGCCGGGCCGGTGGCGGTCGCCACCGACCCGGCCTCGTGCGGTCAGGTCAGGTCAGCCGAGGCCCTCGACGACCTGGACGTAGGTGTCCCACTGCGCGGTCCGGTCGGCGCCGTTGACGTCCACCTCGACGATCGCGTTCGAGATCGCGTCCTGGATCGTGAAGTACTGCGGACCCTTGAAGGGCACGACGACGTCCTTCGCACGGTTGGCGAGGATCTCGCCGACCGGGGCGTTGTTGAAGAACTCGTTGGTCGCGGACTTGATCTCGTCCGAGTCGAGCGCCTCGACCTGGCTCGGGAACGTGCCCTTGTTCTGGAACGCCTCGATCTGCTGCTCCGGGGCGGTCAGCCACGCGGCGAGGTCCTTGGCCGCGTCGACGTTGGCGCCCTGCGACGGGACCGTCAGGAACGAGCCGCCCCAGTTGCCGGAGCCGCCGGGGAAGACGTCGGCGATGTCCCAGCCGGTGACACCGGCGGCGTTGCCCGCGATGACACCGAGCATCCAGCCCGGCGCCAGCATGGCGGCGAAGCCGTCCGTCTGGAAGGAGTTGGTCCAGTCGTCGCTCCACTGGGTGAAGTGGGCGGACAGGTTGTCGTCGACCGCGGCGGCCGTGACCTGGTCGTACATCTCCTTGATGCGCGGGTTCTCCAGCGCGATGACGTCACCGGTGTCGGGGTCCTCGTAGGCCGCCTCCTCCTGGTTGACCATGCCCTGGTAGACGGCCGAGGCCGAGTCGAAGAAGGGCTTGCCGGTGGCGGCGGTGTACTGCTTGCCGACCTCGAAGAAGCCGTCCCACGTGGCGTCGGCGCCACCGAACAGCGCGGCGACGGACTCGCGGTCGCTCGGCAGGCCCGCAGCCTCGAAGAGGTCGGCGCGGTAGGCGATGCCCTCCGGGCCGATGTCCGTGCCGTAGCCGATGAGCTTGCCGTCGGGCGTGGTCGCCTGCTTGACCTTCCACTCGAGCCAGCGACCCTCGACGTCGGGGGAGGCCAGGTCCTCGAAGTAGTCCGGGTACTGCATGAGCTCGGGCAGCCAGTCGACCTCGATGGCCTCGATGTCGGCGGTGCCGGAGCCGGCGGCCAGACGCGTGTTGAGGTTCTCGCGGGCCTCGTTCGAGGTGGCGGCGACCTTCTGCTCGACGGTGACGCCCGGGTTCTCCGCCTCGTAGCGGTCGAACATCTCGTCGGTGTAGCCGAACTCGTTGAACGTGGCGACCGTGAGGGTGATGTCGCCGCCGTCCGCGGTGCCCTCGTCGTCGGCTGCGTCGTTGCTCGAGGAGCAGGCCGTGGCGACGAGCGCAATGCTCGTCACACCCGCTGCGAGCGCCCACGCCTTGCGTGTGGTCTTGCGCACAATGACTCCCTTGTCAGTCGGACGGCTGCCTCGCCGTACATCTGGTACGTGCGGCCCGCCCGGACGTCACCGACCGGACAGGCACAGCTCGTTGGGCTCGTGGGCCCGTCGTGGACACGCTCCCAGCTCTTGCTCGCGGGAGCGTTCCCACGCACTGCGGACACAATCGACCCGGAGATGGTCGGGTGTCAAGGATCCGGGACGGGAGCCGGTGGGTGGTAGCGGTTCCACGCGAGCGTCGTCGCAGGTCAGGGGCGGTTCCCACGCCGTCCACGTTACCCAATCGTTACGGCTCGGAGACCTCCCCGTGGCCACCGATCGGGGGACGGGTCAGCGGGGTGCGGTCCCGCCCTGCGGCGCGTCGTCGTGCGCGCCCGCCAGCCACCGCGCGGCCACGGTCTCCTCCGTGCCGAGCGCGCCGCGCACGGCCGTGGCGGCCGCCTCCTCGACCGCGGCGGCGAACAGCGGCACGGCGGCCCGCACCTCGCCGTCGTACGTGACGCGGGCGGCGTCCGGTCCGGCGGCCACGAGCGACGTGCGGCCGGTCACGCGCACCGGTGCGCCGGCGATCTCGACGACCACCGTGCCGGAGCGCGAGCCGTCGGGTGCCGGGGCCTCCCACGCCTCGACCTGCCGGACGTCGATCCGGTCACCGACGAACGGACGCAGGTGCGGCGGGATCTGGGCGGTCGGCAGCGCCCGGCGCGAGGTCACCGTGAAGGCGGCGTCGGCGCTGCCGGTGACGTCCACCTGCTGCTCCACGGCGCCGGCGGCGCGCACCTTGGCGTGCACGTAGGCGGGGTCCGCGAGAAGCCGGGCCGCGCCGACCACGTCGGTGGGCAACTCGATCGTCACGTGCAGCTGCACCGCTGGACCCCCTCGGTGGTCGGGCTGGGGCGCGGGCGGTCGCCCGGGCCCGTGGCGGACCGGGTGCGCCGGTCCCGCCGTCGTCGAGCGTAGCCGCCGCTGCGTACCCTGGGCGGGTGTCCACGCTGAGCGACCTCGTCGCGCGCCACGGTGCGCTCGACCCCGCCGACCTCGAGTGGCTGCACCTCCTGGTCGGCGACTGGCAGGTCGTGTCCGACCTGGCGTTCGCCGACCTCGTGCTCTGGCTCCCCACCGTCGACGGCGAGTTCGTCGCCGTCGCGCAGTGCAGGCCCTCGACGGGCGCGACCGTGCACTACGACGACATCGTCGGGTCGCGGCCCCCGGAGGGGCAGGTCGCCCAGCTCCGGCGGGCGCTGGAGGAGCAGGCACCCCAGCGCTCGCGCGAGCCGCGGTGGTTCGGCTCCTACGCGGTGCGCGAGGAGGCTGTGCCGGTCGTGCGCGGCGGCCGCTCGATCGCTGTCCTGGCGCGTCAGACCAACCTCGGCGGCGCGCGCACGCCGTCGCGTCTGGAGCTCAACTACGTCGAGGCCGCGGACGACCTCGTCGCGATGATCGCCCGCGGCGAGTTCCCCGCTCACGACGCCCCCACGGGTCCGCGCCGCGGTGCGCCCCGGGTGGGCGACGGGCTGGTGCGGCTCAACGGGGAGGGCGAGGTCCTCTACGCGAGCCCGAACGCCCTGTCCTGCTTCCACCGGCTGGGGGCGCTCGGTGACCTTGTCGGGCGCTCGCTGATCGAGGTCACGTCGGACCTCATCGAGCAGAACGCGACCGTGGACGAGTCCATGCCGCTGGTGCTGATGGGCCGCGCGCCGTGGCGCGTCGACGTCGAGGCGCGCGGGGTGGCGCTGTCCCTGCGGGCCGTGCCCCTGACCGAGCGCGGCGAGCGCACCGGGGCCGTCCTGCTCTGCCGGGACGTCTCCGAGCTGCGCCGCCGTGAGAGGGAGCTGATCACCAAGGACGCGACGATCCGGGAGATCCACCACCGGGTCAAGAACAACCTGCAGACGGTCGCCGCGCTGCTGCGGCTGCAGTCGCGCCGGATGAGCTCGCCCGAGGCCCGGGAGGCACTGGGGGAGGCGATGCGTCGGGTCGCCACGATCGCCCTGGTCCACGAGACGCTGTCCCAGACGCTCGACGAGAGCGTGCCGTTCGACGACCTGGTCGGCCGGAGCCTGCGCCTCGCCGCCGACGTCGCGACCGCGGGTGCGCACGTGCGGACCACGGTGCGCGGGTCGTTCGGTGCCGTCTCGGCGGAGGACGCGACGGCGTTGGCCCTCATCCTCACCGAGCTCGTCACGAACGCCGTCGAGCACGGGCTCGCGGGGCGCGAGCAGGGGACGGTCGAGATCGTCGTCGACCGGCGGGACAACGTGCTGCGCGTCGAGGTCGTCGACGACGGCGCCGGCCTGTCCGAGGGCAAGGGCGCCGGCAGCGGACTCGGGACGCAGATCGTCTCGACGCTCGTCCGCAACGAGCTGGGGGGCTCGATCGAGTGGCGCAGCCGGGAGGGCGGCGGCACCTCCGTCGTCATCGAGGCGATGCTCCGGCAGGGGCGGGACGCGGCCACCGTCGCCTGACGTCCAGGGACCGCGGGTCGGGTGTGCCGCGCTGCCCCGCTGCTGCGGTCACGACCTGCCGCCGTGGTGGTGCCGGGCGTCGCGGACGTCCGTGCCGACAGGCTCCCGTCACGACGACAGGGGCCCGTCACGACGACAGGGGCCCGGAACGACGACAGGGTCCCGGAACGACGACAGGGCCACCGTACGGTGGCCCTGTCGGGTGCTGCGGTCCGCGCTCGGCGGCGGTGCGGTGCTGCGGCAGGTCAGCCGGCGCGGCGCTGGCGCGCGGTGCGGCGCTTGAGGGCGCGACGCTCGTCCTCGGACAGGCCACCCCACACGCCCGCGTCCTGACCGGTCTCGATGGCCCACTTGAGGCAGGTGTCCACGACGTCGCAGCGACGGCAGACGGCCTTCGCCTCCTCGATCTGCTGCAGCGCCGGCCCCGTGTTGCCGATGGGGAAGAAGAGCTCGGGGTCCTCGTCGAGGCAGGCTGCGCGGTGGCGCCAATCCATGGGTGTCTCCTTGGCACACGCCGGTTCACGCGCTCACGGGAGCGCGTGCGTCCAGGCATGGAGTCAGTGGGTGGGGGAACGTGCTGGATCCAGCGTCACACCCCATCCGCCGCCGCACAAGGGTTACGGCAACGTTTCATGTCGGTCACGGATGAGGCGTTGATCACACGGCGCATGCTGCGCGCGGGCGCCGCGGCCTCCTCGACCGTCGGTGCCCCGTCGACGCCTGAACAAAGGTCCAGGTCAGGCGCGCGTCGCGCCTTTCACGTCTCTGACCTGGGAGGTTGCTGTGACGTCCCCATGTCGGCGGCATCCCGGGGTCGCGGTGTGCAGGCCGATCACGCCCGGCGTGACCATGCTCACGCCCGGCGCCGGGAGCGTCGGCTTGCACCCGCGAGGTCACGGCGTGGTCAGGGCAGCGTCGTCGGTCTGGTATGGGCGCCGGGCCCAGCGGGACGCCGGGCGGCCGACGCCCTGCCCGGGGCGGCCTAGGGTCGTGGCATGTCCCGCAGACCTCCCGACCGTTCGCCGGACGACGCAGCGGCCCCGCCGCACGCACCCCGCCAGGACGCGGGGGTGCGCCCCCCGCTGCTCGCGGTGGCGTGCGTGCTCGTCCTCGGGGAGGTGCTGGCGCTCCTCGTGGCAGCCGGTGCGGGTGTCCTCGCACTGACCCGCGGGGACGACCCCGGTCCGGTCCTCTTCCTCGTCGCACTGGCGCTCGGCGCGGCGGCCCTGCTGGCGGCCGCCGCGCGCGGGCTGTGGTCGGGCCTGCGGTGGGGGCGCGGGCCGGTCCTCACCGCCCAGATCATGGTCGTCATCACCGCGGCGACGTGGTGGGGAGCCGGCGGCGGGGCGCGGGCGCTGGTACCGCTCGTCGTGGCCCTGGTGGTCGTCGCCGGCGTGCTCGCGCCGCGCGTCGTCGCCGTGACCTCCGGGCGCCGCCCGACGGGCTGACCAGCCGGTCGGCTGACGGGCTGACGACCCGCCGGGACGCCCGCCGTGCGGCACCTGCGCCGGGCACGACGCCCGTCACGGTGCACCGGGCCCCGGCGGCACCGCGGGCGGTTCGCGCGCGGGCGGTTCGTGCGCGGACGGTTCGTGTACGGGCGGTTCGTGCACCTGGACGCGCAGCAGGGTCCGGTCCAGCCGCAGCACCCCGCGGCCCGGCGGGCGTCGCCACGGGTCCGTCTGCACCGCCGCACCCGGCCCGAGCAGGTCCAGCGCGGCCGGCCCGTGCGCGTCGAGCACGAGCACCTGCCGGGCGCGCAGCGCGGTGGCGACCGGACCGCGGTACGCCGTGGCGGCGTGGTCGGTCGTGGTGGCCAGCGCGACCACGCGCACAGGGTGCCGGGGGTCCTGCTGGACGCGCTCGAGCAGGTCGACGAGCCGTGGCGCCGTCCGCTCGAGCACGTCGAGGTCGTCGACGAGCAGCACGGTGGCCGGTGTCGCGGCGCGCACCCCGTCGGACGCCCCGCCCGCCGGCGCGACGGGCGGCCGCGGAGTCTCCAGGAGCTCGGTGACAGCCGTCGTGCCGGGGGCCAGGACGCCACTGCCGGCGGACCGGGCGTGGGTCGCGTCGTCGGCGCCGCCCACGAGGACCACGACCCGACCCGTGGCTTCCCAGGCCCGCGCGAGGGTACGCAGCGTCGAGGTGCGCCCGGAGCCGGGCGGGCCCGTGACGACGAGCGTCCGAGCGGGGTCCACGTCGACCGGGTCGGGTCCGTCACCGCCGATGCCGAGCGGGATCCCCGCGGAGCCGCCGACGACGGGCACCGGTGACCGCGAGGGCAGTGCCCCGATCCGCACAGGGCTGCGGCCGCCCGGCGCGGGTCCGGCGGCCGGCCCTCCGGGCAGCACGACCTGGCAGAGGCGCGTCAGGTCGGCCGTGCACGCGACGGCCCGGCCCGGCGCCGTCCGGGGACCGGCCGGCGGTCCGGGTACGCCGGCCAGGGCGTCGAGCGTCGCGTCGGGCACCGGCAGGACCAGGCGCAGCCCGAACGCGCCGGTCAGGCGGGTGACGGCCGTGACCACCGGTCCGGCGGCCGCGACGTGCACACCCGGCGGCGGGCGCCGCAGCAGGCCCGTCAGCAGGTCGGCGCCCACCCCCCGGGCATGGGCCCCCAGCGCGTCGAGCAGCGCGTCCAGCCCGTCGACGAGGAGCAGCCGGGGCGGTGCGTCCGCCCGTGCGGCACCGGTCAGCCGCTCGAGCAGCAGCACGGTCCGGTGCACGTCGTCGACCGGGACCACGGTGCCGACGAGCCCCGCGGCGGTGGCGCGCAGGCGCTCGACGCCCCAGCCCGGCAGGCCGACGGCGTGCACGTGCATCCCCGTGCGCAGTCCCTCCGTGCCCACGCGGAGCAGCGCGGTCGACCGGCCCGAGCGGGGACCGCCGACGGCGAGCAGCGGTCCGTGGTCGGGTCGCCACCGCACGGGCTCCCGTCGTTGCTCGTCGGGGACGTCGGCCACCGCCACGAGCAGGCCGGCGATGTCGTGGCCGGGGTCGTCCACCGCGTCCGCGGGCAGCCGGTCGGGCAGCGGCGGGTGCCAGGGCACCCCCGTGCCGCGCCCGCCGCGTGCCGCCCGGTCGCACGCCGCCACCCACGCGCCGACGTCGTCGTCCGGGGGCGGGGTCACGCGCCAGGCGGTCCGGGGTCGGCCCGGAGGCGCCGCGAGCCGGACGCCCGGCCCCGTCGCGCGGCGCCGCGCGGACGCCACCTGCAGGACGGCGACCGGCCGCGCGGCGACCCGCAGCAGGGCCCGGCCCGGCACGGCGGGGTCGAGGTGGGCGGCGTCCGCGCAGCCGATCACGTCACGGGAGTCGTCCTCGCCCGCGACCCGCAGGGCGATGCGCAGACCGACGTTGGCGCGCAGGTCCGCGGGCACCGCACCCGCGGGACGCTGCGTCGCCAGCACCAGGTGCATGCCGAGCGCCCGCCCCTGCGCCGCGAGGCGTGCCAGCGCCCCGGCCGCCTCGGGCAGGTCGTCGACCAGGGCGCGCAGCTCGTCGACCACGACCAGCAGGCGTGCCGGAGTCGCGCGCCGGGTGGGGCCGAGGTCGGTGAGGTCGGTGCAGCCCGCGTCCGCCAGCAGGCGCTCACGCCGCCGCAGCTCGGCCCGGAGCCACCCCAGGGTCCGGCGCGCGGCCGCGACGTCGAGGTCGTGCACGTGCCCCACGACGTGCGGCAGCCCTGCCAGCGGCCCCAGCCCCGTGCCGCCCTTGAAGTCGACCAGCAGGACGGCCAGCCGGTGCGGGGGGTGCCGGAGCGCCAGGCCCAGCACCAGCGTGGTGAGCAGCTCGGACTTCCCGGCCCCGGTGGTCCCGGCGACGAGGGCGTGCGGTCCGTCCCGCACGAGGTCGAGCAGGACGGGCCGACCTCCCGGGCCCACGCCCAGCGGGGAGGCGAGGGTGGACGCGTCCGCGGCGCGGTCCCAGGCGGTCAGGATGCGGTCGGCCCGGGCGGTGGGCACCCCGGGCAGGCAGCCGAGGGACGCCGCGACGGGCGTCGTGCGCGATGCCGCCGCGGCGCCGGCCCCGAGCTCCCAGGCCAGGGCGGCAGCAGCCCGCGCCTGGGCGTCGGCCACGTCCGGCGCGACCTGCTCGACCGGCCGTGCGGTCGTGCGTCCGGGGTGCAGCACCCTCCCCACCCACGCCGGCACCGCCGCACCGGGCGGCAGGACCAGGAGCAGGTGCGCGGCGGGCGCCGAGGCACGCCAGCCGCCCACCTCCGTGGCGTCCCCGTCGAGCACGACCACCACGTCGTGCTCGTCCGGTGCGGGCAGCTCCGTGCCGGGCTCCCACCAGCGCGTCCACCGCCAGTCCGCCGGGCGCGCGGTGCGCAGCACGAGGCGTGCGGGACGCCCGGCACCGAGCGTCCGCAGCACCAGGGCGCGGGCCGCGGCGGTGGTGGCGCCCCGCGGACCCACCAGGGCGATCGTGCGGTCCGCGGGCCACGGCGCCCCGTCGCCCGCGACGGGACCGGTGCGGTCTGCCAGCCGCGCGGCCGTCGCGACCCGCAGCGCCGCCACGTCCGTCGCAGCGGGCAGCACGGGACCCGGCGCACCGCTCGCGGGCGTCGCGGGGCCGGTCGCACCCTCCGGTGCCGCGGTCCCGGTCCCGGTCACGGTCCAGGTCCCGGTCCCGACACGACCGTCCGGCAGCGCCGCCCCGCCTCCGGGGTGCTGGGTGCGGGCCGTGCGGCGGTCGGCCCCGCGCGGCCCGGCCAGCCCGGCCAGCCCGACCAGCCCGGTCACGGCGGTCAGGAGCAGCAGGGGCTGGCGCAGCGCGACCGCCAGTGCCAGCGCGACGCCCGCGGAGGCGACCGAGGTCCACGCCCACGCCGGCAGGACGACCGGGGGGCGCCGTCGGCGTGCCGACCCCTCGACCGCGGCGCCGCGCAGGACGAGCGTCGCCTCCCGTCCGCCCAGGGCGGCGGCGGGCGACCACGCGCGCCACCGGTGACCGACGGGGCGGACACGCGCACCCGCACGGCCCGGTGCGCGCCGGGCGCGTCCGCGGCGCGTCGCCGCCCGACCGGGGGCGGGGACCGTCGTGACCGCTCCGCGTCCGCCCGGCGCCCGTACCTGCACCGCCGCACCACGGCGGCGCACCTCGAGGTGGGCGCCGGGGTCGGGTCGGCCGTCCCGTGCCGCGCCGGACGAGGCGGCGTCGAGTGCCACGACGACCCGCGCGCCGTCGGGGAGGGGCACGACGCGTCCGGTCCGAGGTCCACCGAGCGGGGCGACGTGGGCACCGGCGCGGGCCGCCGCGGCCGCGTCGTCGGGCGCTCCCGGACCGACGGTGAGGTGGGCGCCCGGCAGCAGCGGCCGTGCGCCGGCAGGGTGGTGGTCGTCCAGCAGCGCGCCCGCGACACCCAGGCGCGTGCCGGGAGCCGCCCAGCGGGGGTCACCGGTCAGCAGCGCCAGGCGTCGGCGCACCTCGCCCGCGGTGACGCCGGGCTCCACGTCCACGTCCAGGGTGCGGTCCGGGCCGGCGGAGGAGGGGACCGAGAAGCGCATCCGGTGAGCCTGCGGCCGCCGGTGCGTGGAGCCCTGGTCCGGGTGGCGCGCACGTGCGTGCGGTGCCCGCGGCCCGGGCTGGGGTCGGGTGGCGGGGGTCGCAGCGCCCGTCCGCCCGGCGCCCGCCCCGCCGCGACCGCGCGTCTACGACCCGCGCAGCAGCGTGTGCAGCCCGTTGACCAGCGCCACCGTCGCCGTCGCACCGTACGCGGCCGCACCGAGGAAGTACCCGGTCGCCTTCCAGGCCGAGCTGGTGCGGTGCTCGCCGATCCCGCGGCACACCAGCCCGCCCGCCCCGAGCACCACGACGAAGACCACGCTGGTGGCGACCCGCGAGTCGTGCTCGCGCAGGAACGTCAGCAGGACCGGCACGGCGATCATGAGGAACAGCAGGACCAGCGCCAGGATCACGACGGACCGGAGCCGGTGGCCCTTGCGGAGCTCGGGGTTGTCGAGGATCGCCTCGTCCAGGAGGCGCACGATCCACCATGTGCGCTTCGGCGGTTCCTCCGGGGTCGTCACGCGGCCCACGCTAGCGCCGGTCCCGGCGGGGCGCCGGGGGAGGCGGCGGTGCACGTGCCGGAGGGCACGGCGCCCCAGCGCCGGGCCCTCCGCCGGCGCCGGGCCCTCCGCCCCCGCCGGTCCCACCCGCCGCGCCGCCCCCTCCGGGTGGCGCGGCCGTCCTCGGTGCTCAGTCCACGCCGAGCGCGGCGACGGGCGGTGTGCGCGCCGCCGCCCGGGCGGGCAGCGCCGACGCGGCCAGGCCGGCGACGACCGCGACGGCGAGCACCGCCGCGAGGTGCGCCCAGGGCACCGCCAGCCGCACGTCCCCGAAGGGGCCGAACACCGTGGCCGCACCCGCCCAGCCGTAGAGCAGGCCCAGGACGCTGCCGATGAGCGCCCCCACGCCCGCGATCAACATGCCCTCGGTGGCGAGCATCGCGCGCAGCCCTCGGCGCGAGAGCCCCACCGCGCGCAGCGTCGCGGACTCGCGACGTCGTTCGATCACGGACAGCGAGAGCGTGTTGGTCACGCCGATCAGCGCGATGACGACGGCCACGCCGAGCAGGCCGATGACGATGGCGAGCATCACGTCGATCACCTGCTCGATGCCCTGCCGGTCCGCTGCGTCGCTGATCACCACGACGGCCTCGTTCGCCATCACGTCCTGCACGTCCTGCAGGGCGGTCGTCGCGTCGGCGCCGTCGGCCAGGCGCACCAGCAGTGCCGACGTGGCGTCGGGCAGCTGCAGCGCATCGGCCGCGTCGGCGGTCAGCAGGATCATCCTCCCGTCCCGGCGCACGACGTCGATCTGCGTGGTGGGACCGCCGGTGGCCGGGGCCCGGACCGTCAGCCGGGGCTCGTCGCCCGACCAGCCGTGCGGCGCGACGCTGCGTCCGCCCGCGATCGCGGCGGCGGCGGCGGGGTCGCGCAGCAGCAGGTCCGCGCTCGCGGGGTCGACGACCACCGCCTCCTGGCTCAGGCCGTCGGGCGACTCGAGCCCGCCGCGACGCGCCGGAACGGCTGTCGCGACCGCGTCGAGCCCCGCCACGTCGGACACGACGTCCGCGTCCAGCTGCTCCTCGCCCAGGACCATCAGGTCCACCGGGCTGCGCTCGTCCATCTCCTGCGCGAGCGCGGCCTGGGCCGACACGGCACCGGTGCTCATCATCACGACGAGCGTCACGCCGATCACCAGCGCGGTGCTGGTCGCCGCGGTGCGCCGGGGGTTGCGCACGGTGTTGGCGGCGGCGAGCCGCGCGCTCGCGCTGATCGCCGACACCGGCCGGCCGACCGCCGAGACGATCGGGGGGATCCACAGCGGGGCGCCGACGAGCAGACCCACGAACGACGTCGCACCCCCGAGCACCCCCAGGGCCAGCGGCAGCATCGCGTCGAGGCCGACACCTGCGCGTCCCATCACGACGCCGCCGACGAGGGCGCCGCTGCCGGCGAGCACCAGGAGCGCGGAGACGACGAGCCGCACCCTGCCGGGACGCGCGCGCACGGTCGGGGCGTCCGCGGGACGCAGCGCCGCCACGGGTGACACCCGTGTCGCGGCCCGGGCGGGCACGAGCGCCGCGCCGACGGTCACCGCCACGGCGACGAGCACCGGGACCAGCGTGCTGCCGAGGCTCGGCTGCACCTGCGCCGGCAGCGGCACGTCGCCCTGGACGCGCGACAGCACCACCAGCGAGCCCTGCGAGAGGGCGAGGCCGGTGAGGACGCCCGCGGTCCCGGAGACCAGGCCCAGGATGCCCGCCTCCAGCAGGACCGCGGCGCGCAGCTGGCCGCGGCGGGCGCCGACGCAGCGCAGCAGGGCGAGCATGCGGGTCCGCTGCGCGACGACGACCTGGAACGTGTTCGAGATGACCAGGGCGGCCACGAGGAGCGCCACGGCGGCGAACCCGAGCGCGACCATCGCGATGACGTCACCCCCGCCGAGGTTCTCGACGGTCCTCACCGCCGCTTCGTCGCGGGTCGCGACACCGGCCCCCGGCACCGCACCTACCAGGGCGGCCTGCACCGTGGCGACGTCGTGGTCGGCGAGGACCAGCACCTCGGCGCCGTGCATGGCGTCGATGTCCCTGAACCCGCTCCACGTGACGACGGCGTCGGTCGTCGCGAGCGCCGCACCGCCGTACCGGGACCATGCCCCGCGCGGGTCCTCGACGAGGCCGACCACGCGCACGTCCGCGGTGCGCTCGACCTGCTCCTCGTCCAGCACGCCGGCCGCGTCGTCCACGTCCACGCCGGCCGACGCCGGCGAGTCCTCCGCAGCCGCCTCCCGCCACGTCGACACGACGGTGTCGCCGACCCCGACCCCGAGCCGCTCGGCGGTCGAGGTGGGCAGCGCGATCTCGGTGGCGGTCACCGGCGCACGGCCGCTCGCGACCTGGAGCGAGCCGAGCTCGGGCACCGAGGGCACGGGGATGACGGTCTGCGACACGCTGCGCCGGCCGCTGCGGAGGTCCGCCCAGCCGAGGAGCGCGGGGTCCGCGGCCGCCACGCCGGGCGTGCTGCGCACCCGGTCCAGCACCTCGGACAACGGCGGCTCGTCGGTCCGGTCGACGATGAGGTCGGCCGTGCCGTACGTCGCCGTGGCGGCGTCGTACGCGCCGCGGGTGATCACGTCGCCGGCCGTGAGGGCCGCGGTGACGAACGCCGACCCGAGCAGGACGGCGATGCCGGCCGCGACCAGCCGGCCCATGTTGCTGCGCATCTGCGCGAGGGTGAGTCGCAGCATCAGCGCAGCCCACCCGTCGGCAGGCGGACGACCGGCGTCGCGCCGGTCGGCGTGCCGGCGGGCGACTCCAGGACCCGCAGGCCCTCGAGCCCGGCGAGCACCGACTCCGGCGTCGGGTCGGCGATGTCGCCGGCGATCCGGCCGTCCGCGAGGAGCACCACGCGGTCCGCGTACGCAGCGGCCGTCGGGTCGTGCGTGACCATGATGATCGTGCGGCCCAGCTCACGCACCGAGCGACGCAGGAAGCTGAGCACCTCGGCCCCCGAGCGCGAGTCGAGGTTGCCGGTGGGCTCGTCGGCGAAGACGACCTCCGGCTGCGCGATCAGCGCGCGGGCGATCGCGACGCGCTGCTGCTGGCCGCCGGACAGCTCGCTCGGGCGGTGCGTCAGGCGCGGTCGCAGGCCGAGCGTGTCGACGAGCGTGTCGAACCACGCGGCGTCGGGCGTGCGACCGGCCAGGTCCAGCGGCAGCACGATGTTCTGGTCCGCCGTGAGCATCGGCAGCAGGTTGAACGACTGGAAGACGAATCCCACGCGGTCGCGGCGCAGCCGGGTCAGCGCGTCGTCGTCGAGCGAGGTGATCTCGGTGTCGCCCAGGTGCACGGTGCCCGACGTCGCGTCGTCGAGCCCGGCGAGCAGGTGCATGAGGGTGGACTTGCCGGACCCGGACGGCCCCATGATGGCCGTGAACGCGCCCGTCGCGAAGTCGACGTCGACGCCGTCGAGCGCGCGGACCGCGGCGGGTCCCGTCCCGTAGACCTTCGTCAGCGTGCGGGCGCGCGACGCCGGGGTGGCGGCGCCCGCCGGCGACGGGTCGGGGCGGGGGGCTGTGGTGTGCACGGTGGTGCTCCTGTCTCGCGGTGTGGCACCAGCCTCGCCGCGCGCACGGTGCCACCGCGTCCCGCCGTGGGCGGGTCCGGCCGACGCCGACGTCATCCCGTGGCCGCAGCAGCCCGGCGACTCGTCATCCGGCCGGGCGACGGGCGGCGCCCGGCCGCTCGGCCCTCAGGAGCCCGGACGGACCAGACCGGCCTCGTACGCCACCACGACGGCCTGCACGCGGTCGCGCGCCCCGAGCTTGGCCAGGATCCGGCCCACGTGCGTCTTCACCGTCGCCTCGGCGACGAACAGGTCCTGCCCGATCTCGGTGTTGGACCGGCCGCGGGCCATGAGGACGAGCACCTCGCGCTCGCGGTCGGTGAGCTGGGCGACCGCGCGGTGCGCGGGGTCCTCCGTGGCGGCGGGTGCGTCACCGGGCAGGGCTGTCACCAGGTGCTCGAGCAGGCGCCGGGTGCTGGACGGCGCGATCACGGCGTCGCCCTGGTGCACGGTGCGGATCGCGGCCAGCATCTCCTCGGGCGGGGCGTCCTTCAGCAGGAAGCCGCTGGCCCCCGCACGGATCGCGGCCAGCACGTACTCGTCGAGGTCGAACGTCGTCAGCACGATGACCCGGGGTGCGGGCGCGTCCGCCGTCGCGCGCGACACGATGCGCTCGGTGGCCTCGAGCCCGTCCATCGTGGGCATGCGCACGTCCATGAGGACGACGTCGACCGGGCCGGTCGCGGTGCGTGACTGCGGGTCCAGCGCCCGCACGGCCTGCGCACCGTCGCCGGCCTCGAGCACGACCTCGAGGTCGGGCTGCGAGTCGATGACCATGCGGAACCCGGCCCGCACCAGCTGCTGGTCGTCGACGAGGGCGACGCGTACGGGTGCGCCGGCGTCGGGCGTTGTCGTGGTCACGGGGTGGTTCCTCCGGCTGGGTCTTGGGTGGTGCGACGAGGCGGGGTCGTGGTGTGCGCGGCGGGGGCGGCGTCCGTCCCGTCGGCGGCGTCGCGCGCCCCCGGCGTCGGCAGCGTGGCGCGCACACGGTAGCCACCCCCGGGCCGTGGCCCGGCCGTGACGGTGCCGCCGAACATCGTGGCGCGCTCCCGCATGCCCAGCAGTCCCTGGCCGAGCCCGTCGGCGTCGGCGGCGGCGCCCCGGCCGTCGTCGCTGACCTCGAGCGAGACGGCAGCGGGGTGCCACTGCAGCATGACGGTGACGCCGGGGTCGGGGCCCGCGTGCTTGAGCACGTTGGTCAGCGACTCCTGCGCGATGCGGTAGACGGTCAGGCCGGCGCCGGGCGGCAGGTGCCGCGGCGTGCCCAGGCGGACGAACGACACCCGCATGCCGCTGGCCCGCATCTGCGCCACGAGCGCCTCGACGTCCTCGACCGCGGGCTGCGGCGTCGTCGTGGCGACGGCTGCCGTGCCCGCGGGGGCGTCGCGCTCGTCGGCCGGTGGCAGGATGCCCGGCGCGGCGCCACCGGGTGCGGCGCCCGGGGTCTCGCGCAGCACGCCCAGCAGCCGGCGCATGTCGGTGAGCGCCGCACGCCCCGTCTCCGCGATCGTGCCGAGGGCGCGCGTGGCCGCCGCCGTGTCGTGCGCGGCCGCGTACCGGCCGCCGTCAGCCTGCGCGATGACCACGGACAGGCTGTGGGCGACGATGTCGTGCATCTCGCGCGCGATCCGGGCGCGTTCCGCGGCGGTGGCGATCATCGCCTGCTGGTCACGCTCCACCTCGAGCCGCTCGGTGCGGTCGACGAGCGCCTCCAGGTGCTCGCGGCGGGCACGCCGCACCAGGCCGAACGCCCACGCGACCAGGAAGATGCTGGCGACGAAGACCGTGAGGAGGGCTGCTGCGGGCCGGCCGTACTGCAGGGCCAGCCAGGTACCGACGAGGAGTGCGCCCGCCATGGCGCCGGCCAGGGCGGTGCGGTGGGCCCAGCGCGGACCGTGCAGGGCGACGGAGTAGAGCGCGAACGGCACGACGGCGTCCACGGGCAGCACGGGGAACCCGGCCACGACGTGCAGCAGCGCGCACGTGTAGATCGTCGTCACCGATGCCGTCGGGTGGGTGCGTCGCCACGCGAGGGGCACGACGACGCCCACGATGCACAGGGACACGAACACCGCGTCCAGGCCCGGTGCCCGCCTGCCGAGGGCGGCGATCGACGCCGGCGCCAGCGCGAGCCCGAGCAGCACGGTGATCGTGACGTCGACACCGAGGCGGTGCGTGTCCTCCCAGCGCCACAGGCGGTCCCACCACGACATCCCCCGAGACTAGGACGCCGCCGCCGGGTCGGCGTGCACCCCGGGTCGGACCGGCGGGGGGTCGGGGTCCGCCCGGGGGACCAGCGCCGTGGGCGGTGCGCCCTGCCGGATCACGATCGGGGGACCGTCCGGCGGGTCGGGACCGAGGACTGCCGCGCCCGGACGAGTCCGTGACCTAACATGGCGGAATGACCCAGGTGCTGCTGGCGGAGGACGACCCCGCGATTGCCGAGCCTTTGGCGCGGGCGCTCGGGCGTGAAGGTTACGACGTGCGCGTGCAAGGCACAGGTCAAGGCGCGATCGACGGGGCGGCGAGCGCCGATCTGGTGGTGCTCGACCTCGGCCTGCCGGACATGGACGGGCTCGACGTGGCGCGCGCGATCCGCAGCCAGGGCCTGACGACGCCGGTCCTGGTCCTCACCGCGCGCGCGGACGAGGTCGACCTGGTGGTCGGGCTCGACGCGGGCGCCGACGACTACGTGACCAAGCCCTTCCGGCTGGCCGAGCTGCTGGCCCGCGTGCGTGCCCTGCTGCGCCGCTCCGTGGGGGACCCGGCCGACGAGGACGAGCTGCACGCGCAGAACGTCCGGGTCGACGTCGCGGCGCACCGTGCGTTCCAGGGGGAGCGCGAGCTGCACCTGACCGCCAAGGAGTTCGACCTGCTGCGGGTGCTCGTCGCCGCCGCCGGCACGGTCGTGGCGCGCGAGACGCTCATGCGCGAGGTGTGGGGCTCGGACCCGAGCGGGTCCACCAAGACCCTCGACATGCACGTGTCGTGGCTGCGCCGCAAGCTCGGCGACGACGCCAACGCCCCCCGCTACATCTCGACCGTCCGGGGGATGGGCTTCCGCTTCGAGACCGGTGCCGCGGACGGCGCCGGTGTGGTCTCCGAGGCGGCGGCGGGTCCGCTCGACCGGGTCTGACACGTGCGACGTCGCGTCCTGCAGGCGACGATCGCCGCCGTGACGGTCGCCGTCGTGCTGCTCGGGTTCCCGCTCGCGTTCCTCGGCGCGCAGCTGGTGCGCGAGAACGAGCTGCGCGGCCTGGAGATCCGGGCCGAGTCCGTCGCACGCACCGTCGACTTCCGCGTCGACCAGCAGATCGCCCTCTCCGACCGGATGCTCGAGCCGTACACGGGGGGCGACGGCGAGCTCAGCGCCACGGTCGTGGTGCGTACCCCCGACGGGGAGACCTACCGGGCCGGGCCGACCGTCGACCAGCGTCGGCTGACCGTCCAGGTCACGTCGACCACGGCGGCCACCGTGCTCCTGTACGTCTCGTGGTGGGACATCTTCTGGATGTCCACCCAGGTGATCGCCCTCGTGGTCGTCGCCGCCGTCGTCGCGTTCGCGGCGGGCATCGCGATGGCGATCTGGCAGGCCAACCGCCTGGCCGCCCCCCTGGTGTACCTGGCGGCGTCCGCCGAGCAGCTCGGGTCGGGCCAGGTGCGCCCGCAGCTCGAGCCGTCCGGGGTCGAGGAGATCGACCTGGTCGCCGCCGAGCTGGCCCGCAGCGCCGACCGGATGGCCGGTCGCCTGGCGGCGGAGCGGCAGTTCGCCTCGGACGCGTCCCACCAGCTGCGCACCCCGCTGACGGCGCTGTCCATGCGCCTCGAGGAGATCATGCTCACCGCGGGGGAGCCGGAGGTCCGCGAGGAGGCCCGGATCTCGCTGGAGCAGGTGGAGCGGCTCGTGCGCGTCGTCGACGACCTGCTGGCCAGCTCGCGGCGCGCCCAGGGTGGCACGACCGAGGCCATCTCCCTGCACGAGGTCGTGCACCAGCAGGAGGAGGAGTGGTCGCCGACGTTCGCGGCGGCCGGGCGCCGCCTGGTCGTGGACGTCGACCCCGCCACGCAGGTGCTCGCGACGCCCGGCGCGCTCGCGCAGGTCCTGGCGACGCTCATCGAGAACTCGCTCAAGCACGGCGCCGGGACCACGACCGTCCGCTCCCGCGCCGGCGGGTCGTCGCGGGCGGTCGTCGTCGAGGTCGGCGACGAGGGCGAGGGCGTGCCCGACGACCTCGCGCCGCGCATCTTCGAGCGTGACGTCACCTCCGGGGCCGGTACGGGGCTGGGTCTCGCGCTCGCCCGGGACCTCGCGAACGCCGACGGGGGCCGCCTCGAGCTCGCGCAGCGCCGACCGGCGGTCTTCGCGCTGTTCCTGTCGGGTGTGCCGGCCTCGCTGCGACCCGACGTCGTCCTGCCCCGTGGCGCGGTCGTCTCGGTGCGCCGCGAGCGCCGGTGGTGAGCGGCCCACCGGTCCCACCGGCCCTCACCTTCCCCCGGTAGGCTGTCCCGCACAGAGTCCGCGAGGGGGAAGCCGTGCAGTTTCTCGAGCCGGCGATCCAGGGGTACGCCTGGGGATCGTCGACCGCCATCCCGGAGATGCTCCGGCGTCCTGCCGACGGCTCACCCGTCGCGGAGGCGTGGTTCGGCGCCCACAGGTCAGCGCCGTCCCACCTGGCCGGTGCCCCGGCCGTGCCGCTGGACCAGGCGATCGCCGTGGACCCCGTCGCGACGCTGGGTGAGGACGTCGTGTCCCGCTTCGGCACGGGTCTGCCCTTCCTGCTGAAGCTGATCGCGGCGGCACGTCCGCTGTCGCTGCAGGTCCACCCGAGCGTCGAGCTGGCGCAGGAGGGGTACGCGCGCGAGGACGCGCGCGGCGTCCCCCTGGACGACCCGCGGCGGTCCTACCGCGACCGCAACCACAAGCCGGAGCTCGTGTACGCGCTGTCCCCGTTCGAGGCGCTCGTCGGGTTCCGCGCGCCGCGCCGGGCCGCGGAGATCCTCGACGGCGTCGACCACCCGACCGCACGGCAGCTCCACAAGGTCGTCACGTCGGACCCGACGTCGACGGGCATGCAGGAGGCGTTCACCCTGCTGGTCAGCGAGGCCACCCGGCCCGGACCGGACGAGGTGCGGGACCTGGCCGACGCGTTCCGCGCCCGCCTGCGCACGGGGTCGCCGTCCCCGCGGACGGACCGGGCGGTCGACGTGCTCGAGCGCGCCTACCCGGGCGACCCGGGTGCGGTCACGGCCGTGCTGCTCAACCCCGTCAGCCTGCGGCCGGGCGAGGCGCTCTTCGTGCCCGCCGGTGCCGTCCACGCGTACCTCGACGGGTTCGCCGTCGAGCTCATGGCGAACTCCGACAACGTGCTGCGCGCGGGGCTCACCGCCAAGCACGTCGACGTGCCCGAGCTGCTCCGGATCGTCGAGTGCGTCGCCGCCCCGCCCATCCGGATCGCGGCCGAGCACGTGTACGACGCCACCGACGTCTTCTACGTCCCGGTCGACGACTTCGAGCTCTCCGTCACCCGCGTCTCGGACGCGCGCTGCCGGATCCCCGGTGGCGGCCCGCGGGTGGTCCTCTGCCTCGAGGGCGAGGTCCGGCTCATGGCGCACAACGGGGCCGTGCTCGACCTGACGGCGGGGCAGGCCGCCTTCGTCCCGGCCTCCGACGGCGTGCTGACGGCCGCGGGCGGCGGACGGGTCGTGCAGGCGTCCGTGCCGTGACGGTCGCCCGGCGCGGGACGCCGGCGAGGTGCCGGCCGGTCACCGGCTACCCTCGTCGTCCGTGACACCTCCGACCGTGGCCGTCGTCGGCGGCGGGCAGCTCGCCCGCATGATGGCGGGCCCCGCGACCGCACTCGGACTCCACCTGCGCGTCCTCGCCGAGGGGCCCGACGTCTCGGCGGCGCAGGCCGTGCCCGACGCCCCCGTGGGCGTGCCGGCCGACGTCGACGCCGTGCTGGCCCTCGTCGAGGGTGCCCAGGTGCTCACGTTCGAGCACGAGCACGTGCCCGCGCCGGTGCTCGACGCCGTCGCCGCCCGCGGGGTGCCGGTGCACCCCACCCCGGCCGCGCTCGTGCACGCCCAGGACAAGGCGGTGATGCGCCGACGGCTCACCGAGCTCGGCGTGCCGTGCCCGCGCTGGGCGCCCGTCGCCGACCTCGCCGACCTCGAGCGGTTCCGGGACGCCGCGGGCGGGCGCGCGGTCGTCAAGACGACGCGCGGTGGCTACGACGGCAAGGGCGTGCGGGTGGTCGGCGACGGTCCCGTGCCGGCGGACGTCGTCGCGTGGTGCGCCGCAGCCGCCGACGGCTCCGGCCCCGCGCTGCTGGCGGAGGAGCTGGTGCCGTTCACACGGGAGCTCGCCGTCCTCGTGGCGCGCACGCCGTCGGGACGCAGCACCGTGTGGCCCGTCGTCGAGTCCGTGCAGCGCGACGGCGTCTGCGCCGAGGTGGTCGCGCCGGCGCCGGACCTGGACCCGGCCACGGCCGCCGAGGCCGAGCGGGTCGCGCGCACGGTCGCCGACGGGCTCGGGGTGACGGGCGTCCTGGCGGTCGAGCTGTTCGAGGTGCCCGGTCCGGACGGCGCCGCACCGCGCGTGCTCGTCAACGAGCTGGCGATGCGGCCGCACAACTCGGGGCACTGGACGATCGACGGGGCCGTCACGAGCCAGTTCGAGCAGCACCTGCGCGCCGTGCTCGACCTCCCCCTGGGGGACGTCGCGCCCGTGGCGCGCTGGACCGTCATGGCGAACGTCCTGGGCAGCACGCTCGACGACCTGACCGACGCCCTGCCGGCGGTGCTGGGGGCGGACCCCGGCGCCCGCGTCCACCTGTACGGCAAGGCGGTGCGGCCCGGCCGCAAGCTCGGGCACGTCAACGTGTCCGGGGACGACCTGGAGGACGTGCGCGCCCGCGCCCGGGCTGCCGCGGCGGTCCTGCGCGGTGAGCGTCCCGGCGACGGAGGTACGGCATGAGCGAGGCACCCCTGGTGGGCGTCGTGATGGGATCCGACTCCGACTGGCCGGTCATGCAGGCGGCGGCCGACGCGCTCGCCGAGTTCGGCGTCCCCGTCGAGGTCGACGTCGTGTCGGCGCACCGGCAGCCGGACAAGATGGTGGCGTACGGGCGTGACGCGGCGGCGCGCGGGTTGCGCGTCGTCATCGCCGGGGCGGGGGGTGCGGCGCACCTGCCCGGCATGCTCGCGGCCGTCACGCCGCTCCCGGTCGTCGGCGTACCCGTGCCGCTCGCGCACCTCGACGGCATGGACTCGCTGCTGTCGATCGTGCAGATGCCGGCGGGCGTGCCGGTGGCGACGGTGTCCGTGGGCGGTGCCCGCAACGCCGGGCTGCTCGCGGTGCGCATCCTGGCGTCCGGGCTCGGACCGGAGGCGGAGCGGCTCCGCACGGCGATGGCCGAGTTCCAGGACGGGCTGCGGGCGCAGGCCGACGCCAAGGGGGAGCGCCTGCGGGCGCGCGCGACGCGGCCTGCGGCGGGCTTCTCCGCCTGAGCCGCGCCGCACCGTCACGGGCTCAGCCGGGCGGTCCGCCCACCTGGCCCGGCGGCAAGGTGCCGTCGCGGACCGCGGCGAAGAACACGGGCGCCTGCTCGGGGTCGAGCAGGACGGTCGACCCGATGCCGCCCGGACGGTGGTCCATGCTCGCGATGGGCGGGGTGCCCGTGACGCCGCCTTCGCCGTTCGCGTCCCGGAACGCGAGCGCCAGCCGCGCGACGTCCAGCACGCCGGCCTCGTCGTCGAAGGTCAGGGCGCCGGTCCCGGCGTCGACCAGCGCCACCTGCGCGCCAGGGTCGAACGCCAGCGAGCGGGGGCTGACCTTGCCCATCACGGCGCCGATCAGCTGCCGCTGCCGCTGCGCACGCCCCACGTCGCCCGCCGGGTCCGCCTTGCGCATGCGCGCGAAGGCCAGTGCGGTGCCGCCGTCGACGTCGTGGCACCCCGCGGTCCACACCATCCCGGAGTCCGCGTCGTCCACGTCGCCGTCGTAGCAGAGGTTGACGCCGCCCACGGCGTCGACCAGGTGGGCGACGCCGCCCATGCCGATCTCGGCGTAGTGGTCGACGGTGAGCCCCGTCAGACCCTCCACCGTCTGCACGAGCAGGGGTGCGCCGCCCCACGCGAACGCGGAGTTCAGCTTGGCGCCCCCGTACCCCGGCACGTCGACGTACGTGTCCCGGGGCAGCGAGATGAGCGCGGTCGGCCCGTCGGCGGGCACGTGCAGCAGCAGGATCGTGTCGGTCCGCTGCCCCTCGGTGCCGTCCTCGGCGATGCCGCCCTCGTCGCCGCGTGCGTCCGAGCCCGCCAGCAGGTACGTCGTCCCGGGGGTGCCGGCCGCGCCGGACAGTGCGGGGGTGTGCCGCAGCAGCCCGTTCGCCCACACCAGCAGGCCGATCGGCCAGGCGAGCAGCGCCGCGGCGACGACGAGCGCCACCACGGTCAGCCGTCGCCGACGTCGCCGGCCGCGGTCCGGTGCGACCGGGGGGACGGGCGGCGCGGTCCGCGGACCCGCGGGGACGGCGCCCACGGGGCGGCCGGTCGGTCGGACGCCGCCCGCCCGCCGGGGCGCGGTGCTGCGCGGCGGTGGCGGTGCGGCCGCGGGTCGCGGTCCGCCGGCTGGTCCCGGCGCGGCGGCGGGCCGGGGACCGGCCGGGGGGATCGCGACCGGTGTCCGGCGCGGTGCGGCGGCGGGGACCGACGGTGCCTCCGCCCGGGAGGTCGGCACCGCACCGCCCGGCGCGGCGGCCGCAGTCGCGCGCGGCGCACGGGCCGTGGCGGGTGCGGCAGCGCTGTCACGCGACGGCGCGGGTCGCCGGACCAGGCGGGCCGGCGGGGCGGGGCGGGCGCCGGGACCACCGACGACGCGTGCACCGTCGGTGTCAGGGCGCGCGCGCCCGCCGTCGGGCGCGAAGCTCGGCGGCGGGGTCGCGTCGTCCGGGCGGCGGGGCACGGGCGTCAGCAGCTCGTCGACGCGGCGTCGGCCGCGGTGAAGGCGTCGACGCCGGGTGTCTTGGTGTCGGTCGGCGTGGGCTCCGCAGCGGGCGGGGCGGCGGGCGCCTCGCCGGGGGCGCCCGGGTCGGCCGGGGCGGCGGGGGCGGCCGGCGCCGCGGGATCGGCGGCGGGCGGCTCCGGCTCACCGAGCATGGGCCGGTCCGCGGCGATGTTGGCCCACAGCTCGTCGGCCTCGGCGGTCCACTCCACACGGTTCGCGTCGCTGCGCGCAGGTGCCCACGGCACGGTCATGAGCGTGATGTTCCCACGCTCGATGCCGCGCAGGCTGAAGGCGAGGCCGGTGAGGTCCGAGACACCGAGGTCGGTGGTCACCGACTGCGTCGCCGCGCTGAGGAACTGCATGAGCTGCGCGCCGTCGGTGAGCAGGTTCTTCGAGAGCACCTCGTTGGCGACGTTCGCCAGCAGCTTCTGCTGACGACCCGCCCGCATCGTGTCCGACCCGTCGAACGTCGTGCCGTGCCGGGCCCGCGCGTACTGCAGCGCGGTGGCACCGTCGAGCACGTGCATGCCCGCCGTGAGGTCCAGCCCGGTGTAGCGGTCGTAGACGTCCTGCTCCACGCACATCGGCACACCGCCGATCGCGTTGATCATGTTCTGGAAGCCGGCGAAGTCGACGACGACCACGTTGGACACGGTGACGCCGGTGTTGGCCTGCAGCGTGCTGACCGCGCACGCGGCGGCGGAGTCCAGGTCGCCGCCGTAGTCCCACCCGATCGCGAACGCCGAGTTGAACATCGCGTTGCGCTGGGCCTTCGTCGTCCGGCCGTTGGTGAGCGTGCACTCCGGCACGTCGACGAGCGAGTCGCGGGGGATGGAGACCATCTCGACGCGGGTGCGGTCGGCGGACACGTGCACGAGGATCGTGGTGTCCGAGCGCATGCCCTTCTCGTCGCCACCGATGTCCGCGTTCACGCCGTCGCGCTGGTCCGAGCCGAGGACCAGGACGTTGACGGCGCGTCCCGCGTTCGCGTCGGCAGGGTCGGGCGCGTCGCTCGGGGTGGGCGCCGCCTCGACGAGCTCGGAGATGTCGAGGCCGTCGACGTTGTTGCTGAGCCGCGCGGCGAAGGCCGCGCCGCCGGCGGCACCGAACACCACGACGCTCGTCACGGCCAGCGCGATGCCCCGCAGGACACCCTGTCGGTGCAGGTTACGAGCGTGCCGGGGCGCACGTGGGCGCCGCGGAGCTGCGTGGCGGGTGGTCACGGGACGATCGTAGAAGAGCCGGGTCGTCGATGCGGGTGAGCTGCGCACCGGCGCGGTGGAGGATCTGTGGAGATGGCGGGCGGCGACCCGCCCAGGTCACCGACCCAGGACGGCGTACTTGGCCTCGGTGGCGTCCTTCTGCGGGCGCCACCACGCCTCGTGCGAGCGGTACCAGTCGATCGTCGCGGCCAGCCCGTCCTCGAACGTCGTGAAGCGCGGCTCCCAGCCGAGCTCGGTGCGCAGCTTGGTGGCGTCGATGGCGTAGCGCAGGTCGTGGCCGGGGCGGTCGTTGACGTGGTCGTACGCGTCGGCGGGCTGACCCATGAGCTCGAGGATGAGCTCGATGACCGTCTTGTTGTCCTTCTCGCCGTCGGCGCCGATGAGGTACGTCTCGCCGAGGCGCCCCTGCTCGATGATCGACCACACGGCCGAGTTGTGGTCCTCGACGTGGATCCAGTCGCGCACGTTCTCACCCGTGCCGTACAGCTTGGGCCGCACGCCGTCGATGACGTTGGTGATCTGGCGCGGGATGAACTTCTCGACGTGCTGGTACGGGCCGTAGTTGTTCGAGCAGTTCGAGATGGTCGCGCGCACGCCGAAGCTGCGGGCCCACGCACGCACGAGCAGGTCCGAGGACGCCTTGGTGGACGAGTACGGGCTCGACGGGTTGTACGGCGTGTCCGGCGTGAACTTGGCCGGGTCGTCCAGCTCGAGGTCGCCGTAGACCTCGTCCGTCGACACGTGGTGGAACCGCACGTCGTGGCGGCGGACCGCCTCGAGCAGCTGGTACGTCCCGATGACGTTGGTCCGGACGAAGGGCCACGGGTCGTGCAGCGAGTTGTCGTTGTGCGACTCCGCCGCGAAGTGGACCACCAGGTCCGCGTCCTTGACCAGGCTGTCGACCACGTCCGGGTCCGCGATGTCGCCCTTGGCCAGCACGACCTTGCCCGCGACCGGGTCCAGGCTGCGCTCGTCGCCCGCGTAGGTCAGCGCGTCCAGCACCGTGACCTGCACGTCGGGACGCTCCCGCACGGTCTGGTGGACGAAGTTGGAGCCGATGAAGCCGGCTCCGCCGGTCACGAGCATGCGCATGGAGAATCCTCGGTCGGGCGGTCGGGCGGTCGGGCGGTCGGGGCGACGCGACGTGCGGCCGTCGCGCCGGGTCACAACGGTAGAGTACGCGGGCCCACCGCCCTGACGTCCGATGAGGATCCCTGTGACCCGCCCCGTTCGTACGAGCCTGTCCGTCCTCTGCGTGCTGGCCGCCGTCGTCGCGCACCTGGCGCTGCAGGCGGCCATGATGTTCCGCTGGTCGGGCTGGAACCTCGGCGCGTTCCGCAACTACTTCTGGTCCGACCAGCTGTCGTACCTGTCGATCGTCACGGGCGTCGCGGACGGGCAGTCCTGGCTGGTCGAGCCGTTCACGCTGACGGGGACGAACCACTACCCCCGCGCCTGGTACGTCCTGCTGGGCACGGTGGCCCGCTGGACGGGGACCAGCTCGGCGACCGTGTGGACGGTGGGGGGCCTGCTCGCCCAGTGCCTGCTGGTCGCGGCGATCGCGACGGCGTGCGTGCTGCTGACCCGGCGGTGGTGGGCCGGTCTGCTGGGCTTCCTGCCCTTCCTGCTCGGCACCGGCTCGTGGTTCGTCTCGGACTCGTGGATGACGCTGCTCGACAGCCACGCCGTGCTGTGGGGCCCCTTCGGCGTGATGTTCACCCTCAACGGCGAGACCGTGGCGCTGTCCCTGGGTGGCACGGCGCTGATCCTGCTGCTCCTCGTCGCCGCCGGGCGCATCCGGGGTCGCGCCGCCTGGGTCGTCGCCGTCCTGGCCTGCTTCGTCGTAGGTGCGCTGGCCGCGGTCCAGACATACTCCTTCTTCGTCGTGACGTTCACGCTGCTGTTCTCCGGCGCCGCGGTGGGCCTCGTCAGGTCCCGGTCCCGGGCCGGGGCCGTGTGGTCGGCGGCGCTGCTCGTGCTCGTGCTCGTGACCGGTCCGGTCGTGGGCCGCGAGATCAGCCAGCTCTCGGTGCTGCTGCTGGCCGTCGTCCCGGCGGCGCCGGGGCTGCTGCTGCTGGGACGCGCCCTGGGGTGGCGTGTCCTGTGGTGCGTCGGCGCGCTCGGCGTCGGGGCAGCGCCCCAGATCCTCGCCACCGCGTGGGGCCTGCTGCAGGAGGACCCGTTCCTGGTCTACCGGGAGGCGTCCTCGACCGACCTGGGTGTGCCGTGGACCAACGGCCTGGTCGCGGCCGCGGGCGTGCTGCCCGCGCTGGCGGTCGTGGTGGTCGCGGGCGTGCGCCGTCGTCGGACCCTGTGGGTCGCCGTGCCGTCGGCGCTGGCGCTGCTGTGGGTCTACCTCGCGACGAACGACCTGTGGGGGGCCGGGCAGGAGCCGTACCGCTTCTGGCTCGACATGTACGTGCTCGTCGCCGTCCTGGTGGTGCCGCTCCTGGCCTGGGTGGTCGTCGAGGGCCTGTCCGGTGCGGTGCCGGAACCGACGCCCGCCGACCGCCCCGTGGCGTCCGCGGCCACCGTCCCGGCGGCGGCCCCCGCCGCGCAGAGCGGCACCGACGCCGCGGCGGACGGGGCGCCCGGCGGTGCCACGTCGGCGTCGCCGGCCGGCGCCGCGCCCGCGCCGTGGCCGACCCGCGACCGTCAGGTGCTGGCCGGTGCGACCGTCGTCGCGCTCGTGGTCGCCGCCGTGTGGAGCGTCTCGGACTTCCGCCTGTTCCGCGAGGGCGTCACGAGCGCCGGGTACGTCACGCTCGCGGGCGACGTCTACCTCACCGCGGGCGCCATGGCCGACGAGCGCGGCGACGACCGGACCGTCATGACCGACGCCTGCCTCGACCCGACGATCCTCAAGGGGACGTGGCCCGGGCCGGTGGCCTTCTACAACCGCGGGATGGCCTGGCCCGACCGCAAGGCCGACATCGACGACGCGCGGGCCGGCATGGGTGCCGGTGAGCTCGACACCGACGCGGCGCTGCGCGCCGGGATCGGCTGGCTGCTCGTCGACCGCGACTGCGACGTGCCGCTCACCGAGGGCGACGACCTCACCCTGACCGACGAGCGCACCGCCGGGACGCAGACGATCCAGCTCTGGCGCATCGAGGGCTGACGGGCCGCCGACCGACGGCGCGCGCCGCCCGGACGTCGTCGCCCGGGCGTCAGTGCGGGGCGACCAGGGCCGCGCGCACGTCCTCGGCGGTGCGGTGGATGCCGGTGGCCAGGGTCGTGAGCGAGCGGTGGTCGAGCTCCGGCCAGACGACCGAGCGCAGCCGCAGGTCACGCGACTGCTGCCGCGACAGGTCCGAGGACGCCATGCGGACGAGCACCGGTCCGCCCAGCACGCGGCGCGACAGCCCCAGCAGGTGCGCGATCGAGGCCGCCTGGTGCGACGCGAGGATCTTCACGACCGGCGCGGTCACGTCGCCGCTCGCGGCGAGACGTGCGTGCGCGTCGACCACCAGCGACCCGGCGTCGTCGACGTAGAGGTAGTCCCGCAGCGTGTCGAGGGAGACGTAGACGCCGACCGGCTCGCGCAGCACGTGGGACCGGCAGAGCGCCGAGACCAGGCCCTGGTTCTTGCCCAGGTCCTGCCCGGGACCGTAGAGGTTGGCGATGCGGCCCACGAGCACGGGCACGCGCGGCACGAGCCGGGCGACCTCCTGCTCCGCCGCGAGCTTGGCGCGCCCGTACGCGCCGAGCGGTGCGGGGACCGTCAGCTCCGTGAACGGCGGGGCGACGCTGCCGCCGTACACGCCGCCGGCCGAGGACGCGTAGAACAGGGACGTCGGCGCGGGGGAGTCGCTCGTCCACGCGTCGACGAGCCGGCGGACGACGGCGAGCTCCGTGTCGAGCACCGACTGCTGGGCGCCGACGACACCCGCACCGGCGCACCAGGCCACGGCCCAGTCGCCGTCCGACGCCTCGGCGGCCTCGGCGCAGGTCGCGAGGATCGCGGCCACGGCCCCGTCGGCGTCGTGCCACGGCACGCGGGGGTGCCACGTGGTCGCACCGCGGCGCTCGAGCTCGCGGCGCACGGCACCACCGAGCATGCCGCCGGCGCCGACGACGACGACGTTCCCCGCCGGCGTCGCGGTGCCGGCCGTGGCGTGGGGCGCGGTCACCTGCGCTCGGGCCGCCGGCCGAGCGGGCCCGCGTCGGGGTCGCTCACCAGCAGGTAGGCGGGCTTGCCCATCGCCATGTTGACCGCGACGCCCACGTACTCGGCGATGATCCCGAGGGAGAACAGGATGGCGCCGGAGCTGACCAGGACGACCACCACGGTCGAGGTCCACCCGGCAGGCAGCGGCTCGCTGCCGGCCAGCCGCATCCAGGCGATGACGACGGCGAAGAGGATGCCGACCACCGCGAACGTCACCCCGAGCGCGCTGACCGCGCGCAGCCCGCGGGTGCCGCTGGACAGCACCATGCGCCAGAAGTGCGACAGGAGCCGGCGGGTGGAGTAGCCGGAGGCGCGGCCGAGCTCCTGGCGCGAGACGACCGGGCAGGAGCCCGCGGCCCCGGAGACCCAGCCGAGCGCGACGTCGAGGTAGACCCCCGCGCCCGCGAAGGCCGCGGTGCTGCGGGCCACCTCACCGAGCACGAGACGGTAGCTCTGGTACTTCGACGTGTCCGTGCCGCCCAGGAGGATCTCCGTCACCCGCTTCGCGCCGCGCGAGGCCGCGTTGCGCAGCGGCCCGTGCGGGGGCGGGTTGGTGGGCTGCGCGTAGACGACCGACCGGCGCTCACGCATCGCGGTGTCGAGCAGGTCGCCGAGGAACGCCGGGTCGTGCTGCCCGTCCTCGTCCATCGTGACGACCCAGTCGCCACCGCTCGACGCCATCCCGGCGAGGGTCGCCGCGTGCTGACCGAAGTTGCGGCTCAGCCAGAGCGTGCGGACCCACGGGTGGGTGGCCGCCAGCTCGCGCATCACCGCGGGGGAGTCGTCCGGACCGTGGTCGTGGACGAGGAGGACCTCCTCGACGACCGCGACGTGCCCGTCGCGGGTCGTGAACTCCTTCGTGTGCTGGGCGAGCTCGCCGACCACGTCCGCGATGGTCGCCTCTGCCTGGTACACCGGGATGACCACCGAGATGCGGTGCGTGGCCCCGGCGGAAGAGGAGAAGCTCGTCACCGGAGTGACTATAGTCTTCACCTCGTGCGCCCCGGACCTCGGGGCAGCCTGGGCACGGGAGGGGTCGGTCGTGGACGCAGTGGACCCGGCGTCCGCACCGAACGCCGCGGACCGGCCCGACGCGGAGCGCCCGGAACCCGTCCCCGCGCCGCCTGCCGGCATGCACGGTGAGCCGGGGCCGCTGCTGCGGCTCGTGCGGGACCAGCGCGTCGCGTTCCTCATCGTCGGCGGCATCAACACGGTGCTCGGCACGGCATGGTTCATCGTCTTCCAGTCCCTGCTCGGCGCGAGTCTCGGGCGCTTCACCTACCTGGTGAGCCTGCTGTGCGCGCACGTCGCGGCGGTCCTGACCGCGTTCGTCCTGTACCGGCGGTTCGTGTTCCGCGTGCGGGGCAACCTGTGGATCGACCTCGCGCGGTTCGAGCTCGTCAACCTGTCCGCGCTGGCCGTCAACGCCGTGTCGCTGCCGTTCGTCGTCGAGGTGCTCGGCATCCCGCCGATCCCGTCGCAGCTGCTGATCACGCTGGTGACGGCGCTCATCAGCTACTTCGGGCACCGTGACTTCTCGTTCCGGCGGCCCCGCGGGACCGTGGCGGGCAGCCCGGAGCCCACCGATCCCCAGGAGAACCCGTCATGAGCCCCCGCCTGTCGGTCGTCGTCCCGGCCTACAACAACGCCGCCGTGGTCGCCGAGACGATCCGGTCCGTCCTGGCGCAGACGTACGACGACTACGAGCTGGTCGTCGCCGACCACGCGTCGCAGGACGGCACGTGGGAGGTGCTGCAGCAGTTCGCCGACGACCCGCGGGTGCGGTTGCTGCAGACCCCGGCGGGCGGCGGTGCGAAGGCCAACTGGGACGCCGTGTCGCAGGCCGCCACCGGCGAGCTGGTCAAGCTCGTCTGCGGTGACGACCTGCTGTACCCGCGGATGCTGGAGGTGCAGGTGGCGGCCTTCGACCGGCACCCACGCGCCGAGGTCGTCGCGTCGAAGCGCGACATCGTCGACGCTGCCGGCAAGCCGCTGGTGCGCGGCCGCGGCCTGGGGCGGATGCGGGGCGAGGTCGACGGGGCCGCGGCGCTGCGCGCGACCGTCCGCAGCGGCGGCAACCTGCTCGGGGAGCCGATGTGCGTGATGCTGCGGCGCAGCACGCTCGAGGCGGTGGGCTGGTGGGACGACCGGCAGCCCTACTACATCGACCTCGGCACCTACGCCCACGCGCTGGTGCGCGGCACGCTCGTGGCGGTGCCCGAGACGCTGGCCGGGTTCCGGGTCAGCGCCACCCAGTGGAGCGTCCGGCTCACCCACGAGCAGAGCAGCCAGGCGGCGGCGTTCCACGCCCGCGTCCGTGCGGAGCACCCGGAGGTCCTGTCGGCCTCCGACGTCGCGCGTGGCGACCTCATGGCCAAGGTCGCGGCGTGGCAGCGCCGTGCGGCCTACGCCTGGCTCGGGCGCCGCATGCAGACCGCCGAGGCTCGCCCGGCCTGAGGTCACGGGGGCGAGCCGGCCGCGGGTGGACGCCGCGCCGGGTGGACGCCGCGCCGGGTGGAACGCCGCGCCGGGTGGACGCTCTGCCCGGTGGCCGGCGCGGCGGGTGGCCGCCGTGCTCAGACGCCGGCGAGGACCTCGTCCGCCGCCACGGCCCAGCGCTGCTCCCAGTCGCCGATCGGCTCGACGCCCACCGCCCGCAGCGACGCGTGGTCCAGCACGGACCAGGCCGGCCGCACGGCGCGCCGGTCGAGCGTGGCGGAGGTGGAGGGACGGACGACGTCCGGGTCCATCCCCGCCGCGGCGACGGCGGCGCGCGCGAAGCCCCACCAGCTCGTGCGGCCCGAGGACGTGGCGTGGTACGTGCCCGGTGCGACGTCCTGACGCACCGCGGCGAGCGTGAGCGCGGCGACGTCCCGGGTCCACGTCGGCTGACCCCACTGGTCGTCGACGACGTCGAGGCTCCCGCGCTCGCGCGCCACCCGCACGATGGTGCGGGGGAAGCACGGGCCGTGCGCGCCGTAGAGCCACGCCGTGCGCAGCACGAGGTGCGAGGCAGGTGCCTCCGCGCGGACGGCCCACTCGCCGGACAGCTTGGTGCGCCCGTACGCCTGCAGCGGGTGCGGCGCGGCGTGCGCGGTCAACGGGTCGGGCGCCTCGCCCGCGACGACGTAGTCCGTGGACACCTGGACGATCCGCGCGCCGACGCGCGCCGACGCCCGTGCCAGGTTCGCCGGGCCGAGCGCGTTGACCCACCACGCCGCGGCCTCGTCGTCCTCGGCCGCGTCGACCGCCGTCCAGGCGGCGCAGTTGACGACCACGTCGTGGCCGGCGACGGCGTCGAGCACCGCGTCGGCGTCGGTCACGTCGAGCGTCGCACGCGAGGTCGGGGTCACCTCCTCGCCCGCGTCGCCGAGCGTCGCCACCAGGTCCGCGCCGAGCATGCCCTCGGCCCCCGTCACCATCCATCGCACGGCCGACAGCGTACGGCCCCAGCGGGAGCAGGTAGCGTTCGGGGTGCCGACGAGTCGTGTCGGCGTGGGCGAGATCGAAGGGTGACGTGGTCGTGATGCGCGTGGAGGCACTGTCCGTCGACGGGGCGTGGCTGGTCGAGCCCGTGCTGCACGCGGACGACCGCGGCGTCTTCCTCGAGTCCTTCCGCGGCGACGTGCTCGCCGAGGTCACCGGGCGTCCGTTCCACGTCGTGCAGGCCAACACGTCGGTCTCGGCCGCGGGCGTCGTCCGCGGGGTCCACTTCGCCCAGGTGCCGCCGTCGCAGGCCAAGTACGTGACGTGCGCGCGCGGCGCCGTGCTCGACGTCGTGGTCGACATCCGCACGGACTCGCCGACGTTCGGGAGCTGGACGTCGGTGCTGCTCGACGACACCTCGCGCCGTGCCGTCCTGCTCTCGGAGGGCCTCGGTCACGCCTTCATGTCGCTCGTCGACGGCTCGACAGTGACGTACCTCGTCACCGCCCCGTACGCACCCGGTCGGGAGCACGGCATCCACCCGTTCGACCCCGCCGTCGGCATCCAGTGGCCGACGGTCGCGCCGGACGGGACGCCGCTGGTGCCGAGCCTGTCGGACAAGGACGCGGCCGCCCCCACGCTCGCCGAGGCGCGTGCAGCCGGTCTGCTGCCGACGCTGGCCGAGGTGGACCAGCACCTGAAGTCCCTCGCGCCCCTGCCGTGAGCACGGACGCGTCCCCGGCCGTGCCCGTGACGACCGCCCCGGGGCGGCGCGAGGCCCGCGACGAGCGCGCGACCGTGCGCGGTGAGCGGCTGCGCTCGGCTGCCGCGTACCTGCTCGCCGCGCTCGGCGCCTGCGCCGGTGCGGTGTGGGCGCTGCGGCTGTGGCAGGCGGACCTGCGCGTCCCGCTCACGTACTGGGGCGACGCGCTGGCCGTCGGTGCGCACGTCAAGACCACGCTCGAGACCGGCTGGTACGAGTTCCAGCCGCTGCTCGGTGCCCCGGCGGGGCAGACGTACCACGACTTCCCGACCTCGGACAACCTGCACGTCGCGGTCATGCGGGTCCTCGGCCTCGTGCTGGGCGACTGGGGCCTGACCATGAACGTGTACTACCTGCTGGGGTTCCCGCTGGCCGCGGTCACCGCCCTGGTCTTCCTGCGGGGCGTCGGCCTGGGCAGGCTCCCCGCCGTGCCGGTGGCCGTGCTGTTCGCGCTCGCCCCGTACCACCTGTTCCGTGGCGTCTCGCACCTCTGGCTCGCGTCCTACTACCCGCTGCCGCTCGCGCTGCTCGTCGTGTGGCGGGTCGCGCTCGGTCGCCCGCTGTGGACGTGGCACCGCGGCGGGTGGCGGCGCTGGGTGACGTCGCCCGCCCTGTTCACGGGCTTCGCGCTGGTGCTCGTCGCCTGCGGGTCCGCGTACTACGCGCTCTTCGTCCTGGCGCTGCTCGGTGTCGCCGCCGTGGCGTCCCTCGTGCAGCGGCGCGACGTCCGGCGCTTCGTCGGCGCCGTCGCGGCCGGTGCCGTGACCGGGGTCGCGCTCCTGCTCAACATGCTTCCCGACGTGCTGTGGGCCCGCAGCGAGGGGTCCAACGCCGCGGCCTTCGGGCGCGTCGCCGCCGAGGCCGAGATCTACGCGCTGAAGCTGACGTCGCTGCTGTTCCCGGTGCCCGACCACCCCGTGCCGGCGCTCGCCGCGCTGCGCCGCGTCTACGACGGCACGTACCCGTTGCCGTCCGAGCAGCCGGTGCTCGGCGCGACCGCCGCGCTCGGCCTCGTCGCCCTGCTCGTCGTCGCCGTGATGCGTCTGCTCGCGCCCGCCCGCACCACGCTGTGGCAGGCCCCGCGCCCCGCCGCGCTCGCCGTGCTCGCGGGCCTGACGCTCGCGGCGTTCCTGTTCGCGACCGTCGGTGGCGTGTCCAGCCTCATCTCGTTCATCACCCCCGCCGTACGCGGGTGGAACCGGATGACGATCGTCATCGCGCTGCTCGCCCTCGCTGCCGTGGCCGTGGGGATCGAGGCGCTGCGGGCCGTGCTCGCGCGCCGGGTCGGCAACCGGTGGGCCTCGGTCGTGACGGCCGGCCTGGCGGTGGGCCTGACGGTCGTCGGTGTGTGGGACCAGCGGCCGCTGAGCTACATCCCCGACCACATGACTGCGCGGGCGCAGTACGCGGCCGACGCGCAGTGGGTCGCCGAGGTGGAGGACCTGCTGGAGGACGGCGCGATGGTCGCCCAGCTGCCGTACCAGCAGTACCCCGAGTCGCCCGCGCTCAACGGGGTGTTCGACGCGGACCGGCTGCGGCCGTACCTGCACTCGGACACGCTGCGGTGGACGCAGGGCGGCGTCAAGGGCCGTGCGTCGGCGGAGTGGATGGGCCTGCTCGACCCGGTCGACGCGCCGGCGACAGCGACCGCGCTCGCCGCGGCGGACGCCTCGGCCGTCCTGATCGACCGCGCGGCCCTCGGCGGGTCCGCCCCGGAGGTCTCCGACGCGTGGCGCCGGACCGTGGGGGATCCCGCCGTGACCAGCTCCGACGGGCGGTACGAGCTCTTCGACCTGCGGGACCTGCGCGCCGACCTCGTCGCCGAGCACGGGGCGGCGACGGTGGACGAGGCCGGCGACCGTGTGGTCCACCCGACGATGGTGTTCCCGGCGACGGCGGACGTGCGCGTCACCACCGTGACGCAGGAGCCCGCCGACGGCGGCGAGCCGCGGACCCGCACCCTGTGGACGGCCGACGGTCCGCTCGACCTGGTCCTGGACAACGCCCGCGACACGGCCGCGCGGGTCGCCGTCCGCATCGCGGTGCCGGAGTCCGCGGCGCCCGTCGTGGTCCGGTGGGACGGGTCCGCACGGGACGTGGCGCCGGGGGAGTCGGTCGAGATCGACACGACGGTGCCGGCCGGTCGGAGCCCGCTCACGATCACGGCCACGGACGGCGGCACGACGGTGGTGGAGGCCCCGACGGTCGAGGTGCTCGACCGGCCCGTGCTGCCCCCGGTCATGGCACCGGCCGACGCGGGCTGACGCCGCGCGGGGACGATCCCGGAGCAACCGGACGCGGCGCCCGCAGGCGGGCGAAGTCCCCGCCGACACGGGGCCCTGGTCCGGTCCCGCCACCGGATCGCGTGTATAGCCTGACCGGCGCGCGTGCCGTGCGGTGCGGCGACGCGGGTCCACGGAGGTCGGAGCATGGCGCGGACGCGCTCGATGATGGCGGCGCTGGCGGCGCTCGCCGTCACGGTCACAGGGGTCGGCGTCCCCGTCGTCGCAGGCACGGTCACGGCGGCGCCGGCGGCAGCGGCCGTCGCGTCCGAGTTCTCGCCGGGCAACATCATCAGCGACACCCTGTTCTTCGACGGCTCGGCCATGACCGAGGGCGACGTGCAGTCGTTTCTCGTCGCCAAGCGGCCCACCTGCACGCCGGGCTACACCTGCCTCAAGGACTACGTCACCGCCACCACGAACCAGCCGGCCGAGCCGGGGCTGTGCAGCGCGTACACGGGACGTTCCGCCGAGACCGCCGCCCAGGTGATCGCGCGCGTCGGCCAGGCCTGCGGCATCAGCCAGCGCGTGCTGCTCGTGCTGCTGCAGAAGGAGCAGGGCCTGGTCACGTCCAGCGCGCCCGGGGACTCGCGCTACCGCAGCGCGACAGGGTTCGGCTGCCCGGACGGGGCGCCCTGCGACGCGCAGTACTACGGCTTCTTCAACCAGGTGTACCGCGCGGCGCGGCAGTTCAAGCGGTACGCGGCCAACCCGCAGAGCTACTCGTACCGCGCCGGGCGCGTCAACACCGTCAAGTACCACCCCAGTGCCTCGTGCGGGACGAGCCAGCTGTACATCGAGAACCAGGCGACGGCGGGCCTGTACATCTACACGCCCTACCGCCCCAACGACTCCGCGCTGGCCAACCTGTACGGCACCGGCGACGGCTGCGCCTCGTACGGCAACCGCAACTTCTGGCGTGACTACACCGACTGGTTCGGGTCCACGCAGAACGGCGCCGACCTGGTGAAGACCGCCGACGACCCGACCGTCTGGCTGCTCGGTGTGGGGACGAAGCACCGCGTCGAGGACCCCGTGGTGCTCGACTCCCTCGCACCGCTCGGTGCGCCCGCGGTCGTGTCCCGCAGCGTGATCGACGCACGTCCCACGGGTGCCTCGCTGGGCCGGTTCTTCCGGGGCCGGGACGGGTCGATCTGGATGTTCGACAAGGGCTGGCGGTTCCACGCGACGAGCTGTGACCTCGTCGCGGACTGGGGGCGCACGTGCGACGAGTACTTCAGCATGCAGCTGACCGACCGTCAGCTGTCGCGCTTCGTCGACGGCGGCCCGCTGTCCAACTCCTTCAGCACCGCCGAGGGGTCCTGGTTCGTCGTCGACGACGGCACGCGGCGTGAGGTGTTCGACCAGGCCTCGCTCGAGCAGGGCGGCGTCGTCACCGTCAACCCGCGGATCCACGTGCGGGAGGCGGCGGCGGCGCACCTGCGCGTCGGCGCTCCCGTGGTGCGACCGGGCGTCCTCGTGCGCGACCGCGCGGGGGGCGACGGCATGCTCGTGCTGCCGTCGGGCCGCTGGACGGTCGGCCGCGTGCTGGACTCCCAGACCCGGCTCGGGCAGCTGCTGCCGACGCGCATGTTCGACACCGCCAGCATCGCGGCCGCCGGGTCGGCGTCCGGCCGGTTCACCGGGACCCTCCAGGCGCCCGACGGCACCCGCGTCGTCACCACCATCTCCGGGACCCTGCGCCTGCCCGCGGGCGTCCTGCCCGCGCTGACGGGCCCGGCGGCGCCGGCCGAGGTGGTCACGGCGCTCGCCCCGGCTGAGGCCGGGCGGGTCGTGTTCGTGCGGTCCGTGACGGACGGGTCGCTGTTCCTCGCCGACGGTGCGCAGCGGCGGGCCGTGACGACGCTCGCGACCATGGAGACGCTCGCCGCCGGCGAGCGCGCGACCGTCGTCATGGTGGAGCAGTCCGCGCTGGACGCCATCGCCGTGGGGACCCCCGTGCTGACGCCGGGCCAGGTGGTCAAGGCGCAGGACGGTCCGGAGCTGTACCTGGTGGACGGTCCGTCGACGCTGCGGCACGTGCCGACGTTCGCGACGATGACCGAGCTGGGGCGCTCGTCGTGGACGACGGTGACGCGTGCGCAGCTGACGGGGTACACGGTGGGCACGCCGGCGCTGAGCACGGTGCTGTCGTGCGGCGGGACGACGTACGTGGGGGTCGGGGGCTCGTTGCGGCGGTTGTCGGCGGGTGCGGCGTCGGCGGCCGGGCTGCCGACGCTGACGGTCG
>NZ_JAFMUZ010000009.1:0-236877 GCF_017353535.1 Cellulomonas sp. zg-ZUI22 | reverse complement strand
TGCCACTGCGTCGTGTAGTTGCCGCCGTCGTTCATGCCGGAGGACACGGTGCCGGGGCTGTCGGTCCAGAACGAGAACCAGTAGCCGCCGCTGGTGCCGGTCTGGTTCGTGGTGATCGTGGCCGCCGAGGCCGGGGTGGCCAGGGCGACGGTGCCGGCCACGAGCGCGCCGACGGCGACGGTGCCGAGGGCGGCGCGCAACGAGCGGCGCCGGGTCGAGGGTCGAGCAGGGGCGAAAGTGTCGGTCATCAGGAGGCGCTCCAGTGCGTGAGGGTGGAGGTGTCAGGCGGTGCGGACCGCGCTCCCTCGCGGGGGCCGCTGAACCTGCCACGGCGGTTCGACCGGTACGAGCCGGTCGATACCGTTATCGCCGCAGTCTGCAGCGTGGGAGCGTGACCCATCACCGTCGGGTGAGAGGGTTAATCGTTTCCGTCCTTCACCCGGTGAGGTCTCGGCAGAGCGCTCGGGAGCGCCGTGTGCGCTCGCAAGTTTCGGGTCGGGCTCCGCACAGCCACCCGACCAGGACCGTCGCTCGCTGCCGGGTACGCTCGCGCCCGTGGCCGAGGCGGGGGACGTGCTGACCATCGACGGCGGGGACCTCGGGTGCGCGCGGCTGCTGCTCCTGCTGCGTGACCGCGTCGCGACGCTGCCCGCCGGCGCGGTCGTGCACCTGGTGACGAGCGACCCCGTGGCACCGATCGACCTGCCCGTCTGGTGCCACATGACGGGGCACGAGTACCTGGGCACGGTCGACGGCCGGGGCCGGCCCACCTACGCCGTGGGCGTCGCGGCGCGACCGACGGCGACGGACGAGCGGAACCCCTGGCAAGCGGGTCCACGCGACGACTGACCGGGCGATGACGGACCAGGCGTGACCGACCGGGCGCGACGCACCCGGTGCGGGCTGCCGGGTCAGTCGCGCGGGACGACCCGCAGCGTCACGTCCACCACCTGGGGCCCGACGACCGTCCCGACGATCGCCGGCCCGTGCGCGTCGTACTTCGCGTGATAGGCCGCGTCGAGGGCCGCGTGCACGTCGGGTGGCGCCGGTTCGAACGCCACGTCCTTCTCGACACCGCCGGCGCGGACCCGCCCGCTGCCCGAGGCCCGCGCGCGCCGGAACCACCCGTTGCCCGGCCCGTAGGCGGACCGCACGTACAGGTCGTCACCGGCCCGCACGCACCAGATCGTCACGTACGGGCGCAGCGTCCCGTCGGGGCGGTACGACGCGAGCTGCAGCTCCTCCGCGTCGCCGAGCCGTGCCAGGTCATCGGGTGCCCAGGTGCTCATGCGTCCTCCGGTGCGCTGGTGCGGGACGGTTCCGTCGCGGTTCGCGGTGTCGCGCCCGGGGCGTCCGCCCCGCCGGGTGCGGCAGATCCGGGGGCGTCGGCCACCGAGCCGTCGGCCCACCGCAGCACCCGCAGGGCGAGCAGCGTGAGCCACCTGCTCGGGGCGCCCTCGTCCTCCCCGAGGTCGACGAGCAGGCGGTCGTGGTGCCGCTGCTCCAGGCGCCAGCGGCCGTCGTCGCCGCGCTTCGACGCGAGCAGGTCGAGCGCCTCCGCCGCGCGCTCGTCGGGGGCCGGGCGCGTGCGGCGCAGGTGGTCCAGCGCGCGTCCGACGTCGTAGTACCAGCCGTGCGGGAAGGCCAGGTGCTGCCAGCGCTCCTGGCCCACCCGCCCGTCGGACAGCCGCCGCAGCAGGTGCCGGTCCAGCAGGTACTCCTCGCCGCGCACGCGGGCCTCGGTGACCGCGGGGTCGGCCGAGACGCGCTGCTCGTACTCGGCCAGCCCTTCGAGCACGTTGATCGTCGTGTCGAAGGAGCCGCGGGTCGACCCGTTCTCCTGCTCGCAGTTCCAGCCGCCGTCGGCCATCTGCTCACCCAGGAGCCGGTCGACGACGCCGCGCACGTCCTGCCCGAAGTACGCGCCGGTCGCCACCGTGCGCCCGTTGATGCAGGGCTCGACCTCGCCGTCGAAGAACCGCATCGTCGGGTCGTACTCCCAGCGCGCCGCCTCGTGCACCGGCGCCAGGGCACGGTGCGCCTGCGGGCTCTCCGGGTCCAGCCCGAACGTCCGCAGCAGCCGCAGCGTCGCCTCGGTGGAGACCCACTCGGGGAAGAACGTGCCCCCGCCCCACCGGCCGTCGGGGTCCTGCGCGGCCAGCAGCCGAGCGCCCCAGCCCTCGTGCGCGACGCGGGCACGCTCATGGGCGACCTCACCGGGCGTGGCGTCGGCCAGGTCGTCCAGCACCTGCCAGCGCAGCGCGGGGTCGGAGTCGAGGAGCCACGCGACGACGTCGTCCACCCCCCGAGCGTCCTCCGGGTCTCGACTGCGATCAACCCCGAGCCCGGACCGGCAGGCCGGTACCGGCCCGCCCGCACGCGCGGGTTGTGGGGGCCAATCGTTTCGGGACGGGACTGCGGGCTCCCGCGCTGCCTAGCATCCGGGGACCCACACCCCGACGGAACGGCTGGTGCGCGCATGAGGACGATCCGGACCCTGGTCACCGTCGTGGCGGTCGCCGCGACCACGTTCGTCCTGGCGCCGGTCGCGTCCGCCGGGGGTGGGCAGGGGCACGGGCACGGGCCGGGTCAGCGCGGCCCGTGCTCGCGCACCGACGCGCTGTTCTGCGAGGACTTCGAGTCCCAGCCGCTGGGCGGCCCGGTGAGCCTGGACTGGGGCGTCGACACCCGCCGCGGCGCGCTGTCCGTGGAGCGGGCGGGCCGCGCCGGGAAGGTGATGCGCGTGCACACCGAGGACAACGGGCAGGCGTTCCTCGAGGTCACGGACTTCGCGGCGCCGGGCAACACGTTCTACGGCCGGCTGCGGATCAAGGTCGACGACTTCCCGACGGCCCCCGACTGGGCGCACTTCACGCTGGTCGAGGTCACCGGCTCGGGCAGCGAGGAGATCGTCCGACCGCTCGGCGGGCAGTTCGCGCCCACGGTCGGCCCCGACGCGACGTTCTGGGGCGTCGGCGCCGACGGCGGGCCGACGGGCGACTGGACGAGCTGGCAGGAGTCCGCGCCCACGGTCGAGGACCGCTGGCAGTGCGTGGAGTTCGAGTGGTACGCCCCGGAGAACCGGGTCGCCGTGTGGTTCGACGGCGTGCCGCAGCCGGACCTGACGGTCACGACGACCGAGCACGGCGGCGCCGACGTCGACTTCGTCCTGCCGACCGCGGACACCGTGCGGATCGGCTGGCAGCTCTACCAGGGCGGGTCGACGCCGGGCGCCTACGACGTGTGGGTCGACGACATCACGCTCGACACCGAGCGCGTCGGCTGCCGCTGACGATCCGGTCCGACCGGGCCCACCGTCAGAGGAACGGACGCAGCTCGACGCGCCGTCCGCACGCCCGCGACGCGTCGGTCGCCAGCCCGAGCGCCGTGGCGTGGTCGACGGCCTCGACGACCCAGAACCCGGCGACGTACTCGGTGGTCTCGAGGAACGGGCCGTCGGTCCGCAGCGGCGGGCCGTCGCTGGTCGCGTCGACGACCGTCGACGCCCAGGGTGCGGCGAGGCCGCCGGCGAGGACCCACTGGTCGGCCGCGACCAGGCGGTCGTTGTACTCGTCGATGGACGCGATCTCCGCCGCTGTCGCGGTGCCGGTCGCGTCGTCGATCACGGACATGAGGTAACGGGCCACGGGGACCTCCGGGTGCTGGTCACGCCCCGTGCGGAGCGTCTCGACACGGTGACGCACGGGGCCGCGCGCTTTCGACACCCGGCTGAGCGTGCCAGGTCCACCCCTGCGGACAGAGGCTTCCCGGCGGTGGGGCGCGCCGGTTACGGTCGTCGGACCGACGGCGACGAGGAGACGTCATGGCGACGTTCGACCGGTCCGACGACCTGCGCGGCGCGACGTTCGTCGGCGTCGACCTCACCGGTGCCCGGTTCCGGGGGGCCGAGCTGTCCGGTGTCGTCATGCGCGGCGTCGAGATCGGCGGGGCGGACGTCGACGCGCCGTGGCTGCCGCACGCGGACTTCTTCCGCGTCAACGGGGTCGACGTCATCCCGCTCGTGGAGGCCGAGCTCGACCGCCGGTTCCCCGGTCGGGAGCTGCGTCGGGCCGGCGATCCCGAAGGGCTGCGCGCCGCCTGGCACGCGCTCGAGCGGACGTGGGAGGCGACCACCGCACGCGCGGCGGCGCTCCCGCCGGGTGCGGTCGACGTGTCGGTCGACGGCGAGTGGTCCTTCGCCCAGACGCTGCGCCACCTGGTGATGGCGACCGACACGTGGTTGCGCCGCGCCGTCCTGGGGGTCGCGCAGCCGTACCACCCGATCGGTCAGACGGACCACGGGTACGCGCTCGACGGCAACGACCCCTCCGTCTTCTCCGCGGTCGCACCGCCGTACGACGAGGTCCTGGAGGTCCGCGCGGGACGACAGGCCATGGTGCGCGAGCTGCTCGCGACGGTGACACCGGACGAGCTCGCGGTCGAACGGCGCAACCCGTGGGCGCCGGAGCACCCGGAGACGACGCTGTCGTGCCTGCACGTGATCCTCGAGGAGGAGTGGGAGCACCACCGGTACGCGGTGCGCGACCTCGCGGTGATCGAGGCGCGCGGCTGAGCCCGGCCGCGGCGTGCGCCCGCCGCTCAGCGGCCCACGTCCCGCCGCCGGAAGCCGGCGAACCCGACGGCGACCAGCCCGGCCGTCACGAGCGTGAGCCATCCGAGCCCGCTCCAGTCCGGGGCGGCGGCCGTCGTGTCCGGGACGTGCCAGAACGGGCTGATGCCGAGCACCCAGTCGTCGAGCCCGAAGGTGGGGCCGAGCAGCGTCAGCAGGAACGACGCCACCAGCGCGCCCCACGCGGCCAGGTGCACGACGGGCCGGGCGCCCACGACCGCGACGGACACCGCGACGACCGTCCAGACCGCGGGGACCGTGGCCAGCGTCTGCAGGACGACGTCGACGAACCCGACGGGGAGGTCGGCGCGCGCGGCCATGAGGCCGACGACGATCCCGGCGCCCACCAGGTAGCCCGTGATCACGGTCAGCGCGACGGCGACGTGGGCGGCGTAGTAGCGGACGCGGGGGAGCGCACCGGCCAGCACCGGCTCGACGCGGTCCTCCACCTCCTCGCTGCGCACCCGCAGCATGATCTGGATGCCGGGCACGGCGGCGATGATCCCGACCAGGCTGAGCAGGGTGCGGACGAACGCGCCCGTGAGCTGCTCGGGCGTGGTGGCACCGGACGCGAGGACCTGCTGCACGCCCGTGCTGCCGGACACCAGGTCCGTGATCGACGTCGTGAAGTACCCGAACACCAGCCCGAGCAGGTGGAACGCGATCGCCCACGTGACGATCGGCGCCCGGTTGAGCCGCAGGGCGAGCAGCAGCGGGCCGCGGACGCGTCCGCGCGCCGGGCCGGGGCGCTGCGCGATCGACCCCTGACCGAAGTCGCGCCGCGCCTGCAGGGCGAAGCCGACGGTGACGACCACGAGGGTGAACGCCACCGTGAGCAGCAGCGGGGCCCAGTGGTCGCCGGCGGCCGGCCGGGTCTCGAGCGTCCAACCCAGCGGGTTGGCCCAGACCGTCCACGCCGGGGCGTCGAGCGCGAGGCAGAAGCCGCGGGCGAGGAACAGGGCGCCCAGGGTGCCGACGGCCAGGGCGTTGGCCGTCCGGGCGTCGGACCCGATCTGCGCGGCGACGGCGGCGACGGCGGCGAACATCCAGCCGCTGGCCGTGTACGTCGCCCCCAGCAGCAGCGACGCCTCCCACGCACCGCCGCACAGCGCCGTGACGACGCCGGCGACGAGGCCCGCGGCGAACGACCCGACGGTCGCGACGGCCACACCGGTCAGCAGCCGGGCGGAGCGTCCCACCACCCCGGACGCCAGGAGCTCGGCCTGGCCGGAGTCCTCCTGCCCGCGCGTCGTGCGGGTGACCGTGAGGATCGCGCCGAGCGCCACGAAGAAGCCGCCGAGGGCCAGCGTGCGCCAGGAGTTGAACCCGTCGACGGTCGTCAGGTCGTACGCCGGACCGAAGATCAGGCCGATCGCGGGGTTCGCCTCGACAGCGGCGGCCAGGCCCAGCCGCGCGGCGAGGTCGGGGAAGACCCACGGGTACACGATCACCGAGGACGCCGACAGCAACGTCACGACCAGCACCCACGGCGCGAAGAGGCGGCCGTCGTGCCGCAGGGCGGCCCGCAGCAGCGGGCGCGTCCCGGTGAGGGAGGCGGTCGCGGTGCTCATCGGGTCGGGGTGGCCCGCGCGTGCGTGGTCTCGTCGCCGTACAGCCGCAGGAACAGACTCTCGAGCGACGGGGGCGCGACGGTGAGCGCGCGGATGCCGTGCACCGTGAGCACGGCCATCGCCTCGCCGATCCGCAGGGTCTCGACGTTCGCGGTGATCCGGGCGCCGTCGACCTGCACGTCGCGCAGGACGGCCGGCGCGGGGACGGGGAGCGGCTGCATGAGGGTCGCGTGGATCGTCGTGCGGGTCTGCCCGCGCAGGTCGGCCAGGGTCCCGGACTGCACGACCCGGCCGTCGCGGATGATGCTGATCCGGTCGGCCAGCGTCTCGACCTCGGCCAGGACGTGGCTGGACAGCAGCACCGTCGCGCCGCGGGCCCTGGCCTCCCCGAGCACCTCTTGGAAGACGTTCTCCATGAGCGGGTCGAGCCCGCTGGTCGGCTCGTCGAGCACCAGCAGCTCGACGTCGGACGCCAGCGCCGCGACCAGGGCGACCTTCTGCCGGTTGCCCTTGGAGTACTGCCGCCCGCGCTTGGTGGGGTCCAGCTCGAACCGCTCCACCATCTCGGCGCGGCGGCGCTCGTCGAGGCCGCCGCGCAGTGCACCGAGCAGGTCGATCGCCTCGCCGCCGGTCATGCCGGGCCACAGCGAGACGTCGCCCGGGACGTACGCCAGCCGCCGGTGCAGCGCCACGACGTCCCGCCACGGGTCCCCGCCCAGCAGCCGGACGGTGCCGCCGTCGGCGCGCAGCAGCCCGAGCAGCACGCGGATGGTCGTGGACTTGCCGGCGCCGTTGGGGCCGAGGAAGCCGTGCACCTGCCCGCGCTCGACCTGCAGGTCGAGGCCGTCGAGCGCGCGGAACCGGCCGAACGACTTGCGCAGCCCCTGGACGTCGATCACCGGCTCGCTCATCGGGCTCCCCTTCGTCGACCACCGGGCACCCCCAGTGAACTCCACGGGGGCCCGTCCGGCGCGCACGAGGCTCCCGCGTCGGCCGGCGGCCGGGCCGCCGGTCCGACTCAGGCGTCGATCGCCGCGAGAGCCCGCCCGTGCGGGTGCGTCAGCCGCGCAGCAGTGCGCTGTAGCGCAGGTGCACGTCCAGCGGCAGGCCGTCCTCGGTGTCCTCGTCGTCGACGAGCTCGCCCGGCACCGCGCGCAGCATGAGGTCGGGCACCGGGTACGGCTCGGGGTCGTCGCCCTCGCCCTCGGTCCAGTCGATCTCGTCGTCGTCGGTGGGGTCGAAACCGATGCCGTGGTCGGCCCAGTACCCGGCGGCGTAGCGCTCCTCGATGAGGCGCAGCAGCTCCCACGTCGGGCGGTCGGGCTCCGGGACCTCGTCGGCCGACGCGTACCGGCAGTAGTACCCGGCGCCGAGGATCCAGTAGGCGGCCAGTGCGCTGGCGCGGTCCGTCGTCGGGTCGTCGAGCACGAAGCGCACCAGCGCCTCGCCGGTGTCGTAGTTGGCCCGGCGCACGAACGTGTGCCGCTGCTGCGGGGTGGCCGAACGCAGGTAGTCACGCAGGAACTGCTCGGCCTCGGGGTGCACGGTGCTCACGTCCGTCGAGGCTACCGGGCCGTCGCCCGTCGGTACCGCGGCTGCACGCCGGGACGCGCCGGGTTAGCGTCGGCGGCGTGTACCGCGAGGTCGGGGGCGTCCGCGTGCACCACGTCGAGCACGGCGGCGGGGTGCCGTTCGTGGTGCTGCACGGCGCCGGCGTCGACCACCGCGAGGTCGTCGGGGCGCTCGAGCCCGCGCTCGCGGACCTCGCGGGCGTCCGGCGCGTCTACCCGGACCTGCCCGCGCACGGTCGTACCGCCGCACCCGCTCACCTGACCAGCGGTGACGACGTCGTCGAGGTGCTGCTGCGGTTCGTCGACCGGGTCACCGGCGGCGGGCCGTTCGTCATCGCCGGGCACTCCCTGGGCGGGTACCTGGCGCGCGCCGTGGCCGCCCGGCGGCCCGACCGGGTCGTCGGCCTCGCGCTCGTCTGCCCGGCCGGCCGCACGGCCCGGGACGTCCCGCCGCACCGGGTGCTGCACGACGAGCCCGGTGCCGCGGACGCGCTGGACCGTGCCGACGTGCCGGGGTTCGAGGAGTACCTCGTCGTGCGCACCGCCCGGACCGCCCGGGCGTACCGGGACCACGTGCTGCCCGGCGCCCGGCTGTGCGACGAGGAGGGGTTCGGCCAGGTGTACGGGCGCTGGGAGCTGCGTGACGCCCCCGACGCCGACGCACCGCAGCCCTACCCGACGCTGGTGCTCGCGGGCCGGCACGACGCCTCCGTGGGGTGGGCCGACGCCGTGCGGCTGCTCGACGTCTACCCGCGTGCCTCGCTCACCGTGGCCGACGGCGCGGGCCACGCGCTGCTGCACGAGCAGCCCGACCTGGTCGCCGCGCTGCTGCGGCACTGGCTCGCGGGGCTCGCGCTCCCGGCCGCCTGAGGCGACCGGACGGACCCTGCGCGTGCGGGGTGTGGCCCGCCTCCGCATGCTGGGGACGGCGGCGCCGTCCGGGCCCGCCACCACCAGCCGGCAGGGGGCGCCGCGATGCGTGCAGTCGTCATGGAACGACCCGGGGAGGTCCGCGTCGTCGACCGGGAGCAGCCGAGGATCGAGGAGCCGACCGACGCCGTCATCGAGGTGACCGCGACCTGCATCTGCGGCTCCGACCTGTGGCCCTACCGGGGGATCGAGGCCGTCGACCACGCGTGGATGGGTCACGAGTACGTCGGCGTCGTGCGCGAGGTGGGGCCGCAGGTGCGCGACGTGCAGGTGGGGCAGTTCGTCGTCGGGTCGTTCTTCGCGTCCGACGGCACGTGCGAGATCTGCCGCTCCGGGTACCAGTCGCACTGCGTGCAGCGGGTGCCCATGGGGTCGATCGGCACCCAGGCGCAGTACGCGCGCATCCCGCTGGCCGACGGCACGCTGGTCGCGACGCCGGGCATGCCGGACGCCGACCTGGTGCCGTCGCTGCTGGCCGCGTCCGACGTGCTGGGAACCGGGTGGTTCGCGGCGGTGGCCGCCGAGGCCGGGCCCGGGAAGACGGTCGCGGTGGTCGGTGACGGGGCCGTGGGCCTGCTCGGCGTCCTGGCGGCGCGGCAGCTCGGCGCCGAGCGCGTGATCGCCATGTCCCGGCACGCCGACCGGCAGGCGCTCGCGCGCGAGCTCGGAGCGACCGAGATCGTCGAGGAGCGTGGCGACGCGGGGGTGGCGCACATCAAGGACCTCACCGACGGGCTGGGCGCGCACAGCGTCGTCGAGGCCGTCGGCACGCAGGAGTCGATGATGCAGGCGATCGGGTCGACCCGGCCCGGTGGGCACGTCGGGTACGTCGGCGTCTCGCACGACGTCACCCTGCCCGGGCAGGAGCTGTTCTTCTCCGGCGTGCACCTGCACGGCGGGCCGGCTCCGGTGCGCAGGTTCCTGCCGGACCTGATCCGCCGGATCTGGGACCGGACCATCGACCCCGGACGGGTCTTCGACCTCACCCTCTCGCTCGAGCAGGCCGCCGAGGGCTACCGTGCGATGGACGAGCGGCGGGCGACGAAGGTGCTGCTGACCGTGTGAGGGGCGAGCGCGCCCGCGGACGGCGCGGGGCACTGTCGGGACGACGAGGGGGTCGGGATGACCGTGCCGGGACCTGACGACGACCTGCGCGGCGCGCACCTCACGGGCGTCGACCTGCGGGGGGCGCGGTTCGTGCGTGCCGACCTGTCCGGCGTCGTCATGCGGGGCGTCGAGGTCGACGGCGCCGAGATCGACTCGCCGTGGCTCGTGGAGAGCGGGAGCCTGCTGGTCAACGGCGTCGACGTCGTGCCGTTCGTCGACGCCGAGCTGGACCGACGGTTCCCGGGGCGCGAGCTGCGCCGCGCATCCGACCCCGACGGGCTGCGCGCGGCGTGGGCGGCGCTCGAGCGCACGTGGGAGGCGACCCTCGCACGGGCCGCCGCCATGCCGCCGGGCACGGTCGACGTGCAGGTCGACGGCGAGTGGTCGTTCGCCCAGACGCTGCGTCACCTGGTCATGGCCACGGACACGTGGCTGCGACGGGCCGTGCTGGGCGTCGAGCAGCCGTTCCACCCGCTCGGTCACCCGAACGAGGAGTACGAGGCCGACGGCAACGACCCGTCGGTGTTCGCCCCGGGGACCCCCGCGTACGACGACGTGCTGGCGGTCCGCGCCGAGCGTGTCGCCATGGTGCGTGACTACCTGGCCGACGTCACGGTCGACGACCTCGCGGTGGAGCGCCGCAACCCCTGGGCGCCGCAGTACCCCGAGACGACGCTGTCGTGCCTGCACACGATCCTCGAGGAGGAGTGGGAGCACCACCGGTACGCGGTGCGGGACCTCGACGCGATCGAGGCGGGCGGTCAGTCCGCGGCGACGTCGAGCGTGTAGGCCGCCTCGACGGTGAACCCGTGACCGTCGCCGCCCCTGATCACGACCTCGTGGCGACCGGCGGGCAGCGGTGGGACCAGGCCCCACAGCCCCCACATCGCCATGGGGACGATCCGGCGGGTCTGCGTGACGGGGTTGTCCTGCGAGCCCGCGAGGTCCACGGCGTCGACGACGACCTCCCGCAGCTCGACGTCCGCGCCGTCCACGGTGATCCGGCCGAACCCGTCACCCAGCACCGGCGGACCGTCGCCCGCCGGTCCCCACATGTTGACCGCGGGGCCGTACAGCGGCCGCCCGGCCGGCACCGTGCAGTCCCGCTGCACCGGTCCGCCGAACGTCCCGGCGAGGAACCAGACGTCGTCCGGCTGGTCCCGGCCGGCGTGCTCGCCGTTGAGGTCGGCGACCGGCGAGGTCGCCCAGTCCTGACCCGCGACCCAGCGGAGCCAGCGCGCAGCCAGGTCCTCGGGGGAGCCCGTCGGGTACGGGACGGGCGCGGGCCGGCGGCGCGGGAAGAGGAGCATGGCCAGAACGTAGTGGCCGGCGGTGCCCGGTGGGGCCGGAACCGGTGGTCGATCGGCGTCGGTCCGTCCCGGGGGTGGTCGCACCGTCCGCCGACGGCCGTCAGCCGGGCAGCACCTCGGCCAGGAAGCCGTCGACCACGCCCCGGAACGCGGCGGGCTGCTCCACCCACGGGTAGTGCCCGCACGCCGCCAGCACGGCGAGCCGACCCGCGGGCAGCGCGGCGGCGAGCGCTGCGACCGGGGTGACACCGGTGAGGGCGTCCTCGGCGCCGGCGACCACGAGCGTGGGGACGGTCAGCGTCGGCAGGCCCGCACGCAGGTCGTCGGGCGGCGGTCCCGCGAGGTACGCCCGGGCGGCCGCCAGGTGCCACCGACCGGCGGCGGCGTGCTCCCGCTCCGCGGGTCCCCACGCGGCGTACCCGGCGGGCGCACCCGCCCGCTGCCACGCGTCGTAGGCCTGTGCGCTGCACGTGTCGGCGCCGCCCTCGAGCACCGCCACCGCGGACCGGAACACGGGGTCGTCCGCGCGCCGGGCGGCCACCGCCTCCGCGTCGGAGGCGACGTCCACCAGCGACGCCGCCGACGGCGTGACCAGGACGAGCCCGGCCAGGCCCGGGAACCGCAGCGCGTGGCCCAGCGCCTGGCGTGCTGCCGCCGAGTGCGCCAGCAGGACGAGGCGCGACGCACCCAGGTGCAGGCGCAGGTCCTGCACGTCCTGGGCCTGCGCCCACCACGAGGCGTGGGCGGGGTCCAGCGGGGAGCGGCCGACGCCACGGGGGTGGGGTACGACGAGCCGCCGGGCCCCGGCCAGGCCGGCCAGGTCACCGAGGTACGCGGGGTCGCGCGCGGGCCCGCCCGGCAGTGCGATCACGACGGGGGCGTCGGCGGGGCCGTGGGCGTCGTACGTGAGCTCGGTGCCGTCCGCTGCCGGGTAGGTGGCCACGCGGTGACCGTAGCGGCAAGGCGCTCGCCGCGCGCACCGCGCGCACCCGACCTACCTTGTGGCGATGACTCCTGCCGCTCATGCCGTCGACCGTCTGATCGCCGCGTACCAGCGGTCCGTCTCGCCCCGCAAGGGCTTCAGCTGTGCCTACCGCGTCGCCCACGGCGACGCGTCCTGCTCCGGCGTGGTCCGGCAGGCCGTGCGCAGCCGCGGGGTCACCCGTGCGGTGGTGCCGGCCGTCGTGCAGCTCGTGGCCTGCTACCAGGCGGCGACGATGCTCGCGCAGTCCGACGTCAGCGGCGTCTGCTGCTGCGGTGGCATCCCCATCCCGTTCCGGTTCCCGTTCCGCTCCTGAGCGCAGCCCGGCGCGGCGGACCTGCGTCCGCAGCGCACGCGACCGCGCGGACGGGCCGCCCCCTCCGGGACCCGTCCGCGCGATCCGTCGCCCCGTCGCCTCAGCGGCGGCGGGCGGTCAGTGTCGCGACGACCGGCGCCAGGAAGGCGACGCCGGCGGCGACGAAGGCGGCTGTGGCGACGGTCTCGTCGACCAGCGGGCCGTTGGTGCGTCCGATGCCGATCCACGTCAGGCCCCAGGCCATCGCGAGGCCGACGGGGATGACGAGGGCCGGGCGCCGGCGGCCGTAGGCGCCGTACGCGATGGCGAGCAGCGCGGCGGCCGAGACGAGCACGACGGACCAGCCCGTCGCCCCGAGGCCCAGCTCGCCGACGTCCGCGATCGCCAGGAACGCCGCGGTGTTGGCGAGCGTCGCGACGCTCACCCAGCCGAGGTAGAGCCCGACGGTCACGTCCGTCACCACGGACGGCAGCGTCGTGGTGTGGTCCGTCCGGACGAGCTTGACGAACATCGTCGCGAGGACCGCGAGCAGCACGATGATGACGAGGTCGCTGCCGCCGACCGAGCCGGCCTGGACGACCGCGATCCACAGCGCGTTGAGCAGCATCGACGCCAGCACCCACCAGGCGATCGCGCGCAGCCGACGGTCGGTCGCCTGGCGGGGCAGCGCCTGGACGATCGCGAACACCGCCAGGCCCGTGTAGATGACGGACCAGATCGAGAAGGCGGGGCTGTCGGGGGCCACGGGCGTCGCCGTGGCGGACAGGGAGCCGCCCGCGGCCTCGGCGATCGGCTGCCCGCCGAACGCGCCCGAGCCGACGGTCGCACCGACGATGGCGATCACGGCGCCGACGAGGACCGTGACCTGACGGACCCGGTCCTGGGACGTGGTGCGGCCGACTGACGCGGCGGGGTTCATGGTCTCCATGGCACCAGAGTGACAACAGTCAGCACGCTGAGCATCTTGAGAGACGTCCGGATCTGCCTGGATCGTCCCACGGTCGGGGGTGGGGCGCCCGCCACGTCGACCGCGAGGGCGTCGTCACCTGCCGCCCGCGCTGCGTGCGGCACCAGCCGTGGCTAGCGTGACGAGGCATGGGTCCGGAGCATCGGGCGTGGGTGCCGCCCGCGTGGGTGGCGTGGGGCGCGGTCGTGGCCGCGTTCGCCTTCGCCGCGGTGAGCCTGCTCTGGGCGACGGGCAGCACGCTCGGCCTGGACACCCTCGGCGGGACGGTCGAGCGGCTCGGGCGTGCACGTGACCCGGCGCTGCTCTCCGCGAACGCGGTGGCGCTCGTGCTCAAGGTGCTGGGCGGGGTGCTGGCCCTCGCGCTGGTCCAGCCATGGGGTCGCAGGCTGCCGCGACGACCCCTGCTGTCGCTCGGCTGGGCGGGGGCGGCGGTCCTCGTCGTCTACGGGGTGCTGCAGGTGACGTCCGTGGCGCTCGTCGCGGCGCACGTCGTCGTGCCCGACGAGGTGCTCTCCGCCCGGGCCCTGCGGTGGCGGTTGCTGCTGTGGGAGCCGTGGTTCCTGGTCTGGGGCGTGCTGCTGGCCGGTGCCACGCTGCGTCACCAACGGCTGAGGCCGGCGTCCTGACGTGGCCCCGAGTCCGATGTCGGGAACTCGCGGACGTCAGTCCAGCCAGCGGGCTGCGGCGTCGTAGACGTCGTCCGGCACGGTGTTGAACGCGATCGCCGCCTGCGGCGCGTGCCGGTGCACCAGGTTGACGACGCGCTCGAACAGCTCGAGCAGGTCCTCACGTTTGCGGATGCCGCCGCCGACCACCACCACCTGCCAGGCGCGGGACCGGAGCGCGTCGGTGACGACCTGCTCGACGTCGTCGCTCCCGTCGAGAGCGACCAGGCACCGGACCGCGGTGACGCCGGCCTCGTCGAAGCGCGTCATCCCCTGGGCCACCGCGCGCGCGACCGGCTCCGGGTCCCAGGGGCCGGGCGCCCGGTAGGGGTCCAGACCGATCACGAGCACGCCCGGATCGGGGGTGGTGGCGCTCACCTCCTCACGGTAGGCGCCGCGCGTCGGTGCCGAAACCCCCCACGCGGCGGGACCGCGAACCCCTACTGTCACGCCATGGCTGCGAACTTCACCTGCATCGGTCTGGACGCCACGGCACCGGGTGACCTCGACCGCATCCTGGAAGCGGCCGGGGCGGGCGCGACGCCGCTCGGTGAGCGGGACGGCATCACGGTGATGCGCTGGCAGGACGACGGAGGTGCCCGGCTCGTCCTGGAGGTCGACCGGCAGCGGCGGGTCCTCGCCGTGACACCGTCGTTCGCGGCCGAGGCGGGTGCGGAGGTCGCGTCGCTCGGCCACCTCAACCAGCAGGTGTGGAGTGCCGACGTCCTGCAGGACGGGGAGAAGGTCACCGCACTCGCTGCGGACGTCGAGCAGTCGGCCCTGCTGGACCCGTCCGCCCCGCGCGGTGGTCGTGCCGCGGTCGTCGCCTTCGGCTCGCAGGTCCAGGTCCTCCCCGACGTGCAGGCGTTCGGCTCGTCGCCGGCCTCGCTGCTGAGCCCCGACAAGGAGGACCACGGTGAGCCGCCGGCGCACTACGTGGAACAGGGCTGGCCCTGGCCCCCGCGGATGGGCCCGGAGTCGTTCGTCTCCTACGGCGTCTTCGGCGACCCGGCCGGGGCCGAGGCGTACGCCCGGCTCAACGGCACGGTGCTGCGCTCGCGGACCTGCCGCACGGCGCTCACCGGTGGGACGTTCCACGTCGCGCGCGTGCGGACCGTTGGGTTCGAGGCGGACGTGTGCCTCGCCGCGTCGGAGCACCCGCAGGCGCCCGCGCCGGGAGCGGTGCTCGCCGGGGTCGTCTACCTCGTGATGTCGCTGGAGGACGCCCCCGCGCCGGAGGCCCGCGCTGCCCGCCGGCGGTGGTCGCTCCGGCGGTGACCCCGGGGCGGGTGGCGGGGCGGCTGCGCGCGCCGGACGGACGGACGACGTCGCCTCAGGCGCGGCGGCGGAACGGCGCGAGCGTCGCGCGCAGGGCGTCGGCCGCGCCCCAGTCGTCGTCGAACTGCGCCACGACGGCGAGGTGCTGGCGCAGCTGGACGATCGGCATCCGCTCGCGCCACCCGTCGTCGAGGCCCGTCAGCTCGGCGTAGAGCGCGAAGAAGCGGTCGGCCTCGGGCGGTGGGGCGGTCGTCCACACGTGCGCGAGGTCGACGTCGGCCCACGTGTAGGAGACGGCCGGGTCGATGAGTGCGGGCGTCCCGTCGGCCGTGGCCATGACGTTGCCCGCCCACAGGTCGCCGTGCACCAGGCAGGCCGGGCGCACCGGCAGCAGCTCGGGCAGCCGCGCGCACAGGTGCTCCAGCGCCGCGCGGTCGCCCGTGCCCAGGGCGGCGGCGACCCGGGGCTCGTCCAGCCACCGCAGCAGCCGGTGCTGCGCGAAGAACTCGAACCCGTCGTCGTGCCACGTGTTGACCTGGCGGCGCCGGCCGAGCCAGTTGTCGCGGTGCCACCCGAACCGGGAGTGCGTGGTCGTCGTGTGCAGACGGGCCAGGACGTGCGCGCACCGTTCCCAGAACGCCGCGTCGGCCGGCCGCGGGCGCAGGGGCTCGAGCACGAGCAGGTCGGCTGCGACGAGGACGACCCGCGGCGTCACCGCCCCGCCGAGCGTGCGCAGGGCATCCAGGCCCTCGGCCTCCGCGGCGAACGCGTCGTCCGACGGCGACTCGACGAACCCCTTGACGAACACGGACGTCCCGTCCGCGCGGCGCGCCAGACCCGCGACGGCGGCCTGTCCGCCCGCCGCGTGCTCGACAGCGACGACGTCCGTCAGCCCGGCCGCGTGCAGGCGCCGCAGCAGCAGGGCCGTCGCGTCGGACCGCGCGGTGCCGCCGTCCTCGTGCTCCATCGTCACGGGACGGGACGGTACCGCGCCGCACGGTGACCGACCCCGTGCAGGGGCGGACATCCGCGGACAGACCACCCGTTCCGCAGGCGGGATCGCGCCGCCCGCAGCAGGATGACCAGCGACACCGACCCCCAGCGAGAGGTGAGACACCCGTGGAGCACTGGACGATCGCGACCGTCGCGCAGCAGAGCCCGGACTTCCGGCGCGTGCTGTGGACCGGCAAGCACAGCCAGCTCGTCATCATGACGATCCCGCCGGGCGGGGAGATCGGTGAGGAGGTCCACGAGGACATCGACCAGATCCTCACGTTCGTCTCCGGCACCGGGAAGGCGGTCGTCTCCGGCCAGGAGCGCAACGTCGCGCAGGGCGACCTCGTCGTCGTCCCCGCCGGCCGGACGCACAACTTCCTCAACACCGGCGAGAACCCGCTGATCCTCTACACGGTCTACGGACCGCCGGAGCACGCCGACGGCGCGGTGCACCGGACCAAGGAGGAGGCGGACGCCGCCGAGGAGGCGGGCAAGGACGAGCCGCCGACCGAGTGAGCCGTCCCGCGCCGTGAGGCGCGACCGTCGCGAGACCGGGCTCAGCCCGCTCATCCCCAGGGATGCGCCGCCTCAGCCCGGTCTCGCGGCGTCGTCGTCCCGGATCGCTCTCACCACTGCGAGCGGGCGTAGTCCTTGAGGAAGCAGCCGTACAGGTCCTCGCCGGCCTCGCCGCGCACGATCGGGTCGTAGACCCTGGCCGCGCCGTCGACCAGGTCGAGGGGGGCGTGGAAGCCCTCCTCGGCGAGCCGGACCTTGGTGAAGTGCGGGCGCTCGTCGGTGATCCAGCCGGTGTCGACCGCGGTCATGAGGATGCCGTCGGTCAGCATCTCCGCCGCGCTGGTGCGCGTGAGCATGTTGAGGGCGGCCTTGCTCATGTTGGTGTGCGGGTGGCCCGGGCCCTTGTAGCCGCGGGAGAACACGCCCTCCATCGCGGACACGTTGACGATGTACGTGCGCCGCGCGGGTGACGCGGCCAGCGCGGGGCGCAGACGGCTGATGAGGATGAACGGCGCCGTCTGGTTGCACAGCTGCACCTCGAGCAGCTCCATCGGGTCGACCTGCTCGACCGTCGCGACCCAGGAGTTGGTCTCGGCGACGTCGGGGATCAGGCCGCCGGCGTCGATGGACGTGCCGGCGACGAGCCGCTCGAGGCTCGCGGCCTGCGCCGTGAGGGACTGCGCGACCAGCTCGTCCGCGGCGCGGGCCGCCCGCTCGATCGCCAGCGCGGGGCTCGTGAGCTCGCTGACGGACCCCGCCAGCGCCCGCGGGTGGGCGTCGCTGGTCTGGCCGAAGGTCGTGATCATCGCGGCGGCCTCGTCCGGCAGCGGGGCGGCCTCCGCCTCCGCGAGCTGCGAGTACGCGCCCGGCGACCGGCGCACGGTCTGGGCGGCGTTGTTGATGAGGATGTCCAGCGGGCCCTGCGCGGCCACGTGGTCCGCGAGCGACACCACCTGCGACGGGTCGCGCAGGTCGATCCCGACCACGTGCAGCCGGTCCATCCAGTCGGCCGAGTCCTCCATGGCGCCGAACCGGCGGACCGCGTCGCGCGGGAACCGCGTGGTGATCGTCAGGTCCGCGCCGTCACGCAGCAGCCGCAGCGCGATGTACATGCCGATCTTCGCGCGCCCGCCGGTGAGCAGCGCCCGGCGCCCCGTCAGGTCCGTGCGGGCGTCCCGCTTGGCGTGGTGCAACGCCGCGCACGCCGGGCAGAGCTGGTGGTAGAACGCGTCGACGACCGTGTAGTCCTCCTTGCAGACGTAGCACGGACGCGGCTTGAGCAGGGTGCCCGCGATCGCCCCGGTGGCCGACGAGGACAGCGGGATGCCGTTCGTCTCGTCGTCGATCCGGCCCGGGCTGCCGGTCGCGGTCGCGGCGATGACCGCGGCGTCCGCCTCGGCCAGGAGGCGACGCTTCTCGCCCCGGCGGTGCTTCTTCGCGGCCTTGAACAGGCCCGACGCGGCGCGGCGTGCGGCGGCGTGCTGCGGGTGGTCCTGCGGCAGGACGGCGACCTGGTCCATCACCCGCAGGAACGTCGCGAACTCAGCGGGGCCGACACCGGGCCGGTCGCCCGTCGTCGCGTCGGGGGTGTCGTCGGTGGGGGGCACCGGGCTGGTGGTGTGCGCGCTCATGCGCCGTCCGTCCTGCATGGGGGAGAGCCGCCGGGAGGGTCGGGGGCCGCAGAAATCGTACGCGTCGCGGGTGCGCGGACCACGGGGGTGCGACCACTGTCACGTTGGCGACCACCCCGCCCACGGCCGACCGCTCAGCGCGCGGCCAGCACCCGCTGGACGATCCACGCGTGCATGCCGACCTGCCGCACCCGGTCGAAGTCGTACCGGTCGAAGAGCTCGACCGTCCCGCTGAACAGGAAGCGCCCCTGGGCGTCGCGGCCGGCGGTGGTCTCCGAGATCGCCTCGACACGGCCACCGCCCTGCCGGGCGATGAAGTCCAGCGCGCCCTCCAGGGCGAGGCGGGCGACGCCCCGCCCCCGGTGGCGGCGGTCGACGAACACGCACGCGATCCGCCAGTCGGGCACCGGCGGCGGCTCCTGGTCGTACCGCCGGCGGTGCTTGATGTTCGGCAGCTCCTGCGGGCTGCCGTACTGGGCCCAGCCCTGCGCCCGGCCGTCGGCGTCGAGGACCAGCGCGGCATGGGCGCCGCCGGTGCGGACCCGCCGCTCCTTGACGTCGCGGTGGCTGATGCCCCGCTGCCCGCACTCGGGGTGCCAGCCGATGCACCAGCACCCGCCGAAGATCCCGTTGTTGCGCTCGACGAGCTCTGCGAACGCGTCCCACGTCGAGGCGTCGAGCTCGTGGACACTCAGGCCGGCGGCGTCGGGCACGTGCTCCGGCGTCGTGGTGCGAGGGGTGTCGTCGTCAGGCACGGGGACCTCCGGCGCGGGCCGCGCGACGACGAGGTGGGACGCCGGACCGCGCCACCACACCGGCTCACCGTCGAACCGCAGCACCACGGACCGAGCATGACAGCGGCCACCGACACCCGGTGGTCCGGGGTCGTCGCGCGCGCCGGTGAAAAAAGCGCGCGGCGGGACGGGTGATCATCGGCGTGATCCGCCCTGCGGCTCCCGCATTGTCGCTATCGTGGCGTCCCCACCTGCGAGAAGAGGCACGCCCATGGTCGCCCGTCGACTGCTCGCGCTCGCGACGCTGGTCCTGCTCGTCGCCGGGCTCGGTGCCGCGCCGGCTTCTGCGGCGCGCGCCGACTTCCCGTTCTACTCCCGGCCCTACACGTCCGTCCTCGTCACCGACTACGGGCTGAGGCAGCCGACGATGCAGCCCGTGTCGTTCGAGACGTGGCTGGCCTGGGGGGCCCCGGCCCCGGTGCCCGCGCCGACCGAGTACCTCAAGTACCCGTGGGCGCCGCAGATCGTCGCGCGGACGACCTTCCCCCACACCGAGCCGATCTGGCAGGTGCTCACCTTCGACGAGTGGGCGCGAGCGGGGTACCCGACGCCCCGCGCCGCCGCCTGGCTGCCGCAGACGAGCTACACGAAGTTCCCCTCGTCGCCGGAGATCATCGCGGAGTTCGGGGGTGTCAACCACATCCTGACGTTCGACGAGTGGCGGGCCGCGGGGTTCCCGGCGTTCGTCGAGCGGAGCGCCTCCTACGCCAAGCTCTCGTGGGACGCGGGGATCGCGGAGACGTACCCGGGGAACCCGGGCGCGGAGACCAAGCTCAACGGCGTGCGGCTCACGTACGCGCAGTGGGCGGCGGCGGGGTACCCGACGCCGATGGTCCGCGACATGTTCCCGGGCGACACCTTCTGCTGGGTGCCGGCGGAGTGGCTGGTCAACGACCAGGGCCCGGTGCCGAAGTACCCCGAGGGCGGCATCAGCTACGAGGGCGTGACGTACTCCGGCTACGTGGCGCGCGAGCACTGGCCGCTGATCGGCGCCGACGTCGCCACCGCGCCCCACTGCCCCTAGGGGACGGCTCCGCGGGTGAGGGCGACACACGCACCTGGACCCCGATGACTTCCGCCATCGGGCCGGGTCGGAACGCCATACCCCGCACCCACCCCGGAGGACCCGATGACCGACACCGCGACGTCCCGCACCCTCGACGTGCCCGGCGCGACCATCGCCTACGACGTGCGTGGCCCGCTGCCGACGGCGGACGGCCGACCGCCGCTCGTGCTCATCGGCCAGCCGATGGACGCGCGGGGGTTCGGCACCCTGGCCTCCCACTTCCCGGACCGGACCGTCGTCACGTACGACCCGCGCGGCATCGGCCGCAGCACGCGGGACGACGGGCGTACGGACCATGATCCGGCGGTGCAGGCGGAGGACCTGCACGCGCTGGTCACCGCGCTGGGGGCCGGCCCGGTCGACCTGTTCGGCAGCAGCGGCGGCGCGATCACCGCCCTCGCGTGGGTCACCGCCCACCCGCAGGACGTCCGCACGCTCGTCGCGCACGAGCCGCCGATCCTCGGGGTGCTGCCCGACGCCGAGAACGCGCGGGCCGTGTCCGCCCGGGTCGACGCCGCCTACCAGGAGCACGGCTGGGGGTACGGCATGGCCGCGTTCATCGCCCTCACGTCGTGGCAGGGCCCGTTCCCCGCGGACTTCCTCACCGAGCTGCCCGACCCGGCGGCGTTCGGCATGCCCGCGCAGGACGACGGCTCCCGCGACGACCCGCTGCTCTCCGGCGCGTCGGCCCCGGTGACGGCGTACCAGCCGGACGTCGCCGCGCTGCGGTCCTCACCGACGAGCGTCGTGCTCGCCGCCGGGATCGAGAGCGAGGGCATCATCACGTGGCGCGCGACCCACGCGCTCGCGGACCTCCTCGGCACGCAGGTCGCCATCTTCCCGAGCAACCACGGCGGGTTCCTGGGCGACGAGTTCGGGATGCCCGGGCAGCCGGAGGCGTTCGCCGCACGGCTGCGCGAGGTTCTGCCGGAGGCGTGACGTCCGCCGGGCGGACCGGCGTCAGACGACCGACGCCGCGCCACCCCGGCCTGCAGGGCGGCCGCGGTGGTCCCGTCAACCGGGGTGAGCGACCATCGGTGGCGTTCGGGCTCTCGACCGACGCACGGCGCGCGAGCTCGGTGGTGGTCAGCGGTGGCGCGCCGTTCTCGCGAACGTCGGCGTTGCGTGCGTCCAGTCAGTCGAGGTACTCGGCGAGCGGTGCGTCGGGGCCCGGTATCGCGGCGCTCATCGGTTGTTCCACCACTCGGGCGTGATCCCGCCGTAGCCGAAGTCGGCGGGTGACAGCTCGCGGTCTGGGTCCAGCGGGTCGATAACGCGGATCCCGGGTCCGTAGAACCCGAGGTGGGTCGCGTAGACGACGAATGCCTCGGCGGCGACGTGCATGGCCCGGGTGGCGTCCTCCGGCGTCAGCTCGACATGGGGCACCCCCGTCGCCAGCCGGGCGAAGCTGCTCGTGCCCAGTTCCGACAGCGTGGCGAGCGAGTGGGCGCCGTGCTCGTCGTCGCGCCGCGTCACGTGAGCCTCGAGCCCGATGGGGCGCCCGTGCCAGCGCAGCAGGAGGGCCTCGCCCCTCTCCTCGCGACCCACGCCTCCGGCCCTGACCAGGAGGCTGCCGGTCTCGGGGTCCTCGACGTAGAACTTGGAGGCGAGCCTGATCCCTTCACCGAACAACGCGGACAGCCCCGCGTACGACTCACCCACCCGGAACTCGAACACGAGCGCTCCCCTGGCTCCGCCGGTCGTCGAACACGGCCAGCAGCGCGTGCTGGCGGGCCTCGTCGGGCGTGAACCCGTTGGCGAGCGCGTCGCTCCGCGTGTTCTCCCAGGCGCGCACGAGGGAGTCCCGCGAGATGCCGTTGATGGTGTCGACGGCGGTGTCGGCCAGCAGGCCGGGCAGCTCGACGGTCCCGAAGTCGCGGGTCCAGTCGGCGCCGTCCTGCGGCAGCAGGACGATCACGTCGCCCCGTGCTGCGGCCGCGTACCGGGCCGAGGCCGTCGCCCACAGGTCGTTGTTCCACTTGACGCCCGGGTCGAGCGGGTCACCCCAGCCCAGGTCCAGCAGCTGGGTCTCGGTGAGCGGTGCGGCTGTGCCGTCCGCGACCGCGTCGTCGTGGGCGGCGAGCCAGTCGACCATCTCGGCGAGGGACGCTCCGGGCGCCGGCATCGGGTTCATCGGGCACCTCGCGTCACAGGCGCGATCTCGCCGTAGCCGAAGTCCGCGGGCGACAGCTCTCGGGCCGGGTCCAGCGGATCGGTGACGCGGGCGCCCGGGCCGTAGTCGGCGCGGTGGGACTCGTACACGACGCACGCCTCGGCGGCGACGTGCAGTGCGCGCGTCGCGTCCTCCGGCGTCAGGTCGACCAGCGGCACCTTGGCCCGCAGCAGGGCGCCGTGGGACGCGCCGGGCCCGCTGAGCGTGAAGAGGGCGTGGTCGCCGTGCTCGTCGTCGCGGCGGGTGATCCGGTAGTCCACCCCGATGGCCCGCCCGTGCCACCGCAGCACGTAGGAGCCGCCCGGGTTCTCCGGGCCGTCCCCGCCGGCGGGGACCAGCAGGCTGCCGGTCTCGGTGTCCTCGACGTAGGTCCTGTCCGCCAGCGTGACCCCGTCGCCGAACAGCGCGGCGACCTCTCCCACGGTGCGGCCCTTGCGGTACTCGAACACGTGTGCCCCCTCGACACTCGCGGCGGCCACTCTGATCTCTTCGCCGAACGCCGCGGACAGCCCCGCGGACGACTCACTCACCCGGAACTCGAACACGAGCGCTCCCTGGCTCCGCCGGTGCCGTCGCCGGCCCGGCACTCCGATCACCGGCGCCGGCTGGTGTCACGGCGGCGCGCAGCCGGACAGTAGTGGACGAGTCGGGCCGAGACGCGGTGGCGTGCCGAGAACGCGGTCAATGCGCGCGTGATCCGGGAGCAGGACGATGACGTCGCCGTGGGCGGCAGCCACGTAGCGCTCGGACGCCTCGCCCCAGATCCGGTTGACGAAATTCTCCGTCGGCTTGTCGTAACTCCAGTCCAGTGGTTTGCCGCCCGGTCGCGTCCTTATAGGCGTTCTTGAGCTGTGGCGAGTCGATGAGGTACGCGAATGTCGTCTCGTCGATCACGGCTAGCTTCCCGGCCGCATCGGTGGCAAGCCCGATGGCGGACGCATTAGCGTCGTACGGGTTCTTCCCGCTGTAGAAGATCGCGCCGTCGGTGGCGTTCGGGCTCTCGACCGACGCACGGCTCGCGAGCTCGGCGAGCGCGTCGGTGGTCAGGGGGCGCACCGTTCTCGCGGACGTCCGCGTTGCGCGCCTCCAGCCAGGCGATGTACTCGGTGAGCGGCGCGTCGGGGCCCCCCGCATCGCGGCGCTCATCGCTTGCCCCACCGCTCGGGCGTGATCTCGCCGTAGCCGAAGTCGGCGGGTGACAGCTCGCGGTTCGGGTCCAGCGGGTCGGTGACGCGGATACCAGGCCCGTGGTCCTCGCGGTAGGTCGCGTAGACGACGTACGCCTCGGCGGCGACCTGCATGGCCCGGGTGGCGTCCTCCGGTGTCAGCTCGACATGAGGAACCCCCGCCTTCAGCAGGGCGAAGCTGCTCGTGCCCAGCTCCGACAGGGTGGCGAGCGGGTGGGTGCCGTGTTCGTCGTCCCGACGTGTCACGCGGGCTTCGAGCCCGATGGGGCGCCCGTGCCAGCGCAGGACGAGGGTCTCGCCGCTCTCCCCGCGGCCGACGCCTCCGGCTTCGACCAGGAGGCTCCCGGTCTCGGGGTCCTCGACGTAGTACCTGGAGACGAGGCGGATTCCTTCACCGAACAACGCGGCCAGCCCCGCGGACGACTCACTCACCCCGAACTCGAACACGAGCGCTCCCTGGCTCCGTCGGCGCCGTCGCCGGCCCGGCACTCCGATCACTGACGCCGCTGGTGCCGCAGCCACGCGCAGCCCGGACCGTAGTGGACGAGTCGGGCCCAGAAGGTCCCTTTCGCCTGCCATCTCTCTTGAGCGCATGACTTCGTGCGGGAGCCGGCATGGCGGTTCACCCATCCGGTCCAGTCGCAGGTGTCGGTCCGGCGGCGTCGGCGGTGCGACGGGTGGAGGCGCGCCGCGCCTTCGGGCGGTCCCGGACGACCCGATCCTCGGCACCGTCCCCCCGGAGGCGTGACGCCGGCGGGCCGGGCTTCGAGCCCGGCCCGCCGACGTCCGTCAGACGAACCGACGCCGTGCCACCCCGGCGAGCAGCGCACCGAGCCCGAACAGCGCGGCGGCAGCCACCCCGCGCCCGATGGAGCTCGCGCCCGCCCCGTCGGCCGCGGCGATGTCGATCGAGTACGCGGTGACGGACGCCGCGCCCTCGGGACCGCCGTACGCCATGGACTCGGTCGCGGCGCGGTCGGCACCGGCCTGGATGACGGCGTACTTGATGCCGTAGTCGGCGGCGGTGGCGGCGCCGGTCTCGACCAGCACCGACGTCCCCTCCTCGGAGAGTCGGCCCGCGCCGTCGACGAGCGCGGGGGCGCCGTCGGCGGCCGTGGTGATCCCGTCGGCCAGCGTGAGCGAGCCGTCGGCGGCGGTCCGCAGACCGGTCGCCAGCTGGTCCGCGCCGGCCGTGAGCCGCCCGGTCCCCGCGACCAGGGTCGAGGTGCCGTCGGCCAGGCGCCCGGCCCCGTCGGCGAGCTGCGAGGAGCCGGACCGCAGGGCCGACGCACCCGCCGAGAGCTGTCCCAGGCCGCCGACGAGCGTCTGCCCGCCCGCGGACAGCTGTCCCACGCCCGCCGACAGCGACGCGACGCCGCCGCGCAGCGTGCTGTCGTCCTTGGTCTGGCCCGCGACCCCGACGCCCGCGCGCACCTTGGTCACGACGCCGTCGGTGATCTGGTCGATACCGCCGGCGGTGAGCGCCAGCCCTTCGCGCAGGCCGGTCCTCTTGGGGTCGCAAGCGGCGGTGGCCTGGCTCGAGAGCCCGCAGAGGGCCGTCTGCAGACCGGAGACGGCGGTACCGGTCACGCCCGCCAGCCCTTGGAACGCCGGCGCCAGCGGGACGGGAGTCGTGGGTGCGGCGGCGTACGCCCGGGGGTCGTACAGCCCCGCGAGCGTCTGGAACTGGCCCTTCTGGGTCGGGTCCGCCGTCTGCGCCGCGAGCCCGCCGAACAGCTGGGCCAACGCGCCCATCTGCTGGGCGTCCGTCGCGGCGCTCACCGTGGCGGTCGTCGACCCGAGCTCGCCGTAGACCCCCGCGAGCGCCGACTGCAGGCCGTGCAGGGTCGAGAGCCCGTCGAGCAGCGCGGTCACGCCGTCCTGCAGGTTGGCGACGCCGTCCCTGATCGGCTGCGCCTGGGCCGGGACGTTGCCGATCTCCTCGTACATCGTCTCGAGGCGGCGGTCCATCGTTGCAGGCCCTCGCTGACCGTCGTGAGGCCGCCCAGCAGCTCGGGGACCTTGCTGCCGGCGGACGCCAGCCCGGCGTCGAGGGTCGCGGCGCCGGTGGCGAGCTGGTCCGCGCCGGCGTCCAGCGTCCGCGCGCCGGTGGCGAGGTCGGCCGCGCCGTCGTCGACCTGGGCGACGCCGTCGGCGAGCCGGGCGGCGCCGGGCACGGCGGTGTCGTTGAGCCCGGCGGAGAGCTGGTCGGCGCCCGCCTGCAGCTGCAGGAGCCCGTCGAGCAGCGTCGCGGCGCCGTCGCGCAGCTTGAGGAGGTTCGCGTCGATCTCGCTCGCGCCCTCGGTCAGGGCGATGCCGCTGCGCGCGCCGCCGGCGTAGCTGGCCGAGCCGCCCTTGAAGGACGGGCTGGTCAGCGGCGACACCGGCAGCACCGAGACGTTCGCGGCCGGGATGCGCCCGCCGGTGACCTGCGCGGTGTACCCGAACTCGGCCGTCGCCGACCCGATCGGGGGGAACAGGGTCATCGTGTAGCTCATCCGCGTGCCGCCGCGCCCGTCGCCGGCCATGTTCGCCTCGTCCGAGCTGACCGACGTGAACGACGGCGGCAGGGTCGTGGTGAGCTGCCCGACGAACGGGATGACGGTCTCGGCGGTCGCCGTGGCCTTCTTGCCCGTGCCGTCGTCGTAGGTGACCTCGTCCTGGCGCGTCGTCAGGTTGGTGACGGTGTACCGGACCTCGAGGGTGCCGGACTTGCCGACCACCCCGCCCGCGGACACCTTCTCCCCGTCGAGCCGGTACTCGACGTCGATGCTCACGGGCAGCTCGCGCGTGAAGTCGCTGACCGTGCGCAGCCGCTTGCGTCCGTCGACGTCGACGGTGGTCTCCATCGCGTCGTCGTGCAGGGTGTAGCCGCCGAAGCCGTCGAGGTTGCGCAGCCCTTGCGTCGAGACGGGGTTGCGGACGGTCGTGGTGCCCGTGCCGCTGAACGCGAGCTGGTCGTAGACGCGCGCGACCTGGAGCCGGCCGTCGGCGTCGAGCCGTGCCTGGACGGTCTCGGTGTTGGTCACCACGACATCGTCGGACGCGGCGGCTGCCGGGGCGACGGCGAGGAGCAGGACGAGCAGCAGCCGAGCGCGGCGATGCCGGACCGCCGGGCGGCGGGGCTCGCCGCGGGCCGGTGGCGTGCGGTCCGGCGCGGCGCGGGCCGGTGCGGGGCGCGTGCGGTCACGTCATGCCTCCGTGGTGGGCTCGTAGGGACGGGACGACGTGGGCCGGGCCGGAGCCGCGGTCCGCGGGCCGACCGTGGTGGGTGCGGGTTCGTGCGCCCCCGTCGCCGGTGCGGCGTGCGCGGGGCCCCGAGCGGGGTCGTCGAGCCGCTCGGTCTCGCGATCCGCCTGCACGGCGGGGCCGAGCAGCGCGGTCGCGACGAAGCCCGCCGCCGCGGTGAGCAGCACGGCTGTCGCGAAGACGGGGGACGTCGTCGCGAAGCCGGAGGGGTCCGCGGCGTACGGGGACTCGTAGGAGCCCGCCATGGCGGCCGCGCCGAGCAGCGCGGCCCACAGCGGCAGCCGCCCGCGGGTGCCGGCGGTCACCGCCAGGCAGACGAGAAGCACCACGAGCACCGCGACGGCGCGGCCGCTGGGGGCGTCGGGCAGCGCGGCGGCGCGCAGCAGGTAGCCGATCCAGGCGGCGGCGAACCCGACGGCGAAGGCGCCGGCGCGTTCCGCGGCGGACCGGTCGGGCACGAGCCCGAGCGCACCGCCGAGGGCCGCGCCCAGCAGGGCGACCCCCTGGACCTCGGGGCCGAGGACCCCGGACAGCAGGACGACGAGGGCGGCGAGGGCGGCGAGGAGCGTGCCCGCGAGTACGTGTCTGATCATGACCACTCCGTTGTGGTGCGTGACGTGACGCCAGGCCGGGGCAAGGGCATCCGACGGTCCGGGAGTGGGACCTTGGTCCCTCGCGGACCGGGCATCGACTGTCTAGCAGCGCCCGACCTGCGTGGAACAGTGAGTACTAGGTACTTCGCACCGTTCGGGCGCACATCGTTACCGGGGCGTTACCCACCGGTACGCGGCATTCGTCGCCCACGGGCGGTCGTCGAAGCCACGCGTGAGGATCGGTGGTTCGTCCGGTACGTCCCCCCACGCTTGCAAGGACAAGTAGGAAATCAAGGGGTCGGGCGGGTCGGTCTCTGCTTGGGTGGCGCGATGCCGACCCTCGTCACGCCGCCCAAGCTCGCCCCCGGTGACCGCGTCGCGGTCGTGTCCCCGTCGTTCGCCGCGCCCGGGTTCGCGCCCGCCGTGCACGAGCAGGCGATGCGCCGGCTGGTCGAGGCCACCGGTCTGGTGCCCGTCGAGTACCCGACGACCCGGCAGCTCGGGGCGTCCCCGCAGGAACGCGCGCGGGACCTGAACGTCGCGTTCGCGGACCCGACGATCCGGGCGGTGCTGGCGACGATCGGGGGCGAGGACCAGGTCCTCGTCGTGCCCCACCTCGACGCCGAGGCCGTCCGGGCGGATCCCAAGCCCTTCCTCGGCTACAGCGACAACACCAACCTGCTGAGCTGGCTGTGGCAGCAGGGCGTCGCCGGCTTCTACGGCGGCTCCACGCAGGTGCACCTGGGCCCCGGACCCGCGGTCGACGACGTCCACCTCGCCTCGCTGCGCGCGGCGCTGCTGACGGGGGAGACGCTCACGCTGACCGAGCCGGGTGAGTCCGAGGACCTCGGCCACGACTGGCTCGACCCCCGCGCCCTGACCGAGCACGGCGAGCGGGAGCCCACCGGGCCGTGGACGTGGGCGGGCCCGGCGCGCTCGGTCACCGGCCCCACCTGGGGCGGGTGCCTCGACGTCCTCGACTGGATCGCGATGGCCGACCGGTTCCCGCCCACCGCGGACCTGCAGGGCGCGGTCCTCCTGCTGGAGACGAGCGAGGAGCTGCCGTCGGCGCCGACCGTGCAGCACTGGGTGCGCTCGCTCGGTGAGCGCGGGCTGCTGGCCGCCGTCGCGGGCGTGTGCGTCGCCCGCCCGCCCGTGACGGGGTTCGAGGTGCGGCTCGACGCCGACGAGCGTGCGCGCCGCAGGGCCGAGCAGCGCGATGCCGTCGTCGGGGAGGTCACGCGCTACAACCCCGAGGCCGTCGTGTGCGTGGGCGTGCCGTTCGGCCACACGCGGCCGCAGTGGATCGTCCCGTACGGCGGGCGGATGACGCTCGACGGGGCGACGCGGACGGTGACGGCGTCGTACGCCTGACGCCGGTGCGTCGTCCGCCTGAGGCAGGGCTCAGGCGGACGTCGTCGGCGGGGTGCCCGTGCCGCTCGACGTGGCCTGCTGCCCGGGCGCGGCCTGCTCGTCCGAGGCCTCCTGCTGCTCCGGGGCGTCCGCCTGCTCCGGGGTGGCCTGCTCGTCCGCCGCCACGGGCTCGCGCCCGGGCAGCAGCACCGACGTCTCCGGCTCGGGGTGCCGGCGCCGCTGCACCACGATGAGCGTCACCCCGGTGACCACCGCGGCCAGGGCGCCCCACACGTTGGCGGGCAGGCCCAGCGGCGTGACGCTGGTCGGGTCGATGCGCAGCAGCTCGAGCCACACCCGGCCCGCGCCGTACCAGACCAGGTACGCGCCGAACGCGGTGCCCCAGCGCATCGCGACGCGCCGCTCCAGCAGCAGGATCACCGCGATCCCGAGCAGGTTCCACAGCATCTCGTAGAGGAACAGCGGGTGGAACAGCGTCCCGTCGGGCAGGCCCGGGGGGAAGGCGCCGTTGCTCGACGGGATCTCCAGGCCCCACGGCAGCGTGGTGGGGCTGCCGTACAGCTCGTGGTTGAACCAGTTGCCGAGCCGCCCGATCGCCTGCGCGAGCAGCATGGCCGGGGCCAGCGCGTCGGCGAACGACAGGAGCCGCACCCCGGCGCGGCGGCACCCGATGGCGGCGCCCACCGTCCCGCCGATGAGCGAGCCGAGGATCGCGATGCCGCCCTCCCACACGTAGAGCGCGCTCACGGGGTCGTCCACGTAGTTCCCGAGGTGCGTGACCACGTGGTAGATCCGGGCGCCGATGATGCCGAACGGCACGGCCCAGATCGCGATGTCGAGGACCGCCCCGGGGGGTCCGCCGCGCGCCGTCAGCCGCCGCGAGGTCAGCCAGACCGCCGCCGCGATGCCCGCCATCAGGCACAGCGCGTAGGTGTGGAACGTCAGGGGGCCGACGGAGATGCCCGACCAGGACAGGTCGGGGCTCGGGATCGACAGGGGCACCACTGCCGCGGCTGCTCGGTTCACGGGGATGAGCATCCACCGTCCGGGGCGTCGGGGGAAAGCCCGGGCGTCGTCCGCGCGCCGGACCCGGGCGGGGTGTGCCGCACGACGCGGTCAGACCCGCGGGTCACCGGGGAAGCCGGTCCACCGCAGCCCGGGTGGCAGGTGGCTCTGGTCGTTGAACGTCACGAGGGTCGGCGGCAGGTCGGGCCGGTACTCCAGGACGGTCAGGGCGGCGTTCGCGCTCTCGAGCCCGATCCAGCGGGCGTCGGGGGCGTCCAGTGCGTGCCTGACCAGCCACGCGACCTGGTAGGCGTGGGTCACCAGGACCTCGTGGACGTCGTCCGCGCCGGCCGGCGCGGCGGCGAACCGCTGGGCGAGGGCGTCGGCCGTGCGTCGCCCCGCGGCGGCCTCGGCGGTGTCGAACCCGTCGAAGAACCCCACCAGCGCGCGCGGCACGTCGGCCGGCGCCGGGACGTGCGGCACGTGGTCGACGAGCTCGTCGGCCGGTGCGACGGCCACCCCGAGCAGGTGCCGGGCGACCTCGTGGGCGCTCACGACGGCGCGCGGCAGCGGCGAGTGCCACACGGCCGTGACCGGGACGCGTGCGAGGCGCTCGCCCAGCAGTGCGGCCTGTCGGCGGCCGGTGGCGGTGAGGGTCCCCAGCGCGTCCGCCTCGCCGTGGCGGGCGACGTACAGGTGGCGGGTCGCCATGCGATCACGTCCTCGGGGCGCCAGGTGCGCCGACGGTGCCGGTGGTGCCGTCGACCTGCAGGGTCGAGCCGTCCGCCAGCGCGGTCGTCGCGTGCGCGACACCGAGGACGGCGGGGATCCCGCGCTCGCGGGCGACGATCGCGGCGTGCGACAGCACCCCGCCGGTCTCGGTGACGACGCCGGCGGCGAGGTGCAGCAGTGCCGTCCACGACGGGTCGGTCCACCGGCAGACCAGCACGTCACCGCGGCGGACGCGCGCGAAGTCGGCGGGCCCGTGCACCACGCGCGCCGGGCCGGTCGCGGTGCCGCGGCTGCCCGGTGTGCCCGTCAGCAGGTCCGTAGCGACGCCGTCCGGTGCACCCCCGTCGAGGGCACGAGCGGCCGCGGTCGGGGCACCCGTGGGCGGTTCGGACGTCACGGGCCGGGCCTGCAGCACCCACGCGGTGCCGTCGGCCACCGCCCACTCGACGTCCTGCGGCGCGCCGAGCAGGTCGGCGGCGCGTCGCCCCAGGTCGGCGAGCCGTACGGCGGTGGCGTCGTCCAGGGCCGGTCGCAGGCGGTCGCCGTCGGGGACGTCGCGCACGACGATCCGGGTGCCGACCCGGTCCGCACGGGTGCGCTTGTCCGCGACGGTCCGCGTGACGGTGCCGTCGCCCTGGACGCGGTGGGCGTCGGGGGTGACCGTGCCGCCGACGACCGTCGCGCCCAGCCCCCACGACGCCTCGATCAGGACGGTGCCGTCGTCGCGCGTGAACAGCACGCCCGCGATGTCGGCGTCGACCAGCCGCTGCACGAGCACACCCATGACGGGGTGGCCCGGGCCGGCGGTCGCGGCGCGGTAGGCGACCGCACCCGGTGCGTGCAGGGAGGTCCAGCAGGCGCGGACGGCGTCGACGACGTCGGCCACGTCACGCACACCGAGGACGGTGGCGTGCTGCCCGGCGGCCGACGCGTGCGTCCCGTCCTCGTGCCCCGCCGACGAGCGCACGGCCACGGGCACGTCGCCGAGCGCGTGCAGGGCGTCGGTCAGGGCGGCGTGGAGGTCCGGCGGCACGGGCCGGTCGCCGGGGGCGTCGCTTCCCCGGTGCGCCGCGACCGGGACGACGAACCCGTCCGGCACCGGCAGTCCTGCCCGCACCAGGTCCCCGAGCGCACCGGCCTTGCCGCCGCACGTCGGGCGGTCGGCGTCGGCGAGGGGGATGAGCACGGTGCACCCCCTCACGTCCTCAACGATCCGTTGACAACCGACTGTTGAGTGTGGACGATCGCCGCATGGAGCACAAGGACCGTCTCGCCGCCGCGGCGCGCGACGACCAGGCGCAGGCGCACCGCGAGCACGAGGCCCGTCGCCGGCTCCGGGCTGCGGGCGCGGACGCGATCCGCGAGCAGCCCTGGCGGCCGGCACCGATGCCGCCGTCGGCCGTCGACCTCGTGCAGGACGCCGTGTGGCGCTCGGCCGACCTCGGCCCCGACGCTCTGCTGGCCGCGCTGACCATGCTCCCCGCCGCGCGGGCCGAGGTCGACGGGCTCGAGGACGGGCTGCTGTTCGCCGCCCGCAGCGCCGGGCTCACCTGGGCGCAGATCGCCGACGCGATGGGGTTCAACTCACCGCAGGCGTGCCAGCAGCACCACGCCCGCCTCGCTGCCCGGCGCGGGACCGCGTCATGACCCGCACGTCGGCGCCCGACCTGCGGGTGCTGCACGCCGTGCGCGTCGCCGGCTTCGCGGAGGTCGGCGCTCTCGCCCGGCGTGCGGGCGTCGGCGCCGACGTGACCGAGGACCTGCTGCTCGACGCCGAGGCCCGTGGCTGGGTGACGCACGCGGCGTTCGCCGGCCTGGGCGGCTGGTCGCTCACCGCGGCCGGTCGCGCGGAGGGGGAGCGTCGCCTGGCGGCCGAGCTCACGGACGTCGACGGGTGGGACGAGGTCCGTGCGGTCCACCGCGACTTCCTGCCGCTGAACACCCGGCTGCAGGAGGCGTGCACCCGCTGGCAGCTGCGTCCGACGCCCGCCGACCCCCTGGCCCCGAACGACCACACCGACACCGCGTGGGACGCCGCGGTGCTCGACGACCTGGCGGCCGTCGAGCGCGGCCTGGTGCCGCTGGTCGCCCGGCTCGGCGGCGTCCTGCAGCGGTTCGCCGGCTACGACGAGCGGTTCGCGCGGGCGCGGCGCCGCGCCGCCGCCGGCGAGCCGGGCCGGGTCGACGGCACGGACGTCGACTCGTGCCACCGCGTGTGGTTCGAGCTGCACGAGGACCTCGTCGCGACGCTCGGGATCGAGCGCGGCGCGGCGAGCTGACCCGGCGCCGGGCGGCCCCCTCCGCCGCCCGGCCCGGCTACCCGTCAGCCGATCCGCCGCCGGTACGTGGCGACCGCCGCCAGGTACGCCACGACGAGCACGCCGACCAGCCAGGCCAGCGCCACACCGATGTCCGAGCCCACGGGCTGCCCGGCCAGCAGCGCGCGGATCGTGTCGACGACCGCCGTCACCGGCTGGTGCTCGGCGAACCACGCCACCGGCCCCGGCATGGTGCCGGTCGGCACGAAGGCCGAGCTGATGAACGGCAGGAAGAGCAGCACGTAGCCGACGCCGCTCGCCCCGTCGGGGGAGGTGGCGGCGACGCCGGCGATCACCGCGATCCACGTGAGGGTGAGCGTGAACAGCGTCAGCATCCCCAGCACGGCGAGCCACGCGCCGACGGACGCCCCGGTGCGGAACCCGAGCAGCAGCGCGACGGCGACGACGACCGCGACCCCCGCGAGGTTGGCCACCAGCGAGGTGAGGACGTGCGCCCACAGCACGCTGGGCCGCGCGATCGGCATCGAGCGGAAGCGTTCGACGATGCCGCTGCTCACGTCGAGGAACAGCCGGTAGGAGGTGTAGGCGACACCGGACGCCACGGTGATGAGCAGGATGCCCGGCAGCACGTAGTCGAGGTACGACCCGCGCGTGCCCGTCTCGATGGCGCCGCCGAACACGTACGTGAACATCAGCATGATCGCGATCGGGGTGACGACGCTCGTGACGATCGTGTCCGGGCTGCGCAGGACGTGCCGCAGGGACCGGCCGGTGAGGGCGGCGGTGTCGGCGACCGCGTGGGTGGCGCTCATGACGGGTCCTCCTGGGTCGGGCCGTCGGTGGAGGTCGGGGCGACGAGCGCGAGGAACACGTCCTGGAGCGACGGCTGCTTCTCGACGTACTCGACGGTGGCGGGCGGCAGGAGCGTCCGGAGCTCGGCCAGCGTGCCGTCCTGGACGATCACGCCCTCGTGGAGGATCGCGATGCGGTCGGCGAGGTGCTCGGCCTCGTCGAGGTGCTGGGTGGTCAGCAACACGGAGGTGCCCGCGGCGGCGAGGCGCGTGATCGTCGCCCACACCTCGAGCCGGGCCTGTGGGTCCAGGCCTGTGGTCGGCTCGTCGAGGAAGATCACGGGAGGGTCCCCGACCAGGCTCATGGCGATGTCGAGCCGCCGCCGCATGCCGCCCGAGTACGTGCCGGCGCGGCGGCCGCCGGCGTCCGTGAGGCCGAACCGGGCGAGCAGGTCGTCGGCCACGGCGCCCGTGTCCGGCAGGTGGCGCAGCCGGGCGACGAGCGCCAGGTTCTCGCGGCCGGTGAGGATGTCGTCGACGCCCGTGAACTGACCGGTCAGGCTGATGGCGCCGCGCACCCGCGCGGCCTCGGCCACGACGTCGAAGCCGTGGACGACGGCCGTGCCGGCGTCGGGCCGCAGCAGCGTCGCGAGGATGCGCACGAGCGTCGTCTTGCCCGCGCCGTTGGACCCGAGGAGGGCGACGACGCTGCCGGGCATCACGTCGAGGTCGACGCCGCGCAGCACGTGGACGTCGCCGAACGACTTCTCGACGCCGCGCACCCGGACGGCCGGGGCGCGCACGGCTGCCGCGCTCACGGCTGCTCCCGGCGCTGGGCCTCGTCCATGGCGCGGACCAGGCGGGTGCGGGCCTTGTCGATCCAGCGCTCGCCGGTGTACGCCTCGGCGAAGCCCTCCACGAACTCGACGGGGTCCTCGCCGACGATCGCCCCCACGGGCCGCTCGTCGGCCGCGGCGCCCTCCCAGAGGTCCGCGAGGTCGCCGACCATCTGCACCAGGGCGTCGCCGTCCGTGAGGCCGCACGTCGCCATGAGGTACCGGTGCATGCCGGTGGCGGCGGTCCGGTACGGCTCGGGCAGGCCGTGCAGGCGCGCGACGTCCCGCCGGTACTGCTTCTTCTGCTCCCACGGCCCGGTCAGGGCCTCGATCCACCTGGCGACCATGTCAGCGCTCCCTGTCGGTGCTGTCGGTGCGTGCGGTGCGGAGCCGGTCGATCCGGCCGGCCAGCAGGTCCCAGGTCCGCCAGAACTCGGCGAGCTGGTCCCGGCCCGCCGCGTTCAGCGAGTAGACCTTGCGCGGCGGGCCCTTCTCGGACGGCACCTTCTCGACGTCCACGAACCCGCGCTGCTCGATGCGCACGAGCAGCGCGTAGACGGTGCCCTCCGCGATGTCGGTGAAGCCCTGCTCCCGCAGGTGCGCGGTGATCTCGTACCCGTAGGCGGGCCGGGTCTCGAGGAGTGTCAGGACGATGCCCTCGAGCGTGCCCTTGAGCATCTCCGTCAGCTGGTTGGCCACGGGTCGTCCCCACTCCTCGGTGTCACTGAGTACTGGAACAAAGTAACGCTAGGTACCGCTGCTTGGCAACACTAGGTACCGGCGCCCGGCGTCGCGCGAGGGGCCACGTGGCGGAACGGCCCCGGGGGGTGGAGAGTCGACGGACGGCGGCACACGGGGAGGCGCGGTGGACGTGCAGGTGGGCGAGGTGGCCCCGGGCGAGGTGCCGTCCTGTGCGCGCGTCATCGCCGCCGCGCTGCGCGACGACGCGGTCGTGCGCTCGCTGGTGCCTGGGGACCACGACCGCTTCGCACGGCTGACGTCCGTCTACGCGGCGGCCGTGCGGATGGCGCTGGCGGGCCGGGGCGTCGTCGACGTGGCACGGGACGGACCGGACGGCCCCGTCGTGGGCGTCGCGATGTGGGAGGGGCCCGACCACTCGCCGGGCGGGTGGCCGCTGCTGCGCGAGCTGCCGGGCCTGGTGCGCGCCGTGGGTGTGCGGCGCCTGCCGGCCAGCGCCCGGGCGCTGCGCGCGTTCGCCGCGCTGCGCCCCCGCTACCCGCACTGGTTCCTCGCCGACGTCGCCACCGAGCCCACCGCCCGCGGTCGCGGCGTCGGGTCCGCCCTGCTCGCGCACCGCCTCGCGCTCGTCGACACCACAGGGCTGCCGGCCTACCTGGAGTCCACGACCGCGGCCAGCCGCCGGTTGTACGAGCGGTTCGGGTTCCGCGCCACCGGGACCGTCCGGCTGCCCGGCGCCGCCGCGACGGCGATGGTGCGGCCCGCCGTGCGGGACGACGACGCCGTGGACGGCTGACGGCGCCCCGGGCCCGCCACGGTGGCGCGATGTCGACCCAGCAGCTGACGGTCACCGCGTCCATCGGCGTCGAGGTCAAGGGTGAGACGTGGAGCTGCGTCGAGATCCCCGGTTCCGCCGGCCGTCAGTGGGCCGTGGGCCGGTAGGTCAGCTCCTGCGTGCGCCCGTCGAGCACGCGGCTGTCGAGCAGCTCGAGGTCGAAGTCGCCCGCGCCGCCGAACACCGGCGCCGTCCCCGTCCTCCCGGTGATCACCGGGAAGATCGTCACCTGCACGCGGTCGACCAGGCCCGCGGCCATGAGCGCCCAGTTCAGCGACAGGCTGCCGTGCGAGCGCAGCGGCAGGTCGGACTCCTCCTTCAGCCGGGCGACGACCTCGACCGCGTCCCCGCGTGCGACCGTGACGTCGGGCCAGTCGACGGGCTCGTGCAGCGTCGAGGACACCACGGTCGCCGGCAGGTCCCGCATGCGCCCGGCCCACGAGTCGTGGATCCCCGAGTCGTCGGGGCTGTCCGCCCACATGGTCACGAACTCGCGCAGCGTGGTGGCCCCGAACACCATGCGCTGCTCGCCCTCGTAGAGCTCGTGGCGCCGGCGCAGCAGCTCCGGCCCCTGTTTGCCCCAGTACCCGCCCCAGTCGCCCGGCGGCCCGTAGGAGCCGTAGCCGTCGAGGCTCACGAAGACGTCGAAGGTGTAGGGGGCGGTCATGGGGGGTCCTCTCGCGGGGCTTCCGGGGTGTCGTTGTCCCGACCGGCGGGGGCGGTCCGACTCATCGGGTGGCAACCTGGGAGTGATCGGGTCGAGGGCCAGGGGGCGACATGTCGAAGGACCAGCTCATCGCGCTCGAGCGCGAGCTGCGCGGGTTTCCCGCGCCGTCGGGGACGCTCGCCGAGCGGCGCGCCGGCTTCGAGATGTTCTCCACCCGCCCACCCGATCCGGGCGTCACCGTCACCGAGGTCACGCTCGGGGGCGTCCCCGCGCTGCTGGTCGAGCCGTCGACCACCACGGTCGGCACGGTGCTGCACCTGCACGGCGGCGGCTACGCCCTCGGGTCCGCGCGCTCCGGCGTGGCGCTGGCGTCGGCCCTCGCGCACCGGGCCGGTGCGAGCGCCCACTCGCTCGGCTACCGGCTCGCGCCGGAGCACCCGTTCCCGGCGGCGGTCGAGGACGGGCTCGCCGCGTACCGAGGGCTGCTCGACGCCGGGTACGCGCCGGACCGGGTCGCCCTGACCGGCGAGTCCTCCGGTGGGGGCCTCGCGCTCGCGGTGCTCCTCGCCGCCCGGGACGCCGACCTGCCGCAGCCCGCCGCGGTCGTGCTGATGTCGCCCTGGGTCGACCTGACCCTGTCGGGGGAGAGCCTGCGCACCCACGAGGCGGTGGACCCGATGAACAGCGCCGCCGGCCTCGCCGAGAACGCGGCCCGGTACCTGGACGGCGCCGACCCCGCCGACCCCGCCGCGAGCCCGCTGCTGGCGGACCTGCACGGGCTGCCCCCGCTGCTGGTCCAGGTGGGCGCGCACGACGTGCTCCTCGACGACGCCACCCGGCTGGCCGCCCGTGCCGCCGCGGCGGACGTGGACGTGACGCTCGAGGCCGTCGCCGGGGCGCCTCACGTCTTCCAGAACTTCGAGGGGCGCATCGACGAGGCGGACCGCGCGCTGCACCGGGCGGGCCGGTTCCTGGCCGAGCACCTGGCGCGCTGAGCGGGCGGGACGGGACGAGTCCGGGTCGGGGCGTGGCGTCGGCAGCGGACGGCGGGGGGACAGAGCGCGCGGTCCGGCGTGCGGCGGGGCAGCGGCGGCGCTCAGGTCCGGGCGACCCGCCCCGGGGCCATGTCGTACGTGACCCACGGGGTCGCCGTGGCGTGACGGTCGTACAGCGCCCGGGCTCGCGTGTTGTCCTGCGCGGTGATCCACCGCACGACCGTGTCGCCCCGCTGGGCCGCGAGGTCGCCCGCCGCGCGCAGCAGGGCCGAGCCGGCGCCGCTGCGTCGCGCGTCCGGGTCGACGAAGAGGTCGTCGAGGTACAGGCCGGTCGTGCCGGTCGACGGCCGGGCGAACGCGCGCAGGTTCGCCAGCCCCAGCAGGGCGCCGTCCGCCCCGACCGCGACCAGACCGGTCATGCCGTGCTGCTCGCCCACGACCCACCCCCATGTGGTGGCGATGGCGTGGCCGTCGTCGGGCAGCTCGTAGAAGGCGCGGTACGCGCGGAACAGCCGTGTCCAGGCAGCGTGGTCACCCGCGGCGACGCGGCGCACGGTCGGTCCGGACGGCACGGTTCCCACGGTCGTCATGGGCGGAAGCGTGACGGTACGTGGGGGTTCCTCGGGCGACCTGCTCGGCATCCGGACGTGCGGCGCGCACCGGTCCCGGGCACCGGTCAGGGCTGCGCCGGTGGACCGTCCGTGGTCGGGGTCCGGGCCGCGGGGTCGTAGTAGTCGTCGTCGTCCGCCGGGTCGTTGCGCCGGGGGCGGGCGGCCGGCTGTGCGGGGGGTGACGGTCCGTCGGGTGGTCGCGCGTCGAGGGCGTCGTCGGCGTCGTCCGGGCCGTCGGGGTCGCCCACCACGACGACCACGTCGACGTCGTCACCGAGCTCCACGCCCTCGGCGCGCCGGGCGGCGACCTTGACCGGCACCATGAAGCCGCCGTCCTTGGGGAAGATCGACGTGGTGAACGTCGTCGCGCCCAGCGTGACCGTCGCGGGGATGCAGCCCCAGCCGTACGTGACGCGCGAGGCGATCGCCCGCAGGCGTGCGGCCTCGGGGTCGGGGAGCGCGACGAAGTGGTACGGCGCGGGTCCGCGCCACCAGATCACCTCACCGCCGAACCGCAGCTCCACCCGGCGAGCATGGCAGCAGGCGCCGACAGTCGCGCAGGCTCACCGACCGGGCCGCCTCACCCCGCTCGTGCGGCGGCGACGACGGACTCGATCGCCGACCCCGCCGGGACGACGATCGTCGCGACGGCGGCGCCGAGCGTGAGCTCCACCTGCGTGGCGTCCGCGTACAGCGGGTGCGGGGTCAGCGCGACGGTGTCCAGCCGGCTGAGCGGCAGCACGAGCCGCGACGCGGAGTGCTGCGGCGTCTGCCCGCGCGTGACCCAGGTGCTGCGGCCGATCACCTCGACGGCCGACCCGTCGCCCGCGACGACCGCCCCTTCCACGGTGGCCGGGGACAGCACGTGCGCGGCCAGCCGCACGAGGCCGAGCGCCCCGGTGGGCCGGACCGTCAGCCGGCGCCGCCCGTGGCACGCCCACGGCACCAGGCCGGGGTTCGCGCGGACCGCCGCGGTGACGTCGGCGACCAGGGCGAGGTCCTCGGGGCCCGGGTCGAGCGGGCACGGTGCGGCGGCGCGCCCCGCGGCGTCCAGGGCGCGCCCGACCGCGGTCGGCGCGCCGACGACCGCACCCGCGCGCAGCACGTCGACCAGCCGCGTGACCTGCGTGCGCGCCGACCCGTTGAACCGCACCGTCAGCGCGGCGCCGTCGTCGGTGCGGACCGTCAGCCGCCCATCGAGCAGGTCGACGGACTCCTGGACCACGACGACGCGCGTCAGCGGCACCGTGCGCACGTCGTACCCGGCCGGGACCGCGGGAACGCCGCGGCGCGCCCGCTCCGCCGCGCGTCGGCTGAGCACCGTCAGGGTCGTCGCGTCCACGACCAGCAGGTGGTCGTACAGGTCCATGTCGGCGGTCGCGTCGCGCCGGGCGATGTTGCGGGGGACCTTGAGGACGAGCCGCGCGGCGTCGAGGTCGAGCGGGTGGTCGCGGTAGAGGCGCGGGACGTCGTCGGGGGTCGTGACCTCGTCGATCCACGGGCCGAACCGGTCGTACTCGGTGGTGGCGGTCATCCGGCTCCCCGGTCCTGGGCGCGGCGCGCCGACGGCCCGGCACGCGGGGTGCGGCACCCTCGTCGGTGCGCGCAGCGCGACCCTACTCCCGGCCATCTCGGCCGGGTGCCGGGACGTTGCACCGGCCGCGCCGGGTGACGTCGCGGTGGCGACAGCGGGACCGCGCCCGGTGGCCCGGCACCGCGCGCGGGCACGCCCCCGGCGTCCGACACTGGCAGCGGACGCCCGACGACGGACGCCCTCACCCGCCCGCCAACGAGGATCACATGAAGATCACGCGCAGCGGCGGCCGGTCCGTCCCCGGCCCCGAGGACTGGTTCACCGGCGCCGTCTGGATCGACGGCGTCCGGGACCCCGACGGTCCCGGGTCGGCCGGCTGCGGGCACGTGCGGTTCGCGCCCGGCGCCCGCACGGCGTGGCACCGCCACCCGCGCGGGCAGACGCTCTACGTCACCGACGGCATCGGCCGGGTCGCCCGCCGCGGCGGCCCGGTCGAGGAGATCCGCCCGGGGGACGTCGTGCACATCGACCCGGACGAGGAGCACTGGCACGGCGCGAGCCCCGACCGCTTCATGGCGCACGTCGCGCTCCAGCAGGCCGACGACCACGGCGAGGTCGTCACCTGGCTGGAGCACGTCACCGACGCGGACTACCGCGGGTCGTGACCGGCGCCGTCGACCGGTACGAGGGGCACATCCTCGGCCTGGCCACCGCGGACGGGCGTCGCGTCGTCGTGGGCCGGTGGCTGCGCTCGCCGTGGGGGCGGTTCGCGGACGTCATGACGCAGGACGCGCGCGGCCGCCGCACGCTGCTCGCACCGTCCGACGCGGTCGCCGACGAGGTCACCGCGACCTACGTCGTCGACGAGGTCGTCGTCACACCGGTCCGCGTGACGTGCGACCCGGCCACCCGACGCTGGCACGTCACCTCCGGCCCGCTGACCGCGGACGTCACGCTGGGCGGGCGGACCGCGCTCGGGGCGCTGCTCACCGCCCTGCCCCGGCCCGTCACGCGCTCGCGGGCGTTCGCCGCCGCGGTCGACCCGGTCGCGTCGCGGCTGGTCCCGGGGGTGCGGACCGTCGGCAGCGCCGGGCAGGGGCGCCGCGAGTGGTACGGCGCCACCGGGCAGCACCGGGTCGTCGACGTCGACGCGACCTGGGACGGGGTGCCGTGCGGACCGTTGCTGCCGGACGTGCCGCCCGTCGAGCTCGGCTTCTCGTCCGTGCCGCACCGCCCGACCGTCACCGCGGTCCGGACGACGATCGCGCTCGGGGGCGAGGGTCGCGCCTGAGGCGCAGGCCCCGCGGTCCGAGGTCGACGTGCGGCGTCATCGCCGGTGACGTCCGACGTGCCCCTGGCCTAGCGTGCGCGCATGGCCACCGTCGTCCCGTACCGCCCCCTGCCGCTCGACCTCACGGACGTGCGGTACGCGCACGGTCCCGACTCGGAGCGTCGCCCGGAGGTGCCGGCCGGGGAGACGGTGGAGCTGCGGTGGGACACCAGCAGGGTCTACCCCGGCACGACGCGCCGGGTCCGGGTCCACGTCCCCGCGCACGACGGCCCCCCGCCGCCGGCGGGGGTGATGGTGTTCAACGACGGCGGGCTGTACCTCGACCCCGACGGGGACGTCCGCGGCGGCGTCGTCCTCGACAACCTGGTGCACGCCGGCGACGTCCCGTACACGCTCGGCGTGTTCGTCGACCCCGGCGTCGTCGTCGGCAGCCCGCAGCCGAAGAACCGCAACGTCGAGTACGACGCGTTCGACGACCGCTACGCGACCTTCCTGCTCGACGAGATCCTCCCGCTGGTCACCACGCGGTACGACGTCACCGACGACCCCGAGCGGTGGGGCGTGTGCGGGGGCAGCAGCGGCGGCGACGCGGCCTTCACGGTGGCCTGGATGCGCCCCGACCGGTTCCGGCGGGCCGTGTGCTTCCTGTCGAGCTTCGCGCAGATGCCCGGCGGCAACCCGTACCCCGAGCTGCTGGCGAGCACCCCGCGCAAGCCCTTGCGGGTCTTCCTCCAGGCCGGGCACCGCGACCTCAACCACGACGCGCCCACGCGGAACTGGCTGGCCGAGAACCTGCGTGTCGCCGCCGCCCTGGCCGAGGCCGGGTACGACCACCGCCTCGTCCTCGGGGACGGCGGGCACAGCACCAACCACGGCGGCGTGCTGCTGCCCGACGCGCTGCGCTGGGCTCTGGGCCCGCGCGCGTGACGCTCAGGCGGTGAGCACCTGCTCGTAGTGCTCGACCACCGGGAACGGGTCGTAGAAGTGGTGCAGCAGCCGGCGCCACTCCTGGTACCCGGCCGACCCGCGGAACCCCACGGTGTGGTCCTCCAGCGACCGCCACGTGACGAGCAGCAGGTAGGTGCCCGGTCGCTCCACGCAGCGCGACAGCGTCAGGCCCTCGAACCCCGGCGTGCCGGCGATGATCGCCCGGGCACGCCCGAAGGCGTCCTCGAACTGCGCCTCACGGCCGGGGACGACGGACAGCAGCGCGTGCTCGAGGACCATGCGGCGATCGTGGCAGAGGAAGCCCGGGCGGCTACGGTGCGCCCATGAGCAACCTGAACGAGGTCGGCGAGCGGGACGCGTGGCGCTGCTGGCTGTGCGACCAGCCGGTGGACCCCGACGCGTCGGTGAACTCCGACCTGGGGCCCAGCGTGGACGCGGGCGTCGCCCCCAAGGCGAAGAAGGGTGCGGCCGCTCCCGAGCGGCTGGCGCACCGGGCGTGCAACACCCGCAAGGGTGCGGTCAAGCCGGTGGTCCCGTGGTCGCCCGACCTGTTCGTCGTCGACCCCGCGCCCATCGCGGAGACGGTGGAGCGGCTGCGACGCAAGGGCGGGCGGGAGGTCGTGGCGCGCTGCCCCGGCCGGGCCGACGCGGACGCTGCCGCCGAGTGGCTGGTCGACCGGCTGTCGCGGTTCGCCCCCGACCTGCCGGTCACGACGCAGGTCGAGCCCGGCGGCGGGCAGTTCCTGCTGTCGGTGCGGACCCGCTGACACCGTCACCCGGGCGGCCGTAGCCTGCCCGCATGACGCGTCCCGGGATGCTGCTCCGCCGTGCGGTGCCGGCCGACGCCGAGCGCGCCGGCACCGTCCACTTCACGTCGTGGGTCGAGACGTTCACCGGGCTCGCCTCACCCGAGTTCTGGGCCCGCGCGTCGCAGGAGCGCAGCGTCGCCATCTGGCGGCGGCTCCTCGACGACGGGCTGGACGCGACGCTGGCCGAGGTCGACGGTGAGGTCGTCGGGCTCGCGATCGTGGGTGAGGCGACGGCGCGGCACGGGCACGAGCCGGTCCGCGAGCGCGAGCTGTCCAACCTCTACGTGCTGGCGGCGCACCACGGCGCGGGCGTCGGGCAGGCGCTGCTCGACGCGGTGCTGCCCCCGGCGGAGCCCGCCCAGCTCTGGGCTGCGCGCGGCAACCCGCGGGCCGTGCGGTTCTACGAGCGCAACGGGTTCGCCGCCGACGGTGCGACCGACGACGGGTCGTCGTTCGGCGGGATCGAGGCGGTGCGTCTGGTGCGGTGAGGTACGGCGTCCCTCGGCGTCGTCAGACCGTCAGGTGCGCCACGTCCCCGACCGTGACCACCGCGCGGTTGTGGAAGAACCCGTCCTCCCGCAGCGTCGTGATGCTGCCGGACGGGACGGGGAACGCGACGTGCCCGGCGGCCTCGACCGGCATGCCGATCCACGCCGCGACGACGAGGGTCGCGGTGAACCCGTGGGTCACGACGACGAGCTCGTCGACGTCCCGCGCGAGCAGGTCCGTCATCGCGCCGTAGACGCGCAGCGCCACGTCGAGCCGCGTCTGCGCGCCGGGCACGCCCGGGTGGTGCCGCAGCCGGTCGCCCACGGCAGGCGCCGGGGTGTACCGCGCGTCGAGCCACGCCTGCGGGCGGCCCTCGGCGTCGCCGTAGGAGATCTCGCGCAGGCGGGCGTCCGCCTCCGGTGCGGCGCCCAGCGCGGCCGCCACGACCTGCGCCGTCCGCCACGTGCGGCGCAGGTCCGACGACACGACGGCGACGCTCGACGCGCCGACGCGCTCGCGCAGCACGGCCGCGATCGCCGCCGCCTGGTGCTCGCCGCGCGGCGTGAGGTCCGAGTCGTGCTGCCCGCCGACCAGCCCGTCGACGTGGTGCGTCGCCTCCGGGTGCGTCACGACGCTGACGGTGCGCACCCGCGGCGGGACGACGCCGGGCACGGGCGGTGCGGGGAGAGTCGCGGAGTCCACGCGCGCACCCTCCCACGCGCCGCCACGCCCGCCTCCATCCTTCGATGCAACCGCCCCGGTTCGTCCCTGCGCCCGGCGCGGCAGCACCCCCCGGATTCCTAGCGTCGAGTCATGTCGCACCGACCCCGACGAAAGGGAACTCCGATGAGCGTCCTCACCCCACCGGCACCCCCGCAGCAGCGGGGCGGCCTGCCCGGTCTGATCCGCCGCCGCCCGCTGCTGTCGTTCGTCGTCCTCGCGCTGGGACTCAGCTGGATCGCGTGGATCCCCTTCATCCTGTCGAACCACGGCCTCGGTGTCTGGGACTTCACGTTCCCCGGCGACGAGGGCGGCCAGCTGCTCGGCATGCTGCCCGGCGCCTACCTCGGGCCCATCGGCTCGGCCCTGCTGGTCACCGCGGTCGCGGACGGCCGCGCCGGGCTGCGGGCGTGGGTGGGGCGGCTGTGGCGGTGGCGCGTCAACTGGCGCTGGTACGTCGGCATCCTGCTGGGTGTCCCGACCGCGATGGTGCTGTCCGGGCTGGTCTTCTCCGGCGGGCAGATGCAGGCGCCGGCCATGCTCGCGATCGTCGCGCTCGTGCCCGGGCTGCTCATCCAGATGGTCACCACGGGCCTGGCCGAGGAGCCGGGCTGGCGTGACTTCGCGCTGCCCCGGGCGCAGCGTCGGTTCGGGCCGGTGGTCGCGGCGCTGCTCATCGGGCTCCTGTGGGGCGTGTGGCACCTGCCGCTGCACCTCACGTCGTGGGCCGGGTGGCCCGAGATGCCGTGGTCGCGGCCGCTGGAGTTCATCGCCTTCTGCATCGTGTTCAACATCGTCATGACGTGGGTGTTCAACCGCACCGGCCAGAGCCTGCCGATGGCGATGCTGCTGCACGTGAGCATCAACAACACCGCGTCGACCGTGTGGGAGAGCATGTTCCCCGGCATGGACCGTGACACGTTCCAGCGTGCGCTCATCCTCGCGGCCACCGTCGCGGCGGTCGTCGTGCTGGTCCGCAGCCGCGGCCGACTGGGCTGGACGTCGCACGAGGAGGCGCCTGCCGTCACGGTCGAGCAGGCGCACGGCGCGGGGACCGACCGCCGGCTGGCACCGACCCCTCTATCGTGACGACCGTGACCGAGTCTCCTGCTCAGCACCACCGCCGGCCGACGGACGTCGTGCCGGCGGTGGTCTGGGTGCTCTCGGTCGGTCTGCTGGCCGCCTCCGTGGTCGTCAGCGAGGCCGACCCGGAGGCCGCGCTCGTCCTCCCGGGCTTCGGCGACGCCGCGTGGTGGTGGTCGGCCGTGGTGCTGACCCTGCAGGCCGTGGCGCTCGCCGTGTGGTCGTCGGGGCGGCCGCGTGCCGCGCTCCTCGCGGTCGCCGCGGGGGTGCCCGCGGGGTTCGTCCTCGGTGACGCCATGGGTGTCCTCCTCCTGGCGGTGATGGTCGCGACGTACCGGGCGGTGCTCGCGCGGCCCGCCGGGCGTCTTGCCACCACCCTCGTGGCGGCTGCTGCCCTGGTGGCCGGAGGGGTCGCCGCGGCCACCGCCCGCAACGGCGCCGAGGGGTGGACCGTGGTCGTGGCCGGCCTGCTGCAGGCCCTGGCGGCCGTGGGCCTGCCACTCGTGCTCGCGAGCGTCGTCGGGTCCCGCCGTGACGCGGTCGACGCGCTCGCCCGCACCGCGCAGGCGCAGCACCGCGAGCGCGACGCGCTCGTCCAGGTGGCCGTCGAGCGGGAGCGCACGGCGATGGCCCGCGAGCTGCACGACATCGCCGCGCACCACCTGTCGGGGATCGCCGTGATGACCGGGGCGATCGGGCGGCAGATCGACGTCGACCCCGAGGGGGCGAAGGTCGCGGTCGCGCAGGTGCGCGAGCAGAGCACCGCGATGCTGCGGGACCTGCGCAACCTCGTCGTGCTGCTGCGTGACGTGGACGTGCCCGTCGAGCCCGGCGGCCCGGTGCGGATGGAGACGCTCGCCGGGATCGGCGACCTGGTGGCGGGGGCGGCGCGGGCGGCGGGGGCGGACGTGTCGCTGGAGACGGTGGGGCCCGTCGCGGACGTCGCCGCCGCGGGGGGTGTCGGGCCGCTGGCGCAGCTCGCGGCGTACCGCGTGGTGCAGGAGGCGCTCGCCAACGCCGCCCGGCACGCGCCCGGTGCGCCGTGCTCGGTGCGCCTGGACGCCCAGGAGGAGGGGCGTCTGGAGGTCGTGGTGCGCAACCGTCCGCCTGCCGTCCGCGCGGCCCCTGCTCCTCATGACCCCGGCTACGGTCTGGTCGGCATGCAGGAGCGCGCGGAGCTGACGGGCGCGAGCCTGCGGTTCGGCCCGACGCTCGACGGCGGGTGGCAGGTCGTGCTGTCGGTCCCCGTGGGCGGACCGGCGCCGGGGTCGACGACGAGCGGGGGACAGGGCCGATGACCGTGACCGGGACCGTGCGGGTGGTCGTCGCCGACGACCAGCCGCTGGTGCGCATGGGGCTGGCGACGATGCTCGGCACCGAGCCGGGCGTCGAGGTCGTCGGCCAGGCCGCGGACGGCATGGAGGCCGTCGAGCTCGCGCTCAGGCTGCGGCCCGACGTCGTGTGCATGGACATCCGCATGCCCGGCAAGGACGGCATCACCGCGACGCGCGAGCTGTGCGGCCCGGACGTCGCCGACCCGATCCCCGTGCTGGTGCTCACGACGTTCGACGTCGACGAGTACCTGTTCGGCGCGCTGGAGGCCGGCGCGTCGGGGTTCCTGCTGAAGGACGCCGAGCCGGCCACGCTCGTCGAGGCCGTCCGCTCGGTCGCCGCCGGCCACGGGATGCTCGCCAACGCCCTGACCCGCCGCGTGTTGCGCGAGGTCGTCACCCGCCGCCGCACCCAGCCCGTCACCGCCGCCCGGGCCAGCGAGCTGCTGACCCCGCGCGAGCTCGACATCCTGCTGCTGCTCGCGCAGGGCATGTCGAACGAGGAGATCGCCCGCGAGCTCTACCTCGAGGTTTCCACCGTGAAGTCGCACCTCGCGCGGTTCATGCCGAAGCTCGGCGTGAAGTCGCGGCTGCAGGCCGTGGTGTGGGCGTACCAGAACGGGATCGTGGACGTCACGGGTTAGGCCGCGAACTCCTGGAATGCCCTGGCAGCGAGGTCGAGGCCGTCTAGGGAGAGGCCACGTCGCTGCCCTATTGCCAACTCGCGGTGCGCTGTGCGTTTTGGTCCACTGCCTCTATCGACATCGGATCGCGTCAATTGTCAAGAACCAGCCATTCCTCGCGCTCGGTCACGTCTGCGGACGGCGTCATCGATATCGCTGCGCAAGGTGGCGCTGATCCTGTCCCACGCATAAACGGTCTCCATGCCGGCGCCAGTCCACTCCTGATCTAGGTAATCGACAAACATGACCGCGCGCGAAACGCGTTCGTCGAACGTGCGAGCATCTCGAATCTCTCTACGGGTCGACGACCTCACGATTGGAGTATCGACGATAATCGCGTCTATGTAGGAGAAAAACGCGGGGAGTCGAGCTTCGGTGTACGCGCCTAATTGGTTTGTGCGGTAGGGGCCGGCGGTGCCATCCATCGAGGAATCTAGCAGGCTGTATCGCACTGCGCGCTCGAGATGATAAGCGATCTGCTCCTGACTAAAACCGAGCGCTCCAAACTCCGCGTAGATCACACCTACCTCAACAAAAGCACCTCGACCCTCGTCTCTACCACGAATATACGACAGAAGCGCTGGGAGGAGAAAGTGCTCGCGACCGTCCTCCACCGATATATCAAAGACGTTAACAATTTCACTCTTGGTGGGGTCGTACTGAGCATAGTCCCCGAGCACCACTGCGCGCAAGAATTCGTGGGCTGGCACCGTGTATCGTCGCCCATTGCGCGCCTCCGTCAGCACGCGCTCTGTGTTTACATAGGGACTGCCCACGAACCGCGAGAGCATTGATATTGCTCTCCTGGTGTTCCCTCCGCTAAGGTTGTCGACAAGTTCCCGCAACTGTTCGCTATTGCCAAAACTAGCTTCCAGCATGTCGAGGTACGCGCCTACGTCATCGATGGAGAACTGAAGCGCCTCCGGAAGGTGGGTCTGTCGGCTCGCTAGTTCTCTCGCGTACTCCAGGCGACGGAGGATGACTTCATCCACGCGCGGAGGAGCAACAGTAAAAACGCGGAGGTGATACGCCGACAGGGTGCCGGTCGAGCGAGAGTTGAAGAACGTCGCAGGCCTCAGTGAGATAAATACTGTTACCGGCCATTGGGCGGCGAGAGCCTGGCCGATCAGAAATACCCTGCCTTGGTCCTCGATCGGCCACTGATCAATGTTGTCCAGGATCGCGACCAGCGCATATCGTGAGTTCAGGTGCCTAAGAGAACGCAGGACATGGTCCCTGCTAGAGACGAGTCGCTCGAGCTCCTCAGCCTCCTTGAGGGCGTAGATGTCTGGTTGCGATGCCTTTAGCGCCCCATAGATACCGCGCGCGAATTGATTGATCTCCCTGTTATAGACAGCTCTCACGAAACTGACTTCGGTGATCTCGACGTCGTAGTCCTCTGTAAGTTGGCGAGAGATCTCGGCATACACAAAGCTCTCGAAGTCCTCGAAGGTCCCCTTTGCGCCAAAATCAATGTAGAAGGCCAACGTGTCCTCAAGCAGATCTCGACCTTCGACGCGGATCAAGTGCTGAAGAAACATCGTCTTTCCGACGCCAACGTCGCCAAGTATTATCAGCGGGCTCGACTGCATAGCCCGGGTGAGGCTTGAGCCGAGTTCTGGGTGCAACTTTCCACGCTTCTGCCTCACTGGCGCGAGGTCTGCGCCAGTTGTCGAGATCGTCGCGGCGTAGCGTTCGCGCAGGACCTCTTTGCTGACAAGCGCGTACTGCGATAAGGCACCAGTGTTGCAGTAGCAGAACTCGTAGAATTCGTCACTAGCCTGCTGAGGGCCCTCGATGTCGCGAATGAAAGCGTTTCCGAGCATTTGGAGGTTGGTATCCAGGGCACCGCGAGCGCGCAATCCAGGGTAGCTGGTAATGGAGGACGAGAGTTTAGCAGGGGGGAGCGGTTGTCGATTTCCCACGGCTAGGTGGCGTAAGAGATTTCTCTGGGCCATCCCATGTCGCGAGAGCATGGCCCAGAACACTGAAAAGTCTTCCGCCATCTCGTGGAGGCTGTGGAAACACAGCGCCTCGCCGGCCAAGGGGCGGATCCCGTCCTGTCGAGAGGCGTAGAATGCAATGAGTTGATGTCCATTGGTAACGACTGCGATCGGCACGCCACGGGCCTGGCAGTATGTCAGAACTTGTTCAATCGCTTTCTTTGTTGCGGGATCCGCCATTAGGGTCCGAAGGTCAATTTTTCGGCGGCTCTCAAGGCCTGCTGGAATCGTGAAGTGAATGCCTTCGCGTTTGGCTTCAACTATAGCCTGGGGAATCGGCGACCCGAGCGCATAGTCTACATAACCGTCCGTGCCGCCGAGCTCCGTATCGATATCCATAGTGCGCCACGCGAGGCCATCAAGGAGGATTCGATCGATAACGCGGATCCGGGTCGTCGCCTCGTTGAGGCTGCCCGGACTTGCATGGTCAACTGCGAGTTGTTGCATCGCCGCCTGGGCACTTGCGTACCTGTCCATGAGTCCTCCGCGCCGGGTTTGGCATAGCATCGCACAATGCGCGTTGGTGCGTGGCGAGATCGGCGAACTGCCCGGTGTTGACGTAGCTCTCAGTCTCATGTACGCTAGGCGAGCCTGTCCGTGTACCCTGGCAAAGGACGGATCATGAGCATCTAGACAGTCTCGAGTTGACGGATCCGACTTCCACGAGTGGCCAGTTCACGCGAACTGGCCACTCGTGTGCGTTTTGGAGAGCCAGCTGAGTGCCGAGCGCCGGGCTTGACGCGGCTGCGTCAGCAGTCGTACGTTGCCCGAGCCCGTCCATGTTGTCGTACGAAGGATCAGTCATGGCGAACTGAGGTCCCATCGGAATGGGCTTGTCGTACTTGAGAGGGCCGAGACCTCAGTGGTCTCGGTCCTCTCGCGTGTCGCCGCCGGTCGTGGGTCAGCGTTCGGAGCCCGCGCTTCCGTAGTTGACCCCGCCAGTGTGGGTTGCTGCAAGGACGGCATCACCGCGACGCGCGAGCTGTGCGGCCCGGACGTCGCCGACCCGATCCCCGTGCTGGTGCTCACGACGTTCGACGTCGACGAGTACCTGTTCGGCGCGCTGGAGGCCGGCGCGTCGGGGTTCCTGCTGAAGGACGCCGAGCCGGCCACGCTCGTCGAGGCCGTCCGCTCGGTCGCCGCCGGCCACGGGATGCTCGCCAACGCCCTGACCCGCCGCGTGTTGCGCGAGGTCGTCACCCGCCGCCGCACCCAGCCCGTCACCGCCGCCCGGGCCCGCGAGCTGCTGACCCCGCGCGAGCTCGACATCCTGCTGCTGCCGGGCCGGACACCCTCAAGGTCCGGCGGCTGCGCCGCGACCCGCGGGCGTCGATCGTCGTCGCCGCACCGGTGGGCGAGCGCGAGCACTGGGTGGCGGTGTCCGGCCCGGTCACGGTCGAGAGCGACGGCGCGCACGACCTGGCGGCCCGCCTCGCGGCCCGCTACTGGGACCTGACGGACCCGGTTCGCGTGGAGGACCTGCAGGGGATCCTCGCCGAGGACCAGGTCCGGCTCGTGATCCACCCCGAGAACGTCCGCCGGTACGCGTACTGAGAGCCGTCCCGTCGGAGGGCGCTCCCCTCACCGCCGGGGCGCCGTACGTCAGGGCAGCGGGATCCGCGACACCGTGAACGGCCCCGGCGTCCCCCCGCCGCCGAACCGGATCTCGAACTGGCTGTTGACCACCAGCAGGCTGCGCCCGGCGCGGGCGATCGTCGTCGGGTCGTCGAACGAGGGGTCCGTCGTGCGGGAGACCACGGTCCCGGAGGCGAGGTCCCGGCTCAGCCTGACCTCGACGACGGACTGCGGCGGCCCGGCCGTCCACTCGGCCGCGTACAGCGTGCGGCCGTCCAGCAGCAGGCCGTCGCCGGCCACCGAGGCGCCCCCGAGGTCGACGCGCACCACGCTGCCGTCCTTCAGCCCGACGCGGAACAGCTCGCCCGTCCGCGGCTTCGACACCACCGCGTACCGCCCGTCGCGCGAGACGACGATCCCGTTGGCGTTGATGTCCTGGTCGTACGTGAAGACGGTGCCCTCGAACGAGACGACCGGCTTCAGCAGCTCGGTGCCCGTCGTCCTGCGGTCGCGGGCGTCGATCCGGTAGAGCACCGGACGCGACGAGTCGGTGACGTAGACGTCGCCGCGGGGCCCGACGGCGATGTCGTTGAGGAACGCCGGGGTGCCGTCCTGCACGACCTGCCACGACCCCGTGAGCTCGCGGGTCCGCAGGTCGTACGCCCAGACGAGCCCCGTGGGGCCGCCGGCGACGAACAGCGTGCGGCCGTCGACCTTCAGCCCGGCCGCCACCACGCGGCCGTCCTCGCCGCCCGGCAGGAAGGGCACGGCGGTGGGCTGGTCGAGACGACCGCGATAGATCGTCCCGTCGGTGGTGCTGCTGACGTAGAACTCGTTCCCCCGGGCGGCGATGCCCTCGGGGTAGATGTCGTCGGCCGCCGGGCCCACCGGGTCCAGCAGGTACGTCGTCGGCAGGTCGGGGCGGTGCCGCTCCTGCGTCTGCACGTCCTGCACCCGCGTCTCCTGCGCGGCGGCCGGGACGGCGGTGAGGAGGGTGAGGGCCACGACGGTGGCCAGGGTGGTCGTCAGGCTGGAGCGCATCGGTGGACCCCTTCGACGGGGGCGTCCGGCCCACCGGGCGCGGGCCCCCGCCGACACCCCTGGGTGCACCGTGACGATCGGGACGAATCGGCGCCGAGGCCACTGTAGGGACGGCGTCGCCCCGCGTGCCACCGCTCGGTGCGGGGGTGCCCGGTGGCTCAGGGCACGGGGATCCGCGACACCGTGAACGGCTCCGGGGTCCCGCCGGCCGCCCGGGTCTCGAACTGGCTGTTGACCACCAGCAGGCTGCGCCCGGCCCGGGCGATGGTCGTCGGGTCGTCGAACGACGGGTCGGTCGTGCGCGAGACCACGGTCCCGGAGGCGAGGTCCCGGGAGAGGTCCACGGTCACGACCGACTGGGGGTCGGCCGTCCACTCGGCCGCGAGCAGCCGCCGCCCGTCGAGCAGCAGGCCGTCGCCGGCCACCGAGGCGCCGCCGAGGTCGACCTTCACGACGCTCCCGTCGGTCAGCCCCACGCGGAAGAGCTCGCCCGTCCGCGTCTTCGCGACGACGGCGTACCGGCCGTCGCGCGAGATCACCAGCCCGTTGGCGTTGACGTCCTGGTCGTACGTGAAGTCGGTGCCCTCGAACGACACGACGGGCTCGAGCAGCTCGGTGCCCGTCGTGCGGCGCTCGCGGGCGTCGATCCGGTAGAGCACCGGGCGCATCGAGTCCGTCACGTAGACGTCCCCGCGGGGGCTGACGGCCAGGTCGTTGACGAACGTCGGGGTGCCGTCCTGCACGACCTGCCAGGAGCCCGTGAGCTCGCGGGTCCGCAGGTCGTACGCCCAGACGCGCCCCGTGGCGCCCCCGGCGACGAACAGCGTGCGGCCGTCGACCTTCAGCCCGACCGCCATCGTGCGGCCGTCCTGGCCGCCGGGCAGGAACGGCACGGCGGTGGGCTGGTCGAGACGACCGCGGTAGATCGTCCCGTCGGTGGTGCTGCTGACGTAGAAGTCGTCGCCGCGGGCGGCGATGCCCTCGGGGTAGATGTCGTCGGCCGCCGGGCCCACGGGGTCCAGCAGGTACGTCGTCGGGAGGTCGGGGCGGTGCCGCTGCCCCGCGTCGTGCGCGGCGGCGGGGACGGCGGTGACGAGGGTCAGTGCCACGACGGCGGCAAGGGTGGTCGTCAGGCTGGAGCGCATCGGTGGACCCCTTCGACGGGGGCGTCGGCCCCACCGGGCGCGGGCCCCCGCCGACACCCCTGGGTGCACCGTGACGATCGGGACGATTCGGCGCGGTGCCCACTGTAGGGACCGCGCCGCCGCGCGTGCCAGGAGGCCGCGCGGGCGTCTCACGCCGGGACGCTCAGCCCCTGCAGCCAGTCACGCCACGCCGGCTCCTCGCGCTGCACGTACGCGGCGGCGTCGGGCGAGAAGAGGTGCGCGCGCACGGACGCGTTCGTCGTGCCCTCGCCGGCGTCGTGCACGCCGACGCTCAGCACGCCGGGCACCGGGCCCGTGAGCCGGACGACCGCGTGCCGCGGGCCGACGCTCTCGACGGTCCCGGTCGCCCCGCGCACGTCGAGCGTCGACCCGACGTCGCCGAGCCCGAGCGCGCCGCGCAGCGCCGCCCACACCGTCGGCTCGTCGCCGGGGTGGACGGCGTCGGCCTCGAGCTGCGTGGCCTCCTGGCCCGCGAAGTGCGCGAGGTACAGGCGCAGGACGTCGAACGAGGGCCTCCAGCTCGCGCCCATGTCCTGCCACCAGTCCTGCTCCCAGTCCGCGCCGATGCCGAAGCCGCTGGTGGTCACGCGCACGACGCACGTCCCGCCGGAGCGTGCCTCGACGACGAACTGCGACGTCATGGGGCTCAGGTCGTCCGGGTCCTTGCCCATGAGGCCGGCCCAGTCCTCCTCGTAGACGAGGCGGTGCGGCGGCTCCCAGGCGGTGACGTGGCCGTCGGAGCCCATGTCCCTGCCCATCGCGAAGTGCAGGGTGCCGCCCTCGTGCTCCTCGATGCGGGTCGGCAGGAACCAGGAGCTCAGGCCACGGGCGGTCGCGATGGCCTGCCAGACCTGCTCGGGGGTCCCGGGGACCTCGACGTCGAACTCCAGGCGGTACGGGACGTGCGGTGCGGTGGTCATGCGTCCTCCTCGGGCAGCGGGTGCGCGGCGACGACGAGCCGGTGCGGGCGCCCGTCGTCGTGGTGGTAGCGCGCGGCCAGGTCGAGCACCGCGGCGGTGAGGTCGTCCGCGAAGGCCGCACGGTCGGCGGCGGAGCGGAACCCGATCTGCGTGTCGATGGTCAGCGTGGGGACGCGTGCCCCCGACGTCCCGGCCCGGCGAACCAGCGCGCCGACCTCCCGCACCAGCCGCCCGGCCAGTGCGACGAGGTACCCGGCGGACTGCCGGTCGGAGGTGGCGTCCGGCTGGGCGGCCGACGCGCTGACGGCCGCGGGGGAGACGACGTACCGCGCGGCGGACGCCCGCAGCACCCGCTCGGTGATGCCGCCGTGCCGGCGCTCCTCGGCCAGCTCCACCAGGCCGTGCGCCTCCAGCGCCTTGAGGTGGTAGTTGACCTTCTGGCGGGGGATGCCGACGCGGGCGGCCAGCCCGGCGGCCGACGCGGGCTCGGCCAGCTCGCCGAGCAGCCGTGACCGGACCGGGTCCAGCGCCACGGCGGCGGTGTCCGCGTCCTCGATGACCTCGACGTCCTGCATGGGTCCAGGGAACCCTTGACAAGAATATTTGTCAAGGGTCCGGGAGGTCGGCGCGGTGCGGCAGCGAACAAAGTTCCGGGCGAGCGGCACTGCTGTCCGACCGTGCGCTCACGGCGAGGAGAAGCCCGATTCAGTCTGCACAAGGTAACCTCCTGCGGTTACCATCTGCAGAATGAGTGGACGCGAAGAGATCGCCCGGCTCGCGGCCCGGGCACCCCTGCGCACCATCCGCGTCGCGGACCTGGCTCACGTGTACGCGCACCCCAAGAAGGAGATCCGCGAGCTCCGGCTGCGCGGCGTGCTGCACCGGCTGGCCCGGGGGATCTACTGCGCCGTGCCCCTCGACGTCGATGCGGCGACGTGGCGCCCCACCCTGGAGGCGGCGACCGCTGCGGTGGCGACTGCGCACGTCGGCGACCGGGTGCCCGTGCTGATGGGCCTCACGGCCGCCCGGGTCCACCGAGCGCTGCCGCGTGCCGTCGGTGAAGGGCACGTCGCGGTCCCGACCTACCGGCGCCCCACGGTGCTGGCGGATCGCGACGCCCGCGTGGTCTTCACCGAGCGGGACGTCTCCGCGCTGGACGCCGTCCTCGTCCCGACGGATCTGGGGCCCGCCCTCGCGACCACCCCGGAGCAGACCGTCCTCGACCTCGCGCGCACGGACCCGCGAGGTCACGACGTCGACGCCCAGGAGGCGATCGACGCCCTGTGGCCGGCGTGCGACCCCGCGCAGCTGCAGGACCTCGCGGAGCACCAGCGCATGCGGGCGACGCTCCGACGGCTCGAGGCCAGGCGATGACCGGCAGCGGGTACGCGGAGTGGGCGGCTGTGGCCGAGCGCTTCGGCGTCGCTCTCGAGCAGGTCCGACGCGACCACCTGATCTCTCATGTCCTGGGTGCCCTCGCTGCGGGAGTCCCCACCGACGACCTGGTCTTCTTCGGAGGGACAGCCCTGTCGCGCACCCACCTGGTCGACGCCCGCCTGAGCGAGGACATCGACCTGGTCGCGCTCGCGCCGCGCAGCAGGGTCGCGGAGGACATCGACAGGGCGGTGCGGCGCGGTCTCGCCCGGAGCCACGGGCGGCCCACCTGGCGACCCGCGCTCGCCTCAGCGCGTGGCGCGGAGCCTGCCCTGCTCGAGGTGGGTGACACGCTGGCCGTCCGGGTCCAGCTCCTGGCCGACGACGGGTTCCTGTGGCCGACGGAGGTGCGGCAGGTCGAGCAGCGGTACTCCGACGCGCCTCCGGCCCGCCTTCGGACCCTGACGGCAGCGGGTTTCGCGGCCGCCAAGCTCAGCGCGTGGATCGACCGTCGTGCACCTCGTGACCTGTACGACCTGTGGGCCCTTGCCCGGCGCGGGCTGGTGGACGCGGCAGCGCTGGACGTCTTCCTGGCTGCAGGACCGACGGGAAAGCCGCCGGGCGCGTGGGTCTTCGACGTGCCGGCCGACGAGGCCATGTGGCGTCGCGCGCTCGGTCACCAGACCCGGCTCGGCGTCACGGCCACCGAGGCCATCGCCGTCGTCCGCGCCGCGTGGGACACCGCCGCGCGGTGAGCCGCGCGTGCGCCCGGGGCTGGCCGGCCGCACCGACGGGCTGGCGTGTCGCACCCCCCGGACGCCACGCTGTCGGGCATGGACGTCCCCGGCCCCACCCCCCGCCTGCTGCTGCGCCCGATGACCGACGACGACCTCGACGACATGGCGGCGCTGCTCGGCGACCCCGTCGTCATGGCGCACTACCCCCGGCCGCGCACCCGCGAGGAGGCGCAGAAGTGGATCGACTGGACCCGCCGCTCCTACCGCGACCACGGGTTCGGCCTGTGGGTGCTGGTGGACCGGGCGACCGGGGAGTTCGTCGGCGACTGCGGGCTGACGGTGCAGCACATCGACGGTGTCGACGAGCTGGAGGTCGGGTACCACGTGCGCGCGGACCGCCAGGGCGAGGGGCTGGCGACCGAGGCCGCGCTGGCCGCGCGTGACTTCGCCCGCGAGGTGCTGGGGGCGACCCGTCTGATCGCGATCATCGCGCCGGACAACGTCGCGTCGCAGCGGGTGGCGTCGAAGATCGGGCTGGGCGTCGAGAAGCGCGCCCGGTACGGCGACGACCAGCGGGAGGTGCTCATCCACGCGGGCGTGCCGTGACCTGCACCGATGGTGTGTACGTTCGAGCACATGGCTCACGACTACTTCGCCGGCGACCCCCGCACCAACCGCGAGCGGATGCTCGCCGGTGACCTCTACATCGCCGACGACCCGGAGAGCGAGCGCATCGCGCGCCGCGCCACCGCGCTGGTCGACGCGTACCAGCGGGCCGTCGTCGCCTCCGACGACGCCGGTGCGCGCGCGATCCTGAGCGACCTGCTCGGCTCGCTCGGCGAGGGCGCGTTCATCAAGCCGCCGCTGGCCGTCGACTACGGCGAGAACATCCACGTCGGCGCCCGGACCTTCGTCAACTCCGGGCTCACGGCGCTCGACGTCGCGACCATCACCATCGGCGAGGACTGCCAGATCGGCCCGAACGTGCAGCTGCTGACCCCGACGCACCCCGTGGACCCGCAGCCGCGCCGCGACAAGCTCGAGGCCGCGCAGCCCATCACCCTGGGCGACAACGTGTGGCTCGGCGGCGGGGTCATCGTCTGCCCCGGGGTGACGATCGGGGACAACACGGTGGTCGGCGCCGGGGCCGTCGTCGTGCGTGACCTGCCCGCGAACGTCGTGGCCGTGGGCAACCCGGCCCGCGTCGTGCGGACGATCGAGCCCGGCGACGCGCGGTGACCCGGCGGCGGGCGCGACGACGCTCGACGACGCGCTGGTCGAGCGCCCGACCCGCGCCTGCCCGGACGGGTGACTGCCGCCGCCGCGAACGCTCGGCGATACTCCGCGGATGAGCGTTCGTGCGCGCCCGGTGGTGTCGGCCCTCGTCGTGCTGGCGCTCGGGGGGTGCGCGTCGAACGGACTGCCGGACCGTTCCCCGGAGGTCACCGGCACGGTGACGGCCGACGGCGCTGAGCAGTCCCTCACGACGGTGTCCGACGACTACTACGAGGGCATGGCGTTGCGTCTGACGGACGCCGTGGTCGTCGACGCCGACGGCGCGCAGGTGGACGCGCCCTCCGACGGCGACGAGGTCGAGGTCTGGGTCGGTGGCGGCTGCAACGAGTCGCGCCCCGTGCAGTGCACCGTCGTCGCCGTGCGCGTGCTGGGCTGACGCTTCTCGAGCCCACCGGGCGTCCGTCCTGTCCGGACATGCCCGTTCCTGGACGGCGGTGCATCATCGAAGGGCGGCGGGCGGCCGGCCCGCCGAAGACAGGGGGGCAACCAGATGTGCACAGGCATTCGATTCTCGGACGGTGACGGCAACCTCTACCTCGCCCGCAACCTCGACTGGACCGTCGGGTACGGGGAGCGGGTGCTCGTCACGCCCACCGGATACACGCCCAGGTCGCCGTTCGGTGCCGTGGGCAGCATCCGCCACGCGACGATCGGCATGGGCATCGTCGAGGAGGACACGCCGCTGTACTTCGACCTCGGCAACGACGCGGGCCTCGCCGTGGCGGGCCTGAACTTCCCCGGGTACGCGCAGTACGCGCCGGGGCCGGTCGACGGGAGGACCAACGTCGCCGCGTGGGAGTTCCCCCTCTGGGTGGGCTCGCAGTTCGCCTCGGTGGACGAGGTGGAGGCCGCGCTCGCGGACGTGACGATCGTCGACAAGCCCATCAACGAGAAGTTCCCGAGCTCGTTGCTGCACTGGATCATCGCCGACGCGAACCGCGCGATCGTGGTGGAGCACACGGCCACCGGCCTGCACGTCTTCGACGACGACGTGGACGTGCTGGCCAACCAGCCCGGGTTCGAGTGGCACCACGAGAACCTGCGCAACTACCTCAACACGGGCCCGGAGTTCCCCGACGCCCTGCAGGTCGGGCGGGCCAGCCTCACGCCGTTCGGCTCGGGCTCGCACATGCGCGGGATCCCGGGCGACTACTACTCCACCTCGCGGTTCGTGCGGGCGGCGTACGTCAACGCCCACTACCCGACCAAGACCAGCGAGGAGGACAACGTCAGCCGGGCGTTCCACACCCTGCAGCAGGTCGCGATGGTCGACGGCGCCGCCGCCATGGGTGACGGGGCGTTCGAGAAGACGATCTACACCGGTCTCTTCTCGTCCCGGACGACGACGTACTACTGGAACCTGTACGACGACCCGGCGATCCAGAGCGTCGCGCTGGCCGACCTGAAGCCGGACGGCACGGAGCTGGTCTCGGCGTAGGGGGGACCCGCGCGGCCCTGCGGCCGGCGCCGCGTCAGGCGCCCCGCAGGGCCGCGGTCCGCCCGTCGTCGACCGTCGCCGCGCGCTCCCGGTCGGCACGCGAGCGGGCCACGTCCTCGGTCATCCTCGCGGTCTCCACGCGCTCGGCCCGGCTCGCCCGGACCGCGAGCAGCGCCCACAGGATCGTGGTGAGGTCCACCGCCTCCTGCAGCCACGCGCCCGCGAGGGCGGGCAGGCTGCCGGTGGCCGCCACGAGCATCAGCGCCACGGACAGGCCGACGCCCATGGCGATCGACTGCCACGCGACCCGCATGGTGCGCTGGCCGATCTGCACGGCGCGCGCCGCGCGGGACAGGTCGTCGACCGTGATGACGACGTCCGCGGACTCGCTGGCGGCGCTCGCACCGCGCGCGCCCATCGCGATGCCGACGTCCGCGACGGCCAGCACGGGTGCGTCGTTCACGCCGTCGCCGACCATCATCACCGGGCGCAGGGGGGCGGACCGGACCGCGGCGACCTTGTCCTGCGGCAGCAGCTCGGCGCGCACGTCGTCGATGCCGGCCTCGGCCGCGATCCGCCGGGCGACCTGCTCGCCGTCCCCGGTCAGCATCATCGTGGTGCAGACGCCGGCGCGGTGCAGCGCGGCCATGGTCGCGGCCGTCTCGGCGCGCAGCTCGTCGGCCAGCGTGAGGCTGCCCGCGAGGCGCCGGTCGACGGCCACGTGGATGCTCGTGTCCCCGTCCGACGACGCCGGTGCGGCACCCGACTCCTGCGCGACCCAGCCGGCCTTGCCCACGACGACCACCCGCCCGTCGACCGTCCCGCGCACACCGTGCGCGGGGACCTCGACGACGTCCTGCGCGGGCGGCAGCGTCCGGCCCGTCCCGCGGGCGCGCTCCACGACGGCCTCGGCGAGGGGGTGGCTCGAGTACTGCTCCACGGCCGCGGCGAGCAGCAGCAGGTCCTGCGGCGCGAGGCCCTCGGCGTCGACGTGCGTGACGCGCGGCTGCCCGTGGGTGAGGGTCCCGGTCTTGTCGAACGCGGCGGTGCGCGCCCGGGCCAGCTGCTCCAGGGTGCCGCTGCTCTTCACGATGATCCCGGCCCGCGCGGAGCGGGACATCCCGGCCATGAACGCGACCGGGGCGGCGATGATCAGCGGGCACGGGGTGGCGACCACCAGCACCTCGGCGATCCGGACCGGGTCCCCCGAGACCAGCCACGCCGTGACGGCCACCGCGAACGCGAACAGCGTGAAGGGCACCGCCACCCGGTCCGCGAGCCGGACGAACGGCGCCTTGGAGTCCTGCGCCTCGCGGACGAGGGCGATGATCCGCTGGTACTGGGAGTCCGCCGCCGCGGCGGTGGCGCGCAGCTCGATGGCGTCGCCACCGTTGATCGCGCCGGACAGCAGGCCGTCGCCGCGCACGTGCTCGACGGGCAGCGACTCCCCGGTCAGCGACGACTCGTCGAGGATCGCGTCGTCCGACTCCAGCACGCCGTCGACGGGGACGACCTCGAAGGGACGCACGAGGACCCGGTCGCCGACCACGACGTCCCCGACCGGGACGTCGGTGGGCTCCCCGTCCGGTCCGAGCAGGTGCGCCGTGCGGGGCGCGTTCTGCAGCAGCCCGGTGAGCTCGCGCCGGGCCCGACCCGCGGCGTAGTCCTCGAGGGCCTCGCCGCCGGACAGCATGAGGCACACCACCAGGGCCGCCCAGTACTCGCCCACCGCGACCGTCGAGGCGATCGCCGTCACCGCGAGCAGGTCGACGCCGTGGTTCCCCGCCCGCAGGTCCGCCACCATCCCGCGGGCCTGCAGCAGCGCGACGCCCACGGCGTACACGGAGACGACCCACCGGGCCGTGGTGCCGTCGCCCGTCGCCTCGAGCAGCCCGCCCACGGCCGCGACCGCGACCGTCGCGAGGACGACCGGGTAGTCGAGCAGGCGGTGGACGAACGTGCCCATACCTCAGTGGTACGCCTCGCGGGGGTCGTTCCGCCACGAAGGACAGGCACGCCTGACCCGCGCGCGCGGGCCAGGCCTGCCGGTGCGTCAGGCGGCCGCGGAGAGCCGCTCGATCTCCTCGCGCGTCAGTCGCAGGTCCACCGCCAGGACGGAGTCCTGGATCGACGCGGGCCGCGACGCCCCGGGGATCGGGACGACGACGTCGGCCTGCGCGAGCTCCCACGCGAGCGCCACCTGCTGCGGGCTGACGCCGTGCGCCTGGGCGACCTGCGCGAACGGGGCGAACGTGTCGCCCAGGTCGGCGGCCTTGGCGATGCCGCCGAGCGGGCTCCACGGCAGGAACGCGATGCCGAGCTCGGCGCACAGGTCCAGCTCCGGCTGGGACGACCGGAAGGCGGGGGAGTACTGGTTCTGCACGGACGCGAGGCGCCCGCCCAGCACCTCCTGCGCGAGCCGGATCTGCTCGGGGTTCGCGTTGGAGACGCCCGCGAGGCGGATCGTGCCGGCGTCGAGCAGCTCGGCCAGCGCGCCGACCGACTCCTCGTACGGCACGTCCGGGTCGGGGCGGTGGAACTGGTACAGGCCGATCGCCTCGACCCCGAGCCGGCGGGCCGACTCCTGCGCGGCCTGCTTCAGGTACTCGGGGCGGCCGTTCACCGTCCACGAGCCGTCGCCGGGGCGCAGGTGCCCGCCCTTGGTGGCGACGAGGACGGACGAGGCGTCGCCCGACCAGGTGCGCAGCGCCTCGGCGATGAGGTCCTCGTTGTGGCCGACCTCGTCGGCGTGCAGGTGGTACGCGTCCGCGGTGTCGATGAGCGTGACGCCCGCGTCGAGCGCGGCGTGGATGGTGGCGATCGAGCGCTCCCGGTCGGGGCGGCCCTCGATCGACATGGGCATGCCGCCGAGGCCGATGGCGCTGACCGGGACGTCGGCGATGTGTCGTGTCTGCATCCGCCCATCCCACCCCGGTGCGCCACGTCCCGCACGCCGACGCGCCACGTCCCGCACGGCGCCTCCGTCGAAGGATGGAACTCGCCCGGGGCCCTCTTCCGAGGCTCGATGGCGACCCCGCCCGGTCCCTAGGTTCGAGAGCAACACCAGGACCTCGACAACCAGGAGACCACCATGGCCACGCAGACCACGGCCGCGACGACGGGCACCGCGGTGCGCCTCGTCGACGTGCACAAGACCTACCCCGCTCGTGAGCCCGTCCACGCGCTGCGCGGAGTCTCCCTCGACCTGCCGGCCGGGTCGGTCACCGCGGTCGTCGGGCAGTCCGGTTCCGGCAAGTCCACGCTGCTGAACTGCGCCGCGGGCCTCGACACCCCCAGCCGCGGCTCGGTCGTCGTCGGCGGCCACGACCTGACGACGATGCGCCCCGACGACCTCACCCGGTTCCGCCGCGAGCACGTCGGCTTCGTCTTCCAGGCCTACAACCTCATCGGGCACCTCACGGCCCGCGAGAACGTGCGGCTGCCGCTGCTGCTCGCGGGCCGCCAGGTCGACCCGGCGTGGGAGGCGGCGCTGCTGGAGTTCCTCGGTGTGCCGGACCTCGTGGACCGGCTGCCGGGCGAGCTGTCCGGCGGGCAGGCCCAGCGGGTCGCCATCGCCCGCGCACTCATCACGCGGCCGGCGGTCGTCTTCGCCGACGAGCCGACCGGCGCGCTGGACTCCAGGACCGGGGCCGCGGTGCTCCAGGTGCTGCGGGACACGGCCGACGAGCTCGGCCAGACGGTCGTCATCGTGACGCACGACGCGGGGGTCGCCGCCTCCGCCGAGCGCGTCGTCGTCCTCGCGGACGGGCTGGTCGTCGACCGGCTCGAGCGTCCCACCGCCGAGCAGGTCACCGCCCGGCTCCTCGCGAAGGGACGGTGAGCCCGATGTGGCAGCTCGCGTCCTCGGGCGTCCGCGCCCACCGCGGTGCCTTCGCCGGCACCGCCGTCGTCCTGGCCGTCGCCGCGGCGGTGCTCGCCGTCACCGGCGTCCTGTTCGAGTCGGGCCTGCGCACGCAGGGCGCGGCCGACCCGACGTCCGGCGGGCTGCTCGTCGCCCTCGCCTCGTCGTACGCCGGCACGCTGATCGTCGTCGTCGTGATGGTCGTCGCGGCCACCGTCAGCCTGGCGCTGCGCAGCCGCCGCCGGGAGTTCGCGCTCCTGCGTGCCGTCGGCGCGACGCCGGCCCAGGTGCGTCGCACCGTCACGCTCGAGGTGGGGGTCGTGTCGCTCGTCGCCGCGCCGCTCGGGGCGGTCGCGGGCCTGTTCGGCGCCCGCCTGCTGGACCCGCTGCTCGTGCGCAGCGGGATGGTCGCGCCGGACTTCGCGTCGTCGCTCTCCCCGCTGCCCGTCCTGGCCGCCGTCGCGCTCATCGTGGTCACCGCGGTGCCCGTGGGGCGGCTCGGCGCACGCGAGGCCGCCCGCACCGCACCCACCGCCGCGCTCCAGCAGAGCGCCGTCGAGGACCGGCAGGTCGGCCCCGGCCGCCGCCTGACCGCGGCGACGATGAGCGTCGTCGGCCTGGTCATGGCGTTCTCGACCCTGTGGATCCCCGGCGCCACCGGCAGCGCGATGGCCTCGCTGTCGGCGTTCCTGCTCATCGGGGCGGTCGCGCTCGCCGGTCCCGTGCTGGTCGGCTGGATCTTCGACCGGGTCGCACGCATGCACCCGGCCGGTGGTCGTCCCGCCACCATGCTCGCCGTGCGCAACGTCCGCGGCTTCTCGCGGCGCCTGACCACGGTCGTCGTGCCGCTCGCCCTGGTCGTCTCCGCCGCGACCATCCAGACGAGCGTGAACCGGGCCCTGACGACCGCGGCCGAGCAGGAGTTCGTCGCCGCGGTCAGCGCGGACCTCGTCGTCACGCCCCCGCAGGACGCGACGCAGGACCTGGTCGCGCAGGTCACGCAGGTGCCCGGGGTCGCTGCTGCCGTGCCGCTCGCGACGGTCCCGGCGCAGGTCCGGACCGACAGCGAGGGCGGCGCGCTGGCCTGGGAGGCGACCGCGCTGCGGGTCGTCCCCGTCGGCACCACCGCGCTCGACCCGGACGTCGTGAAGGGGTCGCTCGCCGACCTCGACGCACCGGACACCGTGGCCGTCAGCAGCGACACGGCGTTCACGTCCGGTGCCGGGCTGGGGGAGACGCTCACGCTCCGCCTCGGGGGTGACGAGGTCGACGCGACCGTCGTCGCCGTGTTCTCCCGCGGCATGGGCGTCGCGGGGGTCATCACAGGGCCGGCGACGGCCGAGGCCCACGGGCTGCCGGTCATGGCCGACACCGTCCTGGTCGACCTCGCCGACGGCGCGGACGCGACCGCCACGACCGCGGCGATCACCGCCCTGGGCGCCACGGCGGCGGACCCGCAGACCCACATCACCACCGCCATGAGTGCGGCCGGCGACGAGAACGAGGTCGGGACGGCACTGCTCCTGCTGCTGCTCGCGGTCGTGGCGGTCGGGGCGGCCAGCACGCTGGCGATGACCACGGTCGCGCGGCGCGACGAGCTCGCGCTGCTGCACCGCACCGGCACCACGCGTCGCCAGCTCATGGCGATGACCACCGTCGAGGCGGCGATCACGGGCGTGACGGCCTGGGTCGTCGGGACCCTGGCGGTCGTCCCGGCGCTGATCGGGGTGAGCGCGGGCGTGCTCGACGGGCCTCCCGTGGTGGACGTGCCGGCGTACGGCGTCGTCAGCGCGGCCGTCGTGGTCTTCGCGCTGATCGCGACCGCACTGGCGGCGCGCCGCACGACGCGGGTGGCGACGGCCGTCGCGTAGGGGACGGCCCGACGCCCGCACGGGCCCTTCACCCCCGCCCCGGGGTGGAGGGCCCGTCGGCGCGTCCCGGTCGGGCTCCAGGCTCCGGACGTCCAGCCGACGGGCCAGAGCCCGGCGCGGGCTCAGACCCGCAGGCCCTCCACCCGCGCGCCCGGCGCGATCGTCGGCCCGGCGGTGTTGAGCTGCTCGACCGCGAACCCCGCAGCGGCTTTGTACCCGGCCATGAACGCGGTGCGCTCGACCTCCGGGACGACGTCGTCGATGTCGTCGAAGTCCCCGCCGCAGCGCTCGTCGACGAGGTCCAGCAGCCCGAACGGCCCGGCGCCCCGGTTGCGCAGCACCAGCCGGGAGACCGGTCCGCACAGCTGCGCGTCGAAGGCGGCGAGCGCGGCCGGGGTGACGCCGTGCCGCAGCATCGCGGCCCCCAGGTGGCGGGCGTCCATGATCGCCTGGCTCGCCCCGTTGGACCCCGTCGGGTACATGGCGTGCGCGGCGTCCCCGACCAGCAGCACCGGGCCGTCCTGCCAGGTCGGCACGGGGTCGCGGTCGATCATGGGGTTCTCGTAGACCACCTCGGCGCGCGCCAGCAGGTCGGGCACGTCGAGCCAGTCGTACGTCCAGCCGTCGAAGTGGTGCGCGAGCTCCTGGACGTCGACCTGCCGGAACCAGCCGCTGCGCTGCCAGGCGGTGTCGTCCACCTGCAGCTCGGCGATCCAGTTGACGGTGGCCAGGCCGGTGACGGGGTCGGCGGGGGAGATCGGGTAGACGACGACGCGGTGCCGGGCCGAGCCCAGGCCTACGAACGACGAGCCGGTGCGCACGGGCACCGCCTGCGTGGTGCCGCGCCACATCATGGTCCCGCCCCAGTGGATCGGCGGCTGGTCGGGGTGCATCTGCGCACGGACGGCCGAGTGGATGCCGTCGGCGCCGATCAGCACGGACCCGTGCTCGTGCCAGACCGTGCCGTCGGGGTGCTGCCCCGTCGCCGTGACGGTCCCGTCGGTGTGCGTCTCGTAGCCGGTCACGCGGTGGCCCAGCCGGATCGCGTCCGCACCGGCCCGCTCGCGCAGCACCTGCGCGAGCAGCAGCTGCAGCCGCCCGCGGTGCAGCGCGTACTGCGGCCAGCGGTACCCCGCGTCCAGACCGCGGGGCTCGCTGTAGATGTCGTGGCCGTTGCGCCCGACCAGCGCCCACTCGCGCGCGGGGACGCCGATCGTGTCCAGCAGGTCGGGGCCGATGCCGAGGTCGCCGAGCTCGCGCACGGCGTTGGGCTGCAGGTTGATGCCCACGCCGAGGGGCGCGAGCTCGCGCGCGCCCTCCAGCACCGTGAACGGCACACCGACCTGGTGCAGCGTGAGGGCGACGGCCAGGCCGCCGATCCCGCCGCCGGCGACCAGCACACGCGGCTGCGCCATGTCCGGCCCGCTCATCCGACGCTGTACAGGTCGATCTGCACGGCGTCCGCGTCGCGTGCGCCGGTGCCCACGAACACCATCCGGTTGAGCCACCGGTAGTCCGGGTGGCCGCTCTCCAGGCGGGCCGTCGAGCGCATGGAGTACGACTCCGGCGGCGTCGGGGCGCCGGACGCGAGCCGCCGCATCACCTCGGGCGGGCCGTGGCGGTAGCCGGTGTTGACGATCTCGACGATCGCCCCGTCGGGCGTCTCGAAGGCGTACCGCGCGTGCAGCTCGGCCACGCCGTCGTGGGTCACGGACTGCCAGTCGGCGCCGAGGTCGAGGATCGTGCCGCTGACCCTGCCGGTGACCCGGCCGCCGATGATCGGGATGATGCGCCGCTCGGCGAACCGGCCGAGACCGACGTCGATGACCGGTGCGAGCTCGACCTGGAGGGTGCAGAAGTGCTCCAGGGTCGGTGGCCGCAGTGCCAGCACGGGTGCCTCCTCGTCGTCGAGCGGTCGGCGCACCCTACCGACGCCGCGGAGCTCCGTCCCGGGGCGTCTCACTCACCGTCGGTGCGGCGCGCACCCCTTCCGTGTGACGTGGATCACGCCTATCGTTGGCATACCAACGACTGGCGAGGACGCCACCGAGGAGGCCACCGTGCACCAGATGGACGGCACCGCCGACACCCCCGAGCTGAAGCAGCTCTACGCGGACTTCGAGGCCGAGAGCCTGGCCCCCCTGTGGACCCAGCGTGACGACCTCATGCCCATGGCCCCCTCGCCGAAGGCCGTGCCGTACGTCTGGCGGTGGAAGGCCCTGTACGACATCGCCCGCCGCTCCGGCGACCTCGTCCCCGTCGGCCGCGGCGGCGAGCGGCGCGCGATGGGCCTGGCGAACCCCGGCCTGCCCGGCACCGCCTACGCCACGCCGACGCTGTGGTGCGCGATCCAGTACCTCGGCGGCCACGAGACCGCGCCCGAGCACCGGCACAGCCAGAACGCGTTCCGGTTCGTCGTCGAGGGCGAGGGGGTGTGGACCGTCGTCAACGGCGACCCCGTCGCCATGCGCCGCGGCGACCTGCTGCTCACCCCCGGCTGGAACTACCACGGCCACCACAACGACACCGACGAGCCCATGGCCTGGATCGACGGCCTCGACGTGCCGTTCTCGCACTACGCGGACGTCGGCTTCTTCGAGTTCGGGTCCGAGCGCGTCACCGACGAGGCGTCGCCGGACGTCTCCCGCTCCGAGCGGCTGTGGGCCCACCCCGGCCTGCGCCCGCTGTCCGGGCTGCAGGACCAGACGAGCTCGCCCCTGGCCGCCTACCGCTGGGAGCACACCGACCGCGCGCTCACCGAGCAGCTCCGGCTCGAGGACGAGGGCCACCCGGCGACCGTCGAGCAGGGCCACGCCGCGATCCGGTACACCAACCCGACGACCGGCGGTGACGTCATGCCGACCCTCCGCTGCGAGTTCCACCGGCTGCGCGCCGGTGCCGAGACGCCCGCACGCCACGAGGTCGGGTCGTCCGTGTGGCAGGTGTTCGAGGGCGAGGGCACGGTCGTGCTCGGGGACACCGAGCACCGCGTCGAGACCGGCGACCTGTTCGCCGTGCCGAGCTGGGTGCCGTGGTCGCTGCACGCCGACACGCAGTTCGACCTGTTCCGCTTCAGCGACGGGCCGATCATCGACCGGCTGCAGTTCACGCGCACGTACGTGCCGGGCCAGCGCAACGAGGACCTCGCGTGAGGCTCGGGACGCTGCGCCTCGCCGCGCCCGGTGGCCCGACACCGGCTGCGACGGTCGCGGTGCGCATCGACTCCGACGCCGTCGCCGTGGAGATCCCCGGCGCGGTGGACGTCGGGGCGCTGCTGGCCGCACCGGACTGGCGTGAGCGTGCCGCGTCGGCCGGCGGGCCCCGCCGGGCGCTGGCGGACCTCGAGCCGTGGGCCTGGGCGCCGCCCGTCCCGCGGCCCTCGAAGATCGTGTGCGTCGGGCTCAACTACCGCAACCACATCCTCGAGATGGGCCGCGAGGTGCCCGAGCACCCGACGCTGTTCGCGAAGTACCCCGAGGCGCTCATCGGCCCGTACGACCCGATCGTCCTGCCCGCGCACGCGGCGGACGCCGTCGACTGGGAGGGCGAGGTCGCCGTCGTCGTCGGCGCGACCGCCCGGCGGCTCGACGAGGCCGCCGCGGCCGCCGCGATCGCCGGGTACGCGGTCCTCAACGACGTCACCATGCGCGACTACCAGTACCGCACCGCGCAGTGGCTGCAGGGCAAGACGTTCGAGGCGACGACGCCGTTCGGGGCGTGGCTCACCGTCACGGACGCGCTGCCCGCCGGTGAGCTGCGGACCGTCGTCGACGACGAGCAGGTGCAGCACACACCCGTCGACGACATGGTCTTCGGCCCGGCCGCGCTCGTCGCGTACGTCTCGCAGATCCTCACGCTGCACCCCGGGGACGTCATCGCGACGGGCACGCCCGGTGGGGTGGGCCACGCACGCAGGCCCCCGCGCTACCTGCGGCCGGGGCAGGTGCTCACCACGTCCGTCACCGGCCTGGGCGAGCTCCGCAACGACGTCGTCGCGGAGGCCTGACGTGCCCGCACGCACCGACCGGACCACCGACCCGGACCTGCGCTCGGCGCTCCTGCTGGCCAGGCGCGGGCAGGCGTACTTCTCCCGCAAGCTCAACGAGCTCGGCAACGACGAGCTCGACGTGCCGTCGCTGGTGCCCGGGTGGACGCGCAGGCACGTCGTCGCGCACGTCGGGCTCAACGCGCGGGCGCTCACGCGCCTGACCGAGTGGGCCGCGACGGGCGTCGAGACCCCGATGTACGCGTCGCGCGAGGAGCGGGACGCGGAGATCGCGTACGGCGCGACGCTGCCCGCGCGGGCCCTGCGGAGCCTGTCCGCGCACGCGGCCGTGCACCTCGACGTCGAGTGGCGCGACCTGCCGCCCGCGGCGTGGGCGGCCCTGGTCCGCACCGCGCTCGGGCGCACGGTGCCGGCGAGCGAGACGGTGTGGATGCGCACGCGCGAGGTCTGGGTGCACGCCGTCGACCTGGACAACGGGGCGTCGTTCCGGCAGCTGCCGCCCGAGCTGGTCGACGCGCTGCTCGCGGACGTGGCCCGGATGTGGGGTGCCCGGCCGGGCGGCGAGCCCGTCCCCGTGCTCGAACCGACGGACCGGCCGCGACCGGCGGCGCAGTCCGCAGCGGGTGCCGTGGCCGGTGCCGGTGCCCAAGCGCCGGTCGGTGATGCCGTGCGCGTCCGCGGCCGTGCCGCCGACCTCGCGCGCTGGGCGACGGGCCGGGGCGGTGCCGCTCTGCTGACGACGGCGGACGGCTCGCCCGTCCCGTCGCCGCCGCGGTGGCTGTGAGCGACCATCCGCGCGGGCAACGCCTCCGGTGCCGGGACGTGCGCGAGCTGAGACCCCGGCGCCGCCTGGGACGATGGCGCGCGTGACCGAACCGCTCGACCTCGCCCGCCACACCGGGTTCCTCGTGCGCCGCACGCAGCAGGCGCACCTCGCGGCCTGGGCGCAGGAGGTCGGGCCGCGCCTGACGAACGTGCAGTTCGGCGTGCTCAACGTGCTGCACCGCCGCGGCGAGGCCAGCCAGCGCGAGCTCTGCGACGACCTGGACCTCGACCGCTCGACCATCGCGGGGCTCGTCGCGCGCCTGGAGGCCCGTGGCCTGGTGGCGCGCGTGCGCGCCGCGGACGACCGGCGCCGCAACGTCGTGCGGCTCACCGACGACGGCCTCGCCCTGCTCGACGAGCTGGTCCCGGCGGCCGCGCGCGTGGACGACGTGCTGACGTCCGCGCTGACCCGTCAGGAGCGACGGACGCTGCAGGCGCTGCTCACCAAGATCCTGGCGGACGGCCAGGCGACCCCGACGGAGGACTGAGGGACGGCCGCCGGGGACCGTGGCCTGGCAGGGTCGACGCATGGTCCTCTACGACGACATCGGCCGGACGTACACCGCCACCCGCCAGGCCGACCCCCGCATCGCCGCGCAGGTCGACCGGGCTCTCCAGGGCGCGTCGACCGTCGTGAACGTCGGCGCCGGCACGGGGTCCTACGAGCCGCCGACCACGGTCGTCGCCATCGAGCCCAGCAGGACGATGATCGACCAGCGCCCCTCGGGAGCTGCCCCGGCCGTGTGCGCGGTGGCCGAGTCGATCCCCCTGGCGGACGACGCGGTGGACGCGGCCCTGGCGGTCCTCACGGTGCACCACTGGACCGACCTGGAGCGCGGGATCGCCGAGATGAGGCGGGTCGCACGTCGCCGCGTGGTGGTCCTGACGTTCGACGAGACCGTGACCCGTGACTTCTGGCTGCTGCGCGACTACCTGCCTGCCGCACGGGAGTACGACCGGGCGCACGCCGTCCCGATGGAGCGCCTCGTCGCGGCGCTCGGCCCGTGCGAGGTGGAGGCCGTCCCCGTGCCTCACGACTGCGTCGACGGGTTCGCCGCCGCCTGGTGGAGGCGGCCCGCCGCCTACCTCGATCCCGCGGTCCGGGCGGGCATCTCGGTGCTGAGCCGGGTCGGCGACGCGGAGATCCGCCACGGTCTGGAGCGGCTCGAGCACGACATCGCGGCGGGCGCGTGGGCCGAGAGGTACGCCGACCTGCTGGCGCTCGACGAGCTCGACGCCGGCTACCGTCTCGTGACCGTCGACCTGTAGGCGGAGCCGAGGGCTGTCAGGGAGCCGTCCGCGACGAGCGCCGGTAGCGTGACCGGATGCCTGCCCGAGAGCCGCTGCGCCGCCTGCTCGCGTGGTACGCCGACCAGCCCGTGCTCCGGGCGGTCCTGCCCGGCGTCGCGCTCGTGGCTCTCGGCCTGCTCGTCTTCTGGGGCATGTTCGACGCGGTGCAGGGGCGCGACGACTTCTCCCTGTGGGACGCGCCGGTACTCGAGTTCCTGGTCGGCGTCCGCAGCGACGTCGCCACCGCGGTCCTCGCCGCGCTCACGTTCGTCACCGGTCCGACGGTCCTGCCGGTCATCATCCTGGTCGCGTGCGTGGCCTGGGGCCTGCGCGCGCGCGAGTGGTGGCGGCCGCTCCTGCTCGCCGGCGCCATGATCGCCTCCACGCTGCTCTCGCTCCTGGTCAAGGGCCTCGTCGCCCGCCCCCGCCCGCCGGAGGAGACCATGTACATCCCCGGCTCGGAGACGACCGGGTCGTTCCCGTCCGGCCACACCATCGGGACGGCGACCTTCCTGCTGGTGGCCGGGTACCTCGTGGCGAGCCGGAACCGGACCTGGCGGGTCGTCGTCGGCTGGCTGGTCGTCGGTGTCGTCGGTGCCGCCGCGGTCGCCCTGAGCCGCCTGTACCTCGGCTACCACTTCCTGACGGACGTCGTCGCGGCGGGCGGCCTGGCCGTCGTCGTGCTCGGCGTCGTCACCGTGGTGGACCGGATCCACGTGATGCGCGGGCTGCCACCGAGCGAGCCGGAGCCCGGCTGGAGCCCGGAGCCGCCACCGGGGCTCACACAGCCGTCGCCCAGCGCCTAGGGGCGCCGTCCGGGACCTGCGGGACGCACGGGCGGCGACCCGGCATCAGGTGCCTGACGCGACCACCTCGCCGCGCTTGGCCCGCTGGATCTGCTCGTACACGTGCGTGCGCAGCTCGGTGAACCGCGGCAGCGCCCGGGTGGTGAGCTGGTCGCGCTCGGCGGGGAGGTCGATCGCGAGGTCCTCCTGCACGAACGTCGGCGAGCTCGACAGCATGAGCACGCGTCCGCCCAGGTACACCGACTCGTCGATGTCGTGGGTGACGAACAGGACGGTGACGCCGAGGTCCTGCCAGACCCGCCGGACGAGGTCCTCGAGGTCGGCGCGGGTCTGGGCGTCGACGGCGGCGAACGGCTCGTCCATGACGAGGATCTCCGGCTGGTAGGCCACCGCGCGGGCGATGGCCACGCGCTGCTGCATGCCGCCGGACAGCTGCCAGGGGTACGTGTCGAGCGCGTGCCCGAGGCCGACCTCCTCGACCGCGCGCTCGACGACCGCCCGCCGTTCCGCCTTCGGCACGCCGCGCGCCTTGAGCGGCAGCCCGACGTTGTCCCGCACGGTGAGCCACGGGTACAGGGAGCGCCCGTACTCCTGGAACACCAGCGCCATCTTCTTCGGCGGCGCGGTGACGGCGGCCCCGTCCAGCGTGACCGAGCCCGCCGTGGGCGGCAGCAGCCCGGCGAGGCACTTGAGCAGCGTCGTCTTGCCGCACCCGGACGGCCCGACGATGCAGACGAGCTCGCCGGGGCGCACGTCGAACGTGATGCTCCCGATCGCCTCGACGGGCCCGGAGGAGCCCTGGTAGGTCTTCTTCAGGTCCTGGACGGACAGCAGGGGCGTGGTCTCAGGCACGGGCGACCTCTCTCGAGCCGTGGTACCAGTGCAGCACCCGGCGTTCGACGAGCTGGAAGACGACGGCGACGGCGACGCCCACGAGGCCGAGCAGCAGGATGCCGCCCCACATCTCGGCGACCATGTACTGCCGCTGGAAGTAGACGATCTGGTAGCCCAGCCCCGACGACGAGGCGAACATCTCCGAGATCACCATGAGGATCAGGCCGATCGACAGGCACAGCCGCACCCCGGCCATGATCTGCGGGCTCGCGGCCGGCAGGACGACGTACCGGTAGGCCAGCGCGCCGCGGACCCGGTACGACCGCGAGGTGTCGACGAGCACCGGGTCGGTGCCGCGGACCCCCTCGATCGTGTTGAGCAGCACCGGCCACACGCTGCCCGAGACGATGACGGCCAGCTTCATGGTGTCGTCGATGCCGAGCAGCAGCATGAGGACGGGCACGAGCACCACGGGCGGGATCGCCCGGAAGAACTCGAGCATCGGCTCGAGCAGGGCGCGCAGCCACGGGGTCGCGCCGATCGCGGTGCCGGCGACGATCCCGATGACGATCGACAGGAGCACCCCGATCCCGAACCGGCCGAGGCTCGGCAGCACGTCCCCCGTCAGGGTGTCGGGGGAGAGCCACGTGCTGACGAACGCGTCGAGCACGCGCGACGGCGGCGGGAAGTACAGGTTGGTGGTGCCGCGGGTCGCCAGCGCCCACCCGAGCACGAGCAGCACGGGCAGGCCGGCGCCGTAGGCGACGGAGACGAGCGCGCGACGCACCATCAGGCGACGCCTTCCCTGCGGACCGACGGGTGCCAGTGCAGGACCCGCCGCTCGACCAGGCGCGTCGCGAGGTTGACGAGCAGCCCGAGCAGGCCCGTGACCAGCACCAGCGCGTACAGCCCGGGCGCGTCGGGAGCGGACCGGTAGACGTCGATCTGCCGGCCGATCCCGGGATTCCCGATGACGAGCTCGGCGGTGATGGTGAGCACGAGCGCGATCGACGCGGCGAGCCGGAAGCCGGTGATGACGTACGGCAGGGCGGTGGGCAGCACGACGTGCCGCAGGCGCTGCAGCCGTCCGAGCCCGTAGCCGCGCGCGGTGTCGTCGGCGACCGTGTCGACGTCCCCGACGCCGTACAGCACCTGGATGAACACCTGCCAGAACGGCGCGTAGACGACGACCACGAGCGCTGCCTCGCGCGAGAGGCCGGCGACGAGGACCGCCAGCGGGATGATCGCGACCGACGGGATGGGGCGCAGGAACTCCACGGTGGTGTGGGTGGCCCGGCGCAGGAACGGCACGAGGCCGACGACCGCGCCGGCGACGACGGCGGCGGCCACCGCGATGAGCAGCCCGAGCGCCCACGTCACGACGGTGTCGCCGAGCGCCGACCAGAACCGCGGATCGTCGAGCTCGGTGACCAGGCGGGCGGCCGTCGTCGTGAAGCGCGGCAGGTAGGCGGGGTTCACGACCTGCGTGAGCGCCACGATCTCCCAGGTGGCCGCGAAGCCGAGGACCCCGAGGGCACCCATCACCGCGCTGCGGCTGCCGCGCGGGCGGCGGGTGCGGCCACCGCCCGTCCCGCTCGGCGCACCGGCCCGGGGCCGGGCGGCGACGCCCCCGGGTCCCGGGCCGGTGGCCGTGTCGGTCGACGTCACGAGCTGACGAGCTCGTCGAGGTCCGGGGCGGTGTCGAAGAACTCGTGCTCGACCGCGAGGTCGGCCAGGCCCTGCAGCACGTCCTCGTCGATCTCGGTCGAGAACTGCGGCAGTCGCAGGTTGGCCGCCGCCGCATCGGGCAGCGACATCTCGGTGACGAGCGACTGGCGCATGGTCTCGTCGTTCTCGGCCGCCCACGCGAACGCGGCGGTGAACGCCTCGCGCACGGCCTCGACGAGCTCCGGGTCGTCGGCGACGGTCGTGCCGGTCGTCTGCAGGACGAGCGTGGGCAGGCCCGGCAGCACCGCCTGGTACGGGTCGACGACGCGGGCGCCGCCGGAGCCGACGATCATCGAGACGAACGGCTCGGGCACCCACGCGGCGTCGATGTTGCCGGCCTCGAGCTGCGCCTGGGCGTCGGGGAAGGCGACCTCGACGAACTCGACGGTGCTGGGGTCGCCGCCGTCCTCCTCGACCGCGGCCATGATCGTCAGGTCACCCGCGGCCCCCAGGGAGTTCACCGCGACCTTCTTGCCGGCCAGGTCGGCGGGGCTCGTGATGTCGCTGCCGGCGCCCACGACGACCGAGTTGATGTCGTCGCCCTCGGTCAGGCTCTGCGCGTAGTTGGCGACGATCTTGACGTCGAGGCCCTGCAGGCTCGCGCGCATCGCGCCGAACGGCTGGCCGACGGAGAAGTCGATGTCGCCGTTGATCAGCGCGGGCATGGCCTGCGCCCCGCCCTGGATCGGCTGGACGGTGACGTCGAGGCCGTGCTCGGCGAAGACGCCCGCCTCGACGGCGGCCCACAGCGGCGCGGTCTCGCTGATGCTCAGGGCGCCGATGGTCACGGCGCGCGGGGAGTCGGCGTCGGGGGCGTCGGCCGAGGCCGCCGGCTCGCTGTCCGGGGCGGACCCGGAGGACGAGCACGCGGCCAGTCCGAGCGACAGCGCCGCGACGAGCGCCGCCACGAGTGCGGGACGTCGGTTCATGGGGGTCCTCAATTCTCCGTTGAATCTCGGGGTGACGGGCGCCTCCGCACGCCGTCGGGACCGACCAGCGCTCGGACCATGCATGACACTCGTCCAGCAATCGTGCAGTCGAATGTCACACGTGTCAATGCTCCGGGCCCGCCTCCGCGTCCGGGGCTGGCCGGGTGTGCGTGCGAGAATCGCCCGCATGCCGACGCCGCCCGACGACGCGCTCGCGCCCGACGGTGCCGCCGTCCGGCGGCGCCCCGAGCAGCTGCTGCTGGCGTTCATGGGCGAGCTCATGGTGGCCGGCGAGATCGGGCCCCTCCCCGCGTCCGTGCTCATCGGCGTCCTGGCGGAGCTGGGGGTGGGGGAGGCGGCGACGCGCGCGGCGCTCACCCGCATGGCGGGCCGCGGCCTGCTCGCGCCGCAGCGCGTCGGGCGCACGGTCTCCTACGGTCTGACCGCGCAGAGCGAGCGCGTGCTGCGCGAGGCGCGCGACCGCGTGTTCGACCCTGAGCCCTTCGCGCCGCGCGGTGCCGGGTGGACGCTCGTCAGCTTCTCGGTCCCGGAGAGCCGCCGCGACGTGCGGCACCGCGTGCGCGCCCAGCTGGCGTGGGCGGGGTTCGGGCTGCTGCGCGACGGCCTGTGGATCGCCCCCGGTGAGGTCGACGTGGCGCAGGCGCTGGGCGGGGTCCGTGACGACGGTGACGGTCGCGACGACGACGTCGAGATCCTCGCGTTCCGCGCCCGCGAGGTGCCCGGCTTCTCGGCCGCGCGCAGCGTCCGGACCGCCTGGCGGCTGGACGCGATGCGCGCGCGGCACGAGCAGTTCCAGCAGCGCTGGGCGCAGGCGATCCGGGACGCGGCGCCGGACGCAGGCGCGGTCGCGGGTCCGGTGGGCGCGCACGCGCTGCGGGACGTCACGGCCCTGGTCGCCGACTGGCTCGACCTGCTGCGCGCCGTCCCCCGCCTGCCGGTCGAGCACCTGGCGCCGGACTGGCCGGCGACGCGGTCGGTCGAGACCTTCGCGCGGCTGCACGCCGCCCTCGCCGGGCCGGCGCGCGACGAGCTGGCCCGAAGGCTGGAGCCCTGAGCCCTGAGCCCTGAGCCCTCGAGGTTCGACCTCCGAGCCCTCTAGGTTCGAGGCGCGGCTCCGGGCACGCACCGCGACCGTCGTCATTCGACAACTACCTGACGATCGTCACGGAAATGATTGACGTGTGCAGGTGCGTACCGGCACGATCGGGACGTCCCGCACCGTCGCGGTCACTCGCGGCCCGCCCACGAGGATGTGAGCAGTGGCAGACGTCCCCTCGCCGTCCCCCGGTGACCTCGCTCGCGCCAACTACGCCGCGATCTGGGACGCGGTCGCGCGCGCCGTGCCGGACCGTGTCGCGGTGCGGGCCGAGGGCGCCACGCTCACCTACGCCGCGTTCGAGCAGCAGGCCGCCCGGCTCGCCGCGACGTTCGTCGCCCACGGACTGGGTCCCGACTCCACCGTCGCGGTCTTCATGTACAACCGCGTCGAGTACCTGGCCACGCTGTACGCGGCGTACAAGATCGGCGCGATCCCGGTCAACATCAACTTCCGCTACCAGGGTGCCGAGCTGGCCGAGCTGCTGGAGATGTCGCAGCCCGCCGCGCTCGTCTACCCCCGGAGCCTCGCCGTCGCGGTCATCGACGCCGCCGAGAGGTCCCCGCTGCCCCCGCTCGTGCTCGTCGTCCCGGACGACGCACCCCCCGGCACCCCCGTCGGCCCCGGTGCGCCGTTCGCGACCGCGCTCGACGCCGCACCCCTCGCCCCGCGTGACCTCGGGCCGGAGCACAAGATCTTCCTGTTCACCGGCGGCACCACCGGCCGGCCCAAGGCCGTGGTGTGGACGCACGGCAACCTGTTCGACAGCCAGCAGTTCTCGATCTACGGCTCGTTGCCCGTCGACCCCCCGGCCACCCTGGACGACGTCACGCGCATCGCCGCCCGCGAGGACCTGCCCCGCACGGTGTGCCTGCCGCTGCCGCCGATGATGCACGCGACCGCCCTGTTCAACGTCATGAACGCGATGGTGCTCGGCGGCACCGTGGTGTTCCTGCCGAGCCCGCGGTTCGACCCGCGCGTGGCCGCCCGGGTGATCGAGGAGCACGGCGTCACGCGCCTGGTCGTCGCCGGCAACGCGATCGTCGGCCCGCTCGTCGACGCCCTGGACGCGGGCGCCGACGCGGACGTCTCGTGCCTCACCACCGTCCTGAGCTCGGGCATGGTCTGGTCCGACGACCTCAAGCGCCGCCTGATCGCGCACGCGCCGAGCGCCACCCTCATCGACATCGTCGGGTCCAGCGAGGGCGGGCCGTTCGCCTACGGCGTCGTCCGCGGCCCGGAGGACCTGCCGAACCGCCCGCGCCTCGCGCCCGGTGCGGTCGTCCTGGCGCGGGACCTCACGCCGGTCGAGGACGTCGGCGGCACCGGGATGCTCGCGTACCGCGGCGCCATGCCCCGGGGGTACCACGGCGACCCGGCGCGCACCGCCGAGACGTACCCGGTCGTCGACGGCGTGCGGCACGTCATGCCCGGCGACTGGGTGCGCGTGCTCGGCGACGGGTACGTCGAGCTGCTCGGCCGCGGGTCGGGCGTCGTCAACACCGGCGGCGAGAAGGTGTTCCCCGGCGAGGTCGAGAAGGTGCTGCTCGCGCTGCCCGGTGTCGTGGACGCCGTCGTCCTGGGCCTGCCGGACGCACGCTGGGGCGAGGTCGTCACGGCCGTCGTCGTCACCGCCCCCGACGTCGTGCTCGTCCCCGAGCAGGTCCAGGACGAGGTGGGCCGCCGCCTCGCCGGCTACAAGAAGCCCCGCCGCCTGTACGTGCTGGACGAGCTGCAGCGCAGCCCCAGCGGCAAGGTCGACATGCACCGGCTGCGGCGGCGCCTCGCCGAGGCCGATGCCGTCGTCGGCCCCGCGGCCGGTCCCGCCGCCGCCCCCGCGCCCGTCACGCCCGCCCCCGCGCCAGGACCCGCACCCGCGGAGAGGACCCGATGAAGTTCACCGACGCCCACGTCCCGTTCGGCCTGAGCTGGACCTCGCCGTTCGCCAAGTGGCAGGGGCCGCTGGCCGAGGTCAACAGCCTCGACCTGGCCGTCGACGTCACGGGCCGCGCCCTGGCCGACCGCGGGCTGCCGCCGGAGGAGATCACCGAGTGGACCCTCGGGTGCACGGTCCCGCAGCAGCACTCGTTCTACGGCGTCACGCTCGTGTCCCGCCGCCTGGGGTCGGGCGAGCACGGCGGGCCGTGGATCTCGCGGGCCTGCGCGACGTCGGCCGCCGTCATCGAGCACCTCGCCACGCAGGTGCAGCTGGGCGCGCACACCACGACCATCGGCGTCATCACGGACCGCACCAGCAACGGCCCGCTCATGCTCTGGAGCAGCGCGACGAGCCCCGGCGGTGCGCCCACGCCCGAGCACTGGGTGCTCGACCCCATGAAGCTCGACCCGACCACCGGGCAGAGCATGAACGACACCGCCGAGAACACCGCCCGCGACGCCGGCTACACGCGCGAGCAGGTCGACGAGGTCGCGCTGCTGCGCCACGAGCAGTACCGCAGCGCCCTGGCCGACGACCGCGCGGTCCAGCGGCAGTACATGGTCCCGGTCCGCATCCCGACGCGCCGCGGCGAGACGTGGGTCGACGAGGACCACGGCGTCTTCCCGACGACCGCCGAGGGCCTGGCGCGGCTGCGTCCCGTGGCCCCGGGCGGCGTCGTGACGTACGGCGCGCAGACCCACCCGGCCGACGGCTGCGCGGGCGTCGTCGTCGCGAGCGCCGACCGCGCGCGCGAGCTGGGGCGCGACGGCGTCACCGCGCAGATCCTCGCCACGGGGTTCGCACGCGCGGAGCCGGCGTACATGCCGAAGGCGCCCGTCCCCGCGGCCCGGCGCGCGCTCGCGGACGCAGGGATCGAGATCGGGGACGTGGACGTGGTGACCACGCACAACCCGTTCGCCGTCAACGACCTGTGGTTCGCCGAGCAGACCGGCGTCCCGCTCGAGCGGATGAACCCGTACGGGTCGTCGCTGGTCTACGGCCACCCGCAGGGCCCGACCGGCGCGCGCGCCGTGACCGAGCTGGTCCACGCGCTGCACGCACGCGGCGGCGGCGTCGGGCTGTTCACCGGGTGCGCGGCCGGGGACTCCGCCGGGGCCGTCGTCGTGCGGGTCGACGGATGACGCGCGTCCACGCCGGCCCGCGGTCCCGCACCGCGGCGCGACGGATCGCGTCGCTCGACCCCGACCGCGTCCCCACCCAGGTCTACGCCGCGAGCCCTGCCACGCACCAGCCCACGATGAGGGAGCACACCCGATGACCTCCGACCCCGCCGCCACCGCCACCGACCCGACGCCGCTGCTGACCTCGGTGCCCCTGGACGACCTGCCGTCCCTGGTGGGCACGACGTTCGGCCCGTCGTCCTGGCGCACGATCACGCAGGAGCAGGTCGACCGGTTCGCCGACCTGACGGGCGACCACAACCCCATCCACCTCGCCCCCGAGTTCGCGGCGGGCACGCCGTTCGGCGGGACGATCGTCCACGGCTACCTCACGCTCGCGCTCGTCGTGCCGCTCATGGCCGAGGTCGTCGAGGTGACGGGCGTGGGCACCGGCGTGAACTACGGGCTCGACCGCCTGCGGTTCCCGGCGCCCGTGCGCGTGGGATCGCGCATCCGCGTGACGTCGACGCTGACCTCCGTGAGCGACGTGCCCGGCGGCTACCAGGCCGTGTTCGAGAACACCTTCGAGGCCGAGGGGCAGGCCAAGCCCGCCGCCGTCGCCGTCATGATCGTGCGGTACTACCGGTGAGCGCCGGGGTGGGCGTGAACGTGGGCACGGGCACGGCCTCCGGCACGGACCTGACCGGCAGGGCCGCGGTCGTCACCGGCAGCGGGCGGGGCCTGGGACGCGCGTACGCCCGGGCGCTGGCTGCCGCGGGGGCCGGCATCGTGGTCAACGACGTCGACGCCGACGCCGCGCAGGCCACGGTCGACGCGATCGTCGCCGACGGCGGCGCGGCCGTCGCGGTCGTCGCGCCCGTGGGCCCGACCGAGACCGCGGACCGCCTGGTCGCGGCAGCCGTCGAGGAGTTCGGACGGCTCGACGTGCTGGTCACCAACGCCGGCGTGCTGCGCGACCGCGTGCTGTGGAAGACCTCCGACGAGGACTTCGACCTGGTCGTCGACACCCACCTGCGGGGGACGTTCACGACGGCCCGCGCGGCGGCTGTCCGCATGCGTGAGCAGGGCGAGGGCGGGCGGATCGTGCTGGTCGGGTCGCCCGCCGGGCAGCACGGCAACTTCGGCCAGACCAGCTACGCGGCGGCGAAGGCGGGGATCGTCGCGATGGCCCGCACCTGGTCGCTCGAGCTGGCGCGCGCCGGGATCACGGTCAACGCCGTCGTGCCCACGGCGATCACCGCGATGACCGCGACCATCCCGGTGTACGCCGAGGTCGCTGCCGCCTACGACCGCGGGGAGCCGCTGCCGCGCGTCGTGCGCCAGGAGCACGCGCTGGGCGGCCCGGAGGACGTCGCGCCGCTCGTGGTGTGGCTCGCGTCCGACGCGTCCGCCGGGGTCACCGGGCAGGCCATCGGCATCGGTGGCGACAAGCTGTCGCTGTACTCCGTGCCGCAGGAGGTCGGGCTCACGTTCCGCGAGGGCGGCTGGACCGCCGACGCGATCGCCGAGGCGTGGGAGGCCGGCTTCGCGCCGCACCAGCAGCCCAGCGGCATCACGCTGCCCCCGCTCGACGCCTGACGGCCCGACCCCCGCCCGGGCGCCCTGCGACCTTCGCGAGAGGCCGCTCCGGCCCGGCGGGCGGGGGCGTCAGCGTGCGGGGGCCGGGGTGCGGGCGGGCGCGGCGAGGGCGGGGCGCGGCCCGGGCGGGTCGGAGGCGACGGAGAACTGCACGACCCGGTCCGCGAGCTCGGGCGCGTACCCGCTGATCACCTGGCGCACCCGCACCGACGCGGGGGCGCCGAGCTGCTCGTAGGTGTCGAGGAACAGGTCGCGCGCCCGGTCGCGCGGCCAGTCGGCGGGCAGCAGGCGGCGGGGCAGGTCGGGGTCGACGCCCGGGAACGCCCGCCACGCGTCCATCAGCTCGGTGCGCTTGACCAGCGCGTCGACCGGGGAGATGGCGCCCTTGCCCAGGGCCGCGTGCGTCGGCTCCCAGGTGGCGACGAACGCCCGGTACGTCTCGGCCAGGCCGTCGAGGTCCCAGGCGCTCTCGGGCGTCAGCGTGCCGTCGGGCAGCGGGGGGCACGTGGCGACGAACGCGGTGGCGCGCGTGACGCCCAGGGCCCCGAGCTCGGCGAGGGCCTCGTCGTGGCGGGCGTGCGGGGAGATCCACAGGGCGTCGTACAGCGGTGCGAACCCGAGCCAGCGCAGCCGCGTGCGCAGCGCCTCGCGCGCCGAGCGGTTGGCCTCGGGCACGGAGAACGCCACGAGGCTCCAGCGGCCGTCCCAGTCCGCGTCGTCGCCGGCGCCGAAGGCGACGATGCGCTCGGCGCCCGTGCGCATGATCGTCTGGGCGCGCGGGGTCAGGGAGTAGAAGGTGTGGCGGCCGCTGCGGGTCGAGACGAGCAGCCCGTGCTTGACCATGCGGCTGAGGGCGGCCCGGGCCGCGACGTCGCTCACGCCGAAGTCGGCCAGCAGGTCGACCAGGGCCGCGGACGGCAGCGGGTCGGTCTGCCCCCACCAGTAGTCGCCGAGCAGGGTCAGCAGCAGGCTCGGCGGCGAGCCCTCCCGCGTGCGCGGCGTCCTCGTGCCGGCCTCGCTGCTCCGTGCCACGAACTGATCCCCTCCCTGCCGGTCGTCGCGGGCGGCGACGATGCTTGACATATCTTACGTCGTCCGCCGATAGTCGTGTCACATTTGAGAGCCGGGAGCCACTGACGATGAGGTTGGCCAGCACCCACGACGCACGCCTGCACGCCGTCCTGCACGACCGGACGGTCGACCTGACCGACGCCCTGGGCCTGCGCCCCGGCGCGGGCGGACCGCTGCTGGACTTCCTCGAGCGCGGCGGCACGCTCGCCGACCTGCAGCGCCTCGACCTCGGCGCGCTGCCGTCGCGGCCGCTCGACCCGGCCCGGCTCGCGGCGCCGATCGCGCGCCCCGGCAAGGTCGTCGGTGCCCCCGTCAACTACCGGGACCACCAGGCCGAGATGGGCGAGCAGCGCACCATCGCCGACTACGGGGTGTTCCTCAAGGCCACGTCGTCGGTGGTCGGCCCCACCGGTGCGATCCGCCTGCCGTACACCGACGTGCGCACGGACCACGAGGGGGAGCTGGCCGTCGTCATCGGCCGCACCGCGAGCCGCGTGCCGGTCGAGCAGGCCCTGGACCACGTCTTCGGGTACGCCCCGGTCCTCGACATCACCGTCCGCGCGGGGGAGGACCGCTCGACCCGCAAGTCCTTCGACACCTTCACGCCGTTCGGCCCGTGGGTCACCACGGCCGACGAGGTCCCCGACCCCGGCGCGCTCGACCTGCGCTGCTGGGTCGACGACGAGCTGCGGCAGCACGCCTCGACGGCCGACCTCATCTACGGGGTCGCCGAGCTGGTCGCGTACACGAGCCACGTCATGACGCTGCATCCCGGGGACGTCATCGCGTCGGGGACCCCGGCCGGCGTCGGGCCGATCGCCGCCGGGCAGCGCGTGGCGGTCGAGATCACCGGGCTCGGGCGGCTCGACGTCGGGGTCACCGACGACGGCGCGATCCCGTACGCCGACCGGCCGGGGCACCGGTGACGGCGGCCTCGACCGCGGCCGGGACGCGCGCCGTCCGGCCGGGTGCGGGCGCCGCCCCGCTCGACGCGCTGTTCCGACCCGCGAGCATCGCCGTCGTCGGGGCGTCGGCGCGCGCGGGCAAGGCCGGGCACGCGATGGTCCAGGCGCTGCGCCACTTCCCGGGCGCCCTGCACCTGGTGAACCCGCGCGGCGGCGAGGTGCTCGGCCGCCCGGCCATCACGACGCTGCGCGACGCGTCCGACGTGGACCTCGCGGTGCTCGTCGTGCCGCCGGACGCCGTGCCGGGCGCGCTGCAGGACGCCCGTAACGCCGGCGTGCGGGCGGCCGTGGTGTGCGCGGGCGGGTTCGCGGAGTCCGGGCCGGCCGGTGCGGCGCTGCAGGACCGGGTGGTCCGCGTGGCGCAGGAGGCGGGCATCCGGCTGCTCGGCCCCAACACGTCGGGGTTCATGAACCCGGTCGACCGCACGACGGCGAACTTCATGCCCGCGGTCGCCGACCTGGCGCCCGGCTCGGTGGGCGTCGTGGCGCAGTCCGGCGGGGTCAACCTGGCGCTGGCCTTCCTGCTGGCGCGCGCGGGGGTCGGGCTGCGGCTCGGCGTCGGGCTCGGCAACGCGGTGGACGTCGACTTCCCCGAGGTGCTCGACCACCTCGCCCAGGACGACGCGACCACCGCCGTCGGCCTGCACGTCGAGGGCGTCGCCGACGGCCCGGCGCTGGTCGCGGCGCTGCGCCGGACCACCGCGCGCAAGCCCGTCGTCGCGTTCACGGTGGGCCGGTCCGACGTCTCGGAGTTCGCGCAGTCGCACACGGGCGCCATGACCGGGTCCTACGCGGTGACGCGCGCGGCGCTGCAGCAGGCCGGGGCCGTGGTCGTCGACAGCCTGGAGGAGATGGTCGCCGCGCTCGTCGCGCTGCGCGCCGTGCGGCTGCCGGCCGCCGCCCACGTCGGGGTCGGGCTGCTCACCGGGCAGGCCGGGCCGGGGCTCGTCGTCACCGACGCGCTCGGGGCGCGGGGCGTCGCGCTGCCGACGCTGACCGCCGCGACGCAGGAGCGCATCGCCGAGCTGCTGCCGCCGCTGACGTTCCAGCGCAACCCCGTCGACACCGGCCGTCCCTCGCCGACGTTCGGCGACGTGCTCCGCGCCGTCGCCGACGACCCGGCGGTCGACCTCGTCGGCGTCTACGCGCTCGACGAGCCCGGTGCGCTCGACCCCGTCGCCGCGCTCGCACCGGTCGCCGGCCGGGTGCTGTTCGCCAGCGGTGGCCCGGCCGACGCGCTCGCCGCGCGACGTGCGGCCCTGGACGCCGTGGGCGTCCCGCTGCTCGCCGGCCCCGGCGACCTGGCGACCGCGCTGGCCGCCGTGGTCAGCGACGCCCGCGTCCGTGCCGTCGCCGACGCCCCGCCCGTGCCGGCCTCCCGCACGGTCGGCCGCACGCTGGACGAGCACGAGGCCAAGACGCTGCTGGAGCACTACGGCGTCCGGACGCCCGTGCGTCGCGTCGCCGTCGACCGCGCGCAGGCCCGCGCGGCGCTCGCCGACCTGGTGCGCGACGGCGGCCGGGCCGTGGTGAAGGTGCTCGACACGGCCGTGGTGCACAAGTCCGACGTCGGCGGGGTGCACGTGGGGGTGCACGACGCCGCCGGGCTCGAGCGGGCCCTGGACGTGATCGACGCGATCGCGCCCGCGCATGCCCCGGCGCCGGCCGCCCGCCGCTACCTCCTCGAGGAGCTCGCCGAGCCCGGCGCCGAGCTGATCGTCGGCGCGGTCCGTGACCGCGTCTTCGGGCCCGTCGTCCTGCTCGGCCTGGGCGGCGTCGCCGCGGAGCTCGGTGGGGAGCCCGTGCTGCGGCTCGCCCCGCTGTCCGTGGCCCGCTCCGAGGAGATGGTCCGCGCGCTGCCCGCCACGGTGCTCGACGGCTTCCGCGGCGCCCCGCCCGTCGACGTCGCCGCCCTCGCCGCCGTCCTGCGGGCCGTCGGGCAGGTCGTGTGCGACCACGCCGACGTCACCGAGCTGGACCTCAACCCGGTCCGCATGACCGCCGACGGCCCGGTCGTCCTCGACGCCGTCGTCGTCGCACCCCCGAAGGGAGACACATGTCCGGCGTGAGCGCACCCAGCCCCGGTACCGCAGGCGACGGCACCGCTGGCGACGGCACCGGAGGCGACGTCCTCGTCGTCGGCGCGGGACCGGTCGGGCTGACCGCCGCGCTCGCGCTGCGGGCCTACGGGCTGCCCGTCACCGTGCTCGAAGCGGGCCCCGAGGGGCGGCAACGGCCCGGCAGCCGGGCGATCTTCACGCACAGCCAGACGCTGCAGATCCTCGACCGGATCAGCCCCGGGCTGGGCGCCGAGCTCTACCGCCACGGCGTGTACTGGAACACGCAGCGCACGTTCCACGTGGGCAAGGAGGTGTACGCCAAGACGTACCCCGATCCGCCCGCGGGCGTGTACCCGCACTTCACGAGCCTGCCCCAGGTGCAGATCGAGGCGTACCTGCAGGCCCGGGCGGTGGCCGCGGGGGTCACGTTCGCGTGGGAGCAGGAGGTCGCGGACGTCACGACCTCGGACGACGGCGTCGTGCTGACGACGACGGCCGGGCGCCGGTGGGCCGCGTCCTACGTCGTCGGCGCCGACGGGTCGCGCTCGGTCGTGCGCAAGCAGATCGGTGCGCGGATGGAGGGCACGCGGGACGAGGGCTGGTACGTCGTCGTCGACGTCGCCGAGAAGGACGAGCCGAGCCTGCCGAACGAGCGGCACTTCCACTACGCCCACCCGGCGGTCGACGGCCGCAACGTGCTGATCGTGCCCTTCGCCGGCGGGTACCGCGTCGACCTGCAGCTCGTCGAGGAGGACGACCCCGAGGAGCTCGCGTCGCCCGAGGGCGTGCGCGGCTGGCTCGACGCGGTCCTGCCGCCCGGGTACGCCGAGCGCACCACGTGGGTGTCGACGTACCAGTTCCTGCAGCTCGTGGCGCACGACTTCGCGGACCCGCACCGGCGGGTGCTGCTGGTGGGGGAGGCGGCGCACCTGTTCGCACCGTTCGGCGCGCGTGGGCTGAACTCCGGGGTGCCGGACGCGGAGGCCGCGGCCATCGCGATCGCCGCGGCCTCGCGTGCGACCGGTGCCGCTGCCCGCACGCCCGTCGAGGCGTTCGCGCTCGCCCGCCGGTCCGCGGCTCTGTTCAACCGCGACGCGGCCGGGGAGGCGCTGGCACACCTGCGGCCGGACGAGGAGACGGCGGCCCGCGTGCTGGCGGCCGCCGAGCGCGCACCGGAGGACGCCGAGGCGTCGGTGTGGTTGGAGAAGGCTCCCTACGGCCCCCGCGGCGTCCACCGCGCGGAGACGGTCTACCGCTACTGACCCCCTGCTGGACTCGCGGGTCCGCGAGACCGGGCTGGGCTGGCTGATGGCGCGGTGTGCGCCAGCAGATCCCGGTCTCGCGGGAGCGCCTGCCCGTCAGGTGGACGCGGCCGGTGGGAGCGCAGCGGTGGTGCGGCCGGCGGCGACCGGTGCCACGGTGGGCGGGTGACCACGAGCGCCTCGCCGACCGACCCGTGGAACCCGTTGACCCCCGCCGCGGTCGCCGCGCGGTTCGACCCCACCGGCGTCGTCTGGATGATCGCCGGCGGCGTCGCGATCGACCTCTTCGTCGAGCGGCGCACCCGGCCGCACGGGGACGTCGACGTCGTCCTCCTGCGCCGTGACCAGGCCGCGGTGCACCAGGCGGTGCCGGGGTGGCAGGTCTGCGCCGCGGACCCGCCCGGGCACCTGCGCCCGTGGCCCCCGGGCGAGGTGCTGCCGGTGACCGTGCACGACATCTGGTGCCGCAGCGACCCGGCGGGCCCGTGGCAGGTGCAGGTGATGCTCGACGAGAGCGACGGGGACGAGTGGGTGTCCCGTCGTGACCCGGGCCTGCGCCGGCCGCTGGCCGGCATCCGCCGGACGACGGCCACCGGCCTGCCGTACCTCGCTCCTGAGGTGCAGCTCTACTACAAGGCCAAGGCCCCGCGGCCGAAGGACGTCGCCGACCTCGAGTCCGCGCTGCCGCACCTCACCGACGAGCAGCGGACCTGGCTGCACGGCGCCGTCTCCCGCGTCTCGCCGGAGCACGCGTGGCTGGGGCGGCTGGGACGCAGGGACGCGCCACCGGCGCCGCGGTGAGACCGATGAGGTCGCGGCCGGGACGTGGCCCGCCATACTCGCGCCATGAGCGCAGCAGCCGCGGTACGGCCCGGCGGGTCCGGCGGCCGTCGCCGCCCCGGAGCCCGGCGGGGGGCATGGCGCCCGGTCCGGCGGGCGGCCGCCGCCCTCCCCGCGACCCTGACCCTGGCGCTCCTCGGTGCGTGCACGGTCCCGCCCGGCGGGACGATCGCCCTGGGTCGGACGGCGGAGGGGGACGTCGTCGCGTACGTCCGCATGTGCGAGGGGTTCATCGACGGGGTCACCGTCTACCGCCCTGACGCCGAGGGGCAGCCGGTGGTCGCCCGGTGGGACGCGGACGAGCCGGTGACCCGTGACGCGGACGTCGTGCTCGCCGGGGGTGGTGAGGGGTGGGTGGCACCCACGGCCCCGCAGGACGAGCGCCTGTCGGTGTACGGGTGGACCGACGACGCCTCGTGGTCGGCACACGGCCCCGACGTCACGCTCGCCGAGCTGTCGGCACTGGCTCCCGGCGAGGTCCTCTACTGGTCCGGCGACGAGGGCCCCGACGGGGGGACACCCGTGAACGCGGTCGTGGACCTGGACGTGTTCGAGCGCGACGCCTGCGCCTGACGCGGCCCGCGGCCACCCACTGCCGTCTGCGGCACCGCGTCGGCCCGACCCGGCTCGGCGCCCGGAGCCCGGAGGTCCGGCCGTCCGGGCCGCTCAGGCGACGAGCAGGTCCCGCAGCCGCAGCCGGGTGCCGTCGTCGAGCCCGACGACGTCGAGCAGGCGGCTCACGTCCGCGGCGGCCTCCTGCGCGACGGGGACCGCCTCCGCGAGGAACACCTCGACCTGCTCCTCGTCCCAGGTCGACTGCCGGTCGTCGGTGTGGTCGCGGCGCCCGGCGACCTCGCGCACGGACTGCGCCCAGTCGGCGGCGACGTGCTCGGGCGGGACGCCGGCGTTCGCGAGCAGGAGCGTCACCACCAGCCCGGTGCGGTCGCGGCCGGCGCTGCAGTGGACCAGCACGCCGGGCTCCGCGGTCGCGACGGCCTGCAGGGTCGCGCGCAGCAGGTCGGGCAGGAGCCGCGCGTTGTGCGCCCAGTACTCGGGGGAGTCGAGGATCGGACCGCACGTCGCCATGAACGGCACGTGCGTCGGGTCCTCGGTGGGGGCGTGGACGAGCGTCACGCCGGGCCACGGCTCGCCCGCCGTGCCGTGGTCACCGGGTCGCGTGCCGTGCTCGTCGGTGTTGCGCAGGTCGACGACGGTGCGCACGCCCCAGCGGACCGCGTCCTGCCGGCCGGCGGGGGTCAGCCACTCGCGTCGGGGACCGCGCGCGACACGGCCGAACCGGGTGGTGCCCGTGGGGGACAGCGGTGTCGGCAGGCCACCGAGGTCCCGCGCGTTGCGGTAGCCGTCCCAGACGAGGGCGCGCGCGGCGGTCACCTCGTCGTCGGGGCGAGCCGTTCGGCGGGGACCGTCCGGTAGTGGTCCGGGGCGGCGACGAACCGGACCGGCAGCTCGGGCACGAGGTCCGTCAGCCAGCGCGCGTACTCGGCCATGCCCGCCTCCTCGGACGGCACGTGCCCCACGACGACGACCCCAGCGGACGTGCCTGCGGTCACCGCGTCGGCGGCGTACTCCCCGAGCTCCCACTCGTGGCCCTCGCCGATGACGAGCACGTCGACGTCCGGGCGGGCGAGGACGCGCCGGTTCCACTCGAACCCCTGGAACCCCGGTTGGACGGCCACGACCGACACCGCCGCCGCCGGGTCGCCGACGTACCGCAGCGCACGTGCCCCGAGGGAGCGTGCGACGTGCGCGGCGAGCTCGCCCAGGGTCGTCGTCGGGCCCAGCGTCGTCGTCGGCAGGTCGTACACCCCGGCGTCGCCGTCCCGCTCGGCGTCGAGCCAGCCCAGGGCCCGCGCGACGCCGGTGAGGATCCCGTCGGGCTCGCGGTCGTGCCAGGCGTCGTGCGCGCGCAGCACGCGGATGCCGTGCTCGGCGACGAACGCGGCCTTCGCCGCGAACACCGGGTCGGCCGCCTCCGCGAGCTTGTCGTCCGACGCCCCCTGGTGGTCGAAGTACAGCGGCTCGTGGGTGATGACGAGGTCCAGCCCCTGCTCGACCGCCCGCCGCAGGACGTCGAACGTCGCCATCACCGTCACCGCGATCCCGCCGACCGGGGCATCGGGGTCCCCGGTGAGGAACCCGTCGACCGTCGTCCCGCGTCGCGGCGCACCGATGTGCGCGTCGATCCGCTCTGCCACCTGCTGCGCCGTCATCGCCACGGGCGCCACCCTAACGACGGCCGACGGGGTCGCGGGCCATGCGTCCGCCCCGGCCGCACCGCGGGCGCGTCGCGCCGACCTGACCTCCCAAGCGTTTCGGAGGTTGCCGCGCCACCCACCCCCACCGAGGGTCGATCTACGTCGTCCCTCGTCCCGGAGGTGCTCATGTCCCGCTTCTCACCCGGCCGCCGCTTCGTCGCGGCGGCCGGCGCCCTCGCCCTCGGTGCCGCTGCGGTGGTCGGCTCCGTCGCCCTCGCCGCGCCTGCCTCGGCGCACGGGGCGGTGTCCGACCCGCCGTCCCGCGTCTACGGGTGCTACCAGCGCTGGTCGGGCAACCACACCGACCCCGCCATGGCGACCCAGGACCCCATGTGCTGGAGCGCGTGGCAGGCCAACCCGAACGCCATGTGGAACTGGAACGGCATGTTCAAGGAGAACGTCGGTGGCCGGCACGAGCAGGCCATCCCCGACGGCAAGCTCTGCTCGGCCGACAACCCGGTGTACGAGGCGGCGAACACCCCAGGTGCCTGGCGGACCACCCCCGTGCCGTACGACTTCCGGCTCACCCTCAACGACCCGTCGAACCACGGGGCCGACTACCTGAAGATCTACGTCACCAAGCAGGGGTACGACGCGCGCACCGAGCCGCTCGCGTGGTCGGACCTGGAGCTCCTCACGACGACCGGGCGCTACGCCCCGTCCAGCCCGTACGTCACGGACGTGAGCATCCCGCGGGACCGCACCGGCCACCACGTGGTCTTCACGATCTGGCAGGCGAGCCACCTCGACCAGCCGTACTACCAGTGCAGCGACGTCCTTCTCGGCGGCGGGGACCCGGCGCCGAACCCGACGACGCCCGTGCCGAACCCGACGACCCCGGCACCGAACCCGACCACCCCGGTGCCGAACCCGACGACCCCGGTGCCGAACCCGACCACCCCGGTGCCGAACCCGACGACGCCGGCCCCCGGCCCGTCGGGCTGCACCGCCACGGTGTCCGTGGTGAGCGCCTGGCAGGGCGGCTACCAGGCCACGGTGACGGTGACCGCCGGGTCGAGCGCGATCACCGGGTGGAAGGCGACCGTGAACGGCGCGACCATCACGCAGGCGTGGAACGGCACGGCGTCCGGCAGCATCATCACCTCGGCCGGGTGGAACGGTGCGCTCGCACCCGGGGGGACGGCCACCGCCGGGTTCCTGGGCAGCGGCAGCTCGAGCGGGCTCAGCGCCACCTGCACCGCGTCCTGACGTCTCGTCCTGACCCGCGCCCGGTCCTGCGCGCGGGGTCTGAGCACCACGAGGGCCGCACGTCCGTCCGGGCGTGCGGCCCTCGTGCCGTGCGGGCTCGCGCTCGTCCCCCCGCGCGGCCGGCGGCGACCGGTGCCACGGTGATGCCGGTGGACGACCGTCCGGCACGGCGCGCGATCCACCTCCCGCGCGGGGGCAGAATGGGGCCGCTGGATCTGTTTCGACGAGGAGCTCACCGTGCCGCAGGGAATCGTCCGTTGGTTCGACACCGAGCGAGGCTTCGGCTTCCTCGACCTCGGGGAGGATGCCGAGGACCTGTTCGTCCACGCCTCCGAGATCGTCGGGGACGACAACCGCAAGGTGCTGAAGGAGGGGCAGGAGGTCGAGTTCGAGCTCGGCGAGGGCGACCGCGGGCCGCAGGCGCGCAACGTCCGGGTCGTCGGCGAGTACGCCGCCGACACGCCCGTGGGCCAGCTCGGCACCGTCTCCTGGTACGAGCCGGCCAAGGGGTACGGCTTCATCACCCCGGACAGCGGCGAGGCCGAGATCTTCGCGCACAGCTCCGCGATCGTGGGTGGTGGCGTGCTGCGGGAGGGGCAGCGGGTCGCGTTCATGGTCGTGCCCGGCGAGAAGGGCCCGCAGGCCGACCACCTGCTGCCGCTCGGCGCGAACGCCGCCCCGGCCGCGGTGTCCGACGGCGCCGACGGCACCATCACGTTCTTCGACGCGGACAAGGGCTTCGGGTTCGCCCGGCCCGACGCCGGCGGCGAGGACGTGTTCGTCCACGCCAAGGCTCTGGTCGGGACGGTCAGCCTTGCCGAGGGCGACCGCATCAGCTTCACCGTCGCCGAGAGCGACCGCGGGCCGCAGGCCCACGACGTGCGGCTCGTCGGCGGCCAGGCCCGCCGCGGTGCGCCCGCCGGCCGAGGTGCGCCCGCCGCCGGCCGCGGGGCGCCCGCCGCCGGCCGCGGCCGCACCGAGCGGCCCCGGGGTTCGGGTGCGCCGGCGCGCGGTGGCACGGGCACGGTCGCGCGTTACGACGCGGACCGCGGCTTCGGCTTCATCACCCCCGACGCGGGCGGCGACGACCTGTTCGTGCACGTGTCGGTCGTGCGCGGGTCCGACGACGGGCTCTACGAGGGCGACCGGGTCAAGTACGAGGTGCGCCAGAGCGACCGGGGGCCGCAGGCGGACCGGGTCGAGCTGCTGTAAGGCGGGCGGGGTCGCCTGCCGGCGGTCAGACCCGCAGGAGGAACTCGTTGCCGTCGGGGTCGGACAGCTCGACCGTGCCGTCGGGCCTGACGCCGAGCAGCGCGGCGCCGAGCGCCGTCAGCCGCGCGGTCTCGTCGGCGAGGTCGCCGACGGCGGTGAGGTCGAGCCGCTGCCGGGCACGCCCGTGCCGGGGCGTGATCGGCCCGTCCCACGACACCTTGGTGCCGCCGAGAGGGGACTGGATCGCCGTCTGGAGACCCTCGTCCCACACGACGGGCCAGTCGAGCACCTCGGACCAGAAGAACCCCGCCTCGCGCGAGCCCTCGCAGGTCAGCTCCGCGAGGAACCCGCAGCCGGCGAGGAAGGACGTGCCCGGCTCGATCACGCACAGCTCGCCGCCCTCGGGGTCGGCCAGCACGACGTGGCCCTCCTCGGGGCGCTGCCCGACGTCGAGGTGGCGGGCGCCGAGCCGCAGCGCGGACTCGACCGTCCGGCGCTGGTCGGCCGGGTCGGTGCCGGCGAGGTGCAGGTGCATCCGGTCCCGGCCGACCCGCGGCGCGCTGCTCGCCGTGAACCTCAGCCCGAGCTGCGTCGCGGACCCGGGGACCAGGACACCGTCGGCCGTGGCGACGGTCGTCCGCCCGAGGAGGCCCGACCAGAACCGCGCCGCACGCGCGGGGTCGTGGGCGTCGACGTCGAGGGCCGTCAGCCGGCTGGGCACCCTCGCACGGTAGCCCGGGGCGCGAGCCGCTGCACGGGTAGGACTGCGGGGGTCGTCACCGGTGCCAGCGGGGGCGTCGGGAGCACGATCGCCGACCATCCGGCGTCGCTCGCTCACGTCGTCGTCAACCTCGACCCGGTGATCTGACGCATCACGGGGCCGGGTGCCATGTACACAATCATTGTTGGCTTGCTACGGTTGTGTGCATGTCCGAGCAGCGGGTCGGCGCCGACCTGAGCGTCGCGGAGGCGGCCCGTGCCGCCGGGCTCAGCCACGCCCGTGTCGGGGCGCTGGTCAGGTCAGGCCGGGTGCCGTCGCGCCGGATCGGTCGTCAGCACGTCATCACGGACCCGGAAGCTCTGCTCGCGATGCCACGTCGGGCGGGGCGCCCGATGTCGCCGCGCATGGCGTGGGCGCTGCTCCTGCTGGCCGACGACCGGCGGCCGGAGTGGGTCTCACCCGGCGAGGTCTACCGCCTCAGGCGCCACCTCGACAAGCTCGCGGCCGACCCGGAACCCGAAGTGGCGCTGCAGGCGCTCGTCCGCAACAGGGCGGCACGCCGTCCGTACCGGGCGCAGCAGCCTGGTGCTCTGCTCGAGGACGACAGCGTCGTCGCGTCCGGCCTCAGTGACGCACGGTCCGGCATGTCGGCCGGGGTGGACGTCGAGGTGTACGTCCACGAGGACGACGTGCGTGCCGTCGTGCGGCGCCACCTGCTGGTCGATGCCGCGGGCGGGCGCGCGAACGTCTGGCTGCATTCGTCCGAGCTGGTGCCGGCGCCATCGCTCCGTCTGCAGGTCGCGGCGGACCTCGCCGAGCACGGCGGGCCGCGTGAGCGTGCGAGAGCACGGGAGATCGTCCGCGAGGTCGTCGGGAACCGACGGTGAGCGTCCGGCTCCCGCCTATGCGCGCCCCGCAGCGGGACGCGTGGTGGACGCTGATGGACCTGCACAGCGACATGCCGGTCGGTTGGGTGCTCGTCGGCGGACAGATGGTCCACCTGCACTGCGCGGAGCGCGGCGCGGCGCCCCAGCGCCCGACCGACGACGCGATGCCGCGATCGACGTGCGTGCCCACCCGCGTGCGCTGAGCGACTTCACGGCTGCGCTCCTCGACCGCGGTCTCGAGCCCGACGGGACGACCTGGAGAGGGCATCAGCACAGGTGGCGGAAGGGTTCGTCACGCTGGACGTCCTGATCACCCGTGCTGGCCGGTCAGCGCCGCGGACACCCCGGTAGGTCCGCCGGGCTACGCGCCCGCGCGCCAGGCCTCGAACAGGCGCAGCTTCGCGAACAGGTCCTCGAGGACGAGTCGCACGTCGACGTGGGTCCACACCCGCATCTCCGGAGCGTCGGGCCGCTCGACGTACCGGCCGTCGTCGGTCAGCCCTGGCTTGGGGCGCGTGACGAACCGGCACGACGACGCGTCCCCGGTCCAGTAGGTCCGCAGCGCCGTGAGCGCCACCAGGCAGGAGTCGCCCAGCACGTAGGCCTCGCTGGGCGGGCGCGACGGGTTCGCGTGCCGCCGCATCTCCGCGCGGAGCTCCTCGTCGAGGTGGCGTCCCAGCGGCCCGGCCGCCCGCACGCGCGTGCGCGACTCCGCGTCGGACAGCACGCACGTCGCGTACGTGCTGCGGGGGATCTGCCAGAGGTCCAGGCCGGGCGCGTCGAACACCACCTGCGCGGCGCGCACGTCGATCGACAGGTTGTACTCCTCGTCGACCGACCGGGGCGCGTCGAGCCACGGCACGGGCTCGTGCTCGAACCCGCCGATCCACACGACCACGAACCGGCCCGCGATCTCGGGGTGCGCGAGGTACGCCGATGCCAGGTCGGTCAGCCCGCCGCCCGCGACGTAGAAGAGCGGGCGCGGGTCGTCGCGCATCGCCTCGGCGACGATCCGCTCGGTCGCCGCCGACCGCTGCGGCGTGCGCAGGTCCGTCAGGGTCTCCTCCGAGCCCGCCACCACGACATCGGTCGACGTCAGGCCCATGCGCGCGAACACGTCCTCGACAACACGCGCCCCGTCGGCGGCGCTCGTCTCCGACCGGCCGTCGTGGTCGTGACGCAGCCGCGACGACACGACCAGCGGGATCTCCACCGACGGCGACAGCACGTGGTGGACCAGCTGGAACAGGTCGTCCGGGTCGCCGGCGAAGTCGTTGTCGAGGATCAGCCGCGCGGAGGCGGGCGCGGGCGGGGCGTCCGCGAGCCACGGGTGCTCACCCAGGCGCCACAGCGGGTCGGCGGGGGCAGCGGGGACGGGTGGGACGGTCGCCATGCGGCGAGCCTAGGCACCGCGACGCGGCGGCTGGTGGGCACACCGGGTCCGACCCGCGCCCCACCCCGTCGGCACGAGGTAGCGACGCGTCGTCCGGCCGACGCCCGCGCGGTGGTCCTCCATGCGTCCCAGGTAGTCGGACCAGTCGCCGTCATGACCCGGTCCGAGCAGGAACTCGAACCCTTCGCGCGCCATCACGTCGTGCGCGCGCCGGGCGGGGGCCTCGTCCTGAGGTGTCAGCGCTCGCAGGCGCAGGGACGTGACGGTCATCGGGGCATGCTGCCACCGGCGGCGTCGTGGGTCGTGGGCTTGTCCGTGCCCGTCAGGTGCCCGACCAGGAACGCGACGCTGCGCGCGATGACGCCCTCCGCCTGGTCGTACGTCCACGCGCTGTGCGGGTACCCGTCCAGGACGTCGACGAGGTCTCCGGGACGGGCCGCCGTCAGCAGCGCCTCGCGGTTCTCCGTCGAGACGTACTCGTCGGCGGTGCCGAACACCAGGTGGCACGGGGCTGTGACCTCGCGGAACCGGTCGGGGACGTGGGCGTCGTGCGCCTCCTGCCAGAACGCGTTGCCGACCCGCTGGCCGCCCTCCTCGACGAAGCCCTGCGGGCCGGGGGAGAACTCGTCGACGTTCGCGTCCGGCACCCACGCCACCACCGCGTCCACGGGGACCTCGGCGGCGGCGCACAGGACGGCCGCCCCGCCCATGCTCTGGCCGAACAGCGCGACGCGTCGCCCCAGGTCCTGCTGCTCCCGCGCGAGCGCGGCGATCGCGTCGACCCAGATGCTGAACCGCGACTCCAGGAAGTCGCCCGAGGAGTCGCCCGACCCGTACTGGTCGAAGCGGATGGAGGAGACGCCGTGCTGCGCGAGGCGTCGTGCGGCGCGCACGAAGGTCCGGTTCGGCCCCGACTTCTCACCGCGGAACCCGTGGCAGAACAGCACGACGGCGTCGCCACCCGCGTCGTGCCGCACGGCGGCGAGGCGCCTGCCACGGACCTGCAGGTCCGTCGAGATCTCCGCGCCGCCGGGCGCGTCGAGAGGTCGACCGTCGCTCGGCCTGCTGTCGTCCCGCGTCACCGTCACACGCATGGCCCGATGCTGCCAGGCTGGTCCGGCGTGATTACCGGTCGGCGGGGCTCGTCGCACCGTCGTCGCGGGCCCCTGCCCTCCCCGCCGCCACGTGGGCGATGGCGGTCAGCGCCCGCTGCAGCAGGTCGCGACGCTCGGCGTAGGGCGGGGCCCAGTCGCCCTGCGGCGGCAGACCCACGCGAGGGGCCAGGGTAGGGCTGAGGTGCCTCTCGAGGACCTTCCCGTCCGCGAGCCACACCCTGTGCGACCCGATGCGGGCGTACCGGCTCCGCTCGACGCGGCCCTCGACGGCCGCCTCGACGACCTGACGCACGATGTCGACGGCGCGGTCGTCGCGTGCGAGCGGGAAGGTCGTGCCGTCGACGTTGAGGTTGACGCGGTCCGTGCTCTGCGACCACCACACCGGGGCGGCGCCGGGCGCGTGGGGCCTGACGGCCACGTCGTCCGGGTCCCAGTCGAGCATGGCCCGGCCCATCGGTGGGGGCGTTGACGGCCCCTCGACCTCCGCCAAGCCGGCCAGCCTCGTGCGCAGCTCGTCCCTCAGGTCGCGCAACGCGGCCGCGAGCGCGTCCTGAGGCGTCCAGTACGGGACGGCGACGGGCTCCGGGGGGGTGTCGGGCACGGCAGCACGATGGCAGGGCGTGGGCGCGCGTCGGGACCGTTCCGAGCGTGTTCACCCGTCCGGACCCGCCGGCCTGACGCGCCGACGCGCCGCGTCACGCGGACGGCACCGTGGCGCCGACGGGCGCGGTCAGCGGGTCCGCGGCGCGGCGGGTGCGGCCCTCGTCGGTGACCGTCGCGAAACCCTCGCGCACCCAGTACTCGTACCCGCCGATGAGCTCCCGCACGCGGGTGTAGCCCAGCTCGGCCAGGGCAAGCGCGCCCCACGTGCTGCCGTTGCAGCCCGGCCCCCAGCAGTAGACGACGACGTCCGCGTCGCGGTCCGGCAGGAGGTCGGCGGCGCGGGCGGTGAGCTCGGCGCCGGGGACGTGCACGGCCCCGGGGATCCGGCCCTGCCGCCACCCCTCCGCGGAGCGGACGTCGACGACCACCGGCGCGCGGCCGGCGGCACGGTCCGCGGCGAGGTCGGCGGGGTCGGTCTCGTAGGCGAGCTTGGCGGCGAAGAAGTCGCGGGCGGTGATCGAGGTCTGCATACCCACCATCGAACGCGGGCCGCGACCCGCTGACCAGGCACTCCGCACGGGGAATCGGGCATCTCGCCGGGGATCCGCTGGTACGTTGCGCGTCGTGCCGACGAATCCACGCCTCGTGCTCGACGCCACCGACCACCGGATCCTCGAGCACCTGCAGCGGGACGGCCGGCTGAGCGTCGCCGACCTCGCCCGGGCCGTGAACCTGTCGGCCAGCGCGACGGCCGACCGGGTCCGGCGCCTCACCGACGCGGGCGTCATCACCGGGTACACCGCGACCGTCGACCCGGAGGCCCTGGGGTACGCGATCACCGCGTTCGTGCGCCTGGCCTACCCGTCGGGCAACTACCGGCCGTTCCACGACCTCGTCGACACCACGCCGGAGATCGTCGAGGCCCACCACGTCACCGGCGCCGACTGCTTTGTCATCAAGGTGATCGCCCGCTCCATGCCCGACCTGGAGCGGCTCACGGGCAGGCTCGCGACGCTGGGCTCCATCACCACGAGCGTCGTGTACTCGACCACGGTCCCGCGCCGGAACCTCGTCCCGGCCTGACCTCCGCCGGCTGTCCCGGAGCGGCCATGCACTCGGTCCGCGCCTGGATCTCGCCGTACGCGGTCACCTCCGGCGGCAGCCCGTCGTCCCGCACGCGCCGTGCGACGCCGACGGCCGCGTCGAGGGCCGCGCGGTAGAGCAGCGACCCGGTGCTCACCCTCCGGACGCCGAGCGCGGCCAGACGTGACAGCGGGTGCACCGGCGTGGCCAGGACGTTCAGCGGGGCGCCCACCGCCCCGACGAGGTGGCGGATCTGCGCGGCGTCGAGCGCACCGGGCACGAAGACGCAGTCGGCACCCGCCCGCACGTACCGCTGCGCACGCCGCGTGGTCGCCTCGAGGGTGGCCGACTCCCCGAGCCAGAAGGTGTCGACGCGGGCGTTGACGACCAGGAGGGGGCAGCGCTCGCGGACGGCGGCGATCTTGTCCGCGTGCCGCTCGGGGTCGACGAGCCGCCCGCCGGTGCTGTCCTCGAGGTTGACGCCCGCGACCGGCAACGAGGCCACGAAGGAGGCCACGGTCCGCGGGTCGTCGTCGAACCCGTCCTCGACGTCGGCCGTCACCGGCACCGGCAGCTGCGCGAGGCGCCCGACGAGGTCGGCCGTCAGGCGACGCACCGCGCGTGAGCCGTCGAGGACGCCCGCGCCGGCGGCGAGCCCGAGGCTGGTCGTCCCGACCGCCGCGAACCCGGCCCGCACCAGCGCGAGCGCCGAGGCGACGTCCCACGCGTTGGGGAGCACGAAAGGGTCGGGGCCCCGGTGCAGCGCGCGCAGCGCCTCGCCCGACGTCGCCGTCACGTCCGCGCCGCTGTCACGTCGGCACCGCCGTCACGTCGGCACCGCCGTCACGTCGGCACCGCCGTGGCGAGGCCGAGCGCGAGCGTCCGCCCCGGGCAGGCGTGGGGGCCGCGGCCGAACGGAGCGTCCACGAGGTCCACCTCGACGACCTCGCCGTCCGGGTCGATCCGCCGGGTGCTCGGCACCGGGGGCCGCGGGTCGCCCGTGCGCAGCCGGTCGACCAGGGCGCGCGTCGCGGCGTGCGCCTGCACGAGGACGCCGACGCGGGCGGCGGTGAGCTCGTCGCGCGGGCCGAGCGCGGCGACGAGGCGGTCGGCGGCCGCGTCGGCCTCGGGCGACTGCGGGACGTGGGGCTGGTACGCGTCCGCCACCAGCGCGACGTCCCGCACGTGGGCGGCGGGCAGCCCGAGAGCGAGGAGGAGGCACTCCGTCGGGTCGCCGCCCGGCACGACCCGGCGCGTGAGGTCCGCGAGGACCGCCGCCACGAGCTCGCGTCTGCGGGTGTGCGACGGGCCCTCGCTGAAGCGGGCCACGTGCGCCCGCAGCCACGCCACCCCCGCGGTGCCGTCGGGCACGTCGGGCACGCGCAGCGCGGGGTCCTCCAGGGCCGACGACGGTGCGCTTCTCATGCCGGGAGTCTGCGCGGGGGACGGTTCGGCGAGGGCCGAACCGTCCCGGTCGCCGCACGGTCGCCGGTCGCGGCAGGCACCGGACCGAGCATGATGGCCGGGTGCCCCTCACACCGGCGTCGATCGCGCGGTTCGCGGCGCTCCTGGGCGACGAGACACGCGCCGGGATGTGCCTCGCGCTGCTCGACGGGCGCGCCTGGACGGCCGGCGAGCTCGCCCGCCACACCGGCGTGGCGCGCTCGACGGCGACCGAGCACCTCAGCGCACTGGTCGGCGCGGGTGCCCTGAGGGAGCGACGTCAGGGCCGGCACCGCTACGTGCGCCTCGCCGGCCCAGAGGTCGCACGCCTGCTCGAGGACCTCGGTGTGCTGGTCGGCGAGCCCGTCCGGCCGTCGTCGTTCCGGGCCGTGCGTGCCGACACGCGGCTGCGGGCCGCGCGCACGTGCTACGACCACCTCGCCGGTGCGGCCGGCGTCGCGCTCCTCGACGGGATGGTCGGCGCGGGGTTCCTCACGGCGGGCGACGCCCCGGCGCTCACCCCGGCAGGGTCCCGGTGGCTCTCCGGGCTCGACGTCGAACCGGGCGCGGACGGACGCCCGACGGTGCGCCCGTGCCTCGACTGGACGGAACGTCGCGAGCACCTCGGGGGGTCGCTCGGTGCGGCGCTCCTCGCGACCGCGCTGCGCCGGGGCTGGCTCCTGCGGGTCGAGTCCCTGCCGCGAGCGCTCACCGTGACGGACGCCGGCCGCGACTGGTTCCGCACGCACCTGGGCACCGACCTCGGTGCGCCCGGCGGAGGGGGGCGGAGGCCGTGAGCGGCCCGGTGTCCGTCGTCGTCACCGGCGCCAGCGGCGGTGTGGGGAGCGCGATCGCCGCCCACCTGGCGGCGCTCGGCCACGTCGTCGTCAACCTCGACCCGGCGGCACCCGCGCACGCGACGTCGGGCGTGCACCACGTCGCGGCGGACGCCGGCGACGCCGACGCGGCCGCCGCCGCTGCGGAGCTCGCGGAGCACCACGCGCCGCTGACCGGCTGGGTCAACAACGCCGCGGTCTTCCGGGACGCGGACCTCGCCACGGCGACCGCCGCGCAGGTCAGCGAGCTCGTCCGACGCAACCTCGACCTCGCGGTCGTCGGCTGCTCCACCGCCGTGCGACACCTGCTGGCGCACGGTCGGCCCGGTGCGATCGTCAACGTGTCCTCCCACCAGGCGCAGCGGCCCGTGCGCGGTGCGCTGCCGTACGCGGTGGCGAAGGCCGCCGTCGAGGGGCTCACGCGCGCGGCAGCCGTCGACCACGGGCCGGCGGGCGTCCGGGTCAACGCGGTCGCGCTCGGCTCGGTGACGACCGCCCGGTACGAGGAGTACCGCCGCGTCCACCCGGGGGTCGACGCGCAGATGGCGGCCCTGCACCCGCTCGGCCACGTGGGCAGCCCGCAGGACGTGGCGCGCGTCGTGGCCTTCCTGCTGTCGCCCGACGCCGCGTTCGTGACCGGTGCTGTTCTGCCGGTCGACGGCGGTCGCGCCGCGCTCGGGCAGGACCCCGAGGGGGTCTAGGCGTGTCTCCCACGTGCACCTCGGGCATGGCAGTGTCGCGGCGGTGCGCGTCGAGCTGAGACCGTGGTCGCTCGCTGATGGCCCCTCGCTGCAGTCCGCGGTGGCAGCAAGCCCCGATCTGGTCACGCAGCTGGGCGGGGCCGACCTTCGCGAGCTGGAGGACTGCACCCGGTTCATCGAGACTCATCTGCAGGCCCTCGGCCCCGTCCGGTACGACGTCGCGATCACTGTTCACGGCTGCGCGGTGGGCAACGTGGGGTTGAGCAGCATCGACAGGGTGCATGAGACGGCGTGGACGTACTACTGGGTCGCCGCCACCCACCGGGGACAGGGGCTCGCCTCGCGGGCGCTGGCGACCGTCTCCAGGTGGGCGCTCGAGGAGCTCGGCCTCTTCCGGCTGGAGCTGGGGCACCGGGTCAACAACCCCGCATCGTGCCGGGTGGCGACTCGCGCAGGATTCATCGCAGAAGGTCTTGAGCGGTCCAAGCTGCGCTACGGGGACGGCCGGTTCGACGTGGAGACCCACGCGCGGCTGGCGACGGACCCGGTCCCGCCGCTGGAACTTCTGCCGATCGGCGGACTGCCTCCGGGCGAGGCTCGTGACGTCACGCCACGAGGGCGGTGACCCGCCCGGCGCACCGGAGCCGTCACCGCCCACGTCGGCGACCCGGCGCCCGCCGGCGGTATCCGGTGGCACCGCTGCGTGCTCCTTCCGGAAGACCCCGGGAGGCCCGCCATGCCCGACGACCACGACCGTCTCGTCCTCGACCGCCCCGCCGACGCCGAGCTGGCCGCGCGGCTGCTCGCCGCGGGGCGTCCCGTGGCGCACGGGTTCGCCAACGTCTACGCGCTGACCGCCCGTGGTGACGCGGTGCAGCGCCTCAACGTCCTCAAGGGCCGGCCCTGCGACCAGGTGGGCAGTCTCACGGCGGCGACGGGGCACGTGCTCGACGCGTTCGACCTGTCCCGGCTCCCGCCCGGCGTGCCGCCGAGCCTGGTGGCCGACGTGGTCGAGGCATTCGCGGCGATCGGCCCGTTCGGGTTCCGTGGCCCCGCAGCCGCCCGCCTGCCCGCCGGCCTGACCGCGTGGGACGGGCCGACGAGAACCACGCAGGTGATCGTCCCCGGCGACGCGTGCCCGTCGCAGCGGTTCCTCGCGGCGGCCACGGACGCCGTCGGCGGAGGCCCGCTCGCGATCACCTCCGCGAACCGGTCGCGGCACGTCACGGGCGACGCGGACGCACCCGCCCACTGGCGTGCCGACTCCCTGCGCACCGAGCTGGCCGACGTCGCCGACGCCGTCGTCTGGCTCGAGCACGCCGACGAGGCCGCCGCCCGCGCGCGCTTCCCCTGCCACACGCCCGTCTCGACGAGCATCCTCGCCCTGCACCGCGCCGAGCGGGTGCGTGGGCGGGTCCACCTGGTCCTCGAGCGGCACGGCTCGCTGGGCGCCGACGACGTGGCACGCGTGCTGGCGAGCCTGGGCATGCGCCTCACGATCGGGCCGCGGGCGGCGGCGCGGCTCGCGCCCCGCTCCTACGCCGACGATCCGCCGTCCAGGCTCGTCGGGCGGCCCGCCGCCCGGTGACGTCGCGCGAGGGCTGGTGCCCCTGCGGACGTGCTGGGAGCCTTGCGCCCATGACGACGAACGAGACGCCGGCGGACCAGGAGTGCGTCTTCTGCGCCATCGCGGCCGGGCGGGCCGAGGCGAGCGTGGTGTTCGAGGACGACACCGTCGTCGTCTTCATGGACCTGCACCCCGTGAACCCGGGTCATCTTCTCGTCGTCCCGCGCGGGCACGCGGTGGGCCTCGAGGACCTGGACGGGGCCACGGGGGCGCACGTCTTCGCGGTCGGGCACGACATGGCCAGGGCGCTGCGCCGCTCGACCCTGCGCTGCGACGGCATCAACGTCGTCCTGTGCGACGGGAGGGCCGCGTTCCAGACGGTGTTCCACGTCCACCTGCACGTGATCCCGCGTCACACCGACGACGGCTGGACCATGCCGACCGACCCGCCGGAGCGGGCCAAGGCGCTGCGCGACCGCGACGCTGCCGCCATCAAGGACGCGCTCGCCGCGGTGCGCTGACCCCCGGCCCTCGGCCGCGGACCCGTGACGGTCGCCCCTGGACCGTGCGCGGCGCGCAGCGGTGGGATGGGCACGTGGACGCCGTGGCGCGGGTGAGGTGGGCGGCCGTCGGAGCCGGCGGCCGGGTCGCGCGGCGGACGAGCGCGTGGTGGGAGCGGGCCGTCGCAGCCCGGGAGCACCGGGCACCGCAGCCGCTCGTGCACGCCGTGCTGGAGGTCGTGGTGGACGGCGCGACGACGCGCGTCGACATGGGACCCACCTGGGGCCGGACCGCCGCGGGGCGACGGGTCGTGCGGACCGGACCGGTGGGCTCGCGGCTCCTGGGCCGGTGCCCGCTGTTCCGCTACGAGGTCCGGACGGTGCACGGGCCGGACGCCACGCCGGGGGTCCTGGCCGTCAGCGCCGACGTCCCGGTCCCACGGGACCTGCTCGAGCACCTGACCGACGTGCCGGCGTGGACGTGGGGCCGCGACGAGGCCGGGACCGGCGACATGTGGACGTCGAACTCCGTCGTCGCGTGGCTGCTGGGGCGCGCGGGCGTGACGTCCCTGGGGCCACCGGCCGGGCACCGGGCGCCGGGCTGGGACGCAGGTCTGCGTGCCTGACCGCGTCCGCGCGCGCGGTCCGCGGATCAGGTCTAGATTCCGGCGACATGGACATGCTCTCCGGGCGTGAGATCGACCAGGCGCAGCTGGTCGACTGGCGCAAGCTGGCCCAGGGCCTGCACGCCCGGTACCTGGTCGACGACTTCGGCACCGGCGCCCGGTTCCTCGCTGCGGTGGGCGAGGCCGGCGACGCGGCCGGGCACCACCCGACCGTGGCGATGAGCAAGGGCCACGTCGACCTCAAGCTGGTCAGCCCGGACGCGATCTACCGGGACGGGGACACCGAGCACGTCGTGGAGTGGGTGACGCAGAAGGACGTCGACCTGGCCCGGCAGATCACGCAGATCGCCGCCGAGCACGGGCTCGCCCCGGACCCCGCGTCGGTCAGCGTCGTCGAGCTCGGACTGGACGCGGCGGACTCCGCGACCATCGCGCCGGTGTGGGCCGCGCTGCTGACGGGCCTCGTGGACGCGCAGGGCCACGGGTCCCCGAGCGACGAGGTCCGCGACGCCACGGGCCGGGTGCCCAACCTGTGGTTCGGCGACGCCGACGAGCAGGGCGGGCCACGCCAGCGCTTCCACGTGGAGGTGTACGTGCCGGCCGAGGTGCTCGAGCAGCGGATCGCCGCCGCGGTCGCGGCCGGTGGGACCGTGGTGGACGACAGCGACGCACCGTCCCTCACCGTGGTCGCCGACCAGGAGGGCAACACCGGCGCGGTCTGCGTGGCCTGACCGCGGCGGGCGGGGTCGGTCGGATCGCGGTCCTGCCCCTGGCGCGGGACGCTCGTGCGGGGGACGGACGAGCGGGGGGCGCTCGCGGCTCGCCCAGGACGGAGCGCGGCGTGAGCAGGGACCCGGTGGACACCGTGCCGGAGCTGGGCCGGCCACCCCGCCCGGACGCGCGCACGGATGACCCCGAGCCGGCGTCGCCGCGCCGGGACGACCCGGTCTCGCGGGGCTGGGCCGCCACGGTCGCCACCGTCGCAGGCCGGGTCGTCCAGGGGATGGCGGCCTGGCAGGTGGTCGCGCTGCTGCTCCTGCCGTTCGCCCCCGGTGTGGTGCGCCGCGTCGCCGAGGCGCTCTCGGTGCTGAACCTGCCGGCCCAGCCGGGGTTCTTCTCGCTCGTGCTCCTGGCGACGGTCGCGTCGGGGCTCGTGCGCCGCCTGCGCGTCACGCTGTGGGTCCTCGTGCTGGTGTGGCAGGCGCCGGTGGTGCTCGCCGGGCTGGTGACGGCGGTCCTCTGGTCCGCCGACCCGGCCGGGCGTGGCGAGCCCGGGGTGACGGCGCGGGACGTCGTCGCGTGGGTGGTCGCGGTCGTGGCCGTCCCGGTGCTGGTCAGCGCGCGCTCGGCGTTCCCGGCGCGGGTGCGGCCCGGCGCCTGGTGGCGGTCCCTGCTCGTGGCGTTCGGGGGCGTGGCCGCCGGCACGCTCCTGTCGTTCGCGCTGCTCCGGGTGCTGGGGCGTGGTCTGCCGACGGTGGGCGACCAGCTGCAGTGGGCGTTCGCGCAGGCGTTCAGCGTCTACGGCTCGGCGCTGGACCCCGGCACGGTCGGCTACGTGCCGACGTGGGTCGGGGTCGTCGGGGGCCTCGTCGCCGCCGTCGGGCTGGTGCTCGCGCTCGTGCTGTTCATGCGGTCCCGTGAGCCGGTGGGGACCGACGCCGCGGACGACCGGCTGCAGGTCCGCCGGCTGCTGCTCGAGCACCCGTCCGGCGACTCCCTGGGGTACTTCGCGACCCGGGACGACCGGTCGACCCAGTTCTCCGCCGACCGGCGGGCCGCCGTGTCGTACCGCGTCGTGTCGGAGGTCTGCCTCGCGGCCGGCGACCCGATCGGCGACCCCGCGTCGTGGCCCGACGCCGTGGCCCGGTGGTTGGCGACGGCCCGCCGCTACGGGTGGGTACCCGCGGCGACGTCGACGACGGAGGCCGGGGCGCGGGCGTACCGAGCGGCCGGGCTGCACCCCATCGTCATGGGCGACGAGGCCGTGATCGTCACCCGGTCGTTCGACCTGCGGAACCCGGCCATGCGCGGGGTGCGCCGCGCCGTCGAGCGCGGCCGGGCGGCGGGGTACGAGGTCCGGGTCCGCCGGCAGGCGGAGACGCCGCCCGACGAGCTGGCCGAGGTGGTGGCGCAGGCCGACCGGTGGCGCCAGGGCCAGGAGCGTGGGTACTCCATGGCTCTGGACCGGTTCGGCTCGCCGGTCGACCCGGGCGAGGTCGTCGTCACCGCGCGCGACGCGGACGGCCGCCTGCGGGGGGTGCTGTCGTTCGTCCCCTGGGGGCGGCACGGCCTGTCGCTGGACGTCATGCGACGCTCGCCCGACGCGGTCTCGGGGGTCACCGAGCTCATGGTCGCCGGCCTCGTGGACGCGTCGCGCGACCTGGGCGTCGAGCGCATCTCGATGAACTTCGCGATGTTCCGCGAGACGTTCCAGCTCGGGGAGCGTGTCGGGGCCACGCCGGTGCAGCGCCTCAACCGGCGGGTGCTGCTGCTCGCGTCGCGCTTCTGGCAGCTGGAGCAGCTGTACCGCTCGAACGAGAAGTACCTGCCCGAGTGGCAGCCGCGGGTCCTGTGCTACGAGGCCGCGGGCCACCTGACGCGCGTGGTGCTCGCGCTCGGGCAGGCGGAGGGCTTCGTGCCCCCGCTTCGTCGCCTGGCCGGCGGCGAGCAGCCGCCCGTGGCGGCCGCGGACGACCCGGCGCTCGTCGCCGCGGTCGTCGCGCAGGAGCACGAGCTGCTGGCGGTCCGGGCGCCCACGCGCCGGCTGACCCAGCAGCAGCGCGTCCGCCGGGCCAAGCTCGCCGTGCTCCGGGCCGTCGGGACGGACCCGTACCCGGTCGCGGTGCCGCGCACCCACACCGTGCGCGCGGCGCGGGGCGTCCAGGTCGACGGTCCGGAGGTGTCGGTCGTCGGGCGGGTCGTGCGGCTGCGCGACCTGGGCGGGGTCGTGTTCGCGGTGCTGCGCGAGGGGACGGATGAGGTGCAGGCGCTGCTCACCGCGTCGGGCACCACCGGCCTCGACCTGTTCCGGCGCACGGTCGACCTGGGGGACCAGGTGAGCGTGACCGGTCCGCTCACGCACAGCCGCAGCGGTGAGCTCAGCGTCGCCGCGCGCACCTGGCGGATGGCCACCAAGGCGCTGACCCCGCCGCCCGACAAGCGGCACGGCCTGGCCGACGCCGAGGCCCGGGTGCGCCTGCGGCACATGGACCTGGCGCTGCACGACGCCGCGGCGGTGGCCCTGCGCGCCCGGTCGACGGCGGTGTGGTCGATCCGCACCTCGCTCGTCGCCCGCGGGTTCCTCGAGGTCGAGACGCCGATCCTGCAGCGGATCCACGGCGGCGCGAACGCCCGCCCGTTCGTCACCCACATCAACGCGTACGACCTGGACCTGTACCTGCGGATCGCCCCCGAGCTGTTCCTCAAGCGCCTCATGGTGGGCGGCACGGGCAAGGTGTTCGAGCTGGGCCGCAGCTTCCGCAACGAGGGCGTCGACGCGACGCACAACCCCGAGTTCACGTCGATGGAGGCGTACGAGGCGTACGGCGACTACACGACCATGCGGGAGCTGACGCGCGAGCTGGTCGTGGCCGCGGCGCTCGCCGTGCACGGCGAGCCCGTGGCGCACCGTCCGGGGGGCGGCGTGGTGCGCCTCGACGGCCCGTGGCCCGTCGTCACCGTGCACGAGGCCGTGTCGCGCGCGGTCGACCGGGAGGTCACCCCCGACCTGCCGCTGACCGAGCTGCAGTCGCTGTGCAGCCGGCTCGACGTGGCGTGGGAGCCGACCGAGACGCACGGCGCGCTGGTCTCGGAGCTGTACGACCGGTTCGTCGAGGGGCAGACCGTCGTCCCGACGTTCTACACCGACTTCCCCGTCGAGACGTCGCCCCTGACCCGCGCGCACCGCACCGACCCGCGCCTCGCCGAGCGCTGGGACCTCGTCGCGTTCGGCGCCGAGCTCGGCACCGCGTACTCCGAGCTCACCGACCCGGTCGAGCAGCGCCGGCGCCTCACCGAGCAGTCGGTCCTCGCGGCGGCCGGCGACCCCGAGGCGATGGAGATCGACGAGGACTTCCTCGACGCCCTCGAGTTCGGCATGCCGCCGACCGGCGGCGTGGGCGTCGGGGTCGACCGGGTGGTGATGACGCTCGTCGGCGGCACGATCCGCGACACGCTCGCCTTCCCGTTCCTGCGGCCCCGGGGACGTGCGTGACCGCGGCGCTGCTCGCTGCCGTCGCCGCGGCGGTCGGCTACGGCGTCAGCACCGTGATGGAGGCCGTCGGGGCCAGGCGCTCCCCGGGGGCGGGTGCGCTGCGCCGACCGCTCGTGCTGGCCGCGCTGCTCCTCGACGGCGTCGCGTGGCTGCTGTCCCTGCTCGCGCTGGACCGGCTGCCGCTGTTCGTCGTGCAGGCGGTGCTCGCGTCGTCGGTCGTGGTCACCGTGGTGCTCGCGCGCCCCGTGCTCGGGGCCAGGCTGCGCCGGCGTGACGTCCTGGCCGTCGCCGTCGTGGTGGTCGCCCTGGTGGTGGTGGCCGGCGGGTCCGGGGACCAGCCGGCCGTGACGCCACCGCGGGGGTTCACCACGGGCATGCTCGTGGCGACCGGGGCGCTGGTCCTGGTGTCGGTCGCCGCGTACGCGCGTGGCGGTGCGCTGCTGCTCGCGCTGCTCGGCGGGCTGGGCTACTCGGGAGCCGCGATCGCGGCGCGCGGCGCGCACGCGTCCGGCGACCTGCTCGCCACCGTGCGGCAGCCCCTGGCGGTCGTGGTCGTGGTGTGCGGGGCCGTCGGTGTGGTCGCGTACCTGCGGGCGCTGGAGCGCGGGCCGGTGGGCGGCGCGGCCGCGGTGGAGTCGGTCGTGGAGGTGCTCGTGCCCGGCGTGGTGGGCGTCGCGGTGCTGGGCGACACGGTCCGGCACGGGTGGGCGGTGCCCGTCGTGCTCGCCCTCGTCGTGGCGGTGGCCGCGTGCGTGGTGCTCGCGGGCAGCCCGGCGGGCGTCGCGGCGGAGGACGCCGAGCCCGACGCGGGGCGCGTCGACGGGCCGGCCCGGCGCGCGCCGGGCTGAGCGCAGGGGACCGGCGCCCCGGGGTCTTGCCGCGCGTGCGACGGCGCGCGTACGTTCGCGAGATGGGGGGCATGGCCGTGGACGGCTACCGGATCGAACCGCTCGAGGAGCGCACCTGGGACGCGTTCGCGGGCCTGGCCGAGCGGCACAACGGCGTGTGGGGTGGGTGCTGGTGCACGTACTTCCACCTGTACCCCGACCCGGTCGAGGAGCGCAGGGCCCTGGGCCACCGCGAGTTCAAGCGGCAGCTCGTGCTGGCCGGCCGCGCGCACGCCGCGCTCGTCATGGACGGTGACGAGGCCGTGGCGTGGGCCCAGTACGGGACGGTCGACGAGGTGCCGAACATCCAGCACCGCAAGGAGTGGGAGAAGGGCCTCGAGCAGCGGCCGGACTTCCGGATCACCTGCCTGTTCGTCGACCGCCGGTACCGCCGGCAGGGGATGGCGTCGGTCGCCGTGCGTGGCGCCCTGGGGCTCATCGCCGCGGCCGGGGGTGGTCTGGTCGAGGCCTACCCGCACGACCTCCCGCCGGGCAAGCGCACGTCGTCGTCCTTCCTCTACAACGCGACCCGGACGATGTACGAGGAGCTGGGCTTCGCGTACCAGCGGCCGAAGGGCAAGGGCAACTGCGTGATGACGTCGACGGTGCCCGCCGCGCAGGCGTGACCGGCGCAGGCGTGTCCGGTGCCGGCCGGCGGGGCGCGACCCGCCGGCCGGCCCGTCCTCAGGACCCCGTGATGGCCGTGATGATGCCCTGCTGGGTCACCGTCGCGGACTGCCGGTCGAACAGCCCGAACCCGTACACGCCGTTGTAGCCGTTGTCCCAGTAGGCGGTGGCCGCCCCGTACTTCTTCGCCAGTGTGACGAGGGTGCGGGCGTAGTCGGCGCGGTACCGGTTGTTGGTCGGGTCGGCGGACGTCTTGTCGATCGACCCGTACTCACCGATGAACACCGGGTAGCCCTTCACCACGAACGCGTCGTGCACCTTCTTCAGCTGGTTCTCCGTGTGCACGTGGTCGCCCCACGTCGCACTGCGCGACGGGTCGGTCACGTTGGGGCCCCACTGGGTGGTCGCCCCGCTCTCCGTGCCGGTGAAGTCCCACGGGTCGTAGTAGTGGACGGAGATCATGATCCGCTTGTCGGCGCTGGGGATCGCCGACGACCGGTACTGGTCCGTCGGGATCGTGAAGCCGTAGCCGCCGGTCGTGTAGTCGATGTTCGTGTTCCAGCCCGGGACGAGCAGCCACCGCGAGGCGTTGGTGCCGCCGGTGCGGCGCACCGTGTCGACGAAGACCTGGTTGTACGCGTTGATGTTCGAGTAGCACGGCTCCGTCGGGGTGCCGTACTGCCCGTCGAAGTTCTCGTTCATCGACTCCAGGACGAGCCGGCCGTCGTAGTCCTTGAACGTCGTCGCGACCTGCTGCCAGACCTTCTGGTACTTGGTGCGGATCTGCTCCTGGCCCGACGCGTCGCAGATCAGCCACGCACCGCTGACGCTCTTGTAGCCGTCACCGTGCATGTTGATCACCACGTACAGCCCGCGGTCGTACGCGAGGTCGACGACCTGCTGGATCCGGGCGAGCCAGGCGCTGTCGACGGTGTAGTCCGGGGCCGCGCCGGTCTTGCCGAGGTAGGAGACGGGGATCCGGACCGTGTCGAAGCCGGAGGCCTTGACGCGGTCGAGCAGGGCGCCGGTGATCACCGGGTTGCCCCACGCGGTCTCGCTGGGCACCCCGTCGATGCTGGCCTCGAGCTGGTTGCCGAGGTTCCAGCCCTGGCCCATCTCGGCGACGAGGCGCGCGGGGTCGGCGGTGACCGGTCCCGCGGACGGCACGGGTGTGGGGGTCGTCGTCGGGGTCGACGTCGGCCGGGGCGACTGGGTCGGCGTGGCGGTCGGCGACGTCGACGGGGTGCTCGTCGGCACCACCGGCGCGCCGGTGCAGGCGACGCCGTTGAGCGTGAACGCCGTCGGCACGGGGTTGCTGCCGGTGAACGTGCCGTTGAAGCCGAACGACGCGGTGCCGTTGGTCGCCACGGTGCCGTTGTACGCGGCGTTGCGCACCGACACGGCGGAACCGGTCTGGGTGACGGTGCCGTTCCAGAGCTGGGTGACGGTCTGCCCCGCGCCGAACGAGAACCGCAGGTCCCACGAGGTGAGCGGGTCTCCCAGGTTCGTCACCTGCACGGCGGCGTTGAACCCGCCGGGCCACTGGCTGGCCACGGTGTAGTCGACGCGGCACCCGGCGGCGGCGCTCGCCGGTGCGGTCACCGCGACCGAGCCGACGACGGCGACGAGTGCCGCGGCGGTCGCGGTCAGCGCTTTCCTCAGAGCGTGCACGGGAGGTTCCCTCTCGACGGGTACGGACGGGCGCGCCCAGCCCACCAGGACGGACGGCGCGGTGCACCCGTCGAAGCGTTTCGCCGGTACGGGTGCGAACACGGTTCGGCCCGTGCCGGACGGGTGACCAGTGGTCACCGGCTCGGACTAGCATCGCTGGGTGGCGATGCTGGCGATCGAGACCGAGCCCCCGGACACCGAGGTGCAGCCCCCCGATGCCGCCGCGTGCCTCTTCCGAGGTCTGGGCGACCTCTCGCGGCTCACGATCCTGCGTCACTTGACCCTGGGGGAGCACCGTGTCGTCGACCTCACCGAGCACCTGGGGCTCGCGCAGTCCACGGTGTCCAAGCACCTGGCGTGCCTGCGCGAGTGCGGGCTGGTGACCTCGCGCCCGCAGGGGCGCGCGTCGGTGTTCCGCCTCGCCCACCCCGAGGCTCTGGCGGAGGTGCTCGGCGCCGCGGAACGCCTGCTGGCCCTCACCGGCCACGCCGTCGTCCGGTGCCCGACGTACGGTGCCCGCGAGGAGGTCACGGCGTGACCGCGGCGACGCACGGCCTCGACGCCGCCGAGACCGCACGGCTGACGCACCGCGGGCTGCGCCTGGCTCAGTTCACCGTCGCCTACAACGTCGTCGAGGGAGCCGTCGCGATCACCGCCGGGCTGCTGGCGGGCCTGGTGTCCGTCGTGGGGTTCGGCGTCGACTCGGCGATCGAGTCCGCGGCCGGCGTCCTCGTCGCGCTGCGCCTGTCGGCTCGGCTGCGCCACGGCCGGACCGACGAGCGCAAGGAGCGGCTGACCCTGAGAGCGGTCGCCGTCACGTTCTTCGTCCTGGCCGCGTACGTCACGGTCGAGGGTGTTCGCAGCCTCCTCGACGGCGAGGCGCCGGACCGCTCGCCGTTGGCGATCGGGCTGCTGGTCGCGTCCATCGTCGTCATGCCCGTGCTGGCCGCGATGAAGCGGCGGGTGGGGCTGCGCCTGCGGGACAACCTGGTCCTCGCCGACGCCGCCGAGACTCGCATCTGCGTGATCCTGAGCATCTCCACCCTGGCGGGGGTCGTCCTCCACGCGCTCACCGGGGCGGCGTGGCTCGACCCGGTCGCCGCGTTCGTCATCGCCGCCTTCGCCGTGCACGAAGGCAGGGAGGCGTGGGAGGGCGAGCTGGTCGAGGACGAGGACGAGGACGAGGACGACGCGGACGAGGACGCCGACTGACCGAGCTGACGCCGGGCCCGCGGGTCACGCCCGGGGGGCCATGACGCGGACGGGCGCGCCGGGCGTCGTTCAGCCCGGCCGCCGCACCTGCGCCTGGAGCGTCACGGTGCCGTCGGGCGCGGAGGTCTGGCGGTACACCCCCGTCGCGCGCAGGCCGCGGTCCGCGAGTGCCGCGTCGAGGGCGATCCAGGCGTCCGCCACGTCAGGGGGCGCGTCGAAGGTCACCGCGACGCCCTCGTCGACCGCCGCGACGTCGACCACGGTCAGACCGTCCACGGGGGTCGGCGTCCCGGCCGTGACGACGATCGCGTCGTCCGCGGTGCCGTCGTAGAGCAGCACGACGGCGTCGTCGTCACCGAGCCGGTCGCGCAGCTCGCGGCGCAGCCGACGTGCCGTGTCGGGGATCTCGGTCTCGTCCCGCACGGAGGCGCGGACGCTCCACAGCCGCAGCGCCGGCAGGGGCGCCAGGTCGAGTGTGCTCATGACGGTGTTCCGTCCCTTCTCGAAGGTCGCGAGGCGCGACCGCACCTCGGCGAGCCGGCGCGACGCCTCGTCGACCTGGGCGACGAGCTCCTGCTCGCGCGTCCGGAGCAGGTCGACCAGCCGCCGCTCGTCGAGGTTCCCGTCGAGCAGGTCGCCGATCGCGTCGAGCCCGAACCCCAGGGCGCGCAGGGACGCGACCGCGCGCACCCGGCCGACCTGGCTGGGTGCGTAGCGGCGGTACCCGGTCATGGGGTCGGTCGACGCCGGCTCCACGAGTCCGAGCTGCTCCCAGTGGCGCAGCATGCGCCGCGAGACGCCCGTGCCCCGCGCGATCTCCCCGATCCTCAGCATGTGGTCCATCGGACCTCCTCACACGGTGTCAGAGTCAACACCGGCCGGTGCCGGGGAGCGGTCGGCGGATGTCCTCCCGTTGCGGTGCTGGGCGGTGTTGCCATCGGGCGATGGCCTTCTCCCCGATGCCGGACCGGCTCGACACCGAGCGGTTCGTCCTGACCCCAGGAGCCGTCAGACCTCGCCGAGCGTCGTCATCTCCCCGGTGCCGACGTCCACCCGGTACACGACGCCCTGCGGGTGGCCGCCGGCCAGCGCGGTCGCGACGTCGACGCGGCGCAGGTGGTGCTGCAGCAGCCGGCCGATCATCTCGTGCGACACCAGCAGGGGGTGCCGTGCGCCGGACGCCTCGACGCGTGCCAGCGCCCGCGCGGCGCGCGGGACGGCGTCCTCGTAGCTCTCCCCGCCGGGGAACCGCCACCGGTACTTGTCCTGACGGCGCAGGGCGAGCTCACCGGGGAACGCCCGCTCCATGTCGTCGGGGGACATGCCGGCCATCGCGCCGTGGTGCAGCTCCGCGAGCTCGTCCAGCGGGACCACGGGCAGGCCCAGGCGCTCGCCGCACACCCGCGCGGTGGCCACCGCCCGGCCCTGCGGGCTGCAGAAGACGGCGTCCACGGGCTCGTCGGCGACGAGCTCGGCCACCGTCCGCGCCTGCGCGCGGCCCAGCGCGGTCAGCGGCGCGTCGAGCTGCCCCTGCCAGCGGCCCTGCACGTTCCCCTCCGTCTGCCCGTGCCGGGCCAGGTACACCGTCTGCAGGGAGGAGGGCATGGCCCGTGAGTATGCCCTGTCGGCCAGTTCCTCGGTCACGACACCGAGTACGGATGCTCGTCTACGCCGGGAGCTGAGGGCCCCGGCACAGGCCCGTTCTACCTGCCCGCTTCCGTACAGACCCGCGTCAACTCCCACCGGCTGCCGGCGCACAGCAGTGCGAGCTGCTGCGACGGGTCCGAGACGCGCTCCACGGGAAGTGACGGCTGCAGGGCCTCGTCCTGCTGGTGCCAGGCATCCAGGGGGCACTCGTCCGACGTCGCCGTGAGCGGGCCTGCGCTCTCCTCCGGGCTCGCGGCGAGCAGTGCGGCGAAGGCGCTCTCACACGCGCGGGCGTGGGTGAGACGACGACGTCGACCATCGGCGGGCTCGCGGCGCAGCCGGGCAGGGCGAGAGCGAGCAGGACGACCGGCAGGAGCATCGACCGCGACCTCATCCGGCGACCGTAGCGGCGGCTCCGGGCGCGGGCGGGCCAGGAGTCGGCCCGTGCGCCGTGCCGTCGCCGGACCCCTGCGCGTAGTGGGCGATCTTCCCGTCGAGCACGCGGACGGCGGCGAGGATCCGCTCCGCCTGCTCCTCGAGCTCCGCGCGGCGAGCGCGCAGGAACGCGACCCGGTCGGTCGCACCGGCCTCGGTGCGCAGGAGGTCGGTGAACCGGCGCAGCTCCGCGATCCCCAGCCCGGCGTCGCGCAGGCACGTGACCAGGCCGATCCACGCCACGTCGTCCTCGTCGTACCGTCGCTGCCCGCCCGCCGACCGTGCGATCGGGCCGACCAGGCCCTCGCGCTCGTAGTACCGCAGCGTGTCCACCGTCAGGCCCGTGCGCTGCGCGACCTCACCCGGTGCGTACCCCGTCATGCGGGCCATCGTGGCAGCGCCCGTCAGACCGCGGCGTCGAGGCGCGCCCGGAGCTCGTCGGGCAGGTCGACGTCGCGGGCCGCCATGGCCTCGGTGAGCTGGGCGAGCGAGCTCACCCCGAGGATCGGGCTGATGCCCTGCGCCAGCAGCCACGCGAGCACCACCTGGTTGCGGGTCGCGCCCAGCTCGTCCGCGACCTCGGCGAGGACCGCCAGGCGCCGGTACGTCCCGGGGTGGTCGTAGCCCTCCGAGAGCGGGCGGTCGTCGCGGACGTACGCCCCGGTGAGCAGCGGCGAGTACGCCCACAGGTCGAGGCCCTGCGTGCGGGCGTGGTCGAGCTGGTCGCGCTCGGCGTGCACGTGCCCGCCCTCGGGGAGCGTCACGCCCGGACGCGGCCACACGTACGAGTAGCGCAGCTGCACGGCCGACCACGGCTCGACGCCGCGCTCGCGGGCGATCGCGCGTGCCTGCTCGACGCGCCACGCGGCGTGGTTCGACGCACCCAGCCGGCCGACCTGCCCCGCGGCCACGAGCGCACCGAACGCGTCGACGGTCTCGGCCAGGGGGACGTCGCGGTCCTCCGCGTGCGCCCACAGCAGGTCCACCGAGTCCAGGCCCAGCCGCTCGAGCGACGCCGCGAAGCCCCGGGCGATCGCCTCGGCGGACAGCCCCTCGGAGGACGAGGGCCACTCGTGCGGGACGAGCGGCTGGTGCCGGACCTTCGTCGCGAGCCGCACCCGGTCCCGCACGCCCGGGCGTGCCGCGAACCACCGGCCGAGCAGCCGCTCGCTCTGCCCGCCGACCCCTGACGGGTCCTCCCAGAAGCTGTAGCAGTTCGCGGTGTCGATCCAGCGCCCGCCGAGGTCGACGAACGCGTCGAGCAGGGTGGTCGAGAGCGCCTCGTCCGCGCGGGTGCCGAAGTACATGGCCCCGAGGACCGGCTCGGGGGTGCGCTGCGTGGTGTCCATGACGACGAGCGTGCAACCTGGAGCGCGCTCCAGGTCAAGCCTCCGGGTGGATCACGTCGCCGCGGCCGACGGCGCGGCGCGGTCGACGTCTCGCCGGCAGGGCGCGACGCGCGGCCCGTGCGTCACCCGAGGTGGCGGACGAGGAAGCGACCGGCGTCCTCGGCCGCGTGCGGCGGGACCCCGGTGTGACCGCCCGTGTTCGCCTGGAGGGTCTTCTGCGGGGAACCGAAGGCGTCGAAGAGCTCGAGAGCCCTCTGCCGGTCGTTGTCCTGGTCGTCCCACTGCAGGAGCACGTGCACGGGGACGGTGACCCGCCGCGCCTCCTCGATGATGCTGCGCGGGACGGCGGTGCCGGCGAACAGGCCGACGGCCACCACACGGGGCTCGACGGCCGCCAGCCGGACGCCCATGGCGGTCACGCCCCCGGAGACGGCGACCGGGCCGCCGACCTCGGGCAGGGCGAGCACGGCATCGAGGAGTGCCCGCCACTCGGGGACGGCCTGCTCGACGAGGGGGAGGACGAGTCGGTCGACGACATCGTCGTCGGGCCGTCGCCCGGCGCCGATCGCCTCGCGCAGGTCAGCGCGTGCGCGGTCGATCTCGGGGACGGGCGGCCGCCCGCCGCCCCCGGGCAGCTCGAGGGTCGCGCTCGCGTACCCCAGTCCCGCCGACTGGCGCGCCCGCGCCTCGAGCCGGGTCTGCATCGCCTGCAGCCCGCCGGGGTGACCCAGCAGGACCAGCGGGACGGGTGTGGACGGTGAGGCGGTCGAGGGTGTCCACAGGACGCCCGGTGCCCCGTCGAGCGTGAACCGCCGTTCGCGGGTGCCGTCGTCGAGGAGCCGGGTGGAGGAGAAGTCCATGTGATGCCTCTCGGTGGGCTGTGGTTCGGCACCCGGGGTCACGGCACGCACGTCGCTGACGGCGTGCCGTGGAGGGGTGGTTCCCTCCGTGGCTGGTCCCGCGTCACCGGGCGTGCCGCACCGCGTGGCGCACGTAGACCACCCCGTTGTCGAACCGCCGCGTGTCCAGCAGCTCGAGCTCCAGCCGCACCCCGAGGGGCAGGGCCGGCTTGCCGCCGCCCACGGCCACCGGGCACAGCAGCAGCACCGTCTCGTCGACGAGCCCGAGGCGGAACGCCTCCGCGCCGAGGATCGCGCCGCCCACGCTGAGGTCGGTGTCGGACCCCTCCTTGAGGCGGCGCACCGCGTCGGCGTCGAGCTGCCGCTCGATCCGGGTTCGGGTGCTCGACACGGTGTCGAGGGTCGTGGAGTAGACGACCTTGTCGGTGTCGCGCCAGATCCCCGCGTACTCGCGCACCACGGCGGGCTGGTCGGTCAGCCAGTCGTCGTCCTCCCAGACGCGCATCGTCTCGTACATGCGCCGGCCGTAGAGGGACGTGCCGATGCCTCGCTCGTGCTCGTTCCAGAACGCGTGCACGGCCTCGTCGGGGACCGACCAGTCGAAGGCGCCGGTCTCGTCCTCCAGGTAGCCGTCGAGCGAGGTGTTGGCGGCGTAGATCAGCTTGCCCATGCGTGCCTCCGGGGTGACGGACTCAGAAGAGGGGAGCGTCGCTTCCGCTCCGGGACGCCGCGAAGATCGCCTGCATCTTGTCGAGGCACTGCTCCTGCCCGGCCTGCGACTGGGCCCGCGTCTCCTCGTCCACGTACCCGGTCTCGGTCAGGGTCAGCCGCGTGCGCCCGTCCGGCAGGGCTTCGAGGAGGACCACGTGCGGCACCTCGGCGGGCACGGTCGCCGGCACGCCTGCCTCGCCCGGGGTGAGGGCCGTGCCCGCCTCGTCGACGAACGTGCTGACGAACGCGAGGCGCTCGGGTGGCTGGACGACGCGGAACGACCACCGGTTGTGGATCCGGAAGCCGCCCCACGCATCGGGTGCCTGCATGGTCACGACGGTCGAGCCGCCGACGCGCACGTCCACGTCCGCGCGCGGGCACGTGAAGCCGGTGGGCCCCCACCACCGGCGGAGCACGTCCGGGTCGCTCCACGCCGTCCACGCCACGTCGGGCGGGGCGTCGAGCTCCCGGGAGACGACGACGGCGTGCTCGGTCGGGCCCGGGTGCGCGTGCTGCGCGTCGTCGGCGGTCGTCATCGGTTCTCCTCGCGTCGCGGGTATGGGTGCAGACCGCCGAGGGGGACGGGACTCATCGCTCCTGCCGTGCCCGGACGCACGACCGGCCGGGGCGCACTCGCCCCGGCCGGTCGTCGCAGTACCTGTCAGCTCGCGGTGCAGGTGGCGCTCAGGTTGCTGCCGCTCCCGCTGGAGATGAAGCCCGCGGTCGTCGAGGCGCCGGCGCCGAGCTTGCCGTTCCACTCCGCGTTGGCGAGCGTGTCGCTGCCGCTGAGGGTGGAGCTCCACGCCTGCGTGATCGTGGCGCCGTTCACGGTGACCTTCCAGCCGTTGATCGCGGCGCTGCCCGCCTTCACGGTGACCTCACCCTGGAAGCCGCTGCCCCACGAGTTGGCCGCACGCACCGTGGCGGTGCAGGCGCCGGTGCCCGGCTGTGGTGCCGGGGTCGTCACGCTGGGCTCCGGTGCCGGCGTGGTGGCGGTGGGCTGCGGCGCCGGGTTCCCACCCGGCGTGATGTAGGCGTCGATGCACTGGTAGAAGGCGTTCACCGTGTCGGCGATGTTCCACCGCACGAAGATCTTGTGGTTGCCCTCGGGCAGGTTGTTGATGGTGTGGGTGAACCGCTTGGGCGGCTGGGCACCGTTGTCGTTGATCGTGGTGTGCAGCCGGCCGTCCACGAAGTACTCCCACGTCGACGTGGAGTGGTTGGCGACGATGTCCCAGGTGAAGGTCTCGTTGGTGGTGAGGTTCTGGCGCGGCCAGGCCCGGGACTCGTTGTCGAGCTCGGTGAAGCGGCCACCGCCGGAACAGAGCATCGAGCCCTTCTTGGCCTCCACGCTCCACGGCTCGTACTGGACCGGGCCGCAGTCCTTCACGGCGCCGGTGTAGCAGAGGTCCTGCCGGCTGGGCGGGTCGGAGATCCAGCCGTGCGCCTGGGCGGACGGCGCGGGTGCGGCGGTGAGCATCGCGAAGGCCAGTGCGACCGCCGCCAGGGCGGACAGGAGCAGCCGGAGGGCGGGGGGTCGTTGGGCACGGGGGAGAGCGGACGATCTCATGGCGGTCACCTCGACCGGGTCGGGTCGGACATGGACGAACGACGTTACGAGTCCATGAGCCGACCACCCAGGGCGAGAAACCTTTCGTGCGCGGCGACGGCCCGCCCGGCGGCGCCCGGCCGATCCCTCCTCCCGCTCACCCGAGGAGCGGCCCGGCGATGTTCGCGGTGAAACGCTTCGACGGCCGCGGAGCCCTTGTTGCCGACGGGGAGCGGGGGCAGGGTGACGCACATCCACGAGCGAGCTGAAGCCGCCCGCTCACGGGGTGTTGTGAACGATCACACGTGGCGGCCGACGTCGTCCGCCGCGCACCGAGGAGCGCGCAGGTCCCCCCAGCACCACCCGACCGGGCGGGACCTCGTCGCGCCGCTGTCCACCGAGAGAGAGCGACAACATGACCACGACCTCACCCCGGTTCGGCCGGGTGCGCCGGGCGGTGTCCCTGCTCACCACCGCGGGCCTGGTGGCCACGGCCGCCGTGGCCCTGGCCGGCCCCGCCCAGGCCGGGACGACGCTGGGCCAGTCGGCCGCGGAGCGCGGACGCTACTACGGCACGGCCATCGCCGCCGGCCGCATGAACGACTCCACCTACATGGGGATCGTCGACCGTGAGTTCGACATGATCACGGCCGAGAACGAGATGAAGATGGACGCCACGGAGCCGAACCGCAACCAGTTCAACTTCACCAACGGCGACCGGATCGTCAACTACGCGCTCGGCAAGGGCAAGCGGGTGCGCGGGCACACCCTCGGCTGGCACGCGCAGCAGCCCGGCTGGATGCAGAGCCTGTCCGGCCAGTCGCTGCGCGACGCCTTCCTCAACCACGTCACGCAGGTGGCGGCGCACTACAAGGGCAAGATCTACGCCTGGGACGTGGTCAACGAGGCGTTCGCCGACGACGGGCGCGGCTCGCGCCGTGACTCGAACCTGCAGCGCACCGGCAACGACTGGATCGAGGCCGCGTTCCGCGCCGCGCGCGCCGCCGACCCCGGGGCCAAGCTCTGCTACAACGACTACAACACCGACGGCATCAACGCGAAGTCCACGGGCATCTACACCATGGTCCGGGACTTCAAGTCCCGCGGCGTGCCGATCGACTGCGTGGGGTTCCAGTCGCACCTGGGCACGAGCGTGCCGAGCGACTACCAGGCCAACCTGCAGCGGTTCGCCGACCTGGGCGTCGACGTGCAGATCACCGAGCTCGACATCGAGCAGGGCTCGAACCAGGCCAACGCCTACCGGCAGGTCACCCAGGCGTGCCTGGCGGTCTCGCGCTGCACCGGCATCACCGTGTGGGGCGTGCGCGACTCGGACTCCTGGCGCACCGGGGCCAACCCGCTGCTGTTCGACTCCTCGGGCAACAAGAAGGCCGCCTACACCTCGGTCCTCAACGCCCTCAACGCCGGCAACAACAACGGTGGCGGCAACAACGGCGGCGGCAGCAGCTCCGTCGACACCAACGCCTGGTACGTGCTGGTCAACCGCAACAGCGGCAAGGCGCTCGACGTCTACAACCTGTCGACCGCGGACGGCGCCGACATCGTGCAGTGGTCGCGCAACAACGGCAACCAGCAGCAGTGGCAGTTCGTCAGCTCGGGCAACGGGTCCTACCGCGTGAAGTCCCGGCTCTCGTCGAAGGTGCTGGACGTCTACGCCAAGTCCACCGCCGACGGCGGCGAGGTCGTCCAGTGGTCCGACAACAACGGCGGCAACCAGCAGTGGAACGTGTCGATCGCCAACGGCTACGCGTCGCTCGTGAACAGGAACTCGGGCAAGGCGCTGGAGGTCCAGGGCGCATCCGTGGCCGACGGCGGCAACGTCGTGCAGTACTCCAACTGGAACGGCGCGAACCAGCAGTGGCAGCTCGTCAAGGTCGGGTGACGTCGGCCGACGCTGCTTCCGCTTGAGACGACCGCCCCCGCACGGGTCCGTGCGGGGGCGGTCGTGCGCGACGAGGGGCCGGTCCGACGACGGGGCCGGGTCCGGCGATCGCCGAAGGTCAGGCCGGGACCCTCTCGCGGGCGGCTGCGAGGACCTGGTCGTAGAGGCCGCGCACGTCGTCCGCCGGGGCGGCCTCCAGGAGCTCGCCCTCGGGGGTGAGGTGCTGGCCGAAGCTCAGGCCCGGGCCGGCCAGGGTCACGGCCTGCACCCGGTCGAGCACCTCGCCGAGCTGACGCACGGCGCCGGCCGCGGCGCCCCACCCGTACCCGATGACACCGATCGGCAGGCCCTTCCACTCGGCGTGCAGCGTGTCGATCGCGTTCTTCAGCACGGCCGGGTAGCCGGCGTTGTACTCCGGCACGGCGAGGATGAGGGCGTCGTAGCTGCGGACCCGCTCGGACCAGCTCGTGGTGCTGGGCATCGTGTAGTTGCCGGTGGCCGGCTGCTCGGGCTCCGCGAGGAAGGGCAGGTCGACGTCGGCGAGGTCGACGATCTCGACGTCGACGCCCGCGGGGGCCACGGTGCTGACCCACTGGGCGACCTTCGGGCCGATCCGGGTGGGGCGCGACGAGCTGATGACGATGCCGATCCTCTGAGTCTCCATGCCTCGCTCAATAGATGAATCGACAACTATCTTCCCGGTCGGGTGGTGAGCGACGTCACACCGGCGTCCGCTACCGTCGAGGAGCGCCCTCGTCGGTGCGGGCAGCGACGGTCGCCGCCACGTCAGGAGCTGACATGTCCCTCGTCCGCGTGCACAACTTCTCGGTCTCGCTCGACGGCTTCGGCACGGGGGAGGGCCAGGCTCTCGACGCGCCGTTCGGGCACGCCGGCCAGCGGCTGGTGGAGTGGGCCTTCGAGACGCCCACGTTCCGCGCCATGGGCATCCACGGGGAGACGGACGGCTCCTACGGTGTCGACGAGGCGTTCGCCGGCTCGTGGGGGACCGGGATCGGTGCGGAGATCATGGGCCGCAACAAGTTCGGCCCGCAGCGCGGTCCCTGGCTCGACGAGGAGTGGCAGGGGTGGTGGGGCCCCGACCCCGTCTTCCACACCCCGGTCGTCGTCCTGACGCACCATCCGCGCCCGACGCTCGAGATGGAGGGTGGGACCACGTTCCACTTCGTCGACGCCGATCCGGTCTCCGCGCTCGCGCTGGCCCGGGAGCTGGCCGGCGGGCTCGACGTGCGGATCGGTGGCGGCGTGAGCACGGTGCGCCAGTTCCTCGAGGCGGACCTGATCGACCGGATGCACCTCGTCGTCGTGCCGGTCCTGCTGGGCCGGGGCGAGCGGCTGTGGGACGGGCTGGAGGGTCTCGACGAGCGCTTCAGCATCGAGGCGACCCCGTCGCCGTCCGGCGTCGTCCACCTGGCCTTCGCACGCCGGTAGGCCCGCTCAGGGTCACGGCCACCCTCGCGTGCCCGCGCCTGTCGAATCCGGCACGGTCCGTCCGTCAGAGTGATGACACCGAAGCGGGCAGCCGCACAGGAGGCGCGACATGACGCAGTACGCCATCTACTTCCACCAGCAGTGGGTGGGGGACCACCCGGCCGAGTGGTTCCGCACCCGCGTGGAGCCCAGCACGGCGGTCGTCCGTGACATGGAGGCCGCCGGGGTCCTGGTCTTCGCCGGTGGCCTCGAGGAGGACTTGGCAGACGCCTTCAGCGCCGACGCGACGAGCGGGACGCTGTCGATCACCGACGGTCCCTACACCGAGACGGTCGAGCAGCTGGGCGGGATCACGGTCATCGACGTGCCCGACCTGGAGACGGCCAAGCTGTGGGCGGGCCGGGTCGCCGAGGGGTGCGGCTGGCCCCAGGAGGTCCGGGTCATCCGGTAGGTCCGCGTACGACGCGGCCACACGCTGCACGCCGACGGCCGCGCGCCGGCACCAGCACGCTCGCCCGTATCGTCTCGTCGATGTCGACACGTGGCGTCCAGCAGGCCTACGCGCTCCTGGCCGCGCAGTACATCGACCTCCTGGGATCGGTCGACCGGGTGCACCCCGACGACCTGGCGCTCATCGACCGGCACCTGCGGCCGGTCTGCGGCCCGGTGCTCGACCTCGGGTGCGGCCCCGGCCACCTCACCGGCTACCTGACGAGCAGGCACGTCGACGTCACGGGCATCGACCTGGTCCCGGAGTTCGTCGCGCACGCACGTGCTGCCCACCCCGACGCGCGCTTCGAGGTGGGGTCCGTGCTCGCGCTCGACCGCGCCCCCGGGTCGGTCGCCGGTGCGCTGGCCTGGTACTCCCTCATCCACCTCGAACCCGAGCAGCTGGACGGCGCCCTGGCGGCGATCCGCCGGGCGCTGGCGCCGGGCGCGCCGCTGGTCGTCGGGTTCTTCGACGGGCCCGAGCACGAGCCGTTCGCGCACCGGGTCACCACCGCCTACCGGTGGCCGCCCGACGAGATGTCACGACGGCTGGCAGCGGCCGGGTTCGTCGAGCGCGAGCGGGTGCACCGGGACCAGGAGGGCGAGTGGCGCCCGCACGCGGCGATCGTCGCCCACGCCGCCTGATCGTGCGCGGACGACGCCCGCACGCGTAGCGCCGGCGAACGACACGGTCACCGGGGAGGCCGGCAGCGCGCGTCCTGACCGGTCAGGGTGAACGGCGTCGCCTCACGGTGGTGCCTGCCGCAGCCCGGCTTCACCCGGCCCAGCGTGGAGCTGACGGCGGCCGTGTAGGCCTCGTAGCCCTCGATCGTCGGGTGGAAGGCTCCGGGGTCCGACGGCCCCAGGATCCACGGGTCCGGGGAGTTCGCCCCGTGGCCCTCGAAGCGCTGGCGCACGTCGACGAACCGGAACCCGGCGCGGGTGGCCGCGGCGGCGATCACCGTGTCGAGGGTGTCCGCAGCGGCGTTGAGGCTGGTCAGCTCCGCCGGCGAGGCGGCGAGGTACGGGCCGTGCTCGGGGGAGAACAGCCGCGGGTAACCCGTCACCACGACGCGGGCGTTCGGGGCGGCCGCGGCGACCTGGGCGTAGACCGTGTCGAGCAGGGCAGGCAGCTCGCCGGTGATCCTGGCGTCGACGACGGCGACCGCGCCCGTGCACTGGGCGTCGGTGCCGCCGAGGCACGCCACGACCGCGGTGGACCAGCCGACGTCGTTGCCGCCGATCGTCAACGTCACCAGGTCCGTCTCGGCGTCGAGGGCGGCGAGCTGACCCCCGCTCACCAGGGAGGTCGTGGTCGCGCCCGCGCACGCGACGAAGTCGTCCAGCCGCAGCCGCTGACGCCCGTCGAGCTGCACGGCGTAGGCGCCCTGCGAGCGGCCGCACTCGGCGTAGGGCGGGACGCCGTAACCGGAGGCGTACGAGTCGCCGAGGGCGTCGTAGACGACCCGGGGAGGGTGGGCGAAGGCCGCGCCCGCGCCGGGGACGACGATCGCGAGCGCGGCGACGAGGGCCACGACGGCGGACCGCGCCGTCCGCAACGAGCGCTTCATCTCTGCACGGTAACCGCGACGCCCGGGGCGTGCCGGGTGGACGCGTCGGTGCTGAGGTGGCGCCCGAGCACCACCGAGCCGGGGTGGAGGTCGGCGCTGCGGGTGAGCGGGAGCGGCACCTTCGGCGCCGGTTCGCCCCGCCGCCTCTGTCCGGGCGGGGGTCCCCGCCTCGCGGAGGGTGTTCTCCTCAGCCGCGTGGGTCCACGAGCACCGTGACGCGGTCGGGCCCGGTGGCCGTGGCCGTCGGCGCGAACAGGGTGACCTCACCGCGGCGCCGGTTCCAGCTGGCGGCCAGACCGTCCGGCAGGTCGAGGTTGGAGCGGAGCGCCGCTGTCGGGTGGGTGCCGTCGGCGAAGGCGACCAGTCGGGGGCCGGTCGGAAGAGTCGCGAGGGGCTCGGGCCGAGCGGGATCGTGCAACCCGAGAAGGGTCGACTCGGTGGGCCCGACCAGGATCATGACGGGCGCACCGAGGTGGCGGCCGGGGCGGAGCGCGAGGAGGCCCTCGTCCGCGGGGACGCTCGCGACGCCCTCCAGCAGGGTCTGGCGGACGTCGACGACGAGCGGCTGCGCACCGGTCGCCGGGGCCTCGGCGCGGGACCGGCTCAGCACGACGTCGCGGCCCTCGGGTCCCGGCGTCACGACGGCCGACAGGTGGACCGTCCCGGTCGCCCCGGCGACACCGGTCGCGACGCGCTGCCCGTCGCTGTCGATCATGACGACCTCCTCGCCGTAGCTCAGGCCGGCCATGACGACGTCCCACCTGTGCAGCGACGTCCGGTCGGGGGGGTCGGGGATCCAGAAGACGGGGTCAGTGAGCATGTCGACCAGCTGGTAGCAGCTGCCCACGGCGGCCCAGCGCGCGCGCGTCAGGGCCCGGAGCTCCTCCTCGCTCGCCTGCGCCGGGATGCCGAGCGGGACCGCCCGGGCGCCGCCGTTCGTCTTGATCAGGACCACGCAGGGGTAGGCGGGGGCGGACAGGTACTCCTCCGTCAGCTCGCCGACCTCGATGCGTACGGCGGTCGCCGTGCCGTCCTCGTCGCGTACGACCGTCAGCGGGAACTGCTTGGCCGGGTCGAACAGCACGCGGGCCTCGCACAGGTGCAGGGGTGCGCTGCCGGTGCCGGTGAGCGTCACGGTGCCGACGTTGCGGATCCCGATGCCGCGGGAGCACGAGCCGGTGAGCTGCCACGTGAATCGCGCCGGCTCGACGGTCAGCCCGGCCGGCGTCAGCGGGCGGAGTGGGGCGACGTGGCCCGTCAGGTGCAGCCCGTGACGGTCCGGCACCAGGTCGTCGACGACGAGGTGGCCCAGCAGCGGGCTGCTGAGGCCCGGGTAGATGGTGCGCTCGTACGTGGTCGCACCCACCTTGGTCCAGCCGTTCACCGTCGGCAGCACAGCGTCCAGGTCGGGCTCGAGCCCGAGGATGTCGCCCATGAGCCCGCTCAGGCCGCCGAGGTCGGTGGCGACGTCGAGGTCGAGGCGCAGCCGGAGGACGTCGGGGGAGACGACGGAGAACTCGAGCGTCATGGTGACGGTGACGTCGGCGTCCTCGTCGAAGGGGCCGACGTCCTTCACCGTGCCGCTGCGCGACACGCGGATGCCGCGCCCGCTGGGCGACCAGGAGGCGACCGGGGCGCCGAAGGTGCCGACCGTCGGCTTGGCGGCGTTCGCGAGCTCGAGCGTCGTGAGTGCCAGGAGCGTCTCGTCGATGAAGGCGGCCCAGCCGTGGCCGTCCAGGCGGTCCGGTGCGGCGCCGGCGTAGAGCTCCTGCCACAGGGTGACCGTCCTCGGCGAGGTGAGGGCCTCCAGCCGCACGGTCACGAGTCGCTCGCCCGCGTCGAGTGCCAGCCCGGCGTTGACGGGCGGCAGGGAGCGCAGGAGCAGCCGGTCCAGTCCGCGGACGTCGAGGGGCACCGTCCCCGACAGCGTCGTCAGGGCGGCGTCGACCTGCTGGCCCACACCGGGGATCAGCTGCGCCAGACCTCCGACGTCGATGGGAGGGACGTACGTGACCTGCAGCCTGGGTGTGCCGCCGACGACCGTCAGGGCCAGGGTGAAACGGACGTCGACCGGGAGGCTGGTCATCTGCGCCGCGGGGGACGTGCCGGCCGCGAGCAGCCCGTTGACGGTGACGAGGTGGAGCACGACCTCCTGGGTGACCTCGACGGCGGAACCGGCCAGGTCGACCGGGACGTTGCCCTGACCGACGACCGTGACCGTCCGGGGCGTGGCACGCAGGGTGGTGCGATCGGTGATCTCGACGTGGTCGAGCAGGACCGTGTCCTGGCCGAGCTTCTGCTCCTGCGTGAGACACACCGGGCGGGTGCGGAGCTGGTTGCGCACGTTCGCCGCCAGGTGGTCCGCGGTGACCTGCAGGTCGACGATCACGACAGGATCTCGGCCTCGTCGGGCGGGGCCGCGTCGCGCAGGCGCTCCAGGGCCGCCCGGGGCGAGAGCCCTGCGTATCCCTCGAACTCCCGCTCGAGGTCGTCGAGCAGGTGACGGAACTCCTCGTCCGACGAGGCGTCGTGGAAGTCGCGGAAGACCTGCTTGCAGGCAGCCACCTGCTCCGGTGTCAGCTCCACGTCGCCGTCCTCATCGAGCCCCCGGGCGGCCGCGACGACGGCGGCCACGAAGGGGTGGATCGACAGCCAGGTGGCCGCCGTGCGGCGCACGAGACCGAGGTCCCGGGCCGCTGCGGCGTAGAGGTGCGGGAGGTTGACGTCGTAGTGGTCGCGCAGCCGGCGCCCACGGGTGGTCGGCATCAGCACGTCGTCCCGGAAGGCGACGGTGTCGCGGTAGGTGGTGGCGAGCCGCAGGATGCTTTCGGTCACCCGGGCGGCGACCTGCGATCGCAGGTCGCCGGTGAGCGGGACCAACGCGTCGTCGTCCCGGAGGCCGCCTCCGGCGCGGCGCACAGGGCCGCGCGCGGGGGGGATCACCTCGTCGTCGGTGTCGATCAACGCGAGCGCCGAGCGGGAGATGGCAGCCGAGGACCCGACGTCGGTGAGCAGGTTGGCGAGGCTCCGGGTCAGCACGTTCCGGATGAAGCAGAACGTCACCGTTCCCGGTCCGATCGGCGGCGGTCCGCCGCCGTCGTCCATGCAGCTGCCGCCCATGCGGTAGCACTCCTGGCAGCTGCTGACCGTCACGATGCGGTGGTTGCCCGCGGTGTCGGTGTAGAAGCAGTCCGGCATCGTCCTCGCCCCCCGCCCCATGCCCGGAGACCGCTCGTGGTGCGAGCGTACGCGCCGCATGTCGGGGCGAACAGGGCGAAAACCGTTCAAACCGCTGCCACCTGTCCTGCTGGAGATCGCGTCGGAGCCCTCAGCGTGACGGCTCCCCGCAGGCGTCGGACACCTCCCCGCGACCGGTCTCCCTGTCGGCACGCAGCAACCCACCGATCGGCGCGCGAGGTGCGTTCCGTATCCTGCGTGGCATGGCACTGCGCGCGTTGTTCATCGGTGGGACCGGCATCATCAGCACGGAGGCGGCCCGGCGGGCGGTCGCGGAGGGTGTCGATGTCACCCTGCTGAACCGCGGGCGGTCGACCAAGCGGCCCGTGCCCGAAGGGGCCCGGGTGGTCCACGCCGACGTCCGCGACCCGGAGTCGGTCCGCGCCGCGCTGGGCGACCAGGAGTTCGACGCCGTCGTCGAGTTCACCGCGTTCACCCCGGAGCACGTCCAGGCGGACCTCGACCTGTTCACCGGCCGCACCGGCCAGTACGTGTTCATCAGCTCCGCGTCGGCGTACCAGACGCCGCCCACGCACCTGCCGGTCGTCGAGTCGACGCCGCTGCGCAACCCGTTCTGGGAGTACTCCCGCGACAAGATCGCGTGCGAGGACCTCCTGGTCCGCGCGTACCGCGACACGGGCCTCCCGATGACGATCGTGCGCCCGTCGCACACCTACGACGCCACGCTCGTGCCGATGGACGGCGGCTGGACGGTCGTCGACCGGATGCGCCGCGGCCTGGAGGTCGTCGTGCCCGGGGACGGGACGTCGCGGTGGACGATCACGCACAGCGCGGACGTCGCGGTCGGGCTGGTCGGGCTGCTGGGTCGCGAGGAGGCGATCGGCCAGGCGTTCCACATCACCGGCGACGAGGCCCCGTCGTGGGACCAGATCTTCCGCGCGATGGCCGCCGCGGCCGGCGTCGACGAGCCGCGGCTGGTGCACGTCGCGTCCGACGCGATCGCCGCCGCCGACCCCGAGCTGGGCGCCGGGATCCTCGGCGACAAGGCGCACACGATGCTCTTCGACAACACGAAGATCCGGCGGCTGGTCCCGCAGTTCTCGCCCCGCATCCCGTTCGCGCAGGGCGCCCGCGAGATCGTCGCGTGGCACGACGCCGACCCCGCGCGCCGGGTGGTCGACCCGCAGTTCGAGGACCTCACGGAGCGCCTGCTGGAGGCCTACCGCCCGCGCCCCCTGTGACGGCTCAGCCGCTGGGCTGACGGTCCACGGCGTGGCCGGGGACCAGCGCCCCGTCGACGACGCCCGTCGACGGCGCCCGTCGACGACCACGGGGACGGACGCCGACGACGCCCAGATCGTCACAGTTCGCCCTTTCCCAGCTCGGGCGCACGGTCGATAGTGGGTACGACCGGTGCACCGCGACGTGGGAGGTGCCGTGCTGACGTTCGATCTCATCCGTGCGTCCGTCCACCCGGACGGGCCGATCGAGGATCACGGCGGCGACGGCCCGATCCCTCGGACCGGCTACGGCGACCTGCGCGTCGCGTACCTCGACGCGCTCGACCTCGTCGAGGGCGGCGTCGACGCCCTCGCGGCGGACGTGGCGGCGGAGGACGCGGTCCAGGCGGCGGTCCAGCGCGACCTCGCTCTGGATCCGAACGGCGAGCGGTGGTCATCGAGCTTCGCCGAGCCGCTCGCGTTCGCGGGTGGGGCACGCCAGGTCGTGCGTCAGCTCGAGATCTGCAGCGCCGCCGTCGCGGAGTCGGCCGCCCGGACACCCGCCGACATCCCGCGCTTCGTCTGCGGGCTGTGGCCGGATCCTGTCCCCGCCGCGCGGTCGTTCGCTGCCGGGGACGGTGTCGTCGTGCTCGTGAACACCGGGCTTCTGGCCGCGCTGAGGATCGTCGTGCAGACGGCCGCCTCCAGCATCCGTACGCTCACGGGGCTGCCCGACCGGTGGGTGGACGGTGACCTCCCGCTCGGCTACCAGTACGGCGCGATGAGCGACCTCCTCGAGCGCTGCCGGGAACGCCGCGACCTTCGCGCCGAGCCGATCCAGGTTTCGATCCACACCGGCCGCGCCGACCTCTTCCGCCGACACGCCATGCTCTCGGCGTACTGCCAGGTGATCGCGCACGAGCTCGGGCACTGGGCGCGGCGGCGGCCCGGACCTGACGACACGTGGCTCGACGACAACCCGGCGTTCCAGCGCGCGGCACGGGTCACCAGGGCGGACCAGTGGGCCGCGCCGATCGACGAGGTCGACGAGGTCGCCACGTCGAACAGCGAGAACCACGCCGACGCGGTCGCGTGCGAGATCCAGACGCGTCCGCCGCTCGGACCGGGGTACCCGTCACCGAGCCAGGTGATCGGTGCGATGGCGCCGTGGGCGCTGCACTCCGGTCTGTGGTGGGCGGAAGCCGCGCACACGGAGGATCACCTCGGATGGACGCACCCCTACCCGGAGCTGCGGCTGGGGCTGACCGGGCTGCGGCTCGGGCAGCCTGCTTCCGAGCTCGCGAACCTGCGCGCGTCGCGTCCTCGCCCCGTGGCATCCGATCCACCCGCACGCGGAACGCCCGCTGACATGGCCATGAAGTTCCAGGTCTGGTGCGAGGCGATGCTCGACATCGCAAGGAATCGGGAGATCGCGCTCGAGCGGGGCCTCGAGCACCGCACGTCGACGCTGGACCGCTTCGCGATCGAGCTGCGCCGCGGACTCGGCGAGCTGTCATGAGCGACGCCGGGCGGAAGTGGGGGCCGATCGGTGTGGACGAGTGGGTCGCGGGAGCGTCGGCCCTGGAGCTCCGGCTGCAGGGGCAGCGGGTCCTGCTCGTGGGGCCGTGCCCGGGCTGCGGGCACCAGATCGACCGGGACATCACGGCGGCGGCCGGTGTCGGCCTCGTCAAGGGCTCCGCACCGGAGCGGGTGTCGGTCGCCTGCAACTGCGGCCGGCACCACGCAGGCCGAGCGGCTGATGCCCGTCCCGCAGGCTGCGGGGCCGCCGGCGCCATCCGGCTCGAGGCCCGATGAGCACCACGCCGCCTCGAGATGACGGGCGCGGGCCGGCCGACGGGCTGCGCGTCGTCGGTGTACCGACCGAACCGGGTGACAGCGAGGTCGACGCGTGGGCAGACGCGGCGGTCTCGGAACGGCTGCCGCGTCTGCGCGCGGTCGCCGCGGAGTGGCAGAAGACGGTGGGCACCGTGGCCGGCCTCCTGGGAGCCGGAACACTCCTCAACGCCGACACGGCGGTGGGGTCCCTCTCACCGGCCGCCCGCAACCTGTTCGCGCTCGCCGCGGGCATCGCGTTCACGGCCGCCGCCGCGTCCATCGTCCTCGCGAGCCTCGCCGCGCAGCCCCGGATCCAGGAGATCCCACCGGGGGTCGTCGCGCGCCGAGCGGCCCGGGACGAGGCGTTCGTCTACGCGCGCCGGCGCCTGGTGGCATCCAGGTGGTGCGCGGGGATCGCGCTCGTCGCGCTCCTCGCCTCGTTCGGGGTGCGGTGGTACGCCTGAGGTGCGCCCGCCTGCGCGATCCCGCGCCAGGCGACGATCACCACCGGTAGCACGACGACCGCCCAGCCGTGCACGCGGCGCAGCACGGGCTGCGACCGCCCCGCGCGGTACAGCACGACGTTGACGAGGAGGACGGCCGCCACGCCGACGAGCGCCGCCCACAGGAGCGCCGTGCCGAGGCCGTCGAACGTGCCGTTCACCCCGTTGGTGGCGTCGTCGAGCAGCAGGACCACGCAGAGGCCGAGCGGCCCGAGGGGGCGCGTGCGCTCCTCGCCGTCGGCGGACCGGGTGCGGCACACCGTAGCGCCAGAGCCCGATCGAGACGGCCTGCGAGACGGCGGTGCAGGCGTCTGCGTCCTCGGATGCAACCGCCGACCTTCCACCGTCCGCCCGGCCGGGGGTTCATCGCCTTCTGCGTCACGTTCAACGTCGTCATGACCTGGGTGTTCAACCGGACCGGGCAGAGCCTGCCGATGGCGAGGCGGACCTGATCGACCGGATGCACCTCGTCGTGGTGCCGGTCCTGCTGGGCCGAAGCGAGCGGCTGTGGGACGGTCTGGAGGGTCTCGACGGGCGCTTCGGCATCGAGGCGACCCCGTCGCCGTCCGGCGTCGTCCACCTGGCCTTCGCGCGTCGCTAGGTACCCACCGGCCGAGGGTGCTAGCCGGACGCGTCCTGGTCGAGCGGGTGCGCGAGGGCCCGGTCCGCCCACCCGGTCGCTGTCAGCGCCGCGGCGGCACAGCCCGGCTTGCGTCGCGCCTGGTCCTGCAGCAGGCCCACGAACGAACGGGCGAAGCCCAGCCGCGGGTACGCGGCGACGAGGTTGTCCCTGAAGGTGGTGTCGAACGCCTCCAGGCCGGTCCCGGAGACGTCCGCGCTGGTCCCCACCTGCAGCAGCCGGCTCTCCACGTCGACGTCGTGCGAGACGTCGCCCCGCATGTGGAGGACGATCACCTCCGCCGCCCGGTCACGTCGCTCGGCCGGCCAGCCGAGCCCGGCGGTGAGGACGCGCGCCAGGTGCCCGCCCGCCTCCTCGAAGGCGACCGTGTGACTGTCGAACGGCGGCGTGAGGGCCAGGTCGTGCAGCATCGCCGCGACGAAGAGCAGCTCGCGGTCGAACGCGAGGCCGCGAGCCTGCGCCCAGGCGGCACCGAAGACGTACGACCGCACGCAGTGGTGGTGGAGCGCGGGGTCCGCGTACTCCGCGCAGACGGTCCACGCCGCGTCCGCCGCCCGCCCGGCGGGAAGGTGCACCCCGGCGACCTCGACCGGCATCGCGGAGCCCGTCCGCACGGCGTCGCGGCCCGCGACCCGCGCATCGAGGTCGACCTCCTCGGCGGTCTCCACGACGACGACGGTGAGGTCGGTGACCGCCCACGTCTGGTGGACCTCGCCCGGTTCCCACAGCACGACCGTGCCGGGGCCGACGGGCTGACGGGGCTCCTCACCGACCTGCACCTCGCCGCGCCCGTGGACGACCGCGAACAGCTGACGCCGCACCGCGGGGTGGCGTCCGAGGGTCCCCCCGGCCGCGATCCTCGCCAGGTGCACCGACGTGCCACCGGTCCTCGGCATGAACCGCATGGCGACGCCCACGCTGTCGAACGAAGCGATCTCGTGCTCGGGCAGGTCGAGGAGTCGCATGTGCTCATCGTGGCGGGGACCGGAGCTGCTCGCCTCTCTGCCGTGAATAGCACCAGAGAAGATGCGTGCGCAACCCCACCCACTCCCGGCCGACCGACATTCCGCGGCCCGGTGGGGCGCCATAAAGTCGGGATCGGCGAACAGCAGGTGTTCGCATCTACATCTCAACCAACGAGAGGAGTGAGCAATGAGCACCTACGCAACCCCGCAGCTCACGCGGATCGGGTCGTTCAAGTCCGTGACCAAGAGCCTCGGCAAGGCGCCGCACAACGACATCTTCCGGCGTCCCGCGGTCTTCGTCATCTACGTCTGATGACCTGCTAGACCGATTGCAGGTGCCAGCGCGAATCGTCCTCGTGCGATTCGCGCTGGCACTTCGGGTTCACATCGCCCGCGCGCACAGGAGTGCATCGTCGCGCGTGCGTCGACTTCATCAGGAATTCTTCTCGCAATTTCGGAGGCAGGATGTCCATCGTCGTTCTGCCTGACCGCCCCGTTCCGCCCGACCTGGCAGCCGCTCTCGCGGCACAGGTCGGCAAGGTGCTCTTCCGTCATCCGTCGGGGAACGCCTGGCTCGTCGGGGACACCGGCGGCCGGCGTGTGGTCAGTGCGCGCGTGCGCGACCTCGACGTCGTGGTGACCGGTGACGACGCCCACGGGACGGACGAGCGGTCGCTGCGTTCGTGGCTCGAGGGCGCGACGTCCGTCGACCGGCTCGACGCCGGACGCCTCACCGAGGGCGACGTCGTCCTGTTCGCCCGCTCGCACGGTCGTATGCGGTCGCAGGCACCGCTGTTCCTGACCAGGTCGCTGTGCTGGACCATGGTCGCCGGCGTCCCCGTGATCAGTGACGAGCAGCTGACGCTCCAGCGGCTCGCGGAGCTGCGACCGGACCCGGCGGTCCTCGCGAGCCGGCTCACCGACGCCGAGATCTCGCTCCCCGTCGGGCTGCGCAGCATCTGGGCGGGCGTGCACTCGTTGCGCCCGGGCGAGTGGTGGCACTCGCTCGGGTCGGACGCGCCGCGCGCGGTGCGCTGGTGGAGCCCGCCGGCACCGGACCGGTCCCTCGAGGAGCTCACGGACGTGGCCCGGGACGCCATGCGTGCCGCGCTCGCGACGCGGACCGACCACCGACGCGACCTGAGCGCTGACCTGTCCGGCGGGCTCGACTCGACGACCCTGAGCTTCTTCCTCGCGGACAGCGGCCGACCTCCCCACCACACCCTGTTCCTCAGCTCGCAGAACGTCGCCAACGGTGACCACGTCTGGGCGGAGCGCGCGGCGTCGGAGCTCGGGACGAACCACCTGGTCCTGCCCTACGACTCGGTGCTGCCGCGCCTCGTCGACGCGACGACGGGCACGCTCGTCAACACTCCCGAGGGGCCGAGCATCGCGTCCGTCTCCGCGGCGGCCGTCCCGATGCTGGAGGACGCCCTGGCGGGTACCGGATCGTCGTTGCACCTGAACGGGCACGCGGGGGACGCCCTCTTCGGCCCGGTCACGACGATCCTGTGGTCGTTGCTGCGCTCGGGGGCCAAGGGGCGCGTCCGGCAGGTCTGGCGGCAGCGGCTCGCGAACCGGTACCCGGTGGTCGGGACCCTCCGGACGCTGGCGCAACGGGGGACGTACGCGGACGACCTCGCCCGGGTCGCGCGTGCCGACTTCGACAGACCGGAGTCGGAGCTCGCGGACTTCTCGCGATGGGTCGCGATGCCGCGGGTGCACCCCGCGCTCACGGGCGTCGCCCGGGACCACCTCCGGGGGCTCGCCGCGCAGGAGATGGCCGAAGGGCGGGAACCGTACTCGCCCGACCGCACGACACACCAGATCGTGCAGTACCTGTCGGTCCACGGCGCGGACGTGCGCCGGATCAACCAGGCGCGGACACCCGGCGCGGGCCTCCTCTTCGACAGCCCGTACCTCGACCGCAGGATCGTCGACGCGTGCCTCGCGCTGAGCATCGACGACCGCGCCCGTCAGTACCCGGTCAAGCCCTTGCTGGCGGCAGCACGCCCGGCAGGGATGTCGCTGGACTACTTCACGCGGGCGGACAAGGGCGACTACTCGGCGGAGGTCTTCTCGCACCACCGCGCCGCCGCGCCGATGCTCCGTGAGCTGTTCTCCTCCGGGTCCGCCCTGGAGGACCTCGGGCTGATCGACCCGGGCCGGATCATGCGTGCGGTCGACGGGTACTCCGTCGACGGCGCGGAGTACCGCGACCTCGATCAGATCGCATTCACCGAGCGATGGCTCCGGTCGCTCGCGGACCCGCCACCGTCTGGCGCGCGTGCACGTACACGAGAGGGTGAGCTGACATCGTCCGGCTGAAGGATGGACTCCAGATCGTCGAGGTCGAGGAAGGTCGGGTGCTGCTGGACACGCACAAGGGCGTGTACTGGCACCTCAACGAGGCGGCGATGACGTTCGTCGACGAGCTGGCCAAGGGGGTCGCCGTCGACGACTACGTGCGCGCGGTGGCCGGGCAGACCGGCACCGACGAGGCACGTGTGCGTGCCGATCACCTGCAGCTCCTCGCCGAGTTCCGCAAGGCGAAGCTCGTCACGGACGGGCCGGCATGAGCGCCCCGGTGCTCGCCGAGCTCCGTGAGCGGATCGGATGGCGTCGGTCGCTCGTGGCGCGGCTCGCGACGGGCCCGGCGTTCGTGCTCGCGGCGCTCCCTCCCGCGGTGATCCGCCGCGCCCTGGTGGCGGTGACCGCGGGCGCACGACCGGCGAACGCGGCCGACACCGCACGGTGGCGCACGGACGTCAACAGCGTGAGCCGCCGCTGCGCAGGTCAGGGGTGTCTGCAGCGCTCGATCGCCGTGGTGCTGCTGGCCCGCCTGCACGGCAGCGCCCCGACCTGGCGCACGGGGTTCCGTCCCGACCCGTTCGTCGCGCACGCGTGGGTCGAGGCGGACGGGGCGCCGGTCGGCGAACCGCCCGCGGTCGCGCACTTCCACACCGTCCTGACCGTGTCCCCCACGGCTGACGCCGAGCGCAGCCGCCGATCCCCCTCCTGGAGAGCATGATGACCGCAGCACGCGTCATCGACGAGCCGCAGACCCCCACGGAGTCGCAGCCGGCTCCGCCGGCCGAGCGTCGTGCCGCGGAGGGCCCCCCGGGCATGGGCGACGTCCTGCGCCTCCTTCGCCCGTACCGCGGCCGAATGACCCTCGCGTTCGTGCTGGGTAGCGCGAGCACGGTGTTCGCGGCCCTCCAGCCGCGCGTGGTCGCGTCCGCGGTCGACGGGTTCGACGGCGGCATCCGTCCCGTGACGATCGGCCTGCTCGTCACGCTCCTGATCCTGAGCGCGGTCTTCACGAACGCCCAGCAGCTGGTCATGGAGCGGTCCGGGGAGCTGTTCGCGTTCCACACGCGTGAGCGCGTGATCCGGCACCTGTTCACGCTGCCGATCGGTGTCCTGGAACGGCGCGAGCGGGCCGACCTGGTGTCCCGGGTGACCACGGACACCAGCCAGCTGCGCATGGTGATGAGCTCCGGGATCGTCGAGCTCGCGACGAGCGTCGTGGCGGTCCTGGTGTCGGTCGTCATGATGGCGCTGATCGACTGGGCGCTGCTGGCCCTCGCGGTCGTCACCATCGTCGTCGCGCTCGTGGTGATCGTCGTGATCGGCCGCCGGACCGCACCGGCCGGGCTGCGCCTGCAGACGGCGATGGGCACACTCGCAGGGGCGGTGACGCGCGGGCTCGGGTCCATGCGGACGATCCGCGCGACGGTCTCGACGGACCGTGAGGTCGACGTCGCGGTGGGAGAGGCCGACGCGGTGCTGAAGGCGGGCTACGCCGCGGCGACCCTGCGCGCCGCGATCCAGACGTTCGCGGCCGTGACGATCCAGGCGCTGCTGCTGGCGATCATCGCGGTCGGTGCCATGCGCGTGGCCGCCGGGACGCTCACGGTGGGCGACCTCAGCGCGTTCATCATGTACCTGATGCTGATGGCGGCGCCGATCACCCTGTGCGCGGGCATCTTCGCGCAGCTCGGCGAGGCGTTCGGTTCGCTGCACCGGGTGCTCGAGGTGCAGGCGATCGAGGGCGAGCGCGACGTGGACGTGCCTCCGGGGATGCCGCTGCCGGATGCGTCGGCGCCCGCGGCGTTCGAGCTGGTGGACGTGTCGTTCCGGTACCCGCAGGGTCCGGACGACGAGGCACCCGGGGACGACTGGGTGCTGCGCGGGGTGTCGATCCAGCTGCGCGCGGGGGAGACCACCGCGGTCGTCGGCCCGTCCGGCGCGGGGAAGTCCACGCTGTTCGCCCTCCTGGAGCGGTTCTACGAGCCGACGCAGGGTTCGGTCCGCTTCCGCGACGAGGACGTGCGCCGGCTGTCGCGCGTGGAGCTGCGCCGTCAGATCGCCTACGTGGAGCAGGACGCGCCGGTCCTGTCGGGGACCGTCCGGGACAACCTCGTCCTCGGCGCCCCGGGAGCGAGCACGGACCAGTGCATCGACGCGCTGCGCCAGGTCAACCTCCCGCGGGCCGGCGACGCGGCCGCGTTCCTCGCGTGCCAGGTCGGTGAGGGGGGTGAGCTGTTGAGCGGCGGTGAGCGCCAGCGGCTCGCCATCGCCCGTGCGCTGCTGGCGGACTCACCGGTGCTGCTGCTCGACGAGGTCACGTCGAACCTGGACAGCAACAACGAGCGGATCGTCCGGGACCTCGTCGCCTCGGTCGGCGGACGGAGCATCGTGGTGATCGCGCACCGCCTGTCGACGGTGGTCGCCGCGGACGCGATCATCGTGCTGGACCAGGGGCGTGTGGTCGCGCAAGGTACGCACCGCGAGCTGATGGACTCGTGCCCGCTGTACCGCGAGCTGGCGGGCAACCAGCTGCTCGCGTGACCCCGCGTGTCAGCGGGTCTCGTGCAGCAGCCCTGCCTCGTGGGCGAGGACCGCGAGGTGGGTGCGGTCCTTGACGCCGAGCTTGACGAACATGCGCCGGAGGTAGGTGCGCACGGTCTCGGTGCTGAGCACGAGCTGGTCCGCGATCTCCTGGTTGCTGCACCCACGGGCCACCAGCCGGACGACCTCGAGCTCGCGCGGGGTGAGCAGCCGCCCGACGAACGTGTGCGGACGGGCGGGGCGGGGCGGGGCGAGCTGGCGCAGGAGCCGGGCCGTGACCTCCGGGGCGAGGTGGGCGTGGCCGGCGTGCGCGGTGCGCACGCCGGCCAGGACCTCCTGCGGCGAGGCGTTCTTGAGCAGGAACCCGGAGACCCCCAGGCTCAGCGCCTCGTGCACGTAGTCGTCGAGGTCGAAGGTCGTGAGCATGACCACGCGCACGTCGGGCACGTCCTGGAGGATCTCGCGCGCCGCGTCGAGGCCCGTGCGACGCGGCATCTGGACGTCCAGGAGCGCCACGTGGGGCTGGTAGGCCCGCACGAGGCGGACGGCCTCGTCGCCGTCCCCCGCCTCGCCCTCGAGACGGAAGCCCGGGGTCCGTTCGAAGAGCTTGCGGTAGACGCCCCGGAACGACGGGTCGTCGTCGGCGACGACGACGCGGATGGACGGTTCGGTCATAGCACGCAAGTATCCCGGGCCACGGCCGGCCGACGGTGCCGGATCGAGGTGGTCTAGCATCCGTCGCATGCCTGGCTCTGCGCTCGCGGCGCCGTCGCCGCACGAGTCGTCGGCGCTGGTCCGGTGGTCGGTGAACGCGGTCGCCGCGGTGGTCGTCCTGGGTGTGTTCTGGCTGCCGCCCGCGATGGGCGCGGACGACCCGTGGCATCGCGCGGTGGGGCTGGCGCTCGCGGCGTTCGTCGGGGTGGCCATGCTGGTCAGGGAGCGGCTCCCCACCCTCGTCGTGGCGGGTGTCGGGCTCGCGACCCTGGGCGCGATGGCGCTCGGGGTCACGGAGGACTTCATGCTCGCGGTCGCGTGGTGCCTGTACCCGTTGGCGGTGCGTCGTGCCGCGAGCGCACGCCGGCTGGTGATCGGGCTCGTCGCCGTGCTGCTCGTCGTCGTGGCCGTGTCGGGTGTCCCGGACGACAGCCGGCAGGTGGCGCAGTGGATGGTCCTGTCGGTGGCCGCGCCGGGCGTGGCGTGGTTGCTCGGCACGGCGGTCGGCCGCCGGATCGAGGCCGCGGCCGAGGCTGCGCGGGTCGCGGCGCGGCTGGAGGTCGCGCGTGAGGTCCACGACGTGGTGGGTCACGCGCTCGGCCTGCTGGGTGCGGAGGCCGGGGTGGCCCGCTCGTTGCCCGACGCGGACGAGGACGAGCTGCGTGAGGCGCTGGCCGACATCGAGGTCCGGGCCCGCGGCACGCTGGAGGAGGTCCAGGGCCTGGTCGGCGCCTTGCGGACGTCGTCGTCGGACGCGCCCGACCAGGGCGGGCTCGCGTCCCGTCTGCAGGAGCTGGTAGCGCGGACGCGTGGTGCAGGTGTCCACGTCGAGGCGCTGATCGAGGTCGACGAGCGGGTCGACGAGGCGACGAGCCTCGTGGTCTTCCGCATCGTCCAGGAGGCGCTGGCCAACACGGTGCGACATGCGCCCGGCGCCCCGTGCACGGTGGTGGTCGGGTCGGACGGGTCGCACGTGAGCGTGCGTGTCCGGGACCGGGGTCCGGGCGCCGGGGGCACAGAACCGGGATTCGGCCTGACGGGGATGCGTGAGCGCGCCGCCCTGGTGGGGGGCACCGTGGACTGGGCGGACCACCCGGCGGGTGGGTTCGAGGTCCTTGCCCGCCTGCCCACGACTCACCAGGTGTCTACTTCCGGGTGACCCGGGCGCCGGTGCGGTGCGGACAGGATCGAGACGTCCTTCCCGCACGTCTGTGAGGTCCACGTGATCACGATCGAGCACCTGTCCAAGCGGTACCGGCAGTCCATGGCCGTCGACGACGTCACGTTCACCGCGGTGCCCGGCCGCGTGACGGGGTTCCTCGGTCCGAACGGCGCCGGCAAGTCGACGACGCTGCGCATCCTGCTCGGCCTGAGCTCTGCGACGGGCGGCACGGCGACGATCGGCGGCCGGCGGTACGCCGAGCTGCGGGACCCCCTGCGGACGGTGGGGGCCATGCTGGACGGCGCGGGTGCGGTCCCGGAGCGTCGCGCGGTCGACCACCTCCGGTGGATCGCCCAGTCGAACCGGATCCCGCGGTCGCGGGTCGACGAGGTGCTCGGACTCGTGGATCTCGAGCGAGCCCGGTCGCAGCGGGTGCGCACGTTCTCGTTGGGGATGGCGCAGCGTCTGGGGATCGCCGCGGCGCTGCTCGGCGACCCGCAGGTCGTCGTCCTCGACGAGCCGACGAACGGCCTGGACCCCGCGGGGATCCGGTGGATCCGCACCCTGATGCGCGAGTTCGCCACGCAGGGGCGCACCGTGCTGGTCTCGAGCCACCAGATGGCGGAGATGGCGGACACGGTCGACGACCTGGTGATCATCGACCGCGGTCGGGTCCTCGTGCACGGGACGCTCGGCGAGGTGGTCGCGGGGCACCCCTCGCTCGAGGACGCGTTCTTCGCCGCACTGGCCGCGGGCGCGGCCCGGTGAGCGCGCTCGTGGCGGTCGTGCGTTCCGAGCTGACGAAGATCATCACGCTGCGCAGCGTGTGGCTCACGCTCGGTGGCGTGCTGGCGCTCCAGGTGCTCGTGGGTGCGACGTCGTTGTCCCTGTACTCCGACGCGGTCGCCGCCATCACGCCCGACGGGATCATCGAGATCTTCGTCGGGCAGCCGCAGGACGCGGAGCAGGCGATGCTGGAGAGTCTCGTCGCGTCGTCGCTCGAGATGTGCATCTTCCTGCCGGTGGTGGCGGCGGTGATCGCCGGGCAGGAGTTCCGCGGGCGTCAGCTGCGCACGAGCATGCTCGCGGTGCCCGCGCGCGGGCACCTGGTCGCCGCGAAGCTCGGCGCCGCCGGCATCTTCCTCCTCCTGCCTGCGTTGCTGGTCGCCGCGGTGTCGACGCTGTTCACCTGGCTCGCGGTGCGGCAGTGGCAGCCCGGGCTCGTCGTGAGCCAGGCCGCGTTGTCCGCGCAGGCCCGGTTCGTCGTCTTCGCGGTGGCGCTGTGCCTGGTGACGTACGCGGTCACGCTCGTCACGCGCAGCGTGGTGATCGCGGTGATGGTGGCGGTGGTCCTGACCGCCGTGGCGATGTCCCAGGCCCTCGCGCCGACCCTGGACCGCTGGCTGCCGGTCAGTGCGGGTCGCAACCTGCTGCTGGACCCCGTGTCCACGCCCGACCTGACGTCGGGGCCGACGCTCGCGGTCGCGGTGCTGGCGACGTGGGTCGTCGTGCTCGGGATCGCCGCGGGTGCGGCGTTCACCCGCCGGGAGGCGCCGTGAGCGCCGTGCTCGCCGCGGAGCTCACCAAGGTCCGCACCCTCCCGTCGGCGTGGGCGGTGGTGGGCGCCGCGCTCGTCGCCAACGTGCTGCTGGCGGTGCTCGCGCGCGACGACACGCTGCGCCTGGCCGGGGCCGACGGCGGGATCCCGCTCGGCCAGGTCGGCAGTCTCATGCTCGCGCCGGTGTACGTCTTCGCAGCGCTCGGTGCGATCGCGGCGGGGAGCGAGTACACCGGTGGGCAGCTGCGCTCGAGCCTGCTCGCGACGCCGGACCGCGCCCGGTCGTTCCGCGCCCACCTGGCCGTGGCGGCGGGCCTGAGCGCAGCCGCCTCGCTCGTGGTCGTGACGCCGGCATACCTCGTCCAGCACGCGGGTGCCCTGGGCGCGGGCACGCTCGGGCCACGTGATGCCGTGACGGCGGTGCTCGCGCTGGTGAGCGCGTACACGCTGGTGTCGGTGCTCGCGTTCGGGTTCGCGGTGCTGGCTCGTGGCGCGGTGGTGCCGCTGGTCGTGCTCGTCGTCGCCGCCCTGCTCGTCGCACCGACCCTGCGCGGTGCGCTGCCGCAGGTGATCGCGCTTCTCCCGCAGGACGCGGCGCTGAGCGCCGTCGGGACGCCCGAGGGCCCCGACGCGTTGACGCGTGGGGCGGGTCTCGGGGTCCTGACGGCATGGGTCGCCGCGTGCGTCGCGGCGGCGTACGTGACGTTCGCGCGACGTGATACCTGATGACGCGGGGCTGCGGGGCCGTGGCTAGTGCACCGCACCGAGCCGGATGGCGATCGCGACGAGTGCGTCGCGACCTGCACCTCTCGGGAGGTCGAGCTTCGCGCTCACGTACCGGATGTGTGCGTCCACGGCGCGTGCGGTGAGCTGTCGCCGTCCGGAGCTCAAGGCGGTCGCGATCTGCGACGACGTCGGCAGGGGGGGCGCTGAGCGACCCTGCGAGGCGGGGGCGGCACAGCTCTCGCAGCACCCGGTGATAGGTCGATCCCGGGTCGAGCAGCACGCGCGCGGGCGCCTCCCGGCAGACCGGCTGGTGCGCGAGGACCCGGCGTGGCTCGGGCCCGAAGATCGTGACCATGGAGCCGGAGGGGGCGTTGGTCGGCCCGATCTGTGACAGCTCGAAGGGGACGGGGACGCGTCGGCGGCCCGGTTCGACGACGAAGTACTGGTACAGGTCGTCCATGTTGACGATCCGGATCGGCTGCTGGTCGGAGAGGTTGCTCACCGACCAGTAGCCGCGGCCCGCGGTGATCTCCGCCGTGAAAGCGGGAGTGCCGTCGTCCTCGATCCTCAGATGCAGGTCGCACCTGCTGCACCGGCAGACCCCGACCGATGCCGACTGCCCGGACCTCACCGTGAGCTGCCGTGCGGGCTGTCCCGCCACGCACGGTGCCTGGATCGTTATCTGGTCGTCCTCCATGGCAAAACGCCCCCCCTGCTGCTGTGCTCCGGTCGCGGGTCGTCAGCGACTGCCGCGCCTCTCATCGTGCGAACTGACTGGCACAGCAAAGCACGCACCTCGGACATGAGGGACATGTTTCGGCGCGGTCGGAAGCGCCCGGTCGCACCGGCACCGGCGGGTCGCGCGCGGACACGCTCGGCCCTGCGGCGACGAGTGCGGCCGACCCGAGGACGACCGGGTCATCAGGGAGGTCCGCGCAGGTCAGGGGCCTGGCCTGCCGGGATGCCCTCGGCGCCGTGAGGCAGGGCGACGACCTGGGGCGCACGTTCGCCTCACCCACCCACGTCAGCGGTCGGTGAGGAGCGCGGTGACCCACACCAGCGGCGCGTTCCAGCGGATGCAGACGTCGTTGGTGACCTCGGAGGTCGGCTCGTCGAGGTAGCAGAGCTGCGGCGGCAGGCCCCGCAGGCGCTCGTCGTACGGGAAGTCCGGTGCGGGCACGCTGTTCGCGCCGCCCGCGAGGGCTCCGGGCGGGGGTGGCGGCAGCGTCGGGTCGAGGTCGTGGCCGAACTGGCGGGTGCGCTGGTGATGGCTGTGGTCGGTGCCGTGGCCGGTGACGTAGCTCTGGCCCAGCGCGTTGCGGCCGAGCAGGTAGTCCGTGCCGGTCGCGACGGCGTCGAGGTAGGCCGTGTCCCCGGTGACCAGGTGGGCGACGCCGAGCACGACGAGGTTGTTGAGGATCCGCCCGTTCGACCCCCACGCCCAGCCCGCGGCCGGTGCGTAGGGCTGGCCCCACGGCTGCCGCGACTGCAGGTCGAGGAGGCGGTCGGCACCGGCCCGCAGGCTGTCGACCACCCGGTCGTGGTCGGCCAGCCCGTGGCCGTGCAGCGCCAGGTCGAGGCGGGCGGGCGCGCCGACGGCGTCGTAGTCGAAGCCGGCGGTGTCGAACGGGTCGGCCGCGTGCACGGGGGAGCGCAGGATCGCGGCCTCGTAGCCGGGGTCGCCGGTGGCCAGCCACAGCTCGGTGGCCGCCCAGTAGACGTCGTCCGCCACGTCGGCGTCGTCGTAGGGCCCGCCGCCGTGGCACGCGTGGTCGTCCGGGGCGAGCAGGTCGGGATGGCGTCGGGCCGCGGCGTACGCCGACCGTGCGGCGTGCTCGAGCCGGTGCGCGTACGCGGGGTCGCTCGAGCGGAGGTGCCGCGCACCGGCTGCCGCAGCGGCCGCCAGGTGCAGTGCGGCCGTGGTCGAGGGGCGGTGCAGCACGCGTTCGGTCGGGTCGAGGTGCGGCAGGCCGGGCAGCGGCGACCACGTCGTGCCGTGGACGCGGTGGAACGCCAGGCCGGCCAGCGGGCGTCCGGCCGGCACCTGCATGCGCAGCAGCCAGTCGAGCTGCCAGCGGCACTCGGCGACGATCCGGGCGTCGCCCGGCCGGACGTCGAGCGCTCCCAGCAGCTGCCACACGGCGATCGCCCCGCTGGTGACGTACTTGCCGTAGTCCCCGGCGTCGTACCAGCCGCCCGACACGTCGTAGACGCCGTCGTCGTGCCAGCCCGGGTACAGCCGCCGGGCGTCGGGACCGGTCCACGCCGGCACCGCGGTGTCCGGGTGGCCCGCGGGCCGCTGGTACCCGGGGACGTCGATGTCGGCGCCGGACCGCAGGAGGGTGAAGAAGCGCAGGGCGTCGTCGTGCAGGGACGCGTGCAGCCGGGCGCCCACCCGGAAGCGGTGGCTGTGCTCGACGCCTGCTCGCAGGTGGAACGTGCCCTCCGGGAGGCCGCGGAGGTCGAGCACGTGCACCGTGAGCCCGGACGTCGGGTCCGGGCGCACGGGCCACGGCTGGGACACGCCCTCGCGCACCACGACGTCGTCGTCGCGCACGACCGTGAACCCGACGGGCTCCGCCTCGTCCGTGACGAGGGTCGCCTGCATGGGCCGGCCCGGCAGGTAGCCGAGCTGGTTGACGCGGACGGCGGGCCGCCGCGCGAGGACGTCCTGCACGGACCAGGTGATCCTGAGGTCGTCGACGTGCTCCGACACGCGTGCCCCCGATCCGTGCGACAGGGGAAGCGTGGCGCACGGACCAGGCACCGTGGAAGGTGCTGACGTCCCCAGGGCCGGCCGAGTGCTGCACCTTGCACCGCATCGACTGGGGGGCGCGGGTGGCGTGACGACGCGAGGCGCCACCGTCACCCGTGCGGCGGAAGCCCGCTCAGCGTGGCGCGCGCCGCGGTGGGGTGGCCCCTAGGCTCTGGCGCGACCTCAGCGGGACGGGCCGCGTGCCGCGCCTCCCGGCCGCGGCACGGACCTCGGAAGGACCCCATGCACAGCACGCCTCCCGACGGACCTCGCGCCACCGCGGGTGGCACCGGCGCCACCACGACCGGTGCCGGGGTGGACCGTGCCGACACCGACGGTTCGTCGCCCGTCACGCCGAGCCTGCTGTTCGGCTCGGCGGCCGACGGGAGCGTCGGGGAGGTCCGTCGGCGTCCCGCGCTCCTGCTGCCGGTGGCGCTGGCCTTCGTCGCCGCGGCGCTGGTCGGCGCGGTCGGCGTCGTCGTCCGCGCCTGGACGACGCCGACGCTGCTGAACGACGGCGTCCTGGTGCACGCGGCCGAGTCGGGCGCGGCGGAGCTGACGTCGTTGCTGCTGGGTGTCGTCGCGGGCGTGCTCACCGTCGCGGCACTGGGCGGCGTCGTCCTGGCGGCCCCGGCCGTCGCGTTCGACCGCGCCCTCCGCGTGCGGGAGGTCGTGCGTGAGCTCGCCCGCCGGTGGGCCGTGCTGCTGGTGGGCCTGGTCGGGCTCTCCCTGGCGACGCTCGTCCCCGTGGCTCTGGCCGTGCTGCTGCCGATCCCGCTCGCACCGTTCGTCGTGGTCCCCGCGCTGCTGGCGGCTGTGCTGCTCGTCGCCGGCGGCGCCCGCGTGGCCGTGGCCGCCCTGCTGCACGGGGTCGGCCTGCGCACCGCCGCGCACCGGGTCCGCGAGCTGCGCCGCTGCGATGCCGCCCGCGCGCAGCTCCGTCGCGGACGTGTCCTGGTCCTGGCGGTCATCGCGGTGGCGGCAGCCCTGGTCGTGGCGGTGAGGTGGCTCACGGCCGACGCCGACGGCCTGGTGTGGACGGCGGCGCGGGACGTGCTGCAGGCCGTGGTCGGCTCCATCGCGCTGACGGTGGCAGCCGCGGGCCTGACGTGGGCCCACATCAGCGCGACGTCGGTCGCCGAGCGGCAGGGGGTGCCGCCGCTCGCCTGGCGCGGCGTGGCACGCGTGACGGGCACGCTCGCACGTGGGGAGCGGGGGCGCGCAGCCGGGCCGGGGTGGTCCGCGGCAGCCGGCTGGGCGAGCGCGGCCGCGGCCTGGGCGCTGGTGCCGTTGCTCGCCGTCGCCCCGACCCTGCCCCAGGTCACCCCCGCCCTGCGCCCGCAGGTCCTCGCGCTGCGCGACTTCATGGCTGCCCCGATGACCGTCGGCACCGCGGACGGGGTCCTCGTCCTCGAACACGTCGACCGCGGCATGGACACGTTCCTCTGCTCGCCGGAGGAGGGCTGCGAGCACGGTCGCGGCATGGCCGAGAGCGGCAGGTTCCAGTACGCCGCGGTCGCCGCGGACCCCGACGGTCCCGGCGTCGTCATCCTCGCCGGGGTGCTCCCCGACGACGGGGCGACCGCGCGGTACGACCTCGTCACCTGTGCGCCGACCGACTGCACGGACCCGGACCGGCGGACGACCCAGGTGAGGATCGCGGAGGAGTCGGCCAGCCACAACCCGGCGCTCCACGCGGTGGCGGCACGCGACGGCGCCTACGCGGCCGTCCACCCGGTCGGCGGCCCCCGCGACCAGGAGCTGGCGCTGACCCTGTGCGCGACCGCCCGGTGCCCTGAACCCGTCACCGTCCCGCTCGGGCCGACCTCCGGGGACGACGTCGTCGACGTCGAGATCGCGCCCGACGGCACCGTGTGGGTGCTGCGTTCCCAGGGAGCGGTGGTCCACCTCGCCCGGGTCGAGCCGGGGGGCACCGCCGTCACGGACGTGCAGGTGCTGGAGCCGGACACCGAGCACGACTCCCTCTACTACGGGGAGGGGGACGACTACCGGTACTCGCGCGTGCTCGCGCTCGCGGTGCGCGGCGACGGCCGTCCCGTCGTCCTGCACCGTGACCTGTCGGACGGTGGGCTCGAGCTGCTGGGCTGCGCCGACGCCGCCTGCGCGACGACGACGTCGTCGCGACTGCCCGGCGGCGCCGCCCGGGGCGCGGAGCTCGTCGTCGACGGCTCGGGGCGGCCGCTGGCCGCGACCGTGGACCCGGGCGTGCAGCTGCACGCCTGCACGGACGACGCCTGCTCGGACGTGCGGTCCGCTCTGCTGTCCACGTGGACCCCACCGAGGTCGTCCAGCGAGTTCGTGCCGTTCCTGGCGAACGACGCGCAGGACCGTCCCGCGGTCCTCGTCGAGCGGCAGCTCGCGGAGGCCGTGGTGGTCTACTGCAGGGAGCCGCGCTGCGGGTTGTAGCCCGCGCGGGGGCGGCCTCGCGGCCGGACAGGTGCCGCGCTCACCGATCCGCAAGGTCGTCGATCGCCCGGCAGGTGAGCTCCATCTCCACGTCGCCCCCGTGGCCCTCCGACTCGACGACGTGCAGCTCGCTGCCCGGCCACGCCTGGTGCAGCCTCCACGGTGTGACGGCCGGGCCGCTGATGTCGCGACGCCCGTGGACGAGCACGCCCGGGATCCCCACCAGCTCGGCGGCGCGTGCGAGGACGCTGGCGCTCCGGGGGAGGAAGCAGTCGTGGGCCCAGTAGTGCGTGACCAGGGTGGCGAAGTTCTCCCGCTCGCGGGGGTCGTCGTGCAGGGGCCCGGGTGCCCAGCCCGGGTCGAGCGAGATGTGGGTCGACTCCCACGCGTCCCACGCGTCCGCGGCCGCGGACCGCACGGCCGGGTCGGGGTTACGCAGCAGGCCCGCGTAGTGCTCGACGACGCGCTCACCCGCCGGCGTCGTCGCCGCGAACCGCTCCCACGCCTCGGGGAAGACCCTTCCCACGCCCTGCGTGATCCAGTCGATCTCCTCGCGGCTGCCGGTCGTCACTGCCGTGAGCACGAGCGCGGTGACGCGGTCGGGATGGGCCAGCGCGTAGGCCAGCGCGAGCGTCGACCCCCACGACACGCCGTGGACGAGCCACCGGTCGATGCCCAGGTGGGTGCGCAGCGCCTCGATGTCGGCGACGAGGGTGGGGGTGGCGTTGTCGTCGAGGTGGTCCAGGTCGTCGATCGCCCACGGGGTGCTGCGTCCGCAGCCGCGCTGGTCGAGCCCGACGACGAGGTAGCGCTCGGGGTCGAACCGGCGACGGTAGCCACCGGCGCCGAGACCGCTGCCGGGGCCGCCGTGCAGGTAGAGGGCCGGACGGCCGTCGGGACTGCCCGACGTCTCCCAGAAGAGACGGACGTCCCCCGGCCGGCTGATCCACCCGGAGTCGAACGGGGCGAGGGGAGGGTGCACCCGGCCACGGTACGGGCGCCGGACCTGTTCCCGGGCGCGGTGCCCCGTCGCTTCGACGAGCACCGGCTCGCACCGCGGCCGGCAGGGGCTCGTCACGTACGACCGGTGCGGTCCCGCCAGCGGGCCTGCTTCGCGCGGTTGCCGCAGATGCTCATCGAGCACCACTGGCCGGTGCGGGAGCGGGACGTGTCGTAGAAGCCCCAGCGGCAGTCGTCGGCGGCGCAGACCTTGAGGCGTGACCAGGTCCCGTCGGCGAGGGATGCCGCGACCGCCGACACGATCCGTCCGTAGACGGCGTCGGCGCCTGTCCCGACGGGTCGGAGGGTCGGTCCGTCGGACGTGAAGCGCACCGTCAGCCGGGAGCGGGTCGCCGCGGCGTCGAGGGCCTCGATCGTCTCGGTCGGCAGCGGCGCGCGGTCGTGGTTGGCGAGCAGGGCCGCGCGCAGCGCCTCGCGGAGCCCTCGGCCGAAGCGGAGGTCGGCGGCAGTCGCCTGGGAGGTGAGCCCGTGCCCGCTCGCCCACGAGGCCCACGCGTCCGGATCGCGCATCAGGTCCGCTCCCGACTCGATGTCGAGGGTGTTGACGAACGCGCGCACGATCTCGAGCTCACCCGGAGCAGGCGTGACGGGAGAGGACGCGGGCACACCGGAAGAATAACTGCCATTGCGGCGACGATGGTTGGTCCATAACCTCTGTCAGTGTGACGGTGGTTACCAGCGCGTGGCGGGTCCCGGCGTTCCGGCGCGTCTGGGGCGCCGGGGCCTTCTCGGGCCTCGGGGCGGAGATCGGCGAGCTGGCGGTCCCGGTCCTCGCCGTGGTGACGCTGGGAGCCTCCGCCTCCGAGCTCTCGTTCGTCCGGGCCGCGCTGCTGACGCCGTACCTCGTCCTCACGCTCGCCCTGGGTGTGCTCGTCGACCGCGTGCGGCGACGGCCCCTGATGATCGGCGCCGACCTCGCCCGCGGCCTGCTCCTGGTCGCGGTGTGCGCCCTGGCGGTGAGCGGCCGGCTCACGGTGCCGATGCTCGTCGTCGCGGCCGCGCTGATCGGGTCGCTCACCGTGCTCTACACCTTGGCGGACTTCTCCTTCCTGCCGCTCGTGGTCGAGGACCGCGCGCTGATCGACGCGAACGCCCGCATCACCGCCACCCAGTCCGTCATCGGCGTCGCCGGCTCGGGGGCGGGCGGCCTGCTCGTGCAGGCACTGACCGCTCCGATCGCGATCGCCCTGAACGCGCTCGGGTACCTGCTCTCGGGCGCGTTGCTCGCGCGCGTCCGGGTGCCCGAGCCCCGGCGTCCGAGCGCTCCGCGAGATTCCGCGCTCGCCGAGCTGAAGGTCGGCCTGGCCGCGCTGTCGCAGCACCGGATCCTGCGCGCGCTGGTCGCCGAAGCGGGCCTGTGGAACTTCGGCAACGAGATCGTCCTGCTCGCCCTGACGGTCCTGGTGCTGCAGACGTTCGGGTGGGGGCCCGTCGTCCTCGGCACCGTGATCATGGCCGTGGGTGTCGGTGCGGCCATCGGCAGCGCCCTCAGCCAGCGACTGACCCTCCGGTTCGGGTACGGGCGCTCCCTCGTCGTGGCGATGCTGGTCGGGAACACCGCGCCCCTCGCGGGGGTCGTCGGCGCCCGGGAGCCGAGCTGGCCGGCGCTCGCCGGCCTCACCGTGGCCTTCGTGGTGTCCGGCGTCGGGATCGGGGTCGCCAACTCCCAGGCCGTCAGCCTGCGCCAGCTCGCCGTGGCGCCGGAGCTCCGCGGTCGCGTCAATGCCACCTACCGCCTCGCGTCGTGGGGAAGCCTGTCCCTCGGGGCGCTCGTCGGCGGCGTTCTCGTGACGAGCCTCGGCCCGTGGCTCGCCGCCGTGATCGGCGCCCTCCCGATGGCCCTCGCGAGCCTGCCCGTCGTCACCTCCCCGGTCAGGCGGATGCGCCGGATCGAGGAGGTCGTCCCCGGGGAGGCAGGGTGCTGACACGTCAGTGGCGTGGGTGACGGACCCTCCGACGACGCGCTGTGCGGCGGGCAACCGCCGTCGAGACCCGACGATCCGGCGGTGACAATGCCGCATGCGTCTCTTGCTGCTGCGGCACGGCCAGACCCCGTCGAACGTGCGAGGACTCGTCGACACCGGCATCCCGGGCCCGCGGCTCACCGCGCTGGGCGAGCGCCAGGCCGCTGCGGTGCCGGCCGCGCTGGCGGGCCGCCGGATCGACGCGATCGCGGTCTCGACCCTGCTGCGCACGGCGCTCACCGCGGCCCCGCTCGCGGATCGCCTGGGCCTCGCGCCGACGACCTACGACGGGCTGCGGGAGGTGGAGGCCGGCGACCTGGAGATGTCCAGCGGCCACGAGGCGCACCAGGCCTACCTCTCGACGGTGTTCGCCTGGGCGCGCGGCGACACGAGCCGGCGCATGCCGGGCGGGCCCGACGGGGCGACGTTCCTGGCACGGTTCGACGACGCCGTCGCGCAGGTCGTCTCCGCGGGCGGGAGCACCGCGGTCGTGGTCTCGCACGGAGCCGCCATCCGGTGCTGGGTGGCCGCCCGTGTCGCGGGTCTCGACGTCGACGACGTCGAGCGGACGCCGCTGGACAACACCGGCGCGATCGAGATCGACGGCGACCCGACCGGCGGATGGCGGCTCGTCGCGTGGTCGACCGACCCCCTGGGCGGCCCGACGCTGCGCGACGACGCGGGTGACGATCCGACGGGTGCGCCGCTCGACGCGTGACGGCGCACGCCGTTGCCTGCCGGCCACTGCTCGCTGTCGAGCCGGCCGGGGGGCCGAGCCTTCACCGAGCCGGGACGGTGCACTCCTGGGAGGATCGGCTGCGTGGCCAACGGGATCGTGCTGCGCCGGGCGTCGCTTCGAGCGCGCTGCACCGGGGACGGATAGGCAGTGGGTGTTCACGTCGGCCTGTGCGGTTGGACCGTCTCCCAGGCGTCGTACGTGCGCCGCTTCCCCGTCGTCGAGGTCCAGCACACGTTCTACGAGCCCCCCACTGACGCCGTGCTGATGCGCTGGCGAGCCCAGGTGCCGGCCGGTTTCGAGTTCACGATCAAGGCGTGGCAGGTCGTCACCCACGAGTCCAACAGCCCCACCTACCGGCGGATGAAGCAGCCCTTGCCGGACGGCGCACGGGGCCAGGTGGGAGCGTTCCGGACCACGCCTGCGGTCCTCGCGGGATGGCAGCGGACCCTCGAGTGCGCCCGGATCCTGCAGGCCACCGCCGTCCTGCTGCAGTGCCCGAAGAGCTTTCGCCCGACTGCTGACAACGTCGGACGGCTGCGGAGCTTCATGACGCAGGTGGAGCGGCCGGCGGCGCGGCTGCTGTGGGAACCTCGTGGTGAGTGGCCCACGCAGCTGCTCACGGAGCTCTGCGCCGAGCTCGATCTCGCGCACGTCGTCGACCCGATGCAGACCGAGACCGTGACGCCCGAGCAGACGTACTACCGCCTGCACGGCACGACCGGCTCGCGTCACGTCCACTCCGACGACGAGCTGCGCCGGCTGCGGGACATGGTCGACGGCCGACCGTCGCCCTACGTCATGTTCAACAACCTCCCCCGCGTCGGCGACGCGGAGCGGTTCCTCGGCCTGCTCTGATCACGCCAGGTGCGTGAGGGCACCGCGCCACTCGTCCCGGCCGGCGAAGCCGGCGGGTGGGTCCTCCACCGGTTCACCCCCGGTCCCGCGCGGCCCGGCCTGATGCCTTCCCCGAGCCCGCGCAGTGCCGGCGCCCGCCCGGTCGGCACCGGGCGGGCGCCGGGGCGTCACAGGTCGAGCGGACGCAGCACGAACGAGATGCCGTGCGCGATCTGCGCGTTGCCGACGTTGATGTCGAGCTGGCTGCGCACCAGCAGCGGGTTCAGGTCGTTGCGGTCCGCGTCGCGCAGCACGACGATCGGGATCCGCTTGGACAGGACGTCGACCGTGAAGGTGCCGCCCTGGGCGGTGGTCAGTGCCGCCCCGTCGGACGCCAGTGCGGTGGCGGAGTCGATCGTGGCGCCGGGCACGACGTGGTAGAGCAGCACCTGCTCGATCGCGTCGATCCCCACCGCCTGCGCGAGGGCCCCGAACACCTTCTCCTCCGAGCCGTACCAGCGGTGCGTCAGGTCGTGCGCGAGCACCTGGAACGCGCGGTCGTTCGGCAGGAACGCGGTGAGCGGGACCGTCCCGTCCGCGAGCACCGCCACAGGGCTGCCGGGCTTGGCGGCGAGCACCGCGTTGACGGCGTTGTCGACGATGTCGTAGTCGTACCAGTTGCGGTCGAACCCGGCGCCGTCGGCGGCGAGCACCGAGGCGAGGCTCGTGGTGCCGGCGGCGGAGGCTGCGGGCGCGAGCCCGACGACCGCACCACCGGCGAGGGCGGTGGCGGCCAGGGACGCTGCGAGACGACGGATCCTCATGGAAGGACTCCTTGCGGGCGGTCGGGCGGCACGCGCTGCGCACCGCAGGGCGTCGTCGTCGACGCCCTGCCCCCTCTTCCCCTCCAGGGGCGTTCTCGGATGCACCCGCCGTCGTCCGGTTCGCGACGGTGCGATCCGCCGCGGCCGTGCCTCAGAAGGTGGAGGCGGTCCGCTCGAGGTAGCGGGCGACGATCCCCAGCTCGTCCTCGCTGAACTCGGCGTCCGTGCGTTCGAGGCTCTGCGTGTACTGGTGGTAGCGGCCGATGATCGGCTCGATCCTCTCGGCGACGAGCTCGATGTTGATGCGACGCCGATCCTGGGGGTCGCGCACGCGGCGGACGTAGCCCGCGGCCTCCAGGCGGTCGAGGACGCGTGTCACGGTGCTGGTCGGCAGTCCCGTGGTCCGGCTGAGCTGCTTGGGCGTGCGGACGTCCTCACGCAGGACGAGCAGGTGCAGCGTCTGGAGGTCGGTGACGAGCAGGTCGAGCTCGCGCGCGATGCGCTCGTTCCCGAGCACCGCGTTGACCAGCGCACCCTGGAGCGCCCGGCGGATCCGGTCGCCGTTCGGGCTCGACATCTCCCACCCCCGTGCGTAATCTCTCCAATACGGGACTATCCCGTTCACGTTACATCCCGGCTCGGGATGATCCCGGGTCGAACACTACCGGGGAGAGCCCGGTCCGCCTGGCGACGTGCCGGGAACAGGATCGTCGCGGTCGACGCACACCCGACGTCATCACCGACGCCGCTGGCCGCCGCGCCACGAGCCGCCCCTGGAAGGGAGCCACCTCATGTCCGACACCGGCACCTTGCCCGGATGGTTGAAGCCCGCCAACCGCCTCGTGAAGCTCCTGCACCGGCTCGGCGTGCCGCTCGGGACCATCCACATCATCACGATCCCCGGCCGCACCACCGGCGAACCGCGGTCGACGCCCGTCTCACCGCTCACCGTCGACGGTCGCCGTTACGTCATCGCCGGGCTCGCCGACTCGAGCTGGGCCAGGAACGCCCGCGCCGCCGGTCACGGTCGCCTCACGCGAGGACGCGCGCACGAGGACGTCGACCTGGTCGAGGTCACCGACCCCGCCGTTCGTAGGCGCGTCATGACCGCGTTCCCGACCGAGGTGCCCCACGGCGTCCAGTTCTTCATCCGCCTCGGGATCGTCGAGGGCGCCGAACCTGCCCAGTTCGCCGCAGCCGCCGACGAGGTCGCCGTCTTCGAGACGCGTCCCGCCGTGCACCGGCCCGCCGCGGCGCAGCCCTGACGGCGACCGTCCCGGCGCACGCTGCGGACCACGTCAGGGCAGAGGTTCGCTCAGCACCCGGTCGAGCGCCGCGCGTCCCGCCGGCCCCCACGCCGGCTTCCCGCCGGGCAGGCCGCGGTCCCCGTTCTGGCCCATCAGCATCAGGAAGAGGCTCTTCGCAGCGGCCAGTCCGCGGGCACGTCGGACGGTCGCCTCGTCGGCCTGCGCGTAGGCGGTGAAGAAGCGTGCGGTCGCGTCCGCCGGCAGCAGCAGCCAGGCCGCCGTGAGGTCCCACGCCGGGTCACCGGCGAACAGGTCGCCGAAGTCCACGACGCCGGCCAGCGTCCCGTCGGCGACGACGACGTTCGCCGGGTGCAGATCACCGTGCACCCACACCGAGGGGCCCTCCCATGCGGGGGCCGCGACGGCGTCGTCCCAGACGGCCCGGACGTCGGCGGTGTCCCGGCCGAGCGCCTCGGCATCGACGGAGCCGAGGAAGTGCTCGAAGCCGCCGGTGCAGTCCTTCGGGTGCGCGCCGCGGTCGGTGGCCACCGGTGCGTCGGCGGGCGCCTCGACGTGCAGCGCCCGGAGAAACGCCGCCAGGGCGTCGGCCGCGTGCTCGCCGCGAGTGATCGACCCCTGGTCCAGCGGCTGCCCGGGGACCCACGTCATGACGGTCCAGAGCTTGGAGAACCGTGCGGACGGCGCACCGTCGCGCACCGGGACGGGAACGGGCAGCGGCAGGCGCGGGGCGAGCAGCGGCAGCCACCGGCGCTCCTTGAGCTGGTGGTCCGGCGTCGTGTCCATCCGCTGGATCCGCACGGCCAGCTCGTCGCCGAGGCGCCACATCTGGTTCCCCCAGCCGCCGTCCACCTCGCGCAGGGGTAGGTCGGCCAGGTCGGGGTGCTGGTCGCGCAGCAGGTCGCGGACGAGATCCGCGCTGATCTCGCTCGTCGTCATGCGGAGCCACCCTAGTGATCAGGTCGGTCGGACGATCGGAACCGCACGGCGAGGCGCACGGTGCCGCCCTCCGGTCCGCGGACCTGGTGCGCGCCCGGTCCGCGGACCCGGCAGGCAGTTCTCAACCCCGACGAGCTGCAGCCTCGTGGATCGCGGTGACGCACTGGACCACGACAGCATCGATCTCGGACCCGTCCGGCGTGCGTCGCTCCCACACGAGGTCCGGTTCGACCGACTCGTCGACCGCGCCGTCGGGACGACGGGGCCACGCCAGCGTGCGGGGGTAGGCACCCGTCAGCGCGAGCGACCACCCCGTGCCGGCGACGCGCTCGTCGACCGCCGTGACGATCTGCTGCTCGATCTGTCTCGCCGCCTCGAGCGACCCCGGGTCGCACCTGGCGATCGCGAACGCGAGGGCCTCGGTGTGCTCGTCCTCGTCGCCGTCCCACGCCCGTGCGAGCTCCTCCAACGCCGGCAGCAGCACGGGGTCCGCGAGCTCTGCCGCCGCCTCGAGCGCCACGAGCCCGATGAGCGTGTCGGGCTCCTCGATCAGAGCCCGGACCCGGGTGAGCGCCTCGGGGTCCGCTCGACGGGCCAGCCCCAGCAGCGCCTCAGCTGCTGTGTCGTGGTCCTCGTCGTCCAGCCGGGCGCGCAGCGCGGCGCGGATCGCGGGTGAGTCCTGCGACCACTGGGAGCCCAGGCCGAAGGTCGCCCAGTCACGGACTCGGGGATCGGGGTCCGACGAGAGCGTGATCAGCGCATCGAGCGCCCGCTCGGTCGGGGGTGCGGCGTAGGGCATGCCCGGGACGGACATCGCCACCGCGCGGCGCACGCCGGGAGCCGGGTCTCCCGCGAACGACAGCAGCTCGTCGAGCCACGCGACGTCCTCCGCCTTGCCCAGGGCGTCCACCAGGTCCTCGCGGACGTCGTCGTCCCTCTCCGCACGGGCCGCGCGCACCAGCTCGGGGAGCACGCGCGCGCCGAAGGGTCGTCCCTCCGGGTATCCGAACTGTCCGAGGACCCACGCCGCGGCCCGGCGGTGCCACGGGTCGTCGTGCGACAGCGCGCTCAGAGCCAGCTCGAGGACGGACACCTCCGCCTCGACCTGGAGCTGCTGGACCAGCGACGCCGCCTCGTCGTCCAACGCGGCGTCCTCGGGCCCCTGACCCAGCGCGAGCAGCCGCACCCACCGTGCGTCGACCTCAGCCATGATGCGACGGTATCGCTCGGTTGTCGGCGCGGACGTCCTCGGCGCAGGTGGCTTGTCGTCACGGGCGGGCGAACCCTTGGCTGTTCCAAGGGTTTCGTACACGGTCAGGGGATGGCTGCTCGCGGCGAGATCCACGGCAAGGCGGTCGACGACGCCCAGATCCAAGCATGGGCCGACGAGGCGGAAGCCGGCTATGACCCCGCAGCCCTGCGACGCCGGGGACGGCCCACCGCGGGCGAAGGTCCCGGTGTCGTGGTCACGGTCCGGCTCGACGGCCCCACGCTCGCGGCGTTGACGCGGCGCGCCGAGGCTGAGGGCTTGCCCAACCGGACCGAGGCCATCCGGGCCGCAGTGCGCGCATGGGCGCACGTTGCGTGACATCCACCCCTCGGCACGCAAGCACTACTCCCGCGACCGCCTGACGGACGGTCACCTGCGGGACGCCGCCGAGGCGCCCGTGTACCGCCAGCGGCTCGACGATGAGGACGACCCCCGACGCCGCTCCTTCTCGGCTTCGACAGCGCCAGCCGGCTGCTCGAACTCGTGATCCTGGAGTTCGACTCGGGGTGACGAGCTCATCATCCACGCGATGAAGGCGCGCGAGCAGTACCACTCCTTGCTGTCCTGACGCCCTTCCTCAGGTCCATGAGGAGTGCGTCGCTCGAGCCCCGGTCATGTCTCGATCAGCGCGCGTTCGGGTCGCTGCCCTGGAGGCGGACGAGTCCGAGGCCGCCGCCGGGGACGCACACGTAGACGACGAACGACCGGCCCGCCCCCTGAGCCTGTGCCCAGCTCAGCACGTCGACCACGTCGCCGCCGCGCAGCTCGTACTCGTCGGACGCGCCGTCGGCGGCATGGAAGTACACCCGATAGCTCGGCTGGTCCAGCTCCCACGTCTGGTCGCGAGGGTCGACCGACCTGATGTCCACGCCGTCGAGCCTGGCAGAACGGACCTCACACGCCGGCGAGGAAGTCGTCGACCACCTCGCGAAGTCGAGTACGGCTCTCGCCGATCCAGAACAGGTGCGAGGGCGCCCCGAGCTCGACGAGGCTCGCTCGCGGGATGGTGGAGGCGAGGTCCTCGGCGTGCGCCCAGGCGACGCCACCGTCATGCCGCGAGCCTGTGACCAGCGTCCGGCACGGCGCCCGCTGCTGCGCCGCGCGACGGATCGGTCCCTCGTCGGTTCCGGCGTGGGCGAGATCGATGACGAACCCACGTCCGGACCGCATCGAGGCGAAGGCGTCCCGCATCTCCGCCCGGTCCGCCTCCGTGACCTGGGGGAGCCACGTGGCCAGGGGCACCGTCGACAGCGGTGCCAGCATCATGCGCAGGCCGACCTCGGGCGCCCGGCGCATCAGCGTCCTGGTGGCGCCCCACACGTGCCGTTCGACCCTCGGATGGAACATGACCGGCCCGAGCAGCCGCTGCAGCGCGACGTCCGGGTACGGCAGCGTCGACGGGGCGGCCGAGTGCAGGATCAGCGAGCGCGCCCGAGCGGGCCGCTGCACGGCGTACTGCACGGCCTGCTGCCCGCCGAACGACGTGCCCACCACAGCCGTGAACTGATCGACCCCGAGCGCGGCACGCACCTCGTCGATCTGCGGTGCGAAGTCGGCGGGGGAGAGCGGCCCCACGTCGGTGCCCCCGTACCCCGGGCGCGACACGGCGGCGACGCGGTGTCCGAGCTCGACGTACACCCGGCAGGCAGGAGCAGCCTCTGCGGACTCGTGCCCCCCGTGGAGGTACAGGACCGTGTCGCCCGGCGTGCCGGCATCGGCACGCACCACGACCTCGACGACGCCCGCCGACGTCCGGACCACGCGACGCTCGGTGTCCACCGCGTTCTCCTTGTCCGCCCCGACCACCAGGAGGCGGCGTCCCGGGTCGTCCCCTGTGCTCCCAGCATGGCGGTGGAGGTCAGCGGGTCCGTGCCGGACGCGCCCGGCCGACGCGGCTGCGTCCCGACCAGCCGCACGTCGCCGACCCTGCCAACCAGGCCGGCAGCGCCACCGGCACCGCGCCGCTCACCGCCGGTCGTCTGGCTCTCGGTATGGCGACCTGGCAGCGGCGACACGACGCGGCACGGAGGTCAGCCGACGGTCGCCGTCCCGCCGAGGTATCGAGGTCCGTGCCGGTTCCGTCGGGCGGATCGCGACGGCCCCGACCTCGACGAGCTGGTGGCGCAGTCCGGGGCCACCGCCGGATGACGGCGGCGCCGTCAGAGCGGCAGGAGGTCGGCTCCCAGGGAGGTGATCACGGCCCCGCGCCTGTCCTGCTCCGAGCAGCCGGCGAACCCGCCCCGGTCGAAGACCAGACGGACGTAGTCGACCAGGGCCATCTCGTCGGTGGTGACGATGCGGCCGTCTGCGGCGGCGTCCGGCAGCACGACGCCGTACGGAGGGCCGCCGCTCACGTTGTCCTTGTGGAGGGCGTCGGGGGCCACTGGGAGCTGGAACCGCTCACCGTCGGCCGTGTCCTCCCACTGGTCGAGCTCGTCCAGGAGCAGCGCCCGCATGTCCGCGCCCGCGTAGCGGGTGCCCTCGACCTCGAGCACGAGCGGGTCCGCGGCGGACGCGCCCGCCCACCGCGGGTGCGTCCCGACCAGCCACACGTCGCCGACGAGGCGGACCCAGGACGACAACGTCATCGGGATCGTGCCGAACGTCTGCTCCAACCAGCGCACGTGCTCCGCAGCGCCGGCGCTCGCGGGCGCGAACGGCACTGCCGGCGTCTGCGCGTCGTCGTTCTCGTGGAAGCGATAACCCTGGTCGCTCAGCCGGTCGATGATCCGCTCGAGGTTGATCCGCACGCGCCGCGCCCACTCGTCGCACACAGCCTGGGCCTCCGGGGCGTACTCCGGTTCCCGCACGCGGTGACCGAGGTCGCCCAGCTCGCGCCAGACCTCCCGGTGCGCTCCGCCCCGATAGCGCGCCAGCCAGTCACCGTGTGATCCCACGCCCGGATTGTGCCGCAACCGCGTCGAACGGGAGGGGCGTCACCCGCGAGCGGCCTCGCGGAGTTCCCGCACGAGCGCCTGCCACGAGTCGCACAGGACCACGCTCGGCCACCGAGGCGACGACTCCTTCGTCCATGTGAGGTGAACCCAGGCCCAGAGATCCTCCTGGGGCAACCAGAAGACGACCTCCTTCTCCGGTCGGTGCACCGCCACTGCCTGCACCGGTAACCCGTGCAGGCGGTGGCCTTCGACGACCTCGCGTGCGAGCTCCGCCTCCAGTCGCCAGCGGCAGCGATCCCGTAGGTCTCGGCCCACCGGTCGGAGAGCATCGTCATCTCGAAGGTCGGAGCGTGGTCCATCCGAGAAGTCTGCCGAGGGCGCGCCTACGGCTCCGGGGGTGGCGACGCCCCCTCGAACGCCGCGGCACGGGACAGGGCCAGGGTGAGGCGGTGGCCCGGGTACTCCTCGAGGGGGTAGCGCCGGCGGTAGTAGCAGTCCCAGTAGCTGATGACCCGCGCCCGCAGCAGGCGCAGCATCTCGGGGTTCTGCGCCAGCACCCGTCCGTAGGCGCGCTGCTGCGGCGAGCCCTCGACATCGACATCCGTCAGGAACGCGGCGACGTCGTCGACGATCTCCACGACGTACTCGTCGACGAGCTTGACGACGTACGGGACGACCCACGGCTGCAGCGCGCCGGGCCCGTCCAGCAGCGTGCGCAGTGCCCTCTGTCGCACGTGGCCGTCGTGGTGACGTGTGTACGCGCACGCGGTCACGACCGGAGCCAGCGGCGTGACGAACGAGGTGTCCGCGGGCAGGGCGGCGTGGTAGATGCGGTACGGGAAGGCGAGCATCTCCCCGTCGAGCGCGACCGGGATAGACCGCGGTGGCGGCGACTTCCTCGCCGACAGGCAGCGTTAACCGGTGGACCGGGAACGTGTTCGTGCAGGCGGACGCCTCGAGGTCGACGTCGAGCAGCCCGTCCAGACGGGGTGCAGGTCGGCCGTCGACGGTCCAGCTGCCCTGGCCGTCGGAGAGGAGCTCGGTGGTGCGCAACCCGTCCACGGTGTCGGACGAGACGCGGACCGACCGGGTTCTCCAGTCGCCGTCGAGCGTGATGTCGTACGCGACGGCGTGCGCCCGACCGCCCTCGACGGCGGACGTGTGGCCGCGCAACCGGCCCGGTTCGAGGTAGGCCACCTCGAACCCGTCGACCGCGTCGACGAACCGCCAGGCGGCGAACGGCGGGAACGACATGTACACGGCCCCAGGCAAACAGTCGGACGGGGGGCACGCCAGGGCGCGGCGGCGGACCCGCACCACCGTGCAGCGAGTCATCGAACGTTCCGGAGCCGGAGGTCTGGCCTGCGGTGGGACACCTCGATGAGACGCGGGCGCCCGTGGTCCTCGCGGGGCTGCACCAGGCGGTCCCGGTGGCGCGCCGGGCTCAGCCCACCCGGACCAGCTGCCACTGCTGGCTGGAGCCCGGTCCAGTCGGAGTACTGGACGATGTTGCCCCAGTCGGCGGGCGCGCGTACCCGGGCGACGCTGTGTCTCAACGCGTCGCGTAGCGGCTCTTCCACCCCTGGGGACCCGCCGGGTCGACGACGGGTGGTTCGTTCCCGACGGCCGCGCGCAGGGCGTCGACGTGATCGCCCAGGGCGGCGGCGGCCGTCCGCGACAGGTCCAGGACCTCGCTCTCGAAGTCCGCGCGGACGGTGGAACGTGACCTCCATGCCAGGGCCAGGTCCTCCAGTGCGCGGTGCAGGGGGTGGCCGCCCTCATCGGTGAGGGTGGCAGCGGTCGTGGTGGCGTGGGCCGCGGCGTCGCCGAGCGCTGTCCTGTACTGGTTGGGGCGGAAATCCGGGGTCAGTCCGGTCGACATGAGGGCTCCGTGGCGGGAGTGGGCTGGGGGCGGGGCTGGCGTGGGGTCAGCTCGGCCAGGGGGCGTTGGTGGTCTCGGGCAGGGTGGCTGCGCGTTCGACCGCCGTGGCCAGGAGTGCCTCGTGGTCGAGGTGGGGGTCGTGGCCGGGGCGCCAGCCGATGGTGAGCATGACGATGATGTCGTCGTCCGTGGTGGTCCACGTGGTGCGGATGTGCCAGGCGTGGGGGGTGTTCTCCCGGTAGACCTCGTCGAGCACGGGCGCCTGAGGGGTGCCGGTGACGGTGACCACGGAGGTGACCTCGGTCGCGACGGGCTCCCAAGCGACGCACTGGCTCGCGCGGTCGTCGATCGCGGTCAACGTCTCGTCGACGTCGTCGGACGTGTCGTAGCGGGTGGCCTGGGACCAGACGATGACCTCGCCGTGGTCGCCGGTGCTCCACGCTGCGCTGGCGTACGCTTCGCGCCCAGAGCTGCCGGACGATCCGCTCGGCACCAACGGAACGTCACACCTGAGCTCGAACCGTGGTGGGTCGGTGTCGCGTTCCTTCTGCGCGGACGGGATGCCCCACCACGGGCCGGCCCAGTCCTGGCCGAGGTCGTCGGTCGTCAAAACCCCGGCGGTCGCCCCGCGGGGGTCGACGGCTTCCTCAACTGCCTGACTGCAGCCGGTGAGCAGAAGCGCTGCCGCGCACACCGACACTGCCAGGCCGCGGACCCTGCTGGGGTGTGTCGTGATGGTCATGAGTCAATCCGTCGGGTAGAGGACGAGGAACTCCCTGATGAACTTCTCCCCGAACTCCCCTGGGTCGAGAAGTTCTCCGAGGTTCCGTGGGTAGGTCAGTTCGTCCGCGGCCATGCCGGTCATCCTGAACTCTTCGTAGGTCAGGGCTCCGCCGTCGGCGTGACGCAACGGCGCGGCCAGGTCCGCGGGTGCGGCACGCGATGTCGCGAGGGCGGAGATCGCCTGGTAGTAGGCGCGTTCCCTCGCGGCGGCGGCCTCCTTCGTCGCCCCCTCGACCCTCTCCATCACGGTGAGGTCCGGCACGAGCGCGCTGACAACGGTCCGCTGGGCGCCGTCGAGCGGCTGCCCGTTCTGCGCGTAGGTGGCTGCGACGGCGCGCACGCCGTTGGCGATGTCACCGGTGATAGCACCCGCCGCCCCACTCACGCTGACCACGGTGATGAGGGACGTGGTCCACGCCTCGGTGCGTGCCGCGTCCACCTGGGCGTCGTCGATGTCCCGACGTCCGACCGCGTGCGTGAGCATGCCCTCAAGCCCAGCCTGCGACTTCCAGGCCGCCGTGAACAGACCGGTCGGGTGACCGTCGAGCTGGTCGCCGGCCTGATCCCTGACCAGGACCGTCCCCTGCGCCTCGAGCGAGTCCTCAAGGGCACCGAGCGCGATGCCGTACTTCACCGCGGCATACCGGTCGACCCCGGCGCGCAGCGTCGCCGTCGACTCGGTGGTGGCCGACGCCAACGTCACGAACGCCCCCAGCGGCGACTGCGTGCGGGCGTCCCCGCCGCTGGTGCGAGCATCGAAGACGGGCAGCACCCCGAGCTCTCCCGTGTGGAACCAGGCAGTTCCGGCGTCGATGACCTCGGCAGTCCCGACGTCCATCTGGATGCTCCGCGTTGCCGAGTCCATGGCGAGCGCGTGCGTCGCCAGGATCATGGCGAAGTTGTTCGCGGCGTCCGTCGGTCCGTACCCGCCGGTCAGCACGTCCCGGTCGATGTCGGTCCGGGTGCCGATGAGGTTGACGACAGCGGCGGTGAGCGACGCCACCGCCCGGGCGGTCGCGGGGTGGGCCAGCAGATCGGGGTCGGTCGTGGCGGCCACCATCGCGCGGCTCACCGCCGAGAACTGGTCGTCCCACGGGCGGTCGTGCAGCCAGTAGGTCATGCGGGCGGTCGCCTCACGGTGGTCGGACCCCTCGGTGAAGAACGTCACCGTGGCGGCGGGGTCACGGGCCAGTGCGGACATCAGGCCGATCCCGGGGTCCCACGACGCCGGCGACGTCCCACCGCCGGGCAGCTGCGGGAAGAACCCTGCCCACGGGTTCAGACCCGTGAGCCGCCGCGTCCACAGCATGTCGTCCGCGGGACGTCCCACCGCCGCTGCCGCGTCGCCTTCGTACTCGTCGAGACCCCGCGCGATCGTCAGGGTCAGTGCCGAGCTGTGCTGCTGGCTGTCCAGGAGGTAGGACAGGGCCCCGCCGTACCCGGCGACGAAAGGGCTGACCGGGTCACCCTCGTGCGGGCCGGTCGCCGCACCGACGGCTTCGGCCGCGAACCTCGAGCGCTGCGCGTCGTCCCAGCCGCGGTCGGCGACGTGCAGCAGGTACCGCAGGGACGACATGGTGCGCCGCTGCGTCTCACCGGGCGCACCACCCGGCGGGGTGCTGGACGCGATCCGGGTCATCAGGTCCAAGGTCTCGCCGCCCCCCAGCGTCGACAGGAAGGACGCCGCGAAGCCGGTGCTGTTGCGGTGGCGCATCACGACGCCGTCGAACCACGCCAGTGCCCCGGTGTCCTGCGGGTCGAGGCCGCGTGCCGCGAAGGCCAGCTCCCTGCCCATCGCCGCGTACAGGTCCTCGCCCTCGACGTCGGGAACCTCGACCGCGGTGCTCCCCACGTCCCAGGCCGAGCGGCCCGCCTCGATCGCCGTCGCCAGGTCGACGCGCGTCTGCAGGTCGGCAGCCAGGGCGCGGATGCGGGCCGTCACCGGTGGGAGCCGGGACAACGACGCGCTGTCCACCTCCAGCCCTGCCGCACGGGTGCGCAGCTCGTGCTGTGCCTCGTCCAGGTCGTCCGCAACGCGCCGCATGCTCGCGACGACCCCGGACGCGTCCTCGATCTGGATGAACCCCACGCCTGCTCCTCCTCGCTCCCGCCAGGAGGGTTCCCCGACCGAGACGGAGCCTAGCGACCGGGCGCCCGATCTGGGCCGGTTCGTCCACAGGCACGGTCCTGCCCGAACGTCTCACACCCGCACGCCCGCACCAGCCCGTCGCGCGCGCCGAGCACCAGCCGATGGTGGTGTGGAGTCCAGGTGGGGCGCGTCTGTAGGAACTCAGCGGAGTTGTCCGCGTGGCGCGGTCATGACCCGCGGGTGTACAGGTGGGTGAGACGACGGGCGTCCCATCTTCCTGTCCGAATCCTCAGAACCTGTCCCACGAGTGGCCCGTTCCCCGATCCAGTAGCCCGCTGGTGAACGTCGGTCGTGGGTAGGCACGATGGCGGGGTGAGCAGAGGACCGGAACAGCGAGAGCGCCGGGACGGGGCAGAGCGACCGCCGGAGCCGAGTCCTGCCGGAGACGGCGGTGAGTGGCCCTCGCCGATTCGTGACGGGGAGTGGCTCGATGCCGCTGGGACGCGATGGCGGCGCCGTGGCGGTCTGTGCACGGACAAGCGCGTGAGGCGCCTGCTGGGTTCGCCCGAGGTCAGGGTCCTGCTGTTCTACGGACCACACGCACCGACGGACGTCGAGCCAGCCGATCGGGACGCGTTGTGGCAGCGGATGCGCCGCTACCTCAAGGAGCCGGCGGTTCGCGATCCCGGCGACCACACCGACTTCGATACCGGGGAGTTCCGGGACGACCAGCGCCGCACGCTGCTGGTCATCGAGGAGTCGTGCTGATCGAGCAGGTTCGTCGCGGGGCACGGCCAGGTCTCACATACCTGTCCGAGGCCCCGGCGGTACGCGCCGCTGCAGACGGTCGATCGTCCGCACCACCTCGTCGCGGTGCTGTGCCGAGGTGATCCACGACGGCAGGCGCTCGAGCATGCTGGTGGGGCCGAGGTCTTCCGGCGTCTCGCGCAGCTTCGCGGCGACGTGGGCGCGGAGCACGCCGAGATGCCGTTCGTTGTAGGCCCACAGCACCCGCCCGCCGCAGCACGGACTCTGCAGCCACAGCGGCGCGCCGAAGTAGGGGTCGGTCGCTCCACCCCACGCGCTCCCCGACCTCGGTGGACGTTCCTGCACCAGAGAACAGTGCGGGCACACGAGGCGGCGGGGCCACGACCCGAGCCACTCGTCGCTCCGTGACGTCACGACGACCCTGGCGCAGGCCTGGCAGGAAGGACAGGTCACGAGCACGTCCTCGGCGGTGAGCTCGTAGGCCGTCAGCCCGGGGTCGCGGTGCCTCACGCCGTGCCTGTCGTCGTCTGTACCGTCCACGGCGCCAGTGTCGTCGACACGACGGGATCGCCCGTCAGGACGACCTCGTCGAGGAAGCTCATGGAACCACCCGGGGCTGAGTCGTAGGCAGGACTCGTCATCGTCCAGCCTGGGCACCCTGCAGGAGGCCTGCGTCGAACCAGACGTCCTCGTAGCCCGGGGCGATGAGGAAGCGCCAGCCGGGTGCGAGCTCGAGGTAGGGGCGGACCCACTGGCTCAGTGGGCCAAGGTGCTCGACATGGCGCGGCTCGAAGAAGTCGGCCGCCGAAGAGAGCTCCTCGCCCGCCCAGATGTACCAGCCGCACGCGCGCCCGGCGGGAGGGTGCCGTAAGCCGTTGATGGGTAGAAGGCCCGTTCCGACTGCCTGCGCGACGCCGACGATCTCCCCCGGGAGGACCGGCGACCGGTCAGCGCCGAACCGCCCGGCCACGTCGCCGCCCCGACCAAGCGCTGTCTCCGCCATGCGCACAGAGGTTACGAGGGCGACGTCCTGCAAGCAGCGGCGGCCGCCGCTCCTGTAGGAGCTCAGCGGAACTGTCCGCATGGCGCGGCCCTGACCTGCGGGTGGACAAGAGAGCGAGATGACGGACGTCTCATCTTCCTGTCCGAATCCTCAGAATCCGCCCCCGAGTGGCCCTGGAGCCGCGGACGGTGGCAGTGGAAACCGGCGCGGTGCGCACCTGCGACAAGGCGTTCTACGTGACCAAGCCGCAGCGCAGCTTGCTCTGGCCAGCGTCCACGAGAAGGCGGCCAAGAGTGGCAAGCGCAGCCGGCTCCCGGTGCGGACCTACCCGTGCGACGTCTGCGACGGGTGGCACCTGACCTCCAAGGTCACAAGCCGCCGTGGGACCGCGTCTCCCACTGGGGTCGACCAGAAGGCGCCGGGCATCTTCAGCAGCGCGCTGACGTGGGACCGGACAGGAGGGTGAGCCTCGGCCGGGAGCGGCGAGACGCTCGAGCGCCTGGACCAGCGTGTCCTCGGACAGGGTTGTCGTAGGTCGCGCCGGACTCGACGAGCGCCCGCACATGGCTGTGCCCGTCGGTCGCGCTTCCGCGACCCGGTGGGCACAGCGTGCTCAGAGCTCGCGCATCATCGTGTCGGAGCCCCCGTTGCGCCCGACCGTCACGAAGCCGTGCCGGGCGTAGAGCGCGCGGGCGGGGGCGTTCCCGTCCTCGACGCTCAGACTCAGCGCCCGCCACCCGAGGTCGCGGGCCTGTCGGAGGCAGCCGGCAAGCAGCGCGGAGCCCAGGCCCCGGCCGTGGTGGGGGCGAGCGACGGCCATGCCGAGCTCGGGGACGTCGTCCGCCACGTAGCCGTAGCCCGGCGTGGCCGCGGGCAGGGCGCGTGCCCAGACGGCTCCGAGCGGGGAGCCGTCGTCGTCGGTCGCGACGAGCCCGAAGTCGTCCGGGCGCTTCCACCCGCCGAGGTACCGCTGGGTGTGGGGGTCCGCGACGATCTCGGCGCGGGTGAACCGCGGGGTGCCGTCCCAGTTGAACGCCTCGAGGAGCAGGTCGAGCAGCAGCTCGATATCGTCGCCGGTCGCGTCGCGGAGCATCACGCCCGCGATCCTGGCACGGTGCCCCCCGATGCCCACGAGAATTCCGAGCGCCTCGGAGGACCGAGCTCCTGCTGCACCCGAGGGTGGTTCACCCGCGCTGGGGAGCCATGTCGTAGGTAACCCACGGGGTCCGGGTGGTCAGCTCGTCGTAGAGCGCGCGGGTGTCGGCGTCGTCGGCGGCGGTGATCCAGCGCACGACGCTCGCGCCGCGTTGGGCGGCGAGGTCGGCCACCGCACCCAGTAGGGCCGTGCCGACACCCGCGCGACGCCGACACCCGCGCGACGGGCCGCGGGACCGGTGAACAGGTCGTCGAGGTACAGGCCGACGGTGCCGGTCGAGGGGCGGGCGCGACTCGTGATGGGCCTCCTCGTGATGGCTGCGGCCGCCTCAGGCCAGGGAGGGCCAGGGGATCTCGATCTCGAGGCAGTACTCGTAGCCGTCTTCGTCGACCCAGCAGATCTTGAAGGTCTTGTGGCCGTCCAACGGCCAGGGCAGGTGTCCCAGCCGCCCTCTTGATCTGAAGTTGATGCTCCCTACAGGTCCGCTGGAGGCGTTCGTCAGAGTGAAGCCGCCCAGGTTTGCAGCGACCTCCGCCTCGTCCATGCCGGACATGGCTGCCAGTTCCGAGACCAGCTTCTCGATGACCTCGTTCGCCTTCTCCGGCTTGACGTCCTTGGTGTGCCGCGCCGCGGCCGTGACCAGTTCTCTCACCTGGTCCAGCTTCCCGCTGTTCGTGACGTGTTCCATCTCCGGGCTCCCCGCAGCCGATAGATCGCTCGTCGCAGGCTTCGAGTGTGCACCTCTGTGGTCGCGGGCAACAGGGCCGTGTTCGCCGGTCGAGGAACTCAGAAGACCTGTCCGCCAACGCGGGGCCGGCTGGATCGTGCGGCGGTGGGCGCGTGACGGGCACGAACGGCTGTATGCGGAGACGCCCGGCGGGACGGCGCTGGGGTACCTCGTCCTGAAGACGGGCCGTTCCACTCCGACGACCTGTCGAACCTGCCGCTGTTCGAGGCGGCGATCAGCGACCACCTGGCACCTCGGCGCGGCGCTGCCTCGTCGGGCGCCATCGGTGTGGCGACGCGCGAGCCGTCCTCGGCCGACGCGCCCCCTGCGTGGACCGACATCAGTGGTGCGCGTCCTGGCAGCGCGGCGCGTGAGCAGGCCGTCGCCGCACGAGCCGCCCAGGGCCGCTTCACGGGCTTCCTCGCGCGTCTTCGACGTCAGGACCGAGGAACGGGCGTGGCGGATCGGCGCCGACGGTGAGGAGGCGGTCGCGGCGCAGATCACGTCACTCGGTCCGCAGTGGCGAGTTCTGCACGCCGTGCGGGTGGGTCAGCGGGACGCGGACATCGACCACGTGGTCATCGGCCCGGCGGGTGTGTTCACCGTGAACGCCAAGCACCACCCACACGCCTCGGTCTGGGTCAGGGGTGACACGTTCATGGTCAACGGCCGGCGGGTGCCGTACGTCCGCAACAGCCGCCACGAGGCCGGCCGCGCGTCGCGGTTGCTGACCGAGCACGCCGGCTTCCCGTCGACGCGGTGGGCGTCATCGCAGGGGTGGGTGCGCGCCGCGGCCTCACCGTGAAGCAGCAACCGCGGGACGGGGGCCGTGGTCGTCGTCGCCCGGCGGTGACTGCGCGCGTACCTGCAGGGACTGCCGACCCGCCTCGACGTCGGCCAGGTCGAGGCGATCGGCGACGTCGCCCGACGGTCCACGACGTGGCGCTGAGGTCAGCTGGTCGAGGACCTGCGAGACCGGGGCCGCGCTGACCCGAGAGGGAGGGTGGCTCCTCCGAGTGCTGGCTACGACGCCCGTCGTCTCAGCTGGCTGGCCGAGTCCTCGGCGACGTCGATCGACCCGACGAGTCAGGCGAACCGCACGGCGATGCCCGCGCAGGTGACCCGGACATCAGCCGGTGTCGTCGAGGAACGCGAGGATCGCCCCGGCGAGCCGCTCGGGCTGGTCCTCGGGGACGAGGGTCGAGGAGTCGGCGATCTCGACCAGGCGCCCGGCGGGGTAGAGGGCCGCGAGGCGAGGCCCGTGGTCCCGAGGCATCAGCGGGTCGTCCTGCGCCCACACCACCAGCACGGGTCCCGTGAAGTCGGCAAGCCGCTCGGACCAGGACAGGAGCGTCGCGCGGTCCGGTGCCGAGGCCGCGAACGCCGCGAAGTCGCGCCGGATCGCCCGGGACCTCCTCGCGGGTGCGATCCAGTCGTCGAACACCTCGTCCGGGATGCCGCGCAGGCTCATGGCGCCGTAGGCGCGTGGGCTGTGCCGGAACCAGCGGGTGCGCATCAGCTGCACGACCAGCCAGATCCCGCCCGGCACCCGGGCGGCCGCCGCCAGGGCCTTGGCCGGTGCGGGCGGGAAGTTGTCGAACGCCTCGCACGCCACCAGCACCATGCGCCCGACGCGTTGCGCGCGACCCTCGGAGACCAGGAACTGGCCACCGCCCCAGTCGTTGAGCACGAGGGTCACGTCCGTGAGGTCCAGCCGCTCGAGGAGCTCGCCGAGCAGCAGCGCCACGCCACGGTGGGTCAGGTCAGCACCCGGGCGCATCGGTTGCCGGTGGCCGCCGAGCGGGAGGGTCGGCAGGATGCACCGGCACCCGGTGAGCAGTGGCACGACCTTGCGCCACTGCGTCTCGTTCATGGGCACGCCGTGCGCGAAGACGAGCACGGGTCCGTCGCCGCCCGTGTCCTCGTAGTCGATGCGGCCCGCGCTCAGCTCGATGTGATGGCGCATGGTTCACGCTGACACGCCCCGGTGCGGGCCGTCGACCGTCACGTGTCGACCGTCATGACCGTCATGAGTCGACCGTCATCGTCAGCGTCAGGCGAACCGCACGGCGACGGCGGGGTGGTCGAGCACGAGGCCGTCTACGCCGACGAGCAGCGTCAACCGGCGGGCCACCACCCGCTCATGGAGCCAGGAACGTGCGCATCTCGTCGTGCTCGTGTCCTCGGGCGCACGTCGAGGGCGCGTGGGAGAAGCGCTGGTCGCCCCTTTCACCGGCGAGCTCGCGGTTTTCCCGCTGACACGGTGTCGAGAGTCGCGGGCGCGGAGCCTCGCTATCGTTCGGGCCCATTCGGGCGGGCCCCCAGCCGTCGCCAGGAGCCGACGGTCCAGCTCCGCACGCGCGTGCGTGGTGGGCGTCACCCCCACGAGCTACCGGGCGTGCTCCGGGAGCGGGCCACCATCTCATCGTGGCCGGGTCTTCCGGCCGGGCACCCCCGAGGGCAGGTGCGACGTGGCACGCTCGTGCGTATGAGCCGCGACTCCCTGTGGGTGACCGAGCAGGAGTCGTACGCCGACGTCGTCGACGGGTACGAGCGGGCCTGCCGTCACGCCGACGCCACGATCGACGCGCTGCCGATCGATGCCACGGGCTACGTCCCCTGGTGGCCGCAGCCCGACGTGACGCCGCCCAACGTGATGGTCCACGTCCTGACCGAGACCAGCCGTCATGCCGGGCACGCCGACATCCTGCGCGAGCAGATCGACGGCACCGACGGCGCGGGCACGACGACGTCAGTACGCGACGAGGCCGACTGAGCCGCGCACCGGTCGAGGGTCGAGGAGGCGGCTCGGGCGGCTGGCTCGCTCGGCTGACCGAGTGAGCGGACACCCGGACGCGACGCCGGAGACGGCAATCCCGAGAACCCTGTCGTGAGCGACGGCTCAGCGGGCCACGTTCGTCCGGCTGAACACCTGCTGGACGAGACGGGTGAACGGCCCGACCGTCGGCTCGGTCGGCCACTCCGGAGCGCCGGCACCTGCCGGCACCATGGCGCCGAGGACCGCTGTGCGCACGCTGTCGGCGTCGACGTCCATCGCGTGCAGCAGCCGTGACGCGCGCGCGGCGGGCTCGAGCACCGCGAGCCACAGGATCGCGCTGCCCACCTTGCGCTCCTTCGGCAGGGCGCCGGTGCGCCGCAGCTGCCCCCACTTCGCTGTCGCCTGGTTCAGTGCCGACTGCAGCTCGGGGGTGTGCTTGTTGCGCGGTGGCGCGCCGCCCGCGCGTCGAGGCGTCGCTGCCATCGCCGGGTCGGGGGCGGAGATCCCGAGCCGAGCCAGGTGGGGGGCGTCGTCCAGCGCGCCGTGCACGGCGTCACGCACCACCGACGTCGTGAGGCTCGGGAACGACCGGACGACCCGCTGCGTGAGGTCGTCGTCGGAGGCCAGCAGCCCCAGCAGGACGTGCTCGGAGCCGAAGTCGCGCGCTCCCAGGGCGGTGGCCTCGTTCTTCGTCGCCGTCATCACCGCGACGAAGGACTGGTCATACATCAGCATCTTTGCTCCATCTCCGTGGGCCGCGTGGCCGGCTGTGCTTCTTGTGGACCGTCTGGCGCGTCACCTGGAGCTCGACGGCGATGTCCGCCCAGGACATCCCCTGCTCTCGCGCCCGGGCGACGTGCACGTCCTCCAACCTGTCCGCCAGTCGGTGCAGCGCAAGGACCATCCGCAGCCCTTCGCGGGGGTCCCCCTCCGACGCTGCCGCTTCCACCTGCCTGAGGTCCATGGCTGTCAGCCTGGTCTGACATGCGCTGCGTGTCAACCCAATCTGACACCCGGAGGGCCGGAGCGGCGCGACGTGCTCCACCTCGACGGCGGCTCCCTCGAGTCCGCGGACGTCGTCGTGGGCTGCGCCCTGGTCGGTACCGGCGTCCGCTGGCAGGCTGCTGCCGTGCCTCTGACTGCTGAGCCGGTCGTTCCCGCAGATCGGTGGGACGGGTCCAGCCAGCCCACGTTGGCCGCTGACGGACTTGTGCTCCGCCGGTGGCATCGGGAGGACGCCGCGGCCGTCCGCGCGGCCTACGACGACGACGCGATCCGCCGGTGGCACGCCCGGACGATGGCCGACGAGGACGAGGCCCGGGCGTGGATCGAGGGCAAGAACGCCGCGTGGCGCGCAGGCACAGCCGCCGAGTGGGCGGTGGTGGCGCCGACAGCCCGCGTCGATGAACCCGCGCAGGAGGGCAGTGCGTCGGCGGGCGGCTCCGTCGTGGGGCGCGCCGCTCTGACTCACCTGAACCTGTTCGAGGGCTACGCCGCGCTGGCCTACTGGGTCGTCCCCGAGGCCCGCGGACGGCGCGTCGCCGTGCGCGCAGGCACGGAGGTGCTGCGCTGGGCGTTCGAGGACCTCGGCCTGCACCGCGTCGAGGTCGAGCACTCCACCCGCAACCCTGCGTCGTGCCGCGTCGCCGAGCTCCTCGGCTGCCGCGCCGAGGGCGTACGACGCGGCCACGCGCTGCACGCCGACGGCCACCACGACATGCACCTGCACGCACGGCTGCGCACCGACGTGCCCCTGGGTGCTCTGACCTCGACATCGGCCACTCCCTGAGGTCGTCCGGTCCCGAACGGGCCGAGAAGCAAGGGGGCGACGACCGGGTCGAGCGCGGAGCCTCGCTATCGTGCGGCCCATGTACCGCGGGCTGCTCCTCGACATGTACGGCACCCTCGTGCACGAGGACGACGAGGTCCTGGCCCCGATCTGCGCCCACGTCGCGCGGCTCGCCGGTGTCGAGCCCGGCGTCGTGGCGAAGGAGTGGTGGCGCCGGTTCGGGGAGGCCACCCGTGCGGCCCACGGTGACGCGTTCCGTCTGCAGCGGGACCTGAACCACGAGACGCTCGCGGAGACGATGCAGCACCTCGACGTGCCGGGCGACGCGGAGGCCCTCTGCCGGCCCCAGTTCGACTTCTGGCGTCGTCCTGCGGTCTTCGCCGACAGCCTGCCGTTCCTGCGGGAGCTCGGTGTGCCTGTGTGCGTGGTCTCCAACATCGACCGGGCCGACGTGCGGGCGGCGCTGGACCTGCACCAGCTGCCGGTGGACGCCGTCGTCACGAGCGAGGACGCCCGCGCCTACAAGCCTCGCCCCGAACCGTTCGAGCTCGCCCTGGAGGCTCTGGGGCTGCGGGCCGACGAGGTCCTGCACGTGGGGGACTCGGCGTCTGCCGACGTCGGCGGCGCCGCTGTGCTCGGGATGGACACGGCATGGCTCAACCGCAGGGGCCGCCAGGCCCCACCGGGCTGCGAACCCACCTTCACGGCGGGCTCCTTCCACGCCCTGGTGGTGCAGCTGAGCCTGGGTGGGCAGGGCGTCTGATCGCCACGAGGAGGGCAGCGGCCGTGCGCGAGAGTCGGTCCGTCTCGCCCACCAGGGAGGGCGCCACAGGGGTCTCGGTGGAGGTGAGTCTCAGCCGGGGGTGGCGAGGCGCTCGAGCGCCCGCACCAGGAGCGCTTCCGTCGGTGCGGTGAGCACCGCCACCTCCCCGTCGTGCGGGACGTCGATGACGAGGCGGATGTCGAGCCCGCGCATCGCCGCTGCCCGGGCGCTGCCGTGCTTGTCGCGGAGGGCGAACGTGTCGGGCGGACGCCGCGAGGACTGCCAGATGAGTGCGCCGCCGTCCGTCGCGGTCTGCAGCTCCGGAGCTGCCTCGCGCAGCTGAACCGGTGTGAGCAGCAGGTCGAACGACATGCGGCGGACGGTCCACCGACTCGCGGGCGCGTCCGAGTGCTCACTCAGCGGCACCGCGAGCGGTGTCCACCGCCAGTCCGCAGCGCAGTGGTCCTCCACGACGACGAACTCCAAGCCGGGGTCGGTCGCCCTCACGATGTCCGACAGGTGCGCGGGCCACACCCCGGCGGTCCACAGACCGTGGTCGCCCTGCTGGGGTGCGCCGGACGTGTCCACGCTGAAGTGGATCACACCGGACAGGCCAGTGCCGAGACCGCGGGCGCGCTGTTCATGAGCGTGGCACCAGGCTCAGCGCCCCGGTCGCGGGGACCGGGGCGCTGCTGGGTCGATCTCGGTGACGTGCCCGCTCAGCCCACCTTGACCAGCTGCCACTGCTGGTTGGCGCCGTTCCAGTCGGAGTACTGGACGATGTTCCCGCCGTCGCTGGTGGAGGCGCCCTGCACCTCGACGGCCTTGCCGCTGTTCCGGGCGATCAGCTGGACGTAGCCGTCGATCGTCTGGATGCCGAACTGCTGGTTGGTGCCGCCGTGGTCGCTGTACTGCTGGATCGCCGCGCCGTCGGCGGTGGAGTTCCCGCTGACGTCGAGGACCTTGCCCGACAGCCGCGACTTCACCTTGTAGTAGCCGTTGCCGGTGCTGACGAACTGCCACTGCTGCTGGTTGCCGCCGTTGCGGGACCACTGGGTGATGCGGGCGCCGTCGGCGGTGGACAGGTTGTACACGTCGATGGCCTTGCCGCTGTTGCGGTTGACGAGCGTGTACCAGGCCGAGGTGTCGACCGGACCGGTGCCGGGGTTGGAGGTCGGGCTGGGCGTCGGCGTAGGGGTCGGCGTGGGAGTGGGGGTCGTGCCGCCCGCCGGGTTGCCGATGCTCCCCGGCACGGCACGCAGCGCGGCGTACCAGGCGGCCGCCATCTTGTCGTAGCCGTTCGCGTTGGGGTGCACGCCGTCCGGGAGGTCGGAGAGGCTGACCGCCCGGTACATGTCGACGAGGTGCACCTTCTTCCCGGCCGCGGCCCTGCTCGACACGATGCCGGGGATGGCGGAGTTGTAGGCACGGACCTGCGAGTCCGCGTACGAGACCGGGATGAGGGTCGCGACGAAGACGTCGGTCTGCGGGGACGTGCTGGTGATCTTGTCGATGACCCCCGCGAGCCGGTTCGGCGCGTTCGCCAGGTCGCGGTTCTGGCTGATGTCGTTGGTGCCGATGTGCAGCAGCACGGTGCGCGGCTGGTACGTGCGCACCCAGTTGACGACGTTGGCGTCGATCTGGTCGATCCGCCAGCCGGAGTGCCCCTCGTGGTCGTGGTCCCACAGGCTCGACGGCCCGTTGAAGCCCGACCCGACGAAGTCCGTGGTGTAGCCGCCCTGCGCCAGGCGCTGCCACAGCCCGACGCGGTACCCGCCGCCTCCGGACATGCCGATGCCCTCCGTGATCGAGTCACCCAGGGGCATCACGCGGGTGCCCCCGTTGCTCTCGGCGGAGGCGGGCGCGGACTGTGCCACGACACCCCCGGCGAGTGCGACACAGAGCGTGACGGCGAGGGCCAGCCGTCGAGCAATTCCGTGCATGTCGTCTGCCTCCTGGAGCCGGCCGCGCGGGCGCGACGTTGCGCCGATGTGAACGTTCACGCGCGGGAACGCCTCACTGTGGCACGGGGCTCGTGGGACGCGCGATCGGCTCAAACGATTAGGTGAGGGGTGTGGGCGGTCGCGCGTTGCGGCTCCTACCTGCAGCGGGACCGGTCGGTGACGCGACCGACGTCTCGCCTGGTCGTCCGAGTCCTGCGGTGTACCTCTTGACCTTCGAGCCGGGTCGAAGGTCTACGGTCCAGGCGTGGCCTCCTACCGGATCTCCCAGCTCGCCGAGCGCAGCGGTGTGCCCGCCACCACGCTGCGGTTCTACGACGACGCCGGCCTGCTGCCGGCGCGGCGCACCGCGGCGGGGTACCGCATCTACGACGACACCGCGGTCGAGCAGCTCGCGTTCATCTCCTCGGCCAAGTTCCTGGGGCTCGCCCTCGGCGAGATCCGCGAGCTGCTGATCGCCCGGCAGGACGGGCCGTGCCGCACAGTCCGGTCGCGCCTGGTCGCCGGCCTCGAGACGCAGCTCACGGCGACCGGCACCAGGATCGACGAGCTCACGACCTTCGCGGCTCGCCTGTCCGAGGTCCGCGCCGAGCTCCTCCAGGCGGCGCCTGCGGGCGGCTGCGGTCCGGACTGCGGGTGCACCACCGGCGCGGCCGCGGCGAGCGTCCCCGAGGACCTCCCAGCGGCGATCCCGCTCTCGGTCTCCCCGCCGACGACAGGGACGGACACCAGGCAGGACGCGTCCGTGGCGTGCGCGCTGGACCCGTCGGACCTGGTCGCGCGCACCGACCAGTGGCACAGCCTCCTGGAGCACGCACAGCGACGCGAGGACGTCGACGGGGGAGTGCGGATCACGTTCCCCGCCGACGCCGACCTGGCCGGGCGCGTCGCCACGCTGGCGGCGGCCGAGCAGAGCTGCTGCGCCTTCCTCGACTTCACGCTCCACCTCGAGCCCGGCCGGCTGGAGCTGACGGTCCGCGCACCCGAGGCGGGCACCGCCATGGTGACCGACCTGTTCGGCGGCGACTTCTAGGCGCAGGCGTACCGCGCCGGCAGCGCCTGCACCGATCGACAGCCAGTCGGCGGGTGCCCTCGTGATGGGCCGATGAGCCAGGGCGGCGCGCTGGTTCAGCGGTACATCGACGCCTTCAGTGCCGGCGCTCCCGTCCGCCACCGACCCCGCTACCGCGGCCGCCGACAGGTATCAACCAGCACCACCACCCGCACCTCTCTCCCGAGAGGGGGGGTTGCCGTGGCTGCGTGTCGTGAGGTGTCGACCTGGATCCAGGAGAACGTGCTGACGCCCGTCGAGCGGTTCGTCACCCAGGCCCGCGAAGCGTGCGAAGAGGTGCGCACCTGGGTCGAGGAGCAGGTGCAGCGCCCCGTCGAGAACTGGGTCAGCCAGACCGAGCGCCGCTGCCGCGAGCAGGACTGCAACTGGTGGTGCGCGTGCTGCAACAAGTGGTTCTGCTGGCTCGTGACCGTCGTCGTCCGGGTCGTCACCTGGGTCGTCGTCACCGTCGGCAAGTGGGTCGCGCACCTGGTGTGCAAGATCGTCGTCACGGTCATCGGCATCGTCGTCGAGCTCGTCCTCAAGGTCGTGTCGCGACTCGTCACGTTCTTCGTGTGCCTGTTCACCGACCCGATCAAGGCGCTGAGCGCGCTGTGGGACCTCGTCAACGACGTCGTGGACGCGCTCGACGACGTCCTCGGTCTGGTGGTCGAGCTGCTCGACGACGTCGGCGAGATCATCCGGGACGTCGGTCGGCTCCTCGAGGGCCTGGGGCGCTCCTTCTGCATCTACGGTGACGGCGCGTGCGCGCTGTTCGGCGCGATCTTCGGCTTCCTCAAGGCGGTCACGGACTGGCTGGCCGACGTCGTGGACTGGGTCCGGGACACCGTCGACGGCGTGCGGGACCTCGTCCTCGGCATCCTCAGCCTCGACTGGTGCCGCATGCAGCGCGGCCTGGGCATCTTCAACGTGCTGCGTCTGGTCACGAGCGTGACCCGCCTGCTCGGGATGCTGTTCTACGTCGGCCCCCGTCAGCTCGTCGACCGGCGCGGCCTCGAGGCGACGATGGACTCGGCGCTCACGCAGGCGCTCCTCGACGACCCCGAGCGCCTCGAGCGCGCGCGCACCCGCGCCGGGATCGGCGGAGCACCCCTCGGGACACCGGCCACGCTCGACCCGTGGCGCCTGGCCGTGCGGTCGGGCGAGTTCCTGCGAGAGCTGCACACCTCGGGCGTCCTCGACCTGTACGCCGTCGCCGGCCGCTTCAGCGACTGCCAGGGCAAGTTCACGTACGACCAGCTCAACGGTGAGGTCGTCTACACCGGCACGCGGACCACCGTGTCGAAGACCGACATCGACGACTTTCTGGAGCTGGGAGCCGACGCGGTGCCCTCGTTCACCGTCCACGCGATCGACCGGGAGGTCTTCCAGCGCCACCTCCAGACGGCGCGTCGCAAGGCGCTCACCGTCGGAGTCAGGTTCTCGACCCGGGGGGTGCGCGAGCTGCCGGTCGAGGACGCACGGTTCGTCCCGCTCGACGCGGGCGAGTCCAGCGGCGCCACCCAGCGCACCCTGCTGGAGCTGGTCGGGCGCAACGCGCGCGACGAGGACCTCACGGTGGTCCCGGTCCTGGCGGTCTTCGGGTACGTGGACACGTCCCTGCACGGCCTCGCCTCGTCGCACCGGGGAGAGGTGCACGGGCCGACGGGCACGACCTTCCGGTCACGCTTCCCCGAGGTGGTGTTCGAGTACGTCCCGATCCACGAGGTCGGCCACTACCTGGGGCTCGACCACGAGGGCCACACCCATGCCGGGCAGATCATGTGGAAGCCCGCGCTGGGCAACGACTGGGGTCAGACCCTGCTGACGTACCTGCTCGGGTCCGGTGAGGCGGACTTCACCGGCGAGGACGCGACCGCTGTCTGGCTCTGGCTGGCGACGACACCCGAGGCCCTGGCGGACTTCTTCCCGTGAGCACGAGGAGGCGACCGTGGAACTGATCGTGGAGGACCTGACGACCCTCGCCCGGCTGCGTCGGCCCGGCACCCGCTCGACGATCCGGCGGGTGCGGCTGCACGGGGCGCTCGCCGACCCCGTGCTCGAACGACGTCTCAACACCGCGTACTTCGCGTGCGGGTGCAAGACGGGGTCAGCGGCCGTGAGCCTGACGATGGCGGTGTCGGTGCTGCTCGGCATCCTGCAGGGGTTCGCGGGGCCGTGGGCCCTCTGGCGGATCCTGCTCTACCTGGCCGCCGCCGCGCTGCTCGGCAAGGCCGTCGGCCTCGTCGGCAGCCGGGTGGAGCTCCGACGGATCTACCGGCGACTCGACGCGGCTCTGGTGAACGACCGGCGGTGATCCGCCGCCGGGCTGCGGCGGGCGTGAGGGGAGAGCTGATCCACCGGTCACGCGATGAGCGGACCCGGATCACCGAGCACACCGAGCGGTGCAGACTCCCGACGCCAGCAGGTCAGGACTCGTCGGCGCGCCGCAGCACGATCAGCGGGGTGACGTAGTGCTCGAGCACCCGGCCGCCGACGGCGTCACCACATCTTCAGCGCGAACCACGAGTCTCCGCGCAGCCTGCTCAGTAGAGTCAGCAAGCCGTCACTGCGACCGGAGGCTCTGCGTGCCCGTGAACACCCCCGCCCCGGAGGGCTTGTGGGCAGCAGTCCACGCCGAACGCTCCGCCCGCGGCCGAGGCCGACAGCGACTGTCCCCGTCGACGAGCGTGACGCGGCGCGACGCGGTCTGGTCCGCCGGCGCGGACGCCACGGAGTGAGTGCGGCGGCAGCGCGGGCCGGGTCTGCGGGCGCCCGTCCGCGGGCCTCGACGCGACGCGCAGGGCACCCGTGAGCACCGGCGCGAGCGAGGCCATCAGCGGCTTCCTGCTCGTCGGGCCGTTGTCGTCGGTGATCGTCCTGACGTGGGTGGCGTCGTGGTGGCGTCCGCGGCTCCGGCCGGGAGTCGTCGCGGCGGTAGGGCTGGCTGCAGGTGTGCTGGCCATCGTCGCGGCCGGGCTGTGGCCGGACGACGACGAGGGCGGTGGCTTGTCGTCGGTGTCGACCGCGAGTGCCGTGCTGTTCCTCAACGGCAGCCTTGCCGTGTGGGTCAGCGCTGCCCTGCTGCTCGTCACCGGGATCGTCGCGCTGGTGCGGTGGTCCCGCAGCGAGGGCCTCGGCTGAGAGCGTGGCCGCTTGGCGGCGTGCTGGCGTCGGGCCAGCTCACCCGGTCCGGGGCGGGCGTCGTCGAACCCGGCGGCGTCGATCCACGCGGTGCCACAGGCCCGCAGCGGGGTCGTCGCGGCGCGCGCGAGCATGAAGACCCCGGCGAACCCGGCCCACGGCCACGCCAGCCTGGCGGCGCCGTCGGGGGCCCACGAGCGCACGGTGAGCGCGTCTCACTTGCCTGTCGGAGTCCTCAGGTGACGGCGGGGAGGCGGTCGACTCGTCCCGGCTCTCGCCGCAGTCCACACCTGCGTTTCCACAACGACGAACGGCGCGACCATCACGCGCACTCTCTCGACGCGGGTCAGCCCCGCGGGGTGAGGGTCTGCCGGCCGAGGGTGCTCACGACCATCGCACTCCTCGCCCCGCGTGGCCCCGCGGTCCGGTACGACCGGACCGGCGTCTCCGGTCGGTCCCACGGCGGGCCCCACTCGCTGAGGACGTCGACGAACACCCAGCGGGCGTCGGGATCGGGTGGTGCGTAGCAGTGGACGGTCTTGCCGACGACGATCGACGCGGCGGGCAGCTCGGCGACGAGGCGGCCGCGCGTCCAGGCATCGATCCGGTCCGGGTCGCAGAGCGCCGTGACGACGGTCGCGAGGTCGTGCGCGGACAGACGGGGCACGTCGAGCCAGCCGAACAGGGCGGCGAGCTCGGCGTACCAGGCGGCCACCTCCGCGTTGCCCGTCGACCTCACGGTGAGGTCGTGCCCCTCGACCTGCACGTCTCCGCTCGCGAACCACCACAGCATCGACTCGGCGCCGGTCGACCCGAAGTCGTCGCGGCGGCGGCGGCCCATCTCCCGCGCGTACGCCTGCTCGCAGTCGTCGACGTACGCGAGCACCTCGAGGAGCTCGCGGCAGAAGACCTCGGCCGCGCGGGCGTCGGGCACGTACATGCCCGTGCGGTGGCACACCTGCTGGAACCGTCCGACCAGGCGCTCGCGGAGTTCTTCCAGGCTGGGCACGGCCGTCACCCTATCGAGGGCTGGTTGCCGGACGAGGGGTGCTCAGTCACACCGGCTGGACGGAGAGGCTCAGCCGCGTAGACGCATCGGCCTCGCCCGGACAGGAACGGCGCAGGCGGCTCGTCTTCCAGCCGCGAGAATGATGCGCCGAGAGATGGGCGCGACGCCGGACACGCTGCGGACAGCTAGCTGCCGTGACCTGCGTGCTGACAGCAGCGGGGACCGGCCTGGCGTCTCACCTCCGTGCCCGGATCCTCGCGATCGCACGCCAGGGCTCCGGCGCGCTCACCGCCCGGACGTGCCAGCCCGCCACATCGCACCGGCCGCCATCGTTGTTGCCGGCGGCGAGGACAGTCCCATCCCCTCGTAGGCCGAGGGTGTGCGTCGACCCGGCGGTGACGGCCACCACGTCACGCCATGAGGCGGTGTCGCACTGCCCGTGGCTGTTGTCGCCGGCGGCCAGGACTCGCCCTCTGGTATCGACCCCTGCGGTGTGGTGGCTGCCCGCCGACAACGCGACGACGTCGCGCCAGTCCAGCACCTCCGCGGCACCGGCGCTGCGGTCGCCGGCGGCGTGCACCCGGCCCGTCCCGGTGACGGCGACGGTGTGCAGGTGGCCGGCCGAGACCGAGGTGATGCCGCGCCATCCGCTGACCTCGCACTGTCCCCTGCGGTTGTTCCCCACGGCAGCGACCGTGCCATCTGCCCGCAGGCCCACGGAATGCCAGTCTCCCGCCGCGGCGGCGACGATCTCCTCCCACTCATCGACCTGGCACGCGCCTTCACGCGCGCGACCCGCGGCGAGCACGGTGCCACTGGCACGGACACCCAGCGTGCGCCGCCAGCCGGCGGCGACGAACACGACGTCCGCCCAGCCAGCGACGGCACACTGGCCGTCCTTGTCCCAACCGACCGCGACAACCGTCCCGTCGGTACGCAGGCCCACAGTGTGCGAGCGGCCCGTGTTCGGTGCCGTGTGCACACTGCCGACCGCGACCGACACGATGTCGGACCACGCACCGACGGAGCACTCCGGCGATCCGGGGGAGCCTGCCGCAACGACAGATCCGTCCACGCGCACGCCCACGGAGTGCCGTCGCCCAGCGGCGATCACCGGGCGTCGCGCGTCCGTCACGGAGCACCCGTGCCGGCGTCGTGTCGGCCATCGCGCCAGTCTCTCCGGCCTGGAACGGGCAAGGCTCCCGACGGCCGGCTGCACCTGCACCGGCCGGACCTCACGGCGAGCGCGGGGTCACGGACTGTCCGCCCCACTCCTCGGGCGCGACGTCCGCGAGCGTCTGGTTGAGCACCCACTGGTGGCCGAACGGGTCGTTCAGCGTGGCCTGCCGCTCGCCGTACTCCCAGTCGTGCGACGGCTCGACCAGGACGGCTCCGCGAGCGAGCGCCACCGTGACGACGGCGTCCGCATCGACGACCTTGAGCATGACCTGGTGGGAACGGCCGTCGGGATCCGGGACGCGGCGTCCGGGGCGCTCCTCGGCGACGACGAGCTCGGCGGCAGGGCCGTCCGGGAGCCCGAGCTGGGCGCGGTGTCCCTCGCCGATGCGGACGTGCTCGACGAAGCCGAGCACCTCGGTGTACCAGGCGACCGCGGCGCGGACGTCGGCGACGATGAGTACGGGCGTGACCCGGGCGTGCGGTGCGGAGCGGTTGGTCAGCACCCAGCCACCGTAGGCCCACGGTGTCCGTTCTGCCGCTCGCGGGACGAGCGCCGTCCTGTGCCACTCGCCGCCAGGCTCGTCCATGCGGTCAGCGTGGCAGGTGACACGTCGGTGACGACGCGACATCGCGATGACAGATCGACGACAACGACAGCTCCGGCCTGCTTCGTGACCTGCCTCCGCCAGGCCTACCGCAGGGCGCGCAGGTCGTCGAGGTCGCCGTCGAAGACGTTCATGTCGATGAACGACTCCTCGCCGTCGTACCCGTCGAGGCGGTCCCGGTTCGAGTACTGCCAGAAGGTCCACGCCCGGTCGTCCGACAGGGTGGGCGGCACCATCACCGACCGGATCCAGATCGGCGTGCCCGGGAAGTGGCCGGCGACGTACCGGTCGTACGCGCTGCGGGTCGCGTAGACGACCGGCTCGATGCCGTGGTCACGCAGGGTCTCGATGAGCGCGGTCAGCTCCGGGCGGACCTGCGCCGCGTCCGGGGGGTCGGCGTGGAACGTCCCGTAGTACTCGACGTCGATCGCGACGGGCAGCAGGTCCTCGTCGTCCGGCACCGTCGCGAGCACGTGCTCCGCCTGCGCCCTGCCGCTGCTCTCGAAGCTGAAGAAGTGGTACGCACCGACCATCAGCCCGGCCTCACGCGCCCCGCGCAGGTTCGCCTCGAACTCCCGGTCGACGAACGACGAGCCCTCGGTGGCCTTCACGTACGCGAAGTCGACGTCCTGCCGGGCGATCGTCGGCCAGTCGACGGTTCCCTGCCATGCCGAGACGTCGACCCCCCGCACGTCGTAGCGCGCTGCGAACAGACGGTTCGGCCACACCAGGCCGCGTTCGACGAGCGCGGCCCCGAGCGCGAGGACGACGATCGTCCCCGTCAGGACGATCAGCAGGACACGGACGCGACGGCGGCTCGGCACCGCGCCAGTCTGGCGTCGTCGCGCGTCCTGCGCGCGCAACGTCCACCTGACCGGCCGCAGACGCTGCGTGCCACGATCTGGTCGCCGAAGCACGCAACGCGCCCGGTCATCGGGTGTAGGGCTCGCGGTACTTGTCCGCCGTCCGACGCTCTGACCTCGACGTGGACAGCTCCCTGAGAACGCCGCCGTCTCACTGTCGTGTCCGAATCCTCAGAAGCGGTACGGGACGGGCTGAGCTGCAGGGGTGCGTATGACCGGGCCGAGGGCGGGGTCTCGCTATCGTGCGGCCCATGTACCGCGGCCTCCTCCTCGATCTGTACGGCACCCTCGTGTGCGAGGACGACGAGGTCCTGGCGCCGATCTGCGCCCACGTCGCAGGGCTCGCCGGTGTCGAGCCCGGCGTCGTGGCGAAGGAGTGGGGGCGTCGGTTCGGCGAGGCCTGCCGCGCGGCCCACGGTGACGCGTTCCGCCTGCAGCGGGCCCTCAGCCACGAGACGCTCGCGGAGACGATGCAGCACTTCGACGTGCGGGGCGACGCGGAGGGCCTCTGTCGTCCCCAGTTCGACTTCTGGCGTCGTCCTGCGGTCTTCGCCGACAGCCTGCCGTTCCTGCAGCAGGTCGGGGTACCCGTGTGCGTGGTCTCCAACATCGACCGGGACGACGTGCAGGCGGTGCTGGACCTGCACCACCTGCCGGTGGACGCCGTCGTCACGAGCGAGGACGCCCGCGCCTACAAGCCTCGCCCAGAACCGTTCGAGCTCGCTCTGAGCGCTCTGGGGCTGCAGGTCGACGAGGTCCTGCACGTCGGGGACTCGCCGTCCGCCGACATCGGTGGTGCCCGGGTGCTCGGGATGGCTACGGCATGGATCAACCGCAAGGTCCGGCGTGCCCCGGCGGGCTGCGAACCGACCTTCACGGCGGGCTCCCTCCACGAGCTGTCCGAACAGCTGCGCCTCGGCATGCGGCGCAGCTGATCGACACGAGGAGGCGAGCGCGCAGAGGGGGTCGCAGGACCCCTCCAGATCCTCAGTGGTGCGCGGACACGTCAAGGCGACGGCGGGCACGCGCCGGACACGCTGACGCGAGCCGGACAAGCGGGACGCAAACCCACATCAGGTGGCTGTAGGAACTCATCGAACGTGTCCGGGGGCCGAAGCTCTGGCCTGCGGTGGGACAAGTAGGTGAGGCGGCGCGCGTCTCAGTTGGCTGTCCGAATCCTCGGATGCGCTGCGGCCACCGGGTGGTGCGTCAGCTGTGCAAGTGGCGATGTTGTCGACGGTGAGAGTCGGTTGCCCGCGGCGGGCGGCGGGGCACGGGAGCCAACAACAGCGGCGGCTCAGTGCCTCGGCAGCCCGCGCGTCGCCATCGGGCGCGTCAGGACGCGCAGGAGCACTGATCACCGTGAGCGACTCGCTAGGTTCGGGATCGTGGTCGTCACCTCCCTGCGCCGCTACCCGGTCAAGTCGATGGGTGGAGAGGCGCTGGCCTCAGCCGAGCTGGACCATCGCGGGTTCCACGGGGACCGCTGGTACGCCGTCGTGGACGGCGACGGCCGGTTCGCGTCGGTCAAGGACACCCGCCGGTTCCGCCGGCGGGACGCCGTCGTGCGCTACACGGCGTCGACGACGGCGGACGGCCAGGTCGAGGTTCGCTCGGACGACACGAGCTGGCTCGTGGGCGACCCGCTGCTCGACCGGCACCTCACCACCGCCATGGGGAGCGAGCAGCGCATCCTGCCCGAGGCTGCCGTCTCGCACCAGGACGCCGGTGCCGTCTCCCTCGTCGGCACCGCGACGATCGCATGGTGCGCGGCCCGGTGGGGCGGCAGCGACGACCCTCGGCGGCTGCGCGTCAACATCGTCGTGGAGACGCAGACGCCGTTCATCGAGGAGACCTGGGTCGGCCACCAGATCGCCCTCGGGTCCGCCGCGCTGACGGTCGTGGAGCGGATCCCACGGTGCCGGATGATCGATGTCGAGCAGGACGGGACCAGCCCGCGTGCCCCATGGCTCCGGTCGCTCGGCTCCGAGCGAGATCTGTACCTCGCGGTCTACGCCGACGTCAGCCGACCGGGTGTGATCACCCTCGGCGACGAGATCTCTGTGCTCTGAGCCGAGGATGGGCCGCAACCTCTGACCGGACAGGGTGCGTCAGTCGGCGCTCGGCGCACAGCCGACCGTCGCCCTACCAGTCAGTCGGCGCTCGCCGAGCCATCTGAGCGTCTTCCCAAGGGAGGCGGCCAGGCCTCTGACCTGCGGAAGGACACGTAAGCGCGAACGGCGCCGTCGCGCTTGGGTGTCCCAATCCTCAGCCCAGTGCGGGCGCTGCGGTGCTGTGACCTGCGATGGGACTCGCTCGATGCACCAGCAGGTCGGCGGCCGGACACGCTAACGCGACGCGGACAGGCTCGATGCGAACCCTCAGCAGCAGCAGGGGTGTAGGAACTCATCGAACTTGTCCGGCCCGAGGCTCTGACCTGCGGTGGGACAAGTAGTTGAGACACCTGCCATCTCACGCACTTGTCCACATCCTCAACGACCGGGAGGTGCGCGTCTGGTCAGCGGACGATGCCGGCCTGGAGTCGACCGCCAAGCGGTGCGAGCAGATCGTCGGCCACCTGCAGGAAGAGGGAGCGCTCGCCTGATGCGAACGCACCGATCAACCGGTCGGCAACGGCGGGGGCCCCGGTGCGGAGCCTGCGCAAGAGCCACTTCCCTGACCCGAGCCACTGCCGCTGCGTCAGGAGAAGCAGCTCGGACAGCGCGGTGAAGGCATCGGCCAAGAGCAGTGCACGCTCGCCGGGGTCGTCGGCGTCCGCCAGATCGTCGAGCAGAGCGCTGACGGCGTAACGGCGAACGTCGAGTGCGTGCTGCTCGATCCGCGGGCCGGCCGACAGCACGTCTCGTGCCCACGTCTGCAGATCATGGAGTTCAGGCCCGGAGCGCAGGACTACGCCCTCGCTGAGCATCGTGAGGATGACCGGGCGGTGCGCGTCGACCTCGCGGCCGGCCCAGGTGCGGTACGCCTCGGGCGAGTACGCGAACACCTCTACGACGCGCCCGCTGTGCTCGTACGTCGCTGCCAGACTCGACCGCCCGCCGTCCAGGGCGCCCGTCGGGCAGATCAGGACGAGGTCGAGATCGCTGGTCGGCGTGCTGGTGCCACTCGCGCTGCTTCCTGCGAGCACAGCACCGCAGGCCGCGGGAAACAGGCTGGCGACGAGCTGTTCGGCGATCGCTGACTCGGCGTCGAGGGTCGGCACGCGCACGAGCCTAGAGGCGGTCACGGACCCCGTCCCGAGCCACGCCCATCTCCCCACCGTTGGCCCTCCGGCTGGGACGACTAGGTGAGATTGGGTCAGGCCGTGGGCAGCTTCATGAGATGGGGACAACTCAGATGAGATCCCACACCGGCGGTGAGACGCGGAGCGAGACGCACCCGGGAACAAACTCCGCCCTCCAAGAGTTGAGCCCATCAGACTCAACTTCCGCCGCCTCCAGTTGCCTCGCGCCCCCGGCGCATCGCAGACTTGAGCCCGGCGGACTCAAGACGTCTCTCAGACCACAGCACGTCGGAGCCTCACCGGGCTCCAGGAAGAAGGCACACACATGGCACGAGCAGTCGGCATCGACCTCGGTACCACCAACTCGGTGGTCGCCACCCTCGAGGGCGGCGAGCCCACCGTCATCGCGAACGCGGAGGGGTCGCGCACGACTCCGTCCGTGGTCGCGTTCTCCAAGACCGGCGAGGTCCTCGTCGGTGAGGTCGCCAAGCGTCAGGCCGTCACCAACGTCGACCGCACCATCTCGTCCGTCAAGCGCCACATGGGCACGGACTGGTCGGTCACCATCGACGACAAGAAGTACACGGCGCAGGAGATCAGCGCCCGCATCCTCGGCAAGCTCAAGCGCGACGCCGAGGCGTACCTGGGTGAGCCCGTCACGGACGCCGTCATCACGGTCCCGGCGTACTTCAACGACGCCGAGCGTCAGGCGACGAAGGACGCGGGCACGATCGCGGGCCTCAACGTCCTGCGCATCATCAACGAGCCCACCGCCGCGGCGCTCGCCTACGGGCTCGAGCGCGGCAAGGAGGACGAGAACATCCTCGTCTTCGACCTGGGTGGTGGCACGTTCGACGTGTCCCTGCTGGAGGTCGGCAAGGACGACGACGGCTTCTCGACGATCGAGGTCCGCGCGACCGCCGGTGACAACCGCCTCGGCGGTGACGACTGGGACGCCGCGATCGTGGCGCACCTGGTCACCGAGGTGAAGAACACCACGGGCGTCGACCTGTCGAAGGACAAGATCGCCCTGCAGCGTCTGCGTGAGGCGGCGGAGCAGGCCAAGAAGGAGCTGTCGTCCGCGACGAGCACCAACATCTCGCTGCAGTACCTCTCGATGAGCGAGAACGGCCCCATCCACCTGGACACCAAGCTGACGCGCGCGCAGTTCCAGCAGATGACGCAGTCGCTGCTCGACCGCGTGAAGGCGCCGTTCCACCAGGTCATCCGCGACGCGGGCATCTCCGTGAAGGACATCGACCACGTCGTGCTCGTCGGCGGCTCGACCCGCATGCCGGCCGTCTCCGAGGTCGTCACCGAGCTCACGGGCGGCAAGGAGCCCAACAAGGGCGTCAACCCGGACGAGGTCGTGGCCGTCGGTGCCGCGCTGCAGGCCGGCGTCATGAAGGGCGACCGCAAGGACGTCCTGCTCATCGACGTGACCCCGCTGTCCCTCGGCATCGAGACCAAGGGTGGCGTGATGACCAAGCTCATCGAGCGCAACACGGCCATCCCCACCAAGCGGTCGGAGATCTTCTCCACGGCCGAGGACAACCAGCCGTCCGTCCTCATCCAGGTGTTCCAGGGTGAGCGCGAGTTCGCCCGGGACAACAAGCCGCTCGGCACGTTCGAGCTGACCGGCATCGCCCCGGCCCCGCGCGGCATGCCGCAGATCGAGGTCACGTTCGACATCGACGCGAACGGCATCGTGCACGTGTCCGCCAAGGACCGCGGCACGGGCAAGGAGCAGTCGATGACGATCACCGGTGGCTCGGCCCTCCCCAAGGAGGACATCGACCGCATGGTGAAGGACGCCGAGGAGCACGCCGCCGAGGACAAGCGCCGCCGCGAGGAGGCCGAGACCCGCAACACCGCGGAGCAGCTCGTCTACCAGACGGAGAAGCTGCTGGCCGACAACGGCGACAAGCTCTCGGACGACATCAAGGGCGAGGTCGGTGGCGCCGTCACGGAGCTGAAGACCGCGCTCGAGGGCACGGACGTCGAGGCCGTCAAGGCCAAGCACGCCGCGCTGCTCACGGCGAGCCAGAAGATCGGCGAGGCGCTGTACGCCAACCAGTCCGCGGCCCCGGCCGCCGACGAGGCCCCGGCCGGCGCCGGCTCGACGTCCTCGACGACCTCCGACGAGGACGTCGTCGACGCCGAGATCGTCGACGACGAGGACGACAAGAAGTGACCGAGGAGCGTTCGGGGTCGGGTACGCCCGAACCCGAGGACACCCCGCGGTTCACGGACAAGCGCCGCGTCGACCCGGAGACGGGCGAGCTGCGCGAGCCGACGCCCGAGGAGGCCGTGCTGGCCGAGGCCGAGCAGGTCACGACGGAGGCCGAGGAGTCGGTCGTCCTGGAGGGCCTGGTGCAGGCCGAGAAGCTCGCGGCCGAGCGGCTCGAGGAGCTGCAGCGCGCGCAGGCGGCGCTGTACAACCTCGAGCAGCAGTACAACGGCTACGTCAAGCGGTCCAAGGCCGAGACGGTGGCGGCGCACGACCGTGGCGTCGCGACCGTCGGCGAGGCGCTGATCCCGGTCCTCGACGACATCGACCTGGCCCGTCGCCACGGCGACCTCACCGGTCCGTTCGCGTCGATCGCCGAGAAGCTGGAGAGCACGCTCTTCCGGCTCGGCGTCGAGCGCTACGGCACCGAGGGCGACCCGTTCGACCCGGCCGTGCACGAGGCGCTCATGCACTCGCACTCCGACGAGGTCGAGGTGGCCACGGTGCAGCAGGTGCTGCAGCCCGGCTACCGCACCCCGGCGCGGATCCTGCGGGCCGCGCGCGTCGCGGTCGTGGACCCGGAGGCCTGAGGCCGCCATCATCAGCACCGAGAGACGCGGGGGCGGCGGCCGGGGGACCGGCCGCCGCCTCCGCGGCACCAGGAGAACCACCACGACCACGCACCACAGCACACGAAGCAGGAGGGAGGCGCCGTGACCGGCCAGGACTGGATCGAGAAGGACTTCTACGCCGTGCTCGGCGTCGCCAAGGACGCCGACGCCGCGACCATCAAGAAGGCGTACCGCAAGCTCGCCCGCCAGCTGCACCCCGACCAGAACCCGGGTGACGCCAAGGCGGAGGCGCGGTTCAAGGACATCGGTGAGGCGTACGCGGTCCTGTCGGACCCCGAGCAGCGCCAGCAGTACGACCAGCTGCGGGCCATGGCCGGCGGTGCCCGCTTCACCGCGGGCGGCCGCGGGGCAGGCGGCACCGCGGGGTTCGAGGACGTGTTCGGCGGCATGTTCGGCGGCGGGGCCAACGGCCCCGGCGGGCGGGTGCGCTACTCCAGCGGCGGGGCCGGCGGCGCGGGCTTCGAGGACATCCTCGGTGGCCTGTTCGGCGGCGCCGGCGGGTTCGGTGCGGCGCGCGGCCCGCAGCGCGGCACGGACCTCACGGCCACCACGACGCTGCCGTTCCGCACGGCCGTCGAGGGGTCGACGATCTCGCTGTCCGTCGAGGGCCGCACGGTCAACGCCCGCATCCCCGCAGGGGTGCGCGACGGGCAGAAGATCCGTCTGCGCGGCAAGGGACGCCCCGGTGACGACGGCGCCCCGGCGGGCGACCTGGTGATCACGGTGCACGTCGAGCCCCACCCGGTCTTCAGCATCGACGGCGACAACCTGCGTGTCACCGTGCCCGTCGCCTTCGACGAGGCCGCACTCGGCGCCACGATCGACGTCCCCACGCTCGACGGCTCGACCGTGCGCGTGAAGGTCCCGGCCGGTACGCCGTCGGGTCGCACGCTGCGGGTCAAGGGCAAGGGTGTGGCGACGTCGCGGCACACGGGCGACCTGCTGGTGAGCGTGCAGGTCGTCGTACCGCAGAAGCTGTCCGGTGCGGCCAAGGAGGCCGTGCAGGCGTTCGGCATCGCGACGTCCGGGCAGGACGTGCGGGCCGACCTGATGGCGCAGGCCAGACGCTGACCTGCGGAGCCGGTGAGGAGGGGTGATGGACGAGGACTCCAAGGTCTACGTGATCTCCGTCGCCGCCGAGCTCGCGGGCATGCACCCGCAGACCCTGCGGCAGTACGACCGCCTCGGCCTGGTGCGGCCCGCGCGCACGCGCGGCCGCGGCCGTCGCTACTCGCCGCGCGACATCCGTGCGCTGCGCGAGATCCAGCGGCTGTCCCAGGAGGGCGTCAACCTGGCGGGCATCAAGCGCATCCTCGAGCTCGAGGAGGAGGCCCGTGCGCTGCGCCGGCAGGTCGAGTTCCTGCGCACGCTGGTCGACCCGGGCCGCCGCGTGTTCCGGGCCGACCCGACCGGCAACGTCGTCGCCGACCGGCTGCACCCGCTGGCCGAGGCGAGCGCACCGCGGCCCACGCGCTGGGTCCCGCGGCAGCTGACGTCGGGCACCGCGCGCCGCGACTGACCGCACCTGCGCAGCGTGCCGCGCGGCGCCGTGCCGGTGCCGTCAGGCCCAGTGCCAGCGGAACCTGGCGTGGCGCGATCCGTTGAGCGCGCGGACCCGCGCCGCGGCGTGCGGCAGCCAGCGGTAGAACTCGTACCCGCTGCCCGTGAAGACGGCCCACGGCAGCAGGCCCACGAAGCGCGCCAGCAGCAGCAGCAGCGCGACCGCTCCGACGAGCCACAGCTCCAGCAGCATCACGACGCCGGCGAGTACAACGAGGCCGAGCAGTGCCGCCAGCACGCCGACCACCAGGGCGACGACGCCCCCGACGAGGTCGTCCGAGGCGCCGCTGAGGCCCGACAGGTCGATGCCCGGGTCGGGCATCCGGCGGCGCGGGCGCCACGGCAGCAGCCGGACCTCGATGACGGCGGGCGGCCGCTCGGGACGGTCCTCCACCACGTCCTCGTGCGTTCCCCAGGCCGGCATCACGGCAACTTATCGCGGTCCGGGGTCGACGGCGCCCCCACCCGCCCTCAGTCCGCGCACCCCCCCCGCGTGGGGCGCTGGGCCGGACGGGTGACAGCGTCTCGGCACGGTTGTCCGAAACGGACAATCCGGACGACGATGGCCCGACCACCGCGGCTGCGGCGGCCGAGCACCGCGGGCCGTCGCCTCACGAAGGGCCCGCCCGTGACCGACGCCCCCGCCAGGCCCCTGCTCGGCGCGCACGACATCGCCGTGGACCGCGAGCGGGTGCGTCGCCGCCGGGTGATCCGCCTCTGCCTGGTGGTTCTGGCGCTCGAGGCCTACGTCGTGTGGTCGGCGCTCACCGGGCGGCCGCTCGTGGTGCTGCCCGCCGTCGACCCGCTGGTCATCGCCCCGGTGCTGTTCTTCGTCGCCCTGATCGCGCTGCTCGTGGGCACCCAGGTCGGTGCCGGGCGGTCCCCGCACATCACGTTCCGCCCGGAGCAGGTCGACGTCACGCTGGCCGACGTCGTCGGCATCGACCCGATCGTCGACGACGTGCGCCGCTCCATCGACCTGTTCCAGACGCACCGGCGGTTCGCCGACCAGATGGGCGGCACCCCGCGGCGCGGCATCCTCTTCGAGGGGCCGCCCGGGACGGGCAAGACCCTGACCGCCAAGGCGATGGCGGCCGAGGCCGGGGTGCCGTTCCTGTTCGTCTCCGCGACGAGCTTCCAGTCCATGTACTACGGCGCGACGGCCCGCAAGATCCGTACGTACTTCAAGGCGCTGCGCCAGGCCGCACGGGCCGAGGGTGGTGCGATCGGCTTCATCGAGGAGATCGACGCGATCGCCCTGCGCCGTGGTGGCCTGCTCGGCGCGGAGCCCACGGCGGCGTTCGTGGGGTTGCCGTCGCCGTCGTCGCTGCTGGCCGGCCAGGGGGTGGTGCGCAACGCGATGATCTCCGAGGGCACGGGCGGCGTCGTCAACGAGCTGCTGGTGCAGATGCAGTCCTTCGACCAGCCGGTCGGTGCGGACCGCTTCTACAACGGGCTGGTCGCCGCCGTGAACCTGCTGCTGCCTGCGCAGCGCCAGCTCAAGCAGCGCCGCCCCACGCGGGCGCCGATCCTGCTGATCGCCGCGACCAACCGTGCGGACCACCTCGACCCGGCCCTGCTGCGCCCGGGTCGCTTCGACCGGCGGCTCACGTTCAACCCGCCGGACGCGCACGGACGGCGGGCGCTCGTCGACCACTTCCTCGCCCGGCGTTCCCACCACGCCGAGCTCGACGAGCCCGCCGTCCGTGACCGCGTCGCCGCCGCGACGAGTGGCTGGACCCCCGTCATGGTCGAGCACCTGCTCGACGAGGCCCTCGTCAACGCGCTGCGGCGCGGCGACGACGCGATGACCTTCGTCGACGTCGAGCAGGCGCGCATCACCGAGCTCGTGGGTCTGGGGCACCCCGTCACCTACACGGCCGGCGAGCGCACGCTCATCGCGACGCACGAGGCCGGCCACGCAGTCACGGCGTGGCTGGTGGCGCCCAACCGCACGCTCGAGGTGCTCACCATCGTCAAGCGCGGCTCCGCGCTGGGCCTGCTCGCGCACGGCGACTGCGAGGAGGTCTACACCCGCACGCAGTACGACCTGCGGGCGCTGGTGCAGATCGCGATGGGCGGCTGGGTGGCCGAGGAGCTGTTCTTCGGCCAGACGACGACCGGCCCGGCGTCCGACCTGGCGGCGGCGACCCGCACGGCCGCGCAGATGGTCGGGGCGGCGGGCATGACCGGCTCGCTGGTGTCGTTCGCGGCCACCGACCGGGACCTCGTCTCGGCGGTGATCGGCGACACGGCGGCGCGGGCGCAGCTGGAGGACGTGCTGGACAGCGCGCGGGCCACGGTGCGGCGGCTGCTGGCCAGCAACCGGGACCTGGTCGAGGCGCTGCGCGACGCGCTGCTCGACCGGCACGAGCTGGTGGGCGAGGAGATCACGTCGGTGCTGGAGAAGACGGTGGCCGCACGGCCCGACGGCGTGCGACCGGGGCCGCCGGCGGAGCACCTGCGCATCGCCTGACGCCCCACCCGCAGGCGGCGCGCGGCCCGGGGACGTAGGTCCCGCGTCCTGGCGGTGCCCCGCTGGGACCATCGAAGGGCCGGAGACCCCGGCACTTCGCTGTCCTCGCACCTACAGGAGCGTGTCGCCGTGTCCGCTGTCACCTGGAACCGTCCTGTGACGGCTGCCCGCCCGCTCCCGCTGCGCACCCGCGTGCGCCACGTGGTGGAGACCGTGCGCTGGGCACCGGCGCCGTACTTCGAGGGCTCGGCGCGGCAGCGCGCGCGCTACGTCGCCTACCTGCTGGGGTCCGTGCTCGCCTGGACGGTCGGCAGCCTCGCCGTGCTGGCCGTGATCGGGCAGGCTCTCGCGTCGTTCTGACGCCCCCGACACCGTGCCGGGCGTGCAAGGACGCCCTCCCGGTGCGGGCCGTACCCCGTGCGCGGCCACGTGCACGCGCCGCGGCGGCCGTCCGCACGGGCAGGTAGCCCGCAGAGCGGACGGTCCGCCGCGTCGCGGACGGCCGCCCAGCAGGGTGTCGCACGCAACTGTGCGCCCGTGGCATCCCGGCATAGCGGACAACGCCCCCGAAGCCGCCTGTGGACGGTGGTGGGGACGACGTGCCCGCGCCTGTGCACGCCGCTGTGGGTCGTCCCGGCGTGTCGCGCTGCTGACGCGCGTCGTCGCACGTCAGCGGGCTCGCGCGGCGTCCACAGGCGGTGCGCCACTGGCCTCACAGGGTGAAGAATGACACGGCCGTAACACAACACTTAGTGGGTGCTTGCGATGTCAGACCCCAGGTGTAGTGTCTAGCCAGACGGCTCGCCCCGAACCACACCGGTGTCATGCAGGCCCCTCGGCAGCACGACGGACCACCCCTCGCAGGGAGGCCCGGAGGCTGACAGGAGCACGCGGACCCCGACCCCCGGGTGACGCGGCCGCCACGGCGAGAACCACACGGACCACGAGCTCGGGGGAGCACACATGACCATCACGGTGTACAGCAAGCCGGCCTGCGTGCAGTGCACGGCCACGTACCGCGCCCTCGACAAGCTCGGCCACGAGTACACGGTCGTCGACATCTCGGAGGACGCCGACGCGCGCGACTACGTCATGTCGCTCGGCCACCTCCAGGCGCCCGTCGTCGTCGCCGGCGGCGAGAACTGGTCGGGCTACCGCCCGGACCGCATCAAGGCTCTCGCGGACAAGCTGGCGACGCAGGTCGCCTGAACGCGGCGGGCCTCGCGGCCTGTCGCCCCGCACGCCCCGGGCCGACGCACGGCTAGCGCCGCGTCGGCCCGGCGGGCACTCGAGAACGGTCCGGCCGGCGCCTCGTGCGCCGGCCGGGCTGCACCCGGCACGCGCAGCGGGCCTCGGCATGCCCGGGTCCGCCGCACGGCAGCAGCACAGGACGCGGAGAGGGAGGCGAGCGGTGACCGAGCTCGTGTACTTCTCGTCCGCGTCGGACAACACGCACCGCTTCGTGCAGAAGCTCGGCATCCCGGCGCAGCGGATCCCGCTGCGCCCGACCGACGGGTTCCTGCGCGTCACGGAGCCGTACGTCCTCGTCGTGCCGACCTACGGGGGCGGCAACGAGGGCGGCGCGGTCCCGCGGCAGGTCGTCAAGTTCCTCAACGACGAGGACAACCGTGCGCTGATCCGCGGCGTCATCGCGGCCGGCAACACGAACTTCGGTGAGGCGTACTGCATCGCCGGCGACATCGTGGCGGCCAAGTGCCACGTGCCGTACCTGTACGCCTTCGAGCTCATGGGAACAACCGAGGACGTCACACGCGTCCGCGAAGGATTGGGAAGATTTTGGCAGCGACAGTCGCAGATACCCGCGTAGAGCTGACGGGGCTGGACTACCACGCCCTCAACGCGATGCTCAACCTGTACGACGCGGACGGGAAGATCCAGTTCGACGCCGACCGGCAGGCCGCGCGCGAGTTCTTCCTGCAGCACGTCAACCAGAACACGGTCTTCTTCCACGACCTGGACGAGAAGCTCGACTACCTGGTCGAGAACAAGTACTACGACCCGGCCGTGCTCGCGCAGTACGACCGCGCGTTCGTCAAGTCGCTCTTCCAGCACGCGTACTCGAAGAAGTTCCGTTTCCAGACGTTCCTCGGCGCGTTCAAGTACTACACCTCGTACACGCTCAAGACGTTCGACGGCAAGCGGTACCTCGAGCGCTTCGAGGACCGCGTCTGCATGGTCGCGCTCGCGCTGGCCGAGGGCGACCAGCAGTTCGCCATGAACCTGGTCGACGAGATCGTGTCCGGGCGCTTCCAGCCGGCTACGCCGACGTTCCTCAACCTCGGCAAGGCGCAGCGCGGCGAGCCCGTCTCCTGCTTCCTGCTGCGCATCGAGGACAACATGGAGTCCATCGCGCGCGGCATCAACTCCGCCCTGCAGCTGTCGAAGCGCGGCGGCGGCGTGGCCCTGCTGCTGTCGAACATCCGTGAGCACGGCGCGCCGATCAAGCACATCGAGAACCAGAGCTCCGGCGTCATCCCCGTGATGAAGCTGCTCGAGGACTCGTTCTCGTACGCCAACCAGCTCGGTGCGCGCCAGGGCGCCGGCGCGGTGTACCTGCACGCGCACCACCCGGACATCTACCGCTTCCTCGACACCAAGCGCGAGAACGCGGACGAGAAGATCCGCATCAAGACGCTCTCGCTCGGCGTCGTCATCCCGGACATCACGTTCGAGCTGGCGAAGAAGAACGAGCCGATGTACCTGTTCTCCCCGTACGACGTCGAGCGCGTCTACGGTGTGCCGTTCGCCGACGTGAACGTCTCGGAGAAGTACTACGAGATGGTCGACGACGGGCGGATCCGCAAGACCAAGATCAACGCGCGCGAGTTCTTCCAGACGCTCGCCGAGATCCAGTTCGAGTCCGGGTACCCGTACGTCATGTTCGAGGACACGGTGAACCGGGCCAACCCGATCGAGGGCAAGATCACGCACTCGAACCTGTGCTCGGAGATCCTGCAGGTCTCGACGCCGTCGACGTACAACGAGGACCTGTCGTACGCCGAGGTCGGCCGTGACATCTCCTGCAACCTGGGCTCGATGAACATCGCGCTGTCGATGGACTCCCCGGACCTGGGCAGGACCGTCGAGACCGCGATCCGCGCCCTGACCGCCGTCTCGGACCAGACGAGCATCGAGTCGGTGCCGTCGATCAAGAAGGCGAACGCCGGCGGGCACGCCATCGGCCTGGGCCAGATGAACCTGCACGGGTACCTGGCGCGCGAGCGCATCTTCTACGGCTCCGACGAGGGCCTGGACTTCACGAACATCTACTTCTACACCGTGGCGTACCACGCGATCCGCGCGTCGAACCTGCTCGCGCAGGAGCGCAAGGCGTCGTTCTACGGCTTCGAGAAGTCGACGTACGCGACCGGTGAGTACTTCACCAAGTACATCGAGAAGGAGTGGAAGCCGCGGACCGCGCGCGTCCAGGAGCTCTTCGACACCGCAGGCGTGCGCATCCCCACGCAGGACGACTGGCGTCTGCTGGCCGCGCTCGTCGCCGAGCACGGCCTGTACAACCAGAACCTGCAGGCGGTGCCGCCGACCGGCTCGATCTCCTACATCAACCACTCGACGAGCTCGATCCACCCGATCGCGTCGAAGATCGAGATCCGCAAGGAGGGCAAGATCGGGCGCGTCTACTACCCGGCGCCCTTCATGACGAACGACAACCTCGAGTACTACCAGGACGCGTACGAGATCGGCTACGAGAAGGTCATCGACACGTACGCCGAGGCGACGCAGCACGTCGACCAGGGCCTGTCGCTCACGCTCTTCTTCAAGGACACCGCCACCACGCGCGACCTGAACAAGGCGCAGATCTACGCGTGGAGGAAGGGCATCAAGACGATCTACTACATCCGCCTGCGGCAGATGGCGCTCGAGGGCACCGAGGTCGAGGGCTGCGTCAGCTGCATGCTCTGACGCCCCACCTGCGACGACGCCTTCGACGAGACTGAGGAAGAACACATGATGAGCACGGGCAAGCTGAAGCTGGTCGACCGCGTGTCGGCGATCAACTGGAACCGGCTGCAGGACGAGAAGGACGCGGAGGTCTGGGACCGCCTCGTCGGCAACTTCTGGCTGCCGGAGAAGGTGCCGGTCTCCAACGACATCCAGTCCTGGGCGACCCTCACCGAGGCCGAGAAGACGATGACGACCCGCGTCTTCACCGGTCTGACGCTGCTGGACACCATCCAGGGCACGGTCGGCGCGGTCAGCCTCATCCCCGACGCGCTGACCCCGCACGAGGAGGCCGTCTACACGAACATCGCGTTCATGGAGTCGGTGCACGCCAAGTCGTACTCCTCGATCTTCTCCACGCTGATCTCCACCAAGGAGATCGACGAGGCGTTCCGCTGGTCGGAGGAGAACCCGAACCTGCAGCGCAAGGCCGAGATCGTCCTCAACTACTACCGGGGTGACGAGCCGCTCAAGCGCAAGGTCGCCTCGACCATGCTCGAGTCGTTCCTCTTCTACTCGGGCTTCTACGCGCCCATGTACTGGGCGTCGCGCGCCAAGCTCACCAACACGGCCGACCTGATCCGCCTCATCATCCGCGACGAGGCCGTGCACGGGTACTACATCGGCTACAAGTACCAGAAGGGCCTCGAGCTGGTGTCGCCGGCCGAGCGTGCGGAGCTCAAGGACTACACGTTCAACCTGCTCTTCGAGCTGTACGACAACGAGGTGGAGTACACCCAGGACCTCTACGACGAGCTCGGCCTGACCGAGGACGTCAAGAAGTTCCTGCGCTACAACGCCAACAAGGCCCTGATGAACCTGGGCTACGAGGCGCTGTTCCCGCGCGACGAGACCGACGTCAACCCGGCGATCCTGTCGGCGCTGAGCCCCAACGCCGACGAGAACCACGACTTCTTCTCCGGGTCGGGCTCCTCGTACGTCATCGGCAAGGCCGTCAACACCGAGGACGACGACTGGGACTTCTGAGTCCCGCTGAACGGCGCCGCGGCCCCCGTGACCTGCTGGTCACGGGGGCCGCGGCGCGTCGGGGGACGAGGGCGATCAGCCGCCGGTGGGGCAGCGGGGACCTCGTCCCGTCGTCTGTCAGGACTCGGGGCTCGGCAGCTGCGGGTACGCGGTGCACGAGGCGGGCGACGCAGCCATGACCCACCCGTCGATGAGGTACTGGCCACCGGCCGGCACGAGCGACGGGAAGTCCCCGCCGCCCCCGACGATCGTCCCCTCCGCGCTGCGGCAGATGATCCCCACCCGCAGGTCGGACCAGTCCTCGGCAGTGCCGTTGACGAGGGTGAACGTCCAGTCCCCCTCAGCGGTCTGCTGACCGTCGACGGGTGCGACGGGCTCGGCGGGTTCGGCGGAGGAACCGTAGTCGCTGACCTCGAGGGTGGCCTCGACGCGGGCGACGGTCTTGCCGGTCGTGTCTGTCTGGGTCCCGATGGCGGTGACGCCCTCGGCACTCGTGAAGATCTCGACCTGCTCCTCCGTCGCGATCAGGGTGTCCGTCTCGTCGAAGAGGTTGAACACGACGGTCGCGAACTCCCCGACGTGCCCGGTGTTGGAGACGAGCGAGGTCACCCACGTGTAGTCGCCGTCCTGCCCGAACCCGGCCTCGAGGATCTCGGCGTGGTCGGCCTTCTCCTCCTGCGCGGCCGGACTGCGATCCTTCACTTGCTCGGACGTGGGAGGTGCGGTCGCGACCGCCTCATCGGTAACGGTGTCGCCGCCTCCGCAGCCTGCGAGCAGGAGTGCGCAGCTGAGGGCGACGAGGGTGTGAGTAGTGCGCATGCGCGGGAATATAGCGTCGCTATTTGCACGGAACAAAATCAGCGGTCTCGTCCCGCGGGCTCAATCAGGTTATGCTTGCAGATCGTGCGATAAATCGCACGCTCCTGGCGGCTGGCACATTCAGGTGGTGCGTGGACATGGCGCGATAATTTACCAACGCCTCACCCGTCCCGGCGAAACCCAGAAAGGTCGCTGTTGGTGAGTCTTCACCCATTCTGCCGGAACGGAGCGATCAGGAGATGCGTGCCCGGGTGGTGCGAAAGGCCCCCGGCACCCGTGGCGGAGGCTCGGGGGGCGTCAGCGGTACGTCGGTGACTCCGCGGCGGCAGGCTGTCGAAGTGCAGCGCGATCACCTGATGGAGTTGCTCGCCCCGTCGCGCCGACCCGGGCCGGGCGTACGCCGGTGGCACAGTGATACCAGGGAGGTCGGCATCTCGACGATGTCGTTGCGCATGAGCGACGAGGACAGCGCGCTGCTGCGGCGTCTCGCGGAGCGCGAGAACCGGTCCATGAACGACACGGCGATCCTCGCGATCCGCCGGCTGGCCGAGCAGACCGTCGTCGAGGACGCCTACGCCGACGCGGTCTCCAAGGTCGCCGAGCGCGACGCCACCCTGCTCGACCTGCTGTCCCGGTGAGTGTCTGGTACCCGACCCTCGACACGGCGAAGCTGATCTGCGACCGGTCCGGCCTCCACATCGGTGACGCCGGCTCGCTCGCGTCGGCTCTCGCGCGCCCCTCGCAGGTCGTCCGGGGCGTCGAGGCGTACGTCGGGATCCACGCGAAGGCAGCGGCCCTGCTCGACGCGATCAACCGGTAGCATCCGCTCCACGACGGCAACAAGCGGCTCTCGTGGCTCCTGGTGGCGTCGTTCTACGAGGTCAACGGGTACTCCCTCGTCGTCGACCCGCACGACGGCGACGGGTTCATCCGCGCCGTTGGAGGTGACGACCACCTGACGCTCGACGCCGTCGCCGACTGGTTGTCGGCGCATGCCGTCGCCCACTGACGGCCCGGCGCGCGGGACGCTCGCACGGTGGTGTGGGCAGCCCGGGGCATCGTTGATCGGCTCGGAGTGCCACGGGCCGCGTAGCGTCGGTGGACACCGGCCCCAGCGAGGAGAGCCTCATGACCTCTGCCCTTCCCGCCCTCGTCAGCCCCGAGGAGCTGCACGCCACCACGGCGGCGGGCACCGTGCCCCTCGTCGTGCTCGACGCCTCGACGGCGCTGGCCACGCACGGTGAGGGCGAGCCGTACACGGCGCAGCCGCTGCGCGCCGCGTACCTCGATGCGCACGTGCCCGGCGCCGCGTTCGTCGACGTGACGAACGAGCTCTCGGACACCGGCGCTCCGCAGCTCTTCACCCTCCCCGCCCCGGACGCGCTGGCCGCCGCCCTCGGTGCGCTCGGCATCGGTGACGACACCCACGTCGTCGTGTACGACAACGTCGGCTCCGCGTGGGCGACGCGCGTGTGGTGGCTGCTGCGCTGGCTGGGCCACGACCACGTGTCGGTGCTCGACGGTGGGCTCGGCGCCTGGCGGGCGGCCGGGCTGCCCCTCGCGAGCGGGGCCGAGGACGACGCGGCCGCCCGTGCCACCCCGGGCCGGCTGACCCCGCGCGTCCGGCCCGAGCTGCTGGCGACCTTGCCGCAGGTCGAGCAGATCTCCACCGGGTCGGCAGCCGGGTTGCTGGTCAACGCGCTCGACCCCGCGACGTTCCGCGGCGAGCAGGAGGTCAGCCCGTACCCGCGCCGCGGCCGCATCCCCGGCAGCATCAACCTGCCGCTGTTCACGTTCCTGGACCCGGCGACCGGCCGCTTCCTGCCGCCCGCCGAGTTGCGCGGCCTCCTGCAGGACGGCGGCCTGCTCGACGCCCAGGGCGCCGTCACGTACTGCGGCGGCGGGATCGCGGCGACCGTCCCCGCGTTCGCGGCCTACGTCGCGGCCGGCGTCGACGTCGCGGTCTACGACGGCTCGCTCTCCGAGTGGACGGCGGAGCAGGGGCGCCCGGTCGACGTCGGCTGACGCGGCACCGCCGGCGGTAGGTCGTGACGGGTTGTTGCCGAGTTCGGCAACAACCCGTCACGCCGTCGTGCCCCCCCGGCCGGTCGTCGTCCGGCCGTACCGGGACGCACACCCTGCTCCCGGCCACCTTGCCGGTGCCCGCACCCCGGGTTCGACTGGACGGATGCGCACAGACCGTGGGACCGCGCGTCGGCTCCTGCGCCACCCGCGCGTGGAGCTGGCGCTGAAGGCGGCGGTGGCGGCGACCGTCGCGTGGGTGCTGGCGCGGCAGGTCCCGGGCGCGCAGGACTACGCGTTCTACGCGCCCTTCGGCGCGGTCGCGACGACGTACTCAGCGGTCGTCCGGTCCGTGGCGGAGACCGTGCGGACGGTCGCCGCGATCCTGCTGGGCGGGGCCGTCGGGGTGCTGGCCGACGTGGTGCTCGGCCCCGGCGTCGCCGCGATCGCGCTGGTCGTGGGGCTCGGGATGCTGCTCGCCGGCGTGCCGTGGTTCGGTGACGCGCGCTCGTACGTGCCGGTCGCCGGGATGTTCGTGCTGCTCGTCGGGCAGGGGGAGGAGATCGGCTACACCGCGGCGTACGCCGGGCTGTTCCTGCTGGGGGCCGCGTGCACGGTGGTCGTCAGCACAGTGCGCCCGGCGCTGCCGCTGGAGCGGACCGACCGCGCGCTGGACGCCCTGCGCGAGGCGTGCGTCGAGCACCTGCGCTCGCTCGCCGCGGCCATCGACCCGCGTGCCGACGACGACGTCGAGCTCCCGGACCGCGACGAGCTGAGCGGGCCGCTCAACCGCGCGCGGACGGAGGTCGACGAGCTGCGGCAGGCGGCACGCGGGAACCGCAGGGCGCGGCGCCGGTCCGACGACGTCGCCCGGCGGACCGAGTACTTCCGTGCCCTGCAGCGTGCCGCGCTGCTCGTCGACGACCTCCAGGCGACGGTCGAGGACCAGCCCTGGGGCCTGAGCGTGGCGCACCTCCCCGAGGAGCTGCGCACACCCACCGCAGACGCCCTGCGCGAGCTGGCCGCCACGACGGCCGAGGCCGCGACCCACGACGTGGAGCCCGGGCGCCGCCGGTCGGCCGACCGCGCGACCGCCACGCTCGTCTCCGCGCTGCACCGCTACGGCGAGCGCGGCGGGTCGGACGCCGTCACGCTCGTCGTCTCGGCCGTCGTGACGACCCTGCGGCGGTCGCTGTCCGCGCTCACACCGTGGGACCGCATCCAGCTCTCGACGAGCCCCGCCGAGGCGCTGGAGCTCGAGGACGACCGCACGGACCGCTGAGAGGTCGGAGGGCACCGGACACAGCGGTCCCGTCAGCGCGGCGGATCCTCGGCAGCGTTCTCCTGGATCATCACCGGCGACGCGTGGATGCAGATCATCCGCAGGTCGCCGTCGCCGGTGTTGGTGAAGCGGTGCCACGTGTCGGGCGGCACGACGGCGGTGTCGCCGGTGCGAGCGACGACGTCGTGCTCCCCGATCCGGATCGTCGCCTCCCCGTCGAGGACGGACCACGTCTCGGAGTACGGGTGGCGGTGCAGGACCGGCCCCTGCCCGGGGGCGTTCGTGACGAGGAAGAAGCTGACGCCGGAGCCGTGCTGCGCACCCTCGAACCGCAGGGTCCGGCTGCCCGCCATGCGCAGCCGGTCGGCGGGGACCACACCGGGGATCGCGGGCTCGTCCTGTCCGACCACGGTGACCGCCTCCCTGCGTCGTGCCGCTCGGTGCCACCGTACGACCGCGCGCCGACATCGCTCCAGCGCGACGTCGGCGGTCCCGGGACCGTCCCGGAGCCGCCGACGTCGTCGCGCCGTGGCGTCAGGCCGCGCGGCTCCACTGGAACGTGCCCGCCGACGTGCACGTGCGCTGCTCGAGCGCGGCGCCGTCGGCCGTCGAGCCGTCGACCACGCCCACGCACTTCCCGCTGTTGCGGGTCACCAGCTGCTCGTAGCCGTCGCCCGAGCGCCACGAGAACTGCTGGTTGGTGCCGCCGTGGCAGGTGTACTGGATGAGCCGGGCGCCGTCGGCACCTGACGCACCGCTGACGTCGAGGCACTTGCCGCTGTGGACGCTGCGCACGGTGACGTAGCCGCCGCCGGCGTCGACCACCTGCCAGCGCTGCCAGGGCTGGCCGTTGCTCGTCCACTGCCCGACCACCGCGAGGTCGTCGCGGTTGGGGGCCTGGACGTCCATGACCTTGCCGCTGGCGCGGTTGGTGATCCGGACGTCCCCGGACGGCGGCGTCGGCGTCGGCGTCGGGTCGCCGCCCACGCCGCGCGTGAACTGCCAGCTGGTGACGTTGAACAGGCTGCCGCTGCCGCCGGTGAACCGCAGGACCAGGTCCCGGGTGCCGGTCGCGCCGCTGACGGGGCAGCTGACGGTCGTCCACGTCTGCCAGCCGCCGGTGCCGGGCACCGTGCAGGTGCCGACCACCGGGCCGGACGCGCTGTCGAGGCGCACCTCGATCCGACCGCCGCTGCCCGCCGACGCGACCCGCGCGGTGAACGTGGCCGCGCCCGTGCCGAACGCGACGCCCTTCACCCGCAGCCAGTCGCCGTTCTCGATCCACCCCACGTTCATGCCGCCCTCGGATGCCGGCTCGGTCTCCAGGCCGCCGGCCCACGCGATCGTCTCGGCCTGCTGCGTGACGTACGGGTCGAGGGGTTCGATCTGCGGTGGCCCGGTGGCCGTCATGCTCATCTGGGGGATGGACCCGTCGGCGCCGTAGGTGAACTGCTCGACGGCGACCGAGCGCGTGAACCCGCCCCCGCCCGGCAGTGCACCGTTGTGGTAGAAGAAGTACGACCTGCCCCGGTAGTCGACGACGCCCGGGTGGTTGGTGAAGCTGCCGCCCTGCGTGGGCATGACCACGCCGCGGTACGTCCACGGGCCGGTCGGCCCGGGTGCCGTCGAGTAGCCGATGAACTCGCTGCAGCACGCCGCCGCGAACACGTTGTAGTACGTGCCGTTGCGCTGGTAGACCCACGGGCCCTCCTCGTAGAGGGTGGGCCGCTGCGCGACGTTGCCGGGGCGGGTGCCGAAGCCCGCGGTGGTGAGCGGGATCCGGGCGGGGCTGCCGGCGAGCGACACCATGTCGCGGTTGAGCCGCACGACCCAGAGGTTCGGGTTGCCGTAGTAGAGGTACGCCTGCCCGTCGTCGTCGATCATCACGCTCGGGTCGATCTCGGCGTTGTCGACCAGGGGTCGGCCGATCGCGTCGCGGAACGGCCCGGTGGGGCTGTCGGACACCCCGACGCCGATGGCGTTGCCGCCGCCGCGCTTGACGACCGGGACGTAGAAGTAGAACCGCCCGTCCCGTTCGACGACCTGACCGGCCCAGGCGTCGGACTGCGCCCACGAGAACGTCGCCAGGCTCATGGGGGAGCCGTGGTCGGTCCAGTTCGCCATGTCGGTCGTCGAGTACACCCGCCAGTCCTTCATGGTGAACCAGGTCGAGCCGTCCTCGTCGTGGGTCGTGTAGACGTACAGCCGGCCGTCGTGCACGAGCGGGGCCGGGTCGGCCGTGTAGATCGTCTGGACGATCGGGTTGTCCGCCTGCGCCGGGACGGCGAGGGCGACGGGTGCGAGCAGGGCCGCCGCCGCCAGCGCGGCGACCCGCCACCGCCGGCTCATCGTCGGCTCCAGACCTGGTTGGCGGACCCGGAGCAGTGCCAGAGCAGGACCCCGGTGCCGTTGGCGGTGAGGTTGTGGTCGACGTCCAGGCACAGGCCCGTCGCGACGTTGCGGACGGTGCCGTTGGACTCGAGCGTCCACTGCTGGTTGGTGCCCCCGTGGCAGTCGTAGAGCTGCACGGCCGTGCCGGCGGCCGCCCCGGTCGGGGCGTCCAGGCAGCGGCCCAGCACGCGCAGCTGGGCCCCGCTGACCTCCCAGCGCTGGTTGGCCCCGCCGTGGCAGTCCCAGATCACCGGCTTGGTGCCGTTCGTCGTCGCACCGTTCGGCGCGTCGAGGCAGCGGCCGGACGCGGCGCTGACCAGCATGGACGTCGAGCTCGTCGGCGGCGGGTCGGTCGGCGGCGGGGTCGTCGTGCCCGGCGTGACGCGGTAGAGCGCGACGCCGTGCGCGGGGACGGTCGCGGTGATCCGGTCGGACGTCTGGCCCGACGCACCGGTCCACAGCTCGCGGTACGACGCGGTCCCCGCCGGCAGGCCGGCCTCGACGAGCGTCGCGGAGATGCTGCGGGCGCTGTTGCCGCGGTTGAGCAGCGCGACCGCCGCCGACCCGTCGGCCAGGGGCTTGGCCCAGACCTCGGCGTCGCCGTCGTCCCGCACCCGGTCGGCCTGGCGCACCAGCGGGTCCTGGTCGATGGCCAGCACGTCACGGTTGGTGAGGACCGCCCGCACGTCGGCGCTCATGTTGCGGATGTCGTTGCCCGCGATGAGCGGTGCCGACAGCATCGCCCACATGCTCATGTGGGCGCGGTTCTCCGTGGGCGTCAGGGTGTTGCGGACGCCGACCATGAGCATGTCCGGGTCGTTGTACTGCCCCGGCCTCGTCCACTCCCGCATCGGCTCGATGACGTCCAGCGCCTCGGTGATGCCGACGAAGCACCACTGGTCCGACGGCGGGCAGCCGGTCGACCAGGCGTCCTTGAGGTCCTCCGACGTGCGCCACATGTCCGCGAACGCACCCCAGCCGGAGTACGTCGGCGCCGTGTTGTCGTGCGCGCTGTTGGGGTTGATCGAGTAGACGATGGGCCGACCGGTGGCCTTGAGCGCGTCGCCGAACTTCTTGAACAGGGCCGCCTGCTCCTGCACGTTCCCACGCGGGTCGCACCAGTCGTGCTTGACGTAGTCGACGCCCCACGACGCGAACAGCTGCGCGTCGCGCGTCTCGTTGCCGTTGGACGACGTGCCGGGGCGATTGTTGAAGTACTGGTCGCACGTCTTCTCGCGCGGGGCGTGGTACAGCCCGAACTTCAGGCCCTTGGAGTGGATGTAGTCCCCGAGCGCCTTCATGCCGGACGGGAAGCGCGACGTGTCGGGGCGCAGGTTGCCGTCGGGACCGCGGGTGTCCTGCATCCAGCAGTCGTCGACGACGACGTACTGGTAGCCCGCGGCCGCCATGCCGGAGCTGACCATCGCGTCCGCCGCCTGGCGGATCATCTGCTCGTTGATGTTGCAGTAGAAGGTGTTCCAGCTGTTCCAGCCGAGCGGCGGCAGGGGAGCCGGCTCCTGGACGGTGGGCGTCGCGGCGGCGGCGGGCGCGGCGGGCGCGACGACGGCGGCGGCAGGCGCGGCGAGCAGGGCCAGGACGAGGGCGAGCATGCGGAGCCTGGAGCGAGGACGGGTGCGTGACACGGAGGTCTCCTCGGTGGACGTGGCCCGCGGACGGGCCGGACCTACCCCGCGGACGTCGGTGTCCACCGGGGCGTCACGGGTGGGCGCCGAGTCACCCGGGCGTCGTCCCGACGCCGACGTGGCACGCGTCCGACCCAGCCGTGAACGTTCACAACGGCCTCACGGTGGCGTAGCAGGACGACGGCATCCAGTGGTGAAACGCTTCGACGTTGCACGGGCACCCGCGCGCCGATATGGGAGCCCGTTTCTACGGAATCGGGCCAGAATGCCCGAAAAATGCCGTTCAGGTCGCGTGGTCGACTCCGGGGTGCAACCGTTGCGGTTCACGCACAACCGTTCCCTCACTGGAGGCTTTCATGGCTGCACCCCGCACAAACGGTGGCAACGCCACCCACGAGCCTCGCCGCGCGGCGACCACCGGCCTGGTCGTCGCCGCCCTCGGGATCGTGCTGTTCAACATCTCGCCCCTGCTCAACTGGGTGAACCCGGGCGGCGACGCCGACCCGAGGACGGGCTACGAGACCGACTCCGTCGTCCCTTTCATCGCCTACCTGGGCCTCGGGCTGCTCATCGCCCTGCTCTACGCGAACAAGCTGGCCCGGCGGGGCCAGCACCGCGGCCTCACGCTGGTCACCATGGCCGTCGGCATCGCCGCGGCCATCCAGTGCCTGGCCTTCGCGATCAACCCGATGGGCGGCCTCGAGCGCGGTGACGGTCTGGCGACCGACATCGGCGTGTGGGTCGGCCTGATCGGTGCGGCGGTCTGGGCCGTCGGCGCCTTCCTGCTGGCGAAGGACGTGGAGGGTGACGACCGCGTCGACACCTACCAGCAGGACGCCGCCGCCACGCGCTGACACGTCCTGACGAGCGGTGGAAGGGGCGCGCGGCGTCCCTTCCACCGCTCGCGCTGTCGGTGCAACCCCACAGGCACTTCTCGTGCGGTCGTCCAGCAGGCGTGGCACCCTCATGGCGTGACGCCCGCACCAGTCGACATCTCTGCCTTGCTCACAGCCGCGGAGGACGTCTCCCCGGCCGACGCGATGTCGGCCGCTGCGGACGCTTTGCGGCGGAGCCTCGGCGTCGAGTCGGCCACGTTCCTGATCGCCGACGCGGCGGGGAACACCCTCATCGACCACGGCGACCCCGCCACCCGCTTCTCGCTCGACGGCACGGACCCGGGGCGGGCGTGGCGCGGGCAGTGCATCATCCACGACGCCGCGCGCCGGCGCGCGTACGCACCCGTCACCGTGCGGGGCGACGCCCTGGGCGTCCTGGCGGTGCAGCTGCCGCCGAGCGACGCGACGGTGGACGGCGGGGGAGACGGCGCGGAGGAGCGTCCGGACGCCGCCGACGGCGAGCTCGACCCGGTCCGCGCCGAGCAGCTCGCAGCCGTCGCCCACGCCCTGGCCTACGTGCTGGTCGCGAACCAGCGGCACACCGACACCTACGAGACGGCCATGCGCTCGGCCGAGTTCACCCTGCCCCGTGAGATCCAGCGTCGGCTGCTGCCGTTGGGCTTCGTGTGCGAGGGAGGGTCCTTCACGATCGCCGGCTGGCTCGAGCCCTCGGCCAGCGCGGCCGGCGACACCTTCGACTACGTGGCGTCCGGCGACCGTCTGGTCGCCACCCTCACCGATGCCACCGGGCACGACCTGAACGCCGCTCTCATCGCGACGCTCACGGTGAACGCGCTGCGCAACGCCCGCCGGCAGGGCGCCGACCTGGTCGAGCAGGCGCACGCCGCCAACATGGCCCTCATCGACCAGGGCGTCCCCCACGGCGGTGCCTACGTCACCGGGATGCTCCTCGAGATCGACCTCCGGTCCGTGGACGACAAGGAGGGCAGCGGCGAGGGCGCCGTGGTCCGGATCATCAACGCCGGGCACCCCGGCGCGCTCCTGCTCCACGACGGTCACGTCACGACCGTCGCTCCCGCCAACAACCCGCTGCTCGGGATGCGGCCGCACGAGTACCAGGCTCAGGAGATCGAGATGTACCCGGGAGACCGGCTCCTGCTGATGACCGACGGCATGCTCGAGCGCAGCGCCGCCGCGTTCGACCTGCCCGCGGCGCTGCGCGACACGGCGGACCAGCACCCCCGCAACGTCGCGCAGGACATCTCGCGCATGTTCCTCGAGAAGGTCGGCGCCGACGTCCAGGACGACGCCGCCCTGCTGCTGCTCGAGTGGCACGGCGGCTCCACGCACCGCCGGACCCGCCACGGGGCGGACGCCGCCCGGTAGGCCCGGCAGCGGCTGACGTGCGCACGCGGGCCGGGACGGTCAGGGCCGCAGCCCCGCGAGCGCGATCGTCAGCCCGCGGTCCAGCGCGGGGCCGCGCTCGTCATCGTCCTGGGACGCGAGCAGACCTTCGACCATCATCAGGACGAGGTGGATGTCGGCGACCGTGACGTCGGCGGAGATCTCGCCCAGGTCGATGGCATCGGCCAGCGGCCGGGTCACCAGGGTGCCGATGCGCTCGCCCAGGGCGTCGAGGTGGCCGGCGGCGTCGGGCGCCGAGCGCAGCAGGGGGAACAGGCCCGCGAGCCGGCGCTGGCCCTCGGCGATGCGTCGCACGACGGCCTCGAACGCGCCGGGCTGCCCCGCGCGCTCGGTGGCGAGCCGCGCGGCGTCGTCGAGATGCTGCCCGTAGAGCCCGGCCGCGAGCGCGTACCGGTCGGGGAAGTGGCGGTAGACGGTCGCGCGGCCCACCCCCGCCTCGCGGGCGACCTCGCTGAGCGGGGCGGTCAGACCCTGGGCGGCGAAGACGCGCTCGGCCGCGGCGATGACGGCGGCGCGGTTGCGCGCGGCGTCCCGTCGCGCGGAGGTCACCCACGAAGTCTAGGACGTTGATCCCCGACGTCGCGGGCGGGCCGCCGCAATACTCGGGAACAGAAACGGACGCGGTCGTCCGTTTCGATCCCTTCCCTGATCGGAGCCCTTGTGACGCGCCACCCCCGCATGCTCGAGCCCGCCCGCTGGGGCTCTCTCGAGCTGCCCAACCGCACCTTCATGCCGCCCATGGGCACCCACACGGCGAACGCCGACGGCACGATCTCCGCCGCGGGCGTGGCGTACCTCGTCGCCCGGGCGCGCGGCGGCGTCGGCCTGCTCATCACCGAGTCGATCCAGACGCAGGACGTCTACGACCTGCCCACCGGCTCGACCATCAGCCTCACCCACGACCGGCACGTCGCCCCGCTGCGCGACGCCGTCGCCGAGGTCCACCGCGCCGGCGGGCTCATCAGCGCCAACCTCACCCCGGGCCTCGGGCGGATCATGCCGGGCGGCCCCGGCGGCCTGCCCCCGTTCTCGGCGTCCGACTGCCCCACGCTCATGGACCCGAGCGTCCGCTGCCGCGCGCTGAGCACCGAGCAGGTCGAGGACGTCCTGGACCGGTTCCGCGCCGCGACCCGCCGCGCCCTGGAGTGCGGCTTCGACGCCATCGACCTGCACGGGCACACCGGGTACCTCACCGACCAGTTCCTGTCGTCCGTGTGGAACACCCGCACCGACCGGTTCGGCGGGGACGTCCGGGGCCGCGCGACCTTCGCCACGGAGATGATCCGGATCGTGCGCGAGGAGGGCGGCGCCGACTTCCCGCTGTCCATGCGCATCAGCGTCCGCCAGGGGTTCCCCGGAGGCCGCACCCCCGACGAGGCGCGCGAGCTCGCCGTGATCCTGCAGGACGCCGGGCTCGACGTGCTGCTCGTCGACGCCGGCTCCTACGAGGCCATCGACTACTCGTTCCCGTCGTACTACATGGGCGACGGCGTGTACCTGCCGGACGCCGAGGTCGTGAAGCCCGTCCTGCGCATCCCCGTCGCCGTCAACGGCAACCTCACGCCCGACCTGGCGGAGCAGACCCTCGCCGACGGCACGGCGGACTTCGTCGGGTTCGGCCGCATGGTCATCGCCGACCCCGACCTGGTCCGCAAGGTCGCCGAGGGACGGGCCGAGCAGGTGCGCCCGTGCATCCGCTGCAACGAGCTGTGCATCGGCAACGTCGTGGCCGGCAAGGCGCTGGGGTGCTCGGTCAACCCGGAGGCCGCGCAGGAGGCGACGCGGGTGCTGCTGCCGACGCCGGTGGTCCGTGCGGTCACGGTCGTCGGGGGCGGCCCCGGCGGGCTGGAGGCCGCACGCGTCGCCGCCGAGCGCGGCCACAAGGTCGACCTCTACGAGCGCGGGCCGCGGCTCGGTGGCGTCCTCGAGCCCGCCGCCACGCCGGAGTTCAAGCGCGAGCTGCACCGCATGGTCGACTGGTGGGAGGGCGAGATGGCGCGCCTCGGTGTGACCGTCCACCTCGACCACGAGGTCACCCCCGACGCCCCCGAGCTCACCGACGCCGACGCGGTCGTGGTCGCCACGGGCTCCACGCCCTGGGCGCCGCCCGTCCCCGGCGCCGACGGCCTGTCCGCGGTGCACGTGCTCGACTTCCACCGCGGCGCGCACGTCGGACCGCGCGTCGTCGTGTGCGGCGGCGGGCTGTCCGGGGCCGACGCCGCGCTCGAGCTCGCGCTCGACGGGCACGACGTGACGATCGTCGAGGCCGCCCCGCAGATCGCCGCCGACATGGTCGTGCACAACCGCGTCGCGCTGCTGCGCCGGCTGGCCGAGGTCGGGGCGCGGGTGCTCACCGGCCACCGCGTCACCGCGATCGGCGACGGCACGGTGGTGTGCGACGGGCCGGACGGCGTCGTCGAGCTGGCGGCGGACACGGCGCTGCTGGCGTTCGGCGTCCGCCCCGACCGTGCGCTGCCCGACGCGCTCGCGGGCCGCCCGGCCACCCACGTCGTGGGGGACTGCGTGCAGCCGTCGAAGGTCGGCGACGCGATCCACGCGGGCTACGCCGCGGGCGCCGCGATCTGACGCACCCGGCCGGCCCGTCCGGTCGGTGCGTGAAGGGTTGGTGCCGGATCCCGGCACCAACCCTTCACGCATGCCCGTGCGCCGTCGGCGCGGGCGTCCGGGTGCGAGCCGCGCGTGCCGGTGCGAACGTGGAGAGCATGAGCGAAGAGACCACGGGCTACGACCCGAACCAGGACCCCGACGCCGACCCCGCCAACCTCAACCCCCGCACCGGGGCTGCCGCGCAGGGCGACCCCGACCAGGACGCCGACACCGACGCGGAGTCGGCCAACCTCAACCCGCGGGACGACACATGAGCGAGGGCCTGCCGGACAGCTTCGACGGGAAGCAGCCCGACCTGCCGTCCCTCGGCGTCGACCCCGACCCGATCCCCGACGACCACGAGGGCAACGCCCCGGACGGCGAGGGCGCCGACCCGTCCTGACGTGCACCGCTGCGGGCCCCGGGCGCGACGCCCCGGCGCGCCGGCGGGTGCGCGGTGCACGCGACCGGGTGGGCGTGACCCGTGGCACGTGCCCCCCGGTGGCGGGGTCCGGGGGGTCGGGCCACGATGAGCGGGCGCCGAGCGGGGCGCCTACCTGCAGGAGGAGCTCGATGACCACCCAGCTGCCGTCCCCGGCGCCCGTCACGACCGGGGAGCAGTCCCCGATGCCGGTCCCGACCCCCCGCGGCCCGCTGAGCGACACGCTGCTCCGCGTCCTCACGTGGACCGCCGACCCCGGGTCCCTGCACGCGTCCGTCGCGGACGTCGTCGCGGCCCCGTCCGGCTCCTGGCTCGAGCACGACGACGTGCAGCTCGCCCTGACGTGCATGTACGAGCTGCACTACCGGGGCCTGGCCGGCGTCGACGACGACTGGGAGTGGCAGCCCGACGTGCTGGGCGCCCGTGCCGCCCTGGAGCAGCTGGTCGAGGCCGAGCTGCGCGAGCGCGTCGCCGTCCCGGACCTGCCGGAGGGCTCGTCCGCGCAGCAGGTCGCTGCCGCCCTGTTCGCCCTGACGTCCGCCGACGGCGGCCCGAGCATGTCCCGCTGGATCGCGCGCCGCGCGGACCGCTCCCAGCTCGAGGAGCTGCTGGTCCACCGGTCCGTCTACCAGCTGAAGGAGGCGGACCCGCACACGTGGTCCGTGCCGCGCCTGGGCGGTGCGCCCAAGGTCGCGCTGATGGAGATCCAGTCCGACGAGTACGGCGCGGGCGACCCCGAGCGGCAGCACGCGGCGCTGTTCGCCACCGCGATGCGCGGCCTGGGTCTCGACGACACGTACGGGCGTTACGTCGACCACGTCCCGGCGATCACCCTCGCGCACCCCAACGCGATGTCGATGTTCGGCCTGCACCGCCGTCTGCGCGGCGCGATCGTCGGGCACCTGGCCGCGTTCGAGATGACGTCGTCCGTCCCCAACCGCCTGTACGGCAACGGCATGCGCCGCCTCGGCCTGGGGCCCGACGTCACCGAGTACTTCGACGAGCACGTCGAGGCCGACGCGGTGCACGAGCAGATCGCCGGCCGGGACCTCGCGGGCCGGCTCGTCGAGCAGGACCCGGTGCTCGCGGCCGACGTGATGTGGGGCGCCGCCGCGTGCCTGGCGCTCGACGGGTGGTGGGCGCAGCACGTGCTGGACCGCTGGGAGGCCGGTGAGACGTCGCTGCGGGAGCCGCTGCGATGAGCGTGCGGCACCGCGACGCGGTGTACGTGCTGCCGCTGCGCAGCGAGACGCCCTTGGACGTCGAGGCGCTGTCCTACCTGGTGGGCCTGGTGCGGGAGGTGCCCGTCGTGCTCGTCGACGGCTCGCCGCCGCACGTGCGCGAGCGCAACGCCCACACGCTGCCGCGGGACGTCGTCCACGTCGAGGCGCCGCACCCGGTGCCGGGGCGCAACGGCAAGGCCCAGGGGGTGCGACGAGGGCTGGAGGTCTCCGACGCGCCGTACGTCGTCGTCGCCGACGACGACGTCCGCTGGGAGCCTGCCGAGATGGCCCGCGCGCTGCGGATGCTCGACGACGTGGACCTGGTCCGTCCGCAGAACGCGTTCCACCCGCTGCCGTGGCACGCGCGGTGGGACACCGGGCGTGCGCTGGTGAACCGGGCGGTCGGCGGGGACTGGCCCGGCACGCTGGTGGTGCGGCGCGACGCGCTGCCGCCGCACGGCTACGCGGACCACGTGCTGTTCGAGAACCTCGAGCTGGTGCGCACCGTCCAGGCGCGCGGCGGCCGCACCCGGGTCGCGCGGGACCTCGTGGTCCGGCGGATCCCGCCGGCGCCCGGCCGGTTCGTCGACCAGCGGCTGCGCCAGGCGTACGACAGCCACGCCCAGCCCGTGCGCCTGGTGGCCGAGCTGGCGGTGCTGCCGCTGCTGGCCGCGTCCGCGCGCCGGTACGGGCCGGTGCGGGCGGTGGCCGCCGCCGTGGTCCTCACGGCGGGTCTGGCCGAGGCCGGGCGCCGGCGTGACCGCGGGACGCGCTTCTACCCGGCGACGTCGGCCGCGTGGGCGCCGCTGTGGCTCGCCGAGCGGGCCGTCCTGTCGTGGGTCGCGCTCGGCTACCGGTTCACCGGCGGCGTCCCCTACGGGGGCACCCGGATCCGCACGGCGGCGCAGTCCACCCGCCGGCTGCGGCGCGAGGCCGTCGCCGCGGCCCGGGCGGCGGCGTGAGCGCCGACGAGTCCCGCCGGCCGGTGCGGATCACCCCCTGCCCGGACGGCCCGCTGCTGGTCCGCGGCCCGATCGAGATCGTCGACGCGGACGGGCGCACGGTCGTGCCGTCCCGCCGCACCGTCGCGCTGTGCCGCTGCGGCGGGACCGCGACCCCGCCGTGGTGCGACGGCACGCACAAGGCCAACGGGTTCCGCACGGGGGAGTGAGGGCCGACGGCCTACCGGCGTCGCAGCCGTGCGTCCAGCAGCGACGGCGGGTCGTCCATCTTCTCGCCGGGCGCCAGGTCCACACCGGGCGGGACGATCGCGTCGACGGCGTCCAGGACGTCCTCGGTCAGCACCGTCCCGGCCGCGGCGAGCTGGGAGTGCAGGTGCTCCAGCGTGCGCGGTCCGATCAGTGCGCTCGTGACGCCGGGGTGCGCGGTGACGAACCCGAGGGCGAGCTGGACCAGCGTGAGCCCCGCCTCGTCCGCGACGGCCGCCAGCCGCTCGACGGCGTCCAGACGCGCGCGGTTGACCGGCAGCTCGAGGTCGAACCGCTCGGGCATGAAGCCGGTGCGGTTCGTCGTGACCGGACGGCCCGCCCGCACGGCGCCGGACAGCCACCCGGACGCGAGCGGGCTCCACACCAGCACACCGAGCCCGTACTCCTGGGCGACGGGCAGGACGTGGGCCTCGGCGCCGCGCTGCAGCACGGAGTAGCTGGGCTGCTCGGTGACGTACCGCGAGAGCCCGTGCTCGCGGGCCGCCCACTGCGCCTGCACGACGCGGTAGGCGGGGAAGGTCGACGACCCGAAGTAGCGGATCTTGCCCGCGCGCTGCAGGTCGGTCAGGGCGGAGAGCGTCTCGTCGTCCGACGTCTCGGGGTCCCACCGGTGCACCTGGTAGAGGTCGACGTGGTCCACGCCGAGCCGTCGCAGGCTGTCGTCGAGCGCACGGGTGAGCCAGCGGCGCGAGGCCCCGCGGTGGTTGGGCTCCTCGGTCATCGGGAGCATGGCCTTGGTGGCCAGGACGACGTCGTCACGACGACCGGCGATCGCGCGTCCGACCATCTCCTCGGACTGCCCGCGGCTGTAGTGGTCGGCGGTGTCGATGACGTTGACGCCGGCATCGAGCGCCGTCCGGACGATGACGTCGACGTCGGCCTGACCGGTGCGGCCGACGGCGCCGAAGTTCATGGCGCCGAGCGCCAGGGTGCTGACCTGGACGCCGGTGCGTCCGAGAGTGCGGTAGCGCATGGGGCTCTCCTGGTGGGGTGGGCCGGGGTGCAGTGCACCGCGGGCGGGCGCTGTCCCCGCCGCGCGCTGGTGCCGTGGCGGGCGGGGTGCGAGGCTGACGAAGCGGAGCGTCGCTCCGCCAACATACGGAACATTGCTCCGATTCCGCAAGGGAGGCGCCCGCGTGACCTCGTCCCGCCCTGTCCCGACCGAGCCGTCGAGCGCGCCCCGCCCCCGGCGCGTCGACGCCCGCCGCAACGAGCGGGCCCTGCTCGACGCCGCCGCGGCGGTCTTCGTGGCCTCCGGCGTCGACGCACCGGTGCGCGCGATCGCCGAGGCGGCGGGCGTCGGCATGGGCACGGTCTACCGGCACTTCCCGACCCGCGCCGACCTCGTCGTCGCCGTCTACCGCCACCAGGTCGAGGCGTGCGCGCAGGCCGCCCCGGCGCTGCTACGGGAGCGCCCGACGCCGTACGCGGCGCTGCTCGCCTGGGCCGACCTCTTCGTCGACTTCCTCGTCACGAAGCACGGGCTGGCCGCCGCGATGCGCGACGACCGGCCGGGGTTCGAGGCCATGCACGCGTTCTTCCTCGAGCGGCTCGTCCCCGCGTGCGACGCGCTGCTAGACGCCGCGCGGGCGGCCGGCCAGGTGCGCGGCGACGTGCCCGCGGCCGGTCTGCTGCGCGGCATCGGCAACCTGTGCGCGTCCGGCGGCGCCGACCCCGCCTACGACGCCCGCGCGATGGTGCGCCTGCTGCTGGCGGGGCTGACGGTGCCGGACCCCGCGGCGTGACGCGGTGCCGGCGTGACGCGGTGCCGACCTGACCGGGGGCGCCGGCCGCGTGCGGCTCAGTCCCGCGGGAGCACCGCCAGCACCCGCTGGACGTGGTCGCGGAACTCCTGCATGAACTCCCGCAGGAAGGTCGCGGTGTCCTCGTCCGTCACCTCGCCGGAGTCCGTGTAGACGTCGGGGTCGAACTGGATGTACGCCTCGGGCGACGTCATCTGGCGGGCGTTGCAGTAGCTGAGGACGCCCCGCAGGCTCTGCTGCGCCAGCGCGGTGCCGATCATGCCGGGGGACGCGCCGATGACGGCCGCGGGCATGTGGTCGAACGAGTTCTGGCCGTGCGGGCGCGACGCCCAGTCGATCGCGTTCTTCAACGCACCCGGGATCGACCGGTTGTACTCGGGCGTGACGAACAGGACCGCGTCCGACGCGGCGAGCGTGTCCTTCAGGGCGCGCGCCTCGGGCGGGTAGTCGTCGTCGAGGTCGGGGGTGTAGAGGCGCAGGGTGCCGATCGGGATCTCGGTGAGCTCCAGGTCGTCGGGGGCCAGCCGGACCAGCGCCCTGCTGAGCGTCCGGTTGACCGACGTCGACGACAGGCTGCCGACGAAGTACGCGACCTTGTACGTGCTCATGCTCGACCTCGCCGTCGAAGGGTCCCGGGTGGGCCCGTCCACCCTCTCAGCGGTGCTCCGGTGCCCGCCACCGCAGGGGGCGCGCGGCTCGCGTCAGCGCGCTGTCGCGTCGTCGGGCCGCGGGTAGTGTCGGTTCATGGCAATGGTTATCCACGTCTCTGTCCAGGGCTCCGACGACGCCGTCGGCACGCAGGACGCCCCGCTGCGCACCATCGACCGCGCAGCCCAGCTCGCCCGCCCCGGTGACACGGTCACCGTGCACGCGGGGGTCTACCGCGAGTGGGTGCGCCCCCGCCGCGGCGGCCGCGGTGAGAACCGCCGCATCACCTACCAGGCCGCACCCGGTGAGCACGTGCGCATCACCGGCTCCGAGCAGGTCACCGGCTGGGAGCCGGTCGGCGGCGGGGTGTGGCGCGTCGAGGTGCCGAACACGCTGTTCGGCGAGGTCAACCCGTTCGCCGTCGAGGTCGACGGCGACTGGATGGTCCGCCCGGGCCGCGACGAGCCGAAGAAGCACCTCGGCGCCGTGTACCTCGACGGCCGTCGGCTGCTGGAGGTCGCAAGCGTCGACGCCGTGACGTCCGCGCCGCGGCGCACCGAGCAGGTCGACGACTGGACCGGCACGACCGTCCCCGTCCCCGACGCGGACTGGACGCAGCGCGTCTGGCACGCCGAGGTGGGCGCCGACGTCACGACGATCCACGCGAGCTTCGGCGACGCCGACCCGAACGCGGCGCTGGTCGAGATCAACGTGCGCCGCGCCGTGTTCTTCCCCGAGGACCACCACGTCGACTTCATCACCGTCCGCGGTTTCGAGCTGTGCCAGGCCGCGACGCAGTGGGCGCCGCCCACGGCGAACCAGCCCGGCCTGATCGGGCCCAACTGGGCACGTGCCTGGGTCATCGAGGACAACGACATCCACGACGCGACGTGCTCGGCGGTCTCGCTGGGCAAGGAGGCGTCGACGGGCGACAACTTCGCCACCGACCGTGGCGACAAGCCGGGCTACCAGTACCAGCTCGAGTCCGTGTTCTCCGCCCGGCAGATCGGCTGGGACAAGGAGCACATCGGCTCGCACGTGGTGCGCCGCAACCACATCCACCACTGCGGTCAGAACGCGGTCGTCGGGCACCTGGGGTGCGTGTTCTCGCGCATCGAGGACAACCACATCCACGACATCGCCAACGACCGCGAGTTCTACGGGCACGAGATCGCGGGCATCAAGCTGCACGCGCCGATCGACGTCGTCATCGCGGGCAACCGCATCCACGACTGCTCGCTCGGCATCTGGCTGGACTGGCAGACGCAGGGCACGCGCATCACGAGCAACGTGCTGTGGGACAACGCCCGCGACCTGTTCATCGAGGTCAGCCACGGCCCGTACGTCGTCGACCACAACGTGCTGACGTCCCCGGTCTCGGTGGAGAACCACAGCCAGGGCGGCCTGTACGCGCGCAACCTGCTGTGCGGCACGGTCGGGCTCAAGCAGATGCTCGACCGCGCGACGCCGTACCACCGCCCGCACTCCACGCAGGTGGCCGGCTACGGGATCATCCTCACCGGCGACGACCGCTGGATCGGCAACGTGTTCGTCGGCGGCGACCTCGACGTGGCGTACGCGGCGGACTCGTGGGGCCGCATCGGCTCGCAGACCGGCACCAGCGCGTACGACGGCTACCCGACGTCGCTGGAGCAGTACCTCACCGAGATGGGCGACCGCTGGGACGGTGACCACAACCGCTTCGGCAGCCGCGTGCAGCCCTACTGGTCGCGCAGCAACGTGTTCGTCGGGGGCGCCCGCCCGGCGGACGGCGAGTCCGACCCGCTCGTGCTCGACGGCCCCGCGCGCGTCGAGGTCGTGACGCAGGGCGACGAGGTGTGGCTCGAGGTCGACGTACCGGGCGCCGGCGCCGCCGTGCTCGACGTCGTCACCGGTGCCGAGCTGCCGCCCGCACGCCTGGTGGGCGCCGACTTCGAGGACCCGGACGGAGGCGCGCTGGTGCTCGACGCCGACCTGGTCGGCGACCGGCTGGACGGTGCGCTGCCGGCCGGTCCGCTGGCCGGCGGGCTGTCCGGCGCGCGCGTGCGCCTGCTCTGACCTGACCGCCCGGCACGGCTCGCCGCACCACACCACGACGCCCCGCCGCCCGTCACCGGGTGGCGGGGCGTCCGCGTGCCGTGGCACGGGCTACCGTGACGGGCGAGGTGCCCGCGCCGTCCGCCTGCCGGCCCGGCCCCCCGGGGTGCACCCCCACCGCCCCGCCTCACCCCACGGAAAGCCCGCATGCCTGACGACCCCCGCACGCCCCCGCCCGCCACCGGTCCCGCCGACGGTGCCCCCGCCCCCGGGAGCGTCCCCGTGGCCGCCGCCGGCCCGCCCGAGGCCGACGACTCGCACTCCGTCCTCGCGGCCCTGCGGTCCCCGCGCCGGCTGCGCACGGAGGTGCTCGCGGGGCTCGTGGTCGCCCTGGCGCTGATCCCGGAGGCGATCGCGTTCTCCGTCATCGCCGGCGTCGACCCGCGCGTGGGGCTGTTCGCGTCGTTCACGATGGCGGTGACCATCGCGTTCCTCGGGGGCCGCCCGGCGATGATCTCGGCCGCGACGGGCGCGGTCGCGCTGGTCGTCGCGCCGGTCGCGCGTGAGCACGGCGTCGACCACCTCATGGCGACGATCGTGCTGGCCGGGGTCATCCAGGTGGCGCTCGCCCTGCTGGGCGTCGCGCGGCTCATGCGGTTCATCCCGCGCTCGGTGATGGTCGGCTTCGTCAACGCGCTGGCGCTCCTGGTCCTGATGTCCCAGGTCCCGCACGTCACCGGCGTGCCCTGGCTGGTGTACCCGCTGGTCGCGGCCGGCATCGTCGTCATCGTGCTGCTGCCGCGCTGGACGACGGCGGTCCCCGCCCCGCTCGTCGCGGTCGTGCTGCTCACGGGCGCCGCGGTGCTCGCCGGCCTCGACGTGCCCACCGTCGGCGACGAGGGCGCGCTGCCCGAGTCCCTGCCGTCGCTGCTGTGGCCCGCCGTGCCGCTGACCCTGGACACCCTGCGGACCATCGCGCCCTACGCGGTGGCCGTGGCGTTCGTGGGGCTCCTGGAGTCCCTGCTGACCGCCAAGCTCGTCGACGACATCACGGACACGCACTCGGACAAGACCCGTGAGGCGTGGGGCCAGGGCGGCGCCAACATCGTCACCGGGCTGTTCGGGGGCATGGGCGGGTGCGCCGTGATCGGCCAGACGATGATGAACGTCAAGATCTCCGGTGCCCGCACCCGCATCTCCACGTTCCTGGCCGGGGTGTTCCTGCTGGTCCTCGTCGTGGGGCTGGGCGACGTGGTCGCGGTCATCCCGATGGCGGCGCTGGTCGCGGTGATGGTCATGGTGTCCGTCGGCGCGTTCGACTGGCACTCCGTGCACCCGCGCACGCTGCGGCGCATGCCGCTCTCCGAGACGGCCGTGATGCTGACGACCGTGGTGGTCACCGTCACCACGCACAACCTGGCCTACGGCGTGCTGGCCGGCGTCCTGCTGGCCATGGTCCTGTTCGCGCGCCGGGTCGCGCACGTGACCACCGTGACCCGCCTCGCCGCGGACGACGCAGGCCGCGCGGTCTACGCCGTGGCCGGCGAGCTGTTCTTCGCGTCGTCCAACGACCTGGTCTACCGGTTCGACTACGCCGGCGACCCGGACGAGGTCGTCATCGACATGAGCCGCGCGCACGTGTGGGACGCCTCCACGGTGGCCACGCTCGACGCCATCACCCACAAGTACGCGCTCAAGGGCAAGTCCGTGACGATCGTCGGCATGGACGCCGCCAGCCAGGCGCGCCACGCCCGCCTGGCCGGGAACCTGGGCGCCGGGAGCTGACGCGCCTCCCGGCGATCCGGTTCAGGCGTCGAGCGCGCCGGCCGGCTCAGGCGTCGAGCGCGCCGCGCACCACGGAGACCCCGGAGTGCGCGGGCTCGCCGTCCAGCGGCTCGTCGCTGACGTCGACCACCGGGTACTCCGCCAGGTCCAGACCCGGCGGCAGCGCGAACGTGCCGCTCGTGCCGTCGAGCGTTCCCAGGCTGATCAGGCCGGAGACGTCGGGGCGCAGCAGCCACACCTCGAGGAACCCCTCGCCCTGCGGCGCCTCGTCCAGGTCGACGACGAGCGAGCGCGTGCCGTCGGGTGCGGTGCGCACCTGCGCCGTGCCGGTCTCCGACCAGCCCGGCAGCGGCTCGAGGACGGCGGACGCCAGGACCGTCGACGGCTCGGGCCGCAGCTCCAGGTAGGCGGTCGCACCGGCGCCCCCCACCACGAGCCCGACGGCCGCGGCCACCGCGATCCGCGCCGGCCGCGGACGACGGCGGGACGCGAGCGGCGTCACCGTGGCGGGCGGGCCGTCTGGCTCGCCGCTCGACGGCCCGTCGGCCGGTCCGCCCGGCAGGGAGCGGGGTGCGTCGTCCCGGGCCTCCGGGAGGGGGTCGTCGTCCGGGGCGGACGTCGCGGCGTCCGGCGTACCGGCCACCGTCCCGCCGCGTGCCGCGGCGTGCGCGCGCTCCCCGAGGCCGAGCTCGGCCGCGACGCGGTCCCACACCTGCGGGCCGGGAGCCACCAGGTGCGGGTCGGGGCCGGACTCGCGCGCCAGGTCCGCGACGCCGTGCAGCGCCTGGACCTCGTCGGCGCACTGCGGGCAGGCGGCGACGTGGTCGAGGTCGCCCGGCGTGCCCACGCGCTCGCCGAGAGCGAGGAGGGCCAGCGTCTCGTCGTCCACGTGCAGGTCATCGGACGGCACCATCCACCTCCCATCGGGTCCGTAGGCGGGCCAGGCTACGTCGCACGTGGCTCTTCACCGTCCCGAGCGGCAGTCCCAGCCTGTCGGCGATCTGGTCGTGCGTCAGGTCGTCGAAGAACGCGAGCCGCAGGATCGTGCGCTGCGGGTCACCCAGGTCGTCGAGGGCGTCGGCCACGACGACCCGGTCGACGACCCGCTGGTCGAGCATCGCGGCGGGCAGGCGGTCCGGGTCGGTCGTGACCTCGGGCTGCTCGCGCACGCGGCGGTCCCGGGTGCGGCGCTCGTGCGCGTCCGCGACCGTGTGCCGGGCGATGCCCAGCAGCCAGCCGGGCAGCCGGGCACGGTCCGGGTCGAACCGCGCCCGGCCGCGCCAGGCCTCCACGAACACCTGCTGCGTGACGTCCTCGGCATCCGTCCGGTCGCCGAGCGAGCGCAGGGCGACCGTGTGGACGAGCGCGGACCAGCGGCGGTAGGCCTCGCCGATGGCCGCCTCGTCCCCCGCCGCGAAGGCGCGTCCCAGCACCTCCACGTCGTCGGGCACGGTGGCCGACGTGCTCACCCGCGCTCCTTCCGTCCCTGCCCCGGTACCGCGCGCACGGCGTGCGCTCCACGGCGCTCATCCACCCGCGCCGTCCACGACGGGGTCGGCGGTCACCGCGACGTTGTCGGCATAGTGCCCCACTTCGCGGTCGAACGCCCCTCCACAGGTGACGAGGACGAGACGCGGGCTCCCCTCCCGATCGAACCACTGCTCGACCGGCGCGTCCTGCTTGGGCACCTGGGTGACCTCCCGGACGGTGTACGCGTGCACGGCACCGTCCGCGGTGGTGACCTCCACGCGGGCCCCGGGAGTGACCGTGCGCAGCTCGGAGAACGGGCCGATCCCGGTGGTCCAGGAGTCCACGTGCGCCGCGACGACCGTGGCCCCGGCGGGGTCCGCGGGCGACGGGCCGAACCGGTACCAGCCGGCCCGGTCCGCGTCCTGCGGGATCTCCATGGTGCCGTCCTGCGCCACGCCCACCGCGTCGATCGGCATGTCCAGGCCCAGGTCCGGCACGACCAGCCGGACGGGGGCCGGGGCCGCGACGGGCAGCGAGGCCAGGCCCGCGTCCTGCACCGGCACGTCAGGGACGGCGGGCCCCGCAGCCGGGGGGCCCGCCGTCGGCGTGGCGGCCGGTGCGCCGGCGGTGGGCGTCGGTGCGGAGGCGTTCCCCTCCGACGTCCCGCACGCGCCCACCAGGGCGACGACGGCCAGCGCCGCCGCGCACGCCGAGCGCACGCGGCGGCGGGCGGTCGCCGCGCCCGGCGGCCGGCCGGCAGGGGCTGGCCGGCCGTCGGGCACGAGGTGGTTCACGGTGCTCCCGGGTCAGCGACGCACGGTCGCGCGACGGGCCACCTGACGCCCGGCCACGGCCAGACCGGTCACGCCGGCGACGACGAGCATCGTCAGTGCGACGGGCAGCACGGGCGAGGACTCGTCCGCCGCGAGGCCGACCTGGCCCGCCTGGACGCCCGACGGGTTGGAGTGCAGCCCGGTCACCGTCTGCGTGGCGAGCGCGAGGTTCCCCGCCTCGAGCGAGCCCCACGCGTACACGATGGTCAGGGCGCCCTCGGTGACGGGGACGTCCGCCGGGCCGAGCACCGCCGGCTCCGTGGTCCCGGCCGCGACGACCGTCGCCGAGACCGTGCCGGCCGGCAGGTCCAGGCTCTTCTCGTTCGGGTTGGTCAGGTTGGTGATGACGGGCTGACCGCCGGCGAGGACGTCGACCGCGGGGGCGGCGGCCACGTGCCGGACCGTGAGCCGGCCCTGGCCCGCAGCGGTGGCGGCGGTGTCGTTGGTGAACAGCGTGGCGGTGGGGGTGCCGGACTCGTTGAGGTGGGCCACGGCCGTGTAGTCGCCGCCGCCCTCCAGGGTCAGGTCCACCGGGCCGATGGCGGGGGAGGAGGCGTCGGCCGCGTCGGCGGCGGTGATCGCCACGGTGTACGTGCCGGCGGGCAGGTCCAGCGGACCGGCGAGCGTGCCGGGCGTGAAGTCGTCGAGCGTCCGCTCGCCGTTCACCCACACGTCCACCGTCAGGTCGGGGACCCCGTGCAGCACCGAGAGCTTGGCGGTGCTGCCGGTCGCCGCCGTGGCGGGGAGCGCAGCGATCGAGGTGAGGAGGCCGAGGGCCAGGGCACCGGCAGCCGTGCCGGTGAGGAGTCGTGCGCGCATCGGGGGAGTCCTTCCAACGGGCCCGCGTGGCGGCGGGCGGGGACGTGCTGACACCCCTACTTCCCCCGGCGGACGCCTCCCGGATGCACCCGGGACGAACTTTCTTCCGACGACGTCGCGCGCGGCCGTCCGTCAGGGGCCGTCCCAGCGGGGGCGTGACCTGCCTCGACGCCGTTTGCGCAACAGCCTCGTTGCGTAAAAAGGGCCTCTGACCTGCGGGTAAGCCTGGCCTGCCTTGCTGGCGGGGTGGCCCGGGCGGGTCTAGCGTCGAGGAGTGCACCCCGCACGTCCCACCCCCCGGAGGTCGTCATGAGCACCCTCGCAGAGCTTCCCGCCGTGGCCGAGTGCTCGGTCGCCGGCTGTTCGTACAACGACCACTCGTCCTGCCACGCCGCCGCCGTGACCATCGGCGGCACCGGCGACGCGCAGTGCGCCACCTTCATCCCGCTGGGCGTCAAGGGCGGCCTGGACCGCGTCGTCTCGCACGTCGGCGCCTGCCAGCGCCAGGACTGCTCGCACAACGCGCACCTGGAGTGCGGCGCCCCGTCGGTCCGCATCGGCGCCGGCCACGACCTGGCCGACTGCCTCACCTACGTGCCGCGCTGACCACCCGCGCCGACCACCCGCGCCGACCACTGCGCGGCCGGACGACGCACGACGGCCGCACCCGTCCGACGGGTGCGGCCGTCGTCGTGCGCGGGCCGTCAGGGGTTCGACGTGAGCTCCACCATCGTGCGCACCAGGGCGGCGGCGGCGGGCACCAGCTCACGCTCGCCGGGCAGCAGCAACGGTGCGGTCGAGCGCAGGGCCGCCGCGTCGTCCAGGGCGGTCAGCGGTGACACCTGGCTGGAGTGCAGGAACGCGGCGAGCAGGGCACGGGCCGCCTGCGAGTAGTCCCCGCCCGCGTCGACGGCGACCTCGGCGATGAGGACCGCGGTCAGCGCGACGTCCAGCTCGGCCGTCCCGGTCCGGGCGTTCGCCCAGTCCAGGACCCCGGGACCGGCCTCGGTGAGGATGACGTTGCCGGGGTGCAGGTCCAGGTGGACGACCACCGGCCCGCCGCTCAGGGTCTGCCAGTCGTGGTCGGACGGCACCTGCCAGGAGCGGGGGGACGGCACGAGGTGCAGGCGGGCGTGCAGATCGGTGAGCACCTGCGCGGCGCCGGCGATCGAGATCTCGCCCGCGCCCAGTGCCTGCAGCAGCGTGGGGCCGTGCAGCCGGGTCATGACGATGTCCGAGCCGGCGGCGTCGAGCACCTCAGGGGCCGGGTAGGCGTGCTGCCGCACGTGGCGCAGCAGCTCGACCTCGGGTCCCGCGTCCCGGCCCTCGCGGTAGCGGCGCAGCACGCGGCCGTCGTCGAGCGCGTACACGTCGGCCGAGGTGCCGGAGGTGAGCAGCGGTCCTGGGACCTCGGCCGGCGGCGCCTCGCCCTGCGGGACCACGTCGGCGGGAGCCATGAGATCGACGGTAACGCCGTTCGCCCCGATCTGTCTCGGGGTGGGCGAGATCGGGCGCTTCGCGGCCCGGCGGTGAGCGCGGGTCAGTGGCCCTCGGGCGGCCCGGCAGGACGCGGGATGCCCGCCCACGGCTCGGGCCTGGCCAGGTGCGACAGCCGTTGGACGGCCTCCGCGTGCGTCTCCGGCAGCGGCTCCACCCACACGCGCACGGGCTGACGCACCGAGATCCGCACGTCGATGTCCGCGCACCGCCCGGCGATGTCCGCGCGCAGCTCGGCCAGGCGCGCGTCCATGCCGTCGTCGGTGCGCGTGAGCACCACGAACACCCCGCCCCCCAGCGTGGCCATGGGGTACCCGGTGCCGAACGTCGTGCGCAGCGCCGCTCCCACGGCCGCGGACCGGGCCGCACGCATCAGCCCGGTGACGTGCCCGGCAGCGACGTCGACCACGGTGAGCCCGTGGTGCACGGCCGGGTCCACGTCGTCCTGCTCCGCCACCAGGTACGTCTCGGCCAGGCGCACGGCGAGGTACTGCTGGGTCGGCAGCCCGGTCTCCGGGTCCACGCACGCGCCGGCGGTCACGAGCGCGGCCTGCGCGTCCGACCAGCCCTCGTTGAGCGCGCGCACCGCGTCGAGCGGGGGCACGGGACGCCCCGTCGAGCGGTAGAGGCAGACCAGGTCGTCGAGCGTCTCCCCGATGCCCACGCCGTGCTCCCCGCGGGCGCGGCCCAGCGCCCACGCGGGGCGCGACGGGTCGTCGTCGGCGAGCACGGCGACGGCCAGCGCGTCCACCGCCGGGTGGTACCAGTCGGAGGGGCGCCGCCACACCGAGGCGACGCTCTCCTCCCGCCAACGCTCCCGCAGCCCCTCGGGCAGGGCGTGCCCGTCCTTGCCGATGTCGGTCGTCACGCCTGAGGAGAGGGACGCCGGGACGGATCATGACGCGGGTGTGGGTGGTTTCACCCGGTCGGCCCCCAGGATCACCCGGTCGGCCGCGCCCGCGAGGTGTGCAGAGCAGGGGCGCCGCGAGCGGCACGGCGGACGGCCTTTCGGGCCTGCGACCTGCGACAGCGCACGATTCGTCCCGCACGTCCGACCCGCGTCATCCTGTTCGTCCGATCGGTCGGGTATGGCACCCTGTAGCGGCGAGGCCGCACGCAGGCGGCGGCCCACCGGCAGACGTGACGGGGACCCGGCGTGGCGGCAGGCATGAGCGACAGCGACGTCGTCGAGGACGACGCCGCGTTGCTGCGCGCCACCCGTACGGGTGACTCGGCCGCCTTCGGTCGCCTCTACGAGCGCCACGCCGGTGCCGCGCTCGTCGTGGCGCGGCAGTACACGGACTCCACCCCGGACGCCGAGGATGTCGTCGCGGACGCCTTCGCCAACGTCCACCGGGCGCTGCTCGGCGGCCACGGGCCCGACGCGGCGTTCCGCGCCTACCTCTTCACCGTGGTGCGCCGCGTGGCGGCGGTGCAGCGCACGGCCGGGCGGCGCGCCCAGCCCACCGACGACGTCGCGACGCTCGAGACCGCCTCCGCGCCCGTCGCCGCCGCCGAGGAGCCGACGCTGGCGGGCTTCGAGCGCGGCGTCGTCGCCCGTGCGTTCCGCTCCCTGCCCGAGCGCTGGCGCGAGGTGCTCTGGCACAGCGAGGTCGAAGGGCTGACGCCCGCCCAGATCGCCCCCATCGTCGGACTGAGCGCCAACAGCACCGCTGCACTGGCCTACCGCGCCCGCGAGGGTCTGCGCCAGGCCTACCTGCAGCACCACCTGCAGGACCCGCTGGACGAGGGCTGCCGGTCGGTCGCCGGCAAGCTCGGTGCGCACGTGCGCGGCGGGCTGGCGGCGCGGGACACCCGGCAGGTCGAGACGCACCTGGACGAGTGCGGGGAGTGCCGCGCGCTGGTCCTGGAGCTCCGGGACGTCAACCACGGGATGCGGGCCGTCGTGGCGCCGCTGGTGCTGGGGCTGCTCGGGCTCGGCGCGCTCGCGCACGACCTGCCGGTCGGCGGGGGCCTCGCGGCCGGCGCAGCGGCGCTGGGTCAGGCCGGGGGCGCCGGGGCGTCGGGGGGTGCCGGGTCGGCGGGCTCGGGTGCCGGGGCCTCCGGTGGTGCGGGCTCGGGAGGTGCGGGTGCCGGCGGTGCCGGTGCGGGTGCCGTCGGGTCGGGTGGTGCGGGTGCGGTCGGTGCCGGGGCGGGCGGTGTCGCGGCGACGGGTGCCGTGGGCACCGTCACCGGCGCGTCGGCAGCGGTCGGCGGCGCGACCGCCGCGACGGCCGCCACCGGTGCGGCCGGGCTGCTGGGCGGCGTCTCGGCCGGCGCGGTGGCCCTCGTGGCGGCCGCGGCGCTCGTCGTCACGGTCGTGGTCGCCGCGGCCGTGCTGCTCGTGAACGGCCCGGACGTGCTGGCCGACCCCACGCCGAGCGTGTCCGGTGCCGCCGAGACCCGCCCGACGGCACCGGCGCCCCGCGCGACGTCCTCGAGCACGCCGGCGCCGGTGCCGACGTCCGACCCGACGCCCGACACGGACGACGGCACCCCGGACGACGCCTCGCCGGACGACGCCTCGCCGGACGGCCGCGACGGCACCGTCCCGGGCCGCGGACCTGCCGCCGCACCGCCGGGCGCCCCGGCGCCGGTGACCCCGCCGGGTTCACGCCCCGTCCTCGCGCCGCCTGCCGGTCCGGCCCCGGGTGCCGAGCCGGAGCCCGGCCCCGGACCTGCACCCGACCCCGACCCCGACCCCGAGCAGCCCCCGCCGCCGGGCCCCGCCGACGTCGTCGTCGTCGTCCCGGAGGGCGGGATCGACCTGGCGGCCGGTGTCGCGGGGCAGGCCATCGAGCTGACGGTGCGCAACGCCGGCGGGCTGCCCGCGGCGGCGCTCGTGGCGGAGGTCGAGCTGCCCGCCGGCGTGACGTTCCAGGCGGGCGCGCTCGCGTCGCCCGGCTTCGGGTTCGGCCCGGTCGCGGCGGCCGAGCCCGTCGGGTGGACGTGCGTGGACCGCGACGGCGACGGCGCCGCCGCGTCGTGCACCCTGCCCGGGCTCGACCCCGGCCGCGGTGCCGTCCTCGCGCTGCGGGTGAACGTCGACGAGGGCTGGGTCAGCACCTCCGGCGACGAGGCCGTGCGCATGCGGATCACCGGCGACGGGCGCACCTGGGAGCCCGAGCCGGTGCGCGTGCGGGTCGCGGCCTCCCCGGCACGACTGGCGTTCGACGGTCCGGTCCCCACCGAGGTGCAGCTGGTCACCGGCCGCGCGCGCACCCTGACGGTGCCCGTGCGCAACGCGGGCGGCACGGCCGTCACGGCGACCGCCCCGGCGCTCGCCGAGCTGACCCTGCCGCCGGGCGTCAGCGCCACGGCCGCCGCGCCGTGGTCGTGCGCCGCCGGGCAGGACGGCCCGACGGTGTGCCGTCACGCCGGTCTCGCACCGTTCGAGCGCTCGACGCTCACCCTGACCCTGACGAGCCCCTCCGGTGCCGCGACGGGCAGCGGCACGCTGCACGTGCGGCTGTCCCCGGCCGGGCACCGGTCCTCCGAGACGCACGTGGTGACCTCGTCCCTCGTGCGGCCCCCCGTGCTCGGCGTCGAGGCGCCGGCCGCGCTCGACGTCGCCCCCGGCACCCCCGTCGACCTGGGCGTCACCGTCGCCAACACCGGTGACCTGGCCGCGGCGGGGACCTCGCTGCAGCTCACGGTGCCCACGGGCGCGACCGTCGAGGACGCCGCCGGCGAGGGCTGGGCCTGCGCGCCGGCCGGCGCCACCGCGACCTGCACCACCGACCTGGCGCCCGGCGCCCGCAGCAGCGTCACGGCGCGGGTCACGGCCGCCGCCGGCAGCGTCGGCGCACTCGGTGCGGCCACCGCCCGCGTGAGCGCCCCCGACGCGGACGTCCCCGCGGTGCCCGCAGAGGTGGACGTCACCGCGATCGAGCCGGTCCTGGCCGTGACCGACGCGGCGGCTGTCGTCGACGCGAGGCGCGGCGGCACCGTGGCGTTCGTCGCGGCTGTCGCGGGCTCGCGCGTCGACGGGCGGTCCGCGGCCGACGCCGCCGGGGTGGTGGCGACCGTGACCCTGCCGCCGGGCATCACGCACGACCCGACGGCCGCGGGCCCGCAGACCGTCGGGTGCGCCGCGGCCGGGTCGGTCGTCACGTGCCCGCTGGGCGGGCTGGTCGCGGGCGTGTCCGTCCCCGTGCAGCTGCAGGTGCGGGCCGCCGGTGCCGTGCGCGGCACGGTCGACGTGCGCGTGACCGCGACGGGCGCGCAGGCCGTCACGACGTCCGCGCAGGTCGTGGTCGCGTCGGGCAACCTCACCCCGGTGTGGTCGGGCGTCGGCGACCTCGACGTCACCGAGGTCGGCGCACCGCTGCTGCAGTGCGTCGGCGCGTACGGCGGGACGTGCCCGGCCGTCCGGCAGGACCGCGACAACAACGGGCTCGACATGCGTCCCCTGGACCTGGTGCCGCCGCCGTCCGGCGCGCGCGCCGCCGTGCCCGTCTCGTCGTCGACCCGCCTGACCGTGCCCGGCGGTCGGCCCGTGGTGTGGGCGGGGCTGTACTGGTCGGCCGTGCGCGGGCCCGCCGACGCCTGGAGCGGCGACCGCAGCACCGCGCGCCTGCGCAGCCCCGACGGCACGTGGACGGACGTCACCGCCGGCTCGGTGGTCGACGTGGCCGACAGCAGCGGGCGGCAGTACTACCAGGCGGCCGTGGACGTCACGGACCTCGTGGCACGCGGCGGCGCCGGGACGTGGGCGCTGGCCGACGCCGCCGTGAGCGCCGGCCGCTCCGACCGCGACCCCACGTACTACGCGGGCTGGTCGCTCGTGGTGGTGCACGGGACGCCCGCCGCTGCCGGGTCACCCGGTGCCTCGGCCGTCACCGTCCACCAGGGTGGCGCCTGGACCGGGACGTCCACCGCCGCCCCCGCCTTCGCGTTCGTCGGTGAGGCGGGCGCCCGCACCCGCATCGGCGTGGTCGCCTGGGAAGGTGACCGTGCCGCGTCGAACGACCGGATGACCCTGTCGGGCGTCGGCCCCCTGCGCCCGCTGCGGTGGGACGGCACCGCGACGGTCGGCGGCGGGTCGGCCGGCAACGCGTTCGACTCCACCGCCACCGGGTGGGCCCACCCCAACTCCCTGGGCGTCGACGCCAAGGGGTTCGAGGAGGTCACGTTGCCGACGGGCGTCGGGACGCTGACACCGAGCACCGCGGGTGACCAGTACCTGATCGGGGTCGTCACCGTGCGGACGGCCGCGCCGCCGTCGCTGCAGGCGCCGCAGTCCTGACGCCGCAGTCCTGACGCCGCAGAGTCCTGACGGGACGGGCGGAGGTCGCGGGCCGGGTCGTCGACCGCTCGTCGCAGGGCCTCGGTCGCTCGCGCGCCGGGCGGCCGCCACGGCACCACGTCCACGCGACGCGGCACGCCACCGGTGGCGGCGGGGAAGGGTGCGCTGCCGGGCCGGGCGGGTCCCCCGATCCGGGCCCGGCCCGGCAGCGCGAGTCCTCAGCCGGCGTCCCCCGAGCCGGTGAGGACGTCAGGGGTGCCCGGGTCGGTGTCGGGCACCGGCTCGAGCAGGCGCAGGTGCGTGATGCGCTCGCCGAGGCTGCGCACGTCGCCCGCGGTGCCGGGCACCAGCGACAGCGCCGCGAACGTGTCGGCACCGGGCAGCGCCTCCTGCGCGAGCTCGCGCAGCAGGTCGGCGGTCTCCGCGATCTCCGCGGCGCCGGGGCGCGGGGTCGTGCCCGTGTCGGCGCCGTCCTGGGGGAGGCTCACGTAGAGCACGAAGCCGGCGCGAGGGCCGGCGGGCGCGGGCGCCAGGGGGGCGGTCTCACGCGCGAGCGGTGGGTGAGCGCTGCGCGGGCGGCGCAGCCGAGCGGGTGTGGTCATGGGAGGTCTCCGGGTGCGGGCGGCCGGCGGCGGGGCCGGCGAGAGGCTGCGGGCTGGACGGGCGGTCCGGGTGGGAGCGGGTCAGACCCGACACCAGCGCGGATACCACCCGGACGCAGGTACGCAGCAGCCATGACGGGCGCACACCAGGGACATCTCGGGACTCACCGGACGATCGTGGCACGGCGGTCCGTGTCACCCCAAGGAGTTATCGGCGTCGTCTCAGGCCGTGGGACCGGCCACCCGACGGACGAGCACCTCGCAGGTCAGACGATCCCGTACAGCCGGTCGCCCGCGTCGCCCAGGCCCGGGACGATGTACGCGTGCTCGTCGAGCCGCTCGTCGACGGCGGCGACGACCACCTGGACGTCCGCGCGGTCCCCGACGAACTCCTCGACGACCTTGATGCCCTCGGGCGCCGCGATGAGGCAGACGGCGGTGACGTCCCGCGCCCCGCGCTGCAGCAGGTAGTCGATCGACGCGACCAGCGTGCCGCCGGTCGCGAGCATCGGGTCGAGCAGGAAGCACTGCCGGCCCGTGAGGTCGTCGGGCAGGCGGTTGGCGTACGTGATCGCCTCGAGGGTCTCCTCGTCGCGCTGCAGACCCAGGAACCCGACCTCCGCCGTGGGCAGCAGGCGGGTCATGCCCTCGAGCATGCCCAGGCCGGCGCGCAGGATCGGCACGACGATCGGGTTGGGGTGGGCGAGCTTCTTGCCGGTCGTCGCGGCGACGGGCGTCACCACCTCGACGTCACGCGTCCGGACGTGGCGCGTCGCCTCGTAGGCGAGGAGCGTCACCAGCTCGTCGACGAGCTGACGGAACGTCGGGCTGGGGGTCTCCGCGTCCCGGAGGACCGCCAGCTTGTGGGCGACGAGCGGGTGGTCGGCGACGTGCAGGCGCATGGACGTCAGGGTAGTGCGAGGATGCCCCCGTCCGCCCGGGACGGTGGTCGGGGGCGTGCGGCGCACGCGGGGACGGGCTGTCCGGTCCGTCACGCCGCGGCGTGTGCGGCCCGGTCCGCCGAGCGGGCGACGCGGAGCAGGGCGGCGACGGGCGACGCGGAGCCGGACGACGACGGGGGAGGTGCTGTGGGGGAGCCGACGCAGGGTGCGGCCGAGCCGGGTACCGCCGTCAGCGGGCCCGCCGGGCCGCCGGTCCGGGAGGTGGCCGACCCGCCGCGGGTCGTCGTCGGTGAGCGCTCCGCCTGGGCGACGCCGGCCGACGAGGCGGCGATGGACCTCGCGCTCGCGGAGGCCCGCGCGGCGCTGGCCGGCGACGACGTGCCCGTGGGTGCGGTCGTGCTGGGTCCCGACGGCGCGGTCGTCGGCCGCGGGCGCAACACGCGCGAGGTCGACGGCGACCCGACGGGCCACGCGGAGATCGTCGCGATGCGGCAGGCCGCCGAGGCGCTGGGCCGGTGGCGGCTCGACGGGTGCACGCTCGTCGTGACCCTGGAGCCCTGCCTGATGTGTGCGGGTGCGGTGCTGCAGGCGCGCGTGCCGCGCCTGGTGCTGGGCGCGTGGGACGAGAAGGCCGGCGCGTGCGGCTCGCAGTGGGACGTCGTGCGGGACCGCCGCTCGCCGCACCGCGTCGAGGTGGTCGCCGGGGTGCGGGCCGCGGAGTCCGCGGCGATGCTGCGGGACTTCTTCGCCCCGCACCGCTGACGGGGAGCCGGGCCCTGGCGGCGTCGGTGTCGCGTGAGCGGTGCCCCGAGCCTCAGTGCTGCGGCGTCGGCAGGACCTCGGCCAGCGCGGACAGCGTCTCGCTGGTGCCCGCGTCCACGGTGACGGTGGCGTACCGGTCGCCGCGGGTCGCCCCGCGGTTCACGACGACGACGGGCTTGCCGGCCAGCGCAGCGTGCCGGACGAACCGTCGCCCCGACTGCACGGTGAGCGACGACCCCGCCACCAGCAGGGCGTCGGCGGCGTCGACCATCGCGTACGCCCGCTCGACCCGCTCGCGCGGCACCGTCTCCCCGAAGTACACGATGTCCGGCTTGAGCATGCCGCCGCACTCCTGCGCGGCGTCCTCGAGGTCCGGCTGCCAGCAGTCCTGCACGCGGAAGTCGGCGGTCTGCTCGACGACGGCGTCCGCGTCGGGCGCGATCTCCACGTCCGCCACCTGCCCCACCCGCTCGACGAACCCCGGGTTGAGCGCCTCCAGCCGGTCCGCCAGGGCGGCACGCGGCACCACGCGGTGGCACCGCAGGCACACCACCCGGTCGTACCGGCCGTGCAGGTCGATGACGTGGCGGGAGCCCGCGGCCTCGTGCAGCAGGTCCACGTTCTGCGTGATGACGCCGTGCACGACGCCCCGCTGCTCCATCGCCGCCAGCGCGCGGTGACCCGCGTTGGGCCGCGTCCGGTGCACGTGCCGCCACCCCACGTGGTTGCGGGCCCAGTAGTGCCGCCGGAACGCCTCGTCGCCGACGAACTGCTGGAACGTCATCGGCGTGCGCGGCGGCGAGTCCGGTCCGCGGTAGTCGGGGATCCCGGAGTCGGTCGAGACGCCCGCGCCCGTCAGCACCGTCAGCCGGTGGCCCGTGAGCAGCGCGACGACGTCTGCGAGCGACCCCGAGGTGACGGGGGCTGCCTGCGACGTGCTCACCGGGCCACGGTACGACGGCTCGCTGTGAGCGGCCCGGGCGCGGATTGGGACCGACGGCGCCGACCGGGTACTGTGACCCCCCGAGGTAGCGTGTCCGAGCGGCCTAAGGAGCACGCCTCGAAAGCGTGTGTGGGTGAAAGTCCACCGTGGGTTCAAATCCCACCGCTACCGCCGCGGGGTACTGACGGAACTCAGTGCCTTGAAGTGACAGAACCCCTCGCGGGGGCCCGGAAGGGCGCCTCGCGGGGGGTTCAGTCGTTCCAGCTGGGCTCGTTCGGGCCGTTCGTGGCTGGACGATCGGCGTGCGCCGGAGTTGGCTCGCTCAGGCGACGGTGCCCGGACATGACGGCAGGCCCACCGGCCTGGGGCCGTGGGCTTGTCGAGGGTGCGGGGTTGTCGCCGAGGTCAGGCTGCGGTGGGCGGGCTCAGCGCCGCGGGCGGCTCGTCGTCCTCGAGGGGGATCTCCTCGTAGCCGGCGATGGCGCGGTCGCGCGCGAGCAGGATGTCGTCGCTCTGGAACCCGGTGCGCTTGGCCCACGTGCGGACCATGCGCAGGTTGTAGTGCACGATCGCGAAGGCGGTCATGATCGCGGTGGCGGCCAGCCCGACGAGGCGGATCCAGCCCCAGGACACGAGCTGCTCCTGGTCGAGCACCTCACGTGTCCGGACAGCCGCGTCGCGGCCCAGATCGGACGGTGGTGTCACCACCCCGTCGGCAGCTGTCGAACGGGCATCTGCGGCCGCCCAGCCAGGAACGCTCCCGGCGTGCGCCTCGCGTACGCGGACACATCCCTACCTCGCGATCGTCGTGTACTGCGCTGTTCGAGTGGTTCAGCCCGAAACGCCAGACCCGGCCCACCGGGCCGGTCTACCGTCCAGCGACAGTGCAGCAGCGGAGAAAGCGGGCAGCGTGCGGGCAGCAGTCAGCACCGCGCTCGCGATGCTCGTCGTCCTCACCATGGCTGCCTGCGGGCCAGCCAACACCGCGGACGCCCCCGACACGCACACACCTGTCGCCGCCCCGAGCGACGACGAAGAGGCGACGTTCGAGGACTACTGCGCCACCGTCCACCAGGTCAACTGGGTCCATGCCGAGCAGACCCCCGACGGGGTGCTCGTCACCTGGGACTCCTCACAGACGATCGGCGTACCGGAGCCGTTCGTGGTCTACCGCCGTCCCGCCGGCACCACCGCGTGGCAGCGCGTCGAGCAGGTCGAGCGCCTCGACGACAACTTCACCTACGTCGACACCCAGCCGGCCGAGCAGCCCGGGGTCGCCTACGAGTACTGGGTGACGTTCGTCGTGCCCGAGTGCGGCGGCGAGAGCGAGCTGTGCCCCACGTTCGTGTGCGACCCGCCGCCGGCGGCCACACCACGCCAGGACTGACACCCCACCGGCCAGCCTCACCCGCACCGACCCGACCGGCACCTGCCCGGTGGGTGACGCACGCCCACGAGAGGAACCAGCATGCCCGCACGACCATGGCTCGCCGTGGCCACCTCGGCCACGCTCGCAGTCCTGCTGTCCGCGCTGCCCGCCGGCGCAGCGACGCTCGACCCGGCACCCGCGCCCGGGTACCCGGCACTGCCCGTCAGCGACCCGACACCGCCGCAGGACCAGGCACCGGCCCGCCCGGCACCCGATACCGCGCCGGCCGGACCCGCCGCACGCGCTGCGGCCGCGGCCGCCCCGTCGGACGACGAGATCGCTGCGGCCCTGGACATCCCGTCGTCGTGGTTCGTCAGCGCGTCCATCGGGCAGTCCGACCCCCGCGGTGTCGCGGTCAGCGACGGCGTGCCGATCTCGGCGCCGGATCCCGGCCCTGACGGACCGATCGTGCCCATGGGCGCCGGCGACCCCGGGGCGCAGGCTGCCGCCGCAGGCGACCCGCTGCCGTTCCCCAGCCGCGGTGAGACGTTCCTCGTGATGTCCACCGGTGACGCCTCGCGCGCGATGCTGCCGCCGGTACCTAGCGGTGAGAGCACCGTCCTGGACGGGCTCGACAACGAGCAGGGCAACGACAAGGTCCAGCTCGAGCTCGTGCTCCAGGCGCCGCAGGACGCACGCTGCCTCGCGATGGACGTCGCGTTCCTGTCCGAGGAGTACCCCGACTTCGTGGGCGGCTCGTACAACGACGCGTTCACCGCCCAGTTCGGCAGCGGCGACATGTGGATCGTCAACGGGGCGGTCGACGCCCCGGGCAACTTCGCACGCGACTCGCAGGGCAACCCGCTGACCGTCAACGCCTCATTCGACCTGCAGGACTCGACCGCGAGCACCTACGACGGCTCCACCGCCCGGCTGCGGTCGGCGACGCCGGTGCTCGGCGGGCGTGAGGTCAAGGTGTTCCTCACCATCCAGGACCTCGGCGACTCCGTGCTGGACTCGGCCGCGTTCATCGACAACGTCTTCTTCTCCGAGGACGCCCTGTGCCGGTTCGGGTCCACCGAGGACTCCGACGGCGACGGGCTGCTCGACGAATGGGAGGAGAACGGCTTCGCCATGACCGTCGGCGGCGAGCAGTGGTTCGTCGACCTGCCGGCCATGGGCGCCGACCCGCGCACCAAGGACGTGTTCGTCGAGATCGACTACATGTCCGACGCCACGCACTCCCACGCCCCCGACCCGGCCGAGATCGCCGACATCGTCGACAGCTTCGCGCGGTCCGGGATCCACCTGCACGTCGACTACGGTCGGTTCGCACCCCTGACCTACGGCCAGCCCGGCGCGGTCTGGGGCTCCCTGAGCCAGGCCGACCAGATCCCGCACACCGAGCACTTCGGGTCCAGCGGCTTCCTGACCAACAGCTACAGCTGGCGGGCATTCGACGCCGTCAAGCGGGACAACTTCGACCCGGCACGCGCCGCGCTCTTCCACTACAACCTGTGGGTCCACCGCATGGAGGAGAAGCCAGCAGGGCAGGGGTACCCCAGCGGCAGGTCCCGCGGGGTGCTCGAGGGCGGCTCCGACTTCATCGTCAGCCTCGGGAACAACATCTCCCGGGGCTACCAGGCCGGCACGTTCATGCACGAGCTCGGGCACAACCTCGGCCTCGGGCACGGCGGCAGCGACCACGTCAACGGCAAGCCGAACTACCTGTCGGTCATGAACTACGACCACCAGTTCAAGCTCCCCGTCGGCTACCCGGGCCCGAGGTTCGACTACTCCTTCGTCCGCCTGGCCGACCTCGACGAGCACGACCTCGACGAGAACGTCGGCATCGGGCTCACCGCAGACCTCGGGCTGCGTCCGAGGTTCCACTGCAACGGGCAGGGCCAGCCCGTGACGGCGCCGAAGTCCCAGCCGGTCGACTGGGACTGCGACGGCAACCTGGAGTCCAGCGTGTCCACCAGCGTCAACCGTGACAGCGAGCTCGACGTCTTGCACGGCCACAACGACTGGCGCAACCTCGTCTTCACCGGCGGCGCGATCGGCATGCCGGGCGCCATCGTCGACCTGCCCGAAGAGACCGTCGACCCCGAGCCCGAGGCCACCTACGAGACGTACCTTGAGGTCGTCGGAGGTGCACCGGAGGTGACCGCGGCACCGACGCTGCCCACCTCCCCGGTCACCGTGGGCACCGAGGTCGCGGCGTCGGCCACCTTCTCGGTGACCGAGGGCGACGGCGGCAACATGACCGCGCAGTGGTCGTGGGGTGACGGCGCCGTCAGCGACGGGGTCGTGACCGCAGGGCACGCACCGGCCGTCACCGGCACGCACGTGTACACGACACCCGGCACCTACCAGGTGAGCGTGACGGTCGTGGGACCTGACGGCACCGCGACCTCGCCGGCCGGCACCGTGACCGTCCAGGGCGCGACCACCTCACGGGCCAGCGCCACAGCTGCCGGCGTTCTGCGCACCACCGGCAACCGGACCGCCGACGTCGTGCACGTCGCCGTGGACGCACGGACCGTGCCCGGGCACAGCGGGCCGCTCGGTGCGTCCCTGGTCCGCGCAACCAACGCGAAGCTCACCGTGGTCGGCGAGCGCATCGAGCGCCTCGACGTCACGGGGGCGACCGCGGTCATCGAGTCCCGCGTCCTGGTCAACGGCCGCTCGGGCTACCGGCAGCGCATCACGCTCGTCGACGGGTTCCCCGCCCGGACCCGCATCCAGGTGTGGGACCCGGCGAGCGGCGGACCGGACGTCCCGACCGCGGTCTTGCTTGACACGACGGGCGGAGCCGCGCCTGCACCCTCGCTGGGCGTCCTCATCGACGTGCGCGACTGACAGCAGCCCGACGGGACGTGGCACCCCCACCACGTCCCGTCGGGCGCCCGCAACGTACGCCCCGCAAGCGGCCGCCTCGCCGTCAGGCCGGAGCACCGCCGTAACCTTGCCCACTCGGCGTCGGGCAGCTCGGCGGGTCGGTACTGCTCGATCGCGTCACGGTCTGCCGGGTCGAGCGAGGCCGGGTCTGGTTCAGGTGCGAGGCGCGGACCTCCCCGTCGTGTCCACGCGCGGAGCCGCTGCGGAGGGTCTTCGCGCGCCGGGCCACTCAAGCTGCGCGGGGGACCCGACGCCTCGCGTTCCACGACGCAACTGGCGCCATCGAGCGTATGTCGCGCCCGAAGGTCTGACGGTGCCCCGTAGCAGCGTTTCACCAGGTCAAGGACTCGCCGTGTGGGCACCTCCAGGAGTTCCGTGTGACCGCGTCGAGACCGCCCCCCTCTTCGCCCAGGTCAGGACAGTTGTGTCACTACCCCGCCGCGGGGTACTGACGGAACTCAGTGCCTTGAAGTGACAGAACCCCTCGCGGGGGCCCGGAAGGGCGCCTCGCGGGGGGTTCAGTCGTTCCAGCTGGGCTCGTTCGGGCCGTTCGTGGCTGGACGATCGGCGTGCGCCGGAGTTGGCTCGCTCAGGCGACGGTGCCCGGACATGACGGCAGGCCCACCGGCCTGGGGCCGTGGGCTTGTCGAGGGTGCGGGGTTGTCGCCGAGGTCAGGCTGCGGTGGGCGGGCTCAGCGCCGCGGGCGGCTCGTCGTC
>NZ_JAFMUZ010000008.1:0-253977 GCF_017353535.1 Cellulomonas sp. zg-ZUI22 | reverse complement strand
AGGTGCCGGTGCGCAACACGGCGTACGAGCTGGTCGGTGACCCGGCGGTGCTGGCCTCGTCGTTGGGTGGCCGTGTCACCCTGCGGCTGGCCGGTGGCGGGTCGGACAACGCGCGGTTCTGGTCGCGCGAGGCCACCAACGCCACGTACGTACCGGTCCTCACCCTCACGTTCACGCCCGTCGAGGCGGCGCCTGCGGCGGAGGTGCCTCCGGCAGCCGCAACGGTCCCGCAGGCGGACACGGCCGCGGTCGAGGAGGGTGCCACCGCGCCGTCGGGCACGGGCGGCGCGGTCCCGGGCGAGCACGCGGCACCGGCAGTCCCGGTGCCGGCCCCGCCGCGCCCCGAGCAGGGCCCGGTCGCCGTCCCGACGGAGCCGGTCACGGAGCCCGAGTCGACGCCGGGCACCACGACGGAGCCGCCGCCCGCGGCGGACCCGGAAGCGGAGCCGGGGGTGACGGAGCCGTGAGGAGGACCGTGAGACCGGCCTCCCGCCGCAGGTCCGCCGCCCCGCGGGCGCACCGCCGCCCCACCGGCACGTCCCGAGGAGTCCTGATGCCCGCCCGTCCGCTGCTCCTCGCACCGCTCCTGGTGGGTCTGCTCGTCGGCGGGCTCGTCGCCGGCTGCTCGTCGGGCGCCGGGTCCGCCGGCGCGACCCCGGCGGTCGCCGGCGCGACCGAGGGCGCGACGCCGCTGGGGCCGGCCCCGACCGTGACACCGCTGGCGGCGCCGAGCCCGGGCACGGGTGCGGTCGACCTGTACGTGTCGCTGAACAGCACGGGCGAGGTCTTCCCCGAGTCGGTGGTCGAGGCCGGGCAGCACACCTGCGAGCGGGTGTCGTACCTCGTGCAGGTCAGCGAGGACGAGTTCCGGGCGGCGCTCGACGGTCCGCTCACCCTCGCCGACACGGCGGTGCCGCTGCTGTGCCCCGACCTGCTGGGGCCCCTCGCCCGGGCACGCGGCGGCATCGGGGAGGGGGAGTCGGCGGTCGCCGCCGGGGACCCCGGAGCGGTGGCACCGGGTGAGTACCGCAGCGTCACGGCAGCGGCAGGCTGCACGTGGAGCGTCCGTGACGGTGCGGGTGCCACGAGCTCGCAGGGCGGCGTCGCCACGGCCGGGGAGGTCGCCACGCTCGTCGTCGGCGCCACCGACGCGGCCGTGAACTCCGCCGGCTGCGGCCTGTGGCTCCCCGTGGCGGGCTGAACGCCGCTGGGCTGAGCGCTGCGGCGCTCGGCCCGTCGGTGCCTGAACGCCCCGCGCTTCCCCCGTGGCGGACCGAGCGTCGTCGCGCGCCGTGACCGCGGGTCCGTGAGCGGCTCGGCGGCCCGGCGCCGTCGCGGACCGTGCGGCGCTCGGCGCGGTGTCAGGCGTCGCCGGCGACCACGGTCCGCTCGTCCGCCGGGACGAGCGCGTCGCGCAGCACCGGGGCCAGGGCGTGCGAGTAGGCGTCGGTGAGGTGGTTCGGGTCGACCCGCACCGGGGTGCTGCCCACGAACACCGGGCAGTACCCCTGCGCGGTGCAGAACCAGCGCAGGCTGTCGACGTAGCGGATCCCCGCCGCCGCGCCGCCGGCGGCCTCGACGGCGGCCTGGTCGGCCGTGCGCACGTGCCACCACGTGTCGTGGACCGGCGAGAGGCACTCCCCGGGCCCGGAGCGCGCCGTCGCGCACGTGGCGGGGTGCTCGCCGCTGGGCGGCGGTGCCAGCACCACGACGTCCGGAGCCAGGCCCTCGAGCGTCGTGAGCGTGCGGGTGAGGCCGGCGGTCCACTCGGCGTACGCGGCGGCACCGGTGGCCCCCGAGCTGAGCCGGTTCACGGAGTCCTCCGCGGCGGCGACCACGACGAGCGACGGCCGGAGCTCGGCGATCTTCGCCGTCATCCACTCGCGGTGCGGTCCGCACGGCGCCCAGGGCTCGCCCTGGAAGTCGTCCACGGCGACGTCCGCCGCCGGGCACGCCTGCAGCGTCAGGGGCTGGACCGCGAAGCCGGCCGCGCCCAGCGCGTCGGCGATGCCGGGCACGTAGCTCGTGGCGACGGAGTCGCCCAGCACCACGGCCACCTGCGCGCCGTCGGCCGCCCCGTACCGGCAGCGCTCGACGTCGTCGTCGTCCCGCACGTCCAGGCACTCGTCGGTCGCCCAGGGGGCGGCCAGGTCGTCCTCGCCGAGGTCGTCGATCGCCGGTGACAGGTCGGGCCACTGCCCGACGCCGACGGCAGCCGTCACCTGCTGGGCGAGCTCCGCCGCCGCGCCGGTCGGCTCCGCCGCGGCGGGCTCGGCTCCGGTCGCGGGCACGGCACCGACGGTCGCCGCGGCGACCGCCCCCGGCGGCGGTCCCGCGGGTGCGGGTGTGCGCAGGACGGCGTAGCCCGACGCGACGCCGGCCAGGACGGTGAGGCTCGCCACGCAGGCGAGGGCGGCCGGCCGGGCGACGAGCGCCGGCCGTGGACCCGCCGCCGCGCGGCGTACTCGCGGCTCGAGCCACGTGGACCGGCGTACCGGGTCCTCGACCAGGTGGTACGACAGCACCGCCAGCGCGACGGAGACGACGATCGCCACGAGCTGGGCCGTGCGGCCGGGCGCCATGACCGCGTCGAGGAACACCACCACCGGCCAGTGCCACAGGTACAGCGAGAACGACACGAGACCGATGTACTGGGCCACGGGGTTCGACAGGATGCCGAGCAGCCGGGGTGCCCGCGCGCCCGTTCCCGCGACGACGACGGCGGCGGTGCCCAGGACGGGCAGCGCGGCACCCGGGGCGGGGACGGGCGACGCGGGCGTCAACCAGAACGCGCCGAGCCCGAGCGCCGCCAGGCCGCCCCAGGCCAGCGCGTGCCGCCACCACACGCCGGGGCGCCTGCTGATCCAGCCGGCGCCCACCGCGATCAGCGTGCCGACGCCGAGCTCCCACGCCCTCGTCGCGGTGGAGAAGTACGCGTCGGTCGGCGCGGTCGCCGTGCGGTGCGCGGCCCAGGCGAACGACCCGACCGTGACGAGCACGGCCATGACGGTGAGCGGCAGCAGCGGGCGGGTCCGGGCGCGTCGCCCGAGCGCGAGGCACCCGACGACCAGCAGCGGCCAGACCACGTAGAACTGCTCCTCGACGCCGAGCGACCAGTAGTGCTGGAACAGGCTGACGGCCCCCGTCGCGTCGAAGTAGTCGGTGCCCTGGGCGGTGAGGTGCACGTTCGCGAGGAAGAACGTCGACCACAGCGCATCGACGCGGACGTCGTGCGCGCGGTTGGCCAGGAAGAGCACCTGCGCGACCCCGACCGTCGCCACGACGACCAGCACCGCCGCGGGCAGGATGCGCCGTGCGCGGCGCCGGTAGAACTCGGCGAAGCTGATGCGCCCCGTCCGGGCGTGCTCCCGCAGCATGATCCCCGTGATGAGGAAGCCCGACAGCACGAAGAAGACGTCGACGCCCAGGTAGCCGCCGGACGGCAGGCCGACGGTGTGGGCGAGCAGGACGAGCAGGACCGCGATCGCCCGCAGGCCACCGATGTCGAGGCGGTGGTCCGTCGGTGCGGCCGCGGTCATCGCCTCAGCCCCTCACGAAGCTCGAGTCGTCGCGCAGCACCGCCTCGCGGGGCGTGCTCTGCTCCGGGGACGCGTGCGGAAGGGGGGCCGCGGGAGGCGGCGCGTCGGAGGTGTGCCCGTCACCGGCCGGTCCGCCGCCGGCCTGCCGGTCACGCGTCGTGCCGGGGTCGGGTGCGGTGTCGCCGTCGCCGACCGTGGCGTCGTCCGCGGGTCCGGGGGTCGCCGGATCGTCCTCGGCGGGCGCGCGGGCCGCGGGCGGCGCTGCCGGGGTGTCGTGGTCCGGCGGCACCGGTGCGGCCGCGGGCCGCGGGGCCCGCTCGAGGTGGCGTGCCACGTCCGCGGCACGGACCGCACCGCCGAGGGTGCGGGGCGCCTCGTCCGCGCTGTCCGGCGCGTCCCCGGCGGGAGCGTCGACGGGCTCTGCCCCCGTGGGCCCGCCCGGCGCCGCAGCGGGCGCTGCGGGCGTCTCCGCCGCCGGAAGCGCGTCGCCGTACCGCGACCACGCGGTCCGCGGCACGCGGTTGGCGACGAGGCCGACGACCGGCACACCCCCGGCGGCCAGGGTGGCGGCAGCGGCTCTGACCTCGTGGCGCCGGACGGCCCCGGCCCCGACGACGAGCACCACGCCGTGGCACAGCCGCCCCACGACCACGGCGTCGGTGACGGGCAGCACCGGCGGGCAGTCGAGCACGACGTGGTCGTAGCGCTCCGTCAGCTCCGCGAGCAGCTCCCGCATCCGGCTCGTGGCGAGCAGCTCGCTGGGGTGGGCGGTGAGCGGCCCGGACGTCAGGACGTCCGGCAGGCCCGGTCCCTGTGCCGCGACCGCGTCCTCGAGCGGGACGCCCCCGGTCAGCACGGAGGTGAGGCCGTCCCGCTGCTCGAGCCCCAGCTGGCCCGCGAGCCGCGGTCGGCGCAGGTTCGCCTCGACGAGGCAGACGCGGTCGCCCGCGGCCGCGAGCACCGACGCGAGGTTCACGGCCGTGGCCGTGGTGCCCTCGCCCGGCACGGAGGACGTGACGGCCACGAGCCGGCGTCCGCCCGCCGCGAGGGCGGCGATGCTGGTGCGCAGCTGGCGGTACTCCTCGGCCTGCGGGGAGCCCGCCGGTGCCGGCACCGGCGCACGACCCCGGTGGACGGTGACGGCGCCGAGCAGCGGTGCCCCCACGAGGGAGACGGCGCTCGCCTCGTCGCGGACCTTCGTGTCGACGAGCTGGCGCAGGGTGATGAGCGTCGCCCCGAGCGCGAGACCGCCGATCGCTCCCAGCAGGATCCAGAGGACGACGCGGGGCGACGTGGGCTGCGCGGGGGGTGTCGCGGTCGTGATCGGCTCGAGCCGCACGCTCTTGGAGCCGTCGGGCAGCGACGGCACGATGTCACCGACCGCCGCGGTGAGGTGCTTGGCCACCGCGTTGGCGAGGTCCGCCGCGGCCTGGGGCGAGGGGTCCGTCGCCGTCACCGAGATCACGTTGGTGCCGAGCACGCTCGTGGCGGACAGCCGCTCCACGACCGCCGCGGTGCTCCCGGTGAGGCCGAGCTCCGCCATGGCCGGCTGCACGACGACCTGGCGGGTCGCCAGCGCGCTGAACGTGCGCACCTGCTTCTGCGTGTACTCCGACCCCTGGACCAGGTCGGTGGCGCTGCCGGTGTCCGCCACGACCACCATCTCGGCGCGGGCGGTGTACTGCGGTGTGGTGAGCAAGGCGGCCAGCGCGGCGAGCAGCACCCCGACGACGGCGAACGCGGACAGCCCGAGCCAGTGAGCACGTGCCATCGCCACGTAGTCGCGCACCGGCATCTCCTTCTGTGTCGACGCGCCCCGGGTCGGGGAGCAGTCCGGAGCACGGCGCTCCGGAGTTCTCATGAGAACCGACATCCGGGCCTGCCGGGCCCGACAGTGGCAGTTTTCACCCTATCAGCACACGTCTGTCCCCTTTTGCGGCGCTTTTCACCCGTCGGCCGGGGTGCCGAGGGTGGGCAACCCCCTGACCCGTCCGTAGCCTCGCTGCATGCCCACGCCCGGCCCTGCAGCGTCCGGCGCTGCCCGTCCCGGCGGCGCCGTCGCCGCGGTGCCCGTGACCGCCCCGGCCGGCACCGACCGCGCGGCCGCCGAGGGCTTCGCGGGGCTCGGTCCCGCGGCGGTCCGCTGGCTCGTCCTCGTCCTGGTGGCCGCCGTCCTCGCCGGCGTCGTGCCGCTGGCGCTGCTCCAGGCGGTGCCGGACGACCTGCGCAGCGGGGCCTGGCGGCTCACCCTCGCCGTGATGGTCTGGGCGGGGCTGCGGCTGGCCCACCGCATCGCCGTGGGTCGCCCGGCGCTCTTCGACTTCGTCTTCTGGCTGTTCGTCTACATCTTCATGGGGCTGGCGCCCACCGCGCAGATGCGCGCCGACCAGCCGTCGACCACCACCCCGGGCCTCGACCCCTTCGACGACGCGCGGATCGCCGCCCTCGTCCTGGTCGGCCTCGCCTGCTACGAGATCGGGCGGGCGGTGGCGCGCCACGGGTCGTCGCGGGGTGGGGCGCTGCGTGGCCGGGCCGGTGACGCGGCCGCCGACGGGGGCGCCCCTCCCGTCGACGACGCGGCCGCCGGCGGTCGGGACGGCGAGCGCCCGGTGCTCGACGTCGTCCCACGCCGGGCCGTGGTGCTCACGGCGGTGGGCGTGCTCGCAGCCGCCTACTTCGTGACCCGGATCGGGTTCTCGACGCTCTTCATGAGCCGGTACACGGCGTACGACATCCGCAGCGAGCGGATGCCGGACGTGGCGGTGCGCTCGATCGTGGCGGCCGCCGGCTCCTACCCGCTGCTCGTCGCCGCGGGGGTCTTCCTGCGGATCCGGGCCACCCGGGCCCTGGGTGCGCTCTCGACGCGGTACGCCCCGCTCCTGGCCCTGGCGGTGGTGGTCCTGCTGACGGTCGTCAACCCCGTCAGCGCCGCGCGGTACGACTTCGGCACCGTCGTCTTCGCGCTGGCGGTGATGGCGGGCGCCGCCGCCACGGTGGCGCGGGGACGGGTGCTCATGGCGGCGGTCGTCGTGGGGCTGCTGTTCGTGTTCCCCGTCGCGGACGCGTTCCGCTCGGACGCCGTCAACACCAGCCGGAACGGGTTCTTCGGGGAGTACCTCGCCAACCCGGACTACGACGCGTTCTGGCAGATCGGCAACGCGGCGCTGTACGCGGACAGCGGCCTGGCCCAGCCGCTGCGCCAGGCCGCGGGCGTCCTGCTGTTCTGGGTGCCCCGCCCCCTGTGGCCGGACAAGCCGATCGACACCGGCGTGCTGCTGGCGCAGTACCGCGGGTACTCGTTCGAGAACCTGTCCGCGCCGCTGTGGGCCGAGCTGCTGGTCAACGGCGGGCTCGTGGCGCTGGTCCTCGGGTTCGTGCTGCTCGGCGCCCTGCTCGGCAGGCTCGACGGCAGGGTGTCGGCGGCCCTGCTCGAGGGCGGGCACCTGTGGGCCGTCGTCGGCGGGATCTTCCCGATCTACATGATGATCCTGCTGCGGGGATCGCTGCTGCAGGCCACGGGCACGTTCGTCGTCGCGGTGGCCTGCGTGCTCTACGTCCGGGCGCGCGCCGCACCGCGCGCCGCCGCGTCGGCGTAGACGGACTCCAGCCGGTCCCGCACGGCGTCGATCGACAGCTCCTCGCGGGTCAGCCTGCGGCCGGCCTCGCCGGCGGCGCGCGCGGCGTCGGCGTCGCCCAGCAACCGGTCGACGGCGTCCACCAGGGACTGCTCGTCCGGTCCCGCGACCTCGCCGGCGCCCGCACGCCGGATGCGTCCGGCGAGCCCGCACGTGTCGGTGACGACCACGGGCACCCCGGCCGACATCGCCTCGATCACGGACATGGGGAACGGCTCGTCGACGCTCGGCAGGACCGAGACCGCCGCCCGTGCCACCCGTGCCGCCGTCCGGTCGAGCGGCAGCGGCCCCTCCCACGTGATGCGCCCGTCCGCGTCGTCGCGCGCGAGCAGCGCGCGGACGGCGTCCCCCTCGCCCTCGTCCGGCCCCACCAGGGTGAAGCGGACGTCGGGGTGGGTGGCGGCCAGGCGCTGCGCGGCGGACACGAACAGGGCGGGTCGCTTGCGGGGTGCCAGGCGCGCCAGGTACAGGACCTCCCGCGTGCCCGGCGTCGGCCGCGGCGGCTGCACCGGCACGCCGTTCACCAGCTCGACGAGGCGCAGACCGGGGCCGGCGACCGCCGTGAGGCGCTCCGCCTCGTCCGTCGTCAGGTGCGTCACCGCCGCCGCGTCCCGCAGCACGCGGCGCGTGGCCAGCGCGTCCAGCGGGCGGGCGAGCGGGTGGTCGCTCGGGTCGATCATGCCGTGCGTCTGCAGGACGTAGGGGACACCCGCGCGTCGGGCGTCGAGGGCGACGGGCAGCGTGACCAGGTCCCGCGCCAGGTGGACGTGCACCACGTCCACCCCGGGCAGCAGCCGGCGCGCCCAGCGGCGCAGACCGGGGCTGGTCAGGCCGGCGAACCCCGTCCCGGGCAGCAGCCGCCGCACGCCGAACAGGTCGACCGCGACGTCGTCGACCCGGTCCGGCAGCGGGTCGTAGCCCGACGCCCCGCCGGCGAGCCGCACGTCGTGACCGGCCGCCCGCAGCGCGGCCGCCTGGTTCAGCGCGACCCGGGTGGGTCCGCCGTAGGCGCCGTCGGGGGTGAAGAGGGTGACCACCGAGAGGACGCGCACGGCTCACACCCCGCCGTGCGGGTGCGGCTGCGGCGCGAGCACGACGGCGCGGGCCGGGACGTCGCGCGTGACCAGGGCGGTGGCGCCGACCACCGCGTCGGCCCCGATCGTCACGCCGCGCAGCACGGTGGCGCGCACGGCGACCCAGGCCCCGTCCTCGACGACCACGGGGGCGTTGTCGAACTCGAAGGTGGGTGAGCGGCGGTCGTGGCTGCCGGTGCACAGCAGCACGTCCTGCGAGACGCACACGTCGGAGCCGATGACGATGGGCTCGAGGTTCAGCAGGTGCGCACCCTCGCCGATCCAGCTGTGGTCGCCGACCGTGAGCTTCCAGGGCCAGTGGATGCGGACCCCGTGGCGGATGTTCGTGCCCGTCCCGATCCGCGCGCCGAAGGCCCGGAGCAGCGCGACCCGTACCCCGCCGGGGCACCACCACCGCGTGACGACCAGGCCGCTGACGGCGAACCAGGCGATCTGCACCGCCACCGGGCGGCCGCGGTCGTAGCCCCGGCCCGTGAACCCGGCCAGGCTGCGTCGGGTCAGCGCGGCGCCCGCGGTCACGAGCGCACCTCGCCCTCGTGCTCGAGGAACCACCGGTACGTCTGCTCGATGCCCTCGCGCAGGGGGATCGAGGCCTTCCAGCCCAGGCCGGTGAGACGGTCGACCGACAGCAGCTTGCGCGGTGTGCCGTCCGGCTTGGTGGTGTCCCAGACGATCGAGCCGCGGAACCCGACCACGTCGGCGACCGTCTCGGCCAGCTCGCGGATCGTCAGGTCCTCGCCGACGCCGACGTTGATCGGGGCCGCGTCGTCGTAGTGCTCGAGCAGGAAGACCGCGGCCGACGCGAAGTCGTCGCTGTGCAGGAACTCGCGGCGCGGCTCGCCGGTGCCCCAGCAGACCACCTCGGGGACGGCGTCGCGGACCGCCTCGTGGAACCGGCGCAGCAGCGCCGGCAGCACGTGCGAGCCGGTGGGGGAGAAGTTGTCCCCCGGGCCGTAGAGGTTGGTCGGCATCGCCGAGACGTACGGCAGGCCGAACTGCCGGCGGATGGCCTGCACGTGCAGGACGCCCGCGATCTTGGCGATCGCGTACGCGTCGTTCGTCTCCTCCAGCGGGCCCGTGAGCAGCGCGTCCTCGGTGATGGGCTGCGGTGCCAGCCGGGGGTAGATGCAGGTGGACCCGAGGAACAGGAAGCGCTGGACCCCCGTGCGCACGGCCGCGTCCAGCAGGTTGACCTGGATCCGCACGTTGTCGGACAGGAAGTCCGCCGGCTGCGTGGCGTTGGCCAGGATCCCCCCGACGCGTGCCGCGGCGTCGATGACGACGGCCGGGCGCACCTCGTCGAAGAACCGGTCGACCGCCGGCCGGTCGCGCAGGTCCAGGCGGGCGGACGGCACCCCGACGAGGTCGGTGAAGCCCCGCCGCTCGAGCTCGCGCCAGACGGCGGAGCCGGCGAGCCCGCGGTGGCCCGCGACGTACACGCGGGAGGTCGGGTCGAGCGGGGGCACGTGGGACGAGTCGGACATGGCGTCACCCTACGGACGCCACGGGCCGCGCGGGAACGGCGGATCGGGTGAAAGGGGCCGAGAGGGTGATAAAGGGGATGGGACCGTCTCAATCCCGACATTTGACGCTAGCGTGTGCGCCGCTGCTAGTTCGTCGGGAGGGGTTCGGATGTCCAAGAAGGCGCTCATCACCGGGATCACGGGCCAGGACGGGTCGTATCTCGCCGAGCTGCTGCTCGAGAAGGGCTACGAGGTGCACGGGCTCGTGCGCCGCGCGTCGACCTTCAACACCGAGCGGATCGACCACCTCTACGAGGACCCGCACGACCCCGGCGCCCGCCTCTTCCTGCACTACGCGGACCTCACGGACGGGTCCCGCCTGGCGACCCTCCTGGAGCGGATCGGCCCGGACGAGGTCTACAACCTCGCGGCGCAGTCGCACGTGCGCGTCAGCTTCGACGAGCCCGAGTTCACCGGCCAGACCACCGGCATGGGCTCCACGCGCCTGCTCGAGGCGATCCGGTCGACCGGGCTGCAGACGCGGTACTACCAGGCGTCGAGCTCGGAGATGTTCGGGGCGACGCCCCCGCCGCAGAGCGAGGCGACGCCGTTCTGGCCCCGCTCGCCGTACGGCGCGGCCAAGGTCTACGCGTACTGGATGACGCGCAACTACCGCGAGGCGTACGGGATGTTCGCCGTCAACGGGATCCTGTTCAACCACGAGTCGCCGCGCCGCGGCGAGACGTTCGTGACCCGCAAGATCTCGGTCGCCGCCGCGCGGATCGCCGCCGGCAAGCAGGATCGTCTCTACCTCGGCAACCTCGACGCCGTCCGCGACTGGGGCTACGCCAAGGAGTACGTCGAGGGCATGTGGCGGATGCTGCAGGCCGACGAGCCCTCCGACTACGTGCTCGCCACCGGTGCGCCGTACACGGTGCGCGACTTCCTCGGCTTCTGCTTCGAGCACGTGGGGCTCGACTGGCAGGAGCACGTGGAGTTCGACCCGCGCTACCTGCGCCCCACCGAGGTCGACGCCCTCATCGGCGACGCCTCCAAGGCGGCCACCGAGCTCGGGTGGACCGCCGAGGTCCACACGCCCGAGCTCGCGCGGATCATGACCGAGGCCGAGGTCCGTCGGCTGACGGGCGACTGACGTGGCACCCGACCCGGGGGCCGCGGCCGGGACGGACACCGCGGCGGACGTCTGCCTCGTCGGGATCAACTACGCCCCGGAGACGACCGGGATCGCGCCGTACACCACGGCCATGGCGCGCGCGTGGGCGGCCGCGGGCGTGCGCGTCGAGGTCGTCACGGGCGTGCCGCACTACCCCGCCTGGCGGGTGGACGACCCGCGGTACCTCGAGGGGAGCTCCTGGCGCGAGCGGGACGGGGACGTGCGGCTGCACCGCGTGCGCCACCACGTGCCGGCGCGCGTCGACCTCGCCGGTCGGGCGCGCATGGAGTCCTCGTTCCTGCGGCGTGCCCTGCCGCTGGTCCGGCGCAGCCGTGCCGGCGCCGTCGTCGCCGTGACGCCGTCGCTGTCGGGGCTGGCAGCGGCGGTGCTCGGTGCGCGCGGGCGTCCCGTCGCCGCCGTCGTGCAGGACCTCACCGGGCAGGGGGCGCGCGAGTCCGGTGCCGCCGGCGGCCTCGCCGCGGGCCTCATCGGCGCCGGCGAGGTCGCCCTGCTGCGACGCTGCGCGACGATCGGCGTGATCACGCCGCAGTTCCGCCAGTCGCTCGCCGGGGCGGGCGTCCCCGCGGACCGCGTGCTCGACGTCGGCAACTTCACGCACGTGCGCCCGTCGTCGGCGACCCGCGACGAGGCGTGCGCGGCCCTCGGGTGGGACCCGGCCGTCTTCCGGGTCGTCCACACCGGCAACATGGGCATGAAGCAGGGGCTCGAGCACGTCGTGGACGCCGCGCGCGTCGCGGCCGACCGCGGGGTCGCGGGGGTCGAGATCGTGCTCGTCGGCGCGGGCAACAGCCGCGACGACCTGGTCGCCCGCGCCCGTGGGGTCGCGGCGGTGCGGGTGCTGGACCCCGTCGACGACGTGCACTACCCGCTCGTCCTCGCCGCCGCCGACGTGCTGCTGCTCCACGAGCGGCCGGGGGTGCGCGAGATGTGCCTGCCCAGCAAGCTGACGAGCTACACCGCGGCGCGCCGCCCGGTGCTCGCCGGGGTCGAGGCCGAGGGCATCTCGGGGCGCACGCTCAGCGCCGCCGGTGCCGCCCTCGTCGTCCCGCCGGGGGACCCGGGGCGGCTGCTCGACGCGATCCTCGAGCTGCGGGGCGACCCGGCCCTGCGCGACCGCCTCGCCGCCGCCGCCCGCCGGCACGGCGAGGCCGTCTACGGCGAGGAGGCGGCCGCCCGGCGGTACCTCGACCTGCTCGACACCGTACGGACCCGACCCGCCGCGACCGCGGTCGCGGTGTGACGAAGGAGCGGCTCATGCGGATCGGCTACGCGGCCGGGGCGTTCGACCTCTTCCACGTGGGGCACCTCAACGTGCTGCGGCACGCGAGGTCGCACTGCGACCACCTCATCGCCGGCGTGGTGGCCGACGAGGTCCTCGAGATCACCAAGGGCCGGCGTCCCGTCGTGCCGCTGGCGGAGCGCGCGGAGATCGTCGCGCACATCTCGTACGTCGACCAGGTGCACCACGAGGTGCTCCTCGACAAGCTCGACACCTGGCGCGAGCTGCGGTTCGACGTGTTCTTCAAGGGCGACGACTGGCGCGGCACCCCCAAGGGCGACGAGCTGGAACGCCGGTTCGCCGAGGTGGGCGTCGAGGTCGTGTACTTCCCGTACACGGTCCACACGTCGAGCACGATCCTGCGCGCGGCCCTCGCCCAGCTCGAGGCGCCGTCCGGCCGGTCCCGGGCGTCCGAGGTCTCCTGACCCGAGCAGTCCTGCCGACCGCCGCCCGGGTGCCGGGCGGCGGTCCGCTGCTGCCTGCGTGCCCGCGGCGTCTCACCCGGCCCGGGACGGGTGAATCCGGGCAGAAGGTCCCAAACCGCCCGTCGATCGCGCTAGCGTCGGTGGCGAGGCGCGTGTCGGACCGGGGGGACCATGACACCTGCAGCGGATCACCTGTCGTCGTGCGTGCCCGGCGGCGTCCCACGGGGCTGCCTGCCCCGGGGCCGCACCCCCGGGGGTCGCCCGCCACGCGCCGCGCCGGCGGCGGGGTGGCGCCCCGCCGGGGCCGTGGCCCACCGGGTCGTGCCGTGAGCGGGCTGCACGTGGCGATGCTCGGGACCCGGGGGGTGCCGGCGTGCTACGGCGGGTTCGAGACGGCCGTCGAGGAGGTCGGCCGACGCCTGGTCGACCGGGGGCACCGCGTGCGGGTGTACTGCCGCGGCTCCGGCACGGCGTCCGGGAGCGGCACCGGCACCGCGGGGGCGCGCACGTACCGGGGCATGGAGCTGGTGACGCTCCCGGCGGTGCGTCGGCGCGCGCTGGAGACCCTCAGCCACACCGGCCTGTCGGTGGCGCACCTGCTCGCCCACCGCACGGACGTCGCGCTGGTGTTCAACGCGGCCAACGCCCCGCTCCTGCCCGTGCTGCGGGCCGCGGGCATCCCCCTGGCCACCCACGTCGACGGGCTGGAGTGGAAGCGCGCGAAGTGGGCGGGTGCGGGGCAGCGCTACTACCGCGCCGCCGAGGCCGCCGCGGTGCGGTGGTCCGACGCCCTCATCGCCGACGCGGTCGGCATCGCGGACTACTACCGCACCGAGTTCGGCGTCCCGACGACCCTGCTGTCCTACGGCGCCCCGGTGCTGGCTCCCCAGGCGGACGACGCGGTGACGGCCCTCGGCCTCGTCGCCGGGGGGTACCACCTGGTGGTGGCGCGGTTCGAGCCCGAGAACAACGTCGACCTGCTCGTCGACGGCTACGTCCGCTCGCCCGCCCGGCTGCCGCTGGTGGTGGTGGGCGCGGCACCGTACGCGCACGACTACACGGCGCGCGTGCGGGCGCTGGTGGGGGACGACCCGCGCGTGCGCCTGATCGGCGCGGTCTGGGACCAGCGCGCGCTGGACCAGCTGTACGTCCACGCGCTGACGTACGCGCACGGCCACTCGGTGGGCGGGACCAACCCGTCACTGCTGCGGGCGGTGGGCGCCGGGACCGCCACCCTGGCGTACGACGTCTCGTTCAACCGCGAGGTGCTCGGCGACGAGGGCGTGTACGTGCGCGACGCCGTCGGTGTCGCGCAGGCGTTCGCGGACGCCGAGGCCGCGCCCGCCGCGACCGCGGCCCGCGGTGAGCGGCTGCGTGCGCGGGCGTCCCGGTACGACTGGGACGCGGTCGCCGCGGGGTACGAGCGGCTCGTGGCGGCGCTCGCCGCGCACCGCACCCCCGGGCCCGCCCTCGGCGCCCGGCGCCGGCACGCGTGGTCCGCCGAGGCCGAGGCTCTGCCCGGGCTGGCGGTCGTGCCGTGAGCGGCGCGACCGGCGTGCGGCGGGAGCGCGCTGCCGCCCGCCGCGGCGACGTGCGGGACGCGCTCACCCGGCTCGCCCTCGCGCAGAAGCCGGCCGCGCGCAGCGCCCCCGCCTACTCCCGGTACGTCAACCGGCGCCTCGGGCGGGTGCTCGCCGCCTGGGCGTACGGGCGCGGGCTCGGCCCGGGCCGGGTGACGGCCCTCAGCGCGGTGTGCACGTTCACCGGGGTCGCGGTGCTCGCGCTCGCTCCCGTGGCCGCGGCGACGGGGCTCGTGGTGTGCCTGCTGCTCGTGCTGGGGTACGCCCTGGACTCGGCCGACGGTCAGGTCGCCCGGCTCACCGGTTCCGCGTCCGGTGCGGGGGAGTGGCTCGACCACGTGGTGGACGCCGTGAAGGTCGTCGCGCTGCCGCTCGCGGTGCTGGTCGGGCTGTACCGGTCGGGCGCCGTCGCGGACCCGTGGCTGCTCGTACCCGTCGCGAACGCGGTGGTCGGCTCGGTCCTGTTCTTCGCGATGATGCTCACCGAGCAGCTGCGCCGGGCGCACGGCGTGGTCTCCAGCGCGGCGGTGGACGGGCGGCGCAGCCCGTGGCGGTCGCTGCTCGTGCTGCCCACCGACTACGGCGTGCTCTGCCTGAGCTTCCTGCTGTACGGCGCGCCGGGCGTGTTCGTCGTCGTGCTGGCCGTGGTCACGGCGGGTGCGGCGGGGTTCCTCGCGCTCGCGCTGCCCCGGTGGTTCCGCGACGTGGGTGCCCTCGACGTGCCCGGGCGGGGGTGACGCGTGGCCGGGGTGGCGCTGGTGGTCGTCGGCTACGGGTCGGCGGCGCTGCTCGAGCAGCACCTGGTGCCGTCGGCACCGGGGGCGGACCTCGTCGTCGTGGTCGACAACCGCACGGACGACGACGAGCGCCGGCGGGTGACCGACCTGGCGGACCGCGAGGGGTGGGCCACCGTGCTGCCGGACCGGAACCTCGGGTTCGGCGCGGGAGCGGACGCCGGCGCCGCCGAGGCGTTCGCGTGGGGTGCCGACGTCGTCGTCCTGCTCAACCCCGACGCGCGCCTCGCCCCGGCCGACCGCCGGGTCCTCGTCGACGCCGTGCGGGAGCGGCCCCTGCTGCTCGCGGCACCGCGGGTGGAGCGTCCCGACGGCACGCCGTGGATGACCGGGGTGCTCGCGCTGGACCTGCGCACGGGCCGCATGCGCACGGCGGCCGAGCGTCGTGCCGACCCGGCGCCGCCGTGGGCGGTGCCGTGGGTGTCCGGCGCGTGCCTGGCCGTCACGCGGGAGCTGTGGGAGCGCACCGGCGGGTTCGCCCACGACTACTTCCTCTACTGGGAGGACGTCGACCTGTCGCGGCGGGTCCTGGCCGTGGGCGGTGCGGTCGCCGTGGTGCCGCGGGCGCTCGCGGTGCACGACGAGGGCTCGACCCACCCGGACCGTGTCGCGGGGCGGGCGAAGTCGGCGACGTACTACTACTACAACGTCCGCAACCGCATGGTGTTCGCCCGCGCGTGGCTGCCCCGGGAAGACCGGCTGCGCTGGCACCTCCTGGCGCTGCCCGCCGCGAGGGCGGTCGTGCTGCAGGGCGGGCGACGTCAGCTGCTGCGGCCCGCCCCGTGGGTCGCGGCGGCCCGGGGCCTGCTCGACGGTGCGCGGGGCCGCACGGGGGACCCGCGCGCGGGACGGGGTGAGGAGCGCGGGCGGCCGGTGCGCGTGCTGCCGTCGTTCGGCGTGCCGCGGCCGACCACCAACCCCTACATCGTCATGCTCGCCGCCGCGCTCGACGCGCAGGACGGCGTCGACCTGCGGCGGTTCACCTGGCGCACCGCGCTGGCGGGTCGGTACGACGTGGTGCACCTGCACTGGCCCGAGTCGTTGTTCGCCGCCCGGTCAGGTACGCGGCGCACGCTCAAGCGCTGGGCGTTCCTGGCCTGGACGGTCCGCCTGGCGGTGCTGCGCACCCCCGTGGTGCGCACGGTCCACAACGTCGAGCACCCGCGCGACGTGAGCCGTCTGGAGTCGCTCGGCCTGCGGGCGGTGGACCGCCTCACCACGGCTCGCGTCGTCCTCAACGACGTCGACGCGCAGGTGCGCACCCGGGTGCCGACGGCGTGCGTGCTGCACGGGCACTACCGGGACTGGTACGCGCCGCACCCCCGGGACGACGCGCGCCCCGGGAGGATCGCGTTCGTCGGGTTGGTGCGTCGGTACAAGGGCGTCGAGGGGCTGCTGGCCGCGTTCACGGAGACCGCCCGCGAGGGCCCGGACCTCACCCTGACGATCGCGGGCAGGCCGTCGTCCGAGGCGCTGGCCGACGCGGTCCGTGGCGCAGCGGCCCGTGACCCGCGCGTCCGCGCGCGGCTGGGCTTCCTCGACGACGCGGCGCTGGTCCAGGCGGTGACGTCGGCGCAGGTCGTGGTCCTGCCCTACCGGCACATGCACAACTCGGGCGCGGTGCTGGCGGCCCTGTCCCTGGACCGGCCCGTGCTGGTGCCCGACACCGCCGTCAACCGCGCGCTGGCCCACGAGGTCGGGCCCGGGTGGGTGCTCACGTACGACGACGAGCTCACGGGCGGTGACCTGCTCAAGGCCGTCGCGGCCACCCGCGACCGGGCACCGGGTGCCCGTCCCGACCTGTCACGGCGGGGCTGGCAGGAGGCCGGCCGCGCCCACCTGGCCGTGTACCGCGCGGCCCTGGGGCGGGGGCGGACGTGACGCGTGTGGTGGTGGCGGTGCCGACCCTGCACCGCCCGGTGACGCTGGACGCGGCGCTGCGCGCCGTGCGGGCCGAGGCGGTCCGCTGCGCCGCCGACCGTGGGGTGGACGTGGACCTGCTCGTCGTCGACAACGACCCCGCCGGGTCCGCGGGCACGGTCGCCCGGGCGCACGGGGCGCGGCACGTCACCGAGCCGGTGCCGGGGCTGTCGGCGGTGCGCAACCGCGCGCTGGACGAGGCGGCCGCGCACGACCTGCTGGTGTTCCTCGACGACGACGAGGTGCCCGAGCCGGGCTGGCTGGTCGCGCTGCTGGACACCCACCGGGCGACGGGTGCCGCGGCGGTCGCCGGACCCGTGCGCACCCTGCTGCCGCCCGGCGCCGACGACTGGGTGCGGGCGAGCTACGTGCGACCCGCCCGCGTGGGCGGGCAGCGCATGGCCGCGGCGGCGACCAACAACCTGCTGCTGGACCTGGCGGCCGTGCGGGCCGCGGGCGTGCGGTTCGACCCCGCCCTGGGCCTCACCGGCGGCGAGGACACGCAGTTCACGTCCGACCTCGTGCGCGCCGGGGGGACGATCCGGTGGTGCGCCGGCGCCCGCGTCGTGGAGTCGGTGGGACCGGCGCGGCTGGATCGCCGGTGGATCCTGCGGCGGGCGTTCCGCTCCGGCGTCACGGAGGCCGTGGTCGCGCTGCGGACGGCGCCGACCCTGCCGGCACGCGGCGGGCGCGGGGTCCTGCTGGCCGCCGGCGGGGTGGCGCGCATGCTGGTGGGGACGGGCCTGCACGTGGTCGCGCACCTGCGACGCAGCCCCGGCCGGTCCGCGCGGGCCGCCCGCATGGCCGCCCGCGGCGCGGGGCACCTCGCGGGTCTGGTCGGCCACCGGCAGGAGGAGTACGCGCACCGGCACCGGCTCGCGCCCCAGGGGGTGGGGGTGTGAGCACCGGGGACGTGCTCGGCGCGGGCACGGTCGTCACCGTGGTGTTCGAGCTCGAGGTGCCGCTGCTCCTGCTGCAGGCCCGGTCGTTCGCGCGGCACGTGCCCGTGGGCGCCGTGGCCGAGGTGCTGGTCATCGACAACACGGCCCGCGGGCTGCCCGCCCGCGGCGCCGCGGAGCTGCTCGCGGCGTACGGCCCGCACGCGGACCGCGTCACGCTGCTGCGCCCGGACGACCTGGGCGGGGTCCCGGCCGCGCCCGGGTGGCAGCGGCAGCAGGCGCTGAAGCTGCTCGTCGCCCCGCGCGTCACCACCGGGCGCTACCTCGCCCTCGATGCCAAGAACCACCTGGTGCGGGCCCCGGACCCCGCCTGGTTCGGGGTGCCCGACGGCCGCGCGCGGCTGGGCGTCCACGGTTACGCCGGCCACCCGCTGCGCCCGGCGCTCGAGCGCACCGTCCGCTACCTCGGGCTGGACCCGGGCGCCGTGCTCGACCGGTTCCCGGCCACGGTGACGCCGTTCGTCCTGGTCACGTCGTTGGTGCGGGCCATGGTCGAGGACGTGGGGGACCGGGCCGGGCGGCCGTTCGCGCAGGAGTTCGTGGACCACCGGCTGACCGAGTTCTTCCTGTACGCCGCGTGGCTGGAGGCGCGCGCCGGCGGCCGGGACCGCTGGTACGCCGACGGGCAGCCGGGGTGCCCGGTGGTCTGGCCGGGTGATCCCTCGCTGCGGGCCGTGCGCGCCGCGGGGGAGGAGCTGGACGGCACGGGTGCGCCGGTGCTCTCTGTGCACCGCACCGCGCTCGTCCGCATGCCCGCGGACGCGACCGACGCGCTGACCGACCTGTGGGTCGCGCACGGGCTGTTCGCGGCACGCGGCGACGCCGCACGCTTCGTCGCCGGGTTCCGCCGCACCTACCGCCGGCGGGTATGGGTGCGGCGCTGCCGGGAGGCCCCGCAGCGGGTGCGGGCACGCCTGGCGGACCGCGCGACCGCCGCGGGGGCGGTGCCGGCGTGAGCGGCACACCCGCGCCGGACGGGATGCGCGTGCTCGTCGACGCGTACTGGTGGTTCGAGGGGCCGCCGTCCAACCGGATGGTGCAGCGCGAGCTCGTGCGGGCCTGGCGCGCCGCCCACCCGCAGGACGTGCTCGTGCCCGTCGTGCCCGCCGCGGCGCTCGCGCGGGCCGGGGCGGACCCCGAGCTGGCGGGCGCCCTGCCCGCACGGGGGCGCCCGCACGCGGTCGCCGTCGAGCTCGAGTACGGGCGGCTCGCCCGGCGCGCGGGCGCCGACGCGCTGCTCACCCACAACTTCGCACCCCGGGGCGGCGCCGCGCCGCGCACCACCGTGTTCTGCCACGACGTCCTCTTCCAGGACCACCCCGAGTGGTTCACCCGGGCCGAGCGGTGCTACCTCTCGCTCGTCGGGCCCGGCCTCGTCCGCGCCGGGGCGGTCGTCACGTCGTCGACGCACGAGGCGGCGCACGTGCGGCGGCTCAACCCCCGGGTCCCCGGCGTGACGCCGATCGGGCTCGCACCCGACCCCGCGCTGCTGACCGCCGCGCCGCGCCGCCCGGCCGCGCTGCCCGCGGTCGAGGGGTTCTGGCTGTCGGTCGGCAGGCTGAACGTCCGCAAGAACCTCGCGACCACGGTCGTGGGCGCGCTGCGGTCCGGCCGGGTGGCACCGCGGCGCCCGCTGGTCGTGGTGGGCGAGAGCGACGGGCGCGGCCCCGGCCTGCCGGACGAGGTCGGGGCGGCCGTGCGGGCCGGCGCGGTCGTGCTGCTCGGCGGTGTGGCCACGGACGAGCTCGCGTGGCTCTACCGCCACGCGGAGCTGTTCGTCTTCCTCTCGCTGGCCGAGGGGTACGGGCTGCCCCCGGTCGAGGCGCTGGCCCTGGGGTGCCCGGTCGTCGTCAGCGACCTGGCCGTCTTCCGGGAGACCCTCGGGGGCCGGGCGCTGCGCGTCCCTCCCGACGACGTCGGGGCCGTCGCGGCCGCCCTGCGGGCCTGGCAGCCGCCGGGGCACCCGGCGCCGTGGGTGCCGCCGGGGTGGGACGGACCCGCGCGGGAGGTGCGCGAGGCGGTCCGCCGGACTGCCGCCGGGGCCGGCAGCGCCGCCGCGCGGCGGGGCGGGTGAATGCGCGCCCTGGGCGGGGTGAAAGCGTGCCCGGCCCTCCTGATGTCGGGTATGCGGTGGAATGCTGGGGTTGTCATGGTCTGCCCCGCCCACGTGGCCGCGCAGGACGACCGACCGGCGCGGGGCAGCGCCAGGAGGTCCGGGGGGTGAGGTGCTCCATGGGTGCAGCCAGGTCACGACGCGCCGGTCCCGTGGGGGACCGCCCCACCGCCGCCCTCCGGTGGCCACCCGGTGTCGGCCGGCTCGCTGCGGTCGTCGCCGCGTCGGCGCTCGTGGTGGTCCTGTCCGGGGCCGCGCCGGCGGTGCGCGCCGGTGCGCCCGGTGCCGAGCAGCCGGTCGGTGACGCGGCCGCGGACGCGGCGACGACCACGGCCGCGGACGCGGCGACGACCACGGCCGCGGACGCGGCGACGACCACGGCCGCGGACGCGGCGGCCACCGCACTGGCACCGAGCGTGCCCGAGGCGCTGGTCTCCGCCGACCCGCTGCCGACTGCCCAGATCGACGGCGTCGCGTGGGCGCAGGTGGTGCAGGGCGACGTCGTGTACGTGGGCGGCGGGTTCGCCAACGCCCGGCCCGCCGGTGCCGCACCGGGGACGTCGCTCTCACCGCGGGCCAACCTCATGGCGTACGACCTCACGACCGGGGTCATGACCGCGTGGAACCCGGGGGCGAACGGCCAGGTGCTCGCGCTCGCCCTGTCGCCGGACGGCACGCGGCTGTACGTCGGCGGCGCGTTCACGTCGGTGGCGGGTCAGGCCCGCTACCGTGTGGCGGCCTTCGACACGGCCACGGGTGCGCTCGTCACGTCGTTCCGTCCGCAGGTCAACGGCAAGGTCCAGGGCATCGCGGCGACCCAGGGCACGGTGTACCTCACGGGGGAGTTCACGGGCGTGGACAACGTGCCGCGCACCCGCGTCGCGGCGGTGAGCGCGAGCACGGGGCAGCTGCTGCCGTTCGCCCCGACCCTGGCCGGCGGCTGGGGAGGGCGGGCCGTGGTGGTGTCGCCCGACGGCGCGCGCGTCGTGCTGGCCGGCTCCTTCGAGAGCGTCAACGGCTCGACCAACCCGGGCCGGGGCATGGCGGCGCTCGACCCGGTGACCGGGGCGAGCCTGCCGTGGCCGGTCAACTCCGTCATCCGCAACGGCGGGCAGAATGCGGCGGTGTACTCCCTGTCGAGCGACGGGGACAGCGTCTACGGCACCGGGTACGACTTCGGCGGGACCAGCCAGGACGGGTTCGAGGGCGCCTTCCGTGCGTCGTGGACCGGGCAGCTGCGCTGGATCGAGACGTGCCGCGGCGACACGTACGCGATCGCGGCGCTCGGCGGGCACGTGTACACCGCGAGCCACTCCCACAACTGCAGCGCGATGGGCAGCTTCCCGGAGATGAGCCCCCGGATCTACCGGCACGGGCTCGTCTGGACCAAGGAGCCCTCCGGGCGGACCGTCTCCTTCAAGGGCGTGCAACGGCCCGCGACCAGCCGGGTCACCTGGTACCCCCAGTGGTGGACGGGGTCGTACACGGGCATGTCGCAGGCCGCGTTCAGCATCACCGGTACCGCTGCGTACGTCGCCTTCGGCGGGGAGTTCCCGCGGGTCGCGGGCGTCGCCCAGCAGGGCCTCGTGCGGTTCACCACGCGGGACCGGGCGCCCAACCGGCTCGGTCCGCAGGTCCAGGGCGGCGCGTGGGCGCTGACGCCCACCGTGACGTCGTCGGGCGTGCGGCTCGCCTGGACCGCCAACCACGACCAGGACGACGAGGTGCTGCGCTACGAGGTGCTGCGCCAGGACCGCGGGTCGACCCCGCTGCAGACGGTCGAGGCCGCGTCGACGTTCTGGTCGCGCCCGGCCATGTCCTTCGTGGACACGTCGGTCGTGCCCGGGACGACGTACCGCTACCGGGTGCGCGCCACGGACCGCTGGGGTGCCTGGACGTGGACCGACTGGACGACCGTCGCCACCCCCGCCGGGGCGCAGGCGCGGACGGCGGTGCCCCCGGCGGCGACGTCGCCGACGGCACCGGGCGCGACGTCACCCGACGTCACAGCGCCCGGCACCACCGCGCCCGGCACCACGGCGCCCGACGTCACGGCCCCGGAGGTCACGGCACCGCAGGCGCCGGCGGCACCGGACGCCGTCGCACCGGACGCCCTCGCGCCCGACGCACCGCCCGGAGGTGAGGGATGAGCCAGGTGAGCACCCGGTCCGCCCGCCGCGGGCGCCCGGCCGGTGGGAGCTGCGCATGACGGTCCAGGAGTACACCGGCGCGCTGGCCCGCCACTGGGTGGTGATCGTGCTGACGGCGCTCGCGGGCGGCGTGGTCGGCTACCTCTACGCGGCCTCGCAGCCCGCGCAGTACCGGTCGACCGCGTCCGTGATGCTCGCCGCGCAGCAGGGCGAGTCGCCGGTCGACCTGCTGCAGGGCGCCACCTACGTCCAGAACCTCATGGCGTCCTACACGGTGCTGGCGTCCTCGCCGCTGGTGCTGGAGCACGCCATCGAGGACCTGGGGCTCGCGACGACCCCGAGCGACCTGGCCCGCCAGGTGCGCGTGGACTCGCCGCTCGACACGTCGGTCATCGAGATCTCGGTGGCGCAGCCGTCGCCGCAGGAGGCCCGGGCCGTCGCGGACGCGGTGGCGGCGAGCCTGGCGGACGCGGTCCCGCAGGTGTCGCCGCGCGGCGCGCAGGAGGCCTCCGCCGTGCGGGTGACCGTCATCGCACCGGCCACCGCGGCGCAGGCGCCGGTCGCGCCCAACACCCGGTTCCTCGTGGCGAGCGGGCTGCTGCTGGGCGCGCTCCTCGGGTGCGCCTACGCCGTCCTGCGGCGGGTGCTCGACACCCGGCCGGCGAGCGCCGAGGAGGCGGCCCGCGCGGCGGACGCCCCCGTGCTCGCGGAGCTGCCGGCCACGCCACCCGGCGTCGGCCCGGCGGCCGAGATGACCGCGGACCCGGCGGGTGCCCAGGCGGAGGCGTTCCGCTCCCTGCTCGCGGCGCTGCGGCCGGGGGACGCCGCGCAGCCGCGGCAGGTGCTGCTCGTCGCGTCGGGTGACGCCGAGGAGGGTCGCAGCGCCGTCGCGCTCGGGCTCGCGGTCGCGCTGGCCGGCCTGGGGCGCCGCGTCCTGCTCGTCGACGCCGACCTGCGGCACCCGACCGTCGCCCGGGCCACCGGGCTGCCGCCCGCGCCGGGCCTGACCGACGTCCTGGCGGGGGACGCGTCGGCCGCGGTGGGGCGTCCCTGGGGCCCGGACCGGCTCACGGTGCTGACCAGCGGCCCGCTGCCGTCCGACCCGGGGCCGCTGCTCGCGTCCGACGCGCTCGCCGCGGTGCTGCGCGACGCCCGCGCGGCGTACGACCACGTGGTGCTCGACAGCCCGCCGGCCCTCGCGCTGAGCGACGCCCTGTGGCTCGCGTCCCGGGCCGACGGCGTGCTGGTCGTGGTCCGGCCGGGGACGACGCGCGGGCGCCGGCTGCGACGGACGGTCGCGCGGCTGCGCCTGGCCGGCGGGCACGTCCTCGGCCTCGTGCTCGGTGGCGCGCCGCTGCGGACGCGCGCGCGGTACGCCGAGCGGCTGCGCCCGCCCTCGCCGCGGCGACCGGCCGCGGTGCCCGGGCCGGCCGAGCCCGTCCCCGTCCCCGTCCCGGCCGGTGCGGCGCGTGGCGTCGGTGAGCCGTCACCCACCCCGGCGGCCCGCGCCGGTGGTGACGAGGGTGCGGCGTGACGTCGGGGCCGCCGCGCACCGGCCGCCGCCGGGTCGTCGTCGCAGGAGCGCTCGGTGCCGGCGTCCTGGCCGCGGTCGTGTCGGGCTTGCTGAACGCGGCCGCCGACGGCGCCGGCGCGGCGCCGGCGCGTGCGAGCGGGCCGACGGCGGTGGCACCGACCACCGCCGGGGGCGACGCACCGGACGGTGCCCGGGCCCCGGCCGACGCGGCCGCGTCGCCCGGCGGGGAGACGGCGGACCCGGTCGCGCCACCGGACGCGGCCGCGGCCGGCGCTCCACCGGTGGCCCCCCTGGAGCTGCCCGCCGTCGGGCCGCGGGAGGCGGCGCGCACGGCCGGCGCCGCGGTGCGCCTGGCCGCGGTGGAGCGCGTCGACGGGGTCGCGACCAGCCCGGGCGAGATCGCCGGCCCCGCGGTGCGGTGCACGGTCGAGGTGACCAACGAGGGTGACACCCCCGTCGACCTGGCGCTCGTCGCAGTCAACGCGTCCACCGCCGGGGTGCCGCTGGTCGCCCTGGTCGAGCCCGGCGGACGGCCCCTCGCCGGGTCGCTCGCCCCGGGCGCGTCCGGCACCGGCGTCTTCCTGTTCCGGCTCGCGGACGGCGCCGCGGCGGACGTGACGCTCGTGGTCGACGTCCTGCCCGGTGAGCCGGCCGCGGTGTTCGCGGGCGTGCTCGGGTGAGTGCGGCCGCGCCGGGCGCGGCGCCCGTGCCGCAGCGGCCCGGGTCCGCGGCGGTCACGGCGCCCTCGACGGTCCCGGACCCCGCGGCACCGCCCACCCCCGCAGGACGCGTGCCCCTGGCCACGGTCCCGGGGGACCGTGCGCCGGGCCGTGCGCTGGACCGTGCGACGGCCGTCGTCGCGTGCGTGTGCGTGGGGTTCTGGACCCAGCTCGCGGTCGGCCTCACACTCGGGCTGCTGGTCGCGGTGCTGCTCACGCCCGTGTGGCTGCCCGTCTGGTGGCGGTACCGCGCCGGACGCCTGCTGCTCGGGCTCGCCGTCGCGGCGGTCCTGTGCGGCGCGTACCTGACCCTGGCCGGCGCCGGCACCCGCGCGCCCGACCCCTACGGCGCACGCCTGACGGCGTCCGGGGTCGCGGTCGTGGTGACGTCGGCGGGCGTGCTGGTCTGGGCGCACCGCGTGCTGGCGCCCCGCACGGTGGTCGTGCTGTACGGCGCGGGCATGCTCGCGTCGGCGCTGCCCCGTGCGGCGGGCAGCACCGACCCGTGGAAGTACGAGCTCTCCGTGCCCGTCACGGTGCTCGTGCTCGGCGCCTGCCTGACCGTGTCCTCGGTGCTCGTGCAGGTGGTCGCCGTGCTGGCGCTCGCCGCCGTCTCGGCCGCCAACGACGCGCGCTCCGGCGCCTCGCTGCTGGTGGTGACGGCCGCCGTGCTCGTGTGGCAGCGCGCGGCCGGCGCCCTGGCGCCCCGCTCGACCGTGACGCGCACGGTCGTGCAGCTCGCGCTGCTGGGCGTCATCGCCGTCTTCTCGATCCAGGCGATGCTCGTCGAGGGCGTCTTCGGGGAGAGCGCCCGCGCCCGCACGCAGGCCCAGATCGACACGAGCGGGTTCGTGCTGGCCGGCGCCCGGCCGGAGATGGGCGCCACCGCGGCGCTGCTCGGCGCGCAGCCGTGGGGGTACGGCTCCGGGCTCCTGCCCGACCACGGGGACGTGCTCACGGCCAAGGCCGGGATGGCGCAGCTGCGGTACGACCCGGACAACGGCTACGTCGAGCGGTACCTGTTCGGGTCGGGGTTCGAGGTCCACTCCGTCCTCGGCGACCTGTGGATCCGCCTCGGTCCGCCCGGTGCCGTGCTCGCCGTGACGGTCACCGGGCTGGCGGCCGCCGGTCTCGTGCGGGCGCTCGCCCGCCGGCAGGCCTCCGCGCTGCGCGTGCTGGTGACCTCGCTGGTGGCGTGGGACCTGCTGTTCAGCCCGTTCTTCTCGACGTCGATCGCGGTGATGGTCCTCGCCGTGGCGCTCGCCGTCACGGACTCGCGGACCGTCGGGCGGGCGCCCCCGTGAGGGCGGTGTGGGCGGACCTGGTGCGCACCGCCGGGGCCCGCGCGGGCGTCGTCGCGCTCGGCGGGCTGCTCGGGGTCGTCAGCACCCGCGTCGTCATCGAGCACTTCGGGGTGGCCGCCTACGCCCAGTACGGCCTGCTCAACGGCCTGCGCAACCTGCTGCCGTTCGCCGACCTGGGGATCGGCGCGGTCGTCCTGAACGCCGTCGCGCACGCCGACGACCCGGCGCGGGCGCGCAGCGTCCACCGGGTGCTGACCACGGCCTTCCGGCTGCTGACGGTGTCCGGGCTGGTCGTCGCCGCGCTGTGCGTCGTGGTGCAGGTGGGCGGGTGGTGGCCGCTGCTGCTGGGGGACGGCCTGACGCCCGGCGGTGACGTGGTCGCGACGCTCTGCCTCGCGCTGTTCGGGCTGTCGCTGCCGCTGGGTGTGGGCAGCAGGATCCTGGTCGGGCTGCGGCGGACGGCGGCGCAGACGGTGCTGCAGGGTCTGGTCTCGCCGCTGTTCCTCGCCGGTGTCCTGGCGCTCACGCTCCTGGGCCGGGCGGCCGGTGACTGGGTGGCACTCGTCTCGTACGCGGCCGCGTCGGTGGTCTCGGCGGTCGTCCTCGCCGTCGCCGCGCGGGTCGTCGCCCCCCAGGTGGGCCGGGCGCTGCGCGACGTGCCGCGGGTCCGTGCCGTGCCGGGGGTGGCCGTCGCGGCGACGGCCGTGCCGATGCTCGTGCAGTCCGTCGCGATGCCCGTGGCGATGCAGACCGACCGGCTGTTCCTCTCGCACCTGGCGAGCACGGACGCGCTCGCGCAGTACGTCTTCGCCGGGCAGATGTTCGGCCTGGTCATGCAGGTCGTGCTGTCCGCCGGGCTGAGCCTGTGGCCCCACTTCGCCCGTGCCCGGGCGCAGGACGACGTGGTGGCGCCGTTCCGCCTCAGCGTGGCGTTCGGGGTCGCGGCGGTGCTCGCGCTGGGCGTCCTGGTGCTCGCGCTGCCCGCGCTCGAGGCGCTGGTGACCGACGGTGCGCTGCACCTCGGCGCCGGGGTCGTCCTCGGGTGGTGCGGGTTCGTGCTGGTGCAGGCGGTCCTGTACCCCGTCGGCATGTACATGACGGACGAGGCGGGGCTGCGCTTCCAGGTCGTGCCGGTGCTGAGCATGTGCGTGAGCAACGTGCTGCTCACGTGGTGGCTGGTGGGGCGCCTCGGTGCCGCCGGGCCCGTGCTCGCGTCGGCGCTCGCGGTGCTGGTCTGCCAGCTGGTCCCGGGGGTGCGGTACGTCCGGCGCGACCTGGCGCGCCGCGCGTCGCAGGGCCCCTCGGGGGTGTCGTCCGTGCCCGCGGCGGACCGCCGGTAGGAGGGGCGGGCGGCGGTCAGTCCGTGTGCTGGTCGCGCGCGGTCGACCCGGCGGCGACGTCCCTGCGCCCCACGTGCGGGCGCAGCGGGTCCGGCACCGTGACGAGCGGCGGACCGTCGCGCGTCGGCGTCCGCGACGTCTCGAGCACCAGCGGCGGTCCGGCGAGGTGCACCGCCAGCTCGGGGAAGCTCGAGTAGTGCGGTCCCAGCAGGTGGCTGGCCCCGGCCAGCAGGTACAGGTCCGCGACGGCCGCGACGAGCCCGTGGCGCGAGTTGTACGCGCCCTTGTCGTCCTGCGCCACGGCACCGGGGAACGCCGCGAGGAGCTCGTGCTGCACCCGCGGGACGTCGCACGAGAGGAGGAACCGGACCCCCGGCTGCTCCTGCTCGATCCGGCGCATGCGCTCGACGAACCACCCGACCGGCGACCACCGCAGCGTCTCGGGGTGCGACGCGTGGTGGGCCCGCACCATCACGCCGACGTACGGCTCGCCCGCCAGGCGCCGCGCGAGCCGGACCACCCGGTCGGCGACCGCGGGGGCCGGCCGCAGCTCGCGCAGCAGGTGGGGCCACGGCTGGGCGTCGTCGGGCAGCACGAGCGCGTGCCCGGTGCGGACCAGCCACACCCGCTCGTCCCGCGCGTCGTCCAGCCAGTGCAGCGACCAGTCGCGGTGGGGGTACCGCAGGCGCAGCGCCCGGTGCGCGACGCCCGGCAGCCGGCGCAGGGCGTCGTCGCGTGCGGGGTCCCGTGCAGCGTCGTCCCGTGCGTCGTCGTCCCACAGGTCCCTGAGCTGCGCGCCGAAGGACCGCCCCGTGGGCCACACGTACGCGAACCCCCGCGCCTCGCGCCGCGCGAGCGACCGCGCCCCCAGCAGGGCCCGCATGCGGTTGCCCAGGCCGGCGTGGCGGGGCATCACCGACACGACGGTGCCGCGCGCGGCGCTCACGGGATCACGTACTGCGAGGTGTAGGCCCACGCGAGCAGCACCTGGGCGGTCAGCAGCACCCCGCACAGCAGCAGCACGAGCCGCCGGCCCAGGCGCTGCACGACCAGCCAGACCAGCGGGAACGCCGCCAGCAGGAACCGGGGGCGCGGTCCCAGGCCGCTGTAGGCGAGCATCTGGCCCAGCAGGACCGCGGTGTACGCGGTGGGGACCGCGGGGATGCGCGCCCCGCGCCACACGGCCCACGCGACCAGCGCCAGCCAGAGGAAGCCGGACCACATCACCAGGTAGGTGTGGTCGTGGACCAGCTCGGAGAAGCCCGTGACGAGGTACGCGAACTGGACCCCGAAGTCGAGCTGCTGGTGCCAGAAGCGCTCCTGCACCACGAACCAGGCGTCCGGCTGTCCCGTGCGCCACCACAGGTAGGCCCAGTACCCGAGCGTGCCGAGCGGGGCCAGGGCCGGGGCGATCAGGCTCGTGACGTCCCGGTCCCGGCGCAGCGCGAGGTACGACGCGACGGCCGCGGCCGCGACCAGCCCGACCGCGTTGGGCCGCGTCGCGGTGCCCGCCACGGCCACCAGGCCGGCGCCGAGCCAGCGGTGGCGCGCGAGCAGCACCAGGCACCACGCGGCCAGGGCCACGAACAGCGGGTCCGCCATGAGCAGCGAGAACGTCGCCGCGCCCGGCATGGCCACGACCACGAGCGCCGCGAGGAACGCCGTCCCCGCCGACAGCACGGTGCGGCCGGCCGCGTGCACCGCGACGACGGCCGCGACCCCCAGCAGCAGGTTCAGCGCGATCCCCGCCGCGACCAGCGGGGCGCCGGTCACCTCCGCGACCCCGCGCACCAGCAGCGGGAACAGGGGGAAGAACGCCGCGGTCGCCAGGTCCGGCTGGTCCGCCGCCGGGACGACGTCGGGGTAGCCGTGCGCGGCGATCGACAGGTAGAACGGCCCGTCCCAGGGCGCCAGCGCCCGGGTCCACCCGAGGTCCTGCTGCCGGCGCGCCAGGTCGACCGCCCCGAGCACGAGCACGCGCGACGCCAGGTACACCGCGACGAGCACCGTGCTGCTGCGGGCGAACGACACCCGGTCGGCCCACGTCCCTGTGCCTGCCGACGTGCCTGTGCCTGCCGACGTGCCTGTGCCTGCCGACGTGCCTGTGCCCGCCGGGGCCCGGGTGCCGGCCGCCGTGGCCGTCTCCCGCTCGACACCCGCGGGGGCGCCGAGCGTGCCGTCCGCGCTCACGTCGCCGTGTCCGGCCGGGCCGTGGCGTCCGCCGGCACAGCGGCCGGCGCGGGCTGCCGACGTCGCAGGACGACGCGCGCCACCCGGGGCTCCAGGCCCCGCAGCCGGCCGGTCACGGGACGCTCGACGAACCGGAACAGGAACGCCCCGGCCGCGACCGCCAGCACGATGGTGAGGACGGTCGCGACCGTGTGGTCGATGAGCCCCGCGCGCGCCAGCACCACGGGCACGACCGGTCCGACGAGCGGGTGGAACAGGTAGAGCGAGTACGAGGCGTCGCCGAGGAACAGCGCGGGCCGTGGCAGGCGGCCGCGCAGCAGCGGCTCGGCGGCCACGACGCACGTGACGAACGCCGTGACCGCCACGACGCGCAGCGGTGAGCTGTTCTCCCAGGCCACGCCGCCGGGCAGCAGCGCGATGACGAGCGTCGCGGCGACCGCCCCGGCCGCGACGCGCGGCGTGTGCGGGCGCAGCCGCTCGGAGAGCACCAGCCGGCCCAGCGCCATGCCGATGACGAAGTACACGACGATGAAGCTGAAGTGGTACGACCACACCGGCCACCCGGTCTCGGGGCGCAGGAACGAGCCGGCGGCGACCAGCATCAGCGCGCCGCCGGAGAACAGCATCGGATCCAGCCGGAGCGCGAGGCCCAGCGTGAAGAGCAGGTAGAACAGCATCTCGAACACGAGCGTCCACCCGACACCGAGGATGACGCCGGTCTCGCCCGTGGGCCCGCGCGTCGGCAGGAAGAAGTAGGACGCCAGGACGCGGCCGGGGGACAGGTCCGGGTGCAGCGCGACCGCCGGGACCGCCATGACGGTGAGGATCTTCACGGTCGTGGCGATCCAGTACATCGGTGCGATCCGGATCACCCGGCGGTAGCCGAACCGCAGGGCGCCGTCGCCGTCGCGCGACAGTCCGGGGGTGCTCACCATCATGACGAAGCCCGAGATGACGAAGAAGACGTCCACCCCGACCGCGCCGAACCACCAGGTGCCCACGGACGGGTCGAGCCGGTCCGAGGCGTAGAACGACGCGTGCGTGACCAGGACGAGGAACGCCGCGACGAACCGCAGGGCCTGCACACCCTCGAACCGCATGCGTGCCACCTCGATCCGGACGAAACGGGCACATCGGCCGTTCCAGACTGGCACCCGGCCGCCGTCGCGCCCACACGCCCCCCGGGTGAAACCCGGCGTCGCCCGCCGGGCTGCCCGCCACGTCGACCTCCGTAGACTGGGACCGACGCCTTGCCACCCCCGCCGCCCCCCGGGTGTCGGGTGATCGATGCTGCCCAAGGACCCCATGGATCTCACCGGCCTCCTGCCCGCTCTCCTCGCCGACCCCGCCGCCGCCGAGGCGGTCGCCTCCGTGCGCGCGCGCGGTGAGCTCGACGTCGTCGGGCCCGCCGGCATCCGGCCCCCGCTGCTCGCGGCGCTGGCCGGTGCCCACCCGACCGCGGGTGCCGGCACGCAGGGCGCCGCGGGCCGGCCGCTCGTCGTGGTCACCGCCACGGGTCGCGACGCGGACGAGCTGGCGGGCGCGCTGCGCTGCTACCTCCCCGACGACGACGTCGCCGTCCTCCCGAGCTGGGAGACGCTGCCGCACGAGCGGCTGAGCCCCCGGTCGGACACGGTGGCGCGCCGCCTCGCGGTGTTCCGCCGCCTGGCGCACCCGGACCCCGAGCCCGGGCCGTCCGGTCCCGTGCGGGTGCTGGTCATGCCGGTGCGGGCGCTGCTGCAGCCGGTGGTCGAGGGGCTGGGCGAGCTGGTTCCGGTCGAGGTGCACACGGGTGACACGGTCGACCTCGACGACCTCGCCCAGCGGCTCGTCGACGCCGCGTACACGCGCGTGGACATGGTCGAGCGACGCGGGGAGTTCGCCGTGCGCGGCGGCATCCTCGACGTGTTCCCGCCCACCGAGGACCATCCGCTGCGCATCGAGCTGTGGGGCGAGGACGTCGAGGAGATCCGCTGGTTCTCCGTGGCCGACCAGCGCAGCCTCGAGGTGGCCGACCACGGCCTGTGGGCCCCGCCGTGCCGGGAGATCCTGCTGACGGACGCGGTCCGCGCCCGTGCCGCGTCGCTGCGCGAGCAGCTGCCCGGGGCGCTGGACATGCTCGACAGGCTGGCCGAGGGGATCGCCGTCGAGGGCATGGAGTCCCTCGCCCCGGTGCTGGTCGACCGGATGGTGCCCGTGCTCGACCTGGTGCCCGAGGAGTCGCTGCTGGTCGTCGTCGACCCCGAGCGCGTGCGTCGCCGGGCGCACGACCTGGTGGCCACGACCCGGGAGTTCCTCGAGGCCGCGTGGACGTCGGCCGCGGCGGGTGCGGCCACGCCGCTGGACCTGTCGGCGGCGTCCTTCGCGTCGTTCGCCGAGGTGCGCGGGCTGGCCGCGGTGCGCGCGCTGGGCTGGTGGACGCTGTCGGGCTTCACGCTCGACGCGGACGCGGTGACCGGCGACGGCGGGGCGTCGGACGGGCCGGGCGCGGAGGGCGACGTCCGCACCCTCGTCGTCGGGGCGCGCGAGGTCGAGCGGTACCGCGGTGACGTCGCGCGGGCCGTCGACGACGTCCGCCGCCTGCAGCACGACGGGTGGCGGCTGGTGCTCGCGACCGACGGCCACGGCCCGGCGCAGCGCATGGTCGAGCAGCTCCGGGCGGCCGACGTCCCGGCACGCCTGGTCGCCACCGTCCCGGACGAGCCCGAGGGCGGGGTCGTGCTGGTCACGCCCGCGCCGGTCGGCCCCGGGTTCGTGCACGAGGGCCTGCACCTCGCGGTGTTCAGCGAGGCCGACCTCACGGGGCGGGCCGGGTCGAGCACCCGCGACATGCGCCGCATGCCGAGCCGGCGGCGCAACGTCGTCGACCCGCTGCAGCTGCGCCCCGGCGACTTCGTGGTGCACGAGCAGCACGGTGTCGGGCGGTTCGTCGAGCTGGTGCAGCGCACCATCGGCTCGGGCGCGTCGGCGGCGACCCGCGAGTACCTGGTCGTCGAGTACGCGTCGAGCAAGCGCGGCCAGCCGGGGGACCGGCTGTACGTGCCCACCGACCAGCTGGACCAGGTCACGAAGTACGTCGGCGGCGAGTCCCCGACGCTCAACCGCATGGGCGGCTCGGACTGGCAGAAGACCAAGGGCCGCGCGCGCAAGGCCGTCAAGGAGATCGCGGCCGAGCTGATCCGGCTGTACTCGGCGCGCATGGCGACGCCGGGCCACGCGTTCGGCCCCGACACGCCCTGGCAGCGCGAGCTCGAGGACGCGTTCGCGTACGTCGAGACGCCGGACCAGCTGGCCACGATCGACGAGGTCAAGGCCGACATGGAGAAGACGGTCCCCATGGACCGCCTGGTCTGCGGCGACGTCGGCTACGGCAAGACGGAGATCGCGGTGCGCGCGGCGTTCAAGGCCGTGCAGGACGGCAAGCAGGTCGCCGTGCTGGTGCCGACGACGCTGCTGGTGCAGCAGCACCTCGACACGTTCACCGAGCGGTACGCGCCGTACCCGGTGAACGTGAAGGCGCTGTCGCGGTTCCAGAGCGCCAAGGAGTCGACCGAGGTCATCGACGGGCTGGCGGACGGGTCCGTCGACGTCGTCATCGGCACGCACCGGCTCATCACCGGCAGCGTGCGGTTCAAGGACCTGGGGCTCGTCATCATCGACGAGGAGCAGCGCTTCGGCGTCGAGCACAAGGAGACGCTCAAGGCGCTGCGCACCAACGTCGACGTGCTCGCGATGAGCGCGACGCCGATCCCGCGCACGCTCGAGATGGCCGTCACGGGCATCCGCGAGATGTCGACGCTGGCCACGCCGCCGGAGGAGCGCCACCCGGTGCTGACGTTCGTCGGGCCGTACGAGGAGAAGCAGATCTCGGCCGCGATCCGGCGTGAGCTGCTGCGCGAGGGTCAGGTCTTCTTCGTGCACAACAAGGTCGAGTCGATCGAGCGTGTGGCGTCGCGGCTCAACGAGCTCGTGCCCGAGGCCCGCATCGCGGTCGCCCACGGCAAGATGGGTGAGCACCGGCTCGAGCAGGTCATCGTCGACTTCTGGGAGAAGAAGTTCGACGTGCTGGTCTGCACGACGATCGTCGAGACCGGCCTGGACATCTCGAACGCGAACACCCTCATCCTCGAGCGGGCCGACCGGCTCGGGCTCTCGCAGCTGCACCAGCTGCGCGGGCGCGTGGGCCGCGGGCGCGAGCGGGCGTACGCGTACTTCCTGTACCCGCCGGAGGTGCCGCTCACCGAGACCGCGCACGACCGCCTGCAGACCATCGCCGCGCACACCGACCTCGGCGCCGGCATGGCCGTGGCCATGAAGGACCTCGAGATCCGCGGTGCGGGCAACCTGCTGGGCGGGGAGCAGTCCGGGCACATCGAGGGCGTCGGGTTCGACCTGTACGTGCGCATGGTGGGCGAGGCGGTCGCGTCGTTCAAGGGTGAGGCGGCCGAGGAGCTGCCCGACGTCACGATCGAGCTGCCCGTCGACGCGCACGTGCCGCACGACTACATCGCCCACGAGCGGCTGCGTCTGGAGGCGTACCGCAAGATCGCCGCAGCGACCGACGAGGCGACGCTGCGCGAGGTGCACGCCGAGCTCGTCGACCGGTACGGGCCGGTGCCCGCCGCCGTCGACAACCTCTTCGAGGTCGCGCAGTTCCGGCTGCACGTGCGGGCCGCCGGCATCGCGGACGTCACCGCGCAGGGCCGGTTCGTGCGGTTCGCGCCGGTCGAGCTGCCGGAGTCCGCGCAGCTGCGGCTCAAGCGGCTGTACCCGGGGTCGGTGCTCAAGCCGGCGGTGCGCACGGTGCTCGTGCCGTTCCCGACCACCGCGCGCATCGGCGGCAAGCCGCTGCACGGGCGCGAGGTGCTCACGTGGGCGCGGCAGTTCATCGACGCGGTGGTCCGCGGGGACGTCTCGGCCGCGGCGGCCGCGGGCACGGCGGCGCGCTGAGGCGGTGCGTCCCGGCGGCGTGCGCGCCGGGCCCCGTGACGAGGGGCACACCACCAGGGCCTACGATGGCTCGCGACCCCGACGGAACGTGAGCAGGAGGCCCTGGTGGCGGTGGGACGACGGACGCGAGGGCGCGTCCTGGTGGCGGCTGCGGTCGTGACGGGCGGGCTGCTCGCGGGGTGCTCGACGCACCCGGGCGACGCGGCCCTGGTCGACGGTCGTGCGATCACGACGGCCGAGCTCGCGACGGCGTTCGAGGAGATGGCCCCGATTCTCCAGGGAGTCGCGCCGCAGAACGTCCTGGGCATCCTCATCACCGAGCCGTTCGCGACCGAGCTCGCCGCCGAGCAGGGCGCCGGCGTGAGCGACCAGCAGGCACTCGACCTGCTGCGCACGGTGGCGGAGCGCGCCGTCGGTCCGGAGGAGGCCGCCGGGATGGAGTTCGGCCCGGGTGCCGTGGCCATCGCCCGCTACTCCCTGGCCTTGGCGGCGCTGCAGGACGCGCCCGACCCGGCCGCCGCCGTCGCCGAGTACCAGGCACGGGTCCTCGACGCGGACATCGAGGTGAACCCCCGGTTCGGTGAGTTCACGATCGACCTCGGCGTCGTGCCGCCCGAGCAGCCGTCGTGGATCGTCCCGGCGGGCGGCCTCGAGGCCGCTCCCGTCGACGAGCCGGCGCTCGAGCCGGTCCCGACGCCCTGACCTCGGGTCCTGGCGCGCCCATGACCGGTCCGGCGCCGCAGGGTCCGCCGGCGCCGCAGGACCCCGCGACGTCGGCCGATGTCGGGCGGAGGGCCGCAGCGCTCGCGCGCGTCGTCGAGGTGATGGACCGGCTGCGCTCGCCCGGCGGCTGCCCCTGGTACGCGGAGCAGACGCACGCGTCGCTGCTGCCGTACGCGGTCGAGGAGGCGCACGAGCTGGTCGAGGCCGTCGAGGCCGGCGACCGCGCCGGGATGCGCGAGGAGCTCGGGGACCTGCTGCTGCAGGTGCTGGTCCACGCCCGCCTGGCCTCCGAGGACCCCGACGAGCCGTTCGACGTCGGCGACGTCGCGGACGCGCTCGCGGCCAAGCTGGTGCGGCGCAACCCGCACGTCTTCACGGCGTCGGGGGATGCCGAGGAGCTCGACGCGCGCGCGGTCGACGCCCGGTGGGAGGGGCTCAAGCGCGCCGAGAAGCCCGGGCGCACGTCCGTCCTCGACGGCGTCCCCGCGTCGCTCGGCGCGCTCGCGCGGGCCCAGCGGCTCGTCGTCCGCGGGGACCGTGGCGGTCTGCTCGACCGTGCTGCTGCGCCCGTCGCGTCGACCGCGCCGGGCGGCCGCCGCGACCCCGACGGCACGACGGCCCCGGTCGCACCGCCGGCCACCCCGGAGGCCGTCGGCGACGCGCTCCTGGCCCTCGTCGTCGCCGCCCACGCCGGGGGAGTCGACGCGGAGGCGGCGCTGCGCGCGGCGACGGCCAGGTGGGAGTCCGTCGCCCGCGACGTCGAGCACCGAGCAGCCGAGCACCGACCGGCCGAGCACCGACCGGCCGAGCACCTCCCGGTCGAGCACCGACCGGTCGAGCACTGACCGGTCGACGCCACCCCGAGGTGGCCCGGGGTCGTCCGGCGCGCGGGCGGGGGCACCCGGTGGCGGGTTCGGCGGAGCGTGGTCCCGCAGGGCGTCGGGGGTCGTCCAACGGTGGGCGACGGCGTCGAGGCGTGCGTCTCGGGAGGTGAGACGACGAGAGGGTGACCAAGGACTCGTCCGCCCGAAGCGGGCTCGGAATACGCTTACCGGGTCCAAGGTCCGACCCGTCACCGGTCCGGGACCGCGAAGATGAGCCTGCGAGCGGGCCCGGCCCGCCCCCCGTCACCGTCGAAGGAGAGCACGCATGAGGATCGGCGTCCCGCGCGAGCAGCGCCCGGGAGAGCGGCTCGTCGCCGCCACGCCCGCGACCGTCGCGAAGCTCAGCGGCCTCGGGTACGACGTGCTCGTCGAGCACGACGCCGGCGCGGCCGCGACGTTCACCGACGACGCGTACCGGGCGGCCGGCGCGACGGTGACCGAGCGCGCCGAGGTCATGGCGAGCGACGTCGTCACCGCCGTGCACCTGCCGGCCGACGTCGGCACGATGCGCCGCGGTGCCACGCTCGTCGCCACGATGGCGCCGTTCGCGGACCCAGGGCTCGCCGAGCGTCTGGCGGCCCTCGGCATCACCGCCCTGGCCCTCGACGCCGTGCCGCGCATCTCCCGCGCGCAGGCGCTCGACGTGCTGTCGACGCTGTCGAACGTCGCGGGGTACCGCGCCGTGATCGAGGCCGCCGAGGAGTTCGGCGGCATGTTCACCGGCCAGATGACCGCCGCGGGCAAGACCCCGCCCGCCAACGTCTTCGTCATCGGCGCCGGCGTCGCCGGGCTCGCCGCCCTGGGCACCGCCAGCAGCCTGGGCGCCCAGGTCCGCGCGTTCGACGTGCGGCCCGAGGTGGGCGAGCAGATCGAGTCCATGGGCGCGACGTTCGTGCAGGCCGAGGGCGCCAGCCAGGAGGTCTCGACGGACGGCTACGCCCGCGAGCTCACGGCCGAGCAGGAGCGCCTCACCGCGCAGATGTACGCCGAGCAGACCGCGTGGGCGAACGTCGTCGTCACCACCGCGCTCGTGCGCGGGCAGGCGCCGCGGACCATCACCAAGGAGATGGTCGCCGCGATGCGGCCGGGCTCGGTGATCGTCGACCTGGCGGCCTCCGGCGGCGGCAACTGCGAGCTGACGGTCCCCGGCGAGCGCGTCGTGTCGGACAACGGCGTGATCATCCTCGGCTACACCGACCTGCCCAGCCGCATGCCGCAGCACACCTCGCAGCTCTTCGGCACCAACGTCGTGCACCTGCTGGCACTGCTCACGCCGGGCAAGGACGGCGAGCTCGTCCTCGACCTCGACGACCCGGTGCAGCGCGGCATGACCGTGACCACGGGGGGCGACGTCACGTGGCCCCCGCCGCCCGTCGCCGTCTCCGCCGCGCCGGCCGCCGTCGCGCCCGCTCCCGTCGAGACGCCGGAGGAGGCCGCCGCGAAGAAGGCCGCTGCGGTCGCCGCCGCGCAGCGCCGTGGGCGTCGCAACGCCGTGCTCGCGGGGCTGGGTGCCGTGCTCACGGTGCTCGCGCTGACGGCCGCGCCCGCCTCGTTCCTCGGGCACGCGACCGTGTTCGCGCTCGCGGTGGTCGTCGGCTACTACGTCATCTCGAACGTCAGCCACTCGCTGCACACCCCGCTCATGGCCACCACCAACGCCATCAGCGGCATCATCCTGGTCGGCGCGCTGCTGCAGATCGGGCACTCGAGCTGGGTGGTCAGCACCCTCGCGTTCGTGGCCGCCACGGTCGCCGCGATCAACATCTTCGGCGGGTTCCTCGTCGCGTTCCGCATGATCCACATGTTCCGGAAGGAGGCGTGACGGGCGTGCTCACGTCACTGGCCCAGGCCGTCTACCTGATCGCGGCGATCCTCTTCGTGCTGTCCCTGGCAGGGCTCAGCAAGCAGGAGACCGCCCGTCGCGGCAACCTCTACGGCATGGCGGGCATGGCCCTCGCGCTGCTCGCCACGGTCGCGCTCGCCGCCGACGTCTCCCAGCGGGCCGTGCCCGTGACGCTGTTCCTCATCGCCATGGCGCTCGCGCTCGGTGCGGGCATCGGCATCTGGCGCGCCCGCAGCGTCGAGATGACGCAGATGCCCGAGATGATCGCGGTGCTGCACTCGTTCGTCGGCCTGGCGGCCGTGCTCGTCGGCTTCAACTCGTTCCTCACCGAGGAGCCCGACGCGGTGCACCTGGTCGAGGTGTTCCTCGGCGTGCTCATCGGTGCCGTCACCTTCACCGGGTCGATCGTCGCCTTCCTCAAGCTGTCGGCGCGGATCAAGAGCGCGCCGCTCATGCTGCCGGGTCGCAACTGGCTGAACCTCGGTGCGCTCGTCGCGTCGGGCGGGCTCATGGCCTGGTTCCTGGCGGACCACTCCCTGCTGCCGCTCGCGCTGATGACGGTGGTCGCCCTCGCGCTCGGCTGGCACCTGGTGGCGTCGATCGGCGGCGGCGACATGCCCGTCGTCGTGTCGATGCTCAACTCGTACTCCGGGTGGGCCGCGGCGGCGGCCGGGTTCATGCTGAGCAACGACCTGCTCATCATCGTCGGCGCGCTCGTCGGGTCCTCCGGCGCGATCCTCTCGTTCATCATGTGCAAGGCGATGAACCGGTCGTTCGTCTCGGTGATCCTCGGTGGGTTCGGGGCCGAGGGCGGCAAGGTCGCGGCGGGCGACACGGACTACGGCGAGCACCGCGAGGTCACGGCGGTCGAGGTCGCCGACATGCTGCGCGACGCGCAGCGCGTCGTCATCGCCCCCGGCTACGGCATGGCCGTCGCCAAGGCGCAGTACCCCGTGGCCGACCTGGTGTCGAAGCTCCGCGGCCAGGGCGTCGACGTGCGGTTCGCCGTGCACCCGGTCGCCGGCCGCCTGCCCGGGCACATGAACGTGCTGCTGGCCGAGGCGAAGGTGCCGTACGACATCGTCCTGGAGATGGACGAGATCAACGACGACTTCGCGGACACCGACGTCGTGCTGGTCATCGGCGCCAACGACACCGTGAACCCCTCCGCGCTGGACGACCCGTCGTCGCCGATCGCGGGCATGCCCGTGCTCGAGGTCTGGAAGGCCAAGCAGGTGATCGTGTTCAAGCGGTCGATGGCCACCGGGTACGCGGGCGTGCAGAACCCGCTGTTCTTCCGTGAGAACACCGCGATGCTGTTCGGCGACGCCAAGGACCAGGTGGAGCAGATCGTCGCACCGCTGACGGTCGGCTGACGCAGGCGGACCGAGGCCGGGGCAGGGCGGTGACGCGTGGCGTCGCCGCCCTGTCCCGCGTCGTGGCCCGGTCCCGCGTCGTGGCCCCGTCCTGCGTCGCCGCCCCGTCGCGCCTGCGGTGCTGAAACGGTTCGTGGGCTGACCGCGCCGCACGTGCGGACCTAGCCTCGCGCGGGGTCGTGCTGTGACGATCCACCCCAGCGCGAGGAGCCCGTCATGCCGTCCGCCCGTCCCGTCCCGTCGGCCCTCCGGCCCGTCGTCGCCGCTGCGGCGGCCCTGGTCGCCCTCGCCCTGGTCGCCGCCGGCGCCCTGGTGTCGTCGCTCGCCACCCCCGCCGGCGCGCTGTCGCCGGCCGTGGTGCTGACGAGCGACTTCGAGTCCGGCCTCGACGGCTGGCAGGCGCGCGGCGCCGCGAGCGTGAGCACCACGGCGACCGGTGCCCGGGGCGCCGGGAGCCTGCTGGTGCAGGACCGCGTCGACCCGTGGGACGGCGCGCTGATCCCTGTCACCGAGATCTTCGAGCCGGGCACGACCTACACGATCGGCCTGTGGCTGCGGCTGCCCGACGGCGCCGGCACCGCCGACCTGCGGGTCTCGGTGCAGCGTGACCTCGACGGGCAGCCGTCGTACGAGACGCTCACCACCGTCGAGGGCGTCTCCAGCCAGTGGCGGCAGGTGACGGCGACCTACACCCCCGGCCTGTTCGACACCGCGTCGCTCTACGTCGAGTCCGTCTCCTCGCCCGCCGACGTCATGGTCGACGACGTCCTGGTGTCGGGCGTCCGCTACACCCCCGACCTCTCGCTGACGCCCGTCTCGGACGCGGTGTCCGTGCCGTTCGGCATCGCGGTGGAGCCGCAGGACCTGCTCGGCGGCCGGGGCGAGCTGCTCGCGCACCACGCGGAGCAGATCACGCCCGGCAACCAGATGAAGCCCGACGCGATCCAGCCGACCGAGGGCACCTTCACGTTCGCGGCGGCCGACGGCCTGGTCGACTGGGCGATCGAGCACGACATGCGCGTCTACGGGCACACGCTGCTGTGGCACCAGCAGACGCCGGACTGGTTCTTCCAGCGCGACGGTGCGGCGCTGACCACGTCGGCGGCCGACCAGGCGCTGCTGCGCGAGCGGCTGCGCACCCACATCGAGGCGGTCGCCGACCACTACCGCGAGACGTACGGCGAGTACGGCACGCCCGGCAACCCGATCTTCGCGTTCGACGTGGTCAACGAGGTCATCGACGAGAGCCAGCCCGACGGCCTGCGCCGCAGCGAGTGGTACCGGGTCCTCGGACCGTCGTACATCGCCGACGCCTTCCGCTACGCCCGCGCCGCGTTCGGCCCCGAGGTGCTGCTGTTCATCAACGACTACAACACCGAGTACCCCGACAAGCGCGCGCCGTACCTGCGGCTCGTCACCGACCTGCTCGCCCAGGGTGTGCCCGTCGACGGCGTGGGCCACCAGCTGCACGTCGAGGTCGGTCGCTCGATCCCGATGGTCGAGGACACGATCGAGGCGTTCGAGGCCCTCGACGTGACCCAGGCGGTCACCGAGCTCGACGTCTCCGCGTACCGCGACTCCGGCGAGACGTGGACGCAGCCGCCCGCCGACCGCCTGCTCGAGCAGGGGTACTACTACCGCGACATGCTCGCGATGCTCGAGCGTCACGCCTCGTCGTTCGAGTCGATCACGATCTGGGGCCTGGAGGACTCGCGGACGTGGCTGCGGTCCGGTGCGGCGCCGCTCCTGTTCGACGGCGCGCTGCAGGCCAAGCCCGCGTACTGGGGGATCGTGGACCCGTCCCGCATCGGTGCGACGCCCACGCCGACGCCCTCGGTGACCGCGACGCCCAGGGTCACGCCGACGGTCACGCCCACGCCGAGCGTCACGCCGACGGTCACGCCCACGCCGAGCGTCACGCCGACCGTCACGGCGACGCCCAGCGTCACGCCGACTCCCGCCGACCCGCGAGCGTGCCGGGTCGCGTACACGACGAACGACTGGAACACCGGCTTCACGGCGGGTGTCCGCGTCACCAACACCGGGACCTCGGCGCTGTCGGGGTGGACGCTGACGTTCAGCCTCGACGGTGGGCAGCGGGTGACGCAGGGCTGGTCGGCGTCCTGGACGCAGTCCGGAGCCCGCGTCACGGCCACCAACGCCGCGTGGAACGGGTCGCTCGCGCCGGGCGGGTCGGTCGACATCGGCTTCAACGGCTCGCACACGGGCAGCAACCCGCGTCCGACGTCGTTCGCGCTCGGCGGCGTCCCGTGCGCGGTCGGGTGAGTGACGCATCCACTGAACGGGCGGACCGCTCGCGAGACCGCGATCGCTGATCGGGGCCGGTCCGCGCTCTGAGCCCGGTCTCGCGTCGGTCCTGTCCCGGTCCGTGGGCGCCCGGGGGAGTGCTCGGGGCGTCAGCCGGGGCGGCGCGCGACGACGACCGTGCCGTCGACGTCGTCGTCGTGGAGCACCTCGGTCGCCCAGCCCGCCGGGCACGCCGCCCGCGTCGCCGCGGCCTGGCCGACGCTGGTCTCGACGAGCACGTGCCCGCCGGGCGCGACCCACGCGGGCGCGGCGGCCAGCAACCGACGCTGCACCGTGAGACCGTCCGGGCCGCCGTCGAGCGCGAGGTGCGGCTCGTGCTCGCGCGCCTCGGGCGGCATGGTCGCGATCGCGTCGTGCGGGACGTAGGGGGCGTTCGCCACGAGCACGTCGACCCGCCCGCGCAGGTCCGCGGGCAGCGGGTCGAGCAGGTCGCCCGCCCAGGCGCGGCCCGTGCCGGCGAGGTTGCGGGCCGCCCACGTCACGGCCACGGGGTCCAGGTCGGCCGCGTGCACGTCCGCCCCGGGCACGTCCCGCGCGACGACCGCGGCGACGGGTGCCACGCCGCAGCACGCCTCGACGACGACCGCCGGCCCCGTCGCACGCGTCGACCCCGCGCCGCGGGCCAGCCCTACCGCCGTGCGCGCCAGCAGCTCCGTGCGGCGCCGCGGCACGAACACGCCCGGCCCGACCTGCAACCGCAGCCCCGCGAACGCGACCCAGCCGAGCACGGTCTCCAAGGGCTCGCCCGCGAGGCGGCGTGCCACGAGCGCGGCGAGCACCGCGTCCTCGGCCGGGCCCGGCTCGTCGCCGGGCGGCTCCTCGTCGTCGGGCGACGAGCCGGGCGACCCCTCGGGCGCCTGCGCAGCCGCGCCGTGCCCGCCGTGCCCGCCGGTCCGCCGGCGCTCCGCCGCCGCGGCGAGCAGCAGCACGGCCTCGTCCTCCGCGAACACGCAGCCCGCCGCGCGCAGCCGCGCGACGAGCGCGGCCGGGGGTTCCGCGGGCACCCCGGCGCCGGGCCCGACGGGTGTCGCGGGGGGCGGTCCGGAGGTCACGTCGCATGCTCGCACGTCCGGCGCCCCGGGGGGAGCGGACCGACGGCCTCGCATCGTCCCTGGTCAGGGGGTCGTGTCCAGCAGCCGAAGGTCCCCCGGCACGTGGTCACCGGCGGCACTAGGCTGGGGAGGCAAACCCACCGTCTGTCGAAGGAGCAGCCATGGCCAGCATTGAGGCCGTCGGCGCCCGCGAGATTCTTGACTCGCGCGGCAACCCCACTGTCGAGGTCGAGGTCGCCCTCGACGACGGCACCATCGCCCGCGCGGCCGTCCCCTCGGGTGCGTCCACGGGCGCGTTCGAGGCCGTCGAGCGCCGCGACAGCGACGACCCCCGCTACGGCGGCAAGGGCGTCCAGGGCGCGGTCAACGCCGTGATCGACGAGATCGGCCCGGAGCTCATCGGCTTCGAGGCGAGCGAGCAGCGTCTCGTCGACGCCGCGCTCATCGAGCTCGACGGCACGCCCAACAAGGGCAAGCTCGGCGCCAACGCGATCCTCGGCGTCTCGCTCGCGGTCGCCAAGGCCGCGGCCGACTCGGCCGACCTGCCGCTGTTCCGCTACGTCGGCGGCCCCAACGCGCACGTCCTGCCCGTGCCGATGATGAACATCCTCAACGGTGGGTCGCACGCCGACTCCAACGTCGACGTCCAGGAGTTCATGGTCGCCCCGATCGGCGCCCCCACGTTCCGTGAGGCGCTGCGCACCGGCACCGAGGTCTACCACTCCCTGAAGTCCGTGCTGAAGAGCAACGGCCTGTCGACGGGTCTCGGCGACGAGGGCGGCTTCGCCCCCAACCTGCCGAGCAACCGTGCCGCGCTCGACCTCATCATCACCGCGATCGAGAAGGCCGGCTTCGTGCCCGGCAAGGACGTCGCGCTCGCGCTCGACGTCGCGGCGACGGAGTTCTTCGCCGACGACAAGTACGCGTTCGAGGGCCAGAAGCTGCAGTCGGCCGCGATGATCGAGTACTACGAGGCACTCGTCGCGGACTACCCGCTGGTCTCCATCGAGGACCCGCTGGCCGAGGACGACTGGGAGGCCTGGGTCGCGCTCATGGCGCGCATCGGCGACAAGGTCCAGATCGTCGGCGACGACCTGTTCGTCACCAACCCCGAGCGCCTCGCCAAGGGCATCCAGCTCAAGGCGGCCAACTCGCTGCTGGTCAAGCTCAACCAGATCGGCTCGCTCACCGAGACGCTCGACGCGGTCTCCCTCGCGCAGCGCAACGGCTTCACGACGATGACCTCGCACCGCTCCGGCGAGACCGAGGACACGACGATCGCCGACCTGTCGGTCGCGACGAACGCCGGCCAGATCAAGACCGGTGCCCCCGCCCGTGGCGAGCGCATCAACAAGTACAACCAGCTCCTGCGCATCGAGGAGGAGCTCGACGACGCCGGCGTCTACGCCGGTGCGAGCGCCTTCCCGCGCTTCCAGGGCTGATCCCGGCCTGACCGACGACGCCCGGTCCACCGTCACGGTGGGCCGGGCGTCGTCGTGCCTGGCGCCAGGGGTCGACCCCCGACGCGGCGTCGGACCGCGAGCGGCCCGATCCTGACCCGTCACCGGTGCTGCGTGACACCGTCCGCGGCGTCGCCGCTGCGGGTGGGAGCCGGCTGGTGTCCCGGCTCCCGACCCTCGAGCCTCGAGTGGTTGCTCACCGGCAGACGATGCGCTGTCGGACATCCTCGCGACCGATCCGGGTGGTGAGATGATCCGCCGCAGCGGTTGACCCACTTGTCCGGTCGTCCCTAATTTGACTGCTGTCGCAGCGATGTGCATCGGTGGCACTGGCGACCCCACCGCACCTGACGCGAGGACGGTGGATCCGACGTCGTCGCCTTCCAGCTCGTGATCGCGCTGCACCCTCGGCTTCGACGAGTCGCGGAGCCGAGGGTGCTGTTCGTCTCCAGGCGGCACCATGTCTAGCCGCCGAGCCAGCCTCGATCGAGGAGTCGCACCAGTGGACACGCTCGCCACCTCTGACCTCCAGGCGCCCTTCGACGACGACGTGTACGGCCATCTCGAGCCGCTGTCGCCCGAGGTGGAGGCGTACGCCGGCCTGGTCCGGGCCGGTCGTGCCCTCTCGGAGGAGAGCTCCCGGCACGTCGCCGACAAGCTCCGGCCGGCGCGCGGCGAGCACGTCGTCGCGCGGCTGTACCGGCCCGCAGCGGTGCCGGGGAGGTGACGGGCCCCTCGGGCGGGGTGAGCGTGTGGCGGGTCCTCGGCTGCGCGCTGGTGGGAGCCCCGGCGATGCCTGCGCTCGGTGCGGCCATCAGCGGTGAGTGGCACGTCGCTGGCGCGGGCGCTCCGGTCGACCTCTCGCTCGCGGCGTCCGTCGTCCTCCTCGTCGTCGCCGTGGGGCTCGCCGTGGGCGTCTACGCGTGGTCGGTCGTGGCGTGCTGGGCCGTGGTCGTGGCGGGCGTCCTCGTGACCCTGACCGGGGTGTTCGCCCGGAACCCGCTCATCCCCTGGTGGTACGGCGCCGTGTACGTGCTGGTGGGGCTGTCGGGCCTCCTCCTCAGGTCGCCGGGCGGGCAGCCCCTCCGCGCGCCGTCCGCGCCGAGCGCGGACCGGCCCGACCCCCGGCCGTGAGGGCGCGGCCGCCCCTCCGGCGAGGCCGGCGGTCTGCCCTGCGGCCCCACGCCCCGCGATCTCCGGTCATGACACGGCCAGGTCGAGCCTCCACGCGACGCACACCGCCACGTGCGGCCGATCTGCCGTGCGACAGGCAGAATCAAGGCCATGCCGTCCCCCCGTCGTCCTCCCACGCCCCGCTCCGGCGGCCGTTCGGGTCGGGACGAGCCGTCGTCGGGGTCGGTGCCACGCGCGGGACGCGGGTCGGCGGCCAGGCCGGCGAAGCCGTCGACGTCGCCGCGAGGCGTACGCAGCGCGTCGCCGCGCTCGGGGCCGGTGTCGAAGGCCGGTGCGTCGCGATCCGGTGCGGGGCGCGGCGCCGGGCGTCCGGGCCCGGGCCGGGCGGGCACCCCGCCCCGCGGTACGCCGTCCGCGGCCACCCGCCTGCCCGTGCCCCGCATGTTCACGGTGCGGGCGATGGTGTTCTCGTTGGTGCTGCTCGTGGCGTTCGTGCTGGTGTACCCGACCCTGGGCTCGTACCTGCAGTCGCGGGCCGAGGTCGAGCAGCTGCGGGCCGCCACCGAGGCGGCCCGCGCCGAGAACGCCGACCTCGAGGCCGAGCTGCGGCGGTGGGACGACGACGCGTACGTCATCGCCCAGGCCCGCGAGCGGCTGTCGTTCGTGATGCCGGGGGAGACCGCGTTCCGCGTCGTCGACCCGGAGGTCGTGCCCGACGCCCCGGTGGCGGCTGACGGTCCGGCGGCCTCGCCCGTCGACGGCTCGACGCAGCCCTGGTACGCGACGGTCTGGGAGTCCGTGCAGGTCGCCGGTGCGCTGGACGTCGACGGCGAGCCGCCGGCCGACCCGGTGGCGCCCGCCGACGACCCGCCCCTGCCGGCGGAGCCCACGGTCCCCACGGACTGACGTGCCGGTGGGGGACAATGGACGGACCGCCCCCGCCGACCGAACGGACCGACGTGCCCGCACGACCCGACCCCACCGCGCACCGCGACGTCCCCGGACCCTCCGCGCTGCCCGACGCGCCCACCCCCGTCACCCCCGGGACGGACGCTGTCAGCCCGCGCGACGTCGAGGTGCTGCGGGAGCAGCTCGGTCGCCCGCCGCGCGGCGTCGTCGGTGTGGCGGCGCGCTGCGTGTGCGGGCGCCCGCTGGTGGTCCGCACGGCCCCGCGGCTCGACGACGGCACGCCCTTCCCCACGACGTACTACCTGACGTCGCCGCAGGCGGTGGCCGCCGTCAGCGCCGTCGAGGCGACCGGTGTGATGAAGGAGCTGACCGCGCGGCTGGTCGAGGACGAGGAGCTCGCGGCGGGGCACCGGCGCGCCCACGAGGCCTACCTCGCGGACCGCGAGGCGCTCGGTCACGTACCCGAGATCGCGGGCGTCTCCGCCGGGGGCATGCCGCACCGCGTCAAGTGCCTGCACGTCCTGGTCGCGCACGCGCTGGCCGCCGGACCCGGGGTCAACCCGGTGGGGGACCTGGCGCTGGAGATGATCGCCGAGCGCTGGCGCCCCGACCGCTGCACCTGCTGAACCGCGGACCCCGGTACGTCGGCCCGCGGGTCGTCCGCGGGTCGTCCTCCGGTCCGACGTGTCGGTCCGCGGTGGCACGATGTGCCGGTGACACGCGTGGCTGCCATCGACTGCGGGACCAACTCCATCCGTCTGCTCGTCGCGGACGTCGACCCGGCGGCGGGGACCCTCGTCGACCTGGAGCGCAGCAACGAGGTGGTGCGGCTGGGCCAGGGCGTCGACCGCACCGGCCTGCTGGCGCCCGAGGCGCTCTCGCGCACCCTCGACGCCACCCGCCGGTACCACGAGGTCTGCGAGCGGCTCGGCGTGGAGCGGGTGCGGTTCGTCGCGACCTCGGCCACGCGGGACGCGCGCAACCGTGACGAGTTCGTCGCGGGCGTGCGGGACGCGCTGGGCGTGGACCCCGAGGTCGTCGCCGGCGACGAGGAGGCGCGGCTGTCGTTCCGTGGCGCGACCGGCGTGCTCGCGACCCGGTTCGACGGGCCGTTCCTGGTGGTGGACCTGGGCGGCGGCTCGACCGAGCTGGTGCTGGGCACGGGCGCACCCGAGGCCGCGGTGTCCATGGACGTCGGCTCGGTCCGGCTGACCGAGCGGCACCTGCACGACGACCCGCCGACCGCGGCGCAGGTCGCGGCGGCCGACGCCGACGTGCACGCGGCGCTCGATGCCGCGGCGGCCGTGGTCCCGCTGGGACGCACGGTGACCCTCGTCGGGCTGGCCGGGTCGGTGACGACGCTCACGGCGCACGCGCTGGGCCTGGACCACTACGACCGGGACCGGATCGACGGTGCCGTCCTCGGTGTCGACGACGTGCTCGCGGCGTGCGAGGACATGCTGGCCCGCACGCGTGAGCAGCGCGCGGCGCTGCCGTACCTGCACCCGGGGCGTGTCGACGTCATCGGTGCCGGGGCGCTCGTGTGGCGTGACGTGGTGCGGCGGGTGCGGGCCGACGTCGCCGCCGCCGGTGGTGAGCTGACGCAGGTCGTGACCTCCGAGCACGACATCCTCGACGGCATCGCCTGGAGCATCGCCGAGCGCTGACCGGTCCCGGACCGAGCGGGCCGCCCGGCGGCCGACGGGTGCGGGCTGCGCGGACGGGTGAAGTCGGGACATCGTGTGTCTCGTCGTAGACAGTAGTGCGGACTGCGCAGTACTGTGCATGCTGCGGGCGCTGGAGGGGTGCCCGCACCACGTGCCGCACACCGGCCCCGATGCAACCCCGGGGCCGGTGTGGCGGGCCGGACGACCGCGGGAGGCCGCATGGACACCACGCAGCTGCTCAAGGGGGTGCTCGACCTGGCCGTGCTCGCCGTCGTGGCGGACGAGGACGGCTACGGGTACGACGTGGTGCGGCGGCTGCGTGCCGCGGGCATCGAGGAGGTCGGGGACGCCTCCGTCTACGGGACGCTGCGGCGCCTGTACTCCTCCGGGGCGCTGACGTCGTACGTCGTGCCCAGCGACGAGGGGCCGCACCGCAAGTACTACGGCATCAACGCGGAGGGGCGGGCCGTGCTCAGCGCGCAGCGCAAGGACTGGTACGAGTTCGCAGGCACGATGCAGCGCCTGCTCGGGACGGAGGAGGTGGCATGAGCATCGTGGACGACGCGATCGCGCAGGACGTCCGGACGTACGCCGCGCAGGTCCGCGAGGCTCTCGCCGACCTCGACCGGGAGCAGGTCGACGACCTGACCGACGGGCTCGAGGCCAACCTCACCGACGCGCTCGCGGACGAGCGTCGGGCGCACCGCGGGTCCCTGGTGGACGAGTTCGGGACACCCGCGACCTACGCGGCCGAGCTGCGGTCCGCGGCCGGCCTGGCCCCCGCCGAGCCGGTGCCGGGTCGCGTCGGTCGTGTGGGCCGTCTGCTGCGCGCACCGGACCGCCGGGTGCGGGAGGCGGCCTCCCGGGTCCTCGCCCGTCTGCGCCGTGAGCCGTGGTGGCCCCCGGTCGAGGATCTCGCCACGGACCTGCGGCCGGTGTGGTGGGTGCTGCGCGGCTGGGTCGTCTACCAGGTCGTCGTGCACATGCTCGGCGTGGAGTCGGCGTGGCTCCCGCGGCACCTCGCCGGGGCGCTGCTGCTCGGCGGCCTCGTCCTGGTGAGCGCCCAGATCGGTCGCGGCGAGTGGTTCGCCTCGCCGCGTGCGCGCGAGCGGATGCAGCTCGTCTCGGTCCTGGCCGCCGTCGCGCTGGTGCCGGTCGGGGCCACGGTGGCCGGCCACGACGGCTGGCTGCGGGCCGAGGCGTGGGCCTACCGCCACGCGGACGCCGGGCCGTCGCACGTGCAGGTGCAGGAGGTCCCCGTCGACGGCGTCGTCGTGGGCGGCATGCCCGTGAGCAACCTGTTCGTGTACGACGCGGCGGGCAACCCGCTGACCGACGTGCAGATCTACGACGACCGCGGCCGGCAGGTCCGCACGACCTACGACGACGGCCAGAGCCCGTGGTCGCGTCCGGACAGCGACGAGGCGTGGTACTTCGCCCCGGCGGCGACGCAGGACGGGCGGACGCGGTGGAACGTGTACCCGCTGCGCGGTTGGCCGGAGTCCGCCTTCGAGAACGACGCGGAGACGGGGGAGTGGCGGGCGCGGACCGGTGTGCAGGCGCTCACCCCGCCGTACCCGTTCGCCAAGGCGCCGACGCTCGCGGTGCCGGGTGACGGGGCGGACGGCGCCGTGTCGGACGAGGCGACGGACGACGCGACGCACGGCGCGGGCGAGCCGGCCGACGGGACGACGGACGACGTGGCACCGACCTCCCCGACCACGGTCACGGCGACCCGGGCGGCGCCCGGCACGCCCTGACTCGCGGTCCCGGGTGCGCCGTGACCGGGTACCCCGGATGGGTGCGGCGGGGACGTGGCCCTACGCTGGCCACGTCCCCACCGCTCGTCCCTGGACCCGCCACGTGACACCTGAGACCCGACGCCCGTGACCGCCGACACCTGGGCCGACATCGGCCTCGTCCTGCTGTTCATCGTCATCGGCGGCGTGTTCGCCGGCACCGAGCTCGCCCTGGTCTCGCTGCGCGAGTCGCAGCTCGGGCAGATCGAGAAGCAGGGGGCGCGCGGCGCCCGGGTCGCCGCCGTGGCGCGCAACCCCAACCGGTTCCTCGCGGCCGTGCAGATCGGCGTCACGGTCGCCGGGTTCTTCTCGGCGGCGTTCGGGGCGTCCACGCTCGCGTCGTCGCTCGCGCCCGTCTTCGTGTCCCTGGGCATGGCGCGCGGCACCGCCGAGGGGGTCGCGCTGGTCGTCCTCACGCTGGTGATCGCGTACCTGTCGCTCGTGCTGGGCGAGCTGGTGCCCAAGCGGATCGCCATGCAGCAGGCCTCGCGGGTGTCGCTCTGGGTGGGCCCGCCGCTGGACCGCTTCGCCGCCCTGATGACGCCGGTGATCTGGCTGCTGTCGAAGTCCACGAACGGCGTGGTGCGCCTGCTGGGGTTCGACCCCGCGGCCACGAGCGACCAGATGAGCGACCAGGAGCTGCGGGACCTGGTCCGCACCCACCCCGACCTCCCCGAGGACGAGCGCCGGCTCATCGACGACGTCTTCGACGCGGGCGACCGGTCGCTGGTCGAGGTGATGCGGCCGCGCGCCGACGTCGCGTTCCTCGCGGCCGACGCCCCGATCGCGCAGGCCGCCCGGGTCGTCGGGACGCTGCCGTACTCGCGCTACCCCGTCACCGGTGAGGACTTCGACGACATCGTCGGGTTCGTGCACGTCCGGGACCTGCTCGCGCCGGTGGCGCGCGCCGTGCGCGAGGCGGACCTCGACCCGGACACGCACGGGCGCGCCGGCGTCGTCGAGGCGATCATCGAGGTCGCGGCCACCACGGTCGGGGACGTCACCCGTCCGATCGTGTCGCTGCCCGGCACCAACGCCGTGCTCCCGACGCTGTCGACCATGCGGCGCACGGGGGCGCACATCGCCGTCGTGGTCGACGAGTACGGCGGCACCGACGGCATCGTCACGCTCGAGGACCTGCTCGAGGAGCTCGTGGGGGACATCGTCGACGAGTACGACCCCGTTCCCGTGCGGGTGGCCGGCGCCACCGACGTGGACGCCGGGCTCTCGCTCGAGGACTTCGCGGACCGCACGGGCGTCGTGCTCGCGGAGGGGCCGTACGAGACCGTCGCCGGCTACGTCCTCGCGCGGCTGGGTCGCATCGCGCAGCCCGGGGACGTCGTCGACGTGGACCGCGACCAGGACGACGACGCCGGGACGCGGACCGTCCTGCGCGTGCGGCGGGTCGACCGGCGTCGGATCACCGGCGTGCGCGTCGAGCGGGTGCCGGTCGCCGCGCAGGACGACGCGCCGGGGTCGCAGCCCGGGGCCTGACGCGACCGGGGACGGGCCCTGGTCCCCGGGTGTGCGCGGCGTCACCGGCTCCGGAGGGGCTCGGTGCGGGTGCGCGCGTCTACCGTATGAGGTATGCCTCAGTCGTCCGCTGCCCCCGTCGACGCTGCCCGCCCCGCGGGTGCGCTCATGTCGGCGCCCGTCGGCAAGCCCCGCAAGGTGCCCCGCGTCCTGGTGCTGGGCGGCGGCACCGTCGGGCTGTACTCCGCGCTGCGGCTGCGCCGCCGGCTCGGCAAGCGCGATGCGGCCATCGTCGTCGTCGACCCCCGCCCGTACATGACGTACGCCCCGTTCCTCCCGGAGGCGGCAGCCGGCTCGATCGACCCCCGCAACGTCGTCGCCCCGCACCGCCGCGCCCTCAAGGGCGTCGACGTGCTGCAGGGCCACGTCACGCAGATCGAGCACGCGAGCCGTCGCGTGCAGATCACGCCCATCGAGGGAGAGCCGTACTGGGTGACGTACGACCACCTCGTCGTCGGCCTCGGGTCCGTGGCCCGCACGCTGCCCATCCCGGGGCTGGCGGAGCAGGGCATCGGCTTCAAGAACGTCGAGGAGGCCATCGCGCTGCGCAACCACGTGCTGGGCCGCATCGACGTCGCGGCGTCCACGTGGGACCCCGAGCTGCGTCGCAAGATGCTGACCTTCGTCTTCGTGGGCGGCGGGTTCGCCGGCATCGAGGCGCTTGCCGAGGTCGAGGACATGGCCCGCTACGCGGTGCGCAAGTACAAGCAGATCGAGCAGTCCGAGCTGCGCTTCGTGCTCGTCGAGGGCAGCCGCCGCATCCTGCCCGAGGTGAACGAGGAGCTCGGCGGGTACACGCTCGAGCAGCTGCGCAAGCGCGACATCGAGATCTTCCTGTCGACGTTCCTCAACTCGTGCGTCGACGGGCACATCGTGCTGTCGGACGGCACCGAGTTCGACGCCGAGACGGTCGTGTGGACCGCCGGCGTCAAGGCGAACCCCGTGCTGCAGGACTCCGACCTGCCGCTCGACAAGCTGGGCCGGGTCATCTGCAACGCGAGGCTGCAGGTGACGGACGCGGACGGCGCCGTCGTCGCGGACGCGTGGGCCGCCGGTGACTGCGCCGCCGTGCCCGACCTGTACAACCCGGGCCAGTTCTGCCCGCCGAACGCCCAGCACGCGCTGCGCGAGGGCAACCACATCGGCGACAACCTCGCCCTCGTCCTGCGCTCGGCGCAGCCCACGGAGTACAAGCACCGCAACGTCGGTGCCGTCGCCTCGCTCGGCATGTACAAGGGCGTCGCGCAGATGTTCGGCAGGATCAAGGTGCGCGGGTTCCTCGCGTGGGTGCTGCACCGCTCGTACCACGTGTTCGCGATGCCGACCTTCAACCGCAAGCTGCGCATCGCCGCCGGCTGGACAGGCTCGGTGCTGCTGCGCCGCGAGGTCGTCGCCCTGGGCTCGCTGCACGACCCGCGTGCGGAGTTCCGCGCCGCGTCCGTGCCGGCGGCGCCCAAGGCCGCGCCGGCCGCCCCGGCGTCCGGCGACGCCGCGCTGCCGCCGCAGAAGGCCGAGAAGGACTCCCCGGCCGCGAAGGGTGACGCCCGCCCGGCCTGAGACCTGCCCCGACGGCCCCTCGACCTGACCGGTCGGGGGGCCGTCGTGCGCCCGGCGCCCGGCACGTCGGGCCGTGCGCGGCTGGCAGGATGACGCACGCGCCCCCGTAGCCCAACCGGCAGAGGCAACCGGCTTAAACCCGGTCCAGTCCGGGTTCGAACCCCGGCGGGGGCACCCGGCACCCCGGCGCTCGTCGCGGTTACGGAATTCCAGAATTACGGTACGTTGGGCGCATGGACGACGAGACCGCCGCGCAGCTCCGTGCGCTCGAGGACCGGGTGGCCGCGCTCGAGCGGGCGTCCGCCGCCGCTCCCCACGCCGCTCCGGATGCCGCTCCCGACGCCGCCGTCGACGCCCCCCACGCGGCCACCCCCGACGGCGACGCCTTCTGGGCGCTCGACGGCCTGACCCGGCGCGCCGGCGGCCCGGGCTCGACCGGCGCCGTCATGGTCGTCGGCGACGTCACCACCCCGGCCGGCGACACGGCCCGGTGGCAGTACGCCCTGACCACCGACGACGTGCTCGCCGCCGACTGGGCGGACGTCGCACCGGTCCTCGCGGCCCTGGGCCACCCGGTACGGCTCGCCCTGCTGCGGGCCGTGCTCGACGGCACCCGGACGGCGCGCGACCTGGCGGCGGCGGTCGACGTCGGCTCGACCGGGCAGGTGTACCACCACCTGCGCCAGCTCCAGGCGGCCGGCTGGCTGCGCACCGCGGCGGGCGGCGAGCACGTCGTGCCGGCCGAGCGGCTCGTCCCGTTGCTCACCACCGTCCTGGGAGGCCTGCGATGACCACCACCGCGACCGTCCGTGCCCCCGAGCGCCGCCGCGACCGTGTGCGACGCGGCGTGGCGGGCCTCATGCCGCTGTGGTTCTGGGGGATCGCCGCGTGGCTCGCCGCGGGGTTCGTGATCGACCCGCCGCGGGTGGTGTCGGTCGCGGTGTCGCTGCTGCTCGCCGGCATGGCGTTCGTCCGGCCGCCCCGGGTCGCGCACGACCCGGTCGAGGTCGCCTCGCCCGTGCGCGGGCGCTGGACGGCCCTCAACAGCCCGGCCGACCAGGTGCCGAGCCACGGCGTGCGGGCGTACGGGCAGACGTACGCGGTCGACGTGCTGCTCCCGAGCCCGCCGGGCACGCCGCCCGTGGTGCCGTGGACCGGCGGCTTCGCACGACCTGAGACGTTCGGGTCGTTCGGGCTCCCCGTGCACGCGGTGGCCGACGGCACCGTCGTGCGCGTCGTCGACGGCCGCCGCGACCACCGCGCCCGCACGTCGTGGCCCGCGCTGGCGTACCTCATGACCGTCGAGTCGCTGCGCGACCTCGGGGGACCGGGCGCCGTGGTCGGCAACCACGTCGTCGTCGACCACGGCGACGGGGTGTTCTCGCTCGTCGCGCACCTGCGGCGGGGGAGCGCGCGCGTCACCCCTGGTCAGCGGGTCGCCGCCGGTGACGTGCTGGGGGAGGTCGGCAACTCGGGGAACACCTCCGAGCCCCACCTGCACGTGCAGCTCATGGACCGCCCGCAGCCGCTGCGTGCGGCCGGGATCCCGTTCCGCTGGCGGGACGCGCGGATCCTCGACGACGTGCAGGACACCTCCCGCGCCACGACCGTGCGGACCGAGGTGACGCCGGGACTGCCCGCGGCCGGGCAGGTCTTCGAGGCCTAGGGCACGGTCACGGTCCCGGCCGGCGGACCCGGCTCGTCGACCGCAGGGCGACGGCGTCGCGTGGCGTCACGCGCGCGGGGCGCCGTCCTCGGGCGTCCCCTGCTCGCGTGCCCGCAGCTGCGCCTCCCAGTCGCGCAGCATCTGCTCGTGCAGGTCGTCCGAGCGCCGCTCCTCGGCGCGGCGGCGCGCGGCGGCGACGTCGTCGTCGCCGAAGCGGCGCGGGTGCTCGTACTCCGGGAAGCCCGCGGTCTGCGTGCTGCGCCAGGGCACGTGCGTGCGCGGGGTCTGCGGCCGGCCCACCGTGAGCCACGCGATGCCGCCGGCGAGGGGCAGCACGACGATGAGGACGAGCCACCAGCCCTTCGACAGGTTGCGCACGCGGTCGGAGTCGGACTGGATGCAGTCGATCAGGCAGAACACCAGCAGGGCGATCTCGACGATCACCGGCAGGAAGCGCAGCACCAGGTCCCCCTCGCGTCGTGGGCACCGGAACGCTAGCGGGGGGCGAGGAGCCTCGTGCCGTTTTCGTCGGGACTCACCCGTTGGGGTGTGCGCCGTCCGGGCAGGCTCGCGCCCGGACGGCCGGTTCAGCGCCCGTCGGCCGTGCCGAGCCAGTCACGCATCGTGGCCGCGTCCGCGATCGCGCCGTCGACGACCCGCCTGACCTGCACCGGCTGCTCGCAGGGCGCACCACCACGGCCCGGGACGGCGGACACGCGGGCAGCGATCTCGACCGCGCGTGCGTCGTCGACGACGTCGACCACCTGGAACCCCGCGAGCCACTCCGAGAACTCGGTGAACGGGCCCTCGGTCACGGTGGTGCCCGACCGCCCGTCGGACCGCACCACCCGTGCGACGTCGGGACCCTCGAGGGCGATGCCGCCGACGAGCTCGCCGCTCGCCCGCAGCTCGTCGTTCAGCCGGGCGTAGTGGTCGAGGTGCGCCTGCACGTCCGCGTCGTCCCACTCCTCCATGGGTGTGGGGTCCGGGCCGGACCGGAAGTCGACGATCAGCAGGTACCGGGGCATGGCGGTCTCCGTCCTCGGGGCGCCGGGGTGGCGCCGGTACCTGGATGACGGGTGGGCGAGCAGGTTCTCGACGTTCCCGGGTGACTCTCTCAGTCCAGCCCCGCGGCCGCCTCCGCGGCCTCGATCTGCGCGTTCCACGCCTTCTTGCTCGCGCGCCAGCTCTCGTCGTCGGCGCCGAGGCGCCAGTACCCGGAGATGGACAGGTCGGCGCGCGCGACCCCGTGGGTGCGCAGGTGCGCCCGCAGCTCCTTGACCGCGCCGGCCTCGCCGTGGACGAAGGCCCCGATGCGTCCCGCGGGGGTCGGCCAGGCACGGACCGCCTCGGGGAGCGTGGACCCCGCGGGGGCGTCGCCGTGGTGCAGCCAGGTCACCGTGACGCCCGCGGGGGCGTCGAGCGCGATCTCGTCGTCGGGGCCGTGCACCTCGACGAACGCGGCGCCGACGGCGTCGCGGGGCAGCCGCTCCAGACCGACCGCGACCGCGGGCAGGGCGCTGGCGTCCCCGACGAGCAGGTGCACGTCGACGTCGGGCCGCGGGTCCCACGCGCCGCCGGGCCCGTGCACCAGCACGCGGTCACCGGGCGACGCGGCCGCCGCCCACGGCCCGGCGAGGCCCTCGTCGCCGTGCACGACGAAGTCGAGGGTCATCTCGCGGGTGCCGGGGTCCCACGCGCGGATCGTGTACGCACGCTGGCGCACCTGGACGCCGTCCGGGAGGGAGGCGCGCAGCGCGGCGAGGTCGACGCGGCCGTCGTCGCCCAGCGGGCAGTCGTCGAGGGCGCCGTCGGGCAGGAACCCGAGCTTGACGTACGAGTCCGCGCAGACGGGGTCTGCGAGCGGCCGCAGGTCCGGGCCGCCGAGCACGACCCGCGCGAGGTGCGGCGTGAGGCGCTGCGTGCGCACGACCCGGGCCAGGACGGGGGCGGGGCGGCGCGGCGCCACGAGCGGCAGGGCGGTCGGTCGGGTGGCGCTCATCAGGTGAGCCTAACCTCGCGTGCCGCACCGGACGTGGTCGGCTGTGACCGGACCCACGTCCGCCGCGGGAAACCCCGTGCCCCGGGCAACCGTTGGCCCCGGCAGGGTGCCGGCTCCCGCACCCCGCACGTACTGTCGCCCTGTCGCGCACGCCGCGGTCACCGCCCCACCCCCTCACGACCGCTCGCCCGGCCCCCTCGGAGGAACCCGTGTCCCGCCTCGCCCGGCTCTCGCTGGCCAACCGCTCCGTCGTCGCGCTCGTGACGATCGCGATCGCGGTCTTCGGCTGGTTCAGCCTCGGCTCCCTCAAGCAGGAGCTCATCCCGTCGCTGCAGATCCCGACCGCCGTGGTCGTCGCGGTCGACCCGGGCTCGTCGCCGGAGCTGGTCGAGCAGCAGCTCACCGAGCCCATCGAGCAGGCCGTCTCCGGGGTCGCGGACGTCGAGTCCGTGACGTCCACGTCCGCCACGTCGGTCTCGACGACGACCGTCGAGCTGACCTACGGCGTCGACGTCGACGCGCGGGCCCAGGACATCCAGCAGGCGGTCGACCGCATCCGCTCGGCGCTGCCCGAGGGCGTCGACCCGATGGTCATCACCGGCTCGATCGACGACCTGCCGGTCGTGCAGCTCGCGGTCGCCGGCACCCCGGACGACGTGCGCGAGGGGGAGGACCCGCAGGCCGCGCTGGCCCGCGTCGTCGAGGACGTCGTGGTGCCCCGCCTCGAGCAGGTCGACGGCGTGCGCGAGGTCGCCGTCACGGGCGTCGCCGAGCAGGCCGTGACGATCACGCTGGACCTGCAGGCGCTCACCGCCGCCGGCCTGTCGCCCGCGGCGGTGCAGACGATCCTGCAGGACAACGGGGTCGTGCTGCCCACGGGCACGGTCGACGACGGCGACCTCACCCTCTCGGTCCAGGCGGGCTCACCGATCTCGTCGGTCGACGACCTGCGCGCGCTGCCCCTGCTGGGCTCCGCCACCGGGCAGGCCGTCACGCTCGGTGACGTCGCCGAGGTCGTCCTCGCGCCGGTGCCCGCGTCGAGCCTGTCGCGCCTCGACGGGCAGCCCGCCCTGGCCGTCTCCCTGACCAAGACGCCGGCCGGCAACACGGTCGACGTGTCGCACGGCGCCCAGGACGCGGTCGACGGGCTGCGCGAGCAGCTCGGCGGCGACGTCGACATCGCCGTGGTGTTCGACCAGGCGCCGTTCATCGAGGAGTCCATCGAGGGGCTGGCCACCGAGGGCGGCCTCGGCCTGCTGTTCGCGGTCGTCGTCATCCTGCTGTTCCTGGGCTCGATCCGCTCGACCCTGGTCTCGGCCATCTCGATCCCGCTGTCCCTGCTGGTGACGTTCATCGGCCTGCAGGTCGCCGGGTACTCGCTCAACATCCTCACGCTCGGCGCCATGACCATCGCCATCGGGCGCGTCGTCGACGACTCGATCGTCGTCATCGAGAACATCAAGCGCCACCTGTCGTACGGCGAGGGCAAGCGCGACGCGATCGTCACCGCGGTGCGCGAGGTGGCGGGCGCGATCACCGCCTCGACCATCGCCACCGCGGCGGTGTTCGTGCCGATCGGCCTGGTCGGCGGCATGGTCGGCGAGCTGTTCCGGCCGTTCGCCTTCACCACCGCGATCGCCCTGGTCGCCTCCCTGCTCGTCTCGCTGACGATCGTGCCCGTCCTGGCGTACTGGTTCGTCAAGGCCGACGCCTCGGCCGCCGGGGACGACGCGGAGGCCCAGCGCGCCGCCGCCGAGGCCAAGGAGCGCCGGTCCTGGATGCAGCGGTCGTACCTCGCCACGCTGCGCGGCGCCCTCGCGCACCCGGTCGTCACGCTGCTGGCCGCCGTCGTCGTCTTCGCGGGGACGATCGGCCTGGCCACGCGCCTCGAGACCAACTTCCTGGGCGACGCGGGCCAGAACACCCTCACGGTCACCGAGACGTTCCCGCCCGCGACCTCGCTCGAGGCGCAGGACGCGGCGGCGCAGGAGATCGAGGAGGTCCTGCTCGGCGTCGAGGGCGTGCAGACCGTGCAGACCACGGTCGGCTCCGCCGGCGGCATCGAGGCGGTGCTCGGCGGTGGCGGCGCCCCGCGTGCGTCGTTCGCGCTGACCCTCACCGACGACTCCGACAACACCGCGGTCGCCGACGACGTGCGTGCGGCCGTCGCCGACCTGTCGGGCGGCGACGGGCACGGCGACGTCGTGGTGGCCGGCGCCGACGCCGCGTTCGGGTCGTCGACCGTCGACGTGGTGGTGCAGGCCGACGACTCCGACGAGCTGGAGCGGCTCGCGGCGCAGGTGCGCGACGTCGTCGCCGACGTCGAGGGCACCACGGACGTCACGAACGACCTCGCCGCGGACCAGCCGACCGTGCGCGTCACGGTCGACCGCGAGAAGGCGGCGGCCGCCGGCCTCACCGAGACCGCGGTGGTCGGCACGGTCGCCGGGCTGATGAGCCCGCAGCCCGTCGGCACGGTGGACCTCGGTGCCGGTCCTGTCGACGTCACCGTGGTGACGGTCCCCGCGCCCGCGAGCGTGGCGGAGGTCGAGCAGCTCGTGCTGCCGACGGCGACGGGCCTCGTCCCGCTGACGTCGGTGGCCGACGTCGAGCAGGTGGAGGTGCCCGTCTCGACCACCCGCATCGACGGCAAGCGTGCGGCGACGATCTCGGCGACGCCGGCCGACCAGGACCTGGGTGGCCTCACGGAGCGGATGCGCACGGCGCTCGAGGACGTCGACGTGCCCGCCGGGGCGAGCGTCGAGATCGGCGGCGTCGCGGCGGACCAGGAGGACGCGTTCGCGGACCTCGGGCTCGCGCTGCTCGTCGCGCTCGTGATCGTCTACGTGGTCATGGTGGCGACGTTCCGGTCGCTGCTGCAGCCGCTGATCCTCATGGTGTCGGTGCCGTTCGCGGCGACCGGCGCGCTGCTGGGCCTGCTGCTGACGGGCACCCCGCTGGGCGTGCCCGCGCTGATCGGCGTGCTCATGCTCATCGGCGTCGTCGTGACCAACGCGATCGTGCTGGTCGACCTGGTCAACCAGTACCGCGACCGCGGGCGGGACCTCGACGACGCCGTGACGGAGGGGTCGCGCAAGCGGCTGCGGCCCATCCTCATGACGGCGGCCGCGACGATCTTCGCGCTGGTGCCGATGGCCTTCGGCCTGACGGGCGGCGGCGTGTTCATCTCGCAGCCGCTGGCGATCGTCGTGATCGGCGGGCTGTTCACGTCCACGCTGCTCACGCTGGTGCTGGTGCCCGTCCTCTACACCCTCGTCGAGCGGGCGCGGCTGCGCCGGGCGGGGCGCCGCTCGGCACGGTCCGGCGTCGCGGCGGCGGGCGCCACCCCCGCGGCCTGATCCCCGCCGGGAACGACGAGACGCGGCCCGCCACCGTCCCCCTCCAGGACGGCGGTGGGCCGCGTCGGTCGTGGCGACGTCTCAGACGTCGCGCGTGCGCAGGCGCAGGGCGCCGGCACCGAGGATCACGACGACCCAGGCGACCAGCACCGCGTACCCGCCCCAGGGGGACAGCTCGACGGCCTGCGTCGACATCTGGTTCGTCATGTCCAGGTACTCCTCGGGCGTGGCCACGCGGGCCCCGGCCGACGAGGGCAGGAACGGCCGCACGTACTCCAGCGGCTTCCAGGCGATGAGGGTCAGGACGCTCTCGACGACGAGCACGAAGCCGATGACCGTGGCGATGGTCGCCGCCGTGTTGCGCATGAGGGCGCCGAGCGCGAACCCGAGCAGCGCGACCGTGGCGATGTACAGCGGCGTGCCGACCACGATGCGCAGCATCTCCGGGTCCGACCAGTCGGGCTGCATGCTCGGCTCGATCGCGCCGGCCAGCAGCAGCGACAGCGCCGTGCCGACGGCCGCGGTCGCGAACGTCACGACGGCCACCACCGCACCCTTCGCCCACAGGACGGGCAGGCGTGTCGGCACGGCCGCGAACGTCGAGCGGACCTGCCCCGTGCCGTACTCACCCGTGATGCTGAGCGCCGCCAGGACGACGAGCACCAGCGAACCGAAGATCTGCCCGGGCGCCAGCACCAGGTAGACCATCGTGGCGCTGCCCGCACCGCCCTCGAACTGCTCCGGTGCCACGCCGGCCGACGCCGCCATGGCCCAGGCCAGCAGGACGAGGACCGCGACGGTCAGGCCGATGGTCCACAGGGTCGAGCGCAGCGTCCAGATCTTGATCCACTCGGAGCGCAGCACGTGCCACGGCGTCAGGCGCACGGCGGGTGCGGGTGCGGCGTGGTGGGCGTGCTCGGTGCGGGGGGTGGTCGCGGTGCTCATCGCTGCGCCTCCGGGCTGGTCGTGCCGGCGGCACCGGCGGCTGCGGGCGAGGGGTCGGTGCCCTCGGTGGCGGAGTGGTACTCGACGGCGTCGGCGGTCAGCGACAGGTACGCCTGCTCGAGCGAGCCGCTGACGGACGTGAGCTCGTGCAGCACGAACCGCGAGGCCGCCGCCAGCTCGCCGATCTCCGCGGCGGTCGGGCCGTGGACCTCCAGCAGGCCCGGCTCGATCGCCTCGACCGTGGCGCGGGGCCCGGACAGGGCCGCGGCGAGCTCGGTCGCCTGCGGGCTGCAGACCCGGACCGTGGTGCTGGTGGCGCGTGCCACGACGTCGGCGACGGGGCCCTGGGCGACGATGCGGCCACGCCCGATGACCAGCAGGTCGTCCGCCGTCACGGCGACCTCGCTCATGAGGTGCGAGGACAGGAAGACGGTGCGGCCCTCCGCCGCGAGGTGCTTGGCGAGGCCGCGCACCCACGCCACGCCCTCGGGGTCCAGGCCGTTGACCGGCTCGTCGAGGATCAGCGTGTGCGGGTCGCCCAGCAGCGCGGCGGCGATGCCGAGGCGCTGACCCATGCCGAGGGAGAACCCCTTGACGCGCTTCCCGGCCACGGGGCCCAGGCCGGCCATCTCGATGACCTGGTCGACCCGCTTGTCGCCGATGCCGTGCGTCGCTGCGAGCGCGCGCAGGTGCTGGCGCGCCGAGCGCCCGGGGTGGACCGCCTTCGCCTCCAGCAGCGCGCCCACCTCGGTCAACGGTGAGCGCAGGCGGGCGTACGGGCGGCCCTGCACGGTCACCGTGCCGGCCGTCGGGTGGTCCAGGCCGACGATCATGCGCATCGTCGTGGACTTGCCCGCGCCGTTGGGCCCGAGGAAGCCGGTCACGCGGCCGGGGTGCACCGTGAAGTCGACGCCGTCGACCGCCGTCTTGCTGCCGTACCGCTTGGTCAGTCCGTGCGCCTCGATCATCAGGCCCCCAGGTGTCGTGTCGCTGTGCTCACGTCGTCGACGCTACGGCCGGGCGAGGTGCGCGCGGCACCCTCCCGCGACGGATCCTGGACGGGGCGTCTCATCCGAGAGGACGAGACCGCGCGCTGCACGGCTCCGGGGCGTCACTGATGGGGAACGTCCGGGGCACCCGTTACGTTGAACACCTCGTCGAGAGAACCATCCCCGGCCGGCCACGACCAGGAGTCCCCCGCATGAGCAACCCCGTCTTCAACAACAGTGCCGTCTTCGGTGACCCGCGCCAGCAGCGTCGCGGCGGGCAGCAGACCGTCGTGCAGGGTCCCGCATGGGGCACGCCGGGTGCGCAGGCCGCCGACGCCGCGACCCTCGAGCAGATGTACGACGCGCCGCCGGCCACCACGCGCGAGACCGGACGCCTCACCTACGACGACGTCATCGTGAAGACCGGCGGGCTGCTCGCGCTGCTCGTCGTCGTCGCCGCGGCGACGTGGACGCTCGCGCCGGGCCTGTGGATCGTGGGGGCCGTCGTCGGCCTCGTCCTCGGCCTGGTCAACGCGTTCAAGAAGAACCCGAGCCCGGTGCTCATCACGCTGTACACGGTCGCGCAGGGCATGTTCCTCGGTGGCATCAGCGCGATGTACGAGTCGTTCTACGACGGCATCGTCGGGCAGGCGGTCATGGCCACCCTGTCGGTGTTCGCCGTGGCGCTCGTGCTGTTCCGCTCCGGCAAGGTCCGCGTCACCCCGAAGTTCCAGCGCGCCGTGCTCATCGGCATGGTCGGGTACCTCGTGTACTCGCTCCTGAACATCGTCCTGATGATGTTCGGCGTCGGCGGTGGCACGTACGGCCCGCTGCGCTCGGGTCTCCTCGGGATCATCGTGGGCCTCGTCGCCGTCGGCCTGGCCGCCGCGAGCCTGATCATGGACTTCGACTCCATCAAGCGCGGCGTCGAGCAGGGCGTCCCGGCCAAGTTCGCGTGGTCGGCCGCGTTCGGCCTCATCGTCACCCTGGTGTGGCTGTACCTCGAGCTGCTGCGCCTGCTGGCGATCCTGCGCGGGGACAACTGACCCCACCGCTCACCGCGACGCCCCGTCGGCCCACCGGCCGGCGGGGCGTCGTCGTCCCTCCTGCGCAGCCCCGATGAGAGGATCGACGGCGTGAAGTACGCCCAGCACATCTCCGAGCTCGTCGGCGGCACCCCGCTGGTGCGGCTGACGTCCGTGACCGCGGGCCTGAGCGCCACGATCCTGGCCAAGGTCGAGTACCTCAACCCCGGCGGGTCGGTGAAGGACCGGATCGCGCTGCGCATGATCGAGGCGGCCGAGGCCTCGGGGGAGCTGCAGCCGGGCGGGACGATCGTCGAGCCGACCTCCGGCAACACCGGCGTCGGGCTCGCGCTCGTCGCGCAGCGCAAGGGGTACCGCTGCGTCTTCGTGTGCCCGGACAAGGTCAGCCAGGACAAGCGTGACGTGCTGCGCGCGTACGGCGCCGAGGTCGTCGTGACGCCCACCGCCGTGCCGCCGGACCACCCGGACTCGTACTACTCGGTGTCCGACCGGATCACGCGCGAGACGCCCGGGGCGTGGAAGCCGAACCAGTACGCCAACGCGAACGGCCCGGCCAGCCACTACGCGAGCACCGGCCCGGAGATCTGGGCCGACACCGAGGGGCGCATCACGCACCTCGTCACGGGTGTGGGCACCGGCGGCACCATCACCGGCACGGGCCGGTACCTGCACGACGTCTCGGCGGACCGCCCGGCGGCGGACGGCGGGCGCGTCGTGGTCGTCGGCGCCGACCCGGCCGGGTCCGTCTACTCCGGCGGCGACGGGCGCCCTTACCTCGTCGAGGGCGTCGGCGAGGACTTCTGGCCGACCGCCTACGACCCGACGGTCCCCGACGAGATCATCGCGGTGTCCGACGCGGACTCGTTCGCCATGACGCGGCGCCTCGCCCGCGAGGAGGGCCTGCTCGTCGGCGGCTCGTGCGGCATGGCCGTCGAGGCGACGCTGCGCCACGCGCGCGCCCTGCAGGACGCGGACCCGGAGGCGGCCGCGCGGGCCGTGTACGTCGTGATCCTCCCGGACGGCGGGCGCGGCTACCTGTCGAAGATCTTCAACGACTCGTGGATGCGGTCGTACGGGTTCCTCGCCGGCGGCGAGGGCGCCACCGTGGCCGACGTGCTGCGCACCAAGGACGGCGACCTGCCCGCCCTCGTGCACACGCACCCCAACGAGACGGTGCGCGACGCCATCGAGATCCTGCGTGAGTACGGCGTCTCCCAGATGCCGGTGGTCGGTGCCGAGCCGCCCGTGATGATCGGGGAGGTCGCGGGCGCGGTGAGCGAGCGCGACCTGCTCGACGCCGTCTTCTCCGGCGCTGCGTCGCTGGCCGACCGCGTCGACAAGCACATGGCGCCCGCGCTGCCGCTCATCGGCTCGGGGGAGCCGGTGGGGTCCGCCCGTACGGCGCTCGAGAAGGCCGACGCCCTCATGGTCGTCGACGACGGGCGGCCCGTGGGCGTCCTCACGCGCCATGACCTCCTGGGGTTCCTGGCGACCGGGTGACGGCGGTGCGGACCGCGGGACGCGGTCCGCAGGTCCCGGGCGGGACCGGGTTAGCATCGGCCCGACCTGATGGGCCTGACCTGCGAAGGACCTTCCGCGATGGCGCTGTACGACCTTCCCCTTCCCGAGCTCGAGCGGTACCTGCCGGACCTCGACGAGCCCGCTGACCTCGACGCGTTCTGGGCGAAGACCCTCAGCGAGACCCGCGGGTTCGACCTCGCCCTGCGTCGCGAGCCGTACGACGCCGGGCTGCGGCTGCTCGACGTCGAGGACGTGACGTTCGCGGGGTTCGGGGGGCACCCGGTCAAGGCGTGGGTCACCCGCCCGGCGGGGTCGGCCACCGACGGGTCGTCGCTGCCGGCGGTCGTGGAGTTCATCGGCTACGGGGGCGGGCGCGGCCGCCCGGTGGAGCGGCTCGCGTGGGCAGCCGCCGGGTACGTGCACCTGCTCATGGACACCCGCGGCCAGGGCTCCCGGTGGGGGAGCGGCGGCGGCACGCCCGACCCCGTCGGCTCGGGCCCGCACACCCCCGGGTTCATGACGCGCGGCATCCTCGACCCCGCCGAGCACTACTACCGCCGGGTGTACACCGACGGCGTGCGTGCGGTCGAGGCCGTGCGCGCCCTGCCCGGCGTCGACCCGGCGCGTGTCGTCGTCACCGGCGGCAGCCAGGGCGGCGGCATGACGCTGGCCGTCGCGGGGCTCGTCGACGACCTCGCCGGCGTCATGCCGGACGTCCCGTTCATGTGCCACATCCCGCGGGCGATCTCGCTCATCGACTCGGACCCGTACCACGAGGTCGTCACGTACCTGTCCGTGCACCGTGAGCACAAGGACGCGGCCATGCGGACGCTGTCGTACCTCGACGGCGTGCACCTGGCCCGCCGCGCGACCGCCCCCACGCTGTTCTCGGTCGCGCTGCGCGACCCGATCTGCCCGCCGTCGACCGTGTACGCGGCGTACAACCACTACGGCGCGCTCGCCGCGACGCGTCCGGAGCGGGCCATCGAGGTGTACGAGTTCAACGGGCACGAGGGCGGCGGCGCCTTCCAGGTCGAGGCGCAGCTGCGCTGGCTCGCGGCGACGCTCGGGCGCTGAGCCGGGCCGTCGTGCGCGTCGCCGCTCCGGTCGGCGACGACGTGCTCGACGGTGCAGGATGGTCCGGCACTGTCATCCACCGAAGGAGAATCGCCATGGCCGCAGCGCTGCCCGAGGTCTCGGGCGCACCCGGCACGAAGCCCACGCTGACGTTCCCGGACGCGGCGCCGTCCGAGGAGCTCGAGGTCGTGGTGCTGAGCCGCGGCGACGGCGCGCTCGTCGAGGCGGGCCAGGACATCGAGGTGCACTACCTCGGCCAGTCGTGGCAGGGGGGCGTCTTCGACAACTCGTTCGACCGCGGCTCGTCGATCAGCTTCCCCATCGGCGTCGGCGCCGTCATCGCCGGCTGGGACGAGGGCCTCGTGGGCCAGCAGGTCGGCTCCCGCGTGCTGCTGTCGATCCCGTCGCACCTGGCGTACGGCGACCGCGGCGTGCCGCAGGCCGGCATCAAGGGCGGCGACACCCTCGTGTTCGTCGTGGACATCGTCGGCGTCAGCTGACGACCCGATGAGTCCGCGCCGCACCACCGGTCGACCCTCGCGGGCGCCGGTGGTGCGGTCGCGAGGACCGCACGGCGCGGCGTCCGGGAGGCAGGACCCGTGAGCGTGGCACGCACCCGTGACCCCCAGGAGTGGGCGGCGCACTCGCCGTACTCCGACCCCGGTCCGCACTCCGCGGTGCTGCGCGCGCTCGGCACCGCGCCGCAGGACGTGCACGCGGCCGCGACGGGACTGATCGCGCACTACCGCGCCGAGGCCGCGACGCTGGACCCCGCACGTCTGCCGACGATCGACCTGCGCTGGCTCGACCGGATCCTCGAGGCGGGCCTCGACGTCTCGTCCGCCCCGCTGCCCGGCCGCCCGCACGCCGACCGCATCGCGGGCTGCTGCCGCGACCACACCCTGCTGGGCGTGGGGCTGCTGCGGGAGCACGGCATCCCGGCGCGCTCCCGCATCGGCTTCGCGCGGTACTTCTTCCCGGGCGACGGCGTGGACCACGTCGTCGTCGAGCGCTGGGACGGTGAGCGGTGGGTGCGCAGCGACCCCGAGCTCGACGCCGCGTTCGGGGCGGCACCCCCGGCAGGGGAGCCGTTCGACCCGTTCGACATGCCCACGGGGCCGGACAGCCCGTTCGCCACCGCCGCGGAGCTGTGGACCGCGCACCGCCGCGACGGCCTGGACCTCACGCGCTACGGCGTCGCGGGCGTCCCCGAGCTCGCCGGCCCCGACTTCGTCCGCGGCTACGTCCTCCTCGAGGTGGCGCACCGCCGTCGTGACGAGGTGCTGCTGTGGGACGTGTGGGGCGCCGCGCTCGACGGCACGACGGGTGCCGAGGGGGACGCCCTCGCCGACGTCCTCGCCGACCTGCTGGTCCGCGCCGACGCAGGGGACGTCGGCGCCGAGGACGAGCTCGCCCGGCGCTACACCGACGACCCGCGGCTGCACGTCGGCCGGCGCGTGCTCACGGACTCCCCTCTGGGCCGCCGCGGCTGGACCGACCTGGTGGCGCGGACGACCGCGTGGGGCGACTGAGCCGTCAGCGGCCCCCGGTGGGCACCTGCGCCCCGGCCAGGGCGTAGGCCGCTGCGGCCTCCGCGTGCACGCGGGCCGACGCGATGAGCGGCACGGGACCGCCGTCCGGCGGGAGGGCGAGCTCCAGCTCGGTGCACGCCAGGACCACCGCATCTGCGCCCGCCGCGCTCAGGTCCGTGACGACCTCCTGCAGCCGCGCACGGGAGCGCTCCGGCGCGTGGCCCTGCGTGAGCTCGTCGAAGATGATCCGGTCGACCTCCTCCTGCGCGGGGGCGTCCGGCACGAGGGTCGCGATGCCGTGCCGGGCCAGCCGGTCGGCGTAGAACGGCTCGGCCATCACCCAGCGCGTCCCCAGGACGCCCAGGGTGCGGTGCCCCGCGGCGGTGGCGACCTCGGCCACCGCGTCGGCGATGTGCAGCAGCGGCACGTCGAGGGCGGCCTCCACGGCGGGTGCCACCTTGTGCATGAGGTTGGTCGCGATGAGCACGGCGTCCGCACCGGCGGCCTCGAGGCGTCGACCCGCGTCCGCGAGCAGCGCACCGGCCGCGTCCCAGTCGTCGGCGAGCTGCAGCTCGCGCACCTGCGCGAAGTCCAGCGACTCCAGCAGCAGGTGAGCGCTGTGGTGCCCGCCCAGCCGCTCCTGGACCAGGGAGTTGACGATCCGGTAGTACTCCACGGTCGAGTACCAGCTCATGCCGCCGATGACGCCGAGGGTGCGCACGTGGACCTCCCGAGGGGTACACCCCATGGAACCCCCGCGGCACCGGAAGCGTCCAGCCCTTCTCCGACCGGTCGGCGCGGGTGACCCGGAGCGTGCCGGGCCGTCAGCCCCGCAGGCCGTACCGGGTGAGGAAGTCGTTCGCGAAGACCCCCTCGGGGTCGCGGCGGGTCAGCAGGGCGACCTGGTCGTCCCACCGCGGGTAGAGCTCGCGCAGCGTGCGCTGCTCGTCCGCGAAGAGCTTGCCCCAGTGCGGGCGAGCCCCGAACGGGGCGAGGGCCTCCTCGATCACCGGCAGCACCGCCTCCACCTCGGCCCGCCGCGGCTGCCACGTGAAGTGCAGCGCGACGCGGTCGCCCCCGTGGGCGGTGGACAGCCACAGGTCGTCGCCGGCGATGGTCCGGATCTCACTGATGAGCAGCAGCGGGGACGTCAGGTGGCCGATGCCGCGCAGCGCCTCGATCGCCGCGACCGCGTGCTCGCGGGGCACGAGCCACTCGGACTGCAGCTCGGCACCCGCCGACGGCGTGAAGTCGAGCCGGAAGTGGGGGAGCCGCTCGTGCCACGGCCCGGGCACACCCCCCTGCTGCGTGCAGGCCACGGGGTCCGGGCCCGGCACGGGGTGCACGGGGCCCGGGGCGGGGCGCGCGCCCGCCAGGACGTCGCCGGGCCCCGGCAGGGTCCACGCGTCCGCGTCGACGCGGTGCTTGCGCCACACCTGGGCGACGTCGTCCCCGGTCCAGTCGGTGAACAGGCTCACGGAGTACGCCGAGGCCATGAGGTCGTCGAACCGGTCGAGCGCCGTGGCCCACGGCAGGTCGAGCCACACCTCCTGCGCGACGTCGTACGTCGGCTGCACCGCGAGCGTCACGCGCGTCACGACGCCCAGGCCGCCGAGCGCGACGACCGACCCGGCGAGCTCGGGGTCGTCCGGCCCGAGCGTGCGGACCTCACCGCCCGCGCCGACGATCTCCAGCCCGCGCACCGCGGCCGACAGGTTGGGCGCCGTGACGCCCGAGCCGTGCGTCGCGGTGGCGACCGTGCCGGCGACCGCGATGTGCGGCAGCGACGCCATGGTGTGCAGGGCCCAGCCGGCCGCGTGCAGGTCGTCGGCGAGCTCGCCGTAGCGCACACCAGCGCCCACGGTCACGGTGGCCGCCTCGGGGTCGACGACCGTCGGCGCCTCGAGCCGGTCCAGCACGACGAGCGTGCCGGGGGAGTCCGCCAGGTCGTGGAACGAGTGCCGCGAACCCAGGGCCCGCACATGCCGGGCGCCGGCCACGATCTCGGCGACCTCGTCGACGCTCGTCGGGCGCACCACGGGCCCGCCGCGGAACGTGTGGCTGCCGGCCCAGGTGGTCAGGGCGTCCGTCATGGGGGTCCTCTCGTGCGGGCGTCAGCGCCCGGGTGCGGTGATGAAGATGTCGAACAGCTCGGGGGTGTGGGCGTGCACGAGCACCATGAAGACCACGGCGTCGAAGAGCAGGTGCACGACCAGCACGTACGTCAGGGACTTGGTCAGGGAGAACGTGAAGCCCTGGATCAGCGCGAACGGGATCGTCAGCAGCGGGCCCCACTCGCGGTAGCCCAGCTCCCACAGGAAGGACACGAAGACCGTGGCCTGCAGCAGGTTCGCCGCCCACAGCGGGAAGTGCCGACGCAGCAGGGCGAACACGGTGCAGATGAAGAACAGCTCGTCCCAGGTGCCCACGGCGTTGACGCCGACGAAGAGGCGCGCGATCTCCTGCCCCTCGATCACCGTCGGCCAGTTGCGGTACGCGCCGGACGACAGGAAGTAGAAGGGCAGCAGCAGGTACCCGGCGGACTGCACGCCGATGAGGTACGCCCACTGCGTGCGGGTCCACCGCCGGCCGGTGCGCCACGGGAACCGGATGACGTCGTCGCCCAGGACGTGCCGGGACAGCACGTACGGGACCACCACCGCCAGACCGAGCGCGAGCGTGAAGCGCAGCATGCTGGCGTCGGACAGGTCCGCGCCGAGCGGGATCGTGCTGACGATGCCCATGCCGGCGCCGATGATCAGCAGGTCCCGCCCCAGCACGCGGTCGACGGCCCAGCCCAGGGCGATCCCGACGACGAGCGGCAGGTACGCCAGCGGGCGGACGTGGATCGCGAACATCAGCACGGCCGACCCGCACACGAGCGCGGCGGCCAGGTACCGCCAGGCGGGGTGCGCCAGGGCCCGCGGGGGTGCGTCGTCGGCCGCTGCCGGCAGGGTCCCCGCTGTCTCGTCCACCCGCACACCCTGCCTCACGGTGTGCGTCCGCGCAGCCCACGGGCGTGCGCGTCGTGTCGCCGCACCGCCCCTCAGTCCTTCGAGGTGCCCGCCTCGAGGATCGAGACGATCGAGAAGAGCGTGAAGCACACGGCACCCAGACCGACCATGACGTGGGCGGGCACGAAGAGGCCCGCCTGCCGCTCGGTGCCCTCGAAGAGGAACGCCGCGGTGAACAGGCAGGCGAGCGCGGTCCCCACCGGGATCAGCGGGATGCGGTTGGCCAGCGCGAAGACCTGACGCCACACCAGCGCGAGCAGCAGCACCTTGGACAGGATGCTGAAGCACACCAGCCCCAGGCCGATGAGCACGACGCCGGGTGCGAGGCGGTTCGGGTCGTCCGACGCCAGCAGGACACCGATGCCGAGGACGACGTTGATCGTCCCCATCGCCACCACCCACCACGTCCACCGGTAGCGCTCGGCGTCGCCGAACTCGTTGCGCACCTGCCGCACGATGCTGGCGACCAGAGCGATGAGGGCGGCGCAGATCAACGACAGCCCGGTCAGGACGTGCGCGGCGACCAGCTGCGGCGTCCCGCCGTGCGCGTACAGGGTCGCGGAGATCACCAGGCCCACGGCCGCGAGCACCACCGGGACCGCGACGAGGACCGCGCCCGCGGTGCGCGAGTACGCGCCGTCCGGCGGGCCGCTGCCCGGTGCGCGGGCCGCGGCCTGCTGGATCAGGACGAACTTCGTCGACGCGGTCGCCACGGTGCTGACGCAGGCGGCGATGAGCCCGATGCCCAGCATCACGTGGCCCGCGACGACCAGCTTGGGCTCGTCGCCGCGCGTGAACACCGTCACGCCCCAGACCATCGTGCCGAACGCGACGAGGTACCCGAGCACGGGCAGCGCGACCTCCCACACCTCGCCGTAGCGGTGGATGAGCTGCCGGATGATCGTCGCCGCCGTCGTGAACAGGGCGATGCAGATCGCGGTGAGCGCGATGTTCACGTGGCCCGCGACGAAGTGCCCGGCGTTGTCGCTGCCGGACAGGATGTCGAGCCCGAACGCGAGACAGACGACCCCCATGACGAGCGGGATCGCGCGGAACAGGATGCTGATGGACCGGTTCATGCGCTCCCCCTGGGCAGATCCGTTGTCGCCAGGCTAGGGAGTCGCGCCGGACTCGGCGCGTCGAGCGGGTCTTCAGGTGCGGGCGGGCCCGCGCCGGGGCCGGATCCCGTCGGCGGCGACCCAGACGCAGAACGTCGCGACGAACGCGGCCGGGACGGGCCACACGTGGGTGACGACCATCCACCAGCCGTCGGCGGCGGCGCCCAGGGCGGCCGCGACGTACGAGGAGACGACGGCGGGTGCCACCACCACGGCGACGACGGCGGCGATGCCGGTCAGCCGGGACGTCGTGGTCGCGCGTCGGGTGGCCCGGCGGCCGAGCAGGGCGAGCACCACGGCGGGCAGCGTCAGCGCGGCCGCCACGAGGGCGAGGCGACCGTCGGGCACGTCGAGCGTGAGCAGCTCGGGGTTGCGCCTGCCGACGAGCGCGCCCAGCTGCGTACCACCCGGGCCGACCCGGGTGTCCGACCACCACCCGGTCACGACGGCGACGGCCACGAGCGCGACGACGCCCGCGAGCGTCCAGGTGGCGGCGTCGTCCGGGTCCGGAGCCTTGGAGAGGGCGAGACGGCGCTCCTCCGCGTCGCGGCGGCGGCGCTTGGCGCGGCTGGCTCGGCCCACGGCTCGATCCTGCCGCGGCCTGCCGCCGTGCGGGCCGGTTCCGGTGGTCGGATGCGGGCGGGCGCGTGCGGGGCCAGGGACGAGCAGCTCGTGACGGTCCTCAGGTCGGAGCGGCGAGCGACCGGACGGCGTCGATGGTGTCCGCCTCGGCGGCGGACCTGTCGTCGCGGTACCGCAGCACCCGGGCGAAGCGCAGGGCCAGGCCGCCGGGGTAGCGCGTCGAGCGCTGCAGCCCGTCGAAGGCGATCTCCACGACCTGCTCGGGCCGCAGCGTGACGGTCCACCCGTCGTCGGCGATCTCGAGCTCGCGGAAGCGCTGCGTCTGCCACGCGAGCATCTCGTCGGTCATGCCCTTGAACGTCTTGCGGGCAACGCGATGACGGACGAGCCTCAACGACGCGCTGCGTGCTCCAGGACGCGGAGCAGCCCGATGGCATGGTTCAGCGCGTGCCACGCCGGGAACGCATCGCCGTCCGCGGCCAGGCCTTGGGCTTCGTGGAGGTCGTCGATGATCTGGCCGACCGTGTGCTCCTGCGGCTCTCGCGAGAGGTCGAACGAGGCGTCGACCGGCAGGTGCCAGTAGTGGTCGTGGTCGAGCGGCACCTCGGGCCCGACCTCTGCCTCGAAGGCGTCCAGGGCGAGTGCGAGCGCGGCGCGGAGGTCCGCGACGCGGAGGACGTCGTCCGACATGCGCCGAGCCTGGCAGACGTCGTCACGTCGGGGCCACCAACGCGCGGACGGTGTCGATCGTGTCCGCCTCGGCGGCGGACTTGTCGTCGCGGTACCGCAGGACGCGCGCGAACCGGAGCGCCAGCCCTCCCGGGTAGCGCGTCGAGCGCTGCAGCCCGTCGAACGCGATCTCGACGACCTGCTCGGGGCGCAGCGTGACGGTCCACCCGTCGTCGGCGACCTCGAGCTCGCGGAAGCGCCGGGTCTGCCACGCGAGCATCTCGTCCGTCATGCCCTTGAAGGTCTTGCCGAGCATGACGAACCCGCCGGCCGGGTCCCGCGCGCCCAGGTGGATGTTCGACAGCGTGCCCGCGCGGCGTCCGGAGCCCCGCTCGACCGCCAGCACGACCAGGTCGAGGGTGTGCCGCGGCTTGACCTTGACCCACGCCGCGCCGCGCCGCCCCGCCTCGTACGGGGCGTCGGCGGCCTTGACGACCACGCCCTCCTGCCCCGCGGCGACGACGCTGCGGAAGTGCCCGGCCGCCACGGCCGGGTCGGACGTGACCACGCGCTGGACGACGTGCGGCGCGGCCACCTCGTCCAGCACGGCGAGCCGCTCGCGCAGCGGCGCGTCGAGCAGGTCGTGCCCGTCGACGTGCAGCACGTCGAAGAAGAAGGGGGTGAGGGTCGCCGGCGCGGCGAGGTCGGCGTCGCGGGTCGCGCTGCGCGAGGCCGTCTCCTGGAAGGGGCGGGGACGGCCCTCGGCGTCGAGGGCGAGGGCCTCGCCGTCGAGGACGAGGGTGTGGGCCGGCAGGGCGCGGACCGCCGCCACGATCTCGGGGACGCGAGCCGTCACGTCGTCGAGGCTGCGCGTGTAGACCCGCACCTCGTCACCGTCGCGGTGCACCTGGATGCGGATGCCGTCGAGCTTGGTGTCGACGACCACCGGCGCGGCCGGGCCGTCCGCGGTGCCGGTGAGCTGGCCGACGGCCGTCGGGACGTCGGGGGCGGACTGGGCCAGCATCGGGCGCACCGGCCGGCCGACGGTCAGCGTGAACGCGTCCAGCGCGGTGCGGGCCGCGGAGGGGGAGGACGCACCCAGGGCCGCGACGGCGACGGCCTCGGTCTCGCCGGCCAGCATCGCGGCCCGTCGCACGACGTCGGCCGGCACGCCCGCGGCCTCGGCGACCGCGTCGAGCAGCAGCGCGTCGAGGGCGCCCTGCCGCAGCTCACCGCTGACGAGCCCGCGCAGCAGGTGCTGCTCGCGCTCGGTCGCGGCCGCGAAGAGCGCACGCGCCGCCTCGAGGCGGGCGGTCGAGGAGCCCGACCCGGACAGGCCGGCCATGTGGGCGAACGCGGCGTCGACCTCCCCGACCGTCAAGGACGGTGCGTCGGCCGGCAACGGCATGCCCGTCAGCGACCGCCACCCCAGCCCGGTCCGGCGCTGCCGCAGCTCACCGCCCAGGTACCGCGACACGATCGCCACGTCGTCCGGGCCGTCGGCCGCAGCCCGGCGAAGCACGTCGACCAGGACCGCCCGCTTGGCCAGCCGCGACCGCGTGGCCGCGACCCGGGCGGACGCGTCGGCGACGTCGTCGAGCAGCATGCGCCCATCCTGGCCCGCCCCACCCACACCCGCCTGACGTGCCGGACCGACCTCTCGCGACCTAGGGAACCCGTGGGCGAGAGGTCGATCCGGGCCGGTCAGGCCGAGGGCACTGTCAGGCCGGGGGCACGTGTCACGCCGACGGCACCGGGCAGGCGACGCCCGTCGAGTTCACCGGGCAGTACCCGCCCGGGTTCTTCAGCAGGTACTGCTGGTGGTAGTCCTCGGCGTAGTAGAACGTGCCGGCGTCCTCGACGGAGCGGATCTCGGTGGTCACGTCGCCGTAGCCGCGGGCCTTGAGCACCGGGGCGTACGCGTCGCGCGTCTGCCGCGCCGCGGCCTCCTGCTCCGGCGTCGTGAAGAACACCGCGGAGCGGTACTGCGTGCCCACGTCGTTGCCCTGGCGGAAGCCCTGGGTGGGGTCGTGCTCCTCCCAGAAGTGCCGCATCAGGTCGACGTCCGACAGCACGGTCGGGTCGTACGCGACCATCACCGTCTCGGTGTGGCCGGTGCGCCCGGTGCACGTCTCCTCGTACGTCGGGTAGCGCGTGAAGCCGCCCATGTAGCCGACGGCCGTGGTGACGACGCCCGGCAGCTGCCAGGCCTCCTTCTCCGCACCCCAGAAGCAGCCCGACGCCAGGTACAGCACGCGGGTGCCCTCGGGCCACGGGCCCTGCAGCGGCGTGCCCAGCACGGCGTGCGTCGTCGGCACCGGGTACGCGTACGCGTCCCGGCCCTTGAGCGCGTGCTCGGCGTCCACCATGGTCGTGCGCAGCGACGTGCCCAGCAGCGTCTCGAACAACGAGGCCATGACCGTCTCCTTCCGTCGGGTCCAGCACGTGCAACAGGCGCGGTGCGGACGCTGTTCCGCGGGCCCCGCCCGGACCGCACCGTCGTGCCGTGCGTGCCGTCACGCGCTGGCGCCGCGCCCACCGCCTAGCCTGGGTCCGTGACCCACGACCCGCTCGCGCAGCCCCACGACTGGACCGACTCCGGCTTCTCGACCCGCGCCATCCACGCAGGTCAGGACCCCGACGCCGCCACCGGTGCGGTGGTCACGCCGATCCACCAGGTCTCGACGTACAAGCAGGACGGTGTCGGCGGCCTGCGCGGCGGCTACGAGTACTCCCGCTCCGGCAACCCGACGCGCGACGCGCTGCAGACCGCGCTCGCCGCCGTCGAGGGCGGCGCCGCCGCGTTCGCGTTCGCGTCCGGGCTCGCGGCGGAGGACACGCTGCTGCGCTCGATCCTGCGCCCCGGCGACCACCTGGTCGTCCCCGACGACGCGTACGGCGGCACGTACCGCCTGGTGGCGCGGGTCCTCGGGCCGTGGGGGATCGACCACACGCCCGTCGACCTGTCCGACCCGGACGCGGTGCTCGCCGCGATCCAGCCGGGCCGCACCAAGGCCATCTGGGTCGAGACGCCCACCAACCCGCTGCTCGGCATCGCCGACATCGCGGCGATCGCGACGCACGCGCGCTCCAACGGCGTCGTGCTCGTCGTCGACAACACCTTCGCGACGCCCTACCTGCAGCAGCCGCTCGCCCTCGGGGCGGACGCCGTCGTGCACTCGACCACCAAGTACGTCGGTGGGCACTCCGACGTGGTCGGGGGTGCGGTCGTCGTCGCGGACGGCGCCCAGCTCCCCGCCGGCATGCAGGGCCCGACGGGCACCACCGAGCTGCGCGACGCGGTCGGGTTCCTGCAGAACGCGTCCGGTGCCGTCGCCGGGCCGTTCGACGCGTGGCTCACGCTGCGCGGCCTGAAGACGCTCGCGGTCCGCATGGACCGGCACGTGGCCAACGCCGAGGCCGTCGCGCGGTTCCTCGTCGCGCACCCCGGGGTGCGCGAGGTGCTGTGGCCCGGGCTGCCCGAGCACCCGGGGCACGAGGTCGCGGCCCGGCAGATGCGGGGGTTCGGCGGCATGGTGGCGTTCCGCACGGGATCGGCGGAGTCCGCCGTCGCGGTGTGCGCGGCGACCCGGGTCTTCACGCTCGCCGAGTCCCTCGGCGGCGTCGAGTCGCTGATCGAGCACCCGGGCCGTATGACGCACGGCTCGGTGGCCGGCACCGCGCTGGAGGTCCCCGACGACCTGGTGCGCCTGTCGGTGGGCATCGAGGACGTCGAGGACCAGCTCGCCGACCTCGAGCAGGCGCTCGCCGCGGCGGGGCTCGCTCGGTGAGCGCGCCGGGCACGTCCGGGGCGGTGACGCCCGCCGGGGAGCCGGCGCTGCCGACGCCGCCCGCCGTCACCCCCCGGCCGGACCCCGTGCCGGCGTCGGTGCGCGCCTGGGCGGGCTGGTCGTGGCGGGCGCTGGTGATCCTCGCCGCGCTCGCGGTCGGGCTCTGGCTGCTGTCCGTGGTCAAGGTCATCGTCGTCCCCGTGGCCGTCGCGCTGCTGCTCACGGTGCTGCTGTCGCCGCTGGTGCGGGGCCTGCACCGGCACGCCGGCCTGCCGCGGGCGGCCGCGGCGGGCACGGCGCTCGTGCTGACGCTCGCGCTGGTGATCGGCCTGCTCACGCTCGCCGGACGCTCGATCGTCAACGGCATCGCGGAGCTCGGCGAGCAGGCGCGCGAGGGCTTCGCCCAGCTCACCGACTGGCTCGCTGAAGGGCCGCTGAAGCTCAGCACGGCCCAGCTCGACGACTACGTGTCGCAGCTGCAGGACGCGGTCGCGTCCAGCGGGCAGCAGATCGCGTCGGGCGCGCTGTCCGTCGGCGTGACGGTCGGGCACGTCGTCGCCGGGGCGCTCATCGCGCTGTTCTGCACGCTGTTCTTCCTCATCGACGGCCGGAACATCTGGGCGTGGGTGGTCGGGCTGCTGCCTCGCGGGTCGCGCGAGCGCGTCCACCAGGCGGGCCGCCGCGGCTGGGTGACCCTCGGGGCGTACACGCGCACGCAGATCCTCGTCGCCGGCGTGGACGCCGTCGGCATCGGCATCGGTGCCGCGTTCCTCCAGCTGCCGCTGGTCGTCCCGCTCGCGGTGCTGGTGTTCTTCGGCTCGTTCATCCCGTTCGTCGGGGCCATCGTCACCGGGTCCGTCGCGGTGCTCGTCGCGCTCGTCACGCAGGGCTGGGGCTCGGCGCTGATCATGCTGGCCATCGTGCTGGTGGTGCAGCAGTTCGAGGGTCACGTCCTGCAGCCGTTCCTCATGGGGCACGCGGTGTCGCTGCACCCGGTGGCGGTGCTGCTGGTGGTGACCACCGGCTCCCTGGTCGCCGGCATCGTCGGCGCGCTGTTCGCCGTGCCGATCGCAGCCGTGCTCAACACGGTCGTGCTGTACCTGCACGGGCACGACAAGTTCCCGCAGCTCGGCACCGGGGACCACGTCCCCATCCGCGCCAAGGGGCACCCCGTCCTCGACCGCGCCGTCGCGGCGGCCGCGGAGGCGGAGTCCGAGGCGCAGGCGACCCGTGAGGAGCAGGCGGACGCACCCGACGCGACCCCGGGCGGCTCGCCCGTGACGTCGTGATCGGCCCCGCGGACGTCCGCGCGGCGGCGGAGCTGCTGCAGGGCGTCGCCGAGCGCACGCCGGTGCAGCGCAGCCGTGCGCTGTCGCGGCTGGCCGGTGCGGACGTGTGGCTCAAGTGCGAGAACCTGCAGCGCGCCGGGTCGTTCAAGATCCGTGGCGCGTACACGCGGATGGCGCGGCTGACCCCCGACGAGCAGGCGCGCGGTGTCGTCGCCGCGAGCGCCGGCAACCACGCGCAGGGCGTGGCGCTGGCCGCCGGTCTGCTGGGACTCGACGCGGTGATCTTCATGCCCGTGGACGCCGCACTGCCCAAGATCGCCGCGACCCGCGGCTACGGCGCGCACGTGGAGCTGGTGGGCACGTCCGTCGACGAGGCGCTCGTGGCGGCCCGCGAGCACGCCGACCGCACGGGCGCGGTGCTCATCCACCCGTTCGACCACCCGGACATCGACGCGGGCCAGGGCACGGTCGCGCTCGAGGTGCTCGAGCAGGTCCCCGACGTGGGCACGATCGTCGTGCCCGTCGGTGGCGGTGGCCTGGCCGCGGGGATCGCCGCGGCGCTGGCCGACCGGCCCGACGTGCGGGTCGTCGGTGTCCAGGCGGCGCGCGCCGCCGCCTACCCCGCCTCGCTCGCAGCCGGCCGGCCCGTCCCGGCGCCGGAGCTGCGGACCATGGCTGACGGCATCGCCGTGGGGACGCCCGGTGCGGTGCCGTTCGAGCTCCTCGCGGCCCACCGGGTCCCGGTGCGGACCGTCTCGGAGGAGGACCTGTCACGCGCGCTGCTGCTGGTGGCGGAGCGCGCCAAGCTCGTCGTCGAGCCGTCCGGTGCCGCCGCCGTGGCGGCCCTGATGGCCGACCCGCACGGGCTGGGCACCGACGACGGACGCCCGGTGGTGTGCGTGCTGTCGGGCGGCAACATCGACCCGCTGGTGCTGCTGCGGGTGGTGCGGCACGGCCTGGCGTCGGCGGGCCGGTACCTGCAGCTGCACGTGGTGGTCGAGGACACCCCCGGGGCGCTCGCGGACCTGCTGCGGGACGTCGCCGGCCTGGGCGGCAACGTCATGCACGTCAGCCACCTGCGCACGGGCGACGACCTGGGCTTCAGCGAGGTCGCGGTCGACCTGCAGATCGAGACGAAGGGCCCGGAGCACTGCGCGGCGGTGCTGGCCGGGCTGCGCCGGGCCGGGTACCGCCTCGGCGACGCCTGAGCCCTCCGGAACGACCGCGCGGGGGCGCCCCGTCGAGCGGCGAGCAGGGCTCGGGCTCGGGGGTGCCCCCGCGTCGGGCGGGTCGCGTCAGCCCTGGAAGGGGCTGGCCGCCGTGATCTCGACCGGGATCTCGCGGCCGTTGGGCGCCACGTACGACGTGGCGTCGCCCACCTTGTGCCCGTGGATCGCGGCACCGAGGGGCGAGGTGGGGGAGAAGACGTCGATGTCGGCGGTCCCGGCGATCTCGCGGGAGCCGAGCAGGAACGTCATCTCGTCGCCGGCGACGAGCGCCGTGACGACCATCCCCGGCTCGACGACGCCGTCGTCCGGCGGCGTGCCGATCTGCACGTTGCGCAGCTTGGCCTGGAGCTCGCGGATGCGCGCCTCCTGCTTCGCCTGCTCCTCGCGCGCGGCGTGGTAGCCGCCGTTCTCCTTGAGGTCGCCCTCGTCACGCGCCGCGGCGATGCGGTCCGCGATCTCCTTGCGCCCGTCGGTCTGGAGGTGCGTGAGCTCCTCCGTGAGGCGGTCGTAGGCCTCCTGCGTCAGCCACGTGGCCGCAGTCGTGTCGGTCACGGTCGCTCCCTTCCTTGCCTGGGGGTGGCCGCCCGTCCGGCGGCACGGTGCCCGCGGTCGTCGCCGACGTCCGGACGGCGCGGGGTGGTGTGGGGGGCGTGCCACCGCGGTCGCGTCGACCTGACGTACGACGCCGGACCGGGGGCGGCGTAAACGTACAGTCTACCCACCGTCCAGGACCGGGTGGGCCGGACGGGTGAGCGGGCACGTCGCCGCAGGTCGCGGGCCTGGCGCGGCCCGGTCGGCCCGCGCGGCGGGCTCAGTCGACGGGTTCGCAGCCCTGCACGACGCCGGTGACCGCGAGCTCGACCGTGGGGACGGTCACGGTGACCCGGCGCGTGCGGGTCTCGGCCGGCGGGACGTCCACGTCGAGGACCCCGACCTGCGCGTACGACGCGGCCAGCGCCTGCACCCGGCAGGTGGCGCCGGTCCCCACGGCCGTGGTGACGTCGAACGTGATCTCGGTGGAGCCCGGCCCGTCCACGCGGTAGCCGACGTCCTGCCACTGGACGGGGTCCCGCAGGACGCCGCTGCCGATCCAGCCGAGCAGCAGCATGGCGCCCACCACCAGCGCCGCCAGCACGACGCGCTGCAGGCGGCGCGTGGCGTCGGTGGGCTCCGGTCCGTAGCGCCCGACGGGCGGGCGGGGGGCCGGTGCGACCACGGTGGTGCCTCCTGCTGCGTTGCGGTCCGCCGAGCGGTGTCTCGTGGACGTCCGTGCGGTACCTGTGGGTGGGGTGAGGGATCATTGTCTCCCGTCCCACGACCTGCCACGGAAGGATCCCCGGTGACCTCGGAGCGGTTACGGCTGATGGCGGTGCACGCGCACCCGGACGACGAGTCCAGCAAGGGTGCCGCGACCACCGCACGGTACGCCGCCGAGGGCGTCGACGTGCTGGTCGTGACCTGCACGGGCGGCGAGCGCGGCGACGTGCTCAACCCGCACTACGGGCCCGCCCCCGATGGGCTGGAGGCGATGCGGGCCGTGCGCCGCGAGGAGATGGCCGCCGCCGCGGCGGCGCTGGGGGTGCGTCAGCACTGGCTGGGGTTCGTCGACTCCGGGCTCCCGGAGGGCGACCCGCTGCCGCCGCTGCCGGAGGGGTCGTTCGGCACGCTCCCGCTCGAGGAGGCGTCGGCCCCGCTGGTCGAGGTGGTCCGGGAGTTCCGCCCGCACGTGGTCACCACGTACGACCCGACGGGCGGGTACCCGCACCCCGACCACATCATGTGCCACCGCGTGGCCGTGGAGGCGTTCGACGCCGCCGGCGACGCGGAGCGCTACCGCGGGCGCGGTGCGCCGTGGACGCCCCTGAAGCTGTACTACAACCACGGCTTCTCGCTCGCGCGGATGCGGGCGGTGCACGACGCGATCGTCGCGGCCGGGGGCGAGTCGCCGTTCAGCGACTGGATCGACTCCCGCCAGGCGCGCGAGGTGCCCGAGCGCGAGGTGACGACGCGCATCGAGTGCGCCGAGTACTTCGACCGGCGCGACGCCGCGCTGCGCGCCCACGCGACGCAGATCGACCCCGAGGGCTGGTTCTTCGCCGTCCCGCGCGACGTCGAGCTCGCCAGCTGGCGGGACGAGGAGTACGAGCTCGCGCAGTCCCGCGTCGAGACCACCCTGCCCGAGACCGACCTGTTCGCGGGGATCCGCGGGACGGAGCACGCACGATGAACACGCTGGTGGCGACCGCACTGGTCGCCGGGGTCCGCTGGTCCCAGCGACTGCCGGGGCCGACGATCGAGAGCCCCGAGGAGGGGTCCCCGGGGCTCGCGGGGTTCATCGCGACGTTCGTGCTGGCGCTCGCGGTCATCCTTCTCGCGGTGTCCTTCTCGCGGCGCATGCGGCGCGCGACGCACCGCGAGCGGCTGCGTGGGTCCGCCGGCGAGGGCACGGTCGGTGACGGCACGGTCGGCGAGCGTGCCGGTGGTGAGGGTGCCGGCGCCGAGGGTGCCGGGACCGCCGCGTCGTCCGCGGGTGCCGTGACGGCGTCCGGCGACGTCGAGGACCCGCCGGCCGCGCCGCCCGCACCCGGGCGATGAGCGACCGACCCGCGCCGCCCCAGCGCCCCGCGGTGCGGGTGACCGTGGCCCAGCTGCAGGTCGGCCCGGACCGGACCGCGAACCTGCTGGCTGCGCAGGACGCGCTGCGCACGGCGGCGCGGGCGCGTGCCGACGTCGTGGTGCTGCCGGAGTACGCCTCCGCCTACGATCCCCGCGGGGTGGGCGTGGACCTCGCCGAGCCGCTGGACGGCCCCTTCGTCGGGGCGCTGCGTCAGGTCGCCGCGCGGCACGGGCTCGCCGTGGTGGCCGGGACGACGCTCCCCGACGGCGCCCCCGGCGCCGACGGGCGGCCGCGTGCCGTCAACGCGGTGGTCGCCGTGGACGCCACGGGCGACGTCGCGGGCGTGTACCGCAAGGTGCACCTCTACGACGCGTTCGGGCACCGGGAGTCGGACCGCCTCGCCCCGGGCCCCGCGGACGCCCCGCCGCTCGTGCTCGACGTGGCCGGCCTGCGGTTCGGCGTGCTGACCTGCTACGACCTGCGCTTCCCGGAGTCCGCGCGGCGCGTCGTCGACGCCGGCGCGGACGTGCTCGTGGTGCCGGCGGCGTGGGTCGCCGGCGACCTGAAGGCCCTGCACTGGCGGACCCTCGCGGTCGCCCGCGCCATCGAGAACACCGCCGCCGTCGTCGCTGTCGGGCAGGCCGGCACGGGTGTCGTGGGGCGCTCGCTGGTCGTCGGGCCGGACGGCGTCGTGGGGCTGGAGCTGGACGGGACGCCGCAGGTGCGGACCGTCGACCTGGACGCGGCCGCGCTGCGGGCCGTGCGCGAGCGCGACCCCTCGCTGGCCAACCGGCGGTACGCGGTGGTCCCCCGGGCCTGACGACGGGCCGGTGCCCGGTCAGGCCAGGCGTGTCCTGTCAGGCCAGGCGGGACACCGCGATCGCGACGGCCACGAAGTGGCACCCGTAGCCGACCACGGTCAGCGCGTGGAAGATCTCGTGGAACCCGAACCAGCGCGGGCTGGGGTTGGGGCGCTTCATGCCGTAGATGATCGCGCCGACGGTGTACGCCAGGCCGCCGACGGCGATGAACCCGACGACCGTCGCGCCGCCGGTCTGCCAGAACTGCGGGAAGTACCCCACCGCGACCCAGCCGAGCGCGAGGTAGATCGGCACGTAGACCCACCGGGGCGCGCCGAGCCAGAAGATCCGCGCGAGCATGCCCACGACCGCACCGGACCACACGATGAGCAGCAGGCTGCGGGCGGTCGCCGGGGGCAGCAGCAGCACCGCGAGCGGCGTGTAGGTGCCGGCGATGATGAGGAAGATGTTGGTGTGGTCCAGGCGCCGCAGCAGCGCCGCCGTCCGCGGGGACCAGGTGCCGCGGTGGTACACCGCGCTGGTGCCGAAGAGCAGCACGGCGGTGACCCCGAAGACGGCCGTCGACCAGCGGGCCGCGGAGGTGGGGGACAGGGCCACCAGGGCGATGGACGCGACGAGGGCGATCGGGGCCACGCCGGCGTGGATCATGCCTCGCAGGCGGGGCTTGACGGCCTCGACCGCGGCCTCGACGGCGTCACCGACGGCGTCCGCCGCACGGGCGACGGGCCCGGCCTCGTGCGTGTCGTCGGCGGGGGCGCCGGGGGTCGCGGGGGCAGACCGGGAAGTGGGCTGACCGGGCGCCGGGTGAGTGCTCATCGGAGGCTGTGACCGCTTTCGTCCGCCGGAAGTTACGACACCGTAGGTTACGCCCGAACGGGGTGCCCCGGGACCACCCGCCGCCGGGGTGCCGCGGCGGCGAGTACCGTTGTCGGGTCCGACGTCCCACCCCCGGGGGAGGCTCCGCGTGCGCCTGCCGCACCCGCTGTACGGCCTGTACGAGCGACGGCTCGCCGCATCGCTCGACCCGGAGCAGGTGCCCCGGCACGTCGGCGTCATCCTCGACGGCAACCGCCGCTGGGCGCGCGGCAGCGGGCTGCCGTCCGCGACGGGCCACCGCCGCGGCGCGGACAAGATCAGCGACCTCCTGGAGTGGAGCGAGGACGTCGGCGTCGAGGTCGTGACGCTGTGGATGCTGTCGACGGACAACCTCGCGCGCGACCCCGCGGAGCTCGAGGAGCTGCTGCGTGTCATCGAGGACGTCGTGGGGGAGCTGGCGGCCGAGCGGCGCTGGCGCATCCAGGCGGTCGGGGCGCTCGACATGCTGCCGGACCGCACCGCGGCCGCGCTCAAGGCGGCGCAGGACGCGACGGCCGACGTCGAGGGCCTGCACGTCAACGTGGCGGTCGGCTACGGCGGGCGGCGCGAGATCGCCGACGCCGTGCGCTCGTTCCTGCGCATGCACGCCGACGCCGGCTCCAGCCTGGACGAGCTGGCCGAGGCGTTCGACGTCGAGCACATCGCCCAGCACCTGTACACGAAGGGCCAGCCGGACCCGGACCTCGTCATCCGCACGTCCGGCGAGCAGCGCCTCGGCGGGTTCCTGCTGTGGCAGAGCGCCCACTCCGAGTTCTACTTCTGCGAGGCGTACTGGCCGGACTTCCGGCGCGTCGACTTCCTGCGCGCCGTGCGCGCCTACAGCCAGCGGGAACGCCGGATGGGTCGCTGAGGCCTCCGTCGTCCAGGTGAACGGCGTGTGACGATTCGCGTGTCGTGACCCGATTCGTGCCGTCGCGGATGTGATGCGGGTTACGGTCGGGGCAACGGACGACACCCGTCGTCCCGGGAGGTCAGCCCATGGAGCATGCGCTCCGGGAGGAGGGCCGGTCCCGGCCCTCGGCCGACCGACCCCGTCCCGCCGCCGACTGCCGACCCGCGTGCGCGTCCGCGCCCCGAGTCGCCGGACGGCGCCCAGACCGGCACTGACGCGCCGAGGGGAGCCTGCCGTGGACCACATCTCGCAGCAGCAGCACGACGAGGGCACCGCACCTGTGACGGGCGGCCCCGCCGGCCCCCGCCTGACGTACGTCCTGGACACGTCGGTCCTGCTCTCCGACCCCCACGCGATCCGGCGGTTCGCCGAGCAGGACGTCGTCCTGCCGGTCGTGGTCATCACCGAGCTCGAGGCCAAGCGGCACCACCCGGAGCTCGGGTACTTCGCCCGCAGCGCGCTGCGCCTGCTCGACGACCTGCGCGTCGAGCACGGTCGGCTGGACGCCGCCGTCCCGGTGACCGACCAGGGCGGCACCCTGCGCGTCGAGCTCAACCACGTGGACCCGGCCGTGCTGCCCGCGGGCTTCCGGCTGGGGGACAACGACACGCGGATCCTCGCGGTCGCCGCCAACCTGGCCGCCGAGGGGCAGCACGTGGTCGTCGTGTCCAAGGACCTGCCGATGCGCGTCAAGGCGTCCGCCGTGGGGCTGCCGGCCGAGGAGTACCGCGCCGAGCTGGCCGTGGACTCCGGGTGGACGGGCATGGACGCGCTCGACGTGTCCGAGCAGCAGATGGCCGACCTGTGGGAGCACGAGTCGATCGCGCTGGCCGACGTCGTCACGGGCCCCTCGGCGCTCGCGGGCGGTGCGAGCGACCTGCCGTGCCACACGGGCCTGGTGCTGCACTCCCCGCGCGGGTCGGCGCTCGGGCGCGTCACGGCCGACAAGCACGTGCAGCTGGTGCGCGGCGACCAGGACGTGTTCGGGGTGCACGGCCGGTCGGCCGAGCAGCGCATCGCGATCGACCTGCTGCTCGACGAGGAGATCGGCATCGTGTCGCTGGGCGGTCGCGCCGGCACCGGCAAGTCGGCGCTGGCCCTGTGCGCCGGCCTGGAGGCCGTGCTCGAGCGGCGTCAGCACCGCAAGGTGATGGTCTTCCGCCCGCTGTACGCGGTGGGCGGCCAGGACCTGGGGTACCTGCCCGGCTCCGAGGCCGAGAAGATGAACCCCTGGGCGCAGGCCGTGTTCGACACGCTCGGCGCGCTGGTCAGCAAGGAGGTGGTCGAGGAGGTGCTCGACCGCGACCTGCTGGAGGTGCTGCCGCTGACGCACATCCGCGGCCGGTCGCTGCACGACGCGTTCGTGATCGTCGACGAGGCGCAGTCCCTCGAGCGCAACGTCCTGCTGACGGTGCTCTCGCGCATCGGGCAGTCGTCGCGGGTGGTGCTGACGCACGACGTCGCCCAGCGCGACAACCTGCGGGTGGGACGGCACGACGGCGTCGCCGCCGTGATCGAGGCGCTCAAGGGTCACCCGCTGTTCGCGCACGTGACGCTCACGCGGTCCGAGCGGTCACCGGTGGCGGCACTGGTCACCGAGCTCTTCGAGGGCATCGAGGCCTGAGCGTCCGACGCCCGTCGCGGGCCGGGTCCCCCGTGGGCCCGGCCCGCGGTGCGTTCCGGCGGTGCACCGTCCCGTGCGCACGGCCGGTGCGCGCGGTCGGGTGCTCCGATGGACCGCCGTTTGATCCGGGCGTAATGTTCCGTGCGGAGTAGGACGAAGGTCACGGGTCGACGGGGATGGACGATGGCGGGCGAGCCGAGCGCGGTCGCGGTGCTCGTCCTCGGTCTGCTCGACGAGCGGCCCCGCCACCCCTACGACGTCTTCACGACCCTGGTCGAGCGGGGCGACGCCCGGCTCGTGCGGGTCAACCCCGGCGCCGTCTACCACGCGGTGCAGCGGCTCGAGCGCGACGGCCTCGTCGAGGCGGTCGGCACCGAACGGTGCGGCAACCGACCCGAGCGCACCACCTACTCCGTCACGCCCGCCGGGCGGGCCACCCTCGGACGCGCCGTCACGGCCTACCTCGCCGACCACCGCCCCGCCTACGCGGACTTCCCGGTCGGGCTGGCCCACGCACCCGGTCTGCCCGCCGACGAGGTGGCCGCCGCGCTGACCACGCGCCGTGACCGGGAGGCGGCGCGGCTCGCCGACCTGCGGGACCGCCTCGACGAGGCGCTCGCCCTGGGCCTGCCCCGCCGGTTCGTCCTCGACGGGGAGCGCGAGCTCGCGCTGCTCGAGCGCGAGGTCGCCTGGCTGGACGAGGTGCTGCGCGACCTCGCCGACGGCACCCTCACCTGGGGCGGCCCTCCGCCCGACGACTTCCTGGCCGCGCGCGAGCGCCGTCAGGCGCGGGTCGACGCGCACCCGGGCTGAGCCCGCGCCGCCCGCACCCGCCCCACGCCGACGTCGCCCCGGGCGACCGCCGCACCGCACCACTCGTACCCGCGCCGACCGGCGCCCCCAGACCGGAGCACGCCATGACCTCGTCCGCACCCGGTGTCGACCTGCACGGGCGCAGCCCGTGGAGCGTCCTGCCCCCGCTGTGCCTCGGCTTCTTCATGATCATGGTCGACACGACCATCGTGAACATCGCCGTCCCCACCCTGCAGGACGTGTTCGACGCCGACCTCGTCACGGTCGGGTGGGTCAACAGCGCGTACCTGCTGACCTTCGCCGTGCTGCTGCTGGTCACCGGCCGGCTGGGCGACCGGTTCGGTCCCCGGCCGGTGTTCGTCGCCGGGCTCGTGGTGTTCACGGCCGCGTCGCTGGCCTGCGGCCTGGCGGGGTCCGTCGAGGTGCTCATCGCCGCCCGCGCCGTGCAGGGCGTCGGCGGTGCGCTCATGACGCCGCAGACGATGGCGATGATCACGCGGGTGTTCCCGCCGCAGAAGCGCGGTGCTGCCCTGGGCGTGTGGGGCTCGGTGGCCGGTGTCGCCACCATCACCGGACCCGTGCTCGGCGGCGTGATCGTCGAGACGATCGGGTGGGAGTGGATCTTCTACGTCAACATCCCGGTCGGCGTCGTCGCGCTGTGGCTGTCCCTGACGCGGCTGCCCGCCCTGCCGACGCACGCGCGCACGTTCGACGTGCCCGGTGTCGTGCTGTCCGTCGTGGGCCTGAGCCTCCTCGTGTTCGGCCTGCAGGAGGGGCCGAGCTACGGGTGGGGCACGATCGTCGGCCCGGTGACCGTGCCCCTGGTCGTCGGCGCCGGTGCCCTGGTGTCGGCCGCGTTCCTGCTCTGGCAGCGCCACCGCGGCGACGACGCGCTGCTGCCCCTGCGGCTCTTCGCGCACCGCAACTTCTCGCTGGCCAACGTGGCGGGAGCCGCGGTGTCGTTCGCCATGACGGGCATCTTCTTCCCGTTCACGCTGTACCTGCAGCAGGTGCTCGGACTCTCGCCCCTGCACGCCGCGCTCGTGGGTCTGCCCGGGTCGCTGATCTCCGGCGTGGTCGCCCCGTTCGCGGGCCGCCTGTCCGACCGTGTCGCGGGCAAGTGGGTGGTGGCCACCGGGTTCTCCGTGCTGGCCGTGTCCATCGGGATCCTCGCGACGCAGGTGCAGCCCGACGTCGAGGTCTGGCGCCTCGTGGTGCCGATGCTCGGCTTCGGTGTCGGGACCGGGCTGGTGTTCTCCCCGCTGGGCAACCTCGCGACGACCGGCCTGGACCAGCGCACGGCAGGGGCCGGAGCCGGTGCGTTCAACACGAACCGCCAGGTGGGCGGGGTCATCGGGTCCGCGGTCGTCGTGGCGCTGCTGACGTCGCGGCTCGCGGTCACGATGCCTGCGGCGGCACGCGACGCGGCCGCGGGCCTGCCGGCCGAGCTGCGCACGCCCTTCGTCGACGGCTTCCGGCAGGCGGCGGCAGCCGGCCTGGGATCGGCCGGGGGCGGCTTCGACCTGCCGGCGGGTGTCCCGGCCGAGGTGGCCGAGCAGCTGCGTGCGGCGGCGCAGTCCGCCGCCGGAGCCGGGTTCGCCGCGGCCGCCGGCCAGACGCTGGGGTTCACCGTCCTCGTGCTGCTGCTGGGTGCCGCCTGCGCGTTCGCGATGCGCGGCGGCCGTCCGCAGCACGCGGCACCGGCACCGGACAGGGACGTCAGCGCCGCCGTCGGCTGACGGGCCGGGCGCGGCCGGACGACCGCCCGTGGCGCGGGGGTCAGCGGGACCCGGTCAGCGCGCCCCGGTCGGCGCGCCCCGGTCGGCGCGCCCGGTCAGCGGGCCCCGACGCGCAGCACCTCGCCGAGCCGCTCCCGGCGCCGCACGGCCTGCTCCACGGCCACGGCGACGGCGAGGGCGGCCCCGAGCGCGACCGCGGCGAGCAGCACCGGCCACGCCACGAGGCTCACCGGGACGTCGCCGGGGCTGCCGGTCACCCACGACAGCCCGAGCGTCCGGGCGATCAGCGGCGGCAGCGCCAGCCCGATGACCGTGCCGCCGACGAACCCGCCGAGCACGAGCGGTGCCAGCTCGCCGAGCGTCGCCCACCGGGCGGTCCGCGCGTCCAGGCCCAGCGTGCGCAGCGTCGACAGCGTCCGCCCGCGTTCCCCCGACGTCGCGACCACCACGAGGGCGAGCGCCACCACGGCGAGACCGGACAGCGCGGCGACCGCGACGACCAGCAGCGTCATGAGGGCCGACGGGAGCGGGGCCCGCGACCAGTCGCGCCACCACCCGTCCGCCGTGGTCACCGTCACGCCGGGCAGCTGGGCGAACCCCAGGTCGGCGACGGCCTGCTCGGCCCCGGGCCCCGCGACCCAGACCCGCGTCGTCGCGGGCAGCCGGTCCGACACGGTGGCCAGCGCGCCGGAGTCGATCACGACGACGCCGTCGTCGCCGGTGCGCGTGGCGTGGGCGGCACGCGCGTCGACGGGTGGGGGGCCGTTGTCGGCCAGGACCGTCGTCGCGCCGCGCACGTCGACGTCGACCCGCCCGGAGATGACCTGCAGCTCGGTGCCCCCGGTGACGTCCACCCGGTCCAGCAGCGCGGCGTCCGCGAGCGCGGGCAGGCGACCGTCGGAGGCCTCGCCCAGCGTCGCCAGGCCCGCGTCGACGGGCAGGCCACGGGCCGCGCGCACCTCGGCGAGGGCGGCGGTGTCGACGACGACGACCGTGGCCCTCGGGTCCGACCCGGGGCCGAACGCGCGTCCGCCGATCTGGGCGCCCGTGGCGACCGCGGTCACGCCGTCGGCGGTGCCGAGCCGAGCGATCGCGGCGCGGGCGGCGTCGGAGTCCATGACGCCGTCGATCCGCACGTCCGCGGCCACGAGCTGGTCCGCGGCGGCCCGCTGGCCGTCGCGCACGCTCTGCACCAGCACCCCGCTCAGGACGACGAGCGCCACGGCGACCGTGACGGTCAGCAGCGGCAGCAGGGCCGTCGCGGCACGGTGCGCCCGGCTCACGGCGAGCGGTGCGGCCAGCCCGCGCGACCTCATCGCCCACCCCGCCGCCGCCTGCACCGCCGCGGGTGCCGCCCGCGCGACGAGCAGCGCCGCGGCGGCAGCGAGGAGCACGGGCGCGGCAGCGAGCAGCGGGTCCGCCTGCGTGGACGCCTGCGGGACGATCCCGCGGCCGCGCAGGGCGAGGACGGCGGCCACGGCCACCACGGTCACACCCACCTCGACGACCAGCCGCCGGGCGCGACGCAGACCGGCGAGGCGTGCCCGCTCGCGGCGGTCCGCCGGTGTGCGGCGCCCCGTCCAGGCGCCGCGGGCGGCCCGGACGGCCAGGACCGCGGGCGCCACCACGGCGACCAGGGCCACCGCCGTCGCGGTCCAGGTCGGGCCCGCGGTGCCGGGCAGCCACCACGCGACGGCACCACCGGCGACCAGGGCCGCCAGCAGGGCCGTGGGCAGGGACTCCAGGAGGCTGCGGGTGGCGACGGACGCGAGCGACGCGCCGCGCGCGCGGTCCGCGGCCAGGTGCGTGCGCCGACGCTCCACCAGCAGACCGGCCGCGAGCACGAGGCAGCACGCGGCCGTCGTGCCGACCCCCGTCACCACGAGCGTGGCCTGCGCGAGGACGGCGGCGAGGTGGGCGTCGAACGCGTCGACCACCTGGGGCAGACCGCTCGTCACGATCGCCTCCCGGGCCGCCACCGTCTGGATCGAGCGGCGCAGCCGGTGCGCGTCGTCGACCGTGAGGGCGTCGGTGTCCACCGGGGCGACGGCCGAGCCGCCGAGCTGCGTCCCCCCGACGACGGCGACCATGTCCCACCGCACCGTGGGCGGCACGTACAGGCCGACGGGGTCCCTCTCGTCGGCCGGCACCGCGAGCAGCTCGGGGACGGTCGACCAGCGGACGTCGGCAGGGTCCACGGCCTCGTAGAGCCCGGTGACCCGCGCCTCCACGGTCTCGCCGCGCTTCACCAGGCGGACGGTGACCGGCCCGTCGGTGGGGTCCACGCCGAGCTCGTCCGCGGACGCCACGCTCAGCCCGACCTCGATGGCACGGGGCCCCAGGTCCGTCTGCGTCGCGGCCGGCAGCACGTCGTCGGGGGAGACGGTCTCCGGGTCGGGCACCAGGGTCGCCGGCTCGCGTCCGGCGATCCACCGCACCGGCGGCGCCGGGTCGGACGGCGTCTCGATCGTGAGGAGACGGGCGGGGAACCGCTGCGCGTCGAGCAGGGCGACGAAGGGCGGCGACGTCGACACCGCGGTCGCGGGACGCAGGTCCTCGAAGGTCTCGTCGAGCATCACGGCCGCCTCGACGGGGAAGGCGAACGGGTCCTCCGGCGGGGGGTACACGAACTCCGCCACGGCGACCGGTGCGACGACGTCCGCCTCGGCGCCCGCGTGGGTGACGGCCTCGCGCAGGGCGTCGTCGGCCGTGCGGGCCAGCAGGCGCGGCACGGCCAGCAGCGCCAGCAGCGTCGCGGTCAGCAGGACCGCGGTGCCGATGACCAGGCCCGCGTCCTGGCGGGCACGGCGCCGGGTGACGAGCACCGCGTCCCCGGTCGTCGCCCGCAGACGGGTGGCGGTGGTGCCGGTCACTGCGCGTCCCCCATCCGCAGCGCGGCGCCGGACGCGCGACGCAGGCCCAGGCCGACGACCGCCGTGACGACGGCGCACGCCGCGACGACGAGGCCCGTGGTCCGGACCGCCTGGCGCCCCCAGCCCCACACCAGGCGGGGATCGGGGGAGGGTGGACGGCCGTCGGGCGACAGGGTCAGCAGCGGCGCGACCACCGCCGACAGGCCGTAGCCGGCGAGCAGACCGACGGCGGCGGCGAGCACGACGAGCAGCGTGGTCTCCACCACCAGCCCGCCCACGAGACCCTGCCGTGACGCACCGAGGGCCTGGAGGCGGGCCAGCTCGAGCCGTCGCGCCCGCAGCGCCGCCGCCGCCACCGTCCCGACTCCGACCAGCACCAGCACCACGGCGGCGATCGTGAGCAGGGACAGCGCTGCGGGCACCGCGGCCGAGACGGGTCCGGCGACCGCGGTGGCGCGTCGTCCGGCGCGCGACGTCAGCTCCGCGTCCGTCCCCGTGAGCTCCGCCGCCACGGCCGCGACGGCGGGCTGCGGCCCGGCCACCCAGAAGACGTCCGCGAGGCCTGGTTGCCCGCCGGTGTCCAGCACGCTCCACGCCAGGACGCGGTGGTCCACGAGCAGGGCCGGGCGGCCCGGTGCCCCCGGCACGTCGTCGACGACGCGCTGCACCACGACGTCGACCGGCGTGCCCGTCACGCTCAGCGACAGGAGGTCGCCCTCCCGGACGTCGATCTCCTGCACCAGGGCCCGGCTGACGACGGCGGGCACCGGCGTCGTCGGCCTCCCGACGCTCGCGACGAGACTCGCCTGGGTCATCGCACGGCCGTCGCCGAGCACGGAGCCCGTGATCTCGAGCGCGCGGTCGGGATCGCCCGGGGTCAGACCGCCCGCGACGTCGAGCGCCGACGTCCGGGGCGCCTGGTGGACGGTCCCGGACCAGCCGTCGCCGGTGACCGTCATCGCCGGCCCGGGTGCCTCGGCGGCTGCGGCGTAGTGGGTGACACCGGCCGACCGGGGGACGCCGTGCAGGCCGTGCAGCGTCAGCCGGACATCCAGCTGACGGACGCTGCCGCGGATCGGTGCGGCGGCGTCGAGGTCCGGCAGCGCCTCGGGCGCGACGAACGCCCCGACGGCGACGAGCCGCAGGTGGTCCGACCGCGGCACCTGCGTGGCGACCTGGACGCGCTCACCCAGCCGGACGGTGCGCGGGGCGAGCTGGACCACGACGCCGCGGTCGTCCTCCACCGTCAGGTGCACCAGGCCCGAGCCGCCCCCGGTGACCGGGTCCGTCGTGACCGTGACGTCGGCGACGAGCCACTGCGTGTCCGGGGGCACGTCGGCGGCGGTACCGGTCGGCGGGGGCAGGGTGCCGAGGCCCGCGAGCAGGTCGGCGGGCTCGGTGCCGGTGCGTCCGCGGACGTCCTGCGGCCGTGAGGCGTCGACCGCCAGCAACCGCGCCGAGACACCGGCGGTGCCGTTCCGGGGACCCACGTCGACGTGGCGGTCGACCACCGGCTGGGCGTGGACCGTCGGGTGGTCCGCGGTGGCCCCGGCCACCGCCACGGACGCCGTCAGCGGGGCGTCGGGGAAGCCTCCGACGCGCAGGTCCGTCCCGAGGGCGAGGTCGACCTGCTCGAGCTGGGAGGTCCGCCACGTCGCACCGAACGCGGCCGAGAACGACCCGGCGGCCACCGCGACGACCACCAGCAGGACGGTCCCCGACGCGACGGCGGGACGCCGGGCGACCTGCCAGGCCGCGTACGGCGCGACGAACGAGCGCGCGCCCGCGGCGAGGGCGTCGGCCCCCCGTCCGACGGGTGCCACGAGGCGCAGCGCGACCGTGGCGACCGCGAGGACGACGAGCGCGGGACCGGCGACCAGGACGACGTCGACGTACGGGCCGCCGGTGCCGCGGACCACGGGGGAGCCGTACGTCACCAGCTGGGCCAGTGCGACGGCGGCGATCCCGAGCAGCATCACGTCGGCCCCCGCGCGCAGCAGACCCGCGTGCGCGGTCCCCGTGCTGGACCCGGCGGTGTGCCAGGCGGGGACGCACAGCGCCACCGCGAGGACACCGGCCATCGCGGCGCACGCGAGCAGGACGGGGGCCGGGACGCCGGGTCCCACCTGGTAGCCGGCCGCCGTCAGGTCGCCCGACCGCACGAGGGCGCCCAGAGCTGCCTGGGCGGCCCACGGCGCCGCCAGCCAGGTGAGCGCGGCCAGCCCCAGCGCCTCCAGCACGACGGCCGAGCGCAGCTGGCCCGGCGAGGCGCCGCGCGCCGCGAGCAGCTCGTTCTCGGCGGTCCGGCGCTCGGCCAGCAGCCGTGCCGCCAGGAGCATGACCGTCGTCGCGAGCGTCGCCAGCAGCAGGCCCGTCGTCACCACGCCGGCGCGCGCGACGGCGACCTGCCACCCGATGGCGTCGACCGTGTCGTCCAGCGAGGTGGTCAGCCGGCCGCGTACCTCCGGCCGGATCGCCTCGGCGAGGAGGACGGGCCCGTCGACGACCCGCTCGCGCAGCCCCGCGACCGCGTCGGGCGACGCCTCGCCCAGCCGCGGCTCGGCGAGCAGGTAGGCCGTGTCGACGGTCCCCGCACCGCTGAGGACCGACGGGTCGACCAGGAACGGTCCCCAGGCCACGGTCGTCCGCATCCCCGCACTGCCCGGCACGTTCCGGGCGGGATCCATGCCGGCGCCGCGCAGCCGGTCGCGTGCCCACCCCGCGCTCGGTCCGATCGCCTCGTACGTGCCGACGACGGTCCAGGTCGCGTCCTGCCGGGTCTCCCAGACCTTGGCGTCGATCCGTGCGCCGACCCCCCACCCGTTCGACGTCGCCGCGATCACCGGGACGGCGACCTCGAGCGCGCCGTCCGGTGCGGTCGTCGCCTGCGGCCACCGGCCGTCGACCAGCCGTGCGGTGCCCTCCGTGCGTGGCAGCGTGGCGAGGTAGGCCATGTGCGCGGACACACCGTCCGGGCGCGGAACTGCGTACCACGGGCCGATGAGCCAGGTCGCGACGTCCGTCGGGACGTCCCCCGTGATCGCCGCCAACCCGTCGCCGGCCTTGGCGAGGACCGTCTCCGTGTCCTCGCCGTCGACCCAGACCGTGGCCTCGATCCGCACGTCGTCGGGGTCGAGGTCACCCAGCGCGGAGCGGACGGCATCGGTCTGCGCGAGGTGCAGCAGACCCGCGAGCAGGCCGACCACGGTGGTCGCCGCCACGGCCACGGCCGTCACCATCAGGACCACCAGGGACTGGTCCCGCAGCCGCCCGCCCACGACGCGCGCCCGCCAGCCCGCACCGCCCGGCCCTCCTGGCCGCACCACGTGACGCACCGGTCGTGTCCCGGTCAGCCGTCGACGAGCCGGCCGTCGGCCAGGTGCACGACCCGGTCCGCCAGGGCGACCATCACCGGGTCGTGGGTCGAGACGATCGCGGTCATGCCCTCGGCCTCGACGACCGCACGGATCAGCGCCATGACCGCCCGGCCCGTCTCGGAGTCGAGCTGCCCGGTCGGCTCGTCGGCGATGAGCAGGCGCGGGGAGTTGGCCAGGGCGCGCGCGATGGCGACGCGCTGCTGCTGCCCGCCGGACAGCTGCCCGGGGCGCTGCTTGGCGTGCGGCCCGAGCCCGACCAGGTCCAGCAGCAGCTGGACCCTCGCCTCGCGCTCGTCGACCGGGGTGCGTCGCATCCGCAGCGGCACCCCGACGTTCTCGGCCGCCGTCAGCACGGGCACCAGGCCGAACGTCTGGAACACGAACGCGACGACGTCACGCCGCAGGGAGACCAGGCCGCGCTCGTCGAGCGACGACACCTCCCGGCCCGCGACCTCGATGCGCCCGGCGTCGGGGCGGTCCAGACCGCCGATGGTGTTGAGCAGCGTCGTCTTGCCCGACCCCGAGCGCCCGACGAGCGCGACGAGCTCACCCGGGGCGACCTCGAGGGACACGTCGCGCAGCGCGTGCACGGCGGCGTGGCCGCTGCCGAAGGTGCGGTCCACGTGCTCGACGCGCACGAGCGGTGCCTGCGCGCCCGGGGTGGTCCCCGCCGCGGCGGTGGTGGTGGCGGTCATCGGGCTCTCCGTCCGTGTCCGGGGTGGTCCTCGCCCTGCTGCGCCGTCGCCGGGGTGGTCGTCGGGGCTGCCGCGGCGGGGGTGTCGTGCCCGCGGCGGACCGCGACGTGCGACTGCTCGAGCGTGAGCCGCACCCGGCCGACCAGCTCGAGCGTCTCGCGGTACTCCTGCGGCAGCTGCACGCGCCCGGCGCGGTCCAGCACGGCGAACTCCTCGGCCACCTCGTGCTCGGTGCCGTCGTCGCGGGTCGCGGTGCGGCGCAGCACCTCCGAGCTCGTGCGGCCGTCGCGGATCGCGACCGTGCGCTGCACGTGGTCGCTGACCCCCGGGTCGTGCGTCACGACCACGACGGTGGTGCCCAGGTCGCGGTTGACGGCCCGCATCGCCTCCAGCACGTCCGCGGAGGTCGCGGTGTCGAGCTCACCGGTGGGCTCGTCGGCGAACAGGACGCGCGGGGCGTTGGCCAGGCCGACGGCGATCGCGACGCGCTGCTGCTCACCGCCGGACATCTGCCCCGGGCGGCGGTCCGCGCAGTACGCCACGCCGAGCACGTCCAGCAGGGCGTCGGCCTCGGTGCGGCGCTGCTTGCGCGGCCTGCCCGCCAGCGCCATGGGCAGGGCCACGTTCTCCGCCGCCGTCAGGTACGGCACGAGGTTGCGTGCGGTCTGCTGCCACACGAACCCGACCGTGGAGCGGCGGTACTCCACGCGCTCGCGGGCGGTCATCGTCATGAGGTCCCACTCGCCGACGCGCACGTTGCCGGCGGTCGGCACGTCGAGCCCGGACAGCACCGACAGCAGCGTCGACTTGCCGGAGCCGGACGCGCCGACGACGGCGATCATCTCGCCCTCGTCGACGAGCAGGTCCAGCCCTTGCAGGGCCTGCACCTCGATGCCCTCGGCCTGGTAGATGCGCACGAGCGACTCGCACACGATGAGCGACGTGCGCCCGAACGCCTCCGGGCGTGCCCGCGCACGTTCCTCCAGCGTCGCCAGGCTCGTCCGGGGTGCGTCCTGCTGCACCGTCGTCCCGTGGTCCATGGCCTGCTCCATCCTGGTCATCGTTCACCCACCCGCAGCACTTCCCCGAGCCGGTCCCGGCGGCGGACGGCCCGCTCGACGGCGACGGCCACCACGAGCGCGACCAGCAGCGCGGCGACCGCCACGCTGATCGGCCACCACGTGACGTCGATCGTGGTCCCGCGCGGCTCACCCGTCAGCCGGCGCAGGCCGAGGGACCCGCCGATCAGCGCCGGCAGCCCCAGCCCGATCACGCAGCCGCCCAGCAGGCCGCCGAGCACTAGCGGGGCCAGCTCCCCGAGCGTCGCCCACCGGGCCGTCCGCCCGTCCAGCCCGAGGGTGCGCAGGGCGGACAGGGTCCGTCCCCGCTCCCGCGCGGTCGCGACCACCACCAGCACCAGTGCGAGGACAGCCAGCGCGGCCAGCAGGCCCGTCGCCGCCAGGAACGTGGCCGTCAGCGCCGAGGGCAGCGTCGACTGCGACCAGGCCTGGTACCAGCCGTCGCGGGTCGTCACGACCAGGCCCGACGTGGCGGGCGGGGCGATCTTCTCGGCCGCCACCGCGGCCACGGCGCCCGGGCCGGCGAGCCACACGCGGTCGACGCTCGCCTCCTGCGCCGTGACGTCGGCGAGCACCTGGCGGTCGACGACGACGATCCCGTCGTCCGGTCGGCCGAAGCGGATGGCCGCGCGCGTGTCCAGCGGCGGCGCCCCGGCGTCGGCGGTCAGGTCGGTGGCCCCCCGCACGTCCAGCCGGATCGTGGCGTTGAGCGCCGTCATGACCTGCTCGGTGCCCTCCGTGCCGGCCTTCGCCAGCAGGTCCCCGCCCACCAGCGCGGGGACGGTGCCGGCGGGTCCCGGCTCCGCCAGCGCCGCCAGGCCGGCCACCTCGGGCAGGCCCTGGGCGCGGCGCACGGCGTCGAGCTCGGCGGCGTCGACGACCACGAGCGTCGCCTTCAGGCCGGTCCGCTCACCGAACGCGCGCTTGCCCACCTGCGATCCCGTCGCGACGGTCGTGACGCCGGGCGCCCCCCGCAGCCGGTCGAGCAGCTCCGCGCCGCCGGCGGCGGCGATCGCACCGTCGATCCGGACGGGTGCGCCGACGAGCTCGTCCGCCGCCAGCCGCTGCCCGGTCCGCACCGTCTGCACGACGGTGCCCGACAGGACGACCAGGGCCACGGCGACCGTGACGGTGAGCAGGGGGACGACCGCGCTGGTGGCGCCGTGCGCGCGGGCGACGGCGAGCGGCGCCGCGAGGCCACGGGACCGCCCCGCCCAGCGGGCCGCCGCGCGGACCACGGCGGGGGAGACCCGGACGACCACCAGGGCCGCGGCGGATGCCAGGAGCACCGGTGCGGCGGCGAGCAGCGGGTCGATCTCGCCGGACTCGAGCGGGACCACGCCGCGCCCGGTCACGGCGATCAGGGCTGCCACCGCGAGGGTCACGACCACGCCCTCGACGACGAGCCGGCGAGCACCGCGGCGCGCCTGCTGCGCGGCACGGTCCCGACGGTCCGCCGGGACGCGGCGACCGTTCGCGGCCTGCGCGGCGGTGCGTGCCGCGAGCACGGCCGGTGCGCCGGCGGCCACGAGGGCGACGGCCACCGTGAGCAGGGCCGAGCCCTGCTGGTCGGGCAGCCAGAGGAGGACCGCGCCGGCGGCGAGCACGGCGGCGAGCAGGACGACGGGGACCGACTCGACGAGCGCGCGGAACGCGACGGACGCGATCGACGCGCCGCGGGCGCGCTCGGCCGCGAAGTACGTGCGGCGGCGCTCCGTGAGGAGCGAGGCGGTGAGCACGAGGCACAGGGCAGCGGTGGTGGCCACGCCCGCGAGCACCAGGGACACCAGCGCCCGCGCTGCGGCCATGCCGGCGTCGAACGCCTCGACGACCCCCGGCAGGCCGGTCTGGAGGCGTCCGGTGGTGGCCGAGGTCCGCATGACGTCGGTGACCAGCGCGTGCGCGTCGCTGACCGTCATCCCGTCGGTGCGCACGGCGGCACGTGCCGAGCTGCGGACAGCGCGCTCGCCCACCACCCCGACCATGTCGGGGACCGCGGCGAACGGCACGTACGCCGAGACCCGCATCTCGACGGGCGCCCCGGGCGCCGAGGTCAGGGCCCCGAGGAGCCCGGGGTGGTCCTCCCAGATCGGGGACGTCGGGTCGACGGGCTCGTAGAGGCCCGTCACCACGACGTGGTCGTAGCCGCCGGGCTCGTCACGGCGCATCGTCATCGGACCGTCGGCCAGCGTGATCCCCAGCGCGGCGGCGGCCGCCGTGCTGAGGCCGACCTGCACGGTGAGCGGGTTCGCCGCCTCCGCGCCGCTCGGGTCCTCGGCCTCGTCCGGCTGGTCGGGGAGGTCCGCGGGGGCGGTGCCGACCACCCAGCGCACCGGCTCCGTGTCGGCCCCCGGGGTGGCGACGTGCACGAGGTCCGCGGCGAACGCACCCTCGGGCGTCCGCATGACGGTGTACGCGGAGGAGATCGTCACCACCGGGGGGTGCGTGACGTCCCCGAACTGGTAGAGCAGCCACCCCGCCGACTCGTAGCTGAGGGTCACCGGGTCCCTCGGTCCCTCCCCGTACGGGTCGGGCATGGCGCGCGCCAGCAGGTCGGCGTCGTCGCCGGCCGCGAGGATGCTCTCCTGCACCGCTCGGTCCGCCGTGCGCTCCAGCAGGCGGGGGACCGCCGACGTCAGGATGAGGGAGGCGAGCAGCAGGACCGCGCTGCCGATCAGCAGGCCCTTGTCCTGCGCGGCTCGCCGCCGCGCGACCAGCAGGGCGTCGCCGGTGGTGGCCCGGGCCAGGGCGCGTGTGGCGGTGGTCGTGCTCATCGGTCGTCCCCCAGCCGCAGGAGCGCCCCCGAGGCGCGTCGGACCAGCGCCGCGGCGAGCACGGCGACGACCGCGCAGGCGGCGGCAGCCAGCCCGGTCGTCAGGGCGAGCGACGCCCCCGGGTCCCACACGAGCACCGGGGCCGGCACCGGTCGGCGGCCGTCGGTGGACACCGTGAGGATGGGGGCGACGACGCGGGCCAGGCCGTACCCGATGGCCGCGCCGGCGACGGCACCGAGCGCGACCAGCAGCGCGTGCTCGCCGACGAGCCCGGCCACGAGCGAGCGCCGTCCTGCGCCGAGAGCCTGCAGCCTCGCGAGCTCCAGGCGCCGCGACCGCACGGCCGCGGCGGTGCTCGCGCCGAGGCCCACGAGCACGAGCACGAGGGTGGCGCCGGTGACCAGTGAGAGCGCGGCGGGCACGGCGACACGCAGGGGCCCGGCGACCGCCGCCTCCCGCTCGGTGACGCGGACCGTGGCGGTCGCCCCGGTCGAGCGGGCGATCTCCGCGGCGAGGACGGGCGCGGCCTCGTCGGGCGCCGTGAGCCACCAGGCGTCCACGAGCGGGTCCGTCCCGCCGGCCTCGGTGACCGCACGGGCGAGCGCTGTGCGGTCGGCCAGCAGGGCGGGTCCCCGGGGTGTCCCCGGCAGGTGGGGCGTGACCTCCTGGATCTTGGCGCTGATCTGCGCACCACCGGCGCGCAGGACGAGCACGGCACCCTTGCCGGAGGCGGCGCGCTCGGCCAACGACGAGGTGACGACGACGGGCAGCGTCGGGGAGGAGGGCCACGCGTGGGCCACGAGCACACCGTTGCCGTTGACCAGGCTCACCATGTCGAACGCGCCGTCGACCACGAGCGCGTTCACCGGGTGGGACGAGGCGGTGGGCACGGCGGCGGCCTCCCCGGTCCCGACCTCCCGGCGGGTCCCGTCGGTGGTCGCCGACCCCTGCCATCCCGACGCGGTCGTCTCCACGGCGGTGCCGTCGGTCTCGGAGGCCGTGAGCGCCTCGCTGTCCGACCCCGCACCGACCGTGCGGTCGACCACGCGCAGGTCGTGCAGCGCCACCCCGATCCGGCCCAGCCGGTCGTGTCCCTGCGCCCCGTCCGGCACCTCCGCCGGTACCGCCTGCAGCCCGACGACGCCCCGCAGCGCGACCAGTCGCAGCGGTCCGCGCGACCGCGGGACCTCGAGCACCAGCAGCGACGGCGAGCCGAGCGACAGCTCCGGTGCGCTCAGCCAGGAGCGGACCCCGACCTCGTCCTCGATGGCGAGCTGGAGGTCGACGCGGCCCTCGGCGTACGGCTGCGTGCCGGGCGTCACGGTCGCGACGATCCACTGGGGCTCGCCCGGCAGCGGCACGCCGGGTGCGTCCTGCCCCGTGGTCCCGCCCAGCCCGTCGACGAGCGTCGCCCACGACGGGTCCGACCGGCCGCGCAGCGCACCGGGGTCGGTGGTGTCGGCCGCGACGAGGCGGGCCTCGATCGACGCGGTGCCTCGGTCCGGTCCGAGGTTGCGCCCGAGGTTCGCCGTCCGGTCGACCACCGGCTGCAGCCGGGTGCCCGGGGGCGCGTCCGCCAGCCCGGCGCGCACGTCCGCCGACCCTGTCAGCCGCTCGGACGGCTGCCCGTCGATGCGGGCGTCGGTGCCCAGTGCCAGGTCGACCTGCTCCAGCTGGGACTCGCGCCAGGTCGCCTGGAAGGCCTGGGAGAAGGTCGCGGCGCCGACGGCGAGGACGACCACGAGCGTGGTGCCCGTGGCGGCGGCCGTCCGGCGCGACACCTGCCACGCCGCGAGCGGCGCGACCAGCGACCGGCTGCGGCGCGCGAGCACGTCCGCCCCGTTGGCCACGGGCCCCACCAGCCGCAGCGCGAGCACGGCGGCGGCGAGGGCGACCAGCGCGGGTCCGGCCACGAGCACCGGGTCCAGCCGCACGCCGGACGTCCCCTGGGTCAGCGGGGCGCCGTAGTCGACGAGCTGCCACAGGACGACCCCGGCGACCGCGACCAGACCGAGGTCGGCACCCGTCCGCACCAGCGCGGCGTGCGGCGCGGCGCTCGACGAGCCGCTGACGTGCCACGCGGGCACGACGAGCGCGACGGCCAGCACGACCGCGACGGCGCCGCACGCGATCCAGACGGAGGTCGGGACACCGGGTGGTGTCCGCAGGCCGGCCGCCCCGAGCCCGCTGCGGTCGGCGAGGACGTCGAACACGGCGCGTGCCGCCAGCGGGGACACGGCCGCGGTGAGGACCGCGATCAGGGCGGCCTCGGCCACCGCGAGCGAGCGCAGCTGGTGCGGCGCCCCGCCCCGTGCCGCCAGCAGCGCGCCCTCACCGGCGCGGCGCTCGCTGAGCAGCCGTGCGGTGAGCAGCATCACCGTGGTCGCGAGCACGACCAGCAGGAGCCCGACGACGATGACGCCGATGCGGGTCACGGCCAGCTCCCGCGCGGCGGCGTCGATGGTGGTGCCGAGGTCCGTGCGCACGATGCCGCTCACCCCGGCGGCCTTCAGTGCGGCCGACAGGCGCGCCTGGGTGGTGTCCAGCGCCGTCCGCACGTCGGTCAGGGCACCGGGGGTGAGGTCGGTGATGGTCGGGGTGAACAGGACGTTCGCGGTCTCCGTGGTGCCCGCGCCGAGCAGGGTCTCGGGCGTCACGACCACCGGGCCCCAGACGTCGGCCGTCAGCCGTCCCCCGCTCCCGGGGACGGGGAACGCGGCGTCGTGCCCCGTGCCGCCCAGCAGGTCGCGCGACCACTGCAGGCTGCCGCCCGTGAGCACGTGGGTCCCCACGACGACCCAGGTGTCGGTGGTCTGGCCCCCCAGCGTGCGCACCGGGATCTCGGTGCCCGTCGACCAGCCGTAACGCTTCGCGGCGACGTCGGGCACGTTGACCTGGGTGCGGCCCGCGTCGTCCCGGGCGCGCTCCGGCCAGGCCCCGGACAGCAGCTCCGCGTGCTCGGGCACGGCCGGTGTGCTCGCGGGGTACGCCATCGGCGCGGTGCCGCCGCTCGGGTCGCGGGGCAGCATCCACAGGCGGCCCGTGAGCCAGGTCGTCTGCTCGGTCGGGACGTCGCCCAGGGTGTCGCCGATCACGGTCGAGGCGGCGTCGACGGCGGCCTGGACGTCGCGGTTCGACAGGCGGATCTTCGTCTCGAGCGTCAGCTCGGAGTCCGGCACGCGGGCGAGGGCGGCGTCCACCGCGCCGTCGCCCGTCGCGTGCAGCAGGAACGCGAAGGTCCCGAGCAGCGTGGTGGCCACGAAGGTGACCAGGGTGACGGTCGCCAGGACGGCGGCCTGGTCGCGCAGGCGTCCCAGGAGCACCTGCGCCCGCCAGCCCATCTGCGCCACCTCTCGTCCGCGCCGTCGTCGTCGCGCGACCGCACGGCGATGCTAGGCGAGATGAAAGCGCAGGTGGGGGGTGCTCTGACACTCGTTCGGGTGATAGGAAAGGTTGGGTCGGCGGGCGGGTCAATTCCGTGGCGTACGGGGTGCCCCGGGTCCTCCCGGGACACCCCGCACGCGCTGGTCAGGCCTGCGGCGGCCGGGTCATCGCGAGGACGTCCAGCGCCGCGTCGAGCTGCTCGAGCGTGAGGTCGCCGCGCTCGACGAAGCCCAGGTCGAGGGTCGCCTGGCGGATCGTCACCCCCGCCTTCACGGCGTGCTTGGCGATCTTCGCGGCGTTCTCGTAGCCGATGGTGCGGTTCAGCGGCGTCACGATCGACGGGGACGACTCCGCCAGCTCACGTGCGCGCTCGACGTTCGGTGTCGTGCCGGCCACCGTGCGGTCGGCCAGCACGCGCGACGCGTTCGACAGCAGGCGGATCGACTCGAGCACCGCCGAGGCGATCACGGGGATCTGCACGTTGAGCTCGAAGGTGCCGCTGGCACCGGCCCACGCGACCGTCGCGTCGTTGCCGACGACCCGGGAGCAGACCATGAGCACGGCCTCGGGCACCACGGGGTTGACCTTGCCGGGCATGATCGACGACCCGGGCTGCAGGTCGGGCAGGGCGATCTCCGCCAGGCCGGTGTTGGGGCCCGAGCCCATCCAGCGCAGGTCGTTGCAGATCTTGGTCAGGCTCACGGCGATGGTGCGCAGCGCGCCGGACAGCTCCACGAGGCCGTCGCGGGAGGACTGCGCCTCGAAGTGGTCGCGCGCCTCCGTCAGCGGCAGGCCCGTGTCCTCGACCAGCAGCGCGATCACGCGCTGCGGGAAGCCCGCGGGCGTGTTGATGCCGGTGCCGACCGCGGTGCCGCCCAGCGGGACCTCCGCGGCGCGCGGCAGCGCGGCCTGCAGGCGCTCGACGCCGTAGCGCACCGCCGCGGCGTACCCGCCGAACTCCTGGCCCAGCGTCACCGGGGTCGCGTCCATGAGGTGCGTGCGGCCCGACTTCACGACCTGCGCCCAGGCGGTCGCCTTCTCCTCCAGCGCGCCGGCGAGGTGCTCGAGCGCGGGGACGAGGTCGCGCACGACGCCCGCGGTGGCTGCCACGTGCACCGACGTCGGGAAGACGTCGTTCGACGACTGCGACGCGTTGACGTGGTCGTTCGGGTGCACGTCGCGGCCCAGCAGGCGCGTCGCGAGCGTGGCGAGGACCTCGTTGGTGTTCATGTTCGAGCTGGTGCCCGAGCCGGTCTGGTAGACGTCGACCGGGAAGTGGGCGTCGTGGACCCCCGACGCGACCTCGTCCGCGGCGGTGGCGATCGCGTCGGCGACGTCCTGGGGGAGCACACCCAGCTCGGCGTTGGCGCGGGCGGCCGCCTTCTTCACGCGCGCGAGCGCCTCGATGTGGCCGCGCTCCAGGGTGCTCCCGGAGATCGGGAAGTTCTCCACCGCGCGCTGGGTCTGCGCGCGGTACAGCGCGTGGGCGGGCACGCGGACCTCACCCATCGTGTCGTGCTCGATGCGGTACGCGGGCTGGGCGTCGGCCGCGACGTCGGGACCGTTCGTGTCAGTCATGCGCACATCCTTCCACCGCCGCCGCGTCGGGTCGCGCAGGCTTCCGGTGGCGGAACGGTGCAGGTCGTAGTCGTATGTGAAGCACCGTTCGACCCTTCCGACGACGCGAGAGGTCAGGTACCCCCGGTGCGACGACGCGCAGCTCTCCTCGCCCTGGCGCTGGTGGCCCCGCTGGCCGCCTGCGCGTCGGCCGAGGCCGGGCCTCCCACGCTGACGTGGTACATCAACCCCGACTCCGGGGGGCAGGCGCGCATCGCCGCCGAGTGCAGCGACGAGTCCGACGGCGCGTACCGCCTCGAGGTGGCCCTGCTGCCGCGCGACGCCCCGGGGCAGCGCGAGCAGCTCGTCCGGCGGCTCGCGGCCAACGACACGTCGATCGACCTCATGAGCATCGACCCGCCGTTCGTCCCGGAGTTCTCCAACGCGGGCTTCCTGGCCGAGATCCCGGACGACGTGGCGCAGACCGTGACGCAGGACGTGGCCGAGGGGGCCGTCGCGGCCGCCACGTACGGCGACGAGCTCGTCGTCGTGCCGTTCTGGGCCAACACGCAGCTGCTCTGGTACCGCAAGTCCGTGGCCGAGGCCGCAGGCCTGGACATGTCGCAGCCGGTCACGTGGGACCAGATCATCGACGCGGCCGAGCAGCAGGACGTCACGGTCGCGGTCCAGGGCACGCGCGCCGAGTCGCTCACCGTGTGGGTCAACGCGCTGGTCGAGTCCGCCGGCGGGCACATCCTCGAGAACCCCGACGAGGAGGACCCGCAGGCCGTCACCCCGAGCCTCGACAGCGACGCGGGCCGCACCGCTGCGCAGATCATCTCGGACCTCGCCGCCTCGGGTGTCGGGGGGCCGCAGCTCTCCAACGCCGACGAGGACATCAACGCCTCGATGTTCGAGGGCGACTCCGCGGGCTTCATGGTCAACTGGCCGTTCGTCTGGCAGCGCGCCAACGCGGGCGTCGAGTCCGGCAGCCTCGACCGGTCGGTCGTCGACGACTACGGCTGGGCGCTGTACCCGCAGGCGGTCGAGGGCGAGGAGTCCCGCCCGCCGATCGGGGGCGTCACGCTCGGTGTCAGCGCGTTCAGCGAGAACCCCGACCTGGCGTTCGAGGCCGCGCAGTGCATCGTCCAGCCCGAGAAGCAGGCGGAGTACTACCTGTCGGACGGCAACCCGCCCGGGTCCCTCGTGGCGTTCGACGACCCCGAGGTGCAGGAGGCCTTCCCGATGGCCGACCTCATCCGCGAGTCGCTGCAGAACGCCGCACCACGGCCGCAGACGCCGTTCTACAACGAGGTGTCGACGAGCCTGCAGCGCACGTGGCACTCGCCCCGCAGCGTCTCCCCGGACTCCACCCCGGCCTCGGGCGACACGCTCATCACCGACGTCCTGCAGGGGAGGGCACTGCTGTGAGCGCCGCGACCACCACCGTCCCGGCCGCGGCTGACGCGGCCACCGGCGGTCCCCGCAAGCCGCGCCGGTCGGACCGGGCGCGCCAGGAGGCCCGGCTCGGGCTGCTGCTGTGCGCGCCCGCGATCCTCGTCCTCGTCGCCGTCGTGGGGTACCCGATCCTGCAGGCCGTCTGGGACTCGCTGTACAGCTACAAGCTCACCAACCCCGACGCGCGGCGCTTCGTCGGCCTGGAGAACTACGCGCTGATCCTGTCCGACCCGATCTGGTGGCAGGCGCTGTGGGTGACCGTGCTCATCACGGTCGTCACCGTGGTCGTCGAGCTCGTCCTCGGGTTCGCCCTGGCGCTGGTGATGAACAACGCGCTGAGCACCCTGCGTCCCGCGCTGCGCACGGCGATCCTCATCCCGTACGCGATCATCACGGTCGTCTCGGCGTTCGCGTTCCGGTTCATGTTCGACCTGACCAGCGGGTTCATGAACAGCTGGCTGCCGTTCGTGCCCGACGACGTGGACTGGTTCGCGTCGTTCGGCACCGCGATCACGGTCATCTGCATCTCGGAGATCTGGAAGACGACGCCGTTCATCTCGCTGCTGCTGCTGTCGGGGCTCGCACAGGTCCCGGGCGAGCTGCAGGAGGCGGCGAAGGTCGACGGCGCCACGTGGTGGCAGCGGATGCGCCGCGTGACGATCCCGAACATGAAGGCCGCGATCATGGTCGCGCTGCTGTTCCGGGCCCTCGACGCGTTCCGCATCTTCGACAACATCTTCATCATGACGAACGGCGCGGCCGGCACCGAGTCGGTGTCGTTCCTGGCCTACCGGCAGACCATCCAGCGCCTGGAGATCGGCATCGGCTCGGCGGTGTCCGTGCTGCTGACGATCTGCGTCGCGCTCATCGCGCTGCTGTTCGTCAAGGGCTTCAAGGTCAACCTGGCGGCGTCGACGAGGGCGGGACGATGAGCGGGCGGACGAAGGCGTGGTGGTGGGTCGGCGGGATCCTGATCGTCCTGTACTGCCTGTTCCCGGTGGCGTGGATCGTGTCGCTGTCGCTCAAGGCGCCGGCCGACCTCGACGACGGGTCGTTCCTGCCCACGTCGGTGTCGTGGCAGAACTACCAGCTGATCCTCACCGGCGGCGCGTCCGAGCTGTTCCTGCCGGCGCTGCGCAACTCCGTGGGCATCTGCCTCATCGCCACCGGGATCGCGGTCGTGCTGGCGGCGCTGTGCGCGTACGCGGTCGCCCGCCTCGACTTCCCCGGCAAGGCGCTGGTGCTGGGGCTCGCGCTCGGGGTGTCGATGTTCCCCGTCATCTCGATCGTCACGCCGCTGTTCAACATCTGGCGTGCGATCGGGCTGTTCGACACGTGGCCCGGCCTGATCATCCCCTACCTGTCGATCACGCTGCCGCTGTCGATCTGGACGCTCACCGCGTTCTTCCGCGAGATCCCGTGGGAGATGGAGCAGGCGGCGCAGGTCGACGGCGCGACCACGGCGCAGGCCTTCCGCAAGGTCATCGTGCCGCTCGCCGGACCGGGCGTGGCGACCACGGCGATCATCGCCTTCTTCCTCGCGTGGAACGACTTCGTCTACGGCATCTCGCTGACGTCCACCGAGCGCGCCCGGCCCGTGCCGGCGGCGCTCGCGTTCTTCACCGGCGCCTCGCAGTTCGAGGAGCCGACGGGGGCCATCTCGGCCGCCGCGGTCATCGTCACCATCCCCGTCGTCGTGCTGGTCCTGCTGTTCCAGCGCCAGATCGTCGCCGGGCTCACCCAGGGTGCCGTCAAGGGCTGACGGGCCGTCGCAGGAGGAGGAGCGTCATGGCAGCGATCACGCTGAGCCACGTCGTCAAGGAGTACGGCGACGGGTACCCGGCCGTGAACGACGTGAGCCTGGACATCGACGACGGCGAGTTCGTCATCCTCGTCGGGCCGTCGGGGTGCGGGAAGTCGACCCTGCTGCGCATGGTCGTCGGTCTCGAGGACATCACGGGCGGCGAGATCTCGATCGACGGCGACGTGGTCAACGACAAGGCGCCGCGGGACCGCAAGCTGGCGATGGTGTTCCAGAACTACGCGCTGTACCCGCACCTGAGCGTGTTCGAGAACATCGCGTTCCCGCTGCGGCTCGACAAGGGCAAGTTCTCGGAGGCGGAGGTGCGTGAGCGCGTCGAGCGCGCCGCCGACACCCTGGAGCTGCGTGAGCACCTCGACCGCAAGCCCGCCAACCTGTCCGGCGGGCAGCGGCAGCGGGTCGCGATGGGGCGGGCCATCGTCCGCGAGGCGCGCGCGTTCCTCTTCGACGAGCCGCTGTCCAACCTCGACGCCAAGCTGCGCGGCCAGATGCGCACCGAGATCTCCCGGATGCAGCGCCGGCTCGGCACCACGACCCTCTACGTCACGCACGACCAGACCGAGGCGATGACGCTCGGCGACCGGGTGGCCGTGTTGAAGAAGGGCGTGCTGCAGCAGGTCGCCAGCCCGCGGGCGCTGTACGAGCAGCCCGTCAACCTCTTCGTGGCCGGGTTCATCGGGTCGCCGCCCATGAACTTCCTGCCGGGAGAGGTCGACGGTGACGTGCTGCGGCTGCCGCTGACCGAGGTCCCCCTGACCGACGAGCTGCGCGCCCGCATCGGCGACCGCCGGGTCGTCATCGTCGGTCTGCGCCCGGAGCACCTGGAGGACGCGGACATGCTCGACGACGACACCCGCGCGGGCGGTGTGACGTTCGGGGCCGACGTGGACGTCGTCGAGTGGCTGGGCGCGGAGCTCTACGCGTACGTGCCGTTCGAGACGCACGCCTCGGTGGAGAAGACCCTCGAGGAGCTCGACCGCGACCTGGACGGCGAGGGCATGCGGACCCAGCTGGTCGCGGCGCTCGGCTCCGAGGCGCGGGTCCGCGACGGTGACACCGCCGAGCTCTGGTTCGACCCGGCACGGCTGCTGATCTTCGACCCCGAGACCGGCGAGAACCTCACGTACGACGCGGAGTCGGCCCGCCGGTCCGACGAGGAGAGCGTCGAGGAGCGTCGCCGGACGACGGAGCGTGCGCACCGCCGCGCCGAGCGCGCCCGCGAGCCGGCCGCCTGAGCCCCGGCGTCGCGCCGTCCCGGCAGGCCCGGGGCGGCGCGACGCGGCACGACGGTCAGTCCTGCGGGACCACGCCCGGTCCGGCGCCGATGTCGCCGACGACGCGCGCGACGCGCGCGCGGCCGTCGGCCAGGGCGTACTCCAGCGCGACGATCGCGCACCGGCCGGCCGCGATCTCGTCCGCGAGCGACACGGAGTACCCGTGCAGCTGGCGCGCGGTGTGCAGGACGTGCTCGTGGCCGAGCGTGGCCGCGTCGAACGAGTCCAGCGGCCGCCCCGAGGCCGTGAGGCCGACGATCGACGGGATCACGCGGTCCACCACGGCCTGCACGAAGCCGGGCGGGACGTTCCCGCTGGTCATCGCGTCGACGGTGGCCGCGACCGCACCGCACGAGTCGTGCGCGAGGACGACCACGAGCGGGGCGCCCAGCACGTTGACGCCGTACTCGATCGACCCGATGACGGTCGTGTCGAGCACGTGCCCGGCCGTGCGGACCACGAAGAGGTCGCCCAGGCCCTGGTCGAAGATGATCTCGGCGGCGACCCGGCTGTCGGAGCAGCCGAACACCACGGCGAAGGGGTGCTGCTCGCTGCTGACCTCGGTGCGACGGTCGATCCCCTGCGAGGGGTGCAGCATCCGGTCCTCGACGAACCGCAGGTTGCCGGCGCGCAGCTCGGCCCACGCCTCGGCGGGCGTCGTCGGTGTCGTGGTCGCAGCCGTCATGCGTCGGTGCCCTCCGTCGTGTCGGTCGGTTCCTCGAGCTCGTCGCGTCGGGGCGGGTTCGCACCCGGGCGGGACACCGTGATCGCCGCGATCCGGGCGCAGCGCTCCAGGACGGCCTGCACCGTCGCGGCGTCGACGTCGTGCAGCGCGGCGCGCCGGTCGGCGCCGAGCAGGCCGGCCTCCCACAGGCCGTCGACCAGGCCACCCATGAACGAGTCGCCGGCGCCGACCGTGTCGGCCACCGTCACCCGGGGCGCCGCGACGGACAGGCGTGCGCCGGCCGACGTGACGGCGAACGCGCCCTCGCCACCGTGCGTGACCACGACCAGGGCGGGGCCGGACCGGCTCCACGCCTCGGCGATCTCGGCCGGCGCGACGCCGGGCCGCAGCCACGCCAGGTCCTCGTCGCTGACCTTGACGACGTCCGCGAGGGCCACCAGGCGCTCGACGACCGGCCGGACGGCGGCCGGGTCGCCCATCAGCGCCGGGCGCAGGTTCGGGTCGTACGTGAGGGTGGACGTGGCGCGGCGGCTCGCGAGGAGCGCGGCGACCTTCGCGGCACCGGGTGCGAGCACGGTCGCGATCGAGCCCGTGTGCACGACCAGGGGCGCGTCGTCGTCCTCGTCCCACGACGAGGGCAGGTCCCACTCGAGGTCGAACTCGTACGTCGCGACGCCCTCGGCGTCCAGGTGGGCGGTGGCCACCGGGGTGCGGACCGCGGCGCGGTCGCCGCGCAGCACGTGGACGCCCGAGCGCTGCAGGTGGCGGCGCACCAGGTCACCGTCCGCGTCGTCGCCGAGCCACGTCAGCAGGTCGGCGCGCCTCCCGAGGCGTGCCAGGCCGAGCGCGACGTTCGCGGGGCTCCCGCCCGGGTGCTCGTCACGCGTCCCGTCCGTGCGCCGCACGGCGTCGACCAGGGCCTCGCCGACCACCAGGGCACGTGCCTCGCCGGTCACTCGTCGTCCTCCGTGCCGCCGCTGCCGCGGGCGGCCGTCAGCCGTGCGCGCGCGCCGTCGAGCCACTCCTGGCAGCGCGCGGCCAGTGCCTCACCGCGCTCCCACAGCGCGAGCGACTCCTCGAGCGTCCCGGCGCCGGACTCGAGCCGGGCGACGATCGCGACGAGCTCGTCGCGCGCCTGCTCGTAGCCGAGGTCCGCCGGGTCCGGGAGGGTGGGGGCTGGGTTCTCGTCGCCGGCTGCGCCGGCCGTGTCGGGTCGTGCCACGCGCACAGTCAACCAGCCGACCAGCGCACCTGCCGCGCCGTCCCGCGTCGTCGCCCGTGCGCCGCGCACCGTCCCGGCCGGCGGGCCGTCACGGTGCGACGTCGGCCGCGAGCTCGCCCGCCGCGACGCGCACCCGCAGCCGGTCACCCGGGGCGACGTCGTCGGGGCTGCGCACGACCGCGCCGTCGGCGCGCTGCACGACCGCGTACCCGCGCTCGAGCGTCGCGGCGGGGGACAGGGCCCGCACCTGCCCGGCGAGACGCGCCGTGGCCGTCGCGGCCTGCGCCAGCGCGGCGTCGAGCACCGTGCGGCCGCGCCCGGTGAGCCGGTGCAGCGTGTCCTCGTGGGGGTCGACGAGCGTCCCGGGCCGGGCCAGCACCGGGCGGCTGCGCAGGTTCGCGAGCCCGGCCTCCTCGCGGGCGAGCCGGTGGGTGACGGCCGCGCGGGTCCGCGACCGTGCCTGCACGATGCGCGCGCGCTCCTCGGTGACGTCGGGCACGACGCGCTTGGCGGCGTCCGTCGGCGTCGAGGCGCGCAGGTCGGCGACGAGGTCCAGCAGGGGGGCGTCCATGTGGTGCCCGATCGCGCTGACCAGCGGCGTGCGGCACGCGGCGGCCGCACGCACGAGCGTCTCGTTGCTGAACGGCAGCAGGTCCTCGAACGAGCCACCGCCGCGCGCGACGACGATGACCTCGACGCGGGGGTCGGCGTCGAGCTCCGCGACGGCCGCGCTCACCTCCGGCACCGCGCTGGGGCCCTGCACGGTGACGCGGCGGATCTCGAACTGCACGGCGGGCCAGCGGGCGCGCGCGTTGGACACGACGTCGTGCTCGGCGTCGCCCTGCTGCGCGCACACCAGCCCGACGACGGCGGGCAGGAAGGGCAGCGGACGCTTGCGGGACTCGTCGAACAGGCCCTCCGCCGCGAGCACGCCCTTCAGGTGCTCGATGCGGGCCAGCAGCTCGCCCAGGCCGACCAGCCGCACCCGGTCGGCCGCGAACCCCAGCGAGCCCTTCTTCACCTGGTACTGGGGGCGGGCGTGCACCACCACGTGCGCGCCGTCCGTGAACCGCTCGCCGAGGCTCATCGCGGCGACGGCCGGCAGCGTCACCGACAGCGACATGTCGAGGTCGGTGTCGCGCAGCGTGAGGAACAGCAGGGAGTTCCAGCGCCGGACGTTGAGCACCTGGCCCTCGACCCAGACGGGCGGCATGCGCGCCACGTAGTCCGCGACCTTGGGCGCGAGGTGCCGCACGGGCCACGGGCGCTCGGGTGTCGTGTCCGCGGCCTTGAGCGGGAGCGGCAGGGGGGCCGCGGGCGGTGGGGCGGGTGCGCTCGTCTCGTCCTGCACGCCCCCAGCCTGCCGCACGCCCCCGACACCGCCGACCACGGGTGCGCGTCCCGGTGCGTGGGACACGGACCTCGCGAGACCGGGCGCACCTCGCTCACGCGGTGCCACGGGCGACCTGGGCCCGCTCTCGCGGGGCACGCGTCTCACGCGGTGGCGGGAGGCGAGGGGGAGCGGGGTGGAGTCGTGGAGGTCGGGTGACGGTGGCCGCCGTCACCCGGGTCGTCCGGGACGCCCGGCCTAGACTGGACCGGTGACCTCGACCGCCCCCGGCCCTGATCTCCGCGCCGACGTTCCGCCGGCGCGCAAGCGCGTGCTGCTCGCGGCACCCCGCGGGTACTGCGCGGGCGTCGACCGCGCGGTCGTCGCCGTCGAGAAGGCGCTCGAGCACTACGGCGCCCCGGTGTACGTCCGCAAGGAGATCGTGCACAACCGGCACGTCGTCGAGACGCTCGCCGCGCGCGGGGCGGTGTTCGTCGACGAGACGGACCAGGTGCCCGAGGGCGCGCGCGTCGTCTTCTCGGCGCACGGCGTCTCGCCGGCGGTCAAGGCCTCCGCGGCGGCGCGCAACCTGCAGACGATCGACGCGACGTGCCCCCTAGTGACCAAGGTGCACAAGGAGGCCGTGCGGTTCGCCGCGGACGACTTCGACATCCTGCTCATCGGCCACGACGGCCACGAGGAGGTCGAGGGCACGCAGGGTCACGCGCCCGAGCACATCCAGGTCGTGAACTCCCCGGCCGACGCGGACCACGTCGAGGTTCGCGACCCGGAGCGGGTCATGTGGATCTCGCAGACGACGCTGTCGGTGGACGAGACCATGGAGACGGTCCGCCGCCTGCGCGAGCGGTTCCCGCACCTGCAGGACCCGCCGAGCGACGACATCTGCTACGCCACGCAGAACCGCCAGGTCGCCGTGAAGAAGCTCGCGCCCGCGTGCGACGTCGTCATCACCGTCGGCTCGGCCAACTCGTCGAACTCGGTGCGCCTCGTCGAGGTCGCGCTCGACGCGGGTGCCCGCTCGTCGTACCGCGTCGACAAGGCCGCCGAGATCGACCCCGCCTGGCTCGAGGGCGCGACCACCGTCGGCGTGACGTCGGGCGCCTCGGTGCCCGAGATCCTCGTGGCGGACGTCCTGGCGTTCCTGGCCGTGCACGGCTTCGCCGACGTCGAGGAGGTCCGCACCGCGACGGAGGACCTCATGTTCTCCCTGCCGCGCGAGCTGCGCGCCGACCTCAAGAAGGCCGGGGAGCCGGCGGGGCGCCCGCGGCCCGACGGTCGCCGCCGGCTGGACGTCCAGCCCGTCTGACGTCCGACCGCGCACCGCGCGCGACGTACCGCGCACCGCTCGCCGGCGCCGCGCGGCCCCCGGCACGCGGACGTCGCCGGTGCTCATGTGACGCCGCGGCGGGCGGCATCCCGCACGCGGCGGTGCCGGCTGCCGTGGTGATCAGGCGGTCGACGCGTCCCCGTCGGCCGCGCGCCGCCGTGCGACCTCGTCCTGCAGCGCCCGGTCGTCACGGCGCCCGGCCGGGTCGCCCAGCACGAGGTCGTCCAGCGCCACGACCTGCTCCGCCGCCGACGCGACGAGCTCCGGCGCGCTCAGGGCGGTCAGCCGTGGGTTCGCCGGCCCGGGCGTCGGCAGGTCACCGTCGACGACGTGGAGGTCGGCGAACCGGCGGGCACTGACCAGCACGCGGGACTCCAACGACCCGACCGCCTGGTTGTACGCACCGGCGGCCGCGTCGATCGAGCGGCCGAGCCGCGCCAGGTGCGTGCCCATCGTCGCGAGCCGTCCGTGCAGCTCCTTGCCGAGCGTGAGCACCTGCTGCGCGTTGGCCGCCAGCGCGTCCTGCCGCCACGCGTACGCCACGGTCCGCAGCAGCGTGAGCAGCGTGACGGGTGTCGCGATGACGACGTTGCGCTCGAACGCGTACTCGATGAGCGTCGGGTCCTGGTCGGCCGCCGCGTGCAGGAACGACTCGGCCGGCACGAACATCACGACGAACTCCGGCGCGGGGGCGAACTGGTCCCAGTAGCGCTTGGAGGCGAGGTCGTCGACGTGCTTGCGCACGTGCCGGGCGTGCGCCGCGAGCCGCTGGGCGCGCACCGTCTCGTCGTCCGTCTGCGCGGCGTCGAGGAACCCCAGGAACGCGACCTTCGCGTCGACGACGACCTGCTTGCCCCCCGCGAGGCGCACCACCATGTCCGGGCGCTGCAGCCCGTCGTCCGTGCGCACCTGCTCCTGCTCGACGAAGTCGACGTGCGCGAGCATCCCCGCGGCCTCGACCACGCGCCGCAGCTGCACCTCGCCCCACCGGCCGCGCACCTGCGACGAGCGCAGCGCCGTGACGAGCTGCGACGTCTCGCCCCGCAGCTGCTCGGACGCCGCCCGCATCGCGCGCACCTGCTCGCCCAGCGCCGCGTTGCCCTCGACGCGGGCACGCTCGGCCTCGACGAGCTCGGTGCGGACGTGGTCGAGCGTGCGGGCGAGGGGCTCGACCATCGCGCGGACCGCCTGCTCGCGCTGCGCGAGCTCACCCACCTGCGTCTGGTGCTCGGCCGCGAGCCGCTGGTGGGCCAGGGCGAGGAACTGCTCGCTGGTCGCCGCCAGCGCCTCGTCCGCCAGCGCCCGGAACCGGTCGCCGGCGCCGGCGCGCTCCGCCTCGAGCCGTGCCAGGGCACGGGCGGCCTCGACCTCCGCCGACCGCACCCGCTCCTCGGCGGCGCGGGTCGCGCGCGATGACCCCACCACCCACGCCACGACGGCGCCCAGGGCGGCACCGACCAGCAGGGCGGACAGGAGCAGCGGGAGGGCTGCGGTACCGAGCACGGGATCCATGGTGCGCAGCGTGCCAGAGGGGACCGACAGGGCCCCGTCGTCCTGCCGCCGTGCCCCTGCTGTGCCCCAGCCGTGCCCTTGCTGTGCCCCTGCCGTGCCCAGTCCCGGGACGGAGGCCCGGTTCCGTCGCGCGACCGATCCGCCCGCCCGTGCCCGCGCCCTAGTGTCGATCGCGTGACCACACCAGACGCCGTCCCACCACCCGCTCCGGGCCCCGTCCCGGGCCCGTCCGGTGCGCCCGGGGTCGCGCCGACGACGGCCGCCCCCGGTGCCCCGTCCCCCCGACCCGGCGCGCCCGCCCTCGCCCTGCAGGGCATGTGGCGGCGCTTCGGTGACAAGGTCGCCGTCGCCGGCATCGACCTGACCATCCCGTCGGGCTCGTTCTACGGCCTGGTCGGCCCCAACGGGGCGGGCAAGACGACCAGCCTGTCCATGGCCACCGGTCTGCTGCGGCCCGACGCGGGCACCGTCCTCGTGCACGGCGTGGACCTCTGGGCGAACCCGGTCGAGGTCAAGCGGATGCTCGGGGTGCTGCCCGACGGGGTGCGCCTCTTCGACCGCCTGACGGGTGCGCAGCTCGTCACGTACGCGGGGCTGCTGCAAGGCCTGGAGCGCGCGACGGTCGCGGCCCGCACCGACGACCTGCTCGCCGCCGTCGGCCTGTCGGACGACCGCGACACCCTCGTCGTCGACTACTCCGCGGGCATGACGAAGAAGGTCGCGCTCGCCTGCGCCCTGGTGCACGCGCCCCGCGTCCTCGTGCTCGACGAGCCGTTCGAGGCGGTCGACCCCGTGTCGGCCGCGAACATCCGCGAGATCCTGCACCAGTACGTCGCGGGCGGCGGGACCGTGGTCGTGTCGTCGCACGTCATGGACCTCGTGCAGCGCATGTGCGACCACGTCGCCGTCATCGCCGAGGGCCACGTGCTCGCCGCCGGCACCGTCGACGAGGTGCGCGCCGGTCGTTCGCTCGAGGAGCGGTTCGTCGAGCTCGTGGGCGGCCGGATCACCGGGGAGGGGCTCGCGTGGTTGCGCACCTCGTCCGACTGAAGCTGACGCTGCTGCGCAACGCCCTGCGCCGCAGCGCCTGGCAGGTCGTGGGCGTCGTCGTGGGCGCGCTGTACGGGCTGTCCGTGCTGCTGGCGGCCGTCGTGGGGCTCGTGGCCCTCGGCTTCGTCGACGTCGCGGTCCGCTCGGACGTCCTCGTCGCCGTCGGGTCCGTGGTCGTCCTGGGCTGGTGGGTCGTGCCGCTCCTGGCGTTCGGCGTCGACTCCACCCTCGACCCCCGGCGCTTCGTCACCTTCGGCGTCCCGCGCCGCGACCTGCTCGTCGGGCTCACGCTCGCGGGCCTGATCGGCATCCCCGGGATCGTCACCACGGTCAGCGCGCTGGCCATGCCGCTGTCGTGGTGGCGCGAGCCGGCCGCGGCGCTCGCCGCCCTCGTCGGCGGCGTGCTCGCGGTGCTGGCGTGCACCATCGGTGCCCGCGCCACGACGACGGCGCTGGCGCCGCTCATCGGCCGACGCCGGGTCCGGGAGGTCGTCGCGGCGCTCGCGATCCTCCCCGTGATGTTCATCGGCCCGATCCTCAACACCGTCGCCGACCAGGCCTCGGCCGTCGACGGGCTGGGGTCCGTGGCACGCGTCCTGTCGTGGACGCCGCTGGGTGCTCCGTGGGCGCTCGCACCGGCCGTGGCCGTCGGCGACTGGGCGGGTGCGCTGGCCCGGCTGGTCATCGCGGTGGCGACCGTCGCGCTCGCGCTCCGCGTGTGGTCGTGGGCGCTGGACCGCACGCTGACCGAGCCGGTCAGCGCGGGCGGTGACGCGCGCGCCCGCGGGCTGGGGTGGTTCGGCCGGGTGCCCGCCACCCCGACCGGGGCCGTGGCCGCGCGCGCCGTCACGTACTGGATGCGCGACCCGCGGTACTCGATGGCCGTGGCGGTCGTGCCGGTGCTGCCCGTGTTGCTGGCGTTCGCGGCGCCCGGCGGCGAGCTCGTGCTCATCGCCGGCCCCGTGGCGGCGTTCTTGATCGGCTGGAGCATCTCGGCGGACGTCGCGTACGACGGCACGGCCTTCTGGACCCACCTGGCGGCGCCGCTGCGCGGGGTGGCCGACCGGTGGGGGCGGGTGGTCGTGGCGGGCGCCGTCGGGCTGTTCGCGACGGTCGTGCTGGTGGTCTCCACCGCCTGGTACGCCGACCGCTGGGACGCGGTGCCCGCGCTGCTGGGCGCGGGTCTCGGCCTGCTGCTGACGGCCCTCGGCGGTGCCAGCGTGGTGTCGGCCGCCTTCGTGTACCCGGTGCAGCTGCCGGGGGAGAACCCGTTCGCCAGCAAGCAGGGTGCGGGCTCGGCCGCCTTCACGTCGCAGATGGTGGGGTCCCTGGCGGTCGGCCTGCTGGCCTCGCCGACCCTGATCCTCGCCGGGCTCGGCGTGGGGCGCGGGTCGGCGCCGTTCGGCTGGGCCGCGCTCGGCGTGGGGGTCGTCCTGGGGGTGGTCGTGCTCCTGGTCGGCGTGCGGCTCGGCGGCTCGATGCTCGACCGACGGGGGCCGGACCTGCTGCAGCGCATGCGGGCGTTCGCCTGACGCACGCGGCGCCGGGGCAGCCCGGCGCCGCGGCGGCGACCCCGCGGCAGGAGGACCCTCCGACGCTGCGTAGACTCGACGCCCGTGGCTCTCACGATCGGCATCGTCGGCCTGCCCAACGTCGGCAAGTCCACCCTCTTCAACGCGCTCACCCGCGCGCAGGTCCTCGCGGCGAACTACCCGTTCGCGACGATCGAGCCGAACGTGGGCGTCGTCCCGCTGCCGGACCCGCGCCTGGAGACGCTCGCCAAGATCTTCGGCTCCGAGCGGATCCTGCCGGCGACGGTGTCGTTCGTCGACATCGCCGGCATCGTCAAGGGTGCGAGCGAGGGCGAGGGCCTGGGCAACAAGTTCCTGGCCAACATCCGGGAGGCCGACGCGATCTGCCAGGTGACGCGCGCGTTCGCCGACCCGGACGTCGTGCACGTCAGCGGCAGGGTGGACCCCGAGGGCGACATCGAGATCATCGCGACCGAGCTGGTCCTGGCCGACCTGCAGACCCTCGAGAACGCGATCCCGCGCCTCGAGAAGGAGGTCCGCGGCAAGAAGACGGCCCCCGAGGTGCTCGACGCGGCGAAGCGCGCGTACGCGGTGCTGGAGACCGGGCAGACCCTGTTCGCCGCCGGTCTGGCAGACGACGAGCACGTGCGCGCGCTGCAGCTCATGACGGCCAAGCCGTTCATCTACGTCTTCAACACCGACGACGCCGGCCTGGCCGACACCGCGATGCAGGAGCGGCTGCGCGCCCTGGTCGCGCCCGCCGACGCGATCTTCCTCGACGCGAAGTTCGAGTCGGAGCTGGTGGAGCTCGACGAGGACGAGGCGCGCGAGATGCTCGAGGCCAACGGCCAGGAGGAGTCCGGTCTGGACCAGCTCGCCCGCGTCGGCTTCCACACCCTCGGCCTGCAGACGTACCTCACGGCCGGTCCCAAGGAGTCGCGCGCCTGGACGATCCGCCAGGGCTGGACCGCCCCGCAGGCGGCCGGCGTGATCCACACGGACTTCCAGAAGGGCTTCATCAAGGCCGAGGTCATCTCGTTCGACGACCTCGTCGAGGCCGGTTCGGTCGCCGCCGCGCGCGCCGCCGGCAAGGCCCGCATCGAGGGCAAGGACTACGTCATGCACGACGGCGACGTCGTGGAGTTCCGCTTCAACGTCTGAGGCAGGACCGGGACCGCCCGGGGGTTCGGCAGGCTCCGGCGCAGCGATCGGCGAGGGACCACGGCGGGTCGCCGGCCCTGATCACCGGGTCCGGCCCGTCCGTCGGCTCCGCTGCTAGCGTTTATCTCGACATCGAGATACTTCGGAGGTGCGGTATGAGGCTCCACCACGTCCAGGTCGCCATGCCTCGCGGCGAGGAGGCCGAGGCGCGTCGCTTCTACGGTGAGGCTCTGGGGCTGGAGGAGGTCCAGAAACCGCCGTCCCTGGCCGGACGCGGCGGGTGCTGGTTCCGTGCGCACGACGGCGAGGTCGTCGTCGCCGAGATCCACCTCGGGGTCGAGGACCCGTTCGTCCCTGCCGCGAAGGCCCACCCCGGTCTCGTCTGCGCCTCGCCGGCCGAGCTGGACGCCACGGCCGATCGCATCCGTCGCGGAGGCTACGAGCTCTCGTGGGCGGAGCGGGACACGTTCGAGGGGTACATCCGCTTCCATGCCCGCGACGGTTTCGGGAACCGTGTCGAGGTGATGACCCCGACGTCGTGAAGCGAGCGGTGCCCAGCGGACCGTCGGGCGTGCGAGCCGGGCTGCGGGATCGTCAGTCCGCGCGCGGCGGGCGGCGGACCTGCTTGAGCTCCGAGCGTTCCCGCTCGTCCTGCAGCCGTCGTCGCCTGGGCCCGGGGTGACGTGCCGGTCGTGCACCCCGACATCCTGGTGCCGCGAGCCCGCGATCGCGGGCGTGGGCGGCCGCGCGCGCCGACGACCTGCAGTGACACCGCGTGAGCCGTCGTGGGGCGCTGACCGCACCGCCCGACCGGGAGCCGAGGGTCCTGGTTACCGAGGTGTTGCGTCTCAGTTTCTGAGACGTACTGCCCAGTATCGAATCCGTAACGATCGATTCCAGCCCCGGGCTGCGTCCCAGATGCCGGGATTTCGCGTTGTACTGTCGCTCGCATCCACCGTGGATGTCCGGTCAGGTGTGCCTCGATGGCAGCGCCGGATGCCATGCCTTTCAGGAGGAACATTGAGGACGACACGCAGGTCAACGGCGGTCGTGGCGCTCGCCACGACGGCACTCGTGCTCGCGGCGTGCACGAGCCCCGAGGCGAGCGAGCCGGCCGCCAGCCCGTCGGCTGACGCGACCGAGGAGGCGAGCACCACCGCCAAGGAGGACCTCGGGATCACCGAGACCGCCGACGGTGAGATCTTCTACTCGGTCGGCCAGGACGAGTGGACCGGGTACAACGCGTTCACCGCGGACACCTACTCCACGTACAACTCGGCCGTGAGCGACCGCATCAACCCCGGTGGCTTCTTCTACTTCGGCACCGACGGCACCATCTACCCGAACGAGGAGTTCGGCTCCGCCGAGGTCGTCTCCGGCCTCGAGGGCGACGAGCCGCTCGTCATCGAGTACACGGTGAACGACGACGTCAAGTGGTCGGACGGCAACGCGATCGACTACGCCGACTTCCTCTTCGAGTGGGTGGCGCAGAACCCGGCGTGGCTGTCCCCGGACCCGAAGGCCCCGGTCTTCAACCACGTCTCGGGCACGGACTACACGCAGACCAACGTCCCGACCGGCCCGCAGGGTGAGGCCGGCGACATGACCTTCACGGTCGAGTACGCCGAGAAGTACCCGGACTGGAAGCTCGTCACGGGCGCCTACCTGCTCCCCGCGCACGTCGTCGCGGAGCAGATCGGCATCACCGAGGACGACCTCGTCGCCGCGATCAAGAACGAGGACGTCGAGACCGTCACCAAGGCGGCCGAGTTCTGGAACAACTGGCTCTCGCCGACGCCGGGTCAGCTCCCCGACCCCGCCATCGCGCCCTCGGGCGGCCCCTACCAGCTCATGGAGGGTGGCTGGACGGCCGGCCAGTCGATCACGCTCGAGGCGAACCCGAACTACTGGGGCACGCCCGCGGCGACCGACCGCCTCACGATCCGCTTCCTCGCGGCCGACGCGCACCTGCAGGCGCTCGCCAACGGTGACCTCAACGTCATCGAGCCGCAGGCGACGGTCGACACCGTCAGCCAGCTCGAGGGCCTCGGCGACCAGGTCAAGGTCCAGACGGGCCAGAACCTGACGTGGGAGCACCTCGACTACAACTTCAACAACGGCGTGTTCTCCGACGCCGAGGGCGGCCTGGCCGCTCGCGAGGCATTCGCCTACTGCGTCCCGCGGCAGCAGATCGTCGACACGCTGATCAAGCCCGTCGACGAGGGCGCGGTCGTCATGAACACGCGTGAGGTCTTCCCGTTCCAGGACGACTACGACGAGGTCGTCGAGGCGTCCTACGACGGCCGTTACGACGACGTCGACCTCGACGCCGCCAAGAAGAAGCTCGCCGAGGCCGGCGTGACGGAGCCCGTCACGGTCCGCATCGGCTACTCGGCGCCCAACCCGCGTCGTACCGAAGAGGTCGCCCTGATCAAGGCCAGCTGCGACCAGGCCGGCTTCGACGTCCAGGACGTCGGCTCGTCCGACTTCTTCTCCAACGCTCTGGTGAACGGTGACTACGAGGTCGCGCTCTTCGCGTGGGCCGGGTCGGGCCAGATCGCCTCGGGTCAGAACATCTACTCGACGGACTACCCGCAGAACTACGGCGGCTACTCCAACACGAAGGTCGACGAGGCGTGGTCCGCGCTGGCCGCCTCGCTGGACCCGGAGGTCCACCTCGAGCAGACGAAGGTGATCGAGAAGGAGCTGTGGGACACGCTCTACGGCATCCCGGTCTTCGCTCACCCGGGTGTGATTGCTCACACGTCGGACATCGACAACGTCCGGTTCACCGCGACCCAGAACGGCGCTCTGTGGAACGCCGACCAGTGGCAGCGGGCCAAGTGAGCCTGAACGGCCGCTGACGACGCCGCCGGCCCCGGCCGGCGCACGCAGCACGCACGGTGGGGCAGGGGTTACCCCCTGTCCCACCGTGCGCGCGTGAGCGCGTACGATTCGGCACCGTGATCCGTGGGCCCGGGTCCGCCGGACGCCATCAGGCGTCGGCCGGACGACCCCCCGAACCGGGCGATAGAAGGGTTCGAAGCGTTGACCAGATTCATACTGCGCCGCCTGGGTATCTCCGCCCTGGTGCTGCTCGGCGGCTCGGTGCTCATGTTCGTCCTCACGATCAACTCGGGCGACCCCCTGCAGGACCTGCGTGAGTCGAACGATCCCAACCGCGACAACCTCATCGCCCAGCGGATCACGACCATGGGCCTCGACCTCCCGTGGTACCAGCGGTACTGGCAGTGGCTGACCGGAGCCGCGGGATGCCTCGTCGGTCGTTGCGACCTCGGCACCAACCGCGCCGGCGTCGAGGTCAGCAGCATGCTCGAGAACGCCGCCAGCTCGACGCTGCGCCTGGTGGTGGGGGCGACGCTGCTCGCCATCGTCGCCGGTGTCTTCTTCGGCATCCTGACGGCGATCCGGCAGTACTCCGGCTTCGACTACGTCGTCACCTTCTTCGCCTTCCTCTTCTTCTCGCTCCCCGTCTTCTGGGCCGCCGTGCTGCTCAAGGAGTACGGCGCCATCCGGTTCAACGACTGGATCGCGGACCCCTCGGTGAGCACGTTGACCACCATCCTCATCGGGTTGGTCCTGGGCTTCGTCGTCCAGGCCGCGCTCGGCGGGGACCTGCGGCGTCGGCTCATGACGGGCGGCGGGACCGCCCTCTTCGTCGTCGTCGCCATCACCTACTTCGACGCCGTCGACTGGTGGCGACGACCCGCCCTCGGCCTGCCGGTCGTCGCGCTCGTCAGCATCGGCGCCGGCGCGCTCATGGTGGCCCTGACGAGCGGGTTCGGTAACCGCCGCGTCGTGCGGGCCGTGGGCGCGACCGTCGGGCTCGGGCTCGTGTCCTACCTCGCGTTCGGCGGCGTCCTCGCGGACCCGACCTGGCCCATCCTCTTCGGCCTGTACGCAGTCGCGGTCGTGATCGCCCTCGCGTGCGGCTGGTTCCTCGGGGGCTTCTCGCGGCGCACGGCGATGTGGGCCTCGTTCGTCACCGCCAGCGTCATGGCGGGCACGGTCGTCATGGACAAGGCGCTCGGCGCCTGGGCCGGCTACCTGCAGCTGCAGCCGCGGCCCATCTCCACGATCGGCTCGCAGACGCCGAACTTCGACGGCACGTTCTGGCAGGACTTCCTCGACAAGGGGACGCAGCTCATCCTGCCGACGGTCGTCCTCACGCTGATCTCCCTCGCGTCGTACACGCGGTACACCCGCGCGTCGATGCTCGAGGTGCTGGAGCAGGACTACGTGCGCACCGCGCGGGCCAAGGGCCTGAGCGAGCGTGAGGTCATCAGCCGTCACGCGTTCCGCAACGCGCTGATCCCGCTCACCACGATCGTCGCGTTCGACTTCGCCGGCCTGATCGGCGGCGCGGTCATCACCGAGGCCGTCTTCGGCTGGAAGGGCATGGGCGAGCTCTTCCGGACCGGCCTCACGCAGGTGGACCCCGGTCCCGTGATGGCGTTCTTCCTCGTCACAGGCGTCGCTGCCGTGGTCATGAACATGCTGGCCGACATCAGCTACGCCTTCCTCGACCCGCGGATCCGGCGGTGAGCCCCGTGAGCAGCGCGGCCCACCCCGTCCCCACCGCGACCGGAGCGCACCATGACTGACCCGAACTCGCACGAGGCCCACGAGGCCATCGTCCCCATGCCGGGCGGCCAGGGGGCCGACCCCGGCAGCCTGCAGCCCGTGACCCGGGTCGAGGACGACCTCGAGGGCGCCACGACCGACCGGTCCTACTCGCAGGGGCAGCTCGTGCTGCGCCGGTTCCTGCGGCACCGCGCGGCGATGATCTCCCTCGCGGTCCTCGTGTTCGTCACGGTGCTCGCGTTCACGTCCATCGGCGTGGGCCCGATCCCGGGGTGGTGGAAGTACAACTACCTGCAGCCGGTCGAGGTGATCAACGGCGGTCGCCCCACGCTCTCGCTGTGGCCCTTCCGGATCGGGGAGCACCCCTTCGGCCAGGACACGATCGGGCGCGACTGGTTCGCCATGGTCATGCGCGGCACGCAGCGCTCGCTCATCATCGCGTTCGTGGTCGGCATCGTCTCGACGCTCGTCGGTACGGCCGTCGGCGCACTCGCGGGCTACTACCGCGGGTGGGTCGAGGCCCTGCTCATGCGCATGACGGACCTGCTCATCGTGATCCCGCTGCTCGCGCTGGCCGCGGCGCTCGGCCAGATCTCGGGCGGCCGCAACATCTTCGTCCTGGCGATGGTGCTCGGGCTCGTGACCTGGACCGGTCTGGCGCGCCTCGTGCGCGGCGAGATCCTGTCGCTGCGCGAGCGCGAGTTCGTCTCGGCGGCCCGCGCGGTCGGCACGTCGCCGGCGCGCATCATCGTCAAGCACATCCTGCCGAACACGCTGGGCACGATCATCGTGGCGGCGACGCTGTCGATCGCGTCGGCGATCCTGCTGGAGACTTCGCTGTCCTACCTGGGCTTCGGCGTCAAGCCGCCGGACACCTCGCTGGGTCTCCTGATCTCCGACTACCAGAACGCGTTCACGTCGCGTCCGTGGCTGTTCTGGTGGCCCGGCATCTTCATCCTCGGCATCGCCCTCGCCGTCAACTTCATCGGTGACGGCCTGCGCGACGCGTTCGACCCGCGCCAGAACAGGAAGAAGGACTGATGACGGTCACCACCGATGCCGGCACCACGCCGAGCGACGACCGTGTCCTGAGCTTCGAGGGCCTCGACGTCCGGTTCAGCACCGAGTTCGGCTCCGTCCACGCCGTCAAGGGCATCTCGCTCGACGTGCGCCCGGGCGAGGTCGTCGCGCTCGTCGGCGAGTCGGGCTCCGGCAAGTCGGTCACGTCGATGACCGCACTGGGCCTCCTGCCGAAGAACGCCCGCGTCGGCGGGAACGTCGAGGTCGCGGGCAAGTCGGTCGGCTCGCTCGACAGCCGTGGCCTGCGGCGGCTGCGCGGCAACGACGTGGCGATGGTCTTCCAGGAGCCGATGACGGCACTGAACCCGGTGCTGACGATCGGCCTGCAGATGAGCGAGGCGCTCGAGCTGCACGGGATCGCCTACGGCCGCGCCGCACTCGACCGCGCGGTCGAGCTGCTGCGGATGGTGGGCATCCCGGAGCCGGAGCGACGGATCAAGCAGTACCCGCACGAGCTGTCGGGCGGTCAGCGGCAGCGCGTGGTCATCGCGCTCGCGATCAGCTGCAACCCGCGGGTGATCATCGCCGACGAGCCGACCACGGCCCTCGACGTCACCGTCCAGGCCGACATCCTCGACCTGCTGCGGTCCCTGAAGGACCAGCTCGACACCGGCATCCTGCTGATCACCCACAACATGGGTGTGGTGGCGGACATGGCCGACCGGGTGGCGGTCATGTTCAAGGGCGAGATCGTCGAGCGGGGGACCGTCGACGAGGTGCTCAACCGCCCGCAGCACCCGTACACCCGACGGCTCCTCGAGGCCGTGCCGCACCTGGGGCGCGGCCCCGGCCAGTTCGGGACGTCGCGGCACGCCGCGGAGTCCGTCGACACGACCAGCGCGCCCGCGCTCGAGGTCAAGAACGTCGTCATCGAGTACCAGCGCACCGGCAAGCCGCCGTTCCGTGCCGTCGACGACGTGTCGTTCGACGTCCGGCAGGGTGAGGTCGTCGGCCTCGTGGGGGAGTCCGGCTCGGGCAAGTCGACCCTCGGCCGGGCCGCGCTGGGACTCATCGAGCCCGCCGCCGGCGAGATCTCGCTGTTCGGCGACCGCTTCACGGGGATGAACGCCAAGGCCTCCAAGCGGCTGCGCCGGCGGATCGGCGTCATCTTCCAGGACCCGGCCGCGTCGCTGAACCCGCGCCTGCCGATCGGTGACGTCATCAGCGAGCCGATGATCGTGCACGGTGTCGGCGACCGTCGGTCGCGCCAGAAGACGGTGTACGAGCTGCTCGACGCCGTGCACCTGCCGCGCAGCGTCTTCAACCGGTACCCGCACGAGCTCTCCGGCGGTCAGCGCCAGCGGGTCTCCGTGGCCCGCGCGCTCACGCTCGAGCCGGAGCTCCTCGTCGCCGACGAGCCTACGTCCGCACTGGACGTGTCGGTGCAGGCCAGCGTGCTGGCGATGTTCACCGAGCTGCAGGAGCGGTACAAGTTCGCGTGCCTCTTCGTCTCGCACGACCTCGCGGTCGTGGACCTGCTGGCGCACCGGGTCGTGGTGCTGCGCGACGGGAAGATCGTCGAGCAGGGCGACCGCGAGCAGGTGCTCCAGCACCCGCGCGAGGAGTACACGCAGCGGCTGCTCGCCGCCGCGCCCGTGCCCGAGCCGGGCGAGCAGCGTCGGCGGCGCGAGGAGCGGCACCGCCTGCTGGAGAGCCTCGGTGACGAGGTCACCGCGCTGCAGGTCGACCCGGCGCGCGAGCACGGACCGCTCGACGACAGCACCCGCGAGTAGTCGGGCCCGCGGTAGGGGGTGCGTCCGTCCGGCCTGCTCCGGGCGGGCGCACGCGCGGGCGCGGGCGTGCTCACGCTGCTCGCGGAGACGTGACGGGCGCCGGCGGCGTCGTCCTGGCAGCGCTCGTGGTGCGCACGCGCCTCGACCCGGACGCCGCACGTCAGCGGGCGGGGCTCGCTCCGGTCTGTCGTGCGTCGTCCGCTGGCGCCCGTCTCGTCGGTGTCCCTCCTGGTCTCGTCCGTTCCCACCGGTCCGGACGGATTCGGGGCTCTTGTGGGGTCAAGTCCGCGCGTTCGGTCGCCGATGTCCCGGTGTGCGTGGCAGGGTCCCGTCCGGGCGGCGGGAGCGCCGCGGACGGTGCAGGAGGAGCACGGTGACGAGCAGGTGGACGAGGGTGCCGGCGGCATCGCGACGGACGGCGGCAGCCGTGGTGCTGCTGCTGGGGGCCACGACGGCGGCGTGCAGTGCCGACCCGGTGGACCCCGAGCGGGCCGGGACGGTGGTCGTCACCACGGACCTGCCCTTCGCCTCGCTCAACGGGGGCACGCCTGCGGGCCGCTCCCCGGGCAGCGTCCTGGTGCGCGGCCTGGTGCAGTCCGGGTTCACGACCCTCGGCCCGGACGGCTCCGTCACTCCCGACCCGACGTTCGGCACGGTGGAGAAGGTCGCCGACTCCCCGCTGACCGTGCGGTACACGGTCGCGCCCACGGCCACCTGGTCCGACGGCGTCCCCGTCACCCCGGCCGACCTGCTGCTGGAGTGGGCCGCCCGCAGCGGGCAGCTCGACGAGGTCGTGCCGGAGCTCGGTGGTGACGGCGAGCCGGTCGAGCCCGCGGACGACGTCGTCCTGTTCGGGGCGACGTCGGCCGCCCTGGTGCGGGCGTCGGCGGTGCCCGTGGTGGACGGTGCCACGCTCACCGTCGTGTACGACGTGCCGGTGGCGGACTGGCAGGTCGCGCTCGACGTGAACCTGCCCGCGCACGTCGTGGGCCGCCTCGCGCTCGACCCCACGGCGCCCGCGTTCCCGGCCCCGGCCCCGGCGCCGACCCCGACGCCGTCCGACGGCGCCGCACCGACGGGGGAGGGAACCACGTCGCAGCCCGCACCGTCCGCGTCGGCGGCGAGCACTCCTGCGCAGGGCACCCCGACGCCGGGCACCCCGACGCCGGGCACCCCGACGCCGGGCACCCCGACGCCGGACGCCACCACGGGCGAGGGCGGGGGAGAGGTGCCCGACACCTGGGCGCAGGCCGTCGCGACCGCCGTGCAGCAGCAGGACCGGGCCGCGCTGACGGCGATCTCCCGTGTGTGGCGGGCAGCCGGGCGCGCCGGTGACGTCGGGGCCGACCCGACACTCACCACCACCACGGGCCCCTACGTGCTGACACGCGTCGACGCGGACGGTGTGGAGGTGGCGCGCAGCGCGGCGTACACGGGCGCCGCACCGGCGGCCTTCGACCGGGTCCGCGTCCGCACGGACCTCGACCCGCTGGCGCAGGTCGAGGCGCTCGCGTCGGACGACGTCGACGTCGTCGCACCGGTCAGCACGGCGGACGTGCTCGCCGGCGCGGAGGCGCTGGAGGACGTCGCGCTGCGCACGGGCGGCGACGCCGTGCTGCAGGTGGTGCTGCAGGAGGCGGGCGGCGGTGTGTTCGACCCCGCGGCGCACGCCGCGGACCCCGACCCGGCGGCCACCGCGGCCGCGCTGCGCCGCGGCTTCGTCGGGAGCGTGCCGCGCGCGGACGTCGCCGACGTCGCGGTCCGGCCCCTGTGGGCGCGGACGGAGCCCTCGGACGTGGTCGCCGCCCAGGTGGGCCCCACGGCGCCGACGGTCCGGGTGCCGGACGTGCCGGCGGACGGGGCGACGGCGGGCGGTGCGACGTCGGACGGTGCGCAGGACCCCCCGACGGTCCGGGTGCTGACGAACCGGTCCGACCCGGTCCGGGCGGCGGCGTTCGAGCTGCTGTCCGACGCCGCGGCCGAGGCGGGCTACCGCGTCGTGGCGGTGGCGGCCGACGACCCGGCGCGCGCACTGCGCACGCGGGCCGAGGACTGGGACGCGGCGCTCGTCCCCGTCGCGCAGGAGGAGCTGCCGGTCGCGGGCTTCGTCTCCCGGTGGCGCACCGGCGGCGCCACGAACGTCGGCGGGCACGCCGACCCCGCGCTGGACACGGCCCTGGACGCGCTGGCGGGGCAGCCGGACGCGGAGGCTGCGGCCGACGCGGTCCGCGCCGCCTCGCAGACGCTGCTGGACTCCGGCGCGGTGCTGCCCGTCGTGCGCACGCCCGTGCTCACCGTCGCCGCCGTGCGCGACCCCCAGGACGCCCGGGGGCTGCCCGTCGTGGCCGACGTGCCGCCCCTGACGCCCGCTGCGGCGGACCTCACATGGTGGTGGGACTGGACACGGCGGTAAGGTGGGACGCTGCGCCGACGCCCGGCGCACCCCCCAGCCCACTGAGATGAGTACCCGCATGCCCGCAACCGACCAGGCCACCGGCGCCGCCGTGCGCTCCGACCTGCGCAACGTCGCCATCGTCGCGCACGTCGACCACGGCAAGACGACCCTCGTCGACGCGATGCTCTGGCAGTCCGGCGCGTTCGGTGCGCACGACCACGTGGACGAGCGCGCGATGGACTCCGGTGACCTGGAGCGGGAGAAGGGCATCACGATCCTCGCGAAGAACACGGCGATCCGGTACTCCGGACCCGCCGCCGCGAAGATCGGCCAGCCCGACGGTGTGACCATCAACGTCATCGACACCCCCGGCCACGCCGACTTCGGTGGCGAGGTCGAGCGCGGCCTGTCGATGGTCGACGGCGTCGTCCTGCTCGTGGACGCGTCCGAGGGCCCGCTCCCGCAGACCCGCTTCGTCCTGCGCAAGGCGCTCGCCGCCAAGCTGCCCGTGATCCTGCTCGTCAACAAGGTCGACCGCCCCGACGCGCGCATCGACGAGGTCGTCCACGAGGCGACCGACCTGCTGCTCGGCCTGGCGTCCGACCTCCAGGAGGAGGTCCCGGACCTCGACCTCGACGCCATCCTCGACGTGCCGGTCGTCTACGCGGCCGCCAAGGTCGGCAAGGCGTCGCTCGAGCAGCCCGCCGACGGCGGTCTGCCGGACAGCCCGGACCTCGAGCCGCTCTTCGCGACCATCCTCGAGAAGATCCCCGCGCCGTCGTACGACCCCGAGGCGCCGCTGCAGGCGCACGTCACCAACCTCGACGCCTCCCCGTTCCTCGGGCGCCTCGCGCTGCTGCGCATCCACAACGGCACGCTGCGCAAGGGGCAGACGGTCGCGTGGGCGCGCCACGACGGCACGATGCAGAACGTGCGCGTCACCGAGCTGCTGGAGACCAAGGCGCTCGACCGTGTCCCGACCGACCAGGCCGGCCCGGGCGAGATCGTGGCCGTCGCCGGCATCGAGGACATCACCATCGGTGAGACCCTCACGGACCCCGACGACCCGCGGCCGCTGCCGCTCATCACGGTCGACGACCCCGCGATCTCGATGACCGTCGGCATCAACACCTCCCCGCTGGCCGGCAAGGGCGGCAAGGGCCACAAGGTCACCGCCCGCCAGGTCAAGGACCGCCTCGACCGCGAGCTCGTCGGCAACGTCTCGCTGCGCGTGCTGCCCACCGAGCGCCCCGACGCGTGGGAGGTGCAGGGCCGTGGCGAGCTCGCGCTGGCGATCCTCGTCGAGCAGATGCGCCGTGAGGGCTTCGAGCTCACCGTCGGCAAGCCGCAGGTCGTCACGAAGAAGGTCGACGGCCAGGTCATGGAGCCGACCGAGCGCATGACGATCGACGTCCCCGAGGAGTACCTCGGTGCCGTCACGCAGCTGCTCGCGCAGCGCAAGGGCCGCATGGAGACGATGAGCAACCACGGCACCGGCTGGGTGCGCATGGAGTTCGTCGTCCCGGCGCGCGGCCTCATCGGCTTCCGCACCCGGTTCCTCACCGACACGCGCGGCACCGGCATCGCGTCGTCCATCGCCGAGGGCTTCGAGCCGTGGGCCGGCCCGATCGAGACCCGTGTCAACGGCTCGCTCGTGGCCGACCGGTCGGGTGTCGCGACGCCGTTCGCGATGCTCAACCTCCAGGACCGCGGCACGTTCTTCGTCGAGCCGACCTCCGAGGTGTACGAGGGCATGGTCGTCGGCGAGAACGCGCGCAACGAGGACATGGACGTCAACATCACCAAGGAGAAGAAGCTCAACAACATCCGCTCCTCGACGTCGGAGTCCTTCGAGAACCTGGTGCCGCCGCGCAAGCTCACGCTCGAGGAGTCCCTCGAGTTCGCCCGCGAGGACGAGTGCGTCGAGGTGACGCCCGAGGTCGTGCGGATCCGCAAGGTCGTGCTCGACCAGACCGAGCGGGCCCGCCAGACCGCGCGCAACAAGCGCGCCTGACCCGCGGACGGTGGCACGAGCATGACCGGCGGACTCCTGGCGGTCCACGCGCACCCCGACGACGAGACGCTCGCGACCGGGGCGCTGCTGGCGACGTGGGCCGCCGCGGGGCGTCCCGTCACCGTCGTGACGGCGACGCGCGGGGAGCGCGGCGAGGTCATCGGCAGGCGCTGGGCCCACCTCGAGGGTGACGGCCCGGCGCTTGCCGCGCACCGCGAGGACGAGCTGGCCGCCGCGCTGAGTGCCCTGGGCGTGCGCGACCACGGGTTCCTCGACGAGGCCGTGGCCGCGGAGGTCCACTACGAGGACTCGGGCATGGCGTGGGTGGGGGTCGGTCGCGCCGCGGCGCCGGACGACGTCCCCGTCGACGCCTTCGCGTTCGCCTCCCTCGAGGAGGCCGCGGACGCGCTGGCGCGCCTGCTGCGCTCCCGTCGGCCGGCCGTCGTGGTGACCTACGAGCCCGGCGGCGGCTACGGGCACCCCGACCACGTCCGTGCGCACGAGGTCACGACGCTGGCGCTGCAGCTCGCTGCTCGCGAGGACGACACGTACTCGCCCGCCCACGTCGTCCCGGTGGTCCTGTGGTCCGTGGCCGGCCGCGTCGCCCTGCGGCGCGCGCAGGTCGCACTCGCCGGTGACGCCGTGCTGGCGGCCCTCGGCGCGACGATCGAGTCGCTCACGCTGCCGGACCCGTCCGCCGAGCCGCCCTCGATGGCCGTCCCGGACGACGAGGTCGACCTGCTCGTCGACGTCGCGCCCGTCCGGGACCGCGTCCTCGCAGCCCTGCGCGCGCACGCGACGCAGGTGCAGGCCGTGCGCCCGGTGGCCGGTGAGGACGCGCTGGTCGGCTGCTACGCGCTGAGCAACGCCGTGCTGGCGGCCGTGCCCGCCGAGGAGGCCTACCGTTACGCGACCGGCAGCCTGCGCGCCGAGGAGGCCGGGCTGACCTGGCCGGCCGGTGTGCGGCCGGTAACCTGACGCCGTGCAGCTGCCCACCGCCGCGACCCTCTGGCGCGCCGCCGCCTCGTTCGGCCTCGGGCTGGTCGCGGGGACGATCGGCACCGTCATGCACCGTGCCGTCCGCCCCTGGGGGCTCGTGCTGTGCGTGCTCCTCGTCCTCGTCATCGTGCTGATCGCCCGGGCCTGGTGCGGGTGGTTCGGCTACGGGGCGAGCGCGGGCGGCGCCCTCCTCGCGATCCAGGTGCTGGCCACGGGCGGACCCGGCGGGGACGTGCTCGTCCCGGCCGGCGACCTGTGGGGGTGGGGCTGGGTGGGCGGCGCCCTGCTCGCCGTGATCGTCGTCGGGCTCGTCCCCCGGCGCTGGGTCACGGACGACGGGCCGACCGCGCCGTGACCGACGCCGACGTCACGGCGGACGCCCTGCGGGTCGTCGCGGCCCGGCTGGCGGCGGGGGTCGCCGTGGTGGCCGCCCGTCGGCTGGGGGTGGAGCACGCGGCGACGGTCAGCTCGCTGACCTCGGTGTCGCTCGAGCCGCCCCTGGTGCTGTTCTGCGTGCACGTCGACGCCCGGTTGCGTGACGTCCTGGACGACGTCGACACCTGGGCGGTGTCGGTCCTGGCGGACGACCAGGGCGAGGTGGCGGACTGGCTCGCGTCGCCGGGCCGACCCGCGGTCGGCCAGCTCACGCGGGTGCCGCACCGACCCGGGCCGGTGTCGGGCGCGGCCTGGGTCGACGGTGCCGCCGCCTGGTTGGACTGCCGCACCGAGGCCGTGCACCGGGCGGGGGACCACGACGTCGTCGTCGGCCGCGTGCTCGCCGCCGCCCAGGGTGCCCCGGACGCCGGTGGTCTGGTCCACCTGCGGGGCCGGCTGCGCGGCCTCCGGTAGGTGCCGTCGCCTCGGCAGGTGGTGGTGCGCGCCGGGCGGGACAGGCGACCAGGGCCTCGGCGGGCACGCAGACCATCGACGTCCGCAACGCCGTCGACGTCTCCGAGCTCGGGCTGGACGCCTTCACGCACCCGGCCGAGGACTCGGCCCGCCTGGCCGCTGAGCCGTCCGCCATCCGCGTCGAGTTCCGCACCGCGTGACTGCCGAGCGCGCGACGACCGCCGTCTCGAGCGTCACGTCCAACGACTCGGCCGCGAAGGGTCGCGCGCGGGCGCATCAGATCGCGGTGGTGGCGTACGCGGCAGCGCGGCCTCACCACGTGCGACGACGAGCACGCCGTCGCCTCCCGCGGCGCCGTCGTCCGCGCCGCCGCCATCACCTGGCTGCGTGTGTGAGATCCCGTTCGTCCGGCGCGAGGTCGATCGCGACCTGCTCGCCGGTCCGGACGAACCCGAGGCGCTCGCCCACACGCAACGAGGCGACGTTGTCCTCTCGGCAGCGCCACTGCGGCACCAGGCCGACGCCGATCGCGTGCACAGCGGCTGCCATGGCGGCGCGGGCTCCGAGGCCCTTGCCCCGTGATGCTGCGGCGACAGCCACACCGACGTGGGCGAGCCCGCCACCCCAGACCTCGTACCCGGCTGCACCCGCCGGCTCGCCGTCCTCGCCGAGGGCGACCCATCGTGGGTCCATGTCGAGCAGCCCGCTCTCGTCGCGCTCCTCGACGGAGCACCTCGACAGGACGGCCTCCACCTCAGCCTCCGAGGCAGTCCGGGCGGCGTCGGCCCCGACCGGGGCGAGTGTCGTGTGATCGGCGAACGCCAGCGACGCCACCCCGAACAAGCGCGGCGCCCACGGCTCCAACGCCCCGAGCAGCGAGCCGACGTGGAGCAGGTGCCCCGGTCCGAGGGACCTCAGCCGGGACAGCGCGCGCTCGGGCGCCGCAACCGCAACGGTCCGGCCGAGCCGGACCACCACCGCCGCCGTCAGGTCCGACCTGTCGACGAAGACCGGCTGGGACTCCCGGAAGACGGCCGGCGCCACTCCCAGCCGCTCGGCCCAGACGCGGTGCACAACCGTCTCGGTCACGGACTCAAGACCACTCGCCACCGAGCGAGTCTGCCAGCCGATCGCCGGGATCAGCCTTCTCGTGCTCGCCGTGGCCGGACACGCCCGAGGTCGCTCGGGGTGTGCGCGTCCCGGGAGGGTCCTGCGGACCGCGGGTGATGATCGGTCACGGAACGCGTCGGGACGCCGTGGCGTGCAGGTCGCGCCCCTAGAATCGCCACGCGCGCGTCGTGCGCGCGTGGGACCAGCACGGGGGATCGATGACGCACGGGACCGACCGCGACACGCCGACCGACGACGCCGCGGAGCGACCTGTCGGCGACGGGCCCGCCGCGCCTGCGGCGCCCGCCGGTGGGACCGGTGTGGGCATCGAGGAGTCCGGGGCCGCGGCGGCGACCGGCACGACCGGCACGGACGAGGCGGCCGACGGCGACGAGCTCGCCCACGCCGACGGCGCTGTCGACGACGCTGCCGAGGGTGCCGCTGTCGACGACGCTGCCGAGGGTGCCGCTGTCGACGACGCTGCCGAGGGTGCCGCTGTCGACGACGCTGCCGAGGGTGCCGCTGTCGACGACGCTGCCGAGGGTGCCGCTGCCGAGCGCGGTGCTGCCGGCGACACTGCCGAGCATGCCGCGGGCACGAGGGCCGCGGACGAGGGGACCACGGACGTGGCCCGCGGCGACACGCCCGGCACGGGCCGGGGCGCCGCGGGCGGCGTGGCCGCGACCCGCGCCGCCCGTCCGCTCGCGCCCCCGCAGGCCGAGCCGCTCGCCGCGTGGCCGTCGTGGGAGGACGTGGCGGTGACCGCACCCGCGCCCGCCCCGGCTGCGGACACCGACGACGTCCCGCCGACCGCCGAGGTCCCCCGGGCCGACGCCACGCCCGGTGCGGGCGATGCCGGGCATGACGCGACCGGTGCCGCCGAGCAGGGTGTCGCCGAGGAGCCCGAGCGTGACACGGAGGTCTCGGCCGCGGCCGACCCGGCCGATGACGGGCGGGACCCCGACGGCGACTCGCCGCGCGACGAGGAGCCGGACCCGCAGCCCCGGCCGGTGCTCGATCTCGGCGGCTTCTCCGCACTCGCCTTCACCGCGCTCAACGCCGCCTCCGTGGGTGTGCCGGCCCACGCGCTCGCGCAGAACCGTGCCGGCGCCGCACCGACCGACGCCGCAGCACCGACCGACGCCGCCGCACCGACGGACGACGGCTCCGCGGCCGGCAGTGAGACCCCTGCCGACGGGCCTGCGGCGACCGTGACCCCCTCGCAGGGCGCGGACGCGACGACGGACGGGCCGACCGACGCCGTCGCGCGGGATGGGGCGGGCCCGGACGGCGTGCCCGGCGGACCGCCGTCGGACGACGCGCCCGCCCCGGCGGACGGCACGGGCCCGACCGCCCCGACCGCTGACGACGAGGAGCCGCAGCCCTCGGTGGGCGGCGACCGTGACGACGCCACCCCCGGCGCCACGGCCGCTGCGGCCACCGCCGCGGGTGCCGACGCCGACTCCACGGCACCCCCGGCGCCGTCGGACGACGCGCGACCGACCGACCGCCCGGAGGCGGACCCGCAGGCCACGGCGCTGATCACCGCGGTGCCCCGGTCCGCACCCGCGGCGCCCGCCACGTCGTGGCCGCGCACCGCGGGCGACGGCAGCGGTGACGGCGACGGACCGGTGGACGCGCCCGGCGACGGCCGTGCGACCTCGCCGCTCGACGGGTTCGACGCCGAGGACGGTCGCAGGCGCTGGCCGCGCAGGCTGGCCGTCGTCGGCGGTGCGGTCGTCCTGCTCGGGGGGCTGTACGTCGGGTCGTCGTACGCGCTCGCCGACCGTGTCCCGCGCGGCGCCACGGTCGCCGGCATCGAGATCGGCTCGATGTCGTCCGAGGAGGCGGAGCAGGCGCTGACCGCCGGACTGGCGGAGCGCACGACGACGCCCGTCCCCGTGGTCGCGCAGGAGGTGCAGTCCGAGATCGACCCCGTGGCCGCAGGGCTGACGCTCGACGTGGACGCGACGGTCGCGCGGTTGACCGGCGTCGACCTGACCGAGCCCGTGCGGCTGTGGCGTCACCTCGTCGGCGTCGGCGAGCAGCCGCCCGTCACGCAGGTCGACGACGACGCGATGGACGCCGCCCTGACGCAGCTCACGGGTTCGCTGACCCTCGCCCCGGTCGACGGCACGGTGGTGTTCGCCGACGGCGCCGCCCACGCGACCGAGGCGGTCGACGGGTGGGAGCTCGACGAGGACGGCGCCGCGGTGGTGCTGCAGGACTCCTGGCTCACCGGGACGCGTCCGCTCGAGCTGCCGACCGAGGTGCTGCCACCGGCCGTGTCGGAGGAGGAGACGCAGCGCGCGCTGCGGGAGATCGCCCAGCCCCTGGCCGCGGCGCCGGTGACCGTGCAGGTCGCCGACCGGCAGGCCACCCTCGACGTCCCGACGCTCACCGCCGGGGCGGCGCTCGTGCCCGTGGACGGCACGCTGCAGCTGCAGCTCGACGGCCCCGCTCTCGGCGAGGCCGTGCTGGCGCAGCTGCCCGACCTGCTGACCACGGCGGCGGACGCGCGGTTCGAGTTCCAGGACGGTGCACCGGTCATCGTCCCCGGCACGCCCGGCACGACGCTCGACCCGGCCGCCCTGGCGACGTCCGTCGCGCAGGCGGCGACGGCGGGCACCGACCGTGTCGCACCGGTCGAGCTGGTCCAGTCCGACCCGGCGCAGACCACCCAGGCCCTCGAGGCGCTCGGCGTCAAGGAGATCGTCTCGCAGTTCTCCACGCCCCTGACGAGCGAGCCGCGCCGCACGGCGAACATCGCCCAGGGCCTGAAGAACATCACGGGCAAGCTCGTGCGGCCGGGCGAGACGTTCAGCCTCACCGAGGCGCTGGGTCCGGTCGACGGCGCTCACGGGTTCGTGCAGGCCGGTGCGATCGTCAACGGCGAGCACAAGGACGCGTGGGGCGGCGGCCTGTCACAGGTGTCGACGACGACGTTCAACGCCGCGTTCCTCGCAGGCTACGAGGACGTCGAGCACACCCCGCACAGCGAGTGGTTCTCCCGGTACCCCGAGGGGCAGGAGGCCACGATCTTCACGGGCACCATCGACATGAAGTGGAAGAACAACACTCCCTACGGGGCGCTCGTGCAGGGTTTCGTCGCGGACGGGCGGGCGCACGTGCGCATCTGGAGCACCAAGCACTTCACCGTCGAGACGTCCACCAGCGGGCGCTCCGGCGTGGTGGCCCCCACCACGGTGTACTCCCAGTCCCCGACGTGCGAGCCGCAGAGCGCGGGCAACCCCGGGTTCACGGTGACCAACACGCGGCGCGTCTACCTCGGTGAGGAGCTCGTGGACACGCAGTCGAGGACGTGGCGCTACAAGCCGCAGAACAAGGTGGTGTGCGGGTCGCCGCCCGCCGCGACGCCGGCGCCCTGACGTCAGCCGGTGCCCCCGTCCCCCCGCCGCGCCCGCGGCGCCGGGGGCGGGGGCACCGTCTTCGCCCGGACGACGTCCTGCGCCGGCACGTGCACGACGCCCCGACGCGTGCGGACGGTGACCCCGGCGTCGTCGACGGCCACGACCTCGCCGAGCACGTCGGTGAACGGCGGCTCGCCGCCGCGCAGCTTCCCGGGCACCGTCCCCGGGGGCAGGTCGTCGCGTCGTCGGCGCACGACGACCCGCGTCCCGGGCGTCCAGGTGCGCCAGACGTCCGGGCTCACGCCGGTCCTCCCGTGTCGGAGGTTGGACGTCGGGTCGTGGCAGGTCGCACGTGGGGGATACTAGGTCGACCGCTGCACCCGTGGAGGACCCGCCGTGACGTATGTGATCGCCGAACCCTGCGTGGACGTCAAGGACAAGGCGTGCATCGAGGAGTGTCCGGTCGACTGCATCTACGAGGGCAAGCGCTCCTTGTACATCCACCCGGACGAGTGCGTGGACTGCGGTGCCTGCGAGCCGGTGTGCCCGGTCGAGGCGATCTACTACGAGGACGACGTGCCGGAGCAGTGGTCGTCGTACTACGAGGCGAACGTGCACTTCTTCGACGAGATCGGCTCGCCGGGCGGTGCCGCGAAGATGGGGCAGATCGAGCACGACCACCCGATCATCGCCACCGTCCCGCTGCGCGTGCACGGCGAGTGACCGCCGCGCGCACCCGGGTGGGGGACCCGTGGGCCTGCTGACCGCCGCGCTGCCGGACTTCCCCTGGGACTCCCTGGTGCCCGTGCGCGAGCGGGCGCGCGCGCACCCCGGTGGTCTGGTGGACCTGTCCGTGGGGACGCCGGTCGACCCGACCCCGGAGGTGGTGCGCGAGGCGCTCGCCGCCGCCGCGGACTCGCCCGGCTACCCGACCACGCACGGCACGCCGGCGCTGCGCGAGGCCGTCGTGGCGTGGTTCGCCCGCTGTCGCGGCGTGCCCGGCCTGGACCCCGACGCGGTGCTGCCGACCGTCGGGTCCAAGGAGCTGGTGGCGTTCCTGCCGTCGCTGCTGGGCCTCGGTGCCGGTGACGCCGTGCTGCACCCGGCGACCGCGTACCCGACGTACGACGTCGGCGCGCGCCTCGCCGGTGCGGTGCCGGTGCCCACGGACGACCCCGTGCGCCTGCTCGCGTCGCGCGACGACGTGCGCCTGGTGTGGCTGAACTCCCCGGGCAACCCCGACGGCTCGGTGCTGGGCGTCCAGGAGCTCGCCGCCGTCGTGGACGCGGCGCGTGCCGCCGCGGGACGAACGGGTCGTCCCGTCGTCGTCGCGTCGGACGAGTGCTACGCCGAGCTGGCGTGGGACGAGCCGTGGGCGAGCAGCGGCGTGCCGAGCGTGCTCGACCCGCGCGTGACGGGCGGCGACCTCACCGGGCTCCTGTCGGTGTACTCGCTGTCGAAGCAGTCGAACCTGGCCGGGTACCGGGCCGCGTTCGTGGCGGGTGACCCGGCGCTGGTCGCCGGGCTGCTGGAGACGCGCAAGCACGCCGGGATGATCGTCCCGGGTCCGGTGCAGGCGGCGATGACGGCGGCCCTGCAGGACGACGCCCACGTGGCCGAGCAGCGCGAGCGCTACCGCCGCCGCCGGTCCGTCCTGCGGCGCGGGTTCGAGGCCGCCGGGTACGTGGTGGACCGCTCGCACGCCGGCCTGTACCTGTGGGTGCGGCCGGACGGACCGCCGCAGGACGCCTGGTCGACGGTGGCCGACCTGGCGTCGCTGGGCCTGCTGGTGGCGCCCGGCGCGTTCTACGGGTCGGCTGCGGCGGGGCACGTACGGGTGGCGCTCACCGCCCCGGACGAGCGGATCGCCGAGGCGGCCGCACGGCTCACCGGCGCCTGAGCCACCCGGTCCGCCGCACGGCTCCCGCTCGCCCTGGCGCGCGTATAGATTGGGCGGCACCCGCTGTGAGGAACATCACATCGGGTCCAAGCCCCGCCCGCACGTTGGTCAAGACGGCGTTCTCGCAGGTACCGTCGCTGCGGGCCGACGGGGGTCACCACCGTGCGTCGGTCGTCCCACCGGTCAGCGCGGCGATCCGCCGGGGCAGGTCGGACACGCTCGTCGGCGCAGGAAGGAACACCCATGTCGGACGTCGTCACCGCACCGGTGCAGGCACCTGTCCAGCTCGTGGTCGACGGGCAGGCACGCGACCTGCCCGTGGTGCCCGCCGCGGAGGGCAACGACGGCATCGTCGTCTCCTCCCTGCTGCGCGACACCGGTCTGGTGACCGTCGACCCGGGGTTCATGAACACCGCGTCGTGCGAGTCGCAGATCACCTACATCGACGGTGACGCGGGCATCCTGCGGTACCGCGGCTACCCGATCGACCAGCTCGCCGAGCACTCCTCGTTCCTCGAGGTCGCGTACCTGCTCATCCACGGCGAGCTGCCGACCCCGCAGGCGCTCTCGGCGTTCGAGGACCGCGTCAACCGGCACACCCTGGTGCACGAGGACTTCCGCACCTTCATGGGGACGTTCCCGCGCAACGCGCACCCCATGGCGGTCATGGCGTCGGCGCTCAACGCGCTGTCCACGTTCTACCCGGAGTCCCTCGACCCGTTCGACTCCGACACGGTCGAGCTGGCGACGGTCCTCATCCTCGCCAAGACGCGGACCATCACGTCCTACGTGCACCGCGCCTCCAAGGGCGAGCCGCTGCTGTACCCGGACTACTCGCGCGGGTACGTCGAGGACTTCCTGCGCATGACGTTCGCGGTGCCGTACCAGCAGTGGGACCCGGACCCGACCGTGGTCAACGCGCTGGACAAGCTGCTCATCCTGCACGCGGACCACGAGCAGAACTGCTCGACCTCCACGGTCCGCGTCGTCGGGTCGAGCCACGCCAACATCTACGCCTCGGTCGCGGCCGGCATCAACGCGCTCTCCGGCCCGCTGCACGGCGGCGCCAACGAGGCCGTGCTGAAGATGCTGGGCCAGATCAAGGAGAACGGCGGCGACGCCACCGACTTCATGCGACGCGTGAAGAACAAGGAGGACGGCGTCCGCCTCATGGGCTTCGGCCACCGGGTCTACAAGAACTACGACCCGCGCGCGGCCATCGTCAAGCAGAGCGCGCACGAGGTGCTGCAGGCGCTCGGCGGTGAGGACGAGCTGCTCGACATCGCGCTGGGGCTCGAGGAGATCGCCCTGTCCGACGACTACTTCGTCTCGCGCAAGCTGTACCCGAACGTGGACTTCTACACCGGGCTGATCTACAAGGCCATGGGCTTCTCGGAGCAGATGTTCACGCCGCTGTTCGCGCTGGGCCGCATGCCCGGCTGGATCGCGCAGTGGCGCGAGATGATGAACGACCCGCAGACGAAGATCGGCCGCCCGCGCCAGGTCTACACCGGCGCCACCGAGCGCGACTACGTGCCCGGCGACCGCCGCTGACCCACGCCCCGTCGACCCCCGGCCGCCCTGCGCGGCCGGGGGTCGACGTCGTTCAGCCGGCGACGGTGAGGCGGACCTGACCGGGCGGCAGCGGGTCCGTCCCCGTGGGCTCCCAGGTCGGCGTCGTCCGCGTCCACACGACGTCGCCCACGGCGACCGCCTCCAGGTCGACGGCCCACGCGACCGCCACGGCCCACTGGCCGAGGAACCAGCCGGCCCGGCCGGGCTCGTCGAGCGGGAGCGAGCCCGCCGTGAGGTCGACGGTCGCCGGCCGGTCGCCCTCGGCAGGTGTCACGGTGGCCGGGGTGTCGCCGAGGTCGCGCGCGATGCGGGCGAGCACGGGGTCGACACCCCCCGCGTCCTCGACGGGGTGCAGGGTGCACCGCAGTGCCGCGGGGGAGTGGCCCGTGAGTGCCGACGCCCACGCCCGCGCCCGGACCTCGTGCTGGGCGTACGCGTCCGGGAACCCGCTGCGCTGCACCGCCTGGGCGGCCTCCGTGACCGCCATGTCCTGGTAGCCGGGGACCTTCTCCAGGCCCTCGAAGAACTTGGTGGTCGCGTAGACGGGGTCCATGATCTGCTCGACCGTGCCCCACCCCTGCGACGGGCGCTGCTGGTACAGCCCGACGGAGTCGCGGTCGCCGTAGTCGATGTTCTCGAGGCGCGACTCCTGCAGCGCCGTGGCGATGCCGATGGTGACGGCACGGGCGGGCAGGCCCCGCCGGGTGGCGACGGCCGACGCCAGCGCGGCGTGCTGCGCCTGGTCGGGGGTCAGGCTCCAGTCCGTGCCGTCCAGCTGCGCCACGCAGCGCTCGGCGGCCGGTGGGCGCGGCCGGGCACGGTCGAGCAGCGCGACGACCGCCGCCACGCCGAGCGCCACGAGGACCACGGCGGCCACCGCGGTGGCGAGCGCGGGCACGCACCCGCCGCGGCGACGTCTCGTCACGTCGTCAGTTGGCGTGCAGGGCGGAGTTCAGGTGCACGCCGGCACCGGAGCGTGCGACGGCCTCGACCTCACCGGTGCGCGAGTTGCGGCGGAACAGGACGTTGTCCGCCCCCGCGAGCACGCGCGCCTTGACGACCCGGGCGCCGTCGTCGTCCGCGGCCCCGTCGACGTCGAAGCCGACGAGCCGCACCTTGGTACCGGCCGTCACGTACAGGCCGGCCTCGACGACGCAGTCGTCGCCCAGCGGGATGCCCAGCCCGGAGTTCGCACCGAGCAGCGACCGCTGCCCGATCGAGACGACCTCGCGCCCGCCGCCGGACAGCGTGCCCATGATCGAGGCGCCGCCGCCCACGTCCGAGCCGTCGCCCACCACGACACCGGCGGAGATCCGCCCCTCGACCATGGACGTGCCCAGCGTCCCGGCGTTGAAGTTGACGAACCCCTCGTGCATGACGGTGGTGCCCGGGGCGAGGTGCGCGCCGAGCCGTACCCGGTCGGCGTCGGCGACGCGCACGCCCGACGGCAGCACGTAGTCCACCATCCGGGGGAACTTGTCGACCCCGTACACGGTCACCGGGGTGCCCGTGGTGGCGCGCAGCCGCAGCCGGGTCGCCTCGAAGTCCTCGACCGCGCACGGGCCGCGGTCGGTCCACACGACGTTGGGCAGGGCGCCGAACAGGCCGTCCAGGTTGACCCCGTGGGGGCGCACCAGGCGGTGCGACAGCAGGTGCAGCCGCAGGTAGGCGTCCGCCGTCCCGGCGGGGGGCGCGTCCAGGTCCACGACCGTGGCCACCAGCACGGCCCGGACGCGCCGGGCGGGGTCCTCGCGCTTGCACGCGGCGAGGTCGGCGGGGGCGTGCTCGCGCACGGACGCGGCGTCGCCGGCGTCCAGGCCCGCGGGCGGCTCGCCGAGCTCGGGCGCCGGGTACCAGACGTCGAGCGTGGTCCCGGTGTCGGTGACGGTGGCGAGGCCGAGGCCCCAGGCGGTGCGGTCGGTCATGGCCAGCAGCCTACGGCGCGCGCCGCACCCAGCCCTGCGCGCGTAGGGTCGGGACGTGGCTGCCGACGACCTCCTGGACCTGTCCGCCGACGTCGTGACGCTGACGCGTCAGGTGTGCGACGTCCCTTCCGTCAGCGGGGCGGAGACCGTCCTGGCGGACGCCGTCGAGGCCGCGCTGCGGGCGTACCCGCACCTGGAGGTGCTGCGCGACGGTGACGCCGTCGTGGCGCGCACGTCGCTGGGCCGTGGGCGGCGCGTGGTCGTCGCGGGGCACCTGGACACCGTGCCCGTCGCGGACAACCTGCCCACCCGGCTCGACGGGGACGTGCTGTGGGGCCGGGGCACCGTCGACATGAAGGCGGGCGTCGCGGTGGCGCTGTCGCTCGCGGCGGCGCTGACGGAGCCGGTGCACGACGTGACGTGGGTGTTCTACGACCACGAGGAGGTCGACGCCGACCTCAACGGGCTCGGGCGGCTCGTGGCGCACCACCCGGACTGGCTCGCGGCGGACTTCGCGGTGCTCGGCGAGCCGAGCGACGGCGGCCTGGAGGGCGGGTGCAACGGGACGCTGCGCGTCGAGGTGCGCCTCACCGGCGTCGCGGCCCACTCGGCCCGCGCGTGGGTGGGGGTCAACGCCGTGCACGCCGCGGGCGAGGTGCTGCGTCGGCTCGCGGCGTACGAGCCCGCGACGGTCGAGGTCGACGGGCTGGCGTACCGCGAGAGCCTCAACGCGGTGCGCATCACCGGCGGCGTCGCCACCAACGTGATCCCCGACGCCTGCGTGGTCACCGTCAACTACCGGTTCGCGCCGTCGCGCAGCGTCGACGAGGCGGTCGCGCACGTGCGCGAGCTGTTCGCGGGGTACGACGTCGTCGTCACGGACGCGGCGGCGGGTGCGCGGCCCGGACTCGACGCCCCGGCCGCGCAGGACTTCGCGGCCGCCGTCCTGGCCGTCACGGGCGGCCGCCCGGCGCCCAAGTACGGGTGGACGGACGTCGCCCGGTTCAGCGCGCTGGGGGTGCCGGCCGTCAACTTCGGACCCGGGGACCCGCTGCTGGCGCACAAGGACGACGAGCGGGTGCCGGTCGCCCAGATCGAGCTGTGCCACCGCGCGCTGCGGGCGTGGCTGACGGGTGCGCAGCCCGAGGACCTGCCGCTGGGCACCGCCTGACGTCCTCGTCCCACGTCTGACCCCGCCCGACCGGCCTCGCCTAGGCTCGGGGGATGACCCCCGACGACACGCGGGCACCCGCCCCCGAGTACCGCCGCGGCCCCGTCCTGCTGCGCCGCGACCAGATCCCCGCCACCACGTCCGACCAGCGCCTGCTGTCCGGCCCCGAGGGGGCCGGGTGGCTGCACTCCGACCCCTGGCGGGTCATGCGGATCCAGAGCGAGTTCGTGGAGGGCTTCGGCGCGCTCGCCGAGGTCGGACCCGCCGTCAGCGTGTTCGGCTCCGCCCGGGTGAAGCCGGGCGACCCCTACTACGCGATGGCGCAGGACGTGGCGCGCGGTCTGGTCGAGGCCGGGTACGCCGTGATCACCGGCGGTGGGCCGGGGATCATGGAGGCGGCCAACCGGGGGGCGACCGAGGCGAGCGGCCTGTCCGTCGGGCTCGGCATCGAGCTGCCGTTCGAGCAGGGCATGAACGAGTGGGTCGACCTGGGCGTCAACTTCCGCTACTTCTTCGCCCGCAAGACGATGTTCGTCAAGTACTCGCAGGGCTTCGTCGTGCTGCCCGGAGGGTTCGGCACGTTCGACGAGCTGTTCGAGGCGCTCACGCTGGTGCAGACCCACAAGGTGACCGGGTTCCCGATCGTCCTGCTCGGGGGCGACTACTGGACGGGCCTGCTGAGCTGGCTGCGCGACACCGTGCACCCGCAGGGCATGATCGCGGAGGTCGACGTCGACCTGCTGCAGGTCGCGGCCGACGCCGAGGAGGCCGTCGAGATCGTCGTGCGGCGCGGTGCCGAGCTGCGCGCCGAGGAGGAGGCGGCGGTGCGCGCGGCCGCGCGCGACCAGCGCGCGGCGGCCGCGGCCGGCGAGGCGCGTGCGCGCGACGGCCGGCGGGCACGGGACGCGGGCGCGACCGGGACGGACGGCCCGCTCACGGACGGCGGGTGGTGACCGAGCCACCCCTGCCCGGCGTCCCGGCCGGCGCAGCGCCGCTGCGGCTGCGCGGTCGCACGTTCGGCGCCGACCACCCCGTGGTCATGGCGGTGGTCAACCGCACCCCGGACTCCTTCTACGCCGCGGCGCGTCACGGCGCCGACGCGGTCGACGCCGCGGTCGACCGCGCCGTGGCCGAGGGGGCCGACGTCCTCGACGTGGGCGGTGTGCGGGCCGGTCGCGGGCCCGTCGTCGACGAGGCCGAGGAGATCGCCCGCGTGCTGCCGGTCGTCGAGCGCGTCCGTGCCCGGTACCCGGACCTGCTGGTGAGCGTCGACACCTGGCGTGCGGGCGTCGCGCGGGCCGCGGCGGACGCCGGCGCCGACCTGCTCAACGACACGTGGGCCGGGCACGACCCGGCACTGGTCGAGGTGGCCGCCGAGCGCGGGCTGGGCGTCGTCTGCTCGCACACCGGCGGTGCCACCCCGCGCAGCGACCCCTTCCGTGTCACCTACCCCGCGCCGGACGGCGTCGACCCCCTCGACGGCGTCGTCGCGGACGTCGAGCGGACGCTGACGGCGTCGGCCGCCCGGGCCGTGGCGCTGGGCGTGGACCCCGCCTCCGTGCTCGTCGACGCGACGCTCGACTTCGGCAAGACGACGTGGCACTCGTTGCACCTGCTCAGAAACACCCCGAAACTCGTCCACATCGGGCACCCTGTGCTCGTGGCGATCTCACGCAAGGACGTGGTGGGCGAGACGCTGGACCTCCCGCCCGAGGACAGGCTCGAGGGCACGTTGGCGGCGACGGCCGTGGCGGCCTGGCTCGGCGCCCGCGTGTTCCGGGTGCACGACGTGGCCGCGACCCGGCGGGCGCTCGACATGGTCGCCGCGATCCGCGGCGAGCGGGCACCCCTGCGGGCGCTGCGAGGGCTGCTGTGAGCGCCGGGACCCCCGCCCGGGGGGTGCCTGCCACCGCGGCCCCGCCGTCCCCGCGGGACGCCGGGGACGCGGCGGACGCGCAGGGCGCCGACCCCCGCCGCGCCGAGGGGCCGGTCCACCGCCTCGTGGCGCGTGTGCGGGCGTGGCCCTGGTGGGTGCACGTGCTGCTCGTCTGGGGTGCGTCGCGCCTGCTCGCGGCGGTCGCGTTCCTCGTGACGGCCACCGTCCAGAAGCCGACGTCGTGGACCGCGGGCGACCCGCCGTACCAGCTCTTCGTCGCGGTGCCGTTCGACGCCGGGTGGTACCAGCAGATCGCCGACACCGGGTACCCGGCCGAGCTGCCCCGGGACGACCAGGGCCTGGTGCAGCAGAACCCGTGGGCCTTCTTCCCGCTGTACCCGATGCTCGTGCGGACCGTCATGACGCTCACGGGCGGCTCGTGGGTGGCGGTCGCCCCGACGGTGGCGCTCGTGCTCGGGGCCGCGGCGGTGCTCGTCGTGCACGAGGCCGTCCGGGTCGGTGCACCGCGCGCGGTCGCCGCACGCCCGGGGCTCCCGCTGGCGACCGTCGCGCTGGTCTGCGCGTTCCCGTCCGCGGCCGTCCTGCAGGTGGCGTACACCGAGTCCACCGCGCTGCTGCTGGTGGCCACGTCGCTGCTGCTGATCGTGCGGCGCCGGTACGGCTGGGCGGCGGTCGCCGTCCTGGCGCTCGGGTTCGCCCGTGCCGTGGCCCTGCCCATGGTCGCGGTGGTCGTGGTGCACGCGGCGGCCCGCTGGTGGCGTGCCCGACGCGGTGAGGACGACCTCGGGCGCCGCGACGCCGCGGGTCTGCTCGGCCTGGCGCTGGCGGCGGGGGTGTCCGGTGTGGCCTGGCCCGCGATCTGCGGCTGGGTGACCGGTGTGCCGGACGGGTACCTGCAGACGCAGGAGGCCTGGCGCGGCGTGCGGGAGGTCACGCCCTTCCTCGGGTGGACGTACGTCCCGCAGTTCTGGCTCGGGGAGTGGGCCGTGCCGGCCCTGGTCGCCGGGTTCGGCCTCATGGCCGCGGTCCTGCTCGTGCCGGCCGCCTGGCGGCTGGGCCCCGAGCTCCACGCGTGGTCGGCGGCGTACGTGCTCTACATCGTCGCGGTCATCGAGCCCGGGTCGAGCCTGGCCCGGTTCCTGCTGCTCGCGTTCCCGCTGGGAGCGGTGACCGCCGGGGCGGTCCGGCGCCCGCCGTGGGCGCGGCGTGCCTGGTTCGTGGCGGTGCTCGTCGTCATGCTGGCGCTGCAGGCCCTCTGGATCCGGCAGATGTGGGAGTCCAACCCCGCCGGCGACTGGCCACCGTGACCCGTTCGTGCCGCCCGCACCCGGGCGGCGTCCTCGCACGGTGAACTAGGATGTCCGGTGGACAACCGGCAGATCAGGCGGTTGTCGGGGCGACCCGGCAGCGCGCCGGGCCGGCAACGTACGAGGCGAAGGAGAGGCCCGGATGGCCGCGATGAAGCCGAGGACCGGCGACGGACCGCTCGAGGTGACCAAGGAGGGTCGCGGCATCGTCATGCGCGTCCCGCTCGAGGGCGGCGGACGGCTGGTGGTCGAGCTCAACGCGACCGAGGCCGCCGAGCTGGGTGAGGCGCTCACCTCCGTCGTCGGCTGACGACCTGCGGATGAGCCCTCGCACCACCGGCGTGGCCAAGCGGACCGCGCCGCGCACCCCACCGACCGTCGACCTGCACGCGGCGACCGTCGTCGACTCCCCGCTCCTCACGGACGGGTCGGTCGACGCGGTCGCGGTGCAGGTGGCCCCGCGGCGTCCGGGCGACGACGCCCTGCAGCCGCGCTCCGGCACGCCCCAGGCCGCGGCCCGGTACGGCGTCGACCTGGCGGAGCTGGCCGAGCGTGCCGGCCTCACCGGTGCGGCCGGTGAGGCGTTCACCGTCCACCTGCCGCTGCCCGTCGGCTCGTCCGTGGTGCTGCCCTGGGCAGGGCTGCCGCCGCGCATCGTCCTCGTCGGCGTGGGGGACGAGAGCCCTACCGCGCTGCGCCGTGCCGGTGCCGCGCTGGCCCGGGCGACCCGCGGCCTGCGGCGCGTCGCCGCGACCGTCGGCGCGCAGACCCACGACGACGACGACGCCGCCGCCCGTGCCGCGCGCGCCGTGGCCGAGGGCTACCTGCTGGCGGCCTACACGCTGCCGCGCATGGCCGCGGAGCCCGCGTCCCCCGCGCAGGCGCCCGCCGACCTGGTGCTGCTGGGCCGCGACGGCCCCGCGGTGCGGGAGGCGGTCACGACCGCCGCGACCGGTGCCGCCGCCACGTGGCTGGTCCGGGACCTGGCGAACACGCCGTCGAACGTCAAGAACCCCGCCTGGATGGCGGACCGTGCCCGTCACCTCGGCTCGAAGGCCGGCCTGGACGTCGAGGTCCTGGGGCCGCGCGAGCTCGCCGCCGGCGGGTTCGGCGGCATCCTGGCCGTCGGCGGCGGGTCCGCCTCCACGCCCCGGCTCGTCCGCGTCTCGTACACGCCTGTCGACGGCGACGGCCGTCACGTCGTCGTGGTCGGCAAGGGCATCACCTACGACACGGGGGGCCTGTCGATCAAGCCCCGCGAGGCCATGGTGCCCATGAAGACCGACATGGCGGGGTCGGCCGTCGCCCTCGCCACCGTGCTCGCCGCGGCGCAGGCGCAGGTGCCGCACCGCGTCACGGCCGTGCTCCCGCTGGCGGAGAACCACGTGGGCGCGGCGTCGTACCGGCCGGGTGACGTGGTGACGATCCACGGCGGCACGACCGTCGAGATCGCGAACACCGACGCGGAGGGTCGACTCGTCCTCGCGGACGCGCTGGCCTGGGCCGACGCGACCCTCGACCCGGACGTGCTCATCGACGTCGCGACGCTCACGGGTGCCGCGACGCTGGGTCTGGGCCGTCAGCACGCGGCGCTCTACGGCACGGACGACGCGCTCGTCGCCGGGCTCTCGGCAGCGGGGGAGCGCACCGGTGAGCTCGTGTGGCACATGCCGCTCGTCGCGGAGTACGAGGAGGCCGTGCGCTCGTCGGTCGCCGACCTGCGCCACGTCCCCGAGGACCGTCGGATCGGTGGCGGGTCCATCACCGCCGCGCTGTTCCTGCGCCGGTTCGTCGGGCAGCGCCGGTGGGCGCACCTCGACATCGCAGGTCCGGCGCGCTCGACCTCCGACAAGCACGAGGTCACCGAGGGCGCCACGGGGTACGGCGCGCGGCTCCTGCTGGAGTACCTCGGCTCGCTCGACTGAGCCGCCCGGCTCCCGGCGGTGCCGCCCCGGTGGCGGCGCTGTCGGCCGGTCGTGGTCGGCGCCGCGCGGCCGGCCTCAGCGGCGCACGGCCACCAGCAGGCCGTCGCCCGTGGGCAGCAGCGCCGGCAGCAGCCGGTCGTCGGCGCGGACCTGGCGCCCGACGTCACGCACGGTCGTCGTGGCCTCGTCGCGCCGGGCGGGGTCGGCGACGCGGTCGTGCCACAGCGCGTCGTCCACCGCCAGGACGCCGCCGGGACGCAGGAGCCGGACGGCCTGCTCGACGTAGCCGGGGTAGTTCTCGACGTCCGCGTCGACGACGACCATGTCGTAGCCGCCGTCCGTGAGCCGCGGCAGCACGTCCAGCGCGCGACCGGAGATGGCCCGCGTGCGGGTGCTGCGCACACCTTCCTCGGCGAACGCCTCCTTCGCGGCGCGCTGGTGCTCGAGCTCGAGGTCGATCGTCGTCAGGACGCCGTCGGCCGGCATGCCGCGCAGCAGGTACAGCGACCCGACGCCGGCGCCCGTGCCGACCTCGACGACCGCCCTGGCCTGCGCCGCCGCGGCCAGCACGCGCAGCGCCGCGCCCGCACCCGGCAGGACGGGGGTGCAGCCGAGGTGGGACGCACGCTCCCGGGCCCGCAGCAGGACGTCGTCCTCGTCGAGGAACTCCTCGCAGTACACCCAGCTCTGCGCCTTGTCGGTGGAGATGACGGCCTCCTCGTCGCGGGCCCCGAGCGGGCTCGTCCTTGCCGGTCAGCGTAGTCCCGCGGCGTCGGCGGTGGCCGGACGCGGTGCGCGTGGCGCAGCCTCGTCCCGGAGGGGGTTCCGCCGACGACGAACACGGGTCGAGGACGCCGCCGTGACCTGGGAGACTGAGGCCCAGCGCCGGACCGAGGAGAGTGCCCGTAGATGAGTGCCCAGCCCCCCGAGTGGCAGGCCCCGTCGTGGGAGGAGATCGTCCGCGAGCACTCCGGCCGCGTGTACCGGCTCGCCTACCGGCTGACGGGCAACCGGCACGACGCCGAGGACCTCACGCAGGAGACGTTCGTGCGCGTGTTCCGGTCCCTGCACACGTACAGCCCCGGCACGTTCGAGGGCTGGCTGCACCGCATCACCACCAACCTCTTCCTCGACCAGGCGCGGCGCCGTCAGCGCGTGCGCATCGAGCCCATCGGCGACGACACCGAGCGCTGGACGTCGCCGGACCGGCTGTCGACGCCCGAGCGCGCCTTCGAGGCCGGCAACCTGGACCACGACGTCCAGCGCGCGCTCGACGACCTGCCCCCCGAGTACCGCGCCGCGGTGGTGCTGTGCGACATCGAGGGCCTGTCGTACGAGGAGATCGCGGTGACCCTCGGCATCAAGCTCGGCACCGTGCGCTCACGGATCCACCGCGCGCGGGCGCGCCTGCGGGTGGCGCTGGCGCACCGCCGGGCCGAGGTCGCCGGGCACACCGACGCCACGGCAGTGCTGCCGGACCCCGCGGAGGTGGTCCGGTGATGCACCTCGGGTCGCGCATCAGCGCACTGGTCGACGGGCAGCTCGACGCGGCCGCCACGGAGCGTGCCCTCGCGCACGTCGCGACGTGCGGGCAGTGCTCCCGGGAGCTCGCCGCGGCGCGGGACGCGCGCCGTGCGCTCGCCGCAGCCGCCGAGGACCCCGTGGTGCCGACGGCGGACCTCACCGCCCGGCTGCTCTCGCTGTCGGCCCAGGCGGTACCGCCGGCGCCCGGGCCGCGCGACCCGTTCGCCGTCGCCGGCGGTGCGGCACTCCCGTACGCCGCGACGCACGCCCTGCGCGGCGACGTCGTCACGCGCCGCACCCCGGTGCGCCTCGTGGTCGGGTCCGTCGCGGGCCTGGGTGCGGTCGCCGCCGCGCTGTTCGTGCTGGGGGAGCGGCCGGTCGTCACGCCGACGTCGCACCCCGCCGCGGTGCTGGGCCTGCTGGCGCACGCCTCGGACGGCCCCGCCGCGGGGACCTCCCCGGCCGACGACGACACCGTCGCCTGGCTGCGCAGGCACGGGTGGACCTTCCCCGGGACCCTGCCCGAGGGGTGGCGCGTCGGCGCCGTCACGTGGTCGTCCGGCAGCCCGCAGGTGCTCTCGGTCGAGGTGGAGTGCCCCGCGGGGACGTTCGTCGTCACCGAGCAGCAGGGCCGCCTGGACACGGCCGCACTGGCCGGGGCCCCCGTGCGCGAGGTCGGCGGACGACAGGTGCACGTGCTGTCCGTCGAGCCGTGGCACGTCGCGTGGCAGTCCGAGGCCACGGTCGTGCAGGTGGTCGCGGCGCAGGACGACGGCGACGTCGACGCCCTGGTCGCCGCGTTCCCGTCCGGTGGCTACGACGACACGGTGACCGGGCGGATCAGCCGCGGCTGGCAGACCGTCTCGGCCGTGTGGGAGCGCCCGTGACCGCCGGCCCGCCGCCGTACGGCGCCGCGGACCCCGCGGACCCCGCGGACCCCGCGGACCCCGCGGCCGAGCCGGCACCTCCCGGCGACGCGGCCGAGCCGGCACCTCCCGGCGACGCCGCCGAGCCCGTTCCCGCACCCGTCGCTCCCGTTCCCGCACCCGTCGCTCCCGTTCCCGCACCCGTCGAGCCGGTCCCCGCACCCTTGCCCGTCCCCGCACCCGCTGAGCCCGTCGACCCGGGTGCCGGCGCCGTGCCGCCCCCCGCCGCGCAGGCGGGCAGCCCGGTCGCCCCGTCCGCGGCCCCCGCCCCGCTGTTCGCGGCGCCATCGGCGTACCGCCGGACCGACGTCGCGATCGCCCCGGGCGCAGGCTCGGTCCCGGGCACGGGGCAGGTGCGCGGGTACGGCGACCACCCGGGCGTCGCCGCCGCGCCGGGCGCCGCCCCGGCGGTCCCCGGTCACCCCGGTGTGCCCGGGTACCCCGGTGCGCCCGGGCACGGCGGTCCACCGGGTGCCCCGCTGCCCGACGCCCCCCTGTCCGACGCCCCTCTGCCCGACGCCCCGCGGCGTCGCCGCCGGCGCCGGGCGCTCTCGGTGGCGTGGGTGGCCCCGCTCGTCGCGCTGTCCCTCGCCGCCGGGTTCGCCGGTGGCCTCCTCGGTGCCCGCGCGCTGCCGGGCGACGGCCGCCGCGTCGACGCCGGCCTGCCGGTCGTCCTCGAGCCGGGCGTCCCCGTGGACCGCGAGCCGGGCTCGATCGCGGCGATCGCGGCCGGTGTGCTGCCCAGCGTCGTCTCGATCGAGGTGACCACCGCCGACGGCTCGGGCTCCGGCTCCGGGTTCGTGCTGCGCCAGGACGGGTACGTGCTGACGAACAACCACGTGGTCGCGGGCGCGTCCGACGGTGCGCTCGTCGTCCAGTTCTCCGACGGCACGGAGATGGCGGGCACGGTCGTCGGTGCGACCGGCGACTACGACCTCGCCGTGGTCAAGGTCGAGGCGACGGGCCTGACCCCGCTGGCGCTCGGCGACTCGGACGCGATCGCCGTGGGAGACCCGGTCGTGGCGATCGGTGCGCCCCTCGGGCTGGTGGGCACGGTGACCACGGGCATCGTCAGCGCGCTCAACCGTCCGGTCGTCGCCGGCGACCCGGGTGACACGGCGTTCATCAACGCGATCCAGACGGACGCGGCGATCAACCCCGGCAACTCGGGCGGCCCGCTCGTCAACGCCCGGGGCGAGGTCGTCGGCATCAACTCGGCCATCGCCCAGCTGCCCGGCCGGCTCACCGGTGTCGGCAGCATCGGCCTGGGCTTCGCGATCCCGTCCAACCAGGCACGCCGCACGGCCGAGCAGCTCATCGAGACCGGCCGCGCCACGTACCCGGTGATCGGTGTGCTGCTGGACCCGGAGTACTCAGGCGAGGGCGTGCGCGTCTTCGAGCAGGACCCGCCCGACACGCGTGCGGTCACGCCGGACGGTCCGGCCGACGTCGCGGGGATCCGCCGCGGCGACGTCATCCTCGCCATCGACGGCCGACCGGTGACCGCGTCGGAGGAGCTCATCGTCTCCATCCGCGCGCGCACACCGGGCGACACGGTGGTGCTGCGCGTGCGCACCGGCGACGACGAGCGCGACGTGCGGGTGCGGCTGGTCGAGGGGCCGTCGGACTGAGAGCCCGGCCGCCGTGCCCGTCGCGGTAACCTGAGCAGGTGTTCGGGATCAACGGCGGCGAGCTGCTCGTCCTGCTGCTCGTCGCCGCCCTGGTGGTCGGACCCGAGCGGCTGCCGGCCTACGCCGAGCAGCTGGCGGGGTGGGTGCGGCGCCTGCGCGACGTGGCCCGCGACACCAAGGACCGCGTCGACGCGGAGCTCGGTGCCGACGACGTCGACTGGGCGGCGCTCGACCCCCGGCGGTACGACCCGCGCCGCATCGTGCGGGACGCGCTGCTCGACGAACCGTCCGCCCACGAGCCGTCCCGGCCTGCCGCGCCGCGCCCCGGGCGGGTGCGCGCGACGGCGGCGGCCGCCGCCGCACCGACGGCGGCGTTCGCCCGCGCGGCTGCGCCACCGGGTGGTCCCGCGCCGTTCGACGACGAGGCGACCTGACCGCCCCACGTCCGGCACCTCAGCCCAGCCGCACCATGCTCCACCCGCACCGCACCGGCCCCGGCCGACGACCCCCAGGAGGACCCCGCATGACCCAGGTGCTGTCCTCGTCGCAGCCGGCCACGCCGTCCGCCGCAGGCCGACGGATCTTCTCGGGCATGCAGCCGACGTCGGACTCCCTCCAGCTCGGCAACTACCTCGGCGCGCTGACCCAGTGGGTCGCGCTGCAGGACACGCACGACGCCATCTACTGCGTCGTCGACCTGCACGCGCTCACGGTCGGGCCGGACCCGAAGGTGCTGCGCGAGCGGACCCGGCGCACGGCCGCGCAGTACCTGGCGGCCGGGGTGGACCCGCAGCGGTCCATCCTGTTCGTGCAGTCGCACGTGCCCGAGCACGCCGAGCTCGCCTGGATCCTGTCGTGCCACACGGGGTTCGGCGAGGCGGGGCGGATGACGCAGTTCAAGGACAAGTCGGCCCGGCACGGCTCGGACGGCACCACCGTCGGGCTGTTCACGTACCCGGTGCTGATGGCCGCGGACATCCTGCTGTACGACACGGCGCTCGTGCCCGTGGGTGAGGACCAGCGCCAGCACCTCGAGCTGACGCGCGACCTGGCGCAGCGGCTGAACTCCCGCTTCGGCAAGGGCACGGTCGTCGTCCCCGAGCCGTACATCGTGTCGGCCACGGCCAAGATCTACGACCTGCAGGACCCGACCGCCAAGATGAGCAAGTCGGCCGAGAGCCCCAACGGGCTCATCGAGCTGCTGGACGACCCCAAGGTCGTCGCCAAGCGCATCCGGTCGGCCGTGACGGACGCCGAGCGGGAGATCCGGTACGACCCGGCGACCAAGCCGGGGGTGTCCAACCTCCTGACCATCCTCTCGGCCCTGTCCGGGCGGGCGATCCCGTCGCTGGAGGCGGACTACGTCGGCAAGGGCTACGGGGACCTGAAGAAGGACCTCGCGGAGGTCGTGGTCGACTTCCTCACCCCGTTCCAGGAGCGGGTGCGCCACTACATGTCGGACCCGTCGGCGCTCGACGACGTCCTGGCCGACGGTGCGGCGCGGGCCCGCGAGCTCGCCACGCCGACGCTCGAGCGGGTGTACGACCGCTCGGGTCTGCTGCCGCGGCGTCGGACGCACGCGTGAGGCTTCCCCGGGCCGCCGCGGGCGAGACGGTCGTCGGCGTCGCGATCGCGGTGCCCGAGCCGTTCCGCACGCAGCTGCACGACGCCCGCGTGCGGTTCGGCGACCCCGAGGCGCGCAACATCGTGCCCCACGTGACGCTCGTCGGGCCCACCCCGGTGCCGGACGACCGCCTGGCGGCGCTGGACGAGCACCTCGCGGCGACGGCGGCCCGGCACCACCCGTTCCGGATCCGGCTGCACGGGACGCAGACGTTCCGGCCGGTGTCCCCGGTGGTGTTCGTCGCTCTGGTCGAGGGTGCCTCGCAGTGCGCGGGGCTGGAGTCGGCGCTGCGCGTCGGGAGCCTGCAGGTCGCCACGCAGTTCCCGTACCACCCGCACGTCACGGTGGCGCACGACCTGGACGACGCGGCGCTCGACGCGGCGCAGGCCGCGATGGTCGACTACGACGCCGCGTTCGACGTCACCGGTATCCACCGGTTCGTGCACGACGGGACCGGCTGGTGCCCGGTCCGCCGGTTCGCCCTGGGCGCCGTGACCGGCGCCCCGGATGCCCCGGGGGCGGCGCACCCCTAGATTCGTCGCCATGGATCGGCGCACCACCCGGCACGAGCGGACCGTCGCAGCACCGCCCGCGGGCGCCGGAGCGGCGCACCGGCACGCCACCGAGGAGGCGCCGGACCCGGTGGCCGGGCCGCGGTGGGCGGCGGGGTTCCCCGGGGTCGTGCAGCGCGTGCAGGCTCTGCTCGCGTGGTGGCAGCGGACGCGGGTGGCCCGCGCCAACGCGCGTTTCGGTGCGGCCGGCGGCGGGCTGCTCACGGGCGGGATCGCGTACACGACGTTGTTCTCGGTGTTCGCCGGGCTCACGATCGGCTACACGGCGTTCATGGCGGTCCTCGGCGGGAACGCGGAGCTGCGTGCGACGGTGCTGCGGACGATCGGGCAGTCGCTGCCCGGGCTGATCGACACCGGCGACGGCGAGGGGCTGCTGAAGCCGGACCAGCTCGAGCTGAGCACAGGGCTCGGCATCGCCGGTGTCGTCGCGTTCGGCGTCCTGCTCTTCACCGCGATCTCCGCCACGGCGGCGCTGCGCACGGCGGTCCGCGCGATGTTCGGTGCGCGCACCGCCGGCAACGTGGTCCTGGGCAAGCTGCGCGAGCTGGGCGCGTTCGTCGGCATCGCACTGGCGGTGCTGCTCTCGGCGGTCCTCGGCATCGCGGTGACGACGGCGGCCGACTGGCTGCTGGGGCTCGTGGGCTGGTCGGACACGTCCGGGCTGGTGGTGCGGGTCGCGGGCATCCTCGTCGCGTTCGTGGTCGACGCGGGGCTGTTCGTCATGATCGTGCGCGTCCTCGCCGGTCAGGCGCCCGCGCGGCGCGACCTGCTGGGGGGAGCCGCCATCGCCGCGGCGGGGCTCGGGATCGTGCGGGTCCTCGGCACGGCCGTGGTGGCAGGCTCGGTGCGCAGCAACCCGGTGCTCGCGTCCTTCGCGGTGATCGTGGTGCTGCTGGTGTGGATGAAGCTCATCGCCCGCATCGTGCTGCTCGCGGCGGCGTGGACCGCGAACCCGCCGGCGCCGTCACCGGCGGATCAGGAGGGCGACGACGCGAGCGCGGCCAGGAGCGCGGTGAGCCGCGCGGCGTAGGCGGCCACCCCGGCGCGGGTGCGCGCGGGCTCACCGACGCGCAGCAGGTTCAGCATGCCCGGGTCGCCGGCCTCCTGACCGGCGGCGATGCGGTCGGCCGACGCGGTCATGCGCGGGACCACGTGCCGCGCGACGTCCTGCGCGGCCGGCGCCGGGCGCCCGAGCGCGGCCGCCTGCTCCCCGTACGCCCGGGTGAGCAGGCGCAGGCGGCGCGCGCCCTCCTGCGCGCCGGGTTCGGCGTAGAACGGCACACCGCTCCAGGCGAACATCACCAGGTCGTCCAGCGGCACGCCCGGGCCGGCGACGTCCCAGTCCACGACGCCCACGACGTCGTCGGCGCCGGGCCCGGCGACGAGCATGTTGTACATCGTCGCGTCGTGGTGGCACACGATCTCGCCGGGGGCGAGGTCCCGGTCCACCAGGCGCCAGCGCGCCTCGACCGGCCGCAGGTCCGCCACCGCGTCGTGGTACCGCGCCAGCCAGGCCGCGCCGGACGCGAGGCGGGCGTCGGTCACCTCGGCGAGGTCGACCACCTCACCGGGGAGGTGCTCGAGCACCTCGCGGCCCTGCGCGTCGATCCCCAGCGGGGCGGGAACCCCGTCCAGCCCGCGGGAGCGCACGTGGGCGAGGAGCGTGTGCACGGTCGGCGTCCAGGGTCCGGCCGGGCGGCGCACGGTGGGACCCACGCGCACGGCGCCGCCGACGTTGCCGCCCGGCAGCGTGACCTCGGGTGCGCCGGGGTCGGGCTCGACGTAGCGCGGCAACGCGTCCAGCGGGTCCAGCGGGTCCGGGGCCGGCCCTGTGGGCGGACCGGCGGGGCGCTCGTCGGTGGGCACGCGTCAGCATGCCACGACGGGCGCCCCGCGCGTGCTGCGCAGGACGCCCGTCGGGCGTGCGGTGCTGGGGTCCGTCAGAAGGCGCGGGTGATCATCGCGCGCTTGACCTCCTGGATCGCCTTGGTGACCTCGATGCCGCGGGGGCACGCCTCGGTGCAGTTGAAGGTCGTGCGGCACCGCCACACGCCCTCCTTGTCGTTGAGGATCTCCAGGCGCTGCGTCCCGCCCTCGTCGCGGCTGTCGAAGATGAAGCGGTGCGCGTTGACGATGGCCGCGGGCCCGAAGTACTGCCCGTCGGTCCAGAACACGGGGCAGGAGGACGTGCACGCGGCGCACAGGATGCACTTGGTGGTGTCGTCGTACCGTTCGCGCTGCTCGGGGGACTGCAGCCTCTCCTTGGTGGGCTCGGTGCCCGTGGTGACGAGGAACGGCATGATCTCGCGGTAGGACGCGAAGAACGGCTCCATGTCGACCACGAGGTCCTTGACCACCGGCAGGCCCTTGATGGGCTCGACGACGATCGGCTTGCCCGGGTCCAGGTCCTTGAGCAGCGTCTTGCACGCCAGGCGGTTGCGGCCGTTGATGCGCATCGCGTCCGAGCCGCAGATGCCGTGCGCGCACGACCGGCGGAACGTCAGCGAACCGTCCTGCTCCCACTTGATCTTGTGCAGCGCGTCCAGGACGCGGTCGGTGCCGTGCACGTCGACCGTGAACTCGTCCCAGCGGGGCTCGGCCTCGAACGGCTCGCCGAACGCCGGGATGGCGTCGTCCGCCGGCAGGAACCGGCGGATCCGCAGCGTGACCTGGAACGACGGGACGGCGCCGGCCTCGGGCGCGGGGGCTTCCACGGTGGCGGTCATCAGTACTTGCGCTCCATCGGCTGGTAGCGGGTGACGGTGACGGGCTTGGCCCCGAGGACCACCTGGTAGCCGTCGAAGGTCTCGGCCCGGCGGAACGACGCGTCGGACCCCGTGACGGTGGCGTCCGCGGCGCCGGCCGCGACCGGTCGCCGGTAGGCCATCGTGTGCTGCATGAACCGCGTGTCGTCGCGGTCGGGGAAGTCCTCGCGGAAGTGCCCGCCGCGCGACTCCTCCCGGTTGAGCGCCCCGACGACGACCGTCTCGGCGATGTCGAGCAGGAAGCCCAGCTCGACGGCCTCGAGCAGGTCCGTGTTGAACGTGCGCGTCTTGTCCTGCACCGACACGGCCTCGTACCGCTTGCGCAGCGCCTTGATGTCGGCCAGCGCCTGGGTCAGGGACTCCGAGGTGCGGAACACCTGGGCGTTCGCGTCCATCGTCTCCTGCAGCGCGCGCCGGATGTCCGCCACTCGCTCGCCGTCGGGCCGCGTGCGGATCGTCTCCAGCTCGGCCTCGACGCGTGTCGCCGGGTTCGGGGGCAGCTCCACGAACGGTGCGGTGGCGGCGTAGGCGGCGGCCGACTGGCCGGCGCGCTTGCCGAAGACGTTGATGTCCAGCAGCGAGTTGGTGCCCAGGCGGTTCGACCCGTGCACCGAGACGCAGGCGACCTCGCCGGCGGCGTACAGCCCCTTGATGACGTCGGTCGGGTTGCGCAGCACCTCGCCCGCGATGTTCGTGGGGATGCCGCCCATGGCGTAGTGCGCCGTGGGGTAGACCGGCACGGGCTCGGTGTACGGCTCGATGCCGAGGTAGGTCCGCGCGAACTCCGTGATGTCCGGGAGCTTGGCGTCGATGTGCGCCGGCTCCAGGTGCGTGAGGTCGAGCAGGACGTAGTCCTTGTTCGGGCCCGCGCCGCGGCCCTCGCGCACCTCGTTGGCCATCGACCGGGCGACGATGTCGCGCGGCGCGAGGTCCTTGATGGTCGGGGCGTAGCGCTCCATGAACCGCTCGCCGTCGGCGTTGCGCAGGATCCCGCCCTCGCCGCGGGCGGCCTCGGACAGCAGGATGCCCAGGCCCGCCAGGCCGGTCGGGTGGAACTGGAAGAACTCCATGTCCTCCAGCGGGATGCCGCGGCGGTACGCCAGCGCCATGCCGTCACCGGTGAGGGTGTGGGCGTTCGACGTCGTCTTGTAGATCTTGCCCGCGCCGCCGGTGGCGAACACGACGGCCTTGGCCTGGAAGACGTGGATCTCGCCCGTCGCCAGCTCGTAGGCCACCACGCCGGTGGCGTTGACCTCCTCGCCGTCGGGCACGTCGCCCGTGGCCAGGTCGTGGTCGACCAGCAGGTCGAGGACGTAGAACTCGTTGAAGAACTCGACGTCGTTCTTCACGCACTGCTGGTAGAGCGTCTGCAGGATCATGTGGCCCGTGCGGTCCGCGGCGTAGCAGGAGCGGCGCACGGCGGCCTCGCCGTGGTTGCGGGTGTGCCCGCCGAACCGGCGCTGGTCGATGCGGCCCTCGGGCGTGCGGTTGAACGGCAGGCCCATCTTCTCCAGGTCGAGCACCGCGTCGATGGCCTCCTTGGCCATCACCTCGGCGGCGTCCTGGTCGACCAGGTAGTCACCGCCCTTGACGGTGTCGAACGTGTGCCACTCCCAGTTGTCCTCCTCGACGTTGGCGAGCGCGGCGCACATGCCGCCCTGCGCCGCGCCGGTGTGGGAGCGGGTGGGGAAGAGCTTGGAGATGACGGCCGTGCGCACGCGCGTCGAGGACTCGAGCGCGGCACGCATCCCGGCGCCGCCCGCGCCGACGATGACGACGTCGTACTGGTGGGTCTGCATCGGCTGTGAGGCCTTCCTTGCTGGGGGGCGACCGGGGATCAGCGCGCGCAGAACGACGGCAGCAGATCGGCCGGGCTGTTCGGGGGGCACGGGTCGAACGTGAAGATCACGAGCGTGCCGAGGACGATGACGACGACGGTCGCGGCGTACAGCGCGAGCTTCAGCACCAGGCGGGTGCCGTCCTTCTCCGCGTAGTCGTTGATGATCGTCCGCACGCCGTTGGTGCCGTGCAGCATGGCGAGCCACAGCATCAGCAGGTCCCAGACCTGCCAGAACGGCGATGCCCACTTGCCCGCGACGAAGCCGAAGTCGATGGCGCTGATGCCCTCGCCCTGGATCAGGTTCACGAACAGGTGGCCGAAGATCAGGACGACGAGCAGGACGCCCGACGCGCGCATGAACACCCAGCCGTACAGCTCGAAGTTGCCGCGGGTGGTGCGGCGCGACGGGCCGGGGCGCGACGCGCGGGGAGCCTTGGGATCGGCGATCGTGCTCATCAGTGGCCCCCGAAGACGTTCATCAGGTGACGCGGCAGGAAGCCCGCCATCGTCACGACGAGCAGGCCCAGGACGACCCACAGCATGACCCGCTGGTACTTCGGGCCCTTGGCCCAGAAGTCCACGAGGATCAGGCGGATGCCGTTGAACGCGTGGAACACGATGGCCGCGACGAGGCCGGCCTCGCCCAGACCCATGATCGGGTTCTTGTACGTCCCGATCACGTCGTTGTACGCCTCGGGGGAGACCCGGACGAGCGCGGTGTCGAGCACGTGCACGAGCAGGAAGAAGAAGATCGCGAAACCGGTGATGCGGTGCGCGACCCAGGACCACATGCCTTCGCGCCCGCGGTAGAGCGTTCCGGCCGGCCGCGCTGGCGCGGTGGGCGCTGAGGACACGGTGGGGGGCCTCCTGTGGCGAGTTCGCGAGAGGACGTCGATGTCCTGAAGTCCTCTCACTGTAATGACCTGCGCCACGTCCGGACCTCGCCCCGAGCGGTGACGGCGCGGCACGGCGGCCGATTGTGACCAAGCCCACACGGCGCCCGCTCCGTCCGGGACCTCGGTCCGTGGCCCGCGCCGTCCTGCCGAGGCCGGTCCACGGCGGTGCCCGCGGTACCGGCGCCCGGCCGCTACGTTGTCGGCATGCCGGACGCACCCATCATCGACTTCCATGCCGTCGTCCCCGCCGGGGGCGCCGGGACCCGCCTGTGGCCGCTCTCGCGCGCGGGCCACCCCAAGTTCCTGCTCGACCTCACGGGCACCGGCCGGACCCTGCTGCAGGCCACGGTGGACCGTCTGCTCCCGCTCACCGGCCCGGGCCACGTGCTCGTGGTGACCGGCGCGCGGCACGCCGCCGCGGTCGCCGACCAGCTGCCGGAGCTGGGTGCCGAGCACGTGCTGGCCGAGCCGAGCCCGCGCGACTCCATGGCGGCGATCGGCCTGGCGGCCGCCGTGCTGGCGCGGCGGCACGGGCCGGACGTGGTGCTCGGGTCCTTCGCGGCGGACCACGTCATCACCGGTCTGCCCGGGTTCGAGGCGACGATCCGGCAGGCCGTGGCCGCCGCGCGCACCGGCGCGGTCGTCACGATCGGCATCCCGGCCACCGAGCCGTCCACCGCGTTCGGGTACGTGCAGGCGGGCGAGCCGCTGGGCGCCCCCGGCGCACCCAGCGCCCGGCGCGCCCTCGGCTTCACCGAGAAGCCCGACGCGCAGACCGCGGCCGCGTACCTGGCCGCGGGCGGGTACAGCTGGAACGCCGGCATGTTCGTCGTGCGCGCCGGCGTCCTGCTGGAGCACCTGGCCGCGCAGCTGCCCGCGCTGCACGACGGCCTGCTGCGGATCGCGGCCGCGTGGGACACCGACGAGCGCGACGCCCGACTCGCCGACACGTGGCCAGGACTGACGAGGATCGCGATCGACCACGCCATCGCCGAGCCCGTGGCCGCCGCGGGCGGCGTCGCGGTGGTGCCCGGCACCTTCGGCTGGGACGACGTCGGCGACTTCGCCTCGCTGGGCGCGCTGCTCGGGACCGGCGACGGCGGCCCGACGCTCGGCACGCCGGACGACGTGCTGCGCATCGACGCGGACGGCTCGGTGGTCGCCACCGGCGGGCGCACGGTCACGGTCGTCGGCGTGCCCGACGCCGTGGTGGTCGACACCGCCGACGCCCTGCTCGTGACCACGCGCGCCCACGCCCAGCAGGTCAAGGCGGCCGTCGACGGGTGGCGTGCCCGGGGCCGCGACGACCTGCTCTGACCGCGGCGTCGGCGGGCTGCGGCGATACCCTCGTCCAATGCCCGCCACGCCCGTCGACCAGCTCGCCGCACCCCCCAGCGCCCAGGACGTGCCCGCGCTGCGCACGCTCTGCCCGGAGCCGACCGACCCGGGCGCCCGTGACCTGGCCGCCGTCCTGGACGGGATGCGGGCCGAGCTCGTCGCGATCCGGCGCGACCTGCACGCGCACCCCGAGCTCGGGCGCACCGAGGAGCGGACCACGCGCGTCGTCGCCGAGCGGCTGGCGGCCGCGGGTCTGACCCCGCACCTGCTGCCCGGGTCCGGCCTGTGGTGCGACATCGGCCCCACGGTCTCCGGGTCGGGCGCGCGCCGGGTCGCGCTGCGCGCCGACCTCGACGGGCTGCCCGTGCCGGACACGTGCGGCCTGCCGTGGGCGGCGGAGCACCGCGGCGTCGCGCACGCCTGCGGGCACGACGTGCACACGGCCGCGGTCCTCGGTGCCGGCCTGGCGCTGGCGCGCCTCGCGGCCGACGGCGGGCTCGACGTCGGCGTGCGGCTCGTCTTCCAGCCCGCCGAGGAGGTGCAGCCCGGTGGCTCCATCGACGTCATCAACGAGGGCGGGCTGGACGGGGTCGGCGAGATCTTCTCGGTGCACTGCGACCCGAAGCTGGACGTCGGCATGGTCGGCACGCGCATCGGCCCGATCACGTCGGCGTCCGACGAGGTCACCGTCACGGTGACGGGTGAGGGCGGCCACACGTCGCGCCCGCACCTCACGGGTGACGTCGTGTTCGCGCTGGGCCAGGTCATCACGCAGGTGCCCGCGGTGCTGGGCCGGCGGCTGGACCCGCGCTCCGGCGTGAACCTCACGTGGGGCGCCGTGCGCGCGGGGACCGTCCCCAACGCGATCCCGGGGACGGGCACCGTGATGGGCACGCTGCGGTGCCTCGACGTGCGCGCCTGGGAGCGGGCGTCGGCCGTGTTCGAGCAGGCCGTGGCCGACGTCGTGCGCCCGCTGGGGGTCGAGGTCGAGGTGAAGCACCAGCGCGGCGTGCCGCCCGTGGAGAACCGCGCCGAGAGCACCGGCGTGCTGGAGGCGGCCGCCCACGACATGCTGGGACCGGAAGCCGTGCGGCTGACCGAGCAGTCGCTCGGCGGCGAGGACTTCGCGTGGTACCTCACGAAGGTGCCCGGCGCCCTGGCACGGCTCGGCACCCGCACCCCCGGGGGTCGGACGTACGACATCCACCAGGGCGACCTGCGGGTGGACGAGCGTGCCGTGGAGGCGGGTGCGCTGCTCCTCGCGCGGGCCGCCCAGCTGGCGGGCCGACGCGGCCGCGTCTGATCCGTCCGTATCGATGTGCGGACAGCACGACCGAAGGGCGGGAACAGGTTGCGAATTCATCACAGAACCTGCAGGGATACCCGCCGGTAACAGTTCGGTGACCTGCAGGTGCCTAGGGTCCACAGTGATCAAGCCGACTGGTCGGGCACGTCGGCGGTGCAACGCTGCGCCGTCCGTCCGTCCCGGGCACCTGTGCGGCGGGACGACGAGAAGTGGGAGACCTGTCGTGAAGAAGATCGTTCGAGTGGCCGCACTCGGTGGGGCGCTCGCCCTCACGCTCGCGGCGTGTGGCAGTGCACCCGACGCCGCGGAGCCGTCCGCCGGTGGTGACGAGGCCTCGGACTTCAAGGCCTGCGTCGTCTCCGACGCCGGTGGCTTCGACGACAAGAGCTTCAACCAGCTCAGCTACGAGGGCACGAAGGAGGCGACCGAGGAGCTCGGCGCCGGCTTCGCCGAGGTCCAGTCGGACTCCGAGGCGGACTTCGCGACGAACCTCGAGAGCCTCGTGGCCGAGAACTGCAACGCGATCGTGTCCGTCGGCTTCGCGCTGTCGGCCGCGACGGTCGAGTCGGCCGAGGCCAACTCCGAGATCGACTACATCCTGGTCGACGACGCCGCGGACAACGACTTCGACGGCACCAAGGACGCGGAGAACATCAAGCCGCTGCTGTACGACACGGCGCAGGCCGCGTTCCTCGCCGGCTACCTGGCCGCCGGCTACTCGGCCGACAACGGCGTGTCGAAGGTCGGCACGTTCGGCGGCCAGCCCTACCCGACCGTCACGATCTTCATGGACGGCTTCAAGCAGGGCGTCGAGTACTACAACGAGGTCAAGGGCGCGGACGTCCAGCTCGTCGGCTACCAGGGCGGCGACCAGGGCTCCTTCACCGGCGGCTTCGAGGCCAACGACACGGCCAAGCAGGTCGCGGCCGGCATCATCGACCAGGGCGTCGACGTGATCCTGCCCGTGGGTGGCCCGATCTACCAGTCCGCGATGGACGCCATCGCCGACTCGGGCCGCGAGGTCGCGCTCATCGGCGCCGACGCCGACGTCTTCGAGACGGACCCGGCCACGCAGGACCTGGTCCTCACGTCGATCCTCAAGAACATGAAGCTGTCGACCTACGAGGCCGTCCTGGCCGCGGGCGAGGGCGAGTTCGACCCCGAGGCGTACGTCGGCACGCTGGCGAACGACGGTGTGGGCATCGCCCCGCTGCACAACTTCGAGTCCAAGGTGTCCCCGGAGCTGGTCACCGAGGTCGAGGAGCTCAAGCAGCAGATCATCGACGGCGACATCACGGTCACCTCGTACCTCTCCGAGTGACCGCGGCAGCGCACGTGTGACGCACACCCGGGCGGGTCGGCCACGGCCCGCCCGGGTGGTCACGTGCGACGATCGCAGGGTCGGCCGGCGACCCGACCGGACCATCCGCACCGCACCGTCCCGACCCGTCCCGAGGACCGTCCCCATGAAGCTCGAGCTGCGCGGCATCACCAAGCGCTTCGGCGCCCTGGTCGCCAACGACCACATCGACCTCACGGTCGAGCCGGGAGAGATCCACTGCCTGCTCGGGGAGAACGGTGCGGGCAAGTCCACCCTGATGAACGTCCTGTACGGCCTCTACCAGGCCGACGAGGGCGAGATCCTCCTGGACGACGAGGTCCAGCACTTCGCCGGCCCGGGCGACGCCATGGCCGCCGGCATCGGCATGGTGCACCAGCACTTCATGCTCGTCCCCGTCTTCACGGTCGCGGAGAACGTCATGCTCGGGCACGAGCAGACGACGACCGGCGGCCGGCTCGACCTCGACGCGGCGCGCAGCCGGGTGCGCGAGATCGCCGACCGCTTCGGGTTCCACGTCGACCCCGACGCGGTGGTCGAGGACCTGCCCGTCGGCGTCCAGCAGCGGGTCGAGATCATCAAGGCCCTGTCGCGCGACGCGCGCGTCCTGGTGTTCGACGAGCCGACCGCGGTGCTGACGCCGCAGGAGACCGACGAGCTCATGGACATGATGCGTCGGCTGAAGGCCGGCGGCACCGCGATCGTCTTCATCACCCACAAGCTCCGCGAGGTCCGCGAGGTCGCCGACCGCATCACGGTCGTGCGCCGCGGCGCCGTGGTCGGGGAGGCCTCGCCCACCGCGACGGACGCCGAGCTCGCCTCCCTCATGGTCGGCCGCCCCGTCGAGCTGGTCGTGCACCGGGAGCCGGCGCGGCCCCAGGGCGACGGGCTGAGGGTCGAGCACCTGCAGGTCACCGACGCACGCGGCACGGTGCTCGTCGACGACGTGTCGTTCGAGGTACCCCGTGGCGAGATCCTGGTCGTCGCGGGCGTGCAGGGCAACGGGCAGACCGAGCTGGCGGAGGCGCTGGCAGGGCTGCAGGGGTTCGTCACCGGCAGCATCCGCCTCGGGTCCACCGAGCTCGTCGGGCGCTCGGTGCGCCGGGTGCTGGACGCCGGCGTCGGCTACGTGCCCGAGGACCGCACGCTGGACGGGCTCGTCGCCGAGTTCACCGTCGCCGAGAACCTCGTGCTCGACCGCACCGACGGGCCGCCGTTCGTGCGGGCCGGGGCGCTGCAGCTGCGGGCGCGCGACCGGTTCGCCCGCGACATGGTCGAGCAGTACGACATCCGCACCCAGGGCATCGACTCGCCGGTGGGGCGGCTGTCCGGGGGCAACCAGCAGAAGGTCGTCGTCGCCCGTGAGCTCTCGCGCGACCTGCGCCTGCTCGTGGCGGCCCAGCCGACGCGCGGCGTCGACGTCGGCTCGATCGAGTTCATCCACAAGCGCATCGTCGAGACGCGGGACGAGGGCGTCCCGGTGGTCGTCGTCGCCACCGAGCTGGACGAGGCGGTCGCCCTGGGCGACCGGATCCTCGTCATGTACCGCGGCCGTGTGGTCGGCATCGTCCCGTCCGACACCCCGCGCGACGTCCTCGGCCTCATGATGGCCGGCATCGCGCCGAACGAGGGAGAGGCCGCGTGAGCGAGCCCAAGGAGCCCGGCGACCAGGGCGTCGCCGACGTGGTCGTGCCCGACACGGTGGTGACCGACGTGGGCGGTGACGACGCCGGGCCCACGCCCGTCCGTGACACCCGGTGGAACGACGCGCTGCAGCGCGTGGCGTCCGGCGGCTGGGCGGTCTCGCTCGGTGCCGTGGTGCTCGCGGTGCTGGCCGGGTCGGTGATGATCGCCTTCACGGACGAGGGCGTGCAGTCGGCCGCCTCGTACTTCTTCTCGCGCCCCGGTGACACGTTCGCCGCCATCGGCCAGGCCGTCGGCGGCGCGTACGCGGCGCTCTTCCGCGGTGCGGTCTACAACTACACGGCGGACTCGTTCGCGCAGGGGATCCGGCCGCTCACGCAGTCGATGACCTACGCGACGCCGCTGATCGCCGCCGGTCTCGGGCTGGCGCTGGCGTTCCGCTCCGGCCTGTTCAACATCGGCGGGCAGGGGCAGATGCTCATGGCCGCGGCGGGTGCCGGCTGGGTCGGGTTCGCCTGGGAACTGCCGGGCGGGCTGCACCTGCTGGTGGCGCTCGTCGTCGGTGTCGCGGCCGGTGCGCTGTGGGGCGGTCTCGCGGGCCTGCTCAAGGCCGCGACGGGGGCGCACGAGGTGATCGTCACGATCATGCTCAACTACATCGCGTTCTACCTGCTGTCCTACCTGCTGGCAACGCCGGGCCTGCTGCAGGCGCCCGGGTCGGCCAACCCCAAGTCGCCGCCCATGGCGGACACCGCGCTCCTGCCGCGGCTGCTGGGCCCGGAGTTCCGCCTGCACCTCGGCTTCCTCCTCGCGCTCGGCGCGGTGGTGCTGACGTGGTGGCTGCTGGAGCGCTCGAGCCTCGGCTTCTCGCTGCGGGCGGTGGGCGAGAACGCCCGCGCCGCGCGCGTCGCCGGCATCCACGTGCCCCGCGCGACCGTGATGGCGATGCTCCTCAGCGGTGCGCTGGTGGGCCTCGCGGGCAGCACGCAGGTGCTCGGGCTCATCACCACGGGCTTCAGCTACGACATCGACGCGGGCATCGGGTTCGACGCGATCACCGTGGCGCTGCTCGGGTCGTCGAACCCGGTCGGGGTGCTGTTCGCGGGGCTGCTGTTCGGTGGCTTCAAGGCCGGGGGCTCGGTCATGCAGGCATCCGAGGGGATCCCGATCGAGATCGTCCTGGTCGTGCAGTCCCTGATCGTCCTGTTCATCGCGGCGCCGCCGCTGGTGCGGGCGGTGTTCCGGCTTCCGCAGCCGGGCCGTCGGGCACCGGCGGGGACCCGCCGGTCCGGCGCCTCGCGCCGTGAGGAGGTGCAGCGATGAGCACGACGACGGTGGAGCCCACCGAGGCGTCCGGCGGTGCCGTCGAGCACCGCACGGTGACCGTGGTGTCCCGCAAGGGGCCCGTGGTGCTCGGCGTGGTGACGGTGCTGTTCGCGCTGCTGCTGATGGTGCGGCCCCGTGAGGGTGACGCGAGGTTCCGCCTCGCCAGCTCCGGGGACCTCGTGAGCCTGCCGAGCCTGGCCGTGCCCGGCACCGCGACCGGGTGGGTCTGCGTCGCGGTCATGGCGCTGCTGTCGCTGCTCGCCGCCTGGCGCGTCATGCGCCGGCACAAGGTCCCGGTGTGGGTCTCGGCGCTGTTCGCGGCGGTCTTCCTCGTCGGGTTCCTCGCCTGGGCCGCGGCCGGCAGCCCGAGCGACATCCCCGCGGTCCGCCTCATCGGTGGTGCCGTGCTGCTCGCGGTGCCCATCGTCTTCGGTGCGCTGGGCGGCGTGATCGGCGAGCGTGCCGGCGTCGTCAACATCGCCATCGAGGGCCAGCTGCTCGCCGGGGCGTTCTGCGCCGCGGTCGCGGCCTCGGTGACGAACAGCCCGTGGGTCGGCCTGCTGGCCGCGGTGCTCGCGGGTGTCCTGGTCGCCGCCGTGCTCGGGGTGTTCACGATCACGTACCGCGTCAACCAGGTCATCGTGGGTGTCGTGCTCAACGTGCTGGTGATCGGCGTGACCAGCTTCCTGTACTCGCAGGTGCTGGTGCCCAACCCCCAGCTCAACAGCACCACGCGGTTCTCGAACATCGCGATCCCCGGGCTCTCGCACATCCCCGTGATCGGCCCGTCGCTGTTCAACCAGACGGTCGTCGTCTACCTCATGTACCTGGTGGTGCCCGGTGTGTGGTTCGCGCTGTACCGCACGCGCTGGGGCCTGCGCCTGCGTGCCGTGGGGGAGCACCCCAAGGCCGCCGACACCGTCGGCATCAAGGTCGAGCGCACGCGGTACCGGGCGCTGCTCGTGGCGGGCGCGATCGCCGGTGTCGGTGGCGCGTTCTACACCGTCGTGTCGGTGTCGGCCTTCGGCAAGGAGATGACCGCCGGTGCCGGGTTCATCGCCCTGGCCGCCGTCATCTTCGGCAAGTGGGACCCGGTGCGCGCCGCGCTGGCCGCGCTGCTGTTCGGGTTCGCGTCGAACCTCGAGGGTGCCCTGAGCATCGTCGGCGCCCCGGTGCCGAGCCAGTTCATGCTCATGCTGCCGTACGTCGTGACGCTGCTCGCCGTGGCGGGCCTGGTCGGCCGCTCGCGCGGCCCGGCGGCGTCCGGCGAGGCCTACGTCAAGGAATGAGCGGAGAGGGAGACATGCCCAGCAGCACGCGGACCGTCGACTGGGACGGCCTGCGGGCCGCCGCACGCGACGTCATGACCCGGGCCTACGCCCCGTACTCGCGGTTCCCGGTCGGCGCGGCGGCGCTGGTCGACGACGGGCGGGTGGTCGCCGGCTGCAACGTCGAGAACGCGTCGTACGGCGTCGGCCTGTGCGCCGAGTGCAGCCTGGTGTCGATGCTGCACGTGACCGGGGGCGGCCGGCTGGTCGCGTTCGTCTGCGTCGACGGGCACGGCGACGTCCTCATGCCGTGCGGACGCTGCCGGCAGCTGCTGTTCGAGCACGGCGGGCCCGACCTGCTGCTCGAGACGGTCAGCGGCGTACGGCCCATGAGCGAGGTGCTGCCCGACGCCTTCGGGCCGACGGACCTCACCGTGCGCGGTGGGGGTCAGGACAAGGAGCAGGGATGAGCGAGCAGTTCGACGCCGTCGACGTCATCGTCGCCAAGCGGGACGGGCGCCGGCTGACCGACGGCCAGATCGACTGGGTGGTCGACGCGTACACCCGCGGGGTCGTCGCGGACGAGCAGATGTCGGCCCTCGCCATGGCGATCCTGCTCAACGGCATGGACCGCGCCGAGATCGCGCGCTGGACGGCGGCGATGATCGCCAGCGGCGAGCGCATGGACTTCTCCGGCCTGTCGCGGCCCACGGCGGACAAGCACTCCACCGGGGGCGTGGGCGACAAGATCACGCTGCCGCTGGCGCCGCTCGTCGCCGTGTTCGGCGTGGCCGTGCCGCAGCTGTCCGGCCGCGGGCTCGGCCACACCGGGGGCACTCTCGACAAGCTCGAGGCGATCCCGGGCTGGCGCGCCGCGCTGAGCAACGACGAGATGATGCGCCAGCTCGAGGACGTCGGCGCCGTCATCTGCGCCGCCGGGTCGGGCCTGGCACCGGCGGACCGCAAGCTCTACGCGCTGCGCGACGTCACCGGCACGGTCGAGGCGATCCCGCTGATCGCGAGCTCGATCATGAGCAAGAAGATCGCCGAGGGCACCGGCTCGCTCGTGCTCGACGTGAAGGTCGGCTCCGGCGCGTTCATGAAGGACGCGGAGCGCGCGGGCGAGCTGGCCCGCACGATGGTCGCGCTCGGCACCGACGCCGGGGTGCGCACGGTCGCGCTGCTCACCGACATGTCGACGCCCCTGGGCCTGACGGCGGGCAACGCGCTCGAGGTCCGCGAGTCGGTCGAGGTCCTGGCCGGCGGCGGCCCGGCGGACGTCGTCGAGCTGACCGTCGCGCTGGCGCGCGAGATGCTCGCCGCAGCGGGGCAGCCGGACGCGGACCCGGCCGCGGCGCTGGCCGACGGCCGCGCGATGGACGTGTGGCGCCGGATGATCGCTGCGCAGGGCGGCGACCCCGACGCCGAGCTGCCCGTCGCACGGGAGCAGGAGCAGGTGCTCGCCGAGGCCGACGGTGTCCTGACGACGCTCGACGCGTACGCCGTGGGCGTCGCCGCGTGGCGCCTCGGCGCGGGCCGGGCCCGCAAGGAGGACCCGGTGCAGGCCGGTGCGGGCATCGAGATCCACGCCCGCCCGGGGGACACCGTCCGCCGCGGCCAGCCGCTGCTCACGCTGCACACCGACACCCCGGAGCGCTTCGCCCGCGCGCACGAGGCGCTGGCCGGTGGCGTGGTCGTCGACCCGCAGGGCACGCCCGGTGCGACCCGCCCGCTCGTGCTCGACCGCGTCGCGGCGGACTGACGTCCGCACGGCCCGGTCGCGGCACCTGCGCGCCCGGGTCACGATGAGGAACGTCCCCTGCCGCCGCACCACCACGGAGGAGCCATGAGCACCGTCCCCGGAGCACAGTCCTGGCGCGACGCCGGCCTGGCGCCCGTCGACACGGAGCAGCCGCTGACGCTGACGGACGCCGACGAGACCGCCGACGACGAGCCGGAGGACCACGTCCCCGGTTTCCCCCGGCCGGACCGTGAGGGCCGCGCCGAGGAGGCCGACGTGGTCGAGCAGTCCGCCGAGGTGCACCTGGACGACGACGAGGGCGCCGACGCGTGACACCGACCCCTGACGGGCAGGACCTCGACGAGACGCTGCGCGCGCTGCCGAAGGTCCTGCTGCACGACCACCTCGACGGCGGGCTGCGCCCGGAGACGATGATCGAGCTGTCCGCCGCGATCGGCCACGAGCTGCCGACGACGGACCCGCAGGCCCTCGGGCGCTGGTTCGTCGAGGCGGCCGGCTCGGGCTCGCTGCCGCGGTACCTCGAGACGTTCACGCACACCCTGGCGGTCATGCAGACCGCCGAGGGGCTGCGCCGTGTGGCCCGGGAGGCCGTGCTCGACCTCGCTGCGGACGGCGTCGTGCACGCCGAGGAGCGGTACGCGCCCGAGCAGCACCTGGAGCGCGGCCTGACGCTGCAGCAGGTCGTCGACGCGGTGCGTGAGGGCTTCGCGCAGGGTGAGGCCGAGGCGCGGTCCGCCGGTCACGAGATCCGGGTGGTGCAGGTCCTGTCCGCGATGCGGCAGGCGGACCGGTCCGACGAGATCGCCGCGCTCGCGCTGGCGAACCGGGACGCGGGCGTCGTGGGCTTCGACATCGCCGGACCGGAGGAGGGGTTCCCGCCGTCGCGGCACGCGGCCGCGTTCCGCGTCGTGCGCGACGCGAGCTTCCCGGCCACCGTGCACGCGGGTGAGGACGCGGGGCTCGACTCGATGGCGGAGGCGCTGCACGTCGCGGGCGCCGTCCGGCTGGGCCACGGCGTCCGGCTGGCCGACGACGTCCACGAGGGGCCCGACGGGTCGTGGCGGCTGGGGCTGCTGGCGCACTGGGTGCGCGACCGGCGCGTCCCGCTGGAGGTGTGCCCGTCGTCCAACCTGCAGACGGGCGCGGCCGCCTCGGTGGCGGCCCACCCCGTGACCCTGCTGCGTCGCGCCGGGTTCGAGGTCACCGTCAACACGGACAACCGCCTGCAGTCCGGCACGTCGCTGTCGCGCGAGCTGGGTCTGCTGGTGCGGGAGGCGGGGTGGACGCTCGACGACGTGGTCGACGTGACCGTGACCGCCGCCCGGCACACGTTCCTGCACCAGGACGAGCGCCACGCGCTCGTCGACCGCATCACCGGCCCGGCGGTCCCGCCGGGCGCAGCACGCCCCGGGAGGCACCGCGCATGACCACCGACGACACCCCGACCACGCACGTCCCCCTCGACGCCGTCGGCCTCGCACGCTTCGTCGACCACACGCTGCTCAAGCCGGAGGCCACGCGGGCCGACGTGGAGGCGCTGGTGGCCGAGGGCGTCGAGCTCGGGGTGTACTCCGTGTGCGTGTCGCCCTCGTTCCTGCCGCTGGAGATCCCCGTCGGTCTGGACGGTGCGCCGGACCTGCTGGTCGCGACGGTCTGCGGGTTCCCGTCGGGCAAGCACCACAGCGACGTCAAGGCGGCCGAGGCGGCGCGCGCGGTGGCGGACGGCGCCGCGGAGGTCGACATGGTCATCGACGTGGGTGCCGCCAAGGAGCGTCGCTTCGCCGACGTCGGCCGCGACATCGCCGCCGTGCGCGCGGCCGTGCCCGCCCCGACCGTCCTGAAGGTCATCATCGAGTCCGCCGCGCTGACGGACGACGAGATCGTGCACGTCTGCGAGGCCGCGGAGGCCGCGGGTGCGGACTTCGTCAAGACGTCGACGGGCTTCCACCCGGCGGGCGGCGCCACGGTGCACGCCGTGCGCCTGATGTCGCGGACGGTCGGCGGCCGGCTGGGCGTCAAGGCGTCGGGCGGGATCCGGACGGCGGCGGACGCGCTCGCGATGATCGAGGCCGGGGCCACCCGGCTGGGGCTGTCGGGCACCGCATCCGTGCTCGCGGGCCTGACGGCGGACGGCGACTACTGACCTCTCGGGCTCCGGCGCGATGAGAGAGGCGTGAGAATCTGCCGCTCGGTCGGGTGAATACCCGCTGATCCGGACGATTCGGGCGTTGACTGGTCCGCGGAGGGCAGACCATGGTGGACGGTCGTCCGGATAGCGCTCGCTCGACGCCGACCACGCAGGTCAGGAGCAGGTCCGCCCGGTCCACCCGGACCCCGACGGCGCGCACCGCCGGGAGGAGACGCACGCGGCATGGGCCCGATCAGGCGCGGCACGGTCGTCGTGGCGCTCGTCGCGGCCTTCGTGCTGGGCGCGGCCCTGGCGAGCGCCCTCGGGGACCACGGGGCCGAGCGGCTCCGGCTCGCCGTCCCCGAGCCGTGGCGTGCCGCGTGGTCGGAGGCGCACGTGCTCGAGGGCGACCGGGTGGCGCTCGCGTGGGGCGGGCGCGCCGGGCCCGACCCGACCGCCGCGCCGGACGCCCTGCGGTTCGACCCGGACGTCGTCGTCGCCCAGCTCGAGGCGCTGCACGCGCTCGACGTCGACGAGGCCGGTCTGGGTGCGGACGAGGGGCCGCTGGCGGAGCACAAGCTCCTCGTCGTGGTCGACGGGACGTGGGCGCAGGGTCCGGGCGCCGCCACGCCCGTGGACCCGCCCGTGACCGCCGACGAGCCGTCCGGCGACCCGGTGCCGCCGACCCGGGGGGCGGTCGTCGACGGGATCGCGCTCCTGCGGGTGCAGCCCGCCGTGCTGGCGTCCTCCCTCGAGCCGGAGGTCGCCGCGGCCGCCGTCGCCGGTGCGACGGCGTCGGCCTCCGCCGCCGCGACGCCGTCGGCCGCGGGTCCCGCCCCGACCGACGGTGCGGCGCGGTCCGCGGGGGTGCCGGTGCCGGCCGGTACGCCGTGGGAGCTCGCCCGTGGTGTCGCGGAGGCCCTGCAGCACCTCACCGCGGCGGCGCACCCCGGGCACGGCCTCACACCCGAGTCGGCGGCGACCCTGCGCACGGCGGCGTCCGCGTACCTGGCGACGCTCGCGGTGCCAGGGGACCATGCCGACGTCTCGGACCACCTGCTCGCCCCGCACCTCGCCTGGGGCAGCGCACGCCAGGGTGCGGCGGGGTGGCTGCTGCTGCAGCACCTCGCCGACCGTTCGTCGCCGCGGCTCGTGGGCGACCTGTGGACCGGCTCCTCCGACACCGAGCACCTGCTCGGCGCGTACGTTCGGCTCACGTCCTCCAACGCCGCGGCGCTCAACCGCCGGGTGACGCAGTACGCCATGCGCGTGGCCGTCGACGACCTCACGCCGGGCGGGCTGCACCAGGGCGTGGACCCCGTCCTCGTCGCGCACCGCACCACGCCCGTGGAGGCCGTGGCGGACGACCCTTCGCACCACCGGGTGACCGGTACGTTCGCGCCGGGTGCGTACGGCTACACCGTGGTGCGGCTCGTGCCCGACGGGTCCGGCACCGACGTGCGGGTGCGCGTGCGCGGGCACGTCGGCAGCGGGGCGGGGGAGCACCCCGGCTGGAGCTTCGGGCTCGTCGCGGTCGGGCCGGGCGGCCCGCGGTACAGCCCCGTCACGGAGGCCACCGACGGTGAGCTGCGCCTCGCGCTGCGCGCCGGCGAGGACGAGGTGTACCTCGTGGTCGCGGCTACGCCGACCGAGGTGGTCGCCTCGGGGCTGGAGACGTTCCCCCGGACCGCCCGCTACCCCTACGAGTTCCGGGTCGCGGGCGCGACGGTGTCCGACCCCGTCGCCGCCCTCGCCGCCGAGGGCGGCCACCGGCACCCGCACGGGGGCGGCTGGGTCGACGACACGGCGCGCGTCGACCCTGCCGCGTACGTCGCGACGGGTGCCGTGGTGCGGGGCGACGCCGTCGTCGGCCCGGGAGTGCGTCTCGAGGGGCGCGCGTGGGTGGAGGGCGGCGCCGAGCTCACGGGCGACGTGGTCGTGCGCGACGTCGCACGGGTGCTGGGATCGGCGCGGCTGTCGGGCGAGGTCGTGCTGGGAGGTGACGCCGTCGTCGGGTTCACGTGCGACGCCGGCGCCTACACCGCCTACCGCCCGGGCGCGGTCTGCGACCCGTCCGCGGTGGACACCGACGTGAACCCCGTCGTGCCGCCCTTCGCCCCGGGGGAGACGACCCTCAGCGACGGACTGCCCACGGTGACGCCGTCGAGCGGGCCGACGCCCGAGGCCGGCCCGGAGCCGTCCGTCACGTCCCCGTCGCGTCCGGCGGCGGCGACGCCGCCCGCCGCTGCACCACCCTCGGACGGGGCGCAGCCGGGCGTGGCGGCGCCGCCGGCGGCCGTGCCCGCGGGCGCCTGCACCGCCACCTACGAGGTGGTGACCTCGTGGCCGGGCGGCATGCAGGCCCAGGTCACCGTGACCGCCACGACGTCGGGGGTCCGCGGCTGGGTGCTCACCTGGACGCAGCCCGACGGGCTGGAGATCACCGAGCAGTGGGCCGCGGAGATCACCCGCAGCGGGAGCACGGTGACGGCGGAGAACATGCCGTGGAACGGCATCATCGAGGACGGGGGCAGCGTGACGTTCGGTTTCAACGGCACGGCCGCGAGCGACACCGCCCGGTCCGTCCCGCAGGTGCGCTGCACGCGTACCGGCTGAGGCCCCCACGCACCCGCTCGAGCGGCGGACGCCGCCGCTCGACCGGTCAGCTCCCGTCCAGGCCCAGCGCGGTCCGCACGTCGGCCGCCAGGTGGTCCAGGCGCTCGCGTGCCGTGCGGTGCGCGGTGTCGAGGGCGCCACGGTCCGCGTCGGCGGCGACGGGGACGACGACCTCGAGGTAGGCCTTGACCTTGGGCTCGGTGCCCGACGGGCGCACCACCACCCGCGTGCCGTCGGCCGTGAGGAGCCGCAGCCCGTCGGTCGGGGGCAGCCCGCCGCGGTCGTCGTCGGTGCCGGCGGCCAGGTCCACGACCTCGACCACGGGCGAGCCGGCCAGCTGCGCCGGCGGCCGCTCCCGCAGCGCGGACATCGTCGCGCCGATGCGGCTGAGGTCGGCGAACCGCGCGCTGACCTGCCCGGTCGCGTGCAGGCCGTGGGCGCGGGCCAGGTCGTCCAACGCGTCGACGAGAGTGCGGCCCTCCGCCGCCAGGCGGGCGGCCAGGTCGCACACCCGCACGGCGGCCGACATGCCGTCCTTGTCACGCACGTGCGCGGGGTCGACGCAGTACCCCAGCGCCTCCTCGTACCCGAAGACCAGACCGTCGACGCGGGAGATCCACTTGAAGCCGGTGAGCGTCGAGGCGAACCGCAGCCCGGCGTCGGCGGCGATCGCCGCCAGCAGCCGCGACGACACGATCGAGCACGCGAGCGTCGGTGCCGCGCCGTCGGGGCGGTCGTCCGCGCGCACCCGGGCGGCCGCGTCGGCGCCCAGCAGGGCACCGACCTCGTCGCCGGTGAGCATGCGCCAGCCGTCGGCCTGCGGGGTCTCCGGCCCGCGGGCGGGCACGTGCGCGCGGGGGTCGATCAGGGCGACGGCGCACCGGTCGGCGTCGGGGTCGACCGCCACGACGAGGTCGGCCCGCATCGCGGCGGCCAGCGCCAGCGCGAGGTCGGTCGCGCCCGGCTCCTCGGGGTTGGGGAAGGCGACCGTGGGGAAGTCGGGGTCCGGCTCCGCCTGCTCGGGCACCAGGGTGACGTCGGTGAAGCCCGCACGCGTCAGGACGTCGCGCGTCAGGGCGCCGCCCACGCCGTGCAGCGGGGTCACGACGACCTTCAGCCGGGCGCGGTGGTCCGGGTCGCCGCCCGGGGCGACGGCGGCGGCGTCGGCGGCGTACGCCTCGACCACGTCCTCGCCGAGGACGGTCCAGCCGGACGCGGCGCGCGGCACGGACGCGACCGACGGCACGCGGGCGATCGCCGCCGCGATGGCGGTGTCCGCGGGCGGCACGATCTGGGCGCCCTGCCCGGCGCCGGTGACGACGCGCCCGCCGAGGTACACCTTGTACCCGTTGTCCTGCGGCGGGTTGTGCGATGCGGTCACCATGACGCCGGCGTCGGCCCCGAACCGCCGGACGGCCGAGGCGAGCACCGGGGTCGGCAGCGGCCGCGGCAGCAGCAGCACGTCGATCCCGACCGCCGTCATGACCGCCGCGGTGTCGAGCGCGAACGTGTGCGAGTTGTGGCGCGCGTCGTAACCGACGACCACGCGGGGCGGCGGGGTCGCACCCTCGAGCTCACCGGTGAGGAAGTCCGCCAGCCCCGCCGCGGCGCGGATCACGACGGCGCGGTTCATGCGGTGCGGTCCGCCGCCCAGCTCACCGCGCAGACCCGCGGTGCCGAACTGCAGGAGCCCGCTGAACCGGTCCTCGAGGTCGGCGCGGGCGGCCTGCGCCTCCTGGCGTGCCAGGTCGGCCACCGGTCCGTCGCCACCGGGCTCGGGCGTGTCCCGCGCGGTCTGCAGCAGCGACGTCAGCTCGTCGGCCGTCCGCGGGTCCGGGTCGTCGGCCACCCAGGCCCCGACCCGGCGCACCAGGTCGTCCCAGGCGTCGTCCTCCACCGGGTCGGCGGCGGGGTTCCGGTCGGTCGCGGCCGGCGCCGGGGCGTCCCCGCGCAGCACGTCGTCGTTGTCCGTGGCGCTCACGGACACCAACCTACTGGCGGGGCCACGGCCCGGCACCGTCACCGCGTGCGCCTCACAACCGCCGCACGACCTCCGCGAGCAGCGCGCTGATGCGCGGCCCGGCGGCGCGTCCGGCCTCGAGGACCTCGGCGTGGTCGAGCGGCTCCGGGCTGATGCCCGCGGCCAGGTTGGTCACCAGCGAGATGCCGAGCACCTCGAGACCCGCGTGGCGGGCGGCGATGGCCTCCAGGGTGGTGGACATGCCGACGAGGTCGCCCCCGAGGCGGCCGGCCATGGCGACCTCCGCGGGCGTCTCGTAGTGCGGGCCGGGGAACTGCACGTACACGCCCTCGTCGAGCGACGCGTCGACCTCCCGCGCCACGGCACGCAGCCGGGACGAGTACAGGTCGGTGAGGTCCACGAAGGTCGCGCCCTCGAGCGGCGACGTCGCCGTGAGGTTGATGTGGTCGCGGATCAGCACGGGCGTGCCCGGCCCCCACGCCAGGTTCAGGCCGCCGCAGCCGTTGGTGAGCACCACCGTCGACGCACCCGTGGCCGCGGCGGTCCGCACGCCGTGCACGACGCGACGCACGCCGCGCCCCTCGTACAGGTGGGTGCGCGAGCCCAGCACCAGCGCGTACCGGTCGGGCCGGGTGCCGTCACCCGCGATCCGCACCGAGCGCAGCATGCCGACGTGGCCCGCCACCGCGGCCCGCGTGAACCCGGGGACCTCGTGGCTCGGGATCTCGGCGACGGTCTCGCCGAGCAGGTCCGCCGCACCGCCCCACCCGGAGCCCAGCACGAGTGCGACGTCGTGCCGCGCGACGCCGGTGCGCTGCGCGATCACCTCCGCCGCGAGTCGTGCCACGTCGAAGGGGTCGGTCGTCGGGTCGTCGAGGCTGGGCAGCGCGCCACCGGTGAGGTCGCGGGCGGGGGAGACGTCGGTCATGGGAACAGGCTAACCACGTGCCGGCCGGGCAGGATGGGGCCCGTGACCAGCGAGCAGACCTCCGCAGCCCCCGACCAGCCGCAGGTGCCGGCCGTCACCGCCGCCTCGACCGTGCGCGACGCACCGGACGACCCGCCCTCCGGGCACGTCGTGATCGTGGGCGGCGGACCGGGCGGCTACGAGGCGGCGCTCGTCGCTCGACGCCTCGGCGCGCGCGTGACCGTGGTCGAGCGCGCGGGCCTCGGCGGCGCGGCCGTCCTCACCGACGTCGTGCCGTCCAAGACGCTCATCGCGACGGCCGAGTGGATGACGATCGCCGACCGCGCACCCGAGCTGGGCATCCGGCTGGACGCGCTCGCGGCCGTCGGTGCCGGTGCGTCCGGCGCCGGCCCCGGGACCGCGCTGCGCCACAGCATCGACCTGCGGGCGGTCAACGCCCGGGTCAAGGCGCTGGCGAGCGCGCAGTCCGACGACATCCGGGCGCGCCTGGCGCGCGAGGGCGTCGACGTCGTCACCGGCACCGGTCGACTGCTCGACCCGGGACGCGTGGCCGTGACCGGTGAGGACGGCCGGGAGCACGAGCTCGCGGCCGACGTGGTGCTGCTGGCGACCGGTGCCACGCCGCGGGTGCTGCCCGACGCGCGCCCGGACGGCGAGCGGATCCTCACGTGGACGCAGATGTACGACCTCGACGAGCTGCCGGAGCGGCTGGTCGTCGTCGGGTCCGGTGTGACGGGGGCGGAGTTCGCCGGTGCGTACACGTCGCTCGGCGCGGACGTCGTCCTGGTGTCGAGCCGCGACCGGGTGCTGCCGGGCGAGGACGCCGACGCCGCGGAGCTCATCGAGCGGATCTTCACCCAGCGCGGCATGACCGTGATGTCGCGCTCGCGCGCGTCGGCCGCGCGCCGGACGGCCGACGGCGTCGTCGTGACCCTGGAGGACGGCCGCACGGTGGAGGGCTCGCACGTGCTCTTCGCGGTGGGCTCGGTGCCCACCACGCGCGGGCTCGGGCTCGAGGAGGCCGGCGTGCGCGTGACGCCGTCCGGGCACGTCGAGGTCGACAAGGTCTCGCGCACCAACGTGCGCGGCGTGTACGCGGCCGGCGACTGCACCGGCGTGCTGCCGCTGGCGTCCGTCGCGGCCACGCAGGGGCGCATCGCCATGTCCCACGCGCTGGGCGACGCGGTCCGACCGCTGTCGCTGCGGGGCATCTCGGCCAACATCTTCACGGCGCCCGAGATCGCGACGGTGGGGCTCTCGGAGGCACGGCTGCGCGAGACGGGGACGCACTACCGCACCAGCACGCTCCCGCTGTCGCGCAACCCGCGCGCCAAGATGCTGGGCGTGCGCGACGGGTTCGTGAAGATCTTCGCCCACGCGGGCACCGGCACGATCCTGGGCGCCGTGGTGGTGGGCCCGCGGGCGAGCGAGTCGATCTTCCCGCTCACCCTGGCCGTCACGCACCGGCTCACGGCCGACCAGGTCGCGGAGGCCTCCACGGTGTACCCGTCGATGTCGGGGACGATCGCCGAGGTGGCGCGCATGCTCCACCAGCGGGCGATCGACTGAGGCGGCGCCCGGGCCGCGGGGCGGGCGTCAGCCGTCGAGGCGCGCCCGCAGCAGCGGCCAGGCGTCGGCGAACGCCGGCAGCAGGTCCCGGTCGACGACCTCGTCGACCGGGACCCAGGCGACCGTGATGCTCTCGGCGTCCGTCACGGCGGGCTCGACCGGGCCGCGCGCGTCGCCGAGCACGGTCGTGTACGCCCAGTCGGGGTGACGCAGCACGTGCTCGCCGCGCACCGCCACCGCCGCGGGGTCGACGCCCGCCTCCTCCTGCGCCTCGCGCAGCGCGGCCTGCGCCGCGGTCTCGTCGGGCTCGCGTGCGCCCCCTGGCAGGCCCCACGTGCCGCCCTGGTCGCTCCAGGGCGCGCGGTGCTGCAGCACGACGTCGGTGGCGCGTCCGGTGCCGTCACGCCGCACCAGCAGCAGCCCGGCGGCACCGTGCAGGCCCCAGTGGCGCCGCCCGCAGGCGCACTCCACCCACCCGTCGCCGGGGCGACGGGGGTGCGGACCCGTGCGCGACGCGCTCAGCCGACGATCTCGCAGATCGCGCCGCCGGCGCTCACGCTGGAGCCGACGCCGGCGACGAGCGACTGGACCGTGCCGGCGCGGTGGGCGACCAGGGGCTGCTCCATCTTCATGGCCTCGAGGACCACCACCAGGTCGCCCTCCGCGACCTGGGCGCCCTCGGCCACCGCGACCTTGACGATCGTGCCCTGCATGGGCGAGGCGAGCGTCGTGCCGTTCGACCCGCCGCTGCGCCCGGACCGCGGGCGTGACGTGCGTCGCGGACCGGCGCCGGGGCGTGTCCCGGCCCCGCCGCGACCCGGACCGGTCCCGGAGGTGCGTCCGAGCCCCAGGGCGGCCGGCAGCACGACCTCGAGCCGCTTGCCGCCGACCTCGACGACCACGCGCTCCAGCGCGCCGTCGGGCAGCTGCGCCTCCTCCGGCGCCGGGGCGGGGCGGCCCAGCCCTGCGACGGTCTGCGCGAACTCGGTCTCGATCCACCGGGTGTGCACGGTGAACGGGGTGGTGTCGTCCGCCGGGACGAACGCCTGCGACTGAAGGACCGCGCGGTGGAAGGGCACGACGGTCGGGATGCCGACCACCTCGAGCTCGGCGAGCGCGCGGCGCGCCCGCTCGACGGCCTGGCGGCGCGTCGCGCCCGTGACGACCAGCTTGGCGATCATCGAGTCGAACAGGCCGGACACGGTGTCGCCCTCGACGACACCGGAGTCCACGCGCACCCCCGGGCCGGAGGGGAGGCGCAGCCGGGAGATGCGACCGGGCGCCGGCAGGAACCCGGCGGCCGGGTCCTCGCCGTTGATGCGGAACTCGATCGAGTGCCCGCGGGTGACGACCTCGGTGTAGCCGAGCGGCTCGCCGGCGGCGATGCGCAGCTGCTCGCGCACCAGGTCGATGCCGCTGATCTCCTCGGTGACGGGGTGCTCGACCTGCAGGCGGGTGTTCACCTCGAGGAACGACACCGTGCCGTCGGCGCCCACGAGGAACTCGCAGGTGCCGGCGCCCACGTACCCGGCCTCCCGCAGGATCGCCTGCGACGCGGCGACGAGCGTGGCGTGCTGCTCGTCGGTGAGGAACGGCGCGGGCGCCTCCTCCACGAGCTTCTGGTGGCGGCGCTGCAGCGAGCAGTCACGCGTCGAGACGACGACGACCGTGCCGTGCGCGTCGGCGAGGCACTGCGTCTCGACGTGCCGCGGCCGGTCCAGGTAGCGCTCCACGAAGCACTCACCGCGTCCGAACGCCGCGACGGCCTCCCGGACCGCGGACTCGTACATCTCGTCGATCTCGTCGGCCTCGCGCGCGACCTTCAGGCCCCGGCCGCCGCCGCCGAACGCGGCCTTGATGGCCACGGGCAGCCCGTGCTCCGCCGCGAACGCGTGGATCTCCGCGACGTCGCGCACCGGCTCCGGCGTGCCCGCGACCAGCGGTGCGCCTGCGCGGTGGGCGATGTGGCGCGCGCTGACCTTGTCGCCGAGCGCCTCGATCGCCGCGGGCGGTGGGCCCACCCACACCAGGCCGGCGTCGGTCACGGCCTGCGCGAACTGCGCGTTCTCCGACAGGAAGCCGTAGCCGGGGTGGACCGCGTCGGCGCCCGAGCGCCGGGCCACGTCGAGCAGCTTGGCGATGTCGAGGTAGGTCTCGGCCGCGCGGGCGCCGTCGAGGGCGTACGCCTCGTCCGCGACGTGCACGTGCAGCGCGTCACGATCGGTGTCCGAGTAGACCGCGACGGAGGCGACACCGGCGTCGCGGCAGGCACGGGCGATGCGGACGGCGATCTCCCCGCGGTTCGCGACGAGGACCTTGGTGATGAGGGGCACGGCTCACGGTAGCGCGCCAGAGACGCAGGTCCCGGCTGCGTCGCGGGCCCGCGTCGCAAGACTGGGGCAACCCCCAAGGCCCGCGCGGGCGCCTTGTAGGAACCCACCACGCCGCGCCGCGGGCGGTGGGCGGACGTGGCCCGCGTGCGGTGCGGTCAGGCCTGCCAGAGGGCGGGGACGGTGAGGTCGATGTCCGCCAGCAGGTGCCGCAGCAGGGGCAGGCTCACCCCGACCACGGTGTGGTGGTCGCCCTCGATGCGCTCCACGAACGGTCCGCCCAGCCCGTCGATCGTGAAGGCGCCGGCCACGGTCAGCGGCTCACGGGTCGCGACGTACGCCGTGATCTCGTCGTCCGAGAGGTCCGCGAAGTGCACCACCGTGGAGGCGGTCGCGCCGAGCGTCGCACCCGTGCCGCCGTCGGCCGGGTCGCGCTCGTCCACCAGCCAGTGGCCCGTGTGCAGCACGCCGCTGCGCCCGCGCATGGTCTGCCAGCGGGCCACCGCGTCCTGCGCGTCGACCGGCTTGCCCAGCACCTCGCCGTCGATCTCGAGCATCGAGTCGCAGCCCAGCACGACGACGTCCTCGTCCTGCCACCCCTCGACGTCGAGGTCGTCGAGGCGCCGCGCCACGTCCTCGGCCTTGGCCTGCGCGAGCACGAGCACCGCGTCCGCCGGCTCCAGGTCGCCGAAGCGCTCGCGGGCCGCGGCGAGGACGGCGTCCTCGTCGACGCCGGACACGGCGACCAGCGGAGCCAGGCCGGCGGCGGCGAGGGTCGCGCGGCGGGCGGGGGAGGCGGAGGCGAGCAGCAGGCGGGTCACGGCCCGACCCTAACGGCCCGCTCCGGCGCCGGCCGCGCCGCCCGCGTCCGGCGGCCCGGGGTGTGCGCGGGACGTGGGGCCTGCGTCGCACCCAGGTGTGCAGGGCAGAATGGCGCACCGGACCGCAGGGCGAGGAGGCCACGGTGATGGACGCCACCAGGAGCGTGCACGACGGCGACGTCGTGGACCCGGAGCACGACGACGTGCTCGACGACGAGCTCGGCCTGCCCGAGGACCCGGACCTGCTCGAGCCCGCGCCCCCCGCGTGGCGGCGGCGGACGGCGATCGAGATGCTCGTCTCGGGGCTCATCGGCCTGTACACGTCGTTCGTGCTGTCGTACGAGGCGATCCCCATCGCGGTGGCGAAGGCCACGAGCACGACGGCGACGCTGAGCTGCGACCTCAACTCGGTCATCTCGTGCGGCAAGGTCGGGGCCAGCTGGCAGGCGGAGCTCTTCGGCTTCCCCAACGCGTTCCTGGGCATCGCGGCCGAGGCGATCGTCATCACGGTCGCGGTGGCGATGATCGGCGGCGTCGTCTTCCCGCGGTGGTTCATGCTCAGCGCGCAGGCGGTCTACACGGCCGGTCTGGTGTTCGCGTGGTGGCTGTTCCAGCAGTCGTTCTTCGTCATCGGCGCCCTGTGCCCCTGGTGCCTGCTGATCACCGCCACCACGACGCTGGTGTGGGCGGGCCTCACCCGCGTCAACGTGCGCGACGGGCACCTGAACCTGCCGGGCCGGGCCGGGCCGTGGGGCCGGCGGTTCGTCGCGTCCGGCAACGACTGGTTCGTCACCGTGGCCGTGCTGGTGCTGTTCGTCGCGGTCGTCTTCGCCAAGTACGGCTGGACGCTGCTCTGAGCCGTGCGGTGGGGGTCGGCGCGGCCGCCCCCACCGCAGGCCTCAGGACGTGAGCGCGGTCGGCAGGACCGCCAGCGGCACCGACCCGAGCGCGAGCGCGCGGGCGTGGAAGTCCCGCAGGTCGAACACCCGGCCGCGCGCGGCGGCGTCGGCGCGCGCCGCGTCGCGGTACTGCTCCCACAGCCGCTGCCCGACCTTGTACGACGGCGCCTGGCCGGGCCAGCCCAGGTAGCGGGTGTACTCGAACCGCACGAACGACTCGGGCATCTGCACGTTCGCGAGCAGGAAGTCCCAGCCGGTCTGCGGGGTCCACGTCCCCACCTCGGCCGGGGCCGGCAGGCCCAGGTGCATCCCCAGGTCGAACACGACGCGGGCCGCGCGCAGCCGCTGGCCGTCGAGCATGCCGAGCCGGTCGCCCGGGTCGTCGAGGAACCCGAGGTCGGCCATGAGGCGCTCGGCGTACAGCGCCCACCCCTCCCCGTGGCCCGACGTCCAGGCGACGAGCCGGCGCCACGAGTTGAGCGTGGCGCGCTCGAACACGGCCTGCGCGATCTGCAGGTGGTGCCCGGGAACGCCCTCGTGGTACACGGTGGTGCGCTCGCGCCACGTCGAGAACGACGTGACGTCCGGCGGCACCGACCACCACATCCGACCCGGGCGGGCGAAGTCGTCGCTGGGTCCCGTGTAGTAGATCGCCCCCGTGCTCGAGGGCGCGATGCGGCACTCCAGCGTGCGGACCGGCGCGGGGATGTCGAAGTGGGTGCCGTCGAGGGCCTCGATCGCCGCGTCGGACGTCGCCTGCATCCAGCCGCGCAGCGCGTCGGTGCCCGCGAGCTGCCGCTCGGGGTCCGCGTCGAGCAGCGCCGCGGCCTGCTCGACGGTCGCACCGGGACCGGCGACCTGCGCCGCGACCTCGGCCTGCTCGGCCTGCACGCGGGCCAGCTCCTCCAGCCCCCAGGCGTACGTCTCGTCCAGGTCGACGTCGGCACCCAGGTGGTGGCGCGACCACAGCGCGTAGCGCTCGCGACCCACGGCGTCGGCCTCCGGGGCGACGGGCGCCAGCTCGTCCGCGAGCACCTGCGCCAGGTCCCCGTACGCCGCACGGGCCGCGGCCGCCCCGCGCTCCAGGTCGGCGTGCAGCGGGTGGTCGTCACCCAGCACGCGGCGTGCGTCCGCACCCCGGACCAGCCGCGTGAACGGCGACGACTCCGGGTGCGCCGCCTCCCGGGCCTGACCGATCACGGCCTCGACCTGACGGACGGCGGCGACGTCGCCCCGTGCCGCCGCGCTCCGCAGGGCCGTCACGTACGACCCCAGCGAGGCCGGGACCCGGGCGAGCCGCGCGGCGACGTCGTCCCACGCCTGCTCGCTGTCGGTCGGCATGAGGTCGAACACCTCGGCCACCTGCTGCGACGGCGAGGACAGGTTGTTGAGCATGCGGTCGTTCTCGCCGGCGTCCTGCAGGTCGATGCCGGTGCGCAGCGACCAGTGCATGGCCGCGACCGTGACCTCGTCGACGGCGTCCGCGGGGGACAGGCCCTCGAGGGCGAGCAGCGTCGACCGGGCGCGGTCGGCGCGCTCAGCGGACGCCTCGGGCGAGAAGTCGGTGAGCTCGCGGTCGTGACCCAGGACGCCCAGCTGCGTGGCGCTGATGGGGTCGAGCCGGGCGAGCGCGGCCACGTAGGCGTCGGCGACGGCGTCGACGGGGCTGGTGGGACGGGGCGCGGGCGCTGGTGTCGTCACCCGGGCCACCCTACGGCGGGGCGCCACACGCTCCCAGGGGGTCGGTGGACGGGGTGGTGCCCGCCGCGACGTCAGGGGTGCAGGCTCCAGCGCCACGCGTCGTGCCCGCGGCCCGGCAGCGCACCGGCACGCGGCCGGAGAGCGGTCCAGCGCGCACGGGCCGACCGTGCGGCACCGTCGGTGTCCGGCGTCGCCGCGTCGTGGTGCGCGCCCGCGGCGACCAGGCCGGCCACGAGGGCCGCCAGCTCCATGTCGTCGGGCGTGCCGCGCACCACCTGCACGTGCGGGTCCACCGGCTCGGCCGTGGCGCGCCCCTGCCCGGTGGTCACAGGTCGTCCTCGTCGTCGTCCTCGTCGTCCAGCAGCACGGGGGCGCCGCGCCCGGCGCCCCACTCGCCGACGACGTAGCCGCGCTCGGTGAGGGTGTGCGCGATCTGCGCACCGCCGTCGTCGACGAGGTCGATGACGGCGTCGAGCGTCAGGTCGCTGACGGTCGACGGCAGCTCGACGACGAACCCCAGGTGGAACGTGTCGTGGTCGCCCGGCTCGACCGGGGCGTCCGCGTCGGGGTCGGCGTCGTCCCAGGTCATGCCGGTCAGGTCGGCGTGCAGCCCGAGCCGTGCGTGCAGCAGGTCGTACAGCCGGGCGTTGAGCGTGCCCACCCGCCCCTCGAGCGCCAGCACGCGGGGGTCCTCGTCGGCCTCTCGCGCGCCGAACTCGGCCCGGACGCCCACCGCCGTCTCGACGTACGCGTGCAGCGCCTCGGCGAGCTCGTCCACCGTGGTGTGCAGCTCGCGGGCGTCCACCCCCGCCAGCGGCTCGCGCCCGTGCGACGCCGGGTCGTGCTCGTCGGGGTGGTCGTGCTCGTGCTCGCTCATGCCGGGCTCCTCACAGCGGGATGTTGCCGTGCTTCTTGGGCGGCAGGCTCGCACGCTTGGTGCGCAGCAGCCGCAGGGACCGCACCACCTGGGCGCGGGTCGCCGACGGTTCGATGACGTCGTCCACGTAGCCGCGGTCGGCCGCGTCCCAGGGGTTGACGATGGCGTCCTCGTACGCGGCGGTCAGCCGGCGCCGCTCCGCCTCGACGTCGCCGCCGGCCTGCGCCACGGTCTGCAGCGCGCCGCGCTGCAGGATGTTGACCGCACCACCGGCGCCCATGACGGCGATCTGCGCGGTCGGCCAGGCGAGGTTCACGTCGGCGCCCAGCTGCTTGGAGCCCATGACGATGTACGCGCCGCCGTAGGCCTTGCGCGTGATGACCGTGACCAGCGGGACCGTCGCCTCCGCGTACGCGAAGATCAGCTTCGCGCCGCGCCGGATGATGCCGTTCCACTCCTGGTCGGTGCCGGGCAGGAAGCCGGGGACGTCGACGAACGTCAGGACGGGGATCCCGAAGGCGTCGCACGTGCGCACGAACCGCGCGGCCTTCTCCGCCGCGTTGATGTCCAGCGTGCCCGCCATGTGCATCGGCTGGTTCGCCACGACGCCCACCGGCTGGCCCTCGACGTGGCCGAACCCGACCACGACGTTCTGGGCGTACAGCGACTGCACCTCGAGGAAGCTGTCGTCGTCGAGCACGGTCTCGATGACCGTGTGCATGTCGTACGGCCGGCTGTCCGAGTCCGGGACGAGCGTGTCCAGCGCGAGGTCCTCGTCCGACGGCTCCAGGTCGGCCTCGTGCGCGTAGGCCGGCGGGTCGGCCAGGTTGTTGGTCGGCAGGTACGCCAGCAGCGTGCGCACCCAGTCGATCGCGTCGTCCTCGTCCGAGGCCATGTAGTGCGCGACGCCGGAACGGGTCGAGTGCGTCGTCGCGCCGCCCAGCTCCTCGAAGCCCACGTCCTCGCCCGTGACCGCGCGGATCACGTCCGGGCCGGTGATGAACATGTTGGAGGTGCCGTCCGCCATGACGATGAAGTCGGTCAGCGCGGGGGAGTACACCGCGCCGCCGGCCGACGGTCCGAGGATGAGGCTGATCTGCGGGATCACGCCCGAGGCCGCGACGTTGCGACGGAAGATCTCGGCGAACTGGGTCAGGCCGGCGACGCCCTCCTGGATGCGTGCGCCGCCACCGTCGCTGATGCCCACCAGCGGCACCCCGGTGCGCAGAGCGAGGTCCATCACCTTGGTGATCTTCTGCCCGTGCACCTCGCCCAGCGAGCCGCCGAAGACGGTGAAGTCCTGCGAGTACACGCAGACCGGCCGGCCCTCGACCGTGCCGTGGCCGACCACGACGCCGTCGCCCGCGACGCGGCGGTCGCCCAGGCCGAAGTTGGTGGAGCGGTGCCGGACGAACGCGTCGAGCTCGACGAACGAGCCGGGGTCCAGGAGCGCCTCGACGCGCTCGCGGGCGGTCTTGCGTCCGCGGGCGTGCTGCTTGGCCGCGGCCTTCTGCTCGGCGACGTCGACGGCGGCCGCGCGGCGCGCGCGCAGGTCGTCGAGGAGCCCGGCGGTGGTGCGGGCCGGCGCGGCGGGGTCCGTCGGGGCCGGGTCCGTCGGGCCGGGTCGCACGGTGAGGTCGTCCTGGGTCACCCGACGAGGCTAGTTGTGGACGTCCACCAGCACCGTGCACCCCGCCGACCGTGTTGCCGGCGGACCGCTGTGGGGACCCGACAACGGGCGCGCGCGCCGCACCGGTGCCTCGTGCGGCGCGCGGGCACGTGGCTGCGCGATGATGGCGCGATGACCGAGCGCCCGCCCCTGCAGGTCGCCGCGCTGCGTGAGCTGCTGCTGGCCCCCGCCGGACCGCTGGCCCGCCTGGACGTGGTGCCCGAGACGGGGTCCACCAACGACGACGTGGTGGCCGGCCTGCGCGACGACCCCGACGCCTGGCCGCACGCGAGCCTGCTGGTCACCGAGCACCAGGTGGCCGGGCACGGGCGCGCGGGACGCACCTGGACGTCCCCCGCGAGGGCCGCGCTGACCTGCACCTTCGTCGCCCGCCCTCGCTCGGGCCCCGCGACCTACGCGTGGCTGCCGCTGCTGGCCGGGCTCGGTGCGGTCCGGGCGCTGCGGGCGACGGCCGGCGTGCGGGCGGTTCTCAAGTGGCCCAACGACGTGCTGGTCGAGCTCGGTGAGCAGGTCGAGCCCCTCGACGGCTGGGGCACCGCCCGCAAGGTCGCCGGGGTGCTGGCCCAGGCGGTGCCGCAGGTGCCGGGCGTCGCGGTCGGGATCGGGCTCAACGTCGACCAGCGCCGCGACGAGCTGCCGGTGCCGTGGGCGACGTCCCTCGTCCTGGCCGGTGCCGGGTCCGTGGACCGGGCGAGCCTGCTGGTCGCGCTGGTCGAGGCGCTGGACCAGGTCGCGCACCGGTGGGTCGAGCACGACGGCGACGCCGTCGCGGCGGGCCTCGTGGACGAGGTCGCCTCGGTGTGCTCCACCCTGGGACGGCCCGTGCGGGTGGAGCTGCCCGGCGGCGTCGCGCTCACCGGCACCGCCACCGGCCTGGCCGACGACGGCGCGCTGCTGGTCCGCGACGCGCAGGGCGTCGAGCAGCGGGTGCTCGCCGGGGACGTCGCGCACGTGCGGGTGACGGGGGACACAGGGTCGTGAACTAGGCTGCGACCCGTGCCGGGAGGTGTGCGGGACAGCGGGCGACCCGGGGCCGGTGCGCCCGGTGAGGAGCCGCGTCCTGCCCCGCCCACCGGGACCACCGACGCCCTCGACGAGCTGCTCCTGGGCGGTCCTCGCACGCTGAGCGCGCGCGACCTGGCACGTCGCACCGGGGTCGAGCTCGAGACGGTGCGGATCTTCTGGCGCACCCTCGGGCTGCCGAGCAGCGGCGACGACGAGGTCATGTTCACCGAGCGCGACGCGCAGGCGCTGGCCCGCGCACGGGCGCTCATCGAGGAGCACGGGCTCGAGCCGGCCACGGTGGTGACGGTGATCCGCTCGTTGGGGCACACCTCCGACCGGCTCGCGCTGTGGCAGGTCGAGGCGCTCGTCGAGGACATGGAGTCGCGCTTCGGCCTGGACGACACGTCCGCGCGCCTGCTGGTGCTCGACCGGCTGCGGGACCTCGCCCCGCTGCTCGAGCAGCAGCTGCTGCACTCCTACCGCCGCCAGCTCGCCGCCGTGGCCGACCGCTACGCGGCCGAGTTCGGTCACCTGCGGGACGTCGCGATCGACGGCAACCTGCTGCCGCTGGCCCGCGCGGTCGGGTTCGCGGACATGGTCTCGTTCACCCGCCGCACCGCCGGCCTGGGCTCCACGGACCTGTCGCACTTCGTCCAGCGCTTCGAGACCGCCGCGCGCGACGTGGTCGTCGGTGCCGGCGGGCGGGTCGTCAAGACGATCGGGGACGCGGTGCTCTTCATCGCCGACACCCCCGGGGTGGGGGCGGCGGTCGCCCTGGGCCTCGCCGACGCCTTCGGGACGTCGCTGGACGTCGAGGCCGCACGCGGCGCCGGTGGGCTGGCGGAGGGTGCGCGGGGGGTCACCCCGGTGCGCGTCGGGCTGGTCTGGGGCCGTGTGCTGTCCCGGTTCGGTGACGTCTTCGGCCCCAGCGTGAACCTCGCGGCCCGCCTCACGGACGTCGCGGACCCCAGCTCGGTGCTGGTCGACGCGGTCACGGCGCAGGTGCTCGGCGGCGACCCGCGGTTCCGTCTCACCGAGCAGCCCGCCCGGGAGCTGCCGGGGGTGGGCGAGGTCGTGCCGTACCGGCTGGAGTCCGCCGGGCGCTGACCGCGCGCTCAGCCGATGTCGGGCCCCTCGGGGGTGAGGAGGTCGGGACCGTCGTTGGCCACCGCGTTGACACGGGTGGACACGGGGGTCGCCCGCAGCGGGGGCGGGTCGACGGTCAGCAGCGCGCGCGCGTCGTCGGCCCCGACCGCGGGGTCGAGCCAGGCGGACCACGCGTCGGGCGGCAGGATCAGCGGCTGCCGGTCGTGGATCGCGGCCAGGGCCGGCGTGGCCGGGCGGGTCACCACGGTCACGGACACGAGCCAGCGCGCCGGGTCGTCGTCCGCCCGGGCGGGGTCCCGCCAGAACTCGTACAGCCCGGCCAGCGCGGCGACGTCACCGTCGGCCGGGTGGATCCAGAACGGCTGCTTGGGCGCGCGGCGGCGCGGTGCCCCGGCCGGCGGCTGCGGGCCGGCCTGCCACTCGTAGTAGCCGTCCGCCGGCAGCAGCGCCCGCCGGGCGGCGAACGGCCTGGCGAAGGCGGGCTTGTCCGCCAGCGTCTCGACGCGGGCGTTGATCATGCGGTTGCCGACGGACGGGTCCTTGGCCCAGGAGGGCACCAGGCCCCACCGGGCCACCCGCAGCTGCCGGGTGATCTCACCCGTCGCCCGGTCGGCGCGCTCGACGACCATCCGGACGCCGTCCGTCGGCGCGACGTTCCACGAGGGCGGCAGCAGCCGCGCGTCGTCCGCGACGGTCGCCACCGCGAACTCGTCGGCGATCGCCTGGTCCTCCCGGAAGGACGCGTACCTGCCGCACATGCCGGTCAGCGTGCCACCGGCCACCGACACCCGCACCACGAGGCGCACCCGCGTGTCGAATCGATTCGTGAACTGTCGCGGTCGGTGCGACGATAGAGGGCGATGCACCAGTCAGACCACCGCACCGCACCCGCCGGCCACGCACCGGTGAACCCCGCACCGGCCGACCCCGCGGCCGCCGTCCCCGTCGCCCCGGGAGGCGCCGGCGCGACGCCCACGGACGACGCGCCCCACCAGCGCCCCGACGCGCGCCACGTCCTGCTCCTGGGCGCGATGTGCGCGCTGCCCGCGATCTCCACCGACATCTACCTGCCCTCCCTGCCGGACGTGGCGCGCGACCTGGGCACCTCGGCCGCCGCCGCGCAGCTGACCATGACGGGCATGCTGATCGGCGGCGCGGTGGGCCAGCTCGTCATCGGTCCGCTGTCCGACCGCCTCGGGCGGCGCACCCCCGTGCTCGTCGGCGTCGCGCTGCACGTCGTGGTGTCCCTGCTCTGCGCGGTCGCGCCCGCGATCGTCCCGCTCATCGCGCTGCGCGTCGCGCAGGGGTTCTTCAACGCGTCCGCGACGGTCGTGGCCATGGCCCTCATCCGGGACCGGTTCGTCGGGTCGGACGCGTCGCGGCTGATGTCCCGGCTCATGCTGGTGATCGGCGTCGCCCCGCTGTTCGCACCGTCCCTGGGCGGGGTCATCGCCGGGCAGTGGGGCTGGCGGGCCGTGTTCGTCGTGCTGGCGGTGCTCGGTGTGGGGCTGTGGCTCGTGGTCGCGCGCCGCATGCCCGAGACGCTGCCCGTCGAACGGCGCCGGCCCAGCGGCGTGCGGGCCGCGTTGTCCGGCTACGCGCACCTGCTGCGGGACCGGCACTTCGTCGCGCTGGCCGTGCTGCCCGGTCTGACCATGGCCGTGCTCATGACCTACGTCGTCGCGTCGCCGTTCGTGCTGCGGGTCGGGTACGGCCTCACCGAGCACCAGTTCGCCCTGCTGTTCGCCGTCAACGGCGTCGGCCTGGTGCTGGGGGCGCAGGTCAACGCCGCCCTGGTGCGCCGCGTGGCCCCCATCCGGATCCTGCGGGTCGCGGTCGTGCTCACCGTGCTGCTCACCGCGGCGCTGCTGGCGGTCGCGCTCACCGGGTTCGGTGGGCTGTGGTCGCTCGTGGTCGTGCTGTGGCTGGTGCTCGCGCTGGTCAACTTCGCGCCGCCCAACGCCACGGCGATCGCCCTGGGCCGGCACGGCACGATGGCCGGCACTGCGGCCGCCTTCATCGGCGCGCTGCAGGCGGGCACCGGTGGCGTCGTCGCCAACCTCTCCGGCGTGCTGGGCGGCGGACCCGTCGCGATGGCCGTGGTCATGCTGGCGTCGGCCACCGTGGCGCTCGCGGTGCTGGCGCTGGCCACCCCGGCGTTCCGCCGCGGCGGTGCCTGGCAGCAGCTCACCTGAGCAGCAGCTCACCTGAGCCGGGCCCGGCCGGGCGCCGGCCCGGTCGTCAGCCGAACGCGCGGCCCAGGCGGGCGACGGCGTCCTCCAGGACGTCCCGGCGCTTGACGAACGTGAAGCGCACCCAGGTCCGCAGCGCGTCGTGCGTCGGTGACCCGGCGCGGGTGAACGCGCTGACGGGCACGGCGACCACCCCGGCGCGCTCCGGCAGCGCGCGGCAGAACGCCGCGCCGTCCGTGGCGCCCAGCCCGGCGGCGTCGGCCAGCACGAAGTAGGTGCCGTCGGGCCGGACCACGTCGAAGCCCGCGTCGCGCAGCCCGTCGCTGAGCAGGTCACGCCGCTCCGCGAGCGACGCCACCAGGTCCTCGACCCACGCGAGGGCCGCCGGATCCGTCAGCGCGTGCGCCACGGCGGGCTGGAACGGCGCACCGGACACGTACGTGAGGAACTGCTTGACCGTCCGGACCGCCGCGACGAGCGCGGCCGGTCCGGTCACCCAGCCGATCTTCCACCCCGTGAACGAGAACGTCTTGCCGCTCGACGAGACCGTCAGGGTGCGCTCCGCCATGCCCGGCAGCGTGGCCACGGGCACGTGCCGGACGCCGAACACCAGGTGCTCGTAGACCTCGTCGGTCACCACGAGCAGGTCGTGCGCCACGGCGAGGCGCGCCACCGCCGCCAGCTCGTCGGCGCGCAGCACGGCCCCGGTCGGGTTGTGCGGGGAGTTGAGCAGCAGCAGCCGCGTGCGCGGCGTGATCGCGCGTTCCAGGGCCGCGACGTCCAGCCGGAAGCCGTCGGCGGTCGGGCGCAGGGGTGCGGTGGTGTGCGTCGCGCCGGCCATGGCCACGACCGCGGCGTAGGAGTCGTAGTACGGCTCCAGCGTGAGCACCTCGTCACCCGGGGACGCCAGCGCCAGGACCGCCGCGGCGAGCGCCTCCGTCGCCCCGGTGGTGACGAGGACCTGCGTCGCGGGATCGACCTCCAGGCCGTAGCGCACGCGCTGGTGCGTGGCGACGGCCGCGCGCAGCGGGGCGGTGCCGGGGCCGGGCGGGTACTGGTTGACGCCGGCCAGGATCGCGTCGGCGGCCACCCGCGCGACCGGCCGCGGGCCGTCGACGTCGGGGAACCCCTGCCCGAGGTTGAGCGCACCCGTCCGGTCGGCGAGCGCGGACATCTCCGCGAAGACCGTCGCCCGCGCGGTCCCGTCGGGGTCCAGCAGGCCCGCCGCCGCCGCCACCTGCTGCCACCGCGTCGTCACGGCGCGAGCATAGGCGTGCGCGTGCGGGACCGACGGCCCGCCCGGCCGGCCGGGTCGGCGGGTCGGCTCAGAACGTGCCGGCGGCCGAGAGCAGGCCGACCACGACGAGGAGCGCGAGCGAGAGCCACGCGGTCACGACCCACCACTCGGCACGGTGGCGGCGGACCTCCCGGGTGTGCGTGCGAACGGTCATGTCTCCACGATCGGCAGATGGGGGGCCTCGGACGACGTCCCGGAGGGCGGGTCGTGGATTTCACCCGCTCCCCGGGGCAACCCGTGGGCCACCGACGACAGGGGAGCGACGACCCGGCAGTGCCGGGCCGTCGCCCGGGTCACTCGGTCGCGGACCTCAGGTCCTGGCCGAGGGCGTCGAGGTGGGCGCCGAGCGTCTGCAGCGCACCACCGGCCTCGTCGCCGGCGCCCGCGGCCGCGGCGTCGAGGTCCGCGCGTGCGGCGTCGACCTTGGCGCGGGCATCGGCGAGCGCCTGCGCGGACGCCTGCGCGCCCTCGGCCTGCGCCTTGTCCAGCGCGGCCTGGGCCTCGTCGACCGCGCCCTGCGCGTTGGTCACGGCCTGGTCGGCCTTGCCTCGCGCCTCGTCGTCGAGCCCGCTGAGCGAGCTGCGGGCCTGGTCGACCTCCGCCCGCGCCTCGTCGGCGTGGGTCCGGGCGGTCGCCAGGACCTCCTCGAGCTTGTCCCCGGCTGCCGTGATCTCGTCCGCGGCACCCTGGGCGGCGCTCGCGATGTCGTCGCCCGCCTCCTGCACGGTGGCGTCGCTGCAGGCGGCGAGCCCGAGCGTCAGTGCACCGCCGGTCGCGAGCGCCGTGAGCAGGCGCGCGCACCTGCCGGGGGCCGCGGTGGTGGTCGGCTGACGGCGGACGGATGTCATGGGCGCAGCCACGGGGACGCCTCCTTCGTCGGGGACCGGCCGAGTCGACCGGGCGTCCAGTTTGCCCCGACATCGTCCGTCGCGCTCGGCGAGGGTGCCGTCCCGGCCACGTGCCGGGACGACGACGCCCCCGCCGGCGGTGCCGGCGGGGGCGTCGGAGCGGTGACGGGGGCGCCGCCCCGTGGGGTGGGGCGCTGGACCGTCGGGGAGGTCGGTCAGGCCCCCGTCCGCTCGCGGCGTCCACGGACGTCCTCCAGCGACGTGCCGTAGTAGGCCGCGGTCATGATGTCCTTCATGTCGCCGATCATCGGCATGCGCGGGTTCGCGGGAGCGCACTGGTCCTCGTAGGCGCCCATGGCGACCTCGTCGAGGCGGTTGATGAACTCCTGCTCGTCGACGCCCTGCGCCTGGAAGGACGACGGGATGCCGACCTTGGCGCGCAGCGCCTCGACGGCCAGCGCGTAGGACTCGACACCCTCCTCGGGCGTGGAGGCCGGCAGGCCGAGCATCGCGGCGATCTGCTGGAACCGCTCGGGCGCCACGTAGGACTCGTACTTCGGCCAGCTCGTGAGCTTGGTCGGGACGGTCCCGTTGTAGCGGATCACGTGCGGCAGCAGCGTGGCGTTCGTGCGGCCGTGCACCAGGTGGTACGTCGAGCCGATCACGTGCGCCATCGCGTGCACGATCCCGAGGAACGCGTTGCCGAAGGCCATGCCGGCGATCGTCCCCGCGTTGTGCATCTTCTCGCGGGCGTCCTGCGTGGCCGGGTCGGCCGGGTCGCCGTTCACCGACTGCGCGAGGTTGTCGAAGATCAGGCGGATCGCCTGCAGCGCCATGCCGTCGGTGAAGTCGTTGGCGTAGACCGACACGAACGCCTCGGTGGCGTGCGTCAGGGCGTCGAAGCCCGAGTCCGCCGCCAGCGAGCGCGGCATCTTCGAGGTCAGCACCGGGTCGATGATCGCGACCGTGGGGGTCAGCGCGTAGTCCGCCAGCGGGTACTTCTTGCCGGCGTCGGGGTCGGAGATGACCGCGAACGGCGTGACCTCGGCGCCCGTGCCCGACGTGGTCGGGATGCACACGAGCTTGGCCAGGTCGCCCAGGACCGGGAACTTGAACGCGCGCTTGCGGACGTCGAAGAACTTCTGCTTGAGGTCGGAGAAGACGATCTCCGGGTGCTCGTACAGCAGCCACATGACCTTCGCCGCGTCCATGGGCGAGCCACCACCGAGCGCGATGATCGTGTCGGGGCGGAAGTGCCGCATCTGCGCCGCGCCCGCCTGGACCGTCTTGACGGACGGCTCCGGCTCGACCTGGTCGATGATCTGCACGGCCACGTTGTTGCCGCGGCGCCGCAGGACGTCGAGGACCTTGTCGACGAACCCGAGGGTCGTCATGGTCGCGTCGGTGACGATGGTGACGCGCTCGACGTCCGCCATGTCCGCGAGGTAGCGGATGGCGTTCGGCTCGAAGTACGTCTTGGCGGGGACCTTGAACCACTGCAAGTTGTTGTTCCTCCGGCCCACGCGCTTGACGTTGATGAGGTTCACCGCCGACACGTTGTTCGACACCGAGTTGTGGCCGTAGGAGCCGCAGCCCAGCGTCAGCGACGGGATGAACGCGTTGTAGATGTCGCCGATGCCGCCGAGGGACGACGGGGCGTTGCAGATGACGCGGATCGCCTTGACGCGCTTGCCGAACTCGACCGTCAGGGCCTCGTCGCGCGTGTGGATCGCGGCGGAGTGGCCCAGGCCGTCGAACTCCACCATCTGCTCGGCCAGTGCGAAGCCCTCCTCGGTGGAGGTCGCGCGCAGCACGGCCAGCACGGGGCAGAGCTTCTCGCGGGTCAGGGGCTCGTGCGGGCCGACGCCGGTGACCTCGGCGAGGATGATCGACGTGTCCGCCGGGACCGTGAACCCGGCCTGCTCGGCGATCCACACCGGCGACTTGCCGACGACCGCGGGGTTGAGCTTGGCGCCGCCGCAGTTCTCGCCGCCGGCCTCGACGCCGAAGATGAAGCGCTCGAGCTTCGCCTTCTCCGCCGGGGTGGCCCGGTAGGCGTGCAGCTTGGCGAACTCGGCCATCGCGGCGTCGTAGATCTCGTCGTCGAGGATCGCGGCCTGCTCCGAGGCGCAGATGACGCCGTTGTCGAAGGCCTTGCTCAGGACGATGTCGTTGATCGCGCGGGCGAGCTTCGCGGACTTCTCGACGTACGCCGGGACGTTGCCGGCGCCGACGCCGAGGGCCGGCTTGCCGCACGAGTACGCGGCCTTGACCATCGCGTTGCCACCGGTCGCGAGGATCGTGGCGACGCCCGGGTGGTTCATGAGCGCACCGGTCGCGGCCAGCGACGGGGTCTCGACCCACTGGATGCAGTGCTCGGGGGCACCGGCGGCGACGGCCGCGTCACGCACGACGCGTGCGGCCTCGAGCGAGGAGCGCTGCGCGTTGGGGTGGAACGCGAAGATGATCGGGTTGCGGGTCTTCAGCGAGATGAGCGACTTGAAGATCGCGGTGGACGTCGGGTTGGTCACCGGGGTGATCCCGGCGATGACCCCGACGGGCTCGGCGATCTCGGTGATGCCGTTGAGGTCGTCGACGTTGATGACGCCGACGGTCTTGAGGTTCGCCATCGAGTTGGTGACGTGCTCGCACGCGAAGATGTTCTTGACGGCCTTGTCCTCGAAGACGCCGCGCCCGGTCTCGTCGACGGCGAGCTTGGCGAGGTTGCCGTGCTGGTCGAGTGCCGCGACCGCGCCCTTCTTGACGAAGCGGTCCACGTCCTCCTGGGTCATCGACGAGAACTCGGCGAGCGCCTTGGTGGCGTTGGCGACGAGCCGGTCGACGGCCTGCGCGACCTCGTCGACCTCGGCGACGCCGAGGGCGCTGCCTGCGGGCTGGGCGGCGGTGGCCGAGGTCGCCTCGGCCGGCGCGTCGGCAGCGGCCTTCGCGCGGGTGCTCTTCTTGGTTTCGGACACCTGGACTCCCCGGGTAGTGGTGAGAGGGGGGCGGACGCTGGAGGCCGTCCGTCGCTGGTTCCGACGCTAGGGATCAGGGGGCCCGGAAACGTGGGATGAAAGTCCCCGCGGGTGTGACGCACGCCGCTCCCGCGTCCCGCGGCGCGGCCGTGAGGGGACCTCGGTCCTGCTCCGCGGGCCCGTCGGGGCCGCCGGACGCGTCGCCGCGCGGGTGTCGGACCCCGGTGGCACGGTGGCCCCATGAGCGACGTCCTGCCGCACTCCGCCGTCACCGCCGCCGTCGACGCCCGCCACTGGCGCGTCCTGCTCGGCACCCTGCGGGCGGCGTTCCGCACGCCCGACTGGGCCACGGGCGCCGAGCTGGTCGCCCGGGTCGCGCGGGCCGCCGACGCCGCCGACCACCACCCGGACGTGCTGCTGCGGTACGGCCAGGTCACGGTCACCACCAGCAGCCACGACGTGCACGGCCTCACGCAGCGTGACGTCGACCTGGCCGCCGCCGTCACCGCCGTCGCGGACGAGCTGGGCCTGCAGGCCGCGGAGCCCGCGGGCGAGATCCTCGAGATCGCGGTCGACGCGCTCGACATCCCGGCGGTCCGCCCGTTCTGGAAGGCGGTGCTCGCCTACGACGACGTCCCGGGCGACCCGGGCGCGCTCGCCGACCCGGCCGGGACCGGGCCGGCGGTGTGGTTCCAGCAGATGGACGCGCCGCGCCCGCAGCGCAACCGCCTCCACGTCGACGTGACGGTGCCGCACGACCTGGCCGAGGAGCGGGTCGCGGCGGCCCTCGCCGCCGGTGGCCGGCTGGTGTCGGACGACGCCGCACCGTCGTTCTGGGTGCTGGCCGACCCGGAGGGCAACGAGGCGTGCGTGTGCACGTGGCAGGGGCGGTCGACGGCCTGAGCGTCAGACGAGCCGTCGTCGCAGGGTGCCGCGCACGTCGAGGGGCTCGGCCGCGTGCAGCAGCGGGGCCCTGCCTGACACGTCGACGCCCAGCGGCAGCGTCATGGTGTTCGTCGTGATGTCGCACTCCGCGGGCGCAAGCCGCCACGGCGCGTGCTCCACACCGCCGACCCACAGCCGGCGCGGCGCGCGGGGCGCCAGGTCGCTGGTGTACATCCGGTAGCGCTCGGTGAGGAAGTGCTCGAGCGTGCCCGGCTCGGACGCCCGCGCCGGACCGGTGCGTGCGTAGACGGCGCGGAACGCGGCCGCCGGCGCGCGCGGGTCGGTGCGGTCGCTGGCGTACCGGACCGTCCCGGCCGTCTCCTCGAGCCGCATGCGGGCGCGGTGGTAGGCCAGGCTCATCGTCGCGCGCCCGACCTCGACGCCGGTCGCGCTGGCGGCGTCCAGGCTGAAGAACCACACCCCGGGCTCGCCGCGGTACGTCACGTAGGTCCGCACGTTGAGCTCGTGGAAGGCCCCGGGGCCGAACCCCAGCGGCGGGGTGAGGCGGGGTCGCACCACCGGCATCGTGAACGGCACGACCGCGAGCCAGGCGTCGCCGTCGAACGTGTCGATGTCGAGCAGCGGCGGGACGTGCGGCCGCAGCGCGGCCACGGGCACGGGCCAGTGGCAGAACAGCAGGCGGGACCAGCGCATCGCGACGGCCCACGGTGCACGGGGGAGCGGGTCGGTCGCCATCCGGGCACGGTAGCCCGGCGGGGCGCCCGTCCGCGCCGCCCGCGCGGGTTCAGACGACCTCGGGACGCTTCTTCCGCGCGAACCGGGCCGGCAGGTCGGGCCCGTCCCACACCTGGATCGACCGCCACACGGACGCGGCGATCGGCACGGCCAGCACGGCCCCGGTGATGCCGGCCAGCACCGTGCCGGCCGTCAGCGCGAAGAGGATGACCAGCGGGTGGAGCGACAACGAGCGACCCATGACGACCGGCTGCAGGAAGTCGCCCTCCAGCTGGTTCACCAGCACGACGATGCCCACGACGATCAGCGCCTGCACCGGTCCGACGGCGACCAGCGCGACCAGCGCGGCGAGGATGCCGGCGACCGTCGCGCCCACGAGCGGGATGAACGCGAGCAGGAAGACCAGGACCGACAGCGGGATCACCAGCGGCACGCCCACGCCCGCCAGCCCGATGCCGATGCCGACGGCGTCCACCGCGGCGACGATCGCCGTGCCCCGCACGTACCCGCCGAGCGCCTGCACGGTCGCGGCGCCGACCCGCTGGCCGCGCCGGTACCGCTCGCCGTCGAACGGGCGCAGCAGGAACTCCCAGATCTTCGGCCCGTCCTTGAGGAAGAAGAACAGGACCACGACCATGATGAAGAACCCGGCGACGAAGTCGGCGGTCTGCGAGACCCCCGCGATCGCGCCCGACCCGACGGCGTCGGACTGCAGGAGGCCCACGGCCGACTCCCGCACCGAGGCGATCTGCTCGTCGGTGATGTCGAACGGCAGGCTCTGCACGTACGCCTGCAGCTCGTCGAACCCGTCGAGGGCCTGGTCGCGCAGGTCCTCCCACTGGTTCACGACCGCCCGGACGACGAGCCAGACGATCCCTCCGAGCAGTGCCAGCAGGCCGAGCAGGGCGATCCACGTCGCGAGCAGCGAGGGCACCCCGCGCCGGCGCAGGGTGCCGACCACCGGCGAGATCGCGGACGCCAGCACGAGCGCGATGAGCACGGGGATGACCACGAGGGTGAGGCGGGTCAGCGCGAACACCGCGACCGCGACCACGGCCAGGACGGCCAGGACCTGCACGGCGCGGGTGCCCGCCCGCCCCAGGCCGTCGGCCCACAGCACACCCGCGGTCCGGGTGGGGGCGGCGGCCGGTCGCGCGGGCGCGTCCTCGACCTGCTGCGGCGGGGGGCGGCGTCCGAACAGACCCATCGATGTCCTCCAGGTGGCGGCCGGCGACGTCCGGCGGCACAGACGCTAGGGGGGTCGGCGGCTCACCGCGCGTCGAGGCCGCCCGCTACGCCCGCGCGGACACCAGCGACGCACCCCAGCCGAAGGCGCGTCCGAGCTCCGCCTCCGTCGGCCCGGTGGTGGTCCCGGTGACCTCGAAAGACGCCGGCGGGGCGACGAGCCTCCCGGACAGCGCCTGCAGCCGCTCGGCGATCGCGTGCGCGGCCGAGCCGCTGTCCGCGGTGCCCCAGGACGTGTCGAACGCGGCCACCGGGGTACCGGCCACCAGGGCCGGCGCCGAGGTGAGCCAGCGGTCCAGCCCGGTCAGGCCGGAGACGGTCGGGCCGTGCGTGCGGGCCTGCGTGCGGGAGTCGTTGGTGCTCATGCCGCGCAGGTGCGTCGGCCCTCCGACGGCCAGCAGCAGCACGTCCGTCGCGCGCCACGGTGCGCGCTCCCCGTCACCCACGACCCGGCCGACCTCGACGACGTCGACCGCCAGGCCGCACGACGCGATGCCCGCAGCGACCGCCTCCGCGATCGCCAGGGTGCCGCCGAACATGGACTCGAACACCACCATCGCTGTCATGACCCCACGGTCCTCGCCGGACGGGCGCGGCGCCGCGGCCGTTGGTCCCGCGTCCCTGCGGGTGCGGGGCCCGGGGGCCAGGGGAGTGCTCGGGCCCGTCCGGGCCGGCAGGGGTCAGGGGGTGGCGCCCGCCGGCCCGACGGGTGCGACCACCGCGCTCGCGGCCCCCGCGGCGCCGGCCGTGCCGGCATCCGGGAGGCAGGCGTGCAGGGCGTTGTAGAGCAGCACGAACCCCGCGAACGCCCCGCCGGCCACCAGGAAGCGGTTCATCCGCGGCCGGACGTCCCGGCCGAGCACCTGCCGCTGGGCGTGCGGCTCCAGCACGGCGCCGCGGTGGACGTCCACCACGCCGTCGCCGGCGTCCTGCACGGTGAGCACCACGTCCGGCGCCCGCAGCTCGGCGTGCGCGACCCGGTCGCCCACGGTGAGCGGGTGGCGGGGCGCGCCCAGGACGTGGAGGACCTCGGCGACGTCCGCCCGGGCGACCTGCAGACGACGGCGTCGGCCGTCCAGCGTGACGGTGACGTCCTCGCCCGCGCGCAGGGTGGCCGGGTCGAGCCGTTCGGGCAGGTCGACGGGGTAGGAGAGCGTCACCGTCCGGCGGCGGTAGCCGTAGGTGTAGGCCAGGCGGTGGTCGGCGTCGTCGCCGTCGCGCAGGTGCCACTCCTCCCACAGGGAGAAGCGCCCGGTCGCGGCGTCGCGGGCCCGGTAGCAGACGAAGCCGCGGGCGGTGGCCTGCCACCCGGTCCGTCGCCCGAGCGTGCGGCCCAGGCGGACGCGGGTGCGGGGGACGGGCTGGTGGACGAGCACGGCCACCGACGGTAGCCACCGGCCCGTGCCCCGGCCTGCGTGGTCACCCCATCGTGCGGGCGCGTCCCCCGTCCGGTCGCAGGCGCAGGGAGCGGCGTGCGCCCCCGGACGCGCGAGAGCCCCACGGCCGGGGAACGGCGGTGGGGCTCTCGTGTGGTGCGCCCGAAAGGATTCGAACCTTCGACCTTCTGCTCCGGAGGCAGACGCTCTATCCGCTGAGCTACGGGCGCGCGGCGATGCCCGAGACTACCAGCACCCGCGGGGGCGTGAGGTCACGCGCTCGCGGACGCGGCAACCCCCGCGCGGCGCGCCCCGGTGCCGCGGCCGGTCAGCCGTCCTCGAGCAGGCCGGACAGGTAGCCGCTGGTCTCGGCGGCCGCGCGCTCCGGATCGCCGGCCACGATCGCCTCGATCAGCGAGTCGTGCGCGTCCGCGGCGTGCACGTCGGTGACGAAGTTGAAGCGGATGTTGTCGCCGATGGCCTCGATGAGGTTGTCGTACAGCGAGCGCAGCACGGGGTTGCCCGCCGTCCGCACGATCGCGCGGTGCAGCGCGAGGTCGGAGGCGACCATCTCGTCGAGGTCCCCGCCCTCGTAGGCCGCGGCGCGGGCGTCGCGCTTGGCGAGCAGTTCGGACGCGTCGTCGGCGGTGCGGCGGCGCGCGGCCAGCCGCGCGGCCTCCATCTCCAGGGCCCGCCGCACGGACACGACGTCGCGCTGCCGGGCGTCGGCGATCTGCCGGCCCATGGTCACGGCGAACTCGGAGGACGACAGCACGTACGTGCCCGACCCCTGGCGTCGCTCGAGGAGCCCGGCGTGCACGAGCGACTGCACGGCCTCGCGCACGGTGTTGCGCCCGACGCCGAGCAGCTCGACCAGCGAGGGCTCGGGCGGGATGCGCGTCCCCACGGGCCACTCGCCCGAGCCGATGCGTGACCGCAGCGCCTCCACGGCGGTGTCGATCAGTCCGGTGCGTCGCGCCATGGGCGGTGGTCTCCTCGTCGTCGGCGTCGGGGCGTGCGCCGCCCGCTTCGCGGCCCCGGCGCCCTGCCCGAGTCAACACGTCCGACGACCGGACGACCAGCCCTGGCGCTCTGCGCGCGCCGTGCGTCGCCGCGCCGTGACCGACTGTGCCGGTGAGGACGAGGCGTCGACAGGACGACCTCTCACCACCGGGACGGTCGTCGGGGGAGCTCCGCGACACGTCACGGCGGCCGGAGCCGGGCCGTCGGCGGCGGCGGAAGGTCCCTTGCGGGGCGGGGGCCGGCCCGCCACTGTGTTCCCCGACGCGCAGGGTGCGGCGGATCCGCAGGGGGCTCCGACGTCCTGCGGGATAGGACCCGTGTTGCCGACGCCAGCTGCTGTTCCTGTGCCAAGAAACGAATCGACAGGCAGTCCGGCCATCGAGGCGGAAGGTCTTCGGAAGTCGTTCGGACGAACTCACGCGCTCGACGGTTTCGACCTCTGGGTCGCCGAGGGAGAGGTCCACGGATTTCTCGGCCCCAACGGTGCCGGGAAGTCCACGACGATCCGCGCGCTGCTCGGGCAGCTGCGTCTGGACGGGGGCCGGGCGAGGATCTTCGGCCGCGACTGCTGGTCCGACGCCGTCGAGGTGCACCGCCGGCTGGCCTACGTCCCCGGCGACGTCGCGCTGTGGAACGGGCTGTCGGGCGGCGAGTGCATCGACATCCTCGTGCGCCTCCAGGGCGGTGGCAGCGCCCGCAGGCGTCGCGAGCTGGTCGAGAGGTTCGACCTCGACCCGACGAAGCGCACCCGCACGTACTCCAAGGGCAACCGGCAGAAGGTGGCGCTCGTCGCCGCGCTCTCGAAGGAGGCCGACCTCCTCCTGCTCGACGAGCCCACCTCCGGTCTCGACCCGCTGATGGAGGAGGTCTTCCAGTCCTGCGTGCAGGAGGTGAAGGCGGAGGGTCGCACCGTCCTGCTCTCGAGCCACATCCTGAGCGAGGTCGAGGCGCTCTGCGACCGCGTGACGATCATCCGGGCGGGACGTGCGGTGACCAGCGGCACTCTCGACAGCCTGCGAGGCAGCACCCGCACGACCGTGCTCGCCCTCACCGCCCGGCCGCTCGGGCCCCTCGACGCGGTGCCCTCCGTGACGGACCTGCACGCCGAGCAGCACGCCGACGGCGTCCGGACGAGGCTGCGGGTCGGTCCGGAGGACCTGCCTGCCGCCATGGAGGTCGTCATGGCGGCAGGGCTCCTGCGCATCACGGTGGAGCCACCCAACCTCAACGAGCTGTTCCTGACGGCCTACCACTCCGCGGGTGCCGGGACAGCGGGGCTCCACGCATGACCGGTGTCGTGGGCTGCCTGCGGCTGCTCCTGCGCACGACGTGGGTGAGCGTGCTCGGCTGGCCCGTGGTGATGACGGTGCTGCTGTGGTCGGCCGCCGCGTCGATCCTCGACCTCTACCCGGACGCGGCTCACCGCGAGCTCTACGCCCAGGCGGTGACCGGCTCGGTCGCCACCAGCGTGTTCCAGGGGCGCGGCTACGACCTGACGACGGTCGGGGGGATCCTCGCCCAGGAGATGGGCATCATCACCCTGACGCTGTTCCCGCTGGTCGGCGCGCACATCGCCGTGCACCTCACCCGCTCGCTCGAGGACCGCGGCCACCTCGACATCGTCCTCGCCGGTCCCGTCGGCCGCTTCGCCCCCGTCGTGGCCGGGATGCTCGCCTCGACCGCGAGCGCCGTCCTCGTCGGCGTCCTCGGGTACCTCACCCTGCTCGGGGCCGAGTACCCCGGGGCAGGGTCCGCGCGGTACGCGGCGGCACTCACCCTGCTCATGGTGTGGGCGTCGTCGCTCGGGCTGCTCGCCGGTCAGCTCGCGCGCACGTCACGCGACGCGCACCAGCTCGCGTTCGGCATCGTCCTGCTCTGCTACCTGGTGCGCGGCTTCGTCGACGTCGAGCGGCTCGACGCGACGTGGTCCACCCCGATGTCCTGGCTGGCGGAGGTGCGCCCGTTCGCCTCCTCCCCGCCCGTGTGGCCCGCCGTCGCGTTCGCCGTCGTCGCTGTCGTGCTGTCCGCTGCCGCGTTGTGGGTCACGGCGCACCGTGACCTCGGCGGCGGCGTGATGCAGCCCCGGCCGGGGCGGGCGGAGGCCTCGCCGGTGCTCCGCGGACCGACCGCCCTCGTCGCGCGGCTGACCCGCGCACCGTCGCTCGCGTTCCTCGTCGGTGGTGGCGTGGTCGCGTTCGTCTTCGGCTTGTTCGCCCGGGACATGGCCAGCGAGGGACTCGAGGCTCGCCTCGTCCTCCTCGTCCAGGTCAACGCGCTCCTCGCGGCCGCCGTGGCCGTCCGGTGCGCGCTCGTGACCGCGCAGGAGGAGCGGGCCGGTCGCACGGGGCGCGTCCTCGCCGCGCCGCTGAGCCGCGAGCGCTGGCTGGGGTCGGCGGGCCTGGTCGCCGCGGGGTGGTCGCTGCTGATGCTGGCGTGGGCAGGACTGCTCAGCGGGCTGGGGCTCGCGATCGCTCTCGAGGACGACGCGAGGGTGGCCGACGGTCTTCGTGACGCGATGTCGTTCGCGGCGCCCGTGCTGCTCGTGGGGGCCCTGACGGTCCTCCTCGGGGCGATCAGCCCGAGGCTCGCTCCGCTCGGGTGGGTCGTCGTGGTCTGGGCCGCGGTCGTCGCGCTCCGCGCGGACCTGCTCCGGCTGAGCGACACCGCGCGCCACCTCTCGCCACTGGAGTGGATGGGCAAGGTGCCGCTCGAGACCTGGGACCGCGGCGCTGCGGCGGGTATGGCGGCCGTCGCCGTCGCCCTGTTCGCCGTGTCGCTCGTCCTGCTGCGCCGGCGTGACCTCGTCGCCGGCTGAGTCGGCCCCGCCGCCGACGGGCGCGCACGGAGGTGGGCGGCCCGTCCCCTACCCTGGAACCGTGACTCCCGACCAGCTCGCCGACGCACTGCGCGGCGCTCTCGTGCACGCCGTCGACGACGGCACGTTCACCCTCGACCCGGCCGCGATCCCGGCTCGCGTGCACATCGAGCGACCCCGCCAGCGCGAGCACGGCGACTGGTCGACGAACGTCGCGCTGCAGCTGGCGAAGAAGGCGGGCGTCAACCCCCGCGCGTTCGCCGAGGAGCTCGCGCGGCGCCTCGCCGACGTGCCGGGCATCGCGGCGGTGGAGATCGCCGGCCCCGGGTTCCTCAACATCCGGCTCGACGCCGCGGCCGCCGGCGAGCTCGCGCGCGGCATCGTCGAGCAGGGTGCCGACTACGGGACCAACGAGACGTTCGCAGGCCTCAAGGTCAACCTCGAGTTCGTCTCGGCCAACCCCACGGGTCCGCTGCACATCGGCGGCGTGCGCTGGGCGGCGGTCGGCGACGCGCTCGCTCGCGTGCTGACCGCGTCCGGCGCCGACGTCACGCGCGAGTACTACTTCAACGACCACGGCGCGCAGATCGACCGCTTCGCGCGGTCCCTCCTGGCCCGCGCCCGCGGCGAGGAGGCCCCCGAGGACGGCTACGGCGGCCAGTACATCGCCGAGATCGCGGACCAGGTGATCGCCGACGCGCTCGCGGCCGGTGAGCCGGACCCGCGCACGCTCCCGGACGACGAGGCGCGCGAGGCGTTCCGCGCGCGCGGCGTCGAGCTGATGTTCGGGGAGATCAAGCAGTCCCTGCACGACTTCGGCGTCGACTTCGACGTGTACTTCCACGAGGACTCGCTGCACGAGTCCGGTGCCGTGGACCGCGCGGTCGAGCGTCTGCGGGCGGGCGGCCACATGTTCGAGAAGGACGGCGCGCTGTGGCTGCGCACCACGGACCTCGGCGACGACAAGGACCGCGTCGTCATCAAGTCCGACGGCGAGGCCGCCTACATCGCCGGTGACATCGCCTACTACCTCGACAAGCGTGAGCGGGGCTTCGACCGCGTCGTCATCATGCTGGGCTCGGACCACCACGGGTACGTGGGTCGCATGATGGCCGTGTGCGCGGCGTTCGGTGACACCCCGCACGTGAACCTCGAGATCCTCATCGGCCAGCTCGTGAACCTCGTCAAGGACGGGGAGCCGGTGCGGATGTCGAAGCGCGCGGGCACGATCATCACGATCGACGACCTCGTCGAGGCCGTCGGGGTGGACGCCGCGCGCTACGCGCTGTCGCGCTCGTCGTCGGACCAGCAGATCGACCTCGACCTCGACCTGCTCGCCAAGGCCACCAACGAGAACCCCGTCTACTACGTGCAGTACGCGCACGCGCGCACCGCCGCGGTGGCCCGCAACGCCGCCGAGGCGGGGGTGCGCCGCGAGGACGGGTTCGACGGCTCGCTGCTCGACCACGAGTCGGAGGCCAAGCTCCTGGGTCTGCTGGCCGACTTCCCGCGGATCGTGGCCCAGGCCGCGGACCTGCGCGAGCCGCACCGCGTCGCGCGGTACGCCGAGGACGTCGCCGGGGCGTACCACAAGTGGTACGACCAGAAGCGCCGCGTCGTGCCGTGGGGCGACGAGGAGGTCACCGACGCGCACCGCACGCGCCTGTGGCTCAACGACGCGACCCGCCAGGTGCTCGCCAACGCCCTCGGCCTGCTCGGGGTGGGCGCGCCGGAGCGGATGTGACCGCCGGGCCGCTCGGCCCGCCGTGGTCCTCCGGCGTCGTGCGCGGCGCCGACGGTGCCGTGCGGGTCGCGGACGTCGACGTGCGGGACCTGGCGGCGACGCACGGCACCCCCGCGTACGTCGTCGACGAGGCGGACCTGCGAGCCCGTGCCCGGGCGTACCGCACGGCGTTCGAGGCCGCGTGCGCGCAGGTCGGCACGGGCGTCGACGTCTACTACGCCGGCAAGGCGCTGCTGACGCGCGCGGTCGCGCGGTGGGTGCACGAGGAGGGCCTGCGCGTCGACACGGCCAGCGGCGGGGAGCTCGCCGTCGCGCTGGCGGCCGGCGTCCCCGGCGCGGACATCGGTCTGCACGGCAACAACAAGTCCGACGACGAGCTGCGCACCGCGCTCGACGCGGGGGTCGGGCGCATCATCGTCGACTCGCTCGTCGAGGTGGACCGCCTCGCCGCACTGGTGCGCGCGCACCGCGGCCCGGACGGCGCCCCCGCGCCGGTCATGGTCCGCGTGACCACCGGTGTGCACGCCGGTGGTCACGAGTTCATCTCCACGGCGCACGAGGACCAGAAGTTCGGGCTGTCGCTGGCCGCGGGACCGGATGGCGGCGACAGCCCCGCCCTGACGGCGCTCCTGCGCGTCCTGGAGCACCCCGCCCTGCGCCTGCTGGGCATCCACTCGCACATCGGCTCGCAGATCCTCGACCCGTCGGGCTTCGCCGTGGCCGCGCAGCGCGTGCTCGCGCTGCGGGCGGCGCTGCACGCCCGCACCGGCGTCCTGGTCGACGAGGTCGACCTGGGCGGCGGCTACGGCATCGCCTACCTGCCGGGCGACGTCCCGCTCGACCCGGACCGCATCGCGAAGGAGGTCGCCCAGGCGGTCGCCGACGCGGCGCGCGAGCTGGGCACCCCGCTGCCGCGGCTGTCGATCGAGCCGGGCCGCGCGGTCGTCGGCCCCGCGGGGCTGACGCTCTACACCGTGGGCACGGTCAAGCCCGTGCGTCTGGACGACGGACGCGTGCGCACGTACGTCTCCGTGGACGGGGGCATGAGCGACAACATCCGCCCCGCGCTGTACGGCGCGCAGTACCACGCGGAGATCGTGTCGCGGCTGTCGGACGCCGCACCCGTGCTCGCACGCGTGGTCGGCAAGCACTGCGAGAGCGGTGACGTCGTCGTCCACGAGGTGCAGCTGCCCGGCGACGTGCGGGCGGGAGACCTGCTCGCGGTCGCCGCCACGGGGGCGTACGGCCGGTCGATGGCGTCGAACTACAACCTGCTGACCCGCCCGCCGGTGGTCGCGGTGACCGCGGGGGCCTCGCGCGTGCTCGTGCGCCGCGAGACCGTGGCGGACCTGCTGGCGCTCGACGTCGCGGCGTCCTGAGCCGACCGGCACGGGCTGACCCCGCCTGCCGGTGCCACCCCGCTCAGCCGAGGTGCACGGCCGCGAGGTCGGCGAACACCGCCCGGTTGAGCCGGAAGGCGATGCGGGCCTCGGCGACGACCTCCTCGCGCTGCGTGGGCGTCAGGGGCAGGGCGTCGAGCCGGTCGCGGTACACGTCCTTGAAGGGCTTGAGCCTGTGGATCTGCGGGAAGTCGTAGAACGACACCCCCGCACCGCTCAGCCCGTGGTGGCGCTCGATCATGCGCTTGAGGATCTGGCCGCCGGACAGGTCGCCCAGGTAGCGCGTGTACGCGTGCGCGGCGTAGCGCGGCAGGTCGTCGCCGACGGCCTCGAGGCGCGCGACGTAGTCGGCGGTGGCGGGCAGCACCCGCACCTGCGTGCGCCAGCCGTCGCCGAGCAGGTGCGCGAGGTCCGCCTCGATGGCGGGCACCCGGACGAGCTCGGGGAAGACGAGGTCGCCGTGGGTGCCGGCCGCGACCAGGCGGTCGCCGGCGGCCTCCAGGGCGCGGTACACGGCGTGCTGCTGGGCGGCCAGGTCGACGTACCCGGCCAGCGGGAGCGTGCCGCCCATCAGGTGCTCGACGAACGCGGACCGCTCGGCGTCCTCGTGGTCCTGCCGGGTGCCGGTGCGCAGCGCCGTCGACAGGGTGTCGACGGTCTCCGGGGTGGTGGCCATGGTGCTCCTGGTGCGCGAGGGCGTGCCAGGACTTGCTGACACTCTGTCAGGACGGACGCTACCGGCGGTGAGGACGACCTCACAAGACCGCCGTCCAGCCGCGCGGCGCCCGGAGCGCGGACCCGCGGGACGGCGCCGGGCGTGCGCGCCCTATCCTGGGCCCCGACCGGCCCTCGCGGGCCGGTCCGACGCACGACCCCCACGACCTCCGGCGGCCGTCGGCCGCCCCGCTCGGAAGGCACCTGCGTGGCCCTCACCCCCGGCACCCACCCGCCCCTGCGCGTCGCCGTCCTCGGCTGCGGCGTCGTCGGGACGGAGGTGGTCCGCCGGCTGGTGACGGAGGCCGACGAGCTCGCCGCCCGCGTCGGGGCGCCGCTCGAGCTCGTCGGGGTCGCGGTGCGCTCGCTGGACGCCGAGCGCGACCCCGTGGTCGACCGCGCGCTCCTGACGACGGACGCCGAGTCGCTCGTCGAGAAGGCCGACGTCGTCATCGAGCTGATGGGCGGGATCGAGCCGGCCCGCACCCTCGTGCTGCGTGCCGTCGAGCACGGGGCGTCGGTCGTCACCGCCAACAAGGCGCTGCTCGCGCAGGAGGGGCCTGCGCTCTACGACGCCGTGGACGACGCGGGCGTGGACCTGTACTACGAGGCCGCGGTCGCCGGCGCCATCCCGATCGTGCGCCCCGTGCGCGAGTCGCTCGCGGGCGACACCGTGCAGCGCGTGCTCGGCATCGTCAACGGCACCACCAACTACGTCCTCGACTCCATGACCACCACCGGGCAGGGCCTGGACGAGGCGGTCGCGGACGCGCAGGCCCTCGGGTACGCCGAGGCGGACCCGACGGCCGACGTCGAGGGGTACGACGCCGCCGCCAAGGCCGCGATCCTCGCGTCGCTCGCGTTCCACACCCGTGTGGCGCTCGCCGACGTCGACCGCACGGGGATCACGGGGCTCACCGCCGACGACGTGACCTGGGCGGGTCGCACCGGCCACGTCCTGAAGCTGCTCGCGGTCGCCGAGCGGGCACGCGCGGCCGACGGGCGCGAGGGTGTGCTCGTCCGCGTCCGGCCCACCCTCGTGCCCGCCGAGCACCAGCTCGCGGCCGTGCGGCAGGCGTTCAACGCCGTCTTCGTCGAGGCCGAGGCCGCGGGCGAGCTCATGTTCTACGGCCGCGGAGCGGGCGGCAGCCCGACCGCGTCGGCGGTCCTGGGCGACCTCGTCTCGGTGGCGCGGCACCGGGTCCTCGGCGGCAAGGGACCTGTCGAGTCCTCGCACGCCGACCTCCCCGTGCTCGACGGCGGCGAGGCCCGGTCGCGGTACCAGGTGCGCCTCGAGGTCGACGACCTCCCGGGCGTGCTCGCCCGGGTCGCGGCCGAGCTCGCGGCGCAGGACGTCTCCATCGAGTCGGTGCGCCAGACGCTGCAGGACACGGACGGCGACGTGTCGGCCACGCTCGTCATCACCACCCACACCGCACCGGAGCGCGCGCTGCGCTCGACGGTCGACGCCGTCGCCGCGCTCGACGTCGTGCGCGCCGTCGTGTCCGTGCTGCCGGTGCTCTGAACACCCCACCCCACCCACCCGAGGAATCGCATCCCATGGCCCACCAGTGGCGCGGCGTCATCGCCGAGTACGCCGACCGCCTGCCCGCGCACGTCCAGCAGCGCATCGTCACGCTGGGGGAGGGCGGCACGCCGCTCGTGCCCGCACCCGCGTTGTCGCGGCTCACGGGCGCCGACGTGCACGTCAAGGTCGAGGGCATGAACCCGACCGGCTCCTTCAAGGACCGGGGCATGACCACGGCGATCTCCGCCGCGGCGGCGCGGGGCGCGCAGGCGGTCGTGTGCGCGTCCACGGGCAACACCTCGGCGTCCGCCGCGGCGTACGCGACCCGCGCGGGCATGGTCTGCGCGGTCCTCGTGCCGGACGGCAAGATCGCGATGGGCAAGCTCAGCCAGGCGATCGCGCACGGCGCGCGGCTGCTGCAGGTCGACGGCAACTTCGACGCCTGCCTGGTCGCCGCCCGCAAGCTCGCCGAGGCGTACCCGGTCGAGCTCGTCAACTCGGTCAACCCCGACCGCATCGAGGGGCAGAAGACCGCGGCGTTCGAGATCGTCGACGCGCTGGGCGACGCCCCCGACATCCACTGCCTGCCCGTCGGCAACGCCGGCAACATCACGGCGTACTGGAGGGGCTACCGCGAGTACGCGGGCCTCGACGCGGGCGAGGCCCTCCCGGCCGTCGCCGGTCGCACCCCCGCGATGTGGGGCTTCCAGGCCGCGGGCGCCGCCCCGATCGTGCTGGGTCACCCCGTCGACACCCCCGAGACGATCGCCACCGCGATCCGCATCGGCAACCCCGCGTCGTGGCAGCAGGCCGAGGAGGCCCGTGACGTGTCGGGCGGCGTCATCGAGTCCGTCACCGACGAGCAGATCCTCGCCGCGCACCGCGTGCTGTCGGCCGAGGTCGGGGTGTTCGTCGAGCCCGCGTCCGCCGCGGGCGTCGCCGGGCTGCTGGCGCGCGCCGAGCGTGGTCTGGTCCCGGCCGGTGCGCGCGTCGTCGTCACGGTGACCGGCCACGGTCTGAAGGACCCGCAGTGGGCGCTGCGCACCGCGGACGGTGACGAGGTGCAGCCCGTGCGCGTGTCGGCGGACGTCGTGTCCATCGCTGACGCCCTCGGCCTGGACTGAGCGCCGTGCGGCTGCGCGCGGCGCACGTGCGGGTCCGGGTCCCTGCCACCTCCGCCAACCTCGGTCCGGGCTTCGACGCCCTCGGGCTCGCCCTGGGCCTGCACGACGAGCTCGAGGTGCGCGCGCTCGGTACCCCGGGCGTGCGTGTCGAGGTGCAGGGCGAGGGAGCCGGGACCCTCCCCGACGACGAGACGCACCTGGTGGTCCGGGCCCTGCGCGCTGCGCTCGACCACGTCGGTGCCCCGCAGACCGGGCTGCACCTGGTGTGCCACAACCGGGTGCCGCACGGCCGCGGGCTCGGCTCGTCGGCCGCGGCCGTCGTGGCCGGCGTGCTGGCCGCCCGCGGGCTCGTCGGGGACCCCGACGCGCTCGACGACGACGTGGCGCTCGCGCTGGCCACGGGCCTCGAGGGACACCCCGACAACGCGGCCCCCGCGCTGCTGGGTGGGCTCACGGTCGCGTGGACGGACGACGCCGGTCAGGCGTCGGTCCCGCGGGTGCACGCGGCGCGCCTCTCCGTGCACCCCGACGTCGCCCCCGTGGCGATCGTCCCGCCCGGGCACCTCTCGACCCGCGCGGCGCGGGGCGTGCTGCCGGCGCAGGTGCCGCACGTGGACGCGGCCTGGCAGGCCGGTCGCTCGGCGCTGCTGGTCGAGGCGCTCGGCCGACGACCCGACCTGCTGCTGCCCGCGACGGGCGACCGGCTGCACCAGGAGTACCGGCGGCAGGTGATGCCGGCGTCCCTCGCGCTCGTCGACGCGCTGCGCGCCCAGGGCGTCGCCGCGGTCGTCTCCGGCGCCGGCCCGACGGTGCTGGCGCTCGCGCGGCGCGTCGCCGGCGGGGAGGGGGACGGCGCGACCGACGCCGACGCCGCCGTGTCGGCGGCGTTCGGGGGCGTCATGGCGGGGTGGCGCGTGCTGCCGCTGCCGGTCGACACGCAGGGCGCGTCCGTCGTGACGCTGCTGGACTGAGCGGCGGCGGGCGCGCGCCCGGGTGAACGCGCCGGACCCGCCCCGGGGCCGGTGTCCCCGGTGCTACGCTTTGTTCCGTTCCCCGGACCTCGTCCTCCGGCCCCCTGTGGATCCTGTCGGTGACCCGGCGTGGACCTTCCACGGTCCTCAGCTCCCCGACCACCTCCTGGAATCCCGCCGGACGGTCCACCGAGTCGACGACGAGGGGAACATCCAGCCCGCGCGAGCAGACGTCGTCGTACGCAGCGCGCGTGGCACCGCTCCGTCCGGTCGTGTCCGACCGGACGCAGGCCTCCTCCCGGTCGGACCGGGTGGGCCCCGACGAGGGGGAAGGATCCTTCGTGACAGACACCATCGACGCCGCCGCGACCACTGCGGGCGGCTCGGGTTCCGGCAGCATCTCCGCGATGCGCCTGCCGGAGCTCCAGGCCCTGGCAGCGCAGCTCGGCGTGAAGGGCACGAGCAAGATGCGCAAGGGCGACCTGGTGCAGGCGATCTCCGCCGCGCGCTCCGGTGAGCGCCCGCAGGCCGCGGAGCCCCGTGCGACGACGCGCCGGGCCCAGGCCGTCGCGCAGGAGGCGCCCGTGACGTCGGAGCCCGCCCCGCAGCGCGCGCAGACCTCCGCACCCGTGGACGTGCCCGCCGTCGACCTGGCACCCGTGGAGCGACCGGCGCGTGCGCGCCAGCGCTCCGGCAGCCGGGACGCGCTCGCCGGGCTGGAGGCCGCGCTCGACGCGCGCCTCACCCCGCCGGAGCAGCGCGAGGAGCGCGGGACGCGCGCCGAGGGTGCCGGTGAGCGCCGCTCCCGCCGGGCCGGACGCGGGGCCGGTGCGCCCGTCGCGGTCGAGCCCGCGGACGACGCCACGGTCGAGCGGCAGCGCCCCGAGCGTCGCCCCGACGACCGCGTGCGGGACGAGCGGCAGGACGACCGTGCGGGGGACCGCCAGCGCGGCGACCGCCAGCGGGACGACCGTGCCCAGGGCGACCGCCAGCAGGGCGACCGTGCCCAGGGTGACCGCCAGCAGGGCGACCGCCAGCAGCCCGACCGCCAGCAGCCCGACCGCCAGCAGGCCGACCGTCAGCAGGCCGACGGTCAGGACGTCCGCCAGGGCGGCGACGACCGTCAGGACGACGACGAGCGCGGCGGCCGGCGTCGCCGGTCGCGCGACCGGTTCCGCGACCGTGACCGCGACCGCAAGCGGGGCCGCACGGGCCGCGGCACCCAGGGCGACCTGGGTGGCCTCGACGAGATCGAGGTCACCGAGGACGACGTCCTGGTGCCCGTCGCCGGCATCCTCGACGTGCTGGACTCCTACGCCTTCGTGCGGACGACCGGCTACCTGCCGGGACCGAACGACGTGTACGTGTCGCTCAACCAGGTGAAGAAGCACGGGCTGCGCCGCGGTGACGCGATCACCGGTGCGGTCCGTCAGCCGCGTGAGGGCGAGGCGGCGCCGCAGGGCGGCCGCCCCAACAAGTTCAACGCGCTGGTCCGGCTCGACACGGTCAACGGCATGGACCCGGAGGTGGCGCGCCAGCGCCCCGAGTTCACCAAGCTGACGCCGCTGTACCCGCAGGAGCGGCTGCGCCTGGAGACCGAGCCCGGTCGCCTGACGCCGCGTGTCATCGACATCGTCGCGCCCATCGGCAAGGGCCAGCGCGGCCTCATCGTCGCGCCGCCCAAGGCCGGCAAGACGATCGTCATGCAGCAGATCGCCAACGCGATCACCGCGAACAACCCCGAGGTCCACCTCATGGTCGTGCTCGTCGACGAGCGCCCCGAGGAGGTCACGGACATGGAGCGGACGGTCAAGGGCGAGGTCATCGCCTCGACGTTCGACCGCCCCGCGTCGGACCACACGATCGTCGCCGAGCTGGCCATCGAGCGGGCCAAGCGGCTCGTCGAGCTGGGGCAGGACGTCGTCGTGCTGCTCGACTCGCTCACCCGCCTGTCGCGGGCCTACAACCTGGCGGCGCCCGCGTCGGGCCGCATCCTGTCCGGTGGTGTGGACGCCTCGGCGCTCTACCCGCCCAAGCGGTTCTTCGGCGCCGCGCGCAACATCGAGAACGGTGGCTCCCTGACCATCCTGGCCTCCGCCCTGGTGGAGACGGGGTCGAAGATGGACGAGGTCATCTTCGAGGAGTTCAAGGGCACCGGGAACATGGAGCTGCGGCTGTCCCGCTCGCTGGCGGACAAGCGCATCTTCCCGGCGGTGGACGTCAACGCGTCCGGCACCCGCCGCGAGGAGGTGCTCATGAGCAACGACGAGCTGAAGATCGTCTACAAGCTGCGTCGCGTGCTCGGCGCGCTCGACCAGCAGCAGGCGATCGAGCTGCTGCTCGGCAAGCTGCGCGAGACCCGGTCCAACGTGGAGTTCCTGCTGCAGGTGCAGAAGACCACCCCGGGCGGCAGCGGCCCCACCCTCGAGGAGGGCGTCAGCCGCACGGTCGTGTGACCGGCGCACCGTCGCCGGACGGCCCCGCACCCCCGTGGTGCGGGGCCGTCCGCGTCCTGTGCGGGAAGTTTTCGCACTGGCCCACGGTTCTGGCACAATGGTCCGTCGGTCTGCGGTTCACCGGCGCGGGACGCGCGTCCGGACCCGGAGACAAACCCCCAAGGAGAGCTCCCGTGAAGTCTGGCATCCACCCGGAGTACGTGGTCACCGAGGTCACGTGCACCTGCGGCAACTCGTTCGTCACGCGGTCGACGGTGACGAGCGGCAAGATCCACGCCGACGTCTGCAGCGCCTGCCACCCGTTCTACACGGGCAAGCAGAAGATCCTCGACACCGGCGGCCGCGTGGCCCGGTTCGAGGCCCGCTACGGCAAGAAGCCGGCCAACTAGCTCCTCAGCAGCGCCGGTGCGCCCGGCGGACGACGGCCCTCCATGGTCGTGTCCGCCCGCGCACCGGCGCTGTCGCTTTGCGCGCGCACGTCCGGTGCGTGTGCCCGGGGCCGGTCGCAGTGGGAAGGCAGCACGTGGAGCAGCTCGACGCCGTGGAGGCGATGCTCGCGGAGCACGCCCAGATCGAGCGGGACCTGTCGGATCCCGCCGTGCACGCCGACGCCGCCCGTGCCCGGCGGCTCGGACGGCGGTACGCCGAGCTGGGGCGCGTCGTCCAGGCCTACCGCCAGTGGCGTGCGGCCGCCGACGACGCCCAGGCCGCGGGTGAGCTGGCCGCCGAGGACCCGGCGTTCGCCACCGAGGTGCCGGCCCTGCAGGCCGCGGCCGACGACGCCGCGGAGCGGCTGCGGCGCGTCCTGGTCCCGCGGGACCCCGACGACGGCCGCGACGTCATCCTCGAGATCAAGGCGGGGGAGGGCGGCGAGGAGTCGGCGCTGTTCGCCGGCGACCTGCTGCGGATGTACACGCGGTACGCCGAGCGGCAGGGCTGGAGCGTGCAGGTCCTGGACTCCACCCCGTCGGACCTGGGCGGTGTGAAGGACGCGCAGGTCGCGGTCAAGGCACGGACCGCCGGGCCGCCGGAGGACGGTGTCTGGGCCCACCTGAAGTACGAGGGCGGGGTGCACCGCGTGCAGCGGGTGCCCGTCACGGAGTCGCAGGGCCGCATCCACACGTCGGCCGCGGGCGTCATGGTCTTCCCCGAGGCGGACGACGAGGGTGACGTCGACATCGACCCGAACGACCTGCGCATCGACGTCTACCGGTCGTCCGGCCCGGGCGGGCAGTCCGTCAACACCACGGACTCCGCGGTGCGGATCACCCACCTGCCCACGGGCATCGTCGTGTCGATGCAGAACGAGAAGTCGCAGCTGCAGAACCGCGAGCAGGCGCTGCGGGTGCTGCGGGCACGGCTGCTCGCGGCCCGTCAGGAGGAGGCGGCCGCGGCGGCGAGCGAGGCGCGCCGCTCGCAGGTGCGCACGGTGGACCGCTCGGAGCGGATCCGGACCTACAACTTCCCGGAGAACCGCATCGCGGACCACCGGACCGGCTACAAGTCGTACAACCTCGACCAGGTGCTCGACGGCGACCTGGGCGCGGTGATCGCGTCGGCGGTCGAGGCCGACGAGGCGGCCCGCCTCGCGGCGGCCGGCGGGGTCACGGCGTGACGGGCGCGACCCGGGGCGCCGACGCCGCGCCGCAGGGGGCCGTGTCCCGCGACGCGACGCCCGGCCTGCGCGCGTACGTCGACGGGGCGACGACGGTGCTCGCGGAGGCCGGTGTGCCGTCCGCGCGGCACGACGCGCTGGCGCTGGCCGCCCACGTGCTCGGCCTGCCGCGCGTCGAGCTCGTGCTGCCCCCGCCGCTGCCGGTCGGGTTCGCCCGCGACTACGCCGCGGTGGTGGAGAGGCGCCGCAGCCGCGAGCCGCTGCAGCACATCGTGGGCAGCACCGTGTTCCGGTACGTCACGTTGCGGGTCGCGCCCGGCGTCTTCGTGCCGCGTCCCGAGACCGAGACGGTCGCGCAGCTCGCGGTCGACGAGGCCGCGGCCCTGGCGGCCAGGGGCGGGCGGCCCCTCGTCGTGGACCTGTGCACGGGGACGGGGGCGATCGCGGTCTCGGTGGCCACGGAGGTCCCTGCGGCCCGCGTCGTCGCGGTCGACCTGTCCGCCGACGCGGTCACCCTCGCCGGCGCCAACGCCCGCGCCGCGGGCGCCGACGACCTGCGCGTGCTGGCCGGTGACGTCCGGGACCCCGCGCTGCTCGCGGAGCACGACGGCACCGTGGACGTCCTGGTCTCCAACCCGCCGTACATCCCGCCGGACGCGGTCCCGCTGGACCCCGAGGTGCGCGACCACGACCCGGACCTCGCCCTGTACGGGGGCGGGTCCGACGGTCTCGACGTGCCGCGCGCGGTCGTGGCGGCCGCGGCCCGGCTGCTCGCGCCGGGGGGCCTGCTCGTGATGGAGCACGCCGAGGTGCAGGGCCCCGCCGCCTGCGCCGCCGCCCGGGCCACCGGGGCCTTCGCGGACGTGCGGACCGTGCCCGACCTCACCGGGCGTCCGCGCACGCTCGTGGCACGGCGGGTCGCGCCCGCGGTCGTGGGAGACTCGCCCGCGTGAGCCTCATCCGGATCAAGGACGCGACCGACCCCGCGACCTGGGGCCCCGCGATCGACGAGGCGGTCAACGCCGTCGGCCGCGGCGAGCTGGTCGTCCTGCCCACCGACACCGTGTACGGCATCGGCGCCGACGCGTTCGACCCGCGCGCGGTGCAGGCCCTGCTCGACGCCAAGGGCCGCGGCCGCCAGATGCCCCCGCCGGTCCTCATCCCCGACGTGCGGACGCTCGACGGCCTGGCCACCGACGTGCCGGACGGGGTGCGTGCGCTGGCCGAGGCGTTCTGGCCCGGTGGCCTCACCGTGATCCTGCGCGCCCAGCCGTCGCTGGCGTGGGACCTGGGGGAGACGAACGGCACCGTGGCGCTGCGGATGCCCGACCACCCGGTCGCGCTCGCGCTGCTGCGGCGCACGGGGCCGCTCGCCGTCTCCAGCGCCAACCTCACCGGCCACCCGGCCGCCACGACGGCCGTCGAGGCGTACCGCCAGCTCGGCGCCAAGGTCCCCGTCGTCCTCGACGGCGGCACCAGCCCCGGCGGGGTGGCCTCCACCATCGTCGACGCGACCGGCGACGTGCTGCGCATCGTGCGCCTCGGGGCGCTGGACGTCGCCACGCTCGCCACGGTCGCCCCCGTCATGGCGCCCCCGCCGCCGGGCCGCCCGGGCCCCGCCGCGGACGGGGCCGCCGCGGACGGTGCCGCCGCCACGCCGGGGGCCCCCGCGCCGTGAGGGTCTACCTGCTCATCATGGTCATCGCGGCCGTGGTCACGTACCTCATGACGCCGCTCGCACGGTGGTGCGCGCTGCGGTGGGGTGCGATCACGGCGGTGCGCGACCGTGACGTGCACGCGATCCCCACCCCACGCCTGGGCGGCATGGCGATGTTCGCCGGGCTGCTGGTGGCGCTGCTCATGGGCTCCCGGCTGCCGTTCCTCGAACCGGTGTACGCCAACCCCCGGCCGATCCTCGGTGTGGTGGGCGGCGCGGCCCTGGTGTGCGCGCTGGGTGTCGCCGACGACATCTGGGACCTGGACTGGCTGACCAAGCTCATGGGCCAGGTGCTGGCCGCCGGGTTCCTGGCCTGGCAGGGCGTCCTGCTCTACCAGCTGCCGATCGGTGGGGTGCTGACCGGGTCGTCGCGCATGTTCGTCTTCATCACCGTCGTCTCCGTGATCGTCGCGATGAACGCCGTCAACTTCGTCGACGGGCTCGACGGCCTCGCGGCGGGCGTGCTGGCGATCGGCGGTGTGGCCTTCTTCCTCTACGCGTACCTGCTGACGGTCGACACCAGCCGGGACGACTACTCCAACCTGGCGGCGCTGGTGGTCGCGGCGCTCGTGGGCGTCTGCCTCGGCTTCCTGCCCCACAACCTGTACCCGGCGCGCATCTTCATGGGCGACTCGGGGTCGATGCTGCTCGGCTTCGTGATGGCCGCTGCCGCGATCGTCGTGACGGGGCAGATCGACCCCGCCGCGGTGGTCGACCGCGTGCAGTTCCCGGCCTACGTGCCGATCCTGCTGCCCGTCGCGGTGCTGGTGCTGCCGCTGCTCGACATGGGGCTGGCGATCGTGCGGCGGCTCCTCAAGGGCAAGAGCCCGTTCCACCCCGACCGGCTGCACCTGCACCACCGGCTCCTGGCGCTGGGGCACAGCCACCGGCGCGCCGTGCTCATCATGTACATCTGGACGGCCGTGCTCGCCTTCGGCGTCGCGGCCCTCGCCGTCCTGTCGACCACCACCGTGCTCGTCGCCACCGGCGTCGGCGTGGTGGTGGCGACCGCCCTGACCCTCGGCCCGCTGCGCGGGCGCACCCCGGAGCCCGTGGAGGCCCAGCCATGACGACCAGCGACCCCACCCCCGCCACGCCCGCGCCGGACCCGACCGCGGCGGTGTTCCGTCGCGCGCTGCGCGACACCGGCCTGCTGCTCGGCGGGCTCGCGGTCGTGGGCCTCGGTGCCGGAGCGCTGCTGGCAGGCACGCCCGGGGTGTGGGGCGCGCTGATCGGCGTCGGCCTCGCGCTGGTGTTCTCGGGGACCACCGTCGTGGCGATGCTGCGGACGCTGCACTCCCCGCCGACCACGATGGCGGCCGTGGTCATGGGGACCTGGCTGGCCAAGGTGCTCGTCGTGGTGGTCGTCCTCGCGCTGCTGCGTGACCACGACTTCTACTCCCGTGGTGTGCTGGCCGCGGTGCTGGCGCTGGGCGTCGTGGGGGCTGCCGTGCTCGACTTCCGGGCGGTCCAGACGGGCCGGGTCCCCTACGTGGAGCCCGGCGCCCCGGCGCGGTGACCTGCGTCACCACATGAAGCGTCCCCGCAGGCCGGACCAAGGTCATGCATGGGTTAGGCTTCCCCCATCCACGACGGCCAGGTGCTGCTGGTGTGCCCGCGACGAGGCGGCACCGGCCATCACGACCACAGGAGACCGCCCTGTCCAGCATCGCGACGATCCTGCCGCTCGCCGCGGACGAGAACGTCTTCCACACGCCCTCGATCGCGGACTTCTTCCCGCCGGCCATCCTGTTCGAAGGCACGATCTTCGAGTTCAACCGGATGCAGTTCGTGCGGGTCGTGGCCGTGGTCGTCCTGCTGACGATCATGATCGTCGCGGCGCGCAAGGCGCGGCTCGTGCCCAGCCGCGGGCAGAACGTGATCGAGCTCCTGCTCGACTTCGTCCGGGTGAACGTGGCCGAGGACATCATCGGCAAGGAGAAGGCGCACAAGTACGTCGCCTTCCTCACCACGGTGTTCTTCGCGATCCTCGCCTTCAACATCACAGGGATCATCCCCGGGCTGAACATCGCCGGGAGCGCGCTGATCGGCCTGCCGATCATGCTCGCGCTGTGGGTGTACGTCATGTACCTCGGCGCGGGGATCCGCGCCCACGGGCTCGGCGGCTTCCTCAAGGTCAGCCTGTTCCCGCCGGGCGTCCCGCCGTTCCTCTACGTCCTGCTGACGCCGGTGGAGTTCCTCACCGTCTTCATCCTGCGGCCCGTGACGCTGGCCGTCCGGCTCATGGCCAACATGGTCGCCGGCCACCTCATGCTGGTGCTCTGCTTCGCGGCCACGGACTACTTCGTCCGCTCCATGTCGGGCATGAGCGTGTTCGCCGTCCCGAGCCTGCTCGGCGGCTTCGCCATCACCCTGTTCGAGGTGTTCGTCGCCGCGCTGCAGGCCTACATCTTCGTCGTCCTCGCGGCTGTCTACATCAGCCTGTCGATCTCGGACGAGCACTGACACCACGCCCCGCGGGCGCGTGGTCCCGCACGTGAGTACGAGCCCCCGGCCGACCGGCCGGGGACCCAACGGAAGGAACGAGCCACCGTGGCAGACACCAGCATGATCCTTGCCGCCGCTGACGCCGTCTCCGGGAACATCGCGACCGTCGGCTACGGCCTCGCGGTGCTCGGCCCCGGCATCGGTCTGGGCATCCTCATCGGTAAGACCGTCGAGGGCATCGCGCGCCAGCCCGAGGTCGCCGGCCAGCTGCGCACCACGATGTTCATCGGCATCGGCTTCGTCGAGGTCCTCGGCCTCCTCGGCCTCATCACCGGGTTCCTCTTCCAGTGAGCGGCGCCGCGGTCCCCGCGGGCGTCGTGACGGCCGCGGGGGAAGAGGTCGAGGGCATCCGGCTGCTCGTCCCCGCCGGCTACGACCTGTTCTGGTCGACGCTCGTCCTGGTGGTCATCGGCGTCGCGTTCTACAAGCTGGTGCTGCCGAAGTTCCAGGCGGTGCTGGACGAGCGCACGGCGAAGATCGAGGGCGGGATCGCGAAGGCCGAGTCGGCCCAGGCGGAGGCGGCAGCGCAGCTCGAGGAATACCAGAAGCTGCTCGCCGACGCTCGTGCCGAGGCCGCACGCATCCGCGAGGACGCGCGCACCGAGGGTGGGCAGATCCTCGCCGAGTCGCGTGTGCGCGCCCAGGAGGAGGCGGCTCGCATCGCCGAGACCGCCCAGCGCCAGATCGAGGCCGAGCGCCAGCAGGCCGCGGTGTCGCTGCGCGCGGACGTCGGCACGCTCGCCACGCAGCTCGCCTCGAAGATCGTGGGCGAGTCGCTCGAGGACGAGGCGCGCCGCTCGCGCGTCGTCGACCGGTTCCTCGACGAGCTCGAGGCGGGCACCACCACGAGCGCAGGCAAGGGGAACTGATGCGCGGGACCAGTCGCGCCTCGCTGGAGGCGGTGGAGAACCGGTACACGCCGGTCGTCCGCGCCGCCGGCGGGCAGGCACGCAGGATCAGCGAGGAGCTCTTCGCCCTCGTGGACGCGCTCGACTCGTCGAGCTCGCTGCGTCGCACCCTCGCCGACCCGTCGGTCGAGGGCGACCCGAAGAGCGCGCTGGTCGCGCGGGTGCTCGACGGTGCGGACCCCCGCACCGTCGAGATCGCCCAGGCGCTCGTGCGGTCCCGGTGGTCGGCGGACGCCGACCTCGCGGGCGCGACCGAGCGGCTCGCCTTCCGTGCGCTGCTGTCGTCCGCGGAGGCGGACGGCACGCTCGGCGAGGTGGAGGACGAGCTGTTCGGGCTGACCCGGTCCCTGGCCGGGCAGCGCGAGGTGCGTCGCTACCTGCTCGACGACGCGTTCCCCGCGCAGGCCCGCGGCGACCTGGTCGACCGGATCCTCGGCGGCCAGGGCACCGCGATCACCCGTGCGGTGGCGCGCCGCGCCGCGGTCGCGCCGCGCGGACGCCGGTTCGTCACCACGCTCAACCACGTCGGTGACCTGATCGCCGAGCTGCGCAGCCGTGAGGTGGCCACGGTCGTGGCGGCCGCGCCACTCAGCCCGACGCAGACGGACCGTCTCGCCGCCCTCCTGGGGCGTGCGCTCGGACGGCCCGTCCAGGTGAACGTCGTCGTCGACCCGGATGTCGTGGGGGGTCTGCGCGTGCAGGCCGGTCCCGACGTCATCGACTCGACCGTCCTCTCCCGACTCGCCGACGCCCGCCGGCAGCTGGCCGGCTGACCCACGCCGGAGCACCGGCCCACGACACACCGCACGCGCGAGGCGCGTGCGTCAGATGAGGAGAACGCCATGGCTGAGCTGACGATCCGGCCGGAGGACATCCGCTCCGCGCTGGACAGCTTCGTGAAGTCCTACGAGCCCAAGGGACCGGCGACCGAAGAGGTCGGCCGGGTCTCGATCGCAGGCGACGGCATCGCGCAGGTCGAGGGCCTGCCCGGCGCGATGGCCAACGAGCTGCTGAAGTTCGAGGACGGCACGCTCGGCCTGGCGCTCAACCTCGACGTCCGCGAGATCGGTGTCGTCGTCCTGGGCGAGTTCACCGGCATCGAGGAGGGCCAGGAGGTCCGCCGCACGGGCGAGGTGCTCTCGGTCGCCGTCGGTGACGGGTACCTCGGTCGCGTCGTGGACCCGCTGGGCCAGCCGATCGACGGCCTCGGCGAGGTCGCCACGGACGCCCGCCGCGCCCTGGAGCTGCAGGCGCCGGGCGTCATGGCGCGCAAGTCGGTGCACGAGCCGCTGCAGACCGGCCTCAAGGCGATCGACTCGATGATCCCGATCGGGCGCGGGCAGCGTCAGCTCATCATCGGCGACCGCCAGACCGGCAAGACGGCCATCGCGATCGACACGATCATCAACCAGAAGGCGAACTGGGAGACCGGCGACCCGTCGAAGCAGGTCCGCTGCATCTACGTCGCGATCGGCCAGAAGGGCTCGACGATCGCCTCGGTGCGCTCCGCCCTCGAGGACGCCGGCGCGCTCGAGTACACGACGATCGTCGCGGCCCCCGCGTCCGACCCGGCCGGCTTCAAGTACCTCGCCCCGTACACCGGCTCGGCCATCGGCCAGCACTGGATGTATCAGGGCAAGCACGTCCTCATCGTGTTCGACGACCTGTCGAAGCAGGCCGAGGCGTACCGCGCCGTGTCGCTGCTGCTGCGCCGCCCGCCGGGCCGCGAGGCGTACCCCGGCGACGTGTTCTACCTGCACTCCCGCCTGCTCGAGCGTTGCGCGAAGCTCTCCGACGAGCTCGGCGCGGGCTCGATGACCGGGCTGCCGGTCATCGAGACCAAGGCGAACGACGTCTCGGCGTACATCCCGACCAACGTCATCTCCATCACCGACGGCCAGATCTTCCTGCAGTCGGACCTGTTCAACGCCGACCAGCGCCCGGCCGTCGACGTCGGCATCTCGGTGTCCCGCGTCGGTGGTGCCGCGCAGGTCAAGGCGATGAAGCAGGTGTCCGGCACGCTGAAGCTCGACCTGGCGCAGTACCGCTCGCTCGAGGCGTTCGCCATGTTCGCCTCCGACCTCGACGCGGCGTCGCGTGCGCAGCTCACCCGTGGTGCGCGCCTCATGGAGCTGCTGAAGCAGGGCCAGTACTCGCCGTACCCGGTGGAGAACCAGGTCGCGTCGATCTGGGCCGGCACCAAGGGCAAGCTGGACGACGTGCCGATCGAGGACGTCCGCCGCTTCGAGACCGAGCTGCTGGACCACCTGCGTCGCAACACCGACGTGCTGTCCACGATCGCCGAGACGGGCAAGCTCGACGAGGCGACGGAGCAGGCACTGGCCGGTGCGATCGACGAGTTCCGGCTGGGCTTCCTGAAGTTCGACGGGACGCCGCTCGTGGGCGGCGACGCCGAGGACGAGGGTGTCGAGGTCGAGCAGGAGCAGATCGTCCGCCAGAAGCGGGCCTGAGCATGGCCGGTCAGCAGCGCGTCTACAAGGCGCGGATCAAGAGCACCCAGTCGCTGAAGAAGATGTTCCGCGCCCAGGAGCTCATCGCGGCGTCGCGCATCGGCCGGGCGCGCGGGCGGGTGACCATGGCCACGCCGTACGCGCGCGCGATCACGCGCGCGGTGTCGGCGGTCGCCACCCACTCCGACGTGTCGCACCCCTTCCTCGTGGAGCGGGACGACACGAAGCGGGTCGCTGTGCTGCTCATCGCCTCGGACCGTGGCATGGCCGGCGCGTACTCGGCGAGCGTCATCCGCGAGACCGAGCGGCTCGTGCAGCGTCTGGAGCAGTCGGGCAAGCAGGTCTCGCTCTTCGTCTCCGGGCGGCGAGCGGTGGCCTACTACACCTTCCGGCAGCGTGAGCTCGCCGGGCGGTGGACCGGGTTCTCGGACGCGCCCACCCCCGAGGTGGCCGACGAGATCGCGGACGCCCTGCTGGCGGCCTTCCGTGCTCCGGCCGACGAGGGCGGCGTGGGCGAGGTGCACGTCGTGTTCACGCAGTTCGTGAACATGGTGACGCAGCGCCCGCGCGTGATCCGGATGCTCCCGCTCGAGGTCGTCGAGGGCGTGGAGCCCGCCGGCGAGCACGACGCCCTGCCGCTCTACGAGTTCGAGCCGAGCCCGGAGGAGGTGCTGGACTCGCTGCTGCCGCGGTACGTCCGCACCCGCATCTACGCGAACCTCCTGCAGGCGGCCGCGTCCGAGCTCGCCGCGCGGCAGCGTGCCATGCACACGGCCACCGAGAACGCCGAGGACCTCATCCGCCTGTACACGCGACTGGCCAACCAGGCGCGTCAGGGCGAGATCACGCAGGAGATCAGCGAGATCGTGTCGGGTGCCGACGCTCTCGCGGCCTCCTGACCCGAACGACAGCACGACACCGACCCCAGCCGGGCGCCCGAGCGTTCCGGACGAGCGAAGCGAGGCAGACATGACCGCCACCACCGTCGACGCGACGGCCGCGAACGCCGGCACGCCCGGCGTCGGCCGGGTCGCGCGGGTCATCGGGCCCGTCGTGGACATCGAGTTCCCGCCGGACCAGATCCCCGAGATCTACAACGCGCTCGAGGTCGACATCGACCTCTCGGCGCAGGGCGAGGGTGAGGCCTCCGGCGGCTTCACGATGACCCTCGAGGTCGAGCAGCACCTCGGCGACTCGCTGGTGCGCGCGATCGCGCTCAAGCCGACCGACGGCCTGGTCCGCGGCGCGCAGGTGCGCGACACGGGTCTGCCGATCTCGGTGCCCGTCGGTGACGTCACCAAGGGCAAGGTCTTCAACGTCACGGGTGAGGTGCTCAACCTCGCCGAGGGCGAGACGCTCGAGATCACCGAGCGCTGGCCGATCCACCGCAAGCCCCCGGCCTTCGACCAGCTCGAGTCGAAGACGCAGATGTTCGAGACCGGCATCAAGGTCATCGACCTGCTCACCCCGTACGTCCAGGGCGGCAAGATCGGCCTGTTCGGCGGTGCCGGTGTCGGCAAGACCGTCCTCATCCAGGAGATGATCCAGCGCGTCGCGCAGGACCACGGTGGTGTCTCCGTGTTCGCCGGTGTCGGCGAGCGCACCCGTGAGGGCAACGACCTCATCGTCGAGATGGAGGAGGCGGGCGTCTTCGACAAGACGGCCCTCGTCTTCGGCCAGATGGACGAGCCCCCGGGCACGCGTCTTCGCGTCGCCCTGTCCGCCCTGACGATGGCGGAGTACTTCCGCGACGTGCAGAAGCAGGACGTGCTGCTCTTCATCGACAACATCTTCCGGTTCACGCAGGCGGGCTCCGAGGTCTCCACGCTGCTCGGCCGCATGCCGTCCGCGGTGGGCTACCAGCCCAACCTCGCCGACGAGATGGGTCAGCTGCAGGAGCGCATCACCTCCACGCGTGGTCACTCCATCACGTCGCTGCAGGCGATCTACGTCCCCGCGGACGACTACACCGACCCGGCGCCGGCCACGACGTTCGCGCACCTCGACGCGACCACCGAGCTCAGCCGTGAGATCGCGTCGCGCGGTCTGTACCCGGCCGTCGACCCGCTGGCCTCGACCAGCCGGATCCTCGACCCGCGCTACGTGGGCCAGGAGCACTACGACGTCGCGACGCAGGTCAAGCAGATCCTGCAGCGCAACAAGGAGCTCCAGGACATCATCGCGATCCTCGGTGTGGACGAGCTCAGCGAGGAGGACAAGACGATCGTCGCGCGTGCGCGCCGCATCCAGCAGTTCCTCTCGCAGAACACGTACATGGCCGAGAAGTTCACGGGCGTCGTCGGCTCGACGGTGCCGGTGTCCGAGACGGTCGAGGCGTTCAAGAAGATCGCCGAGGGCGAGTTCGACCACATCGCGGAGCAGGCGTTCTTCAACATCGGTGGCCTCGAGGACCTCGAGCGCAACTGGGCCCGCATCCAGAAGGAGTACGGCGTCTGAGCCTGCGGGCACAGACGACGTACCAGGACTCAGGAGGCAGCACGGTGGCTCAGCTCGAGGTCGACGTCGTGGCGGCGGACGGCAAGGTGTGGTCCGGCACCGCACGTCTGGTGTCGGCCCCCGCGGCCGACGGTGACATCGGCATCCTCGCCGGGCACACGCCGATCCTGTCGGTGCTGCGGCCCGGCGCGGTCCGCGTGGTGCCCGCCGGCGGCGGCGCGCCGCTGTCGTGGGACGTCGACGGGGGCTTCCTGTCCGTCGACTCCGACCAGGTGACGGTGGTGGTCGACTCGGTCTCCGGGTCGGCCGGCACCGCCCCGACCGGGCGCTGACGCGGCGGACGTCGGCGTGGAGGTCACGGCGTGAACGGTGCGGCGTGGATCACGGTCGCGGCGACGCTGGTGCTCCTCGCCGGGGTCGTCGCCGTGGTGTGGTTGTCCCGCACGAGCACGCTCTCGCGCCGGGTCGGTTCGTTCTCGTGCCGCCTGGTCGAGGCGGCGCACGACGGCAGGACGCCGTCCGCCCGGGGGGTCGCGCAGTACGGTTCGGTGACCCTCTACTGGTGGCGGCGGGCGTCGGTCATGCCTCGTCCGGCCCGGACGTGGTCGCGCGGCAGCATCGTCGTCCTCGAGCGCACGGTGCTGCCGCTCGTCCCCGGCAAGCCGCAGGCGGTGGTCGCGCGCTGCCAGGTCGCTCCCGCGACCGGCGGTCCGCTCCAGGAGATCCGGCTGCAGATGTCCGCCGACGCGTACGCCGGCTTCACGTCCTGGCTGGAGGCCACCCCCTCGCGGGTCGGCAAGGTGTTCTGATCCCCCCGAAGCACTGAAGGAGCGTCCATGCGCCTGGTGGTCGCCGAGTGCGCGGCGCGGTACACGGGACGGCTGTCGGCGCACCTGCCCCGCGCGCGCCGGCTCGTGGTGGTCAAGGCCGACGGGTCGGTGCTGCTGCACTCCGACGGCGGCTCGTACAAGCCGCTGAACTGGATGAGCCCGCCGTGCTCCCTCGCCGTGGGGGAGCCGGACGCCGAGCAGCGTGCCGCCGGCGTGACGCAGGTCTGGACGGTGCAGCACGCCAAGACCGATGACCGGCTCGTGATCGACCTCTACGAGGTGCACCACGACTCGGCGCACGAGCTGGGCGTCGACCCCGGCCTCGTCAAGGACGGCGTCGAGGCGCACCTGCAGGAGCTGCTGGCAGCCCAGATCGGGTTGCTCGGGTCCGGCCACACGCTGGTGCGGCGCGAGTACCCGACGGCGATCGGACCGGTCGACATCCTGGCGAAGGCGCCCGGCGGCGGGAGCGTGGCCGTCGAGATCAAGCGGCGCGGTGACATCGACGGCGTCGAGCAGCTCACGCGCTACCTGGAGCTGCTCAACCGTGACCCGCGCCTCTCGCCCGTGCGGGGCGTGTTCGCCGCGCAGGAGATCAAGCCGCAGGCGCGGGTGCTCGCCACCGACCGCGGCATCACGTGCCTGGTGCTCGACTACGACGCCATGCGGGGCGTCGACGACGTGGACGCCCGCCTCTTCTGACGTCGTGAGCGGGTTCGGATGAACGTGTTCACTTGCACCATGGACACGATGCGGACGGGCGAACCCGCAGACCCCGCCGACGGCCGGGATGCCGACAGGGGCGAGCACGTGACGGCCGGTGCTCCTGCGGCGGTCGCGCCGTGAGCGCGCGGCGCACCGCGGACGAGACCCGCGAGCTGATCCGGTCGACGGCCCTGCGGCTGTTCCGCGAGCGGGGGCACGACGACCCGGGGGGCTCCCGGCGCACCCGAGCGCTCATCGACGGTGCGGCACCGGTCGTGGGGCGACTCGTCTCGCTCGCGCGTCTGCCGGTCGTGCCCGGTGCGGCGCAGGACGTGCTGCGCCTCGTCGCGGCGGCCCGGGCGTGATCCGGCACTGGACGGCGCCGGCCGTCGTGGGGGTCGTCGTCGCTGTGGTCACGGCCTGGGTCGTGCGCGCCGCGGCGTTCCTGCTGGTCGACGGCCCCGGGCAGGCCCTCACCGGCTCCGCGACGTGGCTGCTGTACGCAGCCGGGCCCGCTGTGCTCTGCGCGGTGCCGCTCGTGGTGCTGGCGCGGGCGGTGCTGGGGCGGTTCGGCCCGGGGCCGGGCGTGTACGCAGGGCTGGGCCTGGTCGGGGGTGCACTGGTCGGTGTGGTGCAGACCGGGGTGCTGCTGTCGGCGTGGCCCTGGCAGGCGGGCTCGGCGGCGTGGGACCTCATCGGGCTGCCGGCCCTGGCCGGACTGGTCGGCGGGCTGGCGGCGGGCGCCGTGCGGGCGCGCCGCGGGACCGCCGCGCCGCGCGAGCGGCGCTGACGCGTCCCGTGCCGCGCCATGATGGGGCCATGGTGAGCCACGCCCCCGACCCCACCGGTCCGCTGCTCGTGCGGGGGGACGTCGTGACGCCCACCGGGGTGCTGCGTGACGCGGTGGTGCACGTGGTGGACGGTCGCGTCGACCGGGTCGAGCCCGCGGCGCAGGTACCGGCGGAGCAGCGGCCGGACGCCCCGGCGCCGGGCACGCTGGTGCTGCCGGGGCTGGTCGACCTGCACTGCCACGGCGGTGGCGGCGCCGGCTTCCCCGACGCCACGGGGCCGCAGGACGTGCGGCGGGCAGCGGCCCAGCACCTGCGGCACGGCACCACGACCCTGGTCGCGTCCCTCGTCACGGCCCCCCGCGCGGTGCTGCTGGAGCGGGCCGCGCTGCTCGCCGACGCGGCGGACGCCGGTGTCGTCGCGGGCATCCACCTCGAGGGGCCGTTCCTGGCGCCCGCCCGCTGCGGTGCGCAGAGCGCCGACGACATGCTGCCGGGCGACCCCACGCTCGTGCGCGACCTCGCTGCGGCCGCGAGGGGCCACCTGGTGACGATGACGGTGGCACCCGAGGTCCCCGGTGTGGCGGACGGGGGGCAGGACGTGCTCGCCGCTCTCGTCGCCGCCGGTGCGCTGCCCTCCGTGGGGCACACCGACGGGACGGCCGAGCAGGTCGAGGCGGCGGTCGCGCGAGCCTTCGACCTGCTCGCGACGTCGCCCCGGGCGAGGGGTCCCCGGCCGACCGCCACCCACCTGTTCAACGGCATGCGCCCGCCGCACCACCGGGACCCGGGGCCGGTCGCCGCGTGCCTGGCCGCCGCTGCGCGGGGTGAGCTCGTGGTCGAGCTGGTCGCCGACGGCACGCACCTGGCACCGGCCACCGTCCGTGCGGTCATGGAGCTCGTCGGCCCCGACGGCGCCGTGCTCGTGACCGACGCGATGGCCGCGGCCGGCATGCCCGACGGGGACTACCGCCTGGGCCCCGCCGCCGTCCGGGTCGCCGACGGTGTCGCGCGGGTGCTGCAGCCCACGGCCGACGGCGGGGTCAGCACCGGTGCCATCGCCGGCGGCGTCGCGCACCTGCTCGACGTCGTGCGGGCGACCGTCGCGGCGGGTGTGCCCCTGGTCGACGCGGTCCGGGCGGCGTCCGCGACGCCGGCCGACGTGCTCGGCCGGCACGACGTCGGTGCGCTCGTGCCGGGGCGGCGCGCCGACCTGGTCGTCACGACGCCCGACCTGCGCCCGTTGCGTGTCGCACGTGGGGGGCTCTGGGTCGCCTGACGGTCGCCGCCCGACCGGCCGCGGGGACGCCCCGCCCGACGCCCGGCGTGCCGGTCACGTCAGTCGCACGGTGGCCAGACGCGCGGACCCGAGCAGCCGGAGGCGCAGGTCGCGCGGACCGTCCGCCCTCGTCAGGGCGGAGTCCGGGGCGAGGGGCGTCGTCAGCGTGCACCAGTCGTACCGGCCGCCGCCGGCGGGCACGTCGATGCGGACCTGGACCGACCCGTCGGCCGCGTCCAGCAGCTCGACGGCTGCGTCGCCCGCCCGCGTGCGGGCCACGGTGAGCTCGACCGCGGCTGCTCCCGCGACGTCGCAGTCCCGCAGCAGCACGCTCCCGGCCGGGTGGCCCCGCCGGACCTGCACGCAGGTGCCGGTCGTCGGCGTGAGGTCGGCGGGGTCGACGCCCGCCAGCGCGTCGGCGTCGACCGCACGTGCGGGCCGGGTGCGCAGGTCGCGCGGAGGCACCGGGTCGCCCGCCACCCACAGGTCGGCGCGCGGCCCGTCGTGCGCGCTCGACGGGGCGGCGGTCAGCACGTAGCGGCCCGGCTCCACGACCCACCGGTCGCGGGTCACGTCCCACACCGCGAGGTCGGCGACGGCCACGTGCAGGGTCGCGACGGCGGTGCCACCCGGCGGCACGACGACCCGCGTGTGGGCGACCACGCGGTGCGGGTACGCCAGCCGGTGCTCGGGCGCGTCGACGTAGAGCTGCACGAGCTCGTGCGCCGGCCGGTCGCCGGCGTTGGTGACGGTGACGTGGGCGACCACCCCGTCGCCGTCACGCACCGGGCCGGGGGTGCACCACAGGTCGTCGTACACGGGCGCGCCGTACGTCAGCCCGTGCCCCAGCCCGTACCGGGGACGGGTGCGGCTGTACCAGGACGTGGCGTGCGTCGCGATGACGTCCTGGTCGAGCAGGTCGCCCGCCTGCGCGGCGTCGGCGGGCCACTCCTGGGCGAGCCGCCCCGTGGGTTCCGCCTCGCCCAGCAGGACGTCCGCCAGCCCGTTGCCCAGCTCCTGCCCGGCGTGGCACGACCAGACGACGGCGTCGGCCTCGTCACCGGCCGGGCCGAGCACGTACGGGTACGACGAGACGACGACCAGCACCGCCCGTGCACCCGCGGCCCGGGCGGCCCGCCACAGCGCGACCTGCGGTGCGGGCAGGTCCAGGTGCGGGCGGTCCTCGGTCTCGCGCCCGTGCAGGTGCGGGTCGTTCCCGACCGTGACGAGGACGACGTCGGCGGCGGCCGCGGCGTCCGCGACCGCGGCGGCACCGCTGCGCAGCAGGTCGACGCGGAAGCGCTCGGCGAGCGCGGCGTCCGGTGCGTCGGCGACGAGCGTGCCGGCCTCGTCGTGCTGCACGCGCAGCCAGCGGCCGGACCCGGCGTGCTGCAGCGACCACGTGCCGTCGTCGTGCCAGGTGCGTCGGAAGGACTCCTGGGCGACCCAGCCGCCCACGCGGGTCGCGTCGGCGCGCACGACCCAGCGCGCCCCGGACCACAGCAGGTCGCGACCGACGTCACGCAGGGTCAGCAGCCCGTCGCCCCAGTCGGTGACGTCGTGCCCCGGCGGCTCGTCGGCGTCCGCCACCAGCGTGCCGTCCGCCAGCGCGCGCACCCCCCGCCCGGTGCTGGTCGCGGTGAGCGTGATGCGGTCGGCGCCGTCGGCGACGTGCACGGCGTGCGTGCCCAGGCGCGTCGCCAGCGACGGGGCCAGCCCCACCAGGTACGGCGGCGTGCCGGAGTACCAGTCGTGCAGGACCCGCTCGGCGTGCGGTCCGACGACCGCCACGTTCGCGCGCGGGTCCAGGGGGAGCGCACCGTCGTTCGCGAGCACGACGACCCCCCGTGCGGCGGACTCCCGCGCCAGGGCGCGGTGCGCGGGCAGGTCGATCGCGTCGGGGCCGACGCGCCACGGGTCCAGCTCGGGGTCCAGCTCACCGGTGCGGATGCGCAGCTCGAGGTGGCGCAGGACCGCGCGGTCGACGTCCGCCGGTTCGAGCAGGCCGCGGTCGAGCGCCGCGGTGAGGCGGGCGACCGTGGGGCCGGCGTCGGCGTCGTTGTCGGTGAACGAGTCGACGCCCGCGCGCAGCAGCGCGGCGTGGGAGGCGACGTGGTCGTCGTGGTAGCGCTGGAACGTCACGACGTTGCCCGGCGCGGCGGCGTCCGAGACCACCAGCAGGGACTCGTCCGACCACGAGCGCAGCTCGTCGAGCAGCTCGCCGCACAGGTGGGCTGGACGCCCGTTCACCAGGTTGTACGACGGCATGAGGGCGCCGACGACGCCTGCCCGCAGCGGTCCGCGGAACGCCGGCAGCTCGTACTCGCGCAGCACGCGCGGGGGCAGGTTGCTGCTGGTCACGGCCCGGTCGGTCTCGTTGCCGTAGCCCAGGACGTGCTTGAGGGTCGGCACGGTCCGCCAGTACACGGGGTCGTCGCCGCGCAGGCCCCGGGCGTAGGCCGTCGCCAGCAGGGCGGTGACGTGGGGGTCGCTCGAGAACCCCTCCTCGGTGCGGCCCCACCCGGGGTGCCGCAGCGGGTTGACGACCGGCGCCCAGACGTTGAGCGAGACCGTCGGGTCCGCCGCGTGCTTGGCCCGCAGCTCGGTGCCGACCACCGCGCCGACGCGCTCGAGGAGGTCGGTGTCCCACGACGCGGCGAGCCCGACGGGTTGCGGGAAGACCGTGGCGGTGCCCAGCCAGGCCACGCCGTGCAGCGCCTCCGACCCCGTGCGGAAGGCCGCCAGGCCGAGGCGGGGGACGGCCGGGGCGTGCTGGTGCAGCAGCGCGATCCGCTCCTCGGGGGTGAGTGCGACGAGGAGTGCCTCGGCGCGACTCCGCACGGGCAGCGTCGCGTCGCGCCAGGCCGGTGGGGCGTCGGCGACGAGCAGGTCGGGGGTGGTGGCGTCGGCCACGTCGCTCCTCGTCGTCGGGGGCGTGCGATGGGTGCGCACGAGGGCTCGGGGCCGCCGGTACGCGTGCGATGGTCGAACCGTTTCGATGACCACGTCGGGCGTGCTGGCCAGCCATCGTGGCCGAATCGGCCGGCGCTGACAAGTTCCTCCTGTCCGCTGTGGGGGTCTTGCCTGAATCGGTGCCGTCCCCTAGATTCCCGAGCACGAAACCGAGTCGAACCGCTTCGATTGCGCGATGTCCATCGGGGTCATCGAGGAGCCGCGGCGCCGCGCGACGGCCCGGTCGACCGCAGCACGTCCACATCCACGAGGGAGTGAAGGGCGCTGATGAACACCACCACCTCCGCCGGGAGCCTCGCCGACCGGCCCGTGCATCGCCGCTCGTTCCTCGGCATGGTCGCCGCAGGTGCGGCCGTCGTCGGCGTCCCGTCCCTGCTGACGGGCTGCGGCACGAGCGACGCCCCCGGCGCCGTCCCCTCGGGCGACGTCCTGCCGACGTACGTGCCGATCGACTACGTCGAGCCCGACTTCCCCAGCGTCAACGGATCCACCCCCGGCTACGCGACGCTGCCCGCCGAGCTGGTCCGGTCCGTCCCCGAGGCCCCCGGCAGCGGCGCCACCTTCACCGCGATGACGCCGCTGTGGGGCACCATCCCGCCCACCAAGGGCAACCAGTACTACGAGGCCGTCAACGGCATCCTCGGCTCGTCCATCGAGTTCCGGATCACCGACGGCAACACCTACGGCGACAAGCTCGCCACGGTCCTGGCGTCCGCCAAGGACGTGCCGGACTGGGTCTGCGTGCCCACCTGGAACATCCCGCCGCGGTTCGGCTCGGAGATCGTCCCGAACATCTTCCAGGACCTCACCGACCACCTCGGCGGCGACGCCGTCAAGGAGTACCCCAACCTCGCGAACATCCCCACGGACGCGTGGAGGTTCTGCGTCTTCAACGGCCGGCTCTACGGCCTGCCGTTCCCGGGCGAGACCATCACGGACGCCACCTTCGTGCGCACCGACGTCCTCGACGAGCTGGGCATCACGCTGGACGTCAGGAACGGGCAGGACCTGCTCGACCTGGCCGCCGAGCTGACGGGCGGCGGCCGCTGGGGTGCCGAGGACCTGTGGAACACCTCGGCGACCATCCACGCGGTGCCGCCGAAGTGGCGGCTCGACGGGGACCGCCTGGTGCACCGCGTGGAGACCGAGGAGTACCGCGCCGCCCTGGCGTGGAACGCCGAGCTGTTCGCGTCCGGCGCCGTCCACCCGGACGCCGTGGCCGACCAGCAGGGGGAGGCCAAGACCCGCTTCCAGTCCGGCACGTCGCTCCTCATGAGCGACGGGCTCGGCGGGTGGCACGAGGCGCTGCGTGACAACCTGGCGAGCAACCCCGGGTTCTGGCAGCAGCCCCTCGACCCGTTCGCGGCGGACGGCGGCACGCCCGTGCTGTGGAAGGGCAACCCCGCCAACATCTTCTCGTTCCTCAAGCGCAGCGACGACGAGGAGCGGATCCGCGAGCTGCTCGCGCTCGCGAACGTGCTGGCGGCACCGTTCGGCACCACCGAGTTCGACCTGGTGCAGAACGGCGTCGAAGGCGTGCACTACACCAAGGGGGAGGGCGGCGTGCCCGTGCCCACCGCGCTCGCCGCGACCGAGCTGCAGCCGACGTACATGTTCCTCGTCGACGGCCCGATCGCGAACACCCGGGTGCAGTACCCCGGCTACGTCGAGGCGTCCTCGACGTGGCAGCAGAAGGCGGCCGAGTTCGTCACGGACCCGCTGTTCTACGCGCAGCAGATCGTCGAGCCCGCGCAGTTCGCGTCGATCGGGCAGCCCTTCGTCGACCTCGAGAAGGACATCTCACGGGGCCGCAAGTCGCTCGACGACCTCGACGCGGCGGTCGAGACCTGGCGTTCCGCGGGGGGTGAGGAGCTGCGCTCCTTCTACCAGGAGATCCTGGACGCGCAGTGACGGGCCTCGGTCAGATCGTGCGTCGCGGCGGAGGGAGGGCCGCCACGGCGCCGGACCCGGTCCGGGACCCCGCGGGCACGTCCGCGGGGGCCCGGCCGGAGCCCCTCCCGGTCCGGCGGCTGTCGGTGCGCACGCGCCTGCGGCGCGACGGGGCGCTGCTCGTCATGACGCTGCCGGCGGTGCTCCTGCTCGCCGTGTTCGCCTACGTGCCGATGCTCGGCAACGTCATCGCGTGGCAGAGCTACTCGCCGTACACAGGGTTCCTGCGCAGCCCGTTCGTCGGTTGGGCGAACTTCGAGCGGGTGCTGTCCAACCCGCTGTTCCTGGACGCGGTGCAGAACACCCTGGTGATCACGGCGTTCCAGCTCGTCTTCTTCTTCCCCGTGCCGATCGTGCTGGCGCTGCTGCTCCACAGCGTCGTGACGCCGCGCATCCGCACGACCATCCAGTCGATCGTGTACCTGCCCCACTTCTTCTCGTGGGTGCTGGTCGTGACGATCTTCCAGCAGATCTTCGGGGGTGCGGGCCTGGTCAACCAGACGCTGCGCGACGCAGGGCTGGGCACGGGCTTCGACCTCATGACGAACCCCGACACGTTCCTGGTGCTGGTCACCATGCAGTCGGTCTGGAAGGACGCCGGCTGGGGGATCATCATCTTCCTCGCCGCGCTGTCCACCGTGTCGCCCGAGCTCTACGAGGCGGCCGCCGTCGACGGCGCCAACCGCTGGCGGCGGATGTGGCACATCACGCTGCCGGCGCTGCGACCCGTGATCGTGCTGCTGCTCATCCTGCGGCTCGGCGACGCGCTCACCGTGGGCTTCGAGCAGCTCATCCTGCAGCGCGGCGCCGTGGGGGCCGACGTCGCCGAGGTGATCGACACGTACGTCTACTACCAGGGCGTCATCTACGGGGACTGGGGCTTCGCGGCCGCGGCCGGCCTCGTCAAGGGCGTCGTCAGCCTGGCGCTGGTCCTCGGCGCCAACAAGCTCGCGCACGTGTTCGGTGAGTCGGGGGTGTACCAGAAGGCATGAGCATCGGCAGCGGTCAGACACCGGAGATCAGCTCGGACGTGCTCCTCGTCCCGCGGGACGCGGCCCCCGAGGAGGCGACGCGCGTGCCGCGCCGCCCACGCCCGCGGCGCTCGCGGCACCGGCCCGCGTGGGAGGAGCCGCCGTCGCGGGTCGGCGCGCTCGTCAAGGCCCTCGTCCTGACGGGCGTGGTCCTGGCGGTCGTCCTGCCGCTGTGGACGGTCGTCCTCACCAGCCTGTCCACGCAGGCCGAGACGATCCGGGTGGGCGGGCTCGTGCTCGTCCCCCGGGAGCTCACCCTCAACGCGTACCGGCAGATCCTGTCCGGAGGCATCGTCACCCGGGCGGTCCTGGTGAGCGTCGGCATCACGGCCGTCGGCACCGTCCTGTCGACGGTGGTGTCGGTGCTGGCCGCCTACGGGCTGTCGCGCCCGTCGTCGCTGTGGCACCGCCCCCTCCTGTTCGTCTTCCTCGTGACGATGTTCTTCGGGGCGGGCCTGATCCCGACCTACCTGCTGGTGAGCGGCCTGGGTCTGATCGACTCGTACTGGGCGCTGATCCTGCCCGGCGCGGTGTCGGCGTTCAACGTGCTGATCCTGCGCAACTTCTTCATGGGGCTGGAGCCGGCGATCCTCGACGCCGCCCGGATCGACGGTGCGGGGGACTGGCGCATCCTGGGCGGCGTCGTGCTGCCGATGTCGCGGGCCGTGGTCGCGGTGGTCGCCCTGTTCTACGGGGTGGGGTACTGGAACGCGTTCTTCAACGCGATCCTCTACATCAACGACAACGCCAAGTGGCCGCTGCAGCTGGTGCTGCGCTCCTACGTGCTGCAGGGCGTGACGCTGCCCGGGTCGGGCGTCGGCCAGGTCGACGTCGCGACGGGCGCCGTGACGGGCCTGCCGGTCAAGATGGCGGTCATGGTGCTGGCGATCGTGCCGATCCTCGTGGTGTACCCGTTCGTGCAGCGGCACTTCACCAAGGGCGTCATCTTCGGCGCCATCAAGGGCTGACGCCGGTGGCGCGCACGGGACGAACGGCTGGGTGGGCGGCCGCGTGGTCAGCGCGCGGGGGGAACCGTGCTGGCGCGCTCGACCAGCTGCGGGGTGAGCAGTCGCGTCTCCGCCGGGGCGGACTTCTCCACGCGGGCCATCGCCATCTCCACGGCCACCGTGCCGATGGTGTGCGCGGGGATGTCGATGCTCGTCAGGGGCAGCGGCTGGCCGACGGCCACGTCGGGCGGGCAGACGGCCAGGACCGAGACGTCGTCCGGGACGCGCCGCCCGCGCTCGCGGAGGGCAGCCAGCACCCAGGGCAGCGCGACCTCGTTGTGGACGACGAGCGCCGTGACGTCCGGCTGCCGGGCGAGCACGCGGTCGATCGCGTCGACGGCGCCGACCATCGACGACTCGCACGGCTCCACGATGCCCTCGACGCCGGCGTCGGAGGTCGCCTGCGTGAACCCGCGGATCATGCGCTCGGCGTACGACGTGTGCCGCTCGAGCACCGCACGCGGGGAGCCGACGAGGGCCACCTGCCGGTGGCCGAGCCGGGTGAGGTGGCGCACGGCCAGCCGGCCCGCGGCGTCGAAGTCGAGGTCGACGCACGACAGCCCCTCGGGGTCCCGCGGCAGCCCGATGAGCACCGCGGGCTGGCTGAGGCGTGCCAGCACGGGCACGCGCGGGTCGTCGGCCTCGATGTCCATCATCACCAGCGCGTCGACCATCGAGCCGGTCGCGACGCGCTCCATGCCGGCGATCTCGTCGGCGGTCAGCAGCAGCACGTCGTGGTCGTACGTGCGCGCGGCGGTGACGACGCCGGTGACGAACTGCATGATCACCGAGACGTTGACGTCGACGCGCAGCGGGGCCATGAGGGCGAGCACGTTGGTGCGGCTGGAGGCCAGGGCGCGGGCGCCCGCGTGCGGGCGGTACCCCAGGTCGCGGATGGCCCGCTCGACGCGCTGGCGGGTGGGGGCCGAGATCGGCCGCTTGCCCGACAGCACGTAGGAGACGGTGGAGGTCGACACCCCTGCCGCTCGCGCCACGTCGTCGATGGTGCTCGCCACGTCGCTCCGTCCGTCAGGTGCTCGGGGCTCGCCGGATCGCGCTCCCACCCGCTGGTGCGGCACACCCTAGCGCGCGGTCCGGGTGCCCCGAGCGGCCCGGTGGCGCGGGTTCACCCGCGCGGACGGGCAGGGTCGGCACGCAAGCGCTTCGCCTCGCACCTGGTCGGACGTCCGGCTCGACGCCGGGGGACCCACGCGGAGGTAGAACGATATCGACGCGCTAGGCTGGTGAAGCGCTTCGACGATCAGGGCGCCCAGGGGCGCGGGGGGAGGCGGACCTCGTGACGGACCTCGCGACACCCCGCGCGGCACCCGCGCCCACCCGGCCGCTCGCGCGCCTCACCGACGAGGTCGGCCTCCTGCTCGGCGCCGACTGGAACCCCGAGCAGTGGCCGCCCGAGGTCTGGCGCGAGGACGTCGCTCTCATGCGCGACGCGGGCGTGAACCTCGTGACGGTCGGCGTCTTCGCCTGGGCCGCGCTCGAGCCCCGGCCCGGGCGCTTCGAGCTCGGCTGGCTGGAGCAGGTCGTCGACCTCGCCGCCGACCACGGCATCCTCGTCGACCTCGCCACCCCGACCGCCTCGCCCCCGCCCTGGCTCGGGGTGCTCTGGCCGGGCACGCGAGCCGTCACGCGGGACGGCGTCCGCCTGTCGCACGGGTCCCGCAACCACTTCTGCCCCTCCTCCCCGCAGTACCGCGAGCGGTCCCTGTCCGTCGTGCGGACGCTCGCCGCGCGGTTCGGCCCCCACCCCGGCGTGCGGATGTGGCACGTCGGCAACGAGTTCGGCCAGGTGTGCTGGTGCGAGCACTGCGCGCAGGGGTTCCGCACGTGGCTGCGGGCACGGTACGGCAGCCTCGACGAGCTGAACCGGGCGTGGGGCACCACGTTCTGGAGCCAGCGCTACGACGAGTGGTCCGAGGTGATCCCGCCGCGGACCGCGCCCTACCTGGTCAACCCGACCCAGGTGCTCGACCACCGGCGGTTCGCCTCCGACCAGCTCCTGGCGCTCTACCTCGAGCAGCGCGAGGTCGTGGAGCAGCACGCGCCGGGCGTGCCGGTCACCACCAACCTCATGGGCTTCCACCACCCCACCGACTACTGGCGCTGGGCCCCGCACCTCGACGTCGTCGCCGACGACGTCTACGGGGACCCGGCCGACCCGGACGACGTGGTGCGGGTCGCGCTCACGCACGACCTCGCGCGCGGCCTGGCCGGCGGCGCGCCGTGGATGGTCATGGAGCAGGCGGCCGGTGCCGTGAGCTGGCGGCCCCACAACGTGCCCAAGTCGACCGCCCGGCTGCGCCTGGACTCGCTGCGCGCGATCGCCCGCGGCGCCGACGGCTCGTGCTTCTTCCAGTGGCGGGCGTCCGTGGTCGGCGCCGAGCGCTTCCACTCGGCGCTCGTCCCGCACGCCGGGCCGGACACCGCGCGGCACCGCGCGGTGGTGGCGCACGGTGCTGAGCTGGGCAGGCTGCGTCGCGTCGTCGGCACACGGGTGCCCGCACGGGTGGCGCTGGTCATGGACTGGTCGAGCTGGTGGGCGGCCGAGGAGCCGGGCGGCCCGTCGGAGCGGCTGCGCGTGCTCCCGCAGCTCCTGGCCTACTACCGGCCGCTGTGGGAGGACGGCGTCGCGGTGGACGTCGTGCCCCCCGGTGCGGACCTCGACGGGTACGACCTGGTGGTGGCGCCGCAGCTGTTCCTCGTCGACGACGCCCACGTCCCGGGCCTGCGTCGCGTGGTCGAGCGTGGTGGCGTGCTGCTCGTCGGGCCGTTCTCCGCCGTGGTCGACCGCGACGCCCACGTGCGCACCGGCCGGTTCCCCGTCCCGTTCGCGGACCTGGTCGGCGGATCGGGGGAGGAGCACGTGCCGCTGCCCGACGTCGGGGTGAGCGTGCGGTCCGACCTGCTCGGTGACGTCGTGGTGCACGACTGGGCCGAGCGCCTGCGCGTCGACGACGGTGAGGCCCTCGCCACGGTCGACGGGGGTGACCTGGACGGCTGCCCGCTGGTGGTCCGCCGCCGGCACGACGGCGGCGGGCAGGGCTGGTACGTCGGCGCGCTGCTACCGCCGGACGCCGTGGGGGCCGTGGTCCGCGCCTGTCTGGCGGCGGCCGGTGTCGCGGGCCCCGCCGACGTGCGGGCCGAGGCGGGCGTGGAGGTCGTGCGCCGCGGGGACGTCCTCTTCTGCCTCAACGCGAGCGACCGGCCGCGCGCCGTCGAGCTCACCGACGCCGGGGCCGGAGCCTGGCACGACCTGCTGACCGGCACCGACGTCACCGGCCGTGTGCCGCTGGCGGCGCACGGCGCCCTCGCCCTGACCGAGAGGACCCCATGAAGTTCACCGACGGCTACTGGCAGCTCCTGCCCGGGGTCACCGAGCTGCGTCCCCGCCACGTGGACGACGTCGTCGCCGGCGAGGACACGCTCACCGTGTACGCGTCGACGGCGCCGATCGTCACGCGCGGGGACACGCTCAACCGGCCACTGGTGACGGTGACCCTGCACTCGCCCATGGACGGCGTCGTCGGCGTGACCATCGAGCACTTCCAGGGTGGGCTGGACCGCGGTCCGCGGTTCGCGCTGCACCGCAGCGTGGGCGACGTCAAGATCACGACGCCGCAGCTCAACGGGGCCCCCGTGGCGACGCTCCGCTCGGGCCCGCTCGAGGCGCGGGTGGCGACCGAGGGGGACTGGTCGGTCGAGTTCGTCGCCGACGGCCGCGTGCTCACCTCGTCCGTGGCCCGCAGCGTCGGGGTGATGACCGACGCCGCGGGGCGGCACTTCGTCCGTGAGCAGCTGACCCTGGGCGTCGGGGAGCACGTCTACGGCCTGGGCGAGCGGTTCGGCGCCCTGGTGAAGAACGGCCAGACGGTGGACATCTGGAACGCCGACGGCGGCACGGCCAGCGACCAGGCGTACAAGAACGTGCCGTTCTACCTCTCGGACACGGGGTACGGGGTGTTCGTCGACCAGCCGGAGCGGGTCTCCTTCGAGATCGGTACCGAGGTCGTCTCGCGCGCCCAGTTCTCGGTGGAGGGGCAGTCGCTGACCTACTACGTCGTGGCCGGCCCGACGCCCAAGGACGTGCTGCGCCGGTACACCGCGCTCACCGGCCGCCCGGCGCGGGTGCCCGACTGGTCCTACGGCCTGTGGCTGTCCACCTCGTTCACCACCAGCTACGACGAGGCCACGGTCACGCACTTCGTCGACGGCATGGCCGAGCGCGACCTGCCGCTGAGCGTCTTCCACTTCGACTGCTTCTGGATGCGGCAGTTCCACTGGAGCGACTTCGTGTGGGACCCGGCGACGTTCCCGGACCCCGAGGGGATGCTGCGCCGGCTCAAGGAGCGCGGTCTGCGCGTCTGCGTCTGGATCAACCCCTACATCGCGCAGCGCTCGGCGCTGTTCGCGGAGGGCAAGGAGCTCGGCCACCTGGTGCGCAACGCGGACGGGTCCGTGTGGCAGTGGAACCTGTGGCAGGCGGGGATGGCGCTGGTGGACTTCACCAGCCCGGACGCCGTCGCGTGGTACCAGGGCAAGCTGCGCACGCTGCTGGACCAGGGCGTCGACTGCTTCAAGACCGACTTCGGCGAGCGGATCCCGACCGACGTGGTGTGGCACGACGGGTCGGACCCGCAGCGCATGCACAACTACTACGCGCACCTGTACAACCGGTGCGTCTTCGAGCTCCTGGAGGCCGAGCGGGGACCGGGCGAGGCGGTGCTGTTCGCGCGCTCGGCCACCGCGGGCGGCCAGCAGTACCCGGTGCACTGGGGCGGCGACTGCGAGTCGACCTTCGTCTCGATGGCGGAGTCGCTGCGCGGCGGGCTGTCGCTGGCGCTGTCGGGGTTCGGGTTCTGGAGCCACGACATCGGCGGGTTCGAGGGCGTGCCCGACGCCGCGGTGTTCAAGCGGTGGGTGCCGTTCGGGCTGCTGTCGTCGCACAGCCGGTTGCACGGCTCGGACTCCTACCGGGTGCCGTGGGCGTTCGACGAGGAGGCGGTCGAGGTCACGCGGCGCTTCACGCGGCTCAAGCTGTCGCTCATGCCCTACCTGGCGCAGGCGGGCCGGGTGGCGCACGAGGAAGGGCTGCCCGTCATGCGGCCGATGGTGCTGGAGTTCCCGCACGACCGGGGGGCCGCGACCGTGGACACCCAGTACATGCTGGGGGAGTCGCTGCTGGTGGCGCCCGTGTTCTCGGCGGACGGGGACGTCGACGTCTACGTGCCGGAGGGGACGTGGACGTCGCTGCTCACGGGGGAGCAGGTCACCGGGCCGCGTTGGGTCCACGAGCGGCACGGCGTCGACTCGGTCCCGCTGTACGTGCGGCCGGGCACGGTGCTGCCCGTCGGCGCGCACGACGACCGCCCCGACCGGGACCACGCCGACGGCGTCACGCTGCGGCTGTTCGGGCTGGCCGACGGTCACGTCTCGACGCTGCGCGTGCCGAGCGGGCAGGGCGAGGCGACGTTCGAGGTGCGGCGCGTCGGGGCGACCGTGCGGGTGCGCGCGGTCGGGGCCCCGGGGGCGTGGGCGGTGCACCCGTGGGGTGGGGACCGGGTCGACGTCGCGGCGGGCACGGCGGAGGTCGAGCTGCGGGCGTGAGCGACGCCCGCTGAGTCGTCCCAGGGGTGCGGGAGCGGTCCCACTCCCTGTATCGTATCGATTCGACCCGTGGGGCACCGTTGCCGCACGGCCGCGGCGGGTGACCGTTCCGGTCCCGCCGGACCACGTGGACCCACGGAGGCCAGCATGACCAGCACGACGAGGCCGTCCGGCCGTCCCTTCCCGGCAGACTTCCTGTGGGGCTCGGCCACCGCGTCGTACCAGATCGAGGGAGCCGTCCACGAGGACGGCCGCGCCCCGTCCATCTGGGACACGTTCTCCCACACCCCGGGCAAGGTCCTGAACGGGGACACCGGCGACGTGGCGATCGACCACTACCACCGCGTGCCGCAGGACGTGGCGATCATGAAGGACCTGGGCCTGCAGGCGTACCGGTTCTCGATCGCGTGGTCGCGCGTGCTGCCCACCGGCACGGGCGAGGTCAACCAGGCGGGCCTGGACTTCTACGCCGACCTCGTCGACCGGCTGATCGCCGACGGCATCAAGCCGGTCGTGACGCTGTACCACTGGGACCTGCCGCAGACGCTCGAGGACGAGGGCGGCTGGACCAACCGGGCGACCGCGGAGGCGTTCGCCGAGTACGCCCGCGTCGTCGCCCGCGCGCTGGGCGACCGGGTGCACCTGTGGACCACGCTCAACGAGCCGTGGTGCTCGTCCTTCCTCGGCTACGGCTCCGGCGTGCACGCCCCGGGCGTCACGGACCCGGCCGCGGCGCTCGCGGCGGTCCACCACCTCAACCTCGCGCACGGGCTGGCCGCCCGCGCGATCCGTGAGGAGCTCGGTGCGCAGACGCCCGTGTCGATCACCCTCAACCTGCACGTGACGCGCGCCGCGTCCCACGAGCCCGCGGACGTCGAGGCCAAGCGCCGCATCGACACCATCGCGAACGAGGTCTTCCTCGGCCCGCTGCTCGAGGGCGCGTACCCCGAGCGTGTGTTCGCGGACACCGCCGGCATCAGCGACTGGTCGTTCGTGCAGGACGGTGACCTCGACCTCATCCGCGTCCCGATCGACCTGCTGGGCGTCAACTACTACTCCACCGGCCGCGTCCAGCACGGGACGCCGCCGGTCGGCGACGGAACGCCGGGTCCCGACGGGCACCGGTCGTCCGTCGTCAGCCCCTGGGTCGGTGCCGACCAGGTCGAGTGGCTGCCGCAGCCCGGGCCGCACACGGCGATGGGCTGGAACATCGAGCCCCAGGGACTGGTGGACCTGCTGCTCGAGCTGCACGAGCGCTACCCGGGGCTGCCCCTGGCCATCACCGAGAACGGCGCGGCGTTCTACGACACCGTGACGCCGGACGGCCGGGTGCACGACGCGGAGCGCGTCGCGTACCTGCACGACCACCTCGACGCCGTCGGCGAGGCCATGGACAAGGGCGTCGACGTGCGCGGCTACTTCGTGTGGTCGCTGTTCGACAACTTCGAGTGGGCCTACGGCTACGACCGCCGCTTCGGTGTCGTGCACGTCGACTACGACACGCAGGTGCGGACCCTCAAGGACTCGGCGCGGTGGTACCGCGAGCTCGTCCGCACGGGTGTCATCCCGACGCCGGACTCCGCGGCGACCCTCTGACGCACGCCCCGCCGTCGCCCCGCCCGCCGCGACCGCGGCCGGCGGGGCGTCGGCGTCCCGGGCCGCGGGAGCGGGCGGGTCGGCGGCCGGGTGAGGATGGTGCCGTGCCACGCTCCCGCCGATCGTCCCGTCGCCCCTACGGGACCGGTCACGTGCCCCTCGACCTGGACCGGGTGACGGGCGGACGCCGGTCCGAGAGCGGGCCCGACGGCGAGTGGGTCGTGCAGCGGGTCGCCGGGTCGGACCGCGAGTACCGCTGCCCCGGCTGCTTCCAGACCGTCGCGGCCGGCACCGCCCACGTCGTCGCGTGGCGCACCGACTCCTGGCGCGGGGACGGACTCGACGAGCGGCGGCACTGGCACACCGCGTGCTGGCAGGCGCGCACCCGGCGCGGGCCGACACGCCGGTGAGCGCCGCACCCGAGCAGGACTCCGGCACGGGCGACGACGTCCGGCTGGTCGCCAGCGACCTGGACGGCACGCTGCTGCGCCCCGACGGGACGGTCTCGGACCGCACCGCCGCCGCGCTCGCGGACGCGGAGGACGCGGGCCTGGACGTCGTCTTCGTCACCGCCCGGCCGCACCGCTGGCTCACGGACCTGGCCGCCCACGTCGCCGGCCACGGCGTCGCGATCTGCGCCAACGGCGCGTCCGTCGTCGACGTCGCGGGGCTGCGCGTGCTGGAGGAGCACGGCATGGACGCCCGGCGCGTCGCTGCCGTGGCCGCGCGGCTGCGCGCGGCGTGGGGCGCGGACCGCGTGCACCTCGCCGTCGAGTCCGCCGCGGGCTTCGCCTCCGAGCGCGGCTTCGTCTCCGAGCACGACGTGCCGCCCGGCAGCCCGCGCGCCGAGCGCATCGAGGACGTCCTGCCGCCCACGACCCTGAAGCTGCTGCTGCGGGCGACCGGGCGCCCCACGGACGCGGACACCTTCGTGGCGGACGCGCAGCGAGTGGTCGGCGACCTCGCGCACGTCACGTCGTCCGCCGCCGCGGCGCTCGGCGAGATCGCGGCGCCCGGGGTGACGAAGGCCGCCACGCTCGGCGACTGGTCCGCGCGCCGCGGGATCGCGCCGGCCCAGGTGTGGGCGGTCGGCGACGCCCCCAACGACCTGCCGATGCTGCGGTGGGCCGGGCGCGCCTTCGCGGTCGCGAACGCCCACCCCGCCGTGCGTGCCGCGGCGCACGCGACCCTGCCGTCCAACGCGGACGACGGGGTCGCGGTGCTGCTGGAGCACGCGGCGCGCCTCGCCCGCGCACGCAGGGCGGGCCGCCCGCCCGGTCGATAGTGTCGTCAGCGGGCGACCGCACCGGTGGTCGCTCGGCCCCACCTCCTGGAGGACGCATGACCGCGAGCCCGATCGTCCTGCTGCACGCCTTCCCGCTGGACCACCGCATGTGGGACGACGTCGCAGGCGCGCTCGCGCGGACCCGCCCGGTGCTCGCTCCCGACCTGCCGGTCCCCGTCGGCTCCGACCTGCCCGAGCCCTCGCTCGAGGCGGCGGCGGACCACGTCGCGCAGGTCGTGCGCGACGCGGGCACCGGACCGGTGGTCGTCGCCGGGCTCTCGATGGGCGGGTACGTGGCGCTCGCGCTCCTCGAGCGCCACCCGGAGCTCGTGGCCGGCCTCGCGCTGGTCGACACCAAGTCGACCGCGGACACCCCCGAGGCCGCCGCGAAGCGCGAGGGCGTCGCCGCGGAGGTCGAGGCCGCCGGCTCCGTCGACCCGGTCCGCGGCATGGTGGGCACGCTGCTGGGGGAGACCACCCGCGGTGCCCGCCCCGAGGTCGTCGAGCGCGTCACCGCCTGGATCGGCGAGCAGGACCCGGCGCGTGTCACCTGGGCGCAGCGGGCCATGGCGGCGCGACCCGACCGGACGGAGACGCTGCGGCTCTTCACGGGGCCGGTCACCGTCGTCGTGGGCGACGAGGACGCCGTCACGGGCACCGACGCGGCCGACCACATGGTGGCGACGGCGGCGGACGGGCTGCTGGTCGTGGTGCCGCGGGTCGGTCACCTGTCGGCGGTCGAGGACCCGGCGGCCGTGGCGACGGCGCTGTCCGAGCTCGCCAACCGCGTGGACGCCGGCTGACCGGACGCTCACGTGGCCGGCGTCAGACCTCGCCGGCCAGCACCCGCGCCAGGGCGTCGGGCAGGTCGATCGACTCGCCGTCCTTGCCGCCCGCACCGATGACGAGCGGCGGGTCCTGCGGCACCGGCTGCACCCCGCGGAAGCGGGCCGTGAGGCTGGGCGGGGCGGTCAGCACGTAGAACTCCCCGGCGGTGTCGACGCCCACCGTCTCGTCGCGGCGCAGGTACCAGCCCCGCAGGGGCGTGCGGTAGCGCGCGCGGCCGTCGTACGAGCGCACGTGCAGCGGGCCCGGGGCCACGCCGCGCTCGCGCGCCTCCGCGAGGAAGCCCGCGATGATCGCCCGCGCCCGCGTGGACTCGGCGCGCTGCCGTGCGGCCAGCGCGTCGGCGTGCGCGCGCGCGGCCTCCCGGCGCTGCTCGCGCCACTGCGCGGCGCGGTCGGGGCCGGGCTGCTCCGAGGCGGCCTGCGGCGCGGCCGGGGTCGGTCCCGCCGGCCCGTGCGGGGGGACGCCGGGCGCGCGCCCCGCCGGACGGTCGGTGCGACCGTCCGGCGAGGGCTGCGGGCTGCTCATCGGGTGGTCAGCGACCGTCGGACGACGCGTCCGTCGCCGTGTCGGCCTGCTGCTCGACGGCGGGGGAGGGCACGACGGGCACGGCCGCCGAGACCGGTGCCGGGCGAGCCTTCGACGTGCGCGCGGGCCGGGCCGGACGCGCCGGGCGGGAGCCCTCGTCACCGGCCGGCTCGGTCTGCGGGCCGGCGGCGTCGCCCGAGCCGGTGGACCCGGTCGTCCCGGTGCGGTCGCCGGCACCGTCGGGGGCGGCGTCGGCCGCCTCCGTGCCGGCGGGGCGGGCCGCCGTGGCCGGCTGCCGCTCGGCGCGCTGCGCGGGTGCGGCCGCGGTGCCGCCCGACTGCTCCTTGACGAACTTCTCCTCGATCCTGCCCGCCTTCTCCAGCGCGGCCCGGTCCGGGTTGGTGCCGAGCAGGTGCCGCAGCTCGTCGAGGTAGGACGTGATCGACTCGCGCTGCCGGTGCAGGTCCTCGACCTGGCGCGTCGCCGTGGTCCGCTCGCGCTCCGCCTCGGTCATCGCGTCCGAGATCTGCTTCTCGGCGTGCTCCCGTGCCTCGGCGACCACGCGGTCCGCGTTGCGCCGCGCGTTGGCGAGCAGCTCCGCTGCCTGCTGCTCGGCGTCGACCCGCACCTTCTCGGCGTGCGCGAGGGCCTTGGCCACGCGCTCCTCCGCCTCGGAGGCGTGCGCCTCGGCGTCCGCGACGAGCCGCTCGGTCTCGGCGCGCGCGGTCTCGTGGCGCTCAGCGTCGTGCCGCTCGGCCGCCTCGTGCTGCGCCGCGATGGCGAGCTCGGCGTCGGAGAGCTGCTGCTCGGCGCGCCGGACCAGCTCGTCGGCCTGCGTGCGGGCCTGGGTCATCGCCTCGGCGACCGCCCGGCGAGCCTCGTTCTGCAGACGCTCGACCTCGAGCCGCGTGCGCTCGCGCAGCTCCGTGGTCTCGCGGTCCGCGGCGGCCCGGGCCTCGGACGTCTCTCGGTCGGTCGTGGACCGCAGCTCGTCGGTCTCACGCTGGGCCGTCTCGCGCAGGTGGGCGACCTCGTAGCCGGTGCGCTCGCGCAGCTCGGTCGTCTCGCGCTCGGCGGACGCCCGCAGCTCCGCGGCGTACTGCTCCGACTCGGTGCGCAGCGTCGCGACCGCGTCCTCGGCCTCCGCCCGGACCTGGGCGATCTCGTCGTGCGTCGCGGCGCGCAGCTCGCCGGCCTCGCGCTCGGCGGTCGCGCGGACGTACGCGGCGTACTGCTCCGCCTCGGTGCGCAGCGCCGCCACCTCCGTGGCGACCCGCTGCTGCAGCGCCGCCGCGTCGCGCTCCGCGGCAGCGCGTGTCGCGTCGGCGTACTCGGCCGCCGAGGCACGCAGCGCCGTGGTCTCCTCCGCCGCGGCCTGCCGCGCCGCGGCGACCTCCGCGTTGACCTCGGACCGCAGGCGCGCGACGTACCGCTCCGCGTCGCTGCGCAGCGCCGCGACCTCGGCCTCGGTGCGCTGACGCAGCTCGGTGGTCTCCTGGTCCGCGCTCTGGCGCAGGTCCTGCGCGTACCGCTCGGTCTCCTCGCGCAGCGCCGTGGTCTCCGCCTCCGTGCGCGTCCGCAGCTCGGTCGCGGTGCGCTCGGTGGCGACGCGCAGCTGGGTCGCCTCGTGCTCGACGCGTGCCCGCAGCGTCCCGAGCTCGCGCTCGAGGGACGTCCGCCGCTCGCTCTCCTCGGTCGCGACCGCGCTCTGGATCCGCGCCGCCTCCCGCTCGGCCGACCCGACGAGCTCCTCCGCGCGGCGGTGGGCAGCCAGCACCGAGCTCTCCGCCTCCGCGGCCGCCGTGGTGCGGACCTCCTCGGCCTCGCGCCGGGCGGTGGCCAGCAGCTCGGCCACCTCGTTCTCCGCGCGGGCGCGCAGCTGACCCGCCGCCAGCTTGGCCCGCGCCAGCGAGTCCGCAGCCTGGGCGTTGGCCTGGGTCATGACGTCGGACGACTGCTCCTCGGCCGAGCGCAGCAGCTGCTCGATGCGCGAGCCCAGGCCCGCGTACGTCGGGCGCTCCGCCTCGCGCAGCTGGCGGTGCGCCTCGGAGAGCTCGCCCGCCACCTTCATCTTCTCGGAGTCGAGCGCCTCGACCTGCGCCCGCGCGTCGGCCAGGGCCTTCTCGAGCGCGCCGATGGTCTCGTCGACCGCGTCGCGGTCGTAGCCGCGGAAGTTGACGACGGGAAACGGGTTCCGGGCTTCGGGCACGAATGATCCTCCTGGAAGACGGGCCCGGCCGGCGGCGGTGGCCGAGGTCCTCCTCGGTGGGCCGGTGCCCCGGTGCCAGGATACGCGGCACACGGTCCCTGAAAAGGACGGACCACGCGCCCGGCGACGCCCGCCGGCGAGTGCGTCGGTGCTGGTGAGCGGCCTGTGCGTGGGCAGGGTGCCGCGTCTGTCCGGGTTCGCCCCGCAATCTCCCTCCGCGTCGTCCCGACGTGATCGGGAGGTGGAGGTCGGGTGACGATCGGGCCGTCACCCCTCGTCCGGGTTCGGCCCGTCGTGACCCGTCTGCCTATCCTGGGGCCGTTCGCGACCGGAGAGGACTGTGCGTGCTGAAGCGACTGATCGTCGCCCTGGTGGGATTCCTGGGTGTCGTGGTCATCGCCCTCGGGGTGGCCTCTGCGACCGCATGGCGTGCTGACGACGTGCTCGTCGCCGAGCTGCGGGCCGACGAACCCCTGGTGGTGACCGACCCCGGCGTGCTCGAGCTGGCCGGTGACGAGGTGACGGTCCGGGCCGAGGCCGACGGACCCGTCGTCCTCGCCGTCGGCCGTGACACGGACGTGGCGGGCTGGGTCGGGACCGACGCCCACGAGCGCGTCACCGGGCTCGCCGGCTGGCACCGGCTGGCCGCGGAGGACGTGGCCGCACCGGCTCCCGAGCCCACGGAGGCCGCCGAGGGTGAGGCGCCTGCCGAGGGTGAGGCGCCTGCCGAGGGTGAGGCGCCTGCCGAGGCCGGGGCCGCCGTGACGGTGCCCGACCCGACCGGCTCCGACCTGTGGGTCGTGGAGGCGACGGGCGACGGCTCCGCCGAGATCACGTGGACCGCGCAGCCCGGCCGCTGGAGCGTGCTGGCCGCCGGTCCGGGCGGCTCGCCCGTGACCCTGTCGCTCGCCTGGCCCCAGGTCGTCACGACGCCCTGGCTGTGGCCGTGCGTCGTCGTCGGCAGCCTGCTCGTGCTGGCCGCAGCGGCCCTGCTCGTCCGCGACCTGCGTCGCAGGCGGCGAGGCTCCGACGCGGACTGGACCCCCGTGCTCACCGGGCCGATGCCCGTGGTCGGCCCCGACGGGGAGCCCGCCGGGCTCACGCGCCGGCAGCTCCGGGAGCTGGCGGCGCAGGGTGCCGCCCGTGCGTCCGGCGCCTCGCCCGCGGACGAGCCCGTGCACGCGTCGGCGGCACGCGACGACGCCGCGGTGACACCGGTCGCGGTCTCGCCTGCCGCCTCCACCGGCGCCGCCCCTGGTGGGCGGTCCGCCTCCGACGGCGCACCCGGCACAGGTCGGACGGCCGGCACGGCCGCGCCGACGCGCGCGGGTGGGGCACCCACCCCGGCCGCCGGCCCGGCAGCAGCCGGTGCCCGGAGCACGGACCCGGCGGTGCCCGCAGAGCCCGCGCTGCCCGGCGAGCCCGTCCGGGCCGCAGGACCGCTCGCCGCGGTGGCCCCCGCGACACGGCGTGCGCTGCGCGCCGTCACCTCCCTGGGCTCGAGCGGCCGCGAGGCCCGCGCGACCGGGCAGGGGGAGGACGCGCACACCTCGGGTGCGCCCGAGGGTGCCGACGCCCCGGAACCGCGGACGCCCCGCGGCCCGGCCGTGCCCGTCGGCGGGCGCCGCGACGGCGGCGCGCCCACGGGCGGCGCCGTACCGACGGGCGACGACGCGCCGACCGGCTGGATCCCGGCCGCCACCGCCGCGCGGACGACGGCCACCCGAGGCGGCGGGCCGATGACGGGGACGCCGGCCGCGGCGTCACCCGGCCCGGCGTCGGAGCACCCGCACGGTCGCCCCGCCTGGCTCGGCGGCGAGCACTCGACGCGCCCGGCCGGCAGCCCGCAGCTCCCGCCGCCGGGGCCGCGCACGGCCGGTACCCCGCAGCCCGCGCCGGCGCGTCCGGCCGGTACCCCGCAGCTCCCCCCGGGGCGGGCGGGTGCGAGCCCGCAGCTGCCACCGGCACGTCCGACGGGGAGCCCGCAGCTGCCCCCGCCCGGAGCGGCGGGCTCGCCCGACGCCCCCGGCGGGCGGCGTCCGACGTCCGCGCGCCCGGGCTGGGCCACCGGTCCGGACGCGCCGGGCCGTGGCCCGTCCGCGGGGCCCCAGGCGTCCCGTGCCGCCGGTCCGGAGGGGCCGCGGGCCGTGACGGGCGCCGACGCGACCCCTGGCCCCGTCCCGGGGCGCAGCGCTGGCCCCGCCCCGGCCGACCCCCCGCGTCCGGCCTGGCTCCGCGACGCCCCCGTCCCGACCGGACCGCGCGCGGCGGGGACCGAACCCGCCGCCGGCCCGCGCGCAGACGCCTGGCGACGCGCGTGGGGCCTGCCGGCCGACGACGACGACCCGACCACGGAGGAAGGACGATGACCCTGACCCGCACCCGCGCCCCGCAGCCCGCCCAGGGCGTCGTCGGCGCCGCACGGCCCACACGCCGTGCGCGGCGTGCGCTCGCCGCCGCGGCGGCGCTCCCGCTGCTCCTGCTCACCGGCTGCGGCACGCCGCTGCCGACCGCGCAGCCGGACCCCGTGCCCGCCGTCGCACCGCCTGCCCTGTCGGTCGCCCAGGCGCAGCGCGTGCTCGGCGCCGTGTCCGAGGTGGTCGCGGCGGGCGACGCGGGGAACGACCCCGCGGGTCTGGCGGCGCGTCTCGAGGGCCCCGCCCTGGCCATCCGCACCGCCGAGTACGTGCGCAACACGGCCAACGGCGGGACGAAGCCGCCGACGGCGCTGCCGTTCGACGAGCAGGCGCTGGTCGTGTCGGAGACGGACACCTGGCCCCGCACCCAGCTGGTCGTGACCGAGCAGCCCGACGACCTGCAGGCACCCCGCGTCCTCGTGCTGCGCCAGGCGTCCCCGCGGGATCAGTACAAGCTGTGGGGCTGGGCCAAGCTCATGCCGTCGGCGCAGACGCCCGCGACCGCGGCGCCCGAGGAGGGCAGCCCCACGCTCGCGCCGGACGCGGAGGGCCTGGTGCTCACCCCGCTCGACGCGGTCGCGCAGTACACCGACGTCCTGGCGAACGGTGACGCGTCGCCGCACGCGGGCGCGTTCGCGCCGGACGCCTTCCGCTCCGCGATCGAGGCCGAGCGGGCGCAGGTCGTCTCGCAGCTCGCCGACGCGGCCACGCTGACCCAGACGTACACCCCGGCCGCCGAGCCGGTCGTGACCGTCGGCACGGTCGACGGTGGGGCCATCGTCGTCAGCGAGATCGCCACCACGTCGACCGTGACGCTCGCGGCGCCCGGCGGCACGATCACGGTCGAGCCGTTCTACTCGGCGCTCGCGGGCGGGGCGACCACGGCGGGATCGAGCCTGACGCGCACGTTCACGGGTGTGGTGGTCATGTACGTGCCGCCGGCCGGCAGCGACGCGCAGGTGCAGGTGCTGGCGGGGGAGCAGTCGGTCACCGCGGCGACGGCCCAGTGACGCGCCGCGGCGGACGCCGCTGCGCCCTGGGCCTGCGACGATGGACAATGCGCGGACGGCACCGCACCCACGTCCGTGGGGCCGACCCGCGGTGACGTCCTCACCGACCTGAGCACGCACGACCACACCGAGGAGCTCGTGATGTCGCAGCCGTCGCAGCAGCCCGGCCCCCGCCTCGACGCGCGCGGAGCAGTCGACCTGTCGGCCCTGGCACGTCCGGCCACCCCGCCGCCCGGGAGCCCGGGCGGCCTGCCGACCGCCGGCGGGTACGTCCGGGACGTCGACCAGTCGACGTTCGCCGACGTCGTCCAGTCCTCGACCCAGCACCCGGTGGTCGTGGTGCTGTGGGCGCCGTGGAGCGAGGTGAGCCAGCAGGTCGCGACGGACCTCGCGGCCCTCGCCGACGAGGACGCGGGACGCTGGCTCCTGGCCCGCATCGACGCTGAGGCCAACCCTCAGGTGGCCGCCGCCTTCCAGGCGCAGTCGGTGCCGACCGTCGTGGCGGTGCTGGGCGGGCAGCCGGTGCCGCTGTTCCAGGGCGCCTACCCGCGCGAGCAGGTGCGGGCGGTGCTCGACCAGCTCCTCGCGGCGGCCGAGGCGAACGGCATCACGGGCCGCGTCGCCGCAGGCGCTCCCGCCCCGGAGCCCGAGCCGGAGCCGGCCCTCCCGCCGCTGCACCAGGCGGCGTACGACGCGATCGAGCGGGACGACCTCCCCGCGGCGCGCTCGGCGTACGAGCAGGCGCTGCGGGAGAACCCCCGCGACGCGATGGCGAGCGCGGGCCTGGCGCAGGTGGGTCTCATGGAGCGCACCGCGGGTGCGGACGTGCGCGCGGTGCGCGAGGCGGCCGCCGCCCGGCCCGACGACGTCGACGCGCAGCTCGCGGTCGCGGACCTGGACGTCTTCGGCGGTGCCGTCGAGGACGCGTTCGCCCGGCTCGTCGAGCTCGTGCGTCGCACCGCCGGCGAGGACAGGGAGCGGGTGCGAGTGCGGCTGGTCGACCTCTTCGAGGTCCTGGGCACGGACGACCCGCGTGTCGTCGCCGCCCGCCGCGCGCTCGCGTCGGCCCTGTACTGACCGCGATCGACCTCTCACCACCACCGCGTGAGCAGCGCCGTCGGCCTCCCGGCCGGCGGCGTTGTCGCGTGCCGGGGAGGGTCCGCCGAGAGCATCGTCGGTGCCCCCGGTCACACCCGCTCACGCGACTTGCGCGTCGGCCGGGTGCTGCGTAATGTTCCCCCGGCCGCCCGGCAGGGAGGAACGGACACCGAGCTCGACCCGGTGGTCGGTCCCCGCGGACGGCACCCCCCTCGACCTCGTCGGCCGGCGCTGAGCGCCAGCCGCGTCGTGGCGTCGTGGGGGCGGTCGGACCGGGTCGCAGGATCGGGTACGGTCATCCAGCCGCTCAGCCCCTCGGGGCCGGAGAGGTGGGTGTCGGACCGGGTCGCAGGATCGGGTACGGTCATCCAGCCGCTCAGCCCCCCGGGGTCGGAGAGGCGGGTGTCGGACCAGGTCAGCGGATCGGGTACGGTCATCCAGGCCCACGGCTCCTCGGAGCACGGGGCCGGCCGGCCGGGTCTCACGACCCAGGCGAACGAGCCAGGGACGCCGAGAGGCCGCCTTGACCGGGAGCCGCGGAACGGCTAAGTTAGAACGGTTGCCTCCAGACGGGCCCGAGAGGGTCCAGCGGATGCGCGTCTGTTCCTTGAGAACTCAACAGTGTGCCAAGTAGTCGATGCCATGTTTGTGGTGTCGAGCCTGGCTGGGTCCACCCCGTGGGTCTGGTCAGGGATGATGCCAGTTGATGCCCCTCTT
>NZ_JAFMUZ010000007.1:0-271616 GCF_017353535.1 Cellulomonas sp. zg-ZUI22 | reverse complement strand
CAGGCGACGGTGCCCGGACATGACGGCAGGCCCACCGGCCTGGGGCCGTGGGCTTGTCGAGGGTGCGGGGTTGTCGCCGAGGTCAGGCTGCGGTGGGCGGGCTCAGCGCCGCGGGCGGCTCGTCGTCGTCGAGGGGGATCTCCTCGTACCCGGCGATGGCGCGGTCGCGTGCGAGCAGGATGTCGTCGCTCTGGAACCCGATGCGCTTGGCCCACTTGCGGACCATGCGCAGGTTGAAGTGCACGACCGAGGCGGGGAGGACGAGCGTGGGCTGGTTAGCGGCCGGACGGCAACCTGAGTGGGGCCGCATCGGACCGGCCTCATCGCGGGCGACTGCGGCGTCGGCCTCCTGGGTCTCGACCGTCGCGGTTGCGTCCGACAGGGCGGCGATCGTCTCCTCGAGGTTCGCGACGCTGTCGGGCTACATCAGGACTGCCGTCCGCTTGCCGTTGCGGGCGGCGGTCACACGCTCGTGCATGTCCCGGATGAGCTCGACGAGCTGTTCGAGGTCAGCCCGTGCGCGCCTCAGCGACGTCGTGGGCATAAGCCGAAGCCGGGCTGTGGGGCGCTCGACCGCGGAAGGCCGTGGCAAGGATGCACCTGATCAGCGTCACCGTGCGTCGGCACCCGAAGCGCGGCCATCGGCCGTGGGGGAGCAGCAGTGGAACCGCCGCGGGGGCCGGCACGGTACTCAACGTACGGTGCCGGCCCCCTCGGCGTTGCGCCGGTGAAGGTGGACCTACTTGCGTCCGCTTCCGCCGCGGAGCTTGTTCACCACGAGCACGATGAGAACCGCGACCACGATGGTGCCAACGCCCAGCAGGAGGTTGCCGCTATTGCCAGCAGCGACCATGATCAGTGCCCCTCCTCATGTCAGCGACCCGCCCCACAGGCCGATGCCCGCGTAGGCGCCTTCGTACAGTGTCGATGAGAGCTTGCCGGCTCCCAGCAGGTGTCCTGCCACGCCGGTCCGCATCCCGACGACGCCCATCGCACCGGCGAACAGCGCTCCGCGCTTGTTGCCCCTGGCGAGGTTCGAGCCAACATCGGCCGCGGTGGCTGCCGCGCCGATCCCCAGCCCGACGGCGAGCGGAGCTCCCACTCCGGTCGCCACCAGTCCTACCCCTGTCAGCAGGACCGAGGCCGGTGCGGTCGAGCCAGATGCGTACCGCTAGCGGTACGCATCTGCCAGACGGCCCACGAGGGCACATCCGGTGCCGCGGTTGTCACGCCCAGCGATACATCCGCAGCACCGCGAGCGGTCCTGGACCACGTCGACCCCGCCCCGGTCTGCCCTGGGCGGGGCCGACGTGGTCCTTGCCTACCGGACCATCGGCCGTGTGCTGCTGCTCCGGCGCCGCGGGGCACCGAGCTCCGCGGTTGCTGCGGACGGCCCGGCGAGGGCCGTCAGCGCTGCCCTCGGTCCCGGTGGCGCCGCGAGACCACTCTGACCACCACGACCGCCGCGACCACGACGATCACGCCCACGACGTCCACTTCAGCGCCTACCCCACGACGTCAGCAGCTTGTACACGACCCCGATGCAGGTCGCCGTGCCGACGATCGAACCGAACAGCACCCGGGCATCCGAGGCATGCCCGTTGAAGGCGGCGTACAGCAGGCCTGCGGTGGCCAGAGGCACCAGGACGTACAGAACAACCGCTGTCGCCCCGCGGGGCCGGTCGTCAGTCTGGTTCGACATCCCACTCCGTCCTACCTGCGCCGCTTGGCTGCGAGCTGCTCGAAACCGAATCCAGCTGCGGCCCCGAGGGTCGCGCACCCACCTGCCGCGAGAAGCCCGGCACCTCCGGTCGCGGCCGCGGTGAGGCCCGCGCAGACACCGCCGACGACGCCCCCGATGGCCCAGGACGCCACACCTACCGAGCCGTTGTAGGTGTCACCTCGAGCGTAGGCCCTGACCGTCTGGAACGCCTGGACCGAGTCGTACGCGCCACTGAGCGCGTCAACGCCCTTGGTGAACCACCCCCACCTGATCTTCGTCCCGGTCGGGTCGGTGAAGTTCGCCGGGTTGCCGGCCGCGTACGCGTACGGGTTGGGCTCCTGGCCGGTCGGGTCGTACTGCGTGAACCGGCCCAGACCCGGGTCGTAGTAGCGCGCGCCGAGCCGGTACAGGTTGGCCGCCGCATCCCACAGGCCGCTCGCGAAGCGCAACGGGTTGTCCCTGATCACGGGGTTGTCGGTCGCCGCGCGCAGCTCTCCGTACGGGGAGTAGGAGTACCCGCCGGTGAACCCGCCGGCGGCGTCGAACACCCCGATGACCGAGTCCGTCGCATCCTGGACGTAGTACAGGCGTTTGCTGCCCTGCTTCGCCGCCAGGACGTTGCCGCGGGTGTCGCGGGTGAACACGTGCGTTGTGGACCCCGACGTCTGGGACACCAGCCCGATGGACGCGCTGGTCCAGGACGCGGCGGGGTTCGCCCGGGAGACCGTCTCGGCGTTGCCCTGGTCGAACCCGTCGTACGTGGCCGTGCCGATCGACGTGACAGCCATCCGGGAGTCGTAGGTCGCGCGCTGCCCGGTGATGCCGTTCGTCAGCTGGTTGCCCACCGCGTCGTACTGCCACGCGGTGGTGTCCGCGCTGGATGACGTCAGACGGTGCGTGGTGTCGTACGCGTACGTCGTGGTCCCCGCGGGCAGCCCGGTGTTGGCCGATCGGGTCTGCGACGTGCGGTTGCCGGCCTTGTCGTACCCATACCCCCACGCCGCGTTCGTGGTCGAGCCCGTGCGTTCGGTGGCGTTGGTGAGCCGACCGAGCGAGTCGTAGGAGTACGACGTGACCGCGCCGGCCGGGACGCCGACCTCCTTGGTCGAGGTGCGGGTCTGGACCGCGAGGCGGTCCGCGGACGGCCCGGACGCGCCGGCCTTGGTGAAGGAGTACCCGACCTCCGCCACGACGGCACCGGCCGCGTTCGTGGCACGGATGAGGGTGGGCCGCCCGGACCGGGGGTCGCTCAGGTCGAGGCGGGGCGCAGCAGCCCGCAGGGGCCCGCTCCGACCACCCCCCCCGAAGTCCATGTGGCTCGGCAATGGCGCTGCGCCCGCTGCTGGGCGGCTACGTGCGGTAGGCGTCGCGGCGATGAGCGATCGTCAGCACGGTCACGGTGACCACACGCGCGTTGATCGTGTAGATGACGCGGTACTCACCACGTCGTGCCGACCACTTGCCCTCGAGCTCGTTCCGTAGGGGCTTGCCGACGCGGAACGGCGCCTCCGCCAGCGGACCAGAGAGGAACTCGATCACCGCCGCGGCCACCGCCGGAGGCAACCCGCCGGCCAGGGCGCGCCGCGCCGGAGGAGCGAGCTGGACCTCGTACCTCACGCGTTCGCAGCGCGGGCCCGCAAGACGTCTGCCAGCGGGGTGACGTCACCGCGGGCGACTGCGGCGTCAGCCTCTCGGACCTCGGCCATGACTGCGGCGTCCGACAGGACGGCGATCGTCTCCTCAAGGGACGCGAGGTCGTCGGGCGACATCAGGACCGCCGCCGGCTCGCCGTTGCGCGTGATGGTCACGCGCTCGTGCGTGTCGTGGACGGAGTCGACGAAGCGAGACAGGTGTGCCTTCACGTTCGCCAACGATGTCGTCGTCATGACCCGAATCATAGTCATGAGGGTTCCGAGTGGGAAGGGGGCAGGGAGGCGCCGGTCGAAGGCGCCCGGCCGAACCGACCCCTCCGAGCGAACCCCCTACGCGGGATCGGCCAGCAGCGCTGGAAGGGTCCCGAGCGCGTCGCGGGCACTCGGTCCGGTGCCGCGCAGCCGCGCGTACGCCGTTGCTGTCGCGGTGCCCTGGTCGCCGAGCCACGTGTCGTTGGCGGCCAGCAGGTGAGCGGTGTCGATGGTGGTGTGCGAGCGTCCCAGCGGACCGCTGGCCGACATCGCGTGAACCTCGTCCGTGCCCGAGGGCACCATGACGATCGCGAACGGCCCCACGTGAACCAGCGGCGCGCGGCGCATGTCGTCTCGCGGGTCGGCGGCCAGCTCGTCGAGCTCGGCCAGGCAGCGGGTGGCGCGCTCGGGGTCCCATTCGTGAAGCAGGCGCGCACCAGGGGACGCCCGGCCAGCACGCTGTGGGTGCGCGCACCCTCAGCTCGTCGAGGGGCGAGCACCTCGAGCAACTGACGCGCGATGGGCCCGGCGAGCCGGTCCGGTCCGCCCAGTGCTGCGTCGAGGTAGGACGTCAGTGGCTGACCGGGGTCCGGCGCCGGGACGCACCGCACGGCGCCGCCGACGTGCACCGCCAGTGCGCCGTCGAACGTGGTGTGCATGAACCGGTCCCGCAGCGGATCGTCGTCCGGGGCCTGGCCGTCGTTGGCGGTGGCGACTGCGTCGCGCAAAGCCCGGTCGGCAGCGGCGCGATCGGGGCAATCCACCGACGACTACGCCCGGTACGTCGACATTTTGACGGCATGGGGAGCACCGCACGGGCTGAGCGCGTCCGAGGTCGAGGAGCGCATCTTCGGACTCATCCCGCCACGACGACGCCGGACGCCGCGTCCTCGCACACCGCAGTGACCACGCGGCTCGACGACAGGGGCGACATGGTTGAGATCCGCGAGCGGACGCTCCAGGGTTTGCGCGACGCGGGCCTGGCGGGGTTCGCGCCATTTGCTCGGCTGCCCGATGCGCACGTGCCGACACACCCTGGTGTGTATGTCGTCGTTCGGGACTCGTCGGAGCCCGCCGTGTTCCTCGAGTCGAGCGTGGCGGGGTGGTTCAAGGCCAAGAACCCGTCGGTCGAGCTCAACCGCCTGACTGACGCGTGGGTGGCGAGCGCGATCGTGCTCTACATCGGCAAGGCCGGCGGCGGGTCGAAGGGGGCGCGAGGGTTGCGGAAGCGGCTCGACGAGTACCGACGCCATGGCGTGGGGCAACCCGTCGGGCACTGGGGCGGTCGCTACATCTGGCAGCTAGCCGATGCCGACGATCTGCTGGTCGCGTGGTTGCCCACCCCGCAGACGGATCCGGAGGACGTCGAAGCCGCACTGCTGACTCAGTTCGCGGCGCACTACGGACGCCGCCCCTTCGCGAACCGCAAGATGGGCCGTGCGACGCGTCCGTGATCGCGTCCGATCCAGCTCGCGGCAGCGTCCACGCGGGATCGCGCGTTCTTGCAGTTCAGCGCGTTGCGGTGTGAGCGTTGAGACCGAAGTCGTGTGACTGCATGTCCCCGCGGGCTCCCGCACGCGCAGGTCAAGGCAGTTGTGTCACCATCCCGCCGCTGGGTCCCGACGAAAGTCGTGGCCTTGGAGTGACAGAACCCCTCGCGGGGGCCCGGAAGGGCGTCCCGCGGGGGGTTTCGTCGTTGCTGGGGTGTTCGATTCGGCCGTTCGCGCCTTGCCGACGGCAGCGTGCGCGGACTTCCTCGTGCGTGACCCGCTGCCCCGGGAGTGCGGTACACGGTGGTGGGGTGCCAGGAACGGACTACCTGCCGTCGACCCCGGCCGGGATGGCACAGCTCGGACGTGTCTGCCACATGTCTGGCGGGCCACGACGCCAGAGTGGGGCCGCGACCAAGGCATCCAGGCCCAGGCCCGCGGCCGAGCACGAGGCGGCGGTCTACGCGCACGCGACGCTCGAATCACCTCGGCTCGAGGCCGAGGGACCCCTAGCGTCAGCCCGTGCCTGACTACGACGCCCGGCTGGTGGAGCTCTACGACATCGACAACCCGGACGGACCTGACCATCACTACGTGCGGACACTCGCCGACGAGATCGGCGCGCAGTCGATCGTGGACGTGGGATGCGGGACCGGACTCCTGACCGTCAGCCTCGTCCGCCCAGGTCGACGAGTCGTCGGCGTCGATCCGTCGACCACCATGCTCACCTACGCCGCACGCCGCGCCGGCGGGGACGTTGTGACCTGGGCACTGGGCGATTCTCAGGCCATCGCGGGCGGGCCCTTCGATCTCGCGGTCATGTCGGGGAACGTCGCCCAGCACATCCCGGACCCTGCATGGGAGCGCACGCTGTCGGACATCCGCAGCGCCTTGCGGGACGGGGGCGCGCTCGTCTTCGAGAGTCGCAACCCGCGTGTCCGGGCGTGGACGACCTGGGCCGGTGCCGAGCCGACGACCCGGTCGACCGACCACGGGCCACTGCGCGAGTGGATGGAGGTCGACGAGTTCCAGCCCGGCCGCGTGCTGCTGACCGCGTACAACCAGTTCGCGGACACCGGCGAGCTCGTCATCGAGAAGGTGACGCTCGAGTTCCGCGAACGCGAGCAGATCGAGCGGCAGCTCGCCAGCGCAGGGTTCGAGGTCACGCACGTCTGGGGCGACTGGTCGCGCACGCCCTTCACGGACGACTCGCCGCTCATGGTCGTCGAGGCGCGCCGCAGCTGACGCGTGCCCCGCACAGGTTCGCCGTGGTCGGTGGAGATGCTACGAAGATCCACCACGCCGTCGACGGGCGGGGCCGGGCCCTGGCCGTGCTCGTCGGGCCGGGCCAGGGCGGTGACGCCCCCATGTGCCTGGCGAGGACTCGCACCCCGCGACGACAAGCTCGCGACCACCTACCGCGGCGGTGCTGTCCTCGCAGCAGTCCTGACCTGGCTCCGCACACCAGGGGAGACACGTCCTAGGAGCGGAGCGCCCGCAGCCACGCCCTCGACGCTCGCCCGAAGGGCTCCGCCTCCGCCTGCACGAGAGGCAGCAGCGCTCGTGCGACCTCGGTGGCCCTCGCCACCTGGGTGTCGGTGAGGTGCCCGGACAGGGCCAGCTCGTCGAACTCGTCCTGGTCGACGATGCAGGCGCGGCCGTCGGCCGTGCGCACCAGGTCCAGCTCCAGGTCGACGAAGGACCACACGCTTGCGTCGAGCGTCGGTGGTGTGCAGATGTCGATGGTGAGGTCGGTCGTGTCGGTGAACCAGAAGGCGGGCAGCCACCATGTGCCCTCCGTGACCAGCCAGACGGCATCGTGCTCCTGGGACTCGTGGCGGCCGTCGGGCTGACGGACCGGGTTCCCGCGCCGCGCACCCAGCCATGTGCCGTGCTGGTCCTGGCCGAGGTGCTCGACCGGCCAGCTGAACCGCTCCGCGCAGGTCCCGTCGACCAGGGACACCTTCTGCTTCGACATCCTCAGGACGTGGCCATGCTGGTGGCCCGTCACTGGTTCGACAGCCCGGCCCGGCGGTCTCCACCGGTTCGGCGAGGCGCCAGCTCGTCCTGCGGGACGTCCGGCGCCGCCTGCTGCTCCGGCGCACGACGCTCGACAGCGTCGCGGCGCAGCACCGCCGCGGCGAGCAGGCCCTGCCCCACGGTGTACGTCAGCATCACCCAGAACCCCTGACCCGCCAGGTCCCACGACGGGACGAACGCCTCGAGCGCGATGAGCGCGTCGCTCAGCAGGAAGATCGCCCCGCCCAGCGCTGCGAGGCGTCCCAGCCCGGTCGCCAGCACGGCCATGGCCGTGAGCATCCCGCCGTAGACGCACACCGGCACGAGCAGGCTGCCCGCGTGCGGTGCGCACAGGGCCACCAGCGTCCCGAGCGCCGCGACGTACGGCAGCAGCAGGAGCCGACGCCGGTGCACGACGGACCTGCGCACGAAGGGCGCGAACGCGACGACGTACGCCACCTGGGCCAGCAGGAAGAACCCGACCATCACCAGGAAGGACATGTCGTCGTCGACCAGCGACGGCACGAGGTCGCCGAGCCACGAGAACCCCAGCGCGACGAGCACCCAGGTCACCAGCCGGCTGCGCGGCCTGCGCGTGGCGGTCAGGACGACCGCGGCGAGCGCGGGCATCAGGGTCCACTGGCTCACGGTCGACAGGTCCTGCGCGCCCGTCGCCTCGGCGGTGAGGTGGACGAGCAGGAGCACGACGGCGACTGCGGCCCAGGTGCGTGCGGCTGTGGACAGCGTGCGTCCCACGACGACCTCCTCGCCGCCGAGGTGAGTCCCGGCGGCCGACAGTGCGGGACCCCGTCGTCCCGGAGCGCCGATGCTAGCGGCGCGAACCGCCCGCAGATGCTGCGCTGCCGCCCTGGTCGTCACCGTGTTCGTCCTGGTCAACCCGGCCCGCCTGCCTCCGATGTCACTTTCTCGGCTCTCCGTGGCACAGGGGAGGGGTCGCTCCGCTGCGGCTCCCGGATCGAAGGAGGAGCCATGAAGAACCCCACGGACGCGCTCGAGGCCGTCGCCGACGCCGCCGCAGTCCTCACCTACGCCGTTAGCGTCCTGCCACCGTCGGCCACGATCGGGATGCTCGCCGGGCAGCTGGACCGCCTGTCGCGGGCCGTCGCCCGGGCGCAGGTCATCGCGACCGTCGACCCCGCGGCGATGCTCGACGAGCCCGTGCCCGGCTGCTTCGCACCCGAGGACGCCACCGAGCACGCGGACGACCTCGCGACCCTCGAGGCGATCGCGGCCATGCCGACGGTTCCCGTCATGGTCGCGGTCCGCGTCCGGTCCCTCGACGACGACTCGATCGAGGACGCGCTGCGGGTGTGGCTCAACGGACAGCACTTCGTGGCCGCGCCCGCCGGCGAGCGGTACGAGATCGACGGCAACCGACTCGCCAGCGCCATCGCCGAGCGATTCCTGCCGGTGGAGCTGTGATCCTGGGCTCGGCGGCGCGCGGACGGGCCACGACCCGGCCTGTGGCGGCTCCCTCCCTCCCGCCCTAGCGTGAGGACCGAGCGTGGCCGAACCTCCGAGGGGGCACCGTGGGGGGCACTGGGAGCACCGAGGCGCGTACGCGCCCCAAGGGCAGCCCGATGCTGATCGTGCTGATGATCATCGTGGTCCTGCCGTCGGTCCTGCTGGCCGATGCCTGGGGCGCGGGTGCGGCCGGGATCATCGGCGGGCTGACGGGCATGTTCGCGCTGGTGGCGCTGATCGGGGGTCCGCTGCGGGCGGACCTGCGCGTCGCTGCGGTGATGGGACCGCTGCTCGTCGTCGCGGCGGCGGTGCCGCGCCTGGTGGCGGAGACGTCGCGCCCGTGGGCGATGGTGCTGGTCGTGCTGCTCACCGCGGTGGCGGCGCTGCTCCCGCTGGTCGGGCCGCGCTTCGGCACGGCGGGCCTGGGCCTGGGGATGACGACGATGTTCGGCTACGGCTACGCGCCGGAGGGCGGGGCCGACCACCGGCAGGTGATCGCGGCGGCCGTCGCGGGCGTCGTCGTGGCCGTCGTGCTGCGCGTCCTCATGGGGATCTCCGACCCGTCGAAGCCGACGCGGGAGCAGGTCGCGGCGGTGCTCGTCGCCGACGACCCGACCACGGCCACCGCGACCGCGTTCGGCACCTGGCTGACCGACGGCCGGCAGCGGTGGCTCGCGCAGGCGCTCGAGGGTGCGTCGAGCTACCGGCTGGCCCTGCGGACCGCCGAGTTGGCCGACGGTGCCGGCCCGGGTGACGTCCCTGCGCTGCAGGACCGGGCCCAGGGGCTGGCCGCGCGGCTGCGGGCCAAGCCGGGACGCGACAGGCACGCGACGACGTCCGCGTCACGGACGCCGTCACCGACGCCGCCGGCGGCAGCGGGCCCGTCGTCCGCGCCAGGCTTCGTCGAGGTCCCCGACGCCCCGGGCGCCGCGCTCGACGTCGTCGAGCAGGCCCTGCTGACGCGCGACACCAGCGCCGTCCGGCTCGAGCGCGACCGACGCCAGCAGCTGCAGGACGCCGTGCTGCACCCCTCCGCCCGCCTGCGGTCCGTGCAGGTGCGGCACGCGCTGCGCACCGCGCTCGCGGTGCTGATCATGCTGCTGATCACCTCGCGCCTGCAGCGCGGCGACCCGCTGGTCTCCACCGCGCTGCTCGCGACCTTCGGCATCATGCAGGCCACCTGGAGCGACACCGCGGTCAAGACGCGGAACAAGGTCGTCGGGGTGGTCGCCGGTGCGCTCACGGTCGCGGTGGTGCTGCTGGTCGTGCCGGAGCGGTTCCTGGTCCTCGTCGCCGCCGTCTGCCTGTGCCTGGGGCTCTGGTACATCGTCACGCTGCCGGCGCTGGGCAACGCGTTCATGGTGGTCGTCAGCGTCGGCTTCAACGCCGTGAGCCGGGACCTGGACCCGGTCACGCTGCTGACGCAGTACGTCGGGCTCATCGCGGCCGCGGTGCTGCTCGGCGTGGTCCTCGGGTTCGTCGTCGTCCCGGGCTTCCGGCCGCCACCGCTGCGTGAACGCGTCCGGACCGCCGCGCAGGCCACGGCGACGGCGCTGCAGGCGTCCAGTGGCCCGGGGTCGCACCAGCCGGACCAGATCGCCCTGCTCCGCGACGCCGTGCGCCTGCAGGACGACCTGGTGCCGGACCGCGACCGGCTCGACGACAGGCAGCTCGCCGAGCTGGACGCGCTGCGCAACGGGCTGCGCGACCTGACCGTGCTGGCCCAGGCGGTGCCGCTGGCCCCCGCGGAGCTCGACCACGTCGTGCAGACGCTGGACCCCGGGCGGGCCGGGTCGGACCTGCAGGACGGTGCTGCCGCCGAGGCGTCCGGTGCCGGGTCGTCGACGCTGTGGGACCTGGCCCAGCAGGCCGGGGAGTCGGAGCGGTACCTGCTGCGGACGCTCCCCGCCGGGGCCTGAGCCGGTCCGCTCCGTCCCGCCCGGTCAGCGCCGACGTGCCTCAGGCGCGCGACGCCGGGCTCGGGTCGAGCGGTCGCGCCGAGGGCGTCGCGGGGACCTCGACGACGTCGCCGCCCGCCGGCCCGCGCCGACGCGTGCTGCCCAGCAGCACGCCCGCGACGACCAGCGCACCGCACGCCGGCTCCGTCGGTGACGTGCGCTCGCGCAGCAGCAGCCACGAGGCGCCGGTGCCGACCACGGGGACGAGCATCGAGAACGGCGCGACCGTGCTGGACGGGTGCCGGCCCATCAACGTGGTCCACAGCCCGGACCCGACGAGCGTCGCGACGACGACCGTGAACGCGAGCCCGCCGAGCGCGAGGAGCCCCTGCGTGCTGCCGAGCCCGTCGAACGACCCGGCGATCCGCGCGGGCCCCTCGACGACGAGCGACAGTGCCAGCAGCGGAAGCGGGTTCCCGGTGGCGGAGGTGCTCGCGGCGGTCGGTGCACGGTCGGGTGCGGTGCCGCGGATCGTGCACCGGGTCAACGACTTCCACGTGGTCGAGGCGCTCGTCGAGGCCGGTCACGGGGTGTCGCTGCTGCCCCGGTACGCGTTCGGCGGCGGCGCGCGGGTGCGCCTCGTCCCGCTCGCCGGGGTGCGGGCGGGTCGCCGGATCGACGCACTGGTGCGGCGGGACCGCGCCGAGCGGCTCGTGGTCCGCCGCGTCCTCGACGAGCTGCGCGCGCTCGCCGCCGACCTCGGGTCCGGCTGATCGACCGGCGGCCTCGTGCGTCGCGCCGCGGGCAATGTCGTCGCAGGTCAGCGGATCGGAACCCTAGGGTGGCCGCCATGACGGTCTCCTTCCACCGCCTCGACCCCGTGGGCGCCGATCGCACCGCTCTCGTGGACTTCATGACGCGGAACGTCTTCCCGTTCCACGTCCGGCCCCGCCTGACGGCGCAGGACGTCGAGGAGCAGGTCGCCGACGGCGCCTACCGCGACGAGGACAACGACACGTACTGGGTGGAGCACACCGACCTCGGCCGGATCGGGGTGCTGCGCCTGGAGGACCTCACGGAGTCGGCGCCGCTGTTCGACCTGCGCCTGGACGGGCCGGTGCGCGGCCGGGGCCTCGGGGTCGAGGTCCTGCGTGCGGCCACCGACCACGTGTTCGGCACGATGCCGGACGTGCACCGCTTCGAGGGGCAGACGCGCGAGGACAACATCGCGATGCGCAAGACCTTCCTGCGGTGCGGCTGGCTCAAGGAGGCGCACTACCGGGAGGGCTGGCCGGTCGAGGGTGCCGCGCCCGTCGCCTCCGTGGCCTACGCGGTCCTGCGGCGCGACTGGCAGAGCGGGACCACGACGACGTTCGTCTGGGAGGACCTCACGGTCTGACCCGGCCGGCAGCGCCGCCGCCCTCCCGGGCACCACGCTCGCGCGGCCGTCGCCCGGTCTCGTGACTGTGCACCCGAACGGGCCCGGCCGGCCGGCCCGGCCGCTAGCCTCCGACGATGGCGCGCCGCGGTCACCTGCACGAGGTCGAGGTGGTCGACGACGTCGATCCCGGTGGTGCGACCCCCGACCCCTCGCCCCCCGGCGGTGCGGCGGCCGGCGACGGGGATCCCGCGGCGGGGTCCGGTCGACGACGCGTCGCGCTGCTCGTCGGCGCCGGGCTCGTCGTGGCCCTGGTCGTGGCCGGCGTCGTGGGGCAGGTGGTGGTGGACCGGCGCGAGCGCGCCCTGATCGCCGCCGTGGCCGCGCTGCCGTACAGCGTCAACCTGCTGACGCGGCCACCCGAGCCGGCGTGGGAGACGACCACGCGGTACCGGCTGCAGATCGCGGACGTGCGCACGCCGGACGGCCTGCTGGTCTCGGTACCGGCCGCCACCCAGGGGCCGGTGGCGGTGACGGCCGTGGACGCCGCCACGGGGAGCGAGGTGTGGCGGACGGAGGTCCTCGACGGCTCGACGCACGTCGACCCCCGGACCGGCGCGCGGGCGTTGTCGTTCCCCGGCCGGTGCGAGCAGGCCGGCAGCCGCGCGGACCTCGTGACGTGCTGGGTGGACGACGGCGTCGAGGTGCTCACCGCCGACGGGTCGGCCGAGATCCCGCCGACGGTGACGCGTGTGCTCACGCTCGACGCACGCGACGGCTCGGTCGTCACCGACGTCACCGGGGCGCTGGGTGCGGGGGTCATGGACGCATCGTTCGCCGCGGTCGCGGACGTCGTCGTCGTCGCGCTCCCGACCGAGGGCGGGGCCGACGTCGTCGCGGTGGGACCGGACGGTGCGGAACGGTGGCGGACCACGGTCGCCCTGCCCGAGGGCGCGGACGAGCAGTGGTTCTCCGTGCGGACCGTCGGTGACCTCGTCTCGGTCAGCTCGCCGACCGCTCTGCGCCTCCTCGACGCGCACGGGCGCACGGTGCGCTCCTGGGGGCGGGACGCCGACTCGCCGTACATCGCCGCCGAGCTCGTCGCCGGCCGCGTCCACGTCGTCGCGTACCCGCAGGAAGGGTCCGACGCCACGGACCCGGACGACGACGTGCGCACCACGGTGCTGCTCCCCGAGGGCGACGTCGAGCTGGCCGGCTATCCCCTGGTCGCGCTCGACGACGGCAGCGTGCCGGGCCTGCTCCTGACGATGCGCGAGGACGGGGTCACCGCCTGGGACGTCGCGGGTGAGGAGCTGTGGACCCGCGACGGGTGGGTGGCGGGGAACGCCGTCCTCATCGGCGGCCGTCTCCACCTCGCCGGCGAGTCCGCCGTGGTGACGCTCGACGCGCGCACCGGCGAGGTGATGTGGGAGTCGACGGCGATGAAGGGCACGATCGTGCCCGACGGCCGGCACCTGCTCGGGCTCGCGCGTGCGCCGAGCACGGCCGGGGAGCCCCAGCTGGTGGCCCTGGACCCCGCGGACGGCACCGAGATGTGGCGGTCCCCCCTGCCTGAGGGCACCGAGGACGTGACGGTCTCCGGACGCATGCTCGTCGCGATCGACTCGACCGTCGGCGACGACCTGACCCTCACCGTCCTGCGCTGACGCCCGCCGCGACCCGGGGGCGTCGGCCCGCCCGCTGCACGGGCCGCTCCACCAGCCACCAGCTCACGGCGGCCGCGAGCAGCGTCGCGGGCACGGCGACCAGGCCGGTGGCGTCGTCGAGCGTCGGGCGCAGCCACAGCGTCAGCGGGTAGCTCCACAGGTAGGCGGCGTACGACACGGTGCCGAGCGCGACCAGCGGGCGCCACACCGGCCGCAGGGTGACGTGCCGGCGGCCGGCCTGCACCAGCACGACGGTCGCGACGGCGACCGCGGGCCCGGCGAGCAGGTAGGTCGCGGCGTGGCCGCGCAGGTCGACGACGCTCAGCCCGGCGAGCAGCGCGACGGCCACGGCCACCGCCGCCGGGCCCGTCGCGGCGCGGGGCCACCGGCCTGCTGGTAGATCGCCGGGCTGACACCCACGAGGCCGACGTACGGCACGTTGGCCGTGTACGTCAGCGACACCGCGACGCTCCGCGCGAGCGTGTCGACGTCGCCCAGCGGGTCGAGCGTCAGGGTGACGACGCCGACGACCCTGCACCCGGGAACACGTCGGGTCAGGCGTGCCGCAGCATCACCAGCGCGATGGCGGCGCCGCGCAGGGCGTCCCACGCGCCGACGCGTGCCGTCACGGAGTGCCCGCGGCGTGCCGCACCCGGGCCTGTGCGACGAGCTCGGCGACCAGCTCCGCGTACGGCAGGCCCGCCGCCGCGAACATCCGCGGCACCTGCGAGTGCGGCGTCATGCCGGGCATCGTGTTGACCTCGTTCATCAGCGGCCCGTCGGACGTGAGGAAGAAGTCGGCGCGCGCGACCCCCTCGCACCCCAGCGCGTCGACGACCGCCAGCGCGGCGGCGGCCAGGCGGTCCGCGTCGGCCGGGTCCAGCTCGGCCGGCACGACGAACCGTGCGCTGCCGTCGTACTTGGTCGCCGTGTCGAAGACGGCTCCGGCGTGGCCGATCTCCAACGGCGGCGACGTGACGGTGGTGCCGTCGGCGCGGCGCAGCACGGCGACGTCGATCTCGCGGCCCGTCACGAGCCCCTCGACCAGCACCCGGTCGTCCAGCTCCAGCGCAGCGGCGACCGCCGCTGCGAGCTCGCCGACGGTGTCGACACGGCGCACCCCGTGGCTGGACCCGTTCGCCACCGGCTTGACCACGGCCGGCAGACGCGGCTCGCGGCAGGCCTCGGCGGCGCTGCGCACGACGTGCCCGTCGGCCACGGCGACGCCCACCGCGGCGGCGACCAGCTTGGTGACCCACTTGTCCATCCCGACGGCCCCGGCCCGCACCCCGGACCCGACGCAGGCGACGCCTGCGAGGTCGGCCAGCGCGGCCAGGGTGCCGTCCTCGCCGTGCGGGCCGTGGACCGCGGGCAGCAGGACGTCGCACGTCGCGATCAGGGCGACCGCCTCCGGGAACGTCAGCGCGACGCCGTCGGTCGACCACGTGCCGTCGCGGGCGATGGTCAGGGCGACGACGTCATGCGTGGGGGCGAGGGCGTCATGCGTGGGGGCGAGGGCGTCGCGGACGGCCGCGGCGCTCGCGAGCGACACGTCGTGCTCGGCGTTGGCGCCGCCGCCCACGACCGCGACGCGGCACCCCGGTGTCGGCGGGGTGGGCAGGGGCCGGTGCTGCAGGGGGGAGGAGGTCACGGGTGCTCCAGGTGGGAAGGGGGGACGTGTGGGGGTGAGGTGGGCGTCGGCGGGTGCGGAGCGGCGTACGAGCCGCCGCCCCAGCCCGGTCAGCAGCTCGTGCGGGAGCGTGCCCGCCCAGCCCGCCCACTCGGCGAGCGTGGGGGCGGGGTCGCAGGTGGTGACGCCGCCGGTCACGACGTCGTCGCCGGTGCCGATGACCGTCACGACGTCGCCCAGCCGCACGGGCAGGTCGCCCACGTCCACGACGACCTGGTCCATCGACACGCGCCCGACGAGCGGGCGACGCCGGCCGTGCACCAGGACCTCGGCGCGACCGGACGCCGCCACAGGCAGGCCGTCGGCGTAACCGAGCGGCAGCAGCGCGAGCCGTGTCGGGGCGGCCGTGCGGTGGGTGTGGTCGTAGCCCACGCCGACCCCGGCACCGACGTCGCGGACCTGCACCACCGGTGCCGTCACCTGGGCGGCCCCGCGCAGCACCGGGTACCGGCCCGTCGGGTCGATGCCGACCAGGCCCGCCCCGACGCGTGAGAGGTCGAACGCCGTGCCGGGCAGGCCCAGCACGGCGGCCGTCGCGCCCAGGTGCCGCAGCCGCGGCCGCAGCCCGGCCGCGCGCGCCTGCCGCACGCCGCGCACGAACCGGGCCCTGGCCGCCGCGTTGCCGACCGGGTCGAGGCTCGCCGCGCAGGGCAGGTGCCCCATGACGCCGACGACCCGCACCGTCCCGTCGAGCTCCGCACGACGGGCCGCAGCGCACAGCCCGGGCCACAGCTCCGGCGAGCATCCGTCGCGGGCCGCACCGCAGTCGAGGTACAGGTGGACGCGCACGACCCGCCCCAGCCGCCGTGCCGCCGACACCGCGGCCCGCAGGTGCGTGACACCCGGCACGGCCACGTCGACGCCGTGCAGCGCGGCGTCGGACAGGTCGTCGCCGGGGGCCGTCAGCCAGGCCAGCAGCGGCGCCGTCAGGCCTGCGAGGCGCAGCTCGGCGGCCTCGGCGAGCGTCGCCACGCCGAGCGCGGACGCCCCGTGCCCGAGCGCCGTGCGCGCGACGTCCTCGGCGCCCAGCCCGAACCCGTCGGCCTTCACGACGGCCATCAGCCGCCGCGCGGACCCGGCCAGGACGCGGGTGTTGTGCGCGACCGCGTCGAGCCGCACCGTGAGCACCGGGTGGGTCCGGGCCACGGCGGCGTCCGGGTCGGCGTCCGGCGGGCAGAGGGTCGCGCTCACGCCGCCACCGGCCCGTGCAGGGCGGCCGGGCTGCCCGTCAGCAGCGCCCAGTAGCGGTCGCCGAAGCTCCAGTGCCACCACTCCGTCGGGTAGTTCACGAACCCGGCGGCGCGCATCGCGTCCGACAGCGCCGTGCGCAGCGCCCGAGCGGCCGGTGGGACGGGCGCGTCGGTGAAGCAGCGGCCGGCGCTCTCCTCCGGGGTGGCGTCGAGCGGGCACCCCAGGTCGAGCTCCGTGCCCGCGTCGTCGACGAGGGTGACGTCGACGGCCGCGCCGGCGACGTGCGGCGCCACGTCCACCGGTGCCACGTACCGGCTGGTGAGGCGGTCCACCTCGGCGTCGGACGCGGCGGGGTGGTCCGCGCGCACGCGGGCGCGGTACCCGGCGACGATCGCGGCCTGCTCGGCCGGGTTGCGCCACCCCTGCGCCAGGGCCAGGTGCAGGCCCGGCGGCAGTGCGGCCCGGGCGAGCACGAGGCGCCGGGCGACCGGTGCCCGGACGCGTGCGCCGAGCGGGTCGGCAGTGGCGTGCAGGCGGGGCAGCCGGGCGTCGACGAGGGGATCGCCGCTCTCGAGGACCGGGACGGCTGCCACACGGGGGTCGTGCAGCAGGACGACGTCGTCACAGGTCAGGGGCATATCAGTGACGCTATGCGGGACGCCGCGCCCGCCGATTCCCCCTGCGGGCTCGACGTGCGGCCCACCACGGGGGCACACGGTCGTGGGTCCCGTCCGTCCGTGGGTGGGAAGGCGTCGGACCCGTCCCAACCCCGGGATGACGTGCCGGTCGTACGGACGAGCAGGGCGGGGTCGCCGCACCGTGCGGGGCGCGCGTCGGCTGCCGGACCGATCACCCCAGTGCGGTGACGACCACCTGGTCCATGAGTCCGTCCTGCTCCCACCGTTGGCCCAGGAGGACGCCGCCCACCGGCCACAGGCTGTCGACGTCGACCGGCGTGGGTGCGCGCCACACCTCCGAGCCGTCCTTGCGGTCGAGCGCGACGAGGCGGGTTCCGCCGTCCTCGCCCAGCGTCGGCCCGGCGGTGACGACCAGGACGTTGCCGTCGGTCATCAGGGGGGTGTCCGACCGCAGGGCTGTCATCCGCCACACCTCGGCACCCGTGCCCGCGTCGAGCGTCAGCAGCCCGGTGCCGTCCGCGAGGTGGACGAGGCCGTCCAGGGCGACGGCCTCGCGCGGCAGCCGGACGTCGGCGGTCCACAACGGTGCGTCATCGCTGTCCCAGGCGTGCAGGCCGTCGGCGTCCCACGTGAGCGCCGTGAACGGCGCGGTGCCGTCGTCGACGCCCAGCCACACCCACTCCCCGGGCCGGGTGACGGCGCCGTCCGGACGGATGAACGTCGACGACGCGGGGGCCTGCGGCGGGCCGCCCGGAGGCGCGTACGCGCCGCCGGTCCCCAGGACGACCGTGCCGTCGGTGGAGTCCGTGGCCCAGGCGTCCGCGGCGCGGGGCGTGCGGCGGACCGTCCCGCCCGTCGCGCCGAGGAGGTGCACGGCATCGGGGGTGACGAGGGCGGCGTGGTCGCCGGCCCCGATCAGCTGCAGCTGCTCGGGCGACCCTCCGGGCTCGGGCTCCGCGGGCGGCGGGGCGGGCACGGTGGTGCGCCACGCGACGGACCCGTCGCGTCGGACGGCCCGGACCTGGGCACCGTCGGACGTGCGGCCCGCCAGCAGCACCAGGTCGCCGAGGGTGGTGGACGACTCCGCGACCGGCGCCGCAGCGGCCTCGTCCGTGAGGTCGGTGACGACCGTGCCGTCCCGTGCGTCGAGCAGGACCAGGCGGGAGACGGTCGCGGCGATCTTGCGCATCGTCCCGTCCTCCTCGACCCAGACGGCGTTCTCGGCGGTGCACAGCATCACGTCCGACGTGCGGTTGTCGGGGGCGCCGGGCCAGCAGTACGCGGAGCCGCGCATGACCGGGACCACCCCCGCCGGCAGCTCCATGCCGTCGGCCACGGTGAGCAGGTCGACCTCCCACGCCGTCCTGCCCGTCGCCAGGTCGACCGCCCGCGCGACGACCCGGCCGTCCGGGTGTTCCACGGCCCCGGCCGCGTGGCCGGCGGAGGTCACCACCTGGAACGGGATGTCCTCGTCGCTGGTCCACAGGACCTGCGGCGGCCCGTCGAGCGGTGCGAGGACGCCCCGGAGCGCGGCGACGGCCGCGAGCCGGTCCCGCTCGCGGGCGGTGACGACGCCCTGCCCGATGACGCCGACGAGCACGAGGACCGCGAGCAGACCCGCCCCGAGCGTGGTGGCCCTGCGCCGGCGCGCGCGTGCGGCGTCGGCGCCGGACGGGGCGCCGTCCCCGGGTGCGTCACCGTCCGGCGGGTCGGCCGACGCACCGTCGTCCGGCCCGTCCTCCTCGACGAGGTCGACCTCCTGCTTCGGGCCACGGCGTCCCATCGGCGCAGGGTAACCGGACACACGTCGCGGACGGGCCGATCTCATCCCATCTCACCCGCGGCACCCGACGGCGTCGCCACGTCGGGCGCCGTGCCCCTCACGCCGGGTCCGACCGGGTGGCCCGTAGGGGGCGCCCGGTCGACGCCACGAGCCACGCCGGTGCGGCGCTGACGACCGCGCCGACCACCCACCACGCGACGTCGTCCGCGACAGCCCCGGTGAGCGCGACGAGGGTGGCCGTCACGGCCGCGAGAGGCGCCAGGGCGAACCACCACCGGCCCGGTGCCCGCTCACGGGAGACGCCCACGACGAGGCCGAGCGCGAACACCGGGAGCAGCGTCAGCAGGGGCGGGACCGGCCACGACGTCAGGTTCGCCAGCACCACCGCGGCCTGGACCGCGGCGAGCGACCTCACGCCGAGGCGCCACCGCGCGGTCTCCTGCTCGTCGACCCGGATCTCGGTCACCGCCGGTCCCCCCTCGTCCCTGCCCGGCCCACGGTTCGGCGGACCGCGCACCTGGAGGGATCCTGACATACCGGACCGCGCTGCGGGGCTGCGCTGCGGGGCTGCACTGCGGGCCTGCACTGCGGGGCTGCACTGCAGGGTTGCTCAGCGGGGTTGCCGCAGGCCGGTCCCCTCCGCCGGTCCGCGACGTGGTGGTCAGGTGCGCGCACCCCCGCCGCTCACTTCACCGCCCCCGCCGTCAGCCCCGCCACGAACTGCCGCTGCAGCAGCAGGAACCCGATGACCACCGGGATCGAGACCACGAGCGACGCCGCCATGATCTCGTTCCAGTAGACGTTGGTCTGCGTCGAGTACTGCCGGATCCCGACGGCGAGCGTGCGGTTCGCCTCCGTCGTCATGACCGACGCGAAGAGCACCTCTCCCCATGCCGTCATGAACGCGTAGATCGCCACCGCGATCACGCCGGGTCGTGCCGCCGGCAGCACGACCCGGAACAGCGCGCCGATGGGGGAGCAGCCGTCCACCCGAGCGGCCTCGTCGAGCTCCTGCGGGATGTTGTCGAGGTACCCCGACAGCATCCAGATGGAGAACGGCAGCGAGAACGTCAGGTACGTGATGATCAGCCCGATGCGGGTGCCGACGAACTGGAAGCCCGTCTGCTGCTCGATGTTGACGAAGATGATGAACAGCGGCAGCAGGAACAGCACCCCGGGGAACATCTGCGTCGACAGCACCGTGGTGGTGAACGCCGTCCGACCGCGGAACCGGTACCGGGACACCGCGTAGGACGCGAAGATCGCGATCGCCAGGCTCGCCAGCGTCGCGGCGCTCGACACGATCAGGCTGTTCACGAAGTACCGGGCCAGCGGCACCGTGGTCCACATGTCGACGAACGGCTGGAACGTCCACGTGGTGGGCCACCACGAGAACGCCCCGCGCACGTCCTGCAGCGGCTTGAGCGACGACGTGATCATGACGTAGAGCGGCAGGGCCGTGACCGCCGCGAGCACGACGACCACGACCGTGCGGAAGGTCTTGAACGCCCGGGTCTCATGCACGGCGCGACCTCCGGTTCAGGGTGATCAGGTAGATGCCGGTGACGAGCAGCAGGAACAGCAGCAGCAGCACCGACATCGCCGCACCGGCGCCGAAGTTCCACGTGAGGAACGAGGCGTTGTAGATGTGGAACGAGATGAGGTCGCCCGCGGGTGGTTGCGACGTGCCGAACAGCACGTACGGGGTGTTGAAGTCGTTGAACACCCACAGGAACATCACGAGCACCAGCACCAGGTTCACCGGGCGCAGCATCGGCAGCGTGATGGACCACCAGGACCGGAACGCGTGCGCCCCGTCCATCGCCGCGGCCTCGTACAGGTCGTCGGGGACGGACTGCAGGCCGGCGGTGAGCATGAGGAACGCGAACGGCCACAGCCGCCACGTCGCGACGATGACGATCGACGCGAACGCGTGCCCGCCGATGAGCCAGAACGGCCGCTCGTCCAGCACCCCCAGGTCCTCGACGAGCAGCTGGTTGATGACCCCGGTGTCCCGCTGGAGCATGAAGTTCCACGTGACGATGCCCGCGTACACGGGCAGCGCGTACGGCACGAGGAACAGCGTGCGGAACGCCGCGCGACCCCGGAACGGCCGCTGCAGCGCCACGGCGGCGGCCATGCCCAGCACCCACGCCGTGCCCACCACGAGCACGGTGTACGCGCAGGTGATCGCGAAGGAGCTGAGCAGCGCGCGGCCCACCGCACCGTCGAAGTCCAGGGCGACCTGGTAGTTGCGCAGCCCCACGAACGGGGCCGACGTCCAGTCGCGGATGAAGAACCGCGTGAGCTGCGTGAAGCTGATCCAGATGCCCGTGAGCATGGGCACCAGGTGGATGACCACCTCGAGCAGCACCGCCGGTACCAGCAGCGCGTACGGCAGCCACCACCCGCTCCTGCGGCGGCGACGCCCGGGCACGGTGCGCGCTGCGGGCACCGGCGGGGCGGTGGACGTGGTCGTGGCCACGGCGTCCTCCTCGGCGCGGTCCGCGACGGTCAGCCGACCGACGCCTGGACCTGGTCCTGGGCCGTCTGCATGGCCTCGCGCACGTCGTCCTCGGTGACCGTGCCACCGGTCGCGATCGTGGCGAACATGCGGTTCATCGCCTGCCCGACGGTCGTCTCGAACTGGTCCTCCGCCGGCACCAGCGGCAGCGGGGCGGACCGCTCGTTGTAGATCTGCGTGAACGTCTCGGCCAGCTCGGGGTCGTCGGTGAAGGCGGCCTTCGCGTCCTTCAGCACGGGCAGCGAGGAGAAGGGCTTGCCGAGGGTCGTCTGCACGTCCTCGCTGGTCATGTACTCGACGAGCTGCAGGGCCTCGTCGGGGTGCTCGGTGTTGCCGAAGATCGAGATGTTGATGCCGGCGACGTGGCTGGCCACGTCGCTCTCGGAGTCCGCCGGTGCGGGGAAGGGCACCACGCCGTACGCGTCGGCCGCCATGCCGTTGGACTCGATCGTCGCGTTGGCGTTGTTCTGGTTGAGGATCATCGCCGCCTTGCCGGTGGCGAAGTCGGCCACGGCGAGCGACGCGTTGTCGTACTGCGCGTTGGCCGGGTTGACCACGTCCTCGGCCTGCATGAGGTCGAGGTAGCGCACGATGCCGTCGACGACGCCGTCCTCGGTGAACGTCGGGTTGCCGTCGGCGTCGAACAGCTCGGCGCCGTTCTGCGTGGCGTTGATGAACGCGAAGTGGTTGTTCTCGGTGTAGCTGCCCGCCGCCAGCGCCATGCCGTGGACCCCGGTCGCCGGGTCGGTGAGCGCCTGGGCGGCCGAGACCATCTCCTCCCACGTCGTCGGGGGCTGCAGGCCGGCCTCCTCGAACATCGCCTTGTTGTAGTAGAGCCCGTAGGCCAGCCCGTACAGCGGCACGGACGTGGGGTCGGTGTCCGGGGCGCCGCCGGTCTCCAGCGCGGTCTCGACGAACTTGTCCGCGCCGCCGATCGCGTCCATCGCGGCGTCGTCGAGCGGCAGGAACGCGCCCGTGGCCTGCAGCGACACGGCCCACGTGTTGCCGATGTTGACGACGTCGGGCGCCTGGCCGGACGTGACGGCCGTCTGGATCCGCGTCTGCAGGTCGCTCCAGCCGATGACCTCCAGGTCCACGCCGATCCCCGTGTCCTGCGTGAACTGCTCGAGCACGGGCGTGAGGACCTCCTTGTCGTTGTCCAGGCTCGTGCCCTGGTTGCTGGCCCAGTAGGTGAGGGTGACGTCGCCGTCACCGGAGGCGGAGTCGTCACCACCTCCCCCGCCGGAGCAGGCCGCGAGGAGCAGGACGGGGACGGACGCTGCGGCGAGGTGGCGAAGCTTCACGGGGACTCCCTTGTCGAGTGCCGGGGTACTGCCTAACCGGTTCAGTTCGCGGGGACAACGTATCCACCGTTAGGCCGAACGGGAACCCCTCGTGACGGATTCGTGACAGGAGTCAGCGGCCGCGTCCACTCGCCGGGGTCTCGGCGCTGCGGTGCGCGGGACCGGTCAGGCGGGGGCGGGTCCCGTGCTCGCGCGCACCCGCAGCTCGCTCGGGCGCGGGCCGGTGTCCTCGTCGGGGGTGCCGGCGATCACCGCGAGCAGCGCCTGCGCGCAGCGGCGGCCGAAGTCCCGCGGGTGGCGGTCCAGCGCCGTGATCGGCGGCGCCCCGATCTCGCACAGCAGCGAGTCGTCCCAGCTCACCACCGACATCCGGCCGGGCACGTCCACGCCCGCGCGCGCCGCGGCCCGGACCACGCCCAGCGCCATGACGTCGTTGGACGCGACCCAGGCGGTCGGCCCGGGCCCGTGCTGCAGGCGCTCGGTCGTCAGCCGCTCCGCCGTCCCCATCGTGTAGTCGCCCTCGACCGTCTCGACGACGATGCCCGTGCGGTCCGCGGCCGCGCGCACCAGCTGGTCACGGCGCTGCTCGTGCAGCAGCCCCGACGGGCCCGCCAGGTGGACGATCCGGCGGTGGCCCAGGTCGCGCAGGTGCTCGACGACCCGGTCCGCGTCACCGTGCTCGTCGGGCACGACGGCGGGCAACGCGGCCCCCGGCTCCGCGGCGCCGTTGAGCACCGCCGGCAGGCCCAGGTGCCGGACCAGGGGGATGCGCGGGTCGTCGCGACGCTGGTCGAACAGCATGACGCCGTCGACCCGCCGCTCACCCGCCCACCGCTCGTACACGGCCAGGTCACGGCCGGGCTCCGTGCCGACCATGCGCAGCAGCAGCCCGTACTCGGCCTCGATGAGCGCCGACTCGATGCCCGACAGGACGAGCATGTAGTACGGCTCGGTGCCCAGCAGGTCGGGGTCCCGGGACAGCACGAGCCCGACGACGCCGGTCCGCGCGCCCGACAGGGTCCGCGCCGACGAGCTGGGGTACCACTGCAGCTCACGGGCCAGCGCCAGCACCCGCGCCCGCGTCTCCGCGCTCACGCCGGGCCGCCCGTTGAGCGCGTACGACACCGACGCCTTGGACAGTCCCAGGCGCTGCGCGAGATCGCCGATGGTCACGCGCTCGGCCATGGGGCGATGCTACCGGGGGCCGAGCAGCGGCCCGGGCGTGGTCCCCGGGCTCGGCCCCTCGCCGTGGCGCCCGGCCCGCGGCAGACTCCTCGCATGACGCAGCGGACCACTCCGGCGCGGCTGGCCCGCGCGTTCGCCGCCGGCGCGCTCGCGGCCAACGCCGTCCCGCACGGCGTCGCCGGGTTGTCGGGCCGGCGGTTCACGTCGCCGTTCGCGCGGCCGCCGGGGCGGGGCGACTCCCCGGCGCCCGTCAACGTGGCGTGGAGCGCCGTCAACGCGGGAGGCGCCGCACTCCTCGCCCGAGGCGCGCTGGTGGACGGCCGCGGTGCGGCGGCGTTCGGCGGGGGAGCCGTCGCGGCCGGGCTGCTGCTGTCGTGGTACTTCGAGCGGGTGCGGGGCTGAGGTGCGCGAAACCGGGCGCGGGACGACGTCCCGCTCCGTCGCGAGCGTCCGCGTCGTCGTCGGGTCGGCGGTGCTCGTGGTGCTCGCCCTGTCGTACGCCGAGCAGCGGGGGGCCGGACGCGGGGACCTCGTCGACTTCCTCGGGTACTTCACCAACCTGACGAGCCTGTCGACGGGGGTGCTCCTGGTCGTGACGGGCGTCCTCGCGCTCACCGGCCGGCGCGTCCCGGGGTGGCTGACCGTCGCGCGGGCCGTGGCGACGGCGTGCCTGCTCGTCGTCGCGCTGGTGTCCAACGTGCTCGCGACGGGTGCGGGTGGGGCGCCGCCGTGGGTGACCGCCGTCCTGCACGTCGTGTTCCCGTGCCTCGTCGTGCTCGACTGGCTCGTCGTCGCCGACCGCCCGTCGTTGCCGTGGCGCCGGCTGTGGCTCGTGCTGCCGTACCCCGTGCTGTGGCTGGGCGTCGTGCTGACCCGCGGCCGCACGGACGGCTGGGTGCCGTACGGGTTCCTGCTGCCCGAGCGCGGGCTCGGCTCGCTCGTGCTGCACGTCGCAGGGCTGCTGATCGGCCTGCTCGGTGCCGGGGCGCTGGTGTGGGCGGTCAGCGGGACGCGAGGGCTGTGGCCGCGGCGTCCGCCCGCGACGACCTGACGGGGCTCTCACGGCTCGGGCGCTTCACGCAGTACGACCCCACGGGGCAGGAGTCCGACCCGTACGCGTACGCGTCGGGCAACCCTGTCAGCTACCTCGACCCCACCGGGACCAGCCGCAGGGGCTGGGCGAAGGGACTGGCCATGGCCAGCGACGTCCTCACGGCTGCGGGCCTCGGCGCCACGGGTTTCGACCCCCGCTCGGCGCCGGCAGAGGCGCATCGCCGGCGGTCGCGGGGGCATCTGCCACCCTGGGGGTGGTCGGAGGTCAGCTCACCTGAGGAGGAGTCGTGGTCTCGGTAGGACGCGAGTTCCCGCTGTGGGTCGGTCTGAGCATCGTGGCCTTCGGGCTCGTCGTCGGCTTCATCGCCATGAAGATCCGGAACCGGAGATGAGCTCCCGGTGGACCACGAGCCTCAGGCTCCGCACGGTCGTGGTCGCCGAGCACCGTGACCGAGCGACGGCGAGCACGCTCGGGCGTGAGGAGGGGCCATGTTCTCCGTAGGACAGGAGTTTCCCTGGTGGGTCGGGTCCAGCCTTCTGGTGCTGGCGGTCGTCATCGTCGTCATCGTCAACACGATCCGCGGCCGTAAGTGACCTTCAGGTGCGCGCCGGCTGCGGCAGGAGCGCACCGTGGTGGCGGGCAGACCTGCCGTGCCGGGGCTCGACGACCCGGCTCGTCGTCGTGCAGCGTGGGTGGTGGCGGGGCCGTCGCCGGGATGACGGGCGACCACGAGCCGCTGCCGACGGGGTTCGGGCCTGGTGCGGTGGGATGGTTCGGCGGTCAGCTCGTCAAGGAGGAGTCATGGTCTCGATCGGCATGAACCAACCCTGGTGGGTCGGTCTCGGCGTCCTGGTGGCGGGGTTCGTCCTCGGCCTCATCATCCAGAAGGTCCGTCGCGGCAAGTGAGCTGCTCGTGCGCGGGGCAGTGCTGGTCAGCGTGCTGCTCGCCGCGGCCACCGCCGTGCTGGGCGGCGGAGAGGCGTCGGCCCTGACTCGGGGCTCGCTGCCGGCGCTGCCGCTGGCCGGCACGGTCGTTCTTCGTCACGGAGCGTCGCCGGACCGCGGGCGCCCGGCCGCCCCACGACGCCTGACGGCACGGGCCCCGGCCGCTACGGTCACCGGATGGGACTGCGACAGCTCGCGTGGCGTGCGTGCTACGAGCTGCTGGGTGCGCGCGTGCGGCAGCCGGCGTGGACGTTCATGAACTACGGGTTCGCACCCCTCGACCCCACGGCGGCGCCGCTCGCGCTCGACCCGGCCGACGAGCCCGACCGCTACGGCGTGCAGCTCTACGCGCACGTCCTCGACGGACTCGACCTGACGGGCGCCGACGTGCTGGAGGTCGGGTCCGGGCGCGGTGGGGGAGCGTCCTGGGTCGCCCGGGCGCTGGCGCCCGCGACGACGACGGGTGTGGACCTGGCCGCGTCGGCGGTGCGGCTCAGCCGGCGGCAGCGGCGCGGCCCGGGGCTGCGGTTCATGCAGGGCGACGCGCTCGCCCTGCCGTTCGACGACGCGTCGTTCGACGTCGTCCTCAACGTCGAGTCGTCGCACTGCTACCCCTCGACCGAGCGGTTCGTCGCCGAGGTGCACCGCGTGCTGCGCCCCGGCGGGACGTTCGCCTGGGCGGACTTCCGGCCCGCCGGCGAGGTTGCGGTGACGCGGGCGCAGCTGCGCTCGAGCGGGCTCGTTCCGGTCCGTGAGGACGACGTCACCGCCGAGGTCGTGCACGCGCTGGGCCTGGACGGTGCGCGCCGCGCCGAGCTGGTGCGGACGTGGATCCCGCGCGTGGCGCAGCGGGCGTTCCGCCCGTTCGCGGCCCTCGACGGGACGGGCCCGCACGAGCGCTTCGCCACGGGCGCGACGCGGTACCTCTCGGCGCAGCTCGTGCGGGAGGCATGAGCCCCCGACGGCACCGCCGGTCCGGGCTGCCTCACGCTGCCGCGGAGCCTGCGCGGCCGACCCGGTACGCGCCCGCCACCCGTGAGAGCGACCCGAGGTTCACCGCCGCACGTCGACCGGGCGGTCGAGCCGGCCCAGCTTGTCGGGGTTCACGATCGTGTGGGCGTGGGTGACGAGCCCGCCGTCGACGGTGACGCTCGCCACGGCGGCCACACGGCCGTCGAGCTCCATCCGCACGGCCGGCCGGCCGTTGACGTACGTGGCGCTCGCGTGCAGGGCACCGGCGCTCCGCGCCATTCCCCCCATGAGGTACCGGGCCAGGCGGAGGGCGCCCACGACCGGCCCTCGGGACGCGCCCCGGACCTTGCCTCCGCTGTCGGTCACCGAGACGACGTCGGGGGCGAGCAGGGCCACCAGGCCGTCGAGGTCGCCCGTGTTGAGCGCACGCACGAGCCGCTCGACGACCTGCTCGTGCTCGGAGCGTGCGACGGCGACCCGCGGCCGTCGGGAGGCGACGTGGTCCCGGGCGCGGTGCGCGATCTGCCGCACGGCCGCGGGGGTGCGCCCGACGGCCCGCGCGACCTCGTCGTACGGCACGTCGAACACCTCGTGCAGCACGAAGACGGCGCGCTCGGCCGGTCCCAGCGTCTGCAGCACCGTGAGCATCGCGATCGACAGGCTCTCCGCGAGCTCCACGTCCTCGGCGACGTCGGGCGCGGTCAGCAGCGGCTCGGGGAGCCACTCGCCGACGTACTCCTCGCGCCGGCGCGCCGCCGTGCGCACGTGGTTGAGCGCCTGGCGGGTGACGACCTGCACGAGGTACGCGCGCGGCGCCAGCACCCGCGCCCGGTCGACGGCCTCCCACCGCAGCCACGACTCCTGCAGCACGTCCTCGGCGTCGGCGGCCGAGCCCAGGATCTCGTAGGCGACGGTGAACAGCAGGCCCCGGTGCACGACGAACGGGTCGTCGCCCACGACACGTGCCGCACCGGTCACCTTCGTCAACCTACTGCGCACCCGCGCGCGCCGTCGGCGCGGGCAGCGGCGCCAGGCCGCAGGCCGCCGCGAAGTGCTCGGAGCGGATGCCGAGGGCGACGTTCATGCGCGCCGTCATGTTCGTGAACCCGACGCGCGCGGCGAGCTCGACGAGCCCGGCGGGTCCCAGCTCGGCCAGCAGCGCGTCCGACAGCTCGTCGGTCACCGCGGGCGGGGTGAGGCTCGCCGCCTCCGCGTACTCCATCACCCGGCGCTCCAGCGCGCTGAAGACCGTCGACCCGCGCCAGCGGGGGACCTCGCGGGCCTTCGCCTCGTCGAGCCCGTGGTCGTGCGCGAGGAAGTACTGGAAGTCCAGGCAGAACTCGCAGCCGACGGTCGCGGCCGTCGCCATCGCCGCGTACGACGCGAGCCGGGGGTCGAGCGCGTGCCAGCCCTCGACCTTGCGGCCGGCACCCATCGAGGCTGTCATGACGCCCCGGTGGTGCCACAGCACGCCCAGCGAGGCGGGTACGCGGCCGAGCCGCCTGCGGGCGACGAACCTGACCAGTGCACCGGCCACGCCGTCGACCTCGGCCGGTGGGACCCGTGTGGTGTCGGTCATGACTGCTCCTCGTGCGTCGTGGGGACGTCCTTGACGACACGGAGACACCGGCGAGCGGCCGGGTGTGACAGGCCGCCCTCAGGGCGTGAGGAACCGGCGCACCGGCCCCAGGTCGATCACGCCGCTGCCGGCGGCGCGCTCGTCGGCCGCCGGGCGCAGCACCGTGGCGGCGCGCGCGCCGACCGCCGGCGCGTCGAGCTCACGGGCGGCGGTGGCCAGCAGGACCCACGTGGCCTCGAGCAGCAGGTCGTGCGGCGGTGCCGGCGCGGTCGCCAGCGCGCGTCGTGCCTCGTCGCGGTACCCGCTGCGGGCGAGCAGCAGGGGCCGGGCCCACGGCTCGTACGGCCCGAGGTCGCCGTCGGGCAGGTCGGCCCCGGCGCGCACCGCGCGCGTGAGACGGCTCAGCGCGACGATCCCGCGCGAGAAGCCGGGCATCTCCGCGGGCGCCGCTGGCTCGGGGGCGTCCGCGAACCCGTGCCGGAACCAGTCCGTGAAGGTCGAGGCGAGCGGCCGCTCCGCGGCCGCGGCGAGGGCGTCGACCGCGTCGGCCTCGGCAGCTGCCTCGTCCAGCCGGTCCAGTGCGCACAGCGCCTGCAGCCGCACGATGCGCCCGCAGATCTCGAAGGTGGTCGACTCCGCGCGCCGCGCAGCCGCGACCAGCTCGGCCCCGATGCGCTCGCGGTCGCCCGCCAGCCCGGCCCGCCCGAACCGCTGCATGGACCGGCCGCTCAGGGCCAGGCACAGCAGCCGGTCGTCGCCCAGCCCGCGGGCCAGCGCCTCCGCCTCCTGCGCCTGCGGCTCGTGTGCCGCCGTCCCGCGGTCCTCCAGCGCGATGGTCGCCAGCAGCCGGGCCGTGGCGTGCGGGCTGCCCGCCACGCGCGGCAGCGTGCGGACCGCGGCCGCGACGACCGCCCGCGCGAGGTCCTCGTCGTCGGACCGCGTCCACACCCCCGGTGCCTCCAGCCCGCCGATGACGCGCGCGGACAGCAGGGGGTCGTCGAGCTGCTCGGCCGCGGCGACGGCCGCCAGGCGCTGGGCCCGGACCGTGGTCAGGTCGCCCGAGACCGCCAGGCTGGACAGGACGGCGGGCGACGCCTCGAGCCGGGCGCGGGCGCCGCGGCGGTCGAGGGCGGACAGGCCGGCGTCGCTCCAGGTGTGCTCACGGCGGTCAAGGATCTCCTGCTCCAGCGCGACCAGCGCCGGCCCCGGGTCCAGGCCGAGGTCGTCGGCGAACGTCCGCCGGCCGCGCCGCAGCACGTCGAGGGCGTCCGCGGGCCGGTGCGCGCGGTGCAGCGCGGTGGCGAGCAGCCGCCACCCGTCCTCGCGCCAGGGGTGCGCGGCCACGTGCGGGTCGAGCAGGGTCACGGCCTCTGCTGCCCGGCCGGCCGCCAGCAGCGCATCGGCGAGGCGCTCGGTCAGGTCGGCGCGCAGGGCGGCGAGCCGGACACGCTCCGCGTGCGCCCACGGGCGGTCCGCGAACTCCTCGTAGGCGTCACCGCGCCACTGGGCCAGGGCGTCGGTGAGCAGGGCCGCCGCCGCGGTGGGGGACGCGGCGCGCGCGGCGGCGGCCGCGGCGCCCACGCGCCAGGCGTCGACCGCGTGCTCGGGCAGGTGCAGCGCGTACCCCGTCGGTGTGGTGACGACCAGCCGCGACGGCGTGCGGGGCGCACGCTGCGGCTCCAGCGCGCGGCGCAGCTCCCCGACGAACGTGCGGACCGCGCCGACGGCGCCGGCCGGCGCCGCACCGTCCCACAGGTCCTCGACCAGCGCGCCGGTGGTGACCGTGCGCCCGTGCCCGGCCACGAGGAGGCCGAGGACCTCGCGCAGCCGCGGCTTGCGCAGCGGACGGTCCAGGTCGTCGGCCGTCGCGGCGACCGGGCCCAGCACCCGGACCTCCACCGCCGTCACCCCGGCAGGGTAGCCCGCTGATCGGGCGCTGATCCGACGTGGGCAGGGTGGTGCTCGTCCCCACCTGCAAGGAGCGCACCGATGTCCCTGACCATCCCCGGCTTCACGTCCCAGCGCGTCGAGACGGCCCCCGGCGTGCACCTGCACGCCGCCGTCGCCGGCAGCGGCCCGGCGGTCGTCCTGCTGCACGGCTTCCCGCAGACGCACGTCATGTGGCGGCACGTCGCCGCGGACCTGGCGAGGGACCACACCGTCATCTGCCCCGACCTGCGCGGGTACGGCGCGAGCGACAAGCCCGCCGAGGCCGACGAGCACACCTACGCCAAGCGGACGATGGCCGCGGACGTGGTCGCGCTGGCTCGTGCGCTGGGCCACGAGCGGTTCGCCCTCGCCGGGCACGACAGGGGTGCGCTCGTCGCCGTCCGCGCCGGCCTGGACCACCCGGAGGCTGTCACGCACCTGCTCGTGCTCGACGTGCTGCCGACCCTCGACATGTGGGACGTCCTGCACGGCGCCGACGCCAAGGTCGCGTGGCACCTGTACCTCATGGCCCAGCCCGTCGGCGTGCCCGAGCCGATGATCGAGGCCGTCGCCGACACGTTCTTCGCCTCGTTCCTCGACGGGTGGGTCGCCGACCCCGCCGCGATCGACGCCGAGCACCGCGCCGAGTACCTGCGGGCGAGCCGCGAGGCCGTCCCCTCCATCGTGGCGGACTACCGCGCGTCCGCCGGGATCGACGTGGTCCACGACCGCGAGGACCGGGCGCGGGGCCGGGTGCTGGCCATGCCGGTCACGGTGGTCCAGCAGGACTGGGGCGCCGCGCTGGGCTACGACGCCGCCGGCCTGTGGTCCGCCTGGGCGCCCGACCTCGACCACCGCACCACGCGCGCCGGGCACTTCCTGGCCGAGGAGGCGCCGGGGGAGGTCGTGGCGACGCTGCGCGAGCTGCTCGCGCGCTGACTCACCGCAGGGTGAGCAGGCCCAGCACCCCGACCGCGGTGCCCAGCGCCAGCGAGACGGCGACGAGCACCAGGTGGACGGTGAAGAAGCGGGTGGCGCGGCCGTCGGCGTCGCGCGCCCGCGGGTCGGCCGACACGCGCTGCCAGAAGCGGGGCCACACGACGAGGTTCCACACCCCGGCGGCGATCAGGACGACGGACCAGAGGACGGGGAGCTCCACGGCCACGATCGTGGCACAGGGGGCTCGGTGGCCGGGACCGGCGCCCGGCTCCGGTCGCGCGGACGGCGCCGCTCAGCGCTCGCGGGCCCGCAGCCGCACGTTCGGCAGCTCGGGTGCGGGCAGCGCCGGGCCGCCGTACCCCTGCACCTCGCCGAACCGGCCGAGCCCGTCGGCGCCCCCGCCGATCGCGGCCTGCCACTGGGCGCGGGCCTCGACGACCTCGTCGTGCGTGCGGCCGACGAAGTTCCACCACATGAGCACGGGCTCGGTGAACGGCGTCCCGCCCATGAGCACCGCGCGCACGGGGGCGTCGCCGGCCTCCAGGACGAGGGCGTCACGGCCCGGTGGGGCGTACGCGAGCCACGCGGGGGCGACGTCGTGCCCCTCGACGCGCAGGTCCCCGGTGTCGACGAGCACGCCGTGCTCGAACGTCGCGTCGACCGGGAGCGTCAGCCGGGCGCCCGCGGGCAGGTCGACCTGCGCGGCGACCAGCGGCGTGTACGCGCGCGCCGGTGACGCGACCCCGCCCAGCGCGCCCATGAACACCTGGAGCACGGCACCGTCGAGCGTGACGGTCGGGACGTCGGGCACGTGCTCGAACGCCCGGTCGCCGTGCCGCGCGGAGTCCGGCAGCACCGTCCAGAGCTGCACGCCGTGCAGCACCGGACGGTCGGGGAAGCGGGCCGGCGTCGCCTCCTCGCTGTGGCAGATGCCGCGCCCGGCCGTCATGAGGTTGAGCTGCCCGGGGACCACCACCTGCTCCGAGCCCAGCGCGTCGCGGTGCAGCACCGCACCCTCGAACAGCCACGTCACGGTCTGCAGCCCGGTGTGCGGGTGCGGCGGCACGTCCATGCCGCCGGTCGCCGCGACGTCGTCAGGCCCGTAGTGGTCCGCGAAGCAGAACGGACCCACCAGCGAGCGCGCCCGCGACGGCAGCGTGCGACGCACCGTCATCGCCCGCGGCCCGCCCAGCGGCACGTCGCGGGGCTCGACGAGCTCGACGTCGGCGGCCGGGCCGGCGACGCACACCTGCTCGTCGGGGTGCGGGTCGAGGTTGGTCACCGGGTCAGGCTACGGGCGGGAAGGGTGGCGCACAGCGGGTCCTGACCTCGGCTCGGCCGGGCCCGCCCGCCGGCCGTCCGGCGCGGAACCGCGTGCCGCGAGCCGCCGCCCGCCGGTACGGTCGCGGGCATGTCCGGGTCCGAGGTGCTGCGTCGCGCCGGTGCGCGCTGGGACGACGGCCCGGGCGCCGGGGAGTGGATCGTGCCCCGGTTGGGCGAGTTCGGCCCGAGCGTCGGGCACGCCGTGCCGCTCGGGTACGAGGCGTACGCGGTGGTGCCGCTGTTCCCCCATGCCGTGGACCTCGGCGACGAGCCCGTGGACGGGTACGTGGCGCTCGACCGGCTGCTCGACCTGCTCGCGCCGGTCACCGGTGACCAGTCCGTGCACTGCGGGCTGTGGGAGGGTTTCGGCTTCCTGTTCGACCACGGCGCCGACCCCCGCTACGCGCCCGGCATGGGCGTCGGCGTGGGGTGGGACCCGGCCGGTCCCGTACCGGACGCCGCCGAGATCGCCCGTGCCCGGGCCGAGGCCGAGGACGCCCTGGCCGCACGGCGCCTCGAGCGCCCCGCAGTCGACCCGCTGCACCTGCCCCACCGGGCCTACCACCTGTGGACGGGGCCGCTGCCCGCCGCGCTCGTGCTGCGGGACCTCCCGGGCGACGCGCCGTCGCTGATCTGGCCGGAGCACCGGTCGTGGTTCGTCGGTGTGCCGATCTACACGCGCGAGGTCGCGGTGGGCGCGTCGGCGGCGGTCGTCGACGCGCTGCTGGCGGACCCGGGGCTCGCCGCGCGTCGCGTCGAACCCGGCGACGTGCTCGACATCGACGACTGACCGGGACCCCGACGCGGCCGCACCCGCACGCCCGACCCCGATGAGTCCGGCCCGTCGCGACGGTCAGACCCGGGACCGCACCCCGACCGGAGGTACCCCCATGGCGACCGTCGTCTCGACCCTGTTCATCTCGCTCGACGGCGTGGCGGAGATCGACCCCGAGTGGCACTTCCCCTACTTCGACGAGCAGATGGGCGCCGCCGTCGGGGAGGACTACGAGGACGTCGACGTCCTGGTCCTGGGCCGCGTCACGTACGACTCGTTCGCCGGGGCCTGGCCGGACCGCGAGGCCGCCGGCGGCGAGGACGCGGCCTTCGCCAAGGACCTCGGCGACGTGCGCAAGCTCGTCGCGACCCGCGGCGAGCAGGACCTCGGGTGGCGCAACGTCGAGCGCACCGCCGACGTGGTCGGCGCCGTCCGGACGCTGAAGGAGGACGCGTCGACGGGCAAGGTGCTGGTCGCCGGGTCGATCTCGGTGGTCCGCCAGCTGCTCGACGCGGGCCTGCTCGACGAGCTGCGGCTGTTCGTGCACCCCGTCGCCGCCCGCGCGGGCGAGCGGCTGTTCGCCGAGGCCGACACGTACCAGCCGTTCGCGCTGCTGCGCTGCGAGCCGCTGCCGCGCGGGGTGCTGCGGGTGGTCTACGCGCCCGCCGCGCTGCCGGGCGAGGCCACGTACGACGACGCCAAGGAGCACCTGCGCACGGCGTGAGCGCTGCGGACGAGCCGCCGGGCCCGGGTGCGGGGAGGGCCGCACCTGAGCCCGGCTAGACCCGCAGCAGCGTCGCGCGCAGGTGGCCCGCGTACCCGCCGGGGGTGCGGCCCACGGCACGGCCGGACGTGCGCACGTCGACCACGTCGGACGCGACCACGCGCGCGCCCGTGGCGCGCAGCCGCGCCACCAGGTCGACGTCCTCGTGCTCCGGTGCAGGCGCGAACCCGCCCGCCCGCAGGTACGCCGACCCCCGCACGCCCAGGTTGGCGCCGTGGACGTGGCCGTTCGGGCGCCCGGGCACGTGGGTCGCGCGCCACGCCGCCCACTGCGCCGCGGTGAGGTCCGCGGGGTCGGGGTGGACGGTCCCCACCACGACGTCCGCCCCCGCGTCCGCCAGACGCACGTGCTCGACGAGCCAGTCCGCGGCCACCTCGGAGTCGGCGTCGGTGCAGGCCAGCCAGGTGCCGCCCGGTGCGGTCGGCGCCGTCGCCAGCGCCGCGGCGACACCGGCGCGGCGGGCGGCTCCCACGTCACCGGCCAGCAGCCTCAGGGTCTGCACGTCGTGCCGCGCGGCGACCTGCGCGCTGGCGTCGCGGCACGCGTCGAGGACCACGACGACGCCCGCCGTGCAGCCCGTCCGCTCGAGCAGCGTGCGGCGTGCCACGTCCAGCGCGGTGAGGCAGCGGCCCAGCAGCAGCTCCTCGTCGCGCACGGGCACCACGACGGCGACGTGCGCGACACGTCCGGTGGTGTCCGGCGCACCGGTCGCGCCCTGCGCGCGGGTGGCGTCCGCTGCGGCCGTCACCGCAGCCCCGTCCGCTCGGCCACGGACCGCGGGTCCCGGCTCCACACGTCGAGCAGCAGGTCCGCCTCGCGGTGCTCGACGAGGCGCGCGAGGTCCGCCTCCCGCGCGGCACGGGTCAGCGCCCGGTGCACCGCGTCGCCGGGCAGGGGGTAGTCGGCCACGGGGTGCCGCCAGTGGCAGGCGAGCACGGTGCCGCCGGGGGCGAGGCGGGCCAGCAGGTCGGGCAGGGCGGCCGTCAGGTCGGGCCAGGACAGGTAGTAGCCGACCTCCGAGAGAACCACGAGGTCGAACGGGCCGTCCGGCAGCGCGTCGTCGCCGGCACCGCCCAGGGCGCCGCGCACGAGCCGCACGTGCGGGGCGTCCGCGAGGCGCTCGCGGGCGCGCTCGAGGGCCGCCTCGGCGACGTCCGTGGCCGTCAGCGCGTCGCACCGGGCCGCGAGCCCGGCGGTGAGCACCCCGATCGCGCAGCCGACCTCCAGCGCGCGGGCGTAGCGGTCGTCGGGCAGCGCCGCCAGGGTGAGCGCCCGCTTGCGCGCCTCGTACGGGCGGTCCGTGAAGCCCCACGGGTCCGCGTGCCGGGCGTACGTCGCGTCGAAGTACGACGCGGGCAGGCTGGGGCGGACGGCGTCCGGCTCGGTGACGACGAACGGCTCGACGTCCCGCGTGAAGCCCTGCAGGAAGCGCGGGTGCAGGACGGGCGCGTCGGTGGGGTCGTCGGACAGGGCGTGCACCTGCGTCTCGTGCGCGGCGATCGCGCGCTGCTTGAGCACGACGGCGCGGTCCGGCAGCGGCACGGCGCGCAGCGCGTCCCACGGCACCGCCGGGTCGTCGGGCGTCGCCCAGTGCCACAGCCACAGCGGCGCCTCCGCGTGCGTGCAGCGCAGCTCGGCGGCGAGCCCGGCCCCGATCTCGGCCAGCACGCGGTGGTCGCGGTGCCCGTCGCCGCGCCACGTCGTCACGAGGGTGCGCACCGGCTCGCCGTCCGTCAGGAGCGCCCGCAGCTCGGCCGTCACCCGGTCCCGTGCCTCACGCACGCCGCCGTCGGGGTGGCCCAGCAGGGTGACCCGGGAGCCGGGGGACAGGAGCTCGACCGCGCGGCGCACCTCGTCCACCCGGCGCCGCGCGAGGGTCGTCGGGTGGAGCGTCGGGGAGCCGGGGTGGGAGCCCGCGCCGTCGGTGACGACGACGACCTCCGCGGGGTGCCCCGTTGCGGCGAGCTCGGCCAGCAGCCCGCCCGCCGTCAGCGTCTCGTCGTCCGGGTGGGCCGCGACCACGACCGTGCGGCCGGGGAGCGGGCGCCACGGCGGCAGCGCGGCCAGCGGCTCGTCCCACACGTGCGGCGCGGTGCCGGGGGTGCGGGCGTCGAACGTCACCACGGGGCGGTGTCCGTGCCGCCGAGCGCGGCGCCCAGGGACGCGTCGTCGCGCTCGGCGTGGTGCTGCCGCACGTAGACCTGCAGGTCGGCGACGCGCTTGGCGTGCACCGGGTCCAGGGCGAGGGGCGCCGGGCCGAGCGCGTGCCCGACGCGCGTCAGGACGTCCTCGCAGGTGCGCGCGACCGTCGCGCGCGCCCGCTTCGCGACCACGGGTCCCGGGACCCGGCCGCCCTCACCGTCCACGACGCGTGCCGCCTCCTCCAGCGCCCGGCGGGCGTCCTGCAGCGCGACGTCCACCGCGCCCAGGTGCATCGCGACCAGCCGGTCGTCGCTCGTCGACGCCCGTGCCCACAGCGCCCGGGCGAGGGCGACCGCCCCGCCGTACCAGCAGGCCGCCACGCCGATGCCGCCCCACCAGAACCCCGGCCGCTCCAGGTACCAGCCGGGCGCACCCACGGGTGCCGCCGGGACGTCGTCGAACGCGACGGGCGTCGACGGGATCTCCACCAGCCCGCGGGACGCCCACGGCTGGTCGACGGGTGCGACGCCCGGGTCGCGCAGGTCCACCGCGAACAGGGCACGCGCGCCGTCGGGCAGGTGCGCGGTCACGAGCGCGGCGTCCAGCCGGCCGGCCAGGGAGCACCAGGGCTTGGTGCCGCGCAGGCGCCAGGTGCCTCCGGCGTCGGGCGGGAACGCGTCGAGCCGCACCCCCGGCCCCTCCGCGGCGAAGACGCCCCACGTGCGGCCCGTGGTGTCCGCTGCGCCGGCCTGGTCGAGGATCGCCAGGGCGTCCAGGTGCGGCTCGACCGCGCGTGCGACGCCCAGGTCGTGCGCCGCCAGCGACGCGAGCAGCGACCAGAGGCGGGCGGTCGCGCCGTGCCCGGGGCGCAGGTCCGCGGGCCAGGTGCGGACGTCGGTGAGGGCGTCGTCGACGTCGGTGGGCAGGTCAGCGGGCAGCCACGGGGCCGACGGGCCGATCTGCACGGGCGGGGTGGTGCGGGGCACGGACGTCCTCGGTGGGCGGCGCTGGGTGGGTCAGCCAGATCATCACCGGGAACGTCCGCCGCGGCGACCGGAACGCCGGCGGCTGCCGGGTCTGGTGCGGTTCGCCCGGCGCCGCGCAGGATGGGCGGATGGGTGCACAGGGCGTGCGGGACGTCGTGGTCGTGGGCGCGAGCGTCGCCGGGCTGCTGGCCGCCGCCGCGCTCGCGCGCGACGGGCGTGCGGTGACGCTGCTCGACCGCGACGACCTGACGGACGCGGACCGTGCCGACGCGGACCGTGCCGACGCGGACCCCACCCACGCCGTTCCCGCCCCGGCGCCGCGTCCCGGGGTGCCGCAGGGCCGGCAGCCGCACATGCTGCTGCACCGCGGCCTGGCGAGCATCGACGAGCTGCTGCCCGGCCTCAGCGACGACCTGCGCGCGGCAGGTGCCGTCCCGGTGGACACCGGGAGGCTCGCGTGGCTCGGCACGGGAGGGTGGGCGCCGCCGTCACGCCAGCCCGAGGTGCTGCTCGCGTCCCGGCCGCTGATCGAGCACCTGGTGCGGCGGCGGGTGCGTGCGCTGCCCGGTGTGCGGGTCGTCGGGGGGCAGCGGGTCACCGGGCTGCGACGCGGGCGGCCCGGGGAGCCGCGGTGGTGGGTCGACGCCGTCCCGGCGGGGTGGTCCGACGTGCCGGTCGGTCCGGCGGGCGCGGCGCCGGGCCGTCGCGCACGGCCCGCCGACCTCGTCGTCGACGCGTCCGGGCGGGCGTCACGCCTGCCGGTGTGGCTCGACGCGATCGGCGTCCGGCCCGGACCCGTCGAGGAGGTCGACGCGCAGGTCGGGTACGCGACCGTGCGGGTGCGGCTGCCCGCCGGGCGCCTGCTGGCCCCGGGCGTCGTCGTGCTGCCGCAGCCGGGGCGCGGCGGCGGCCTCGCCGTCCCCGCCGAGGGTGGCTGGTGGACCGTCTCCGGGACCGGCGCCGGGGCGCACCGTCCGCCCCGGGACCTCGCCGGGCTGCGGGAGTTCCTCACGAGCCTGCCCGACGACTCGCTCGCACGGGTCCTCGCGGCGGGGCAGGTCGAGGGTGACGTCGCCACGCACCGCCAGACCGCGAACCGCCGCCACCGGTACGACACCGTCGTCGGGTGGCCCGACGGGCTGCTCGTCGTCGGCGACGCCCTGTGCGCGTTCAACCCCGTGTACGGGCAGGGCATGACCGTCGCCGCGCTCGACGCGCTCGCCCTGCGCCGGGCCGACGCGGACGGCCGCCTCGACGGGCCGGGCGCGGCCGCGCGCCTCGTCCGCGAGTGCGTGCGCATCGGCGAGCTGCCGTGGCAGACGGCCACCGGTGCCGACACGGCCCTGGCCGGGCTGCCCGCGTCACGCGACCTCGTGTCGGTGCTGGTGGGGCGCTGGATCGGCGCGCTCGACGAGATGAGCACGCACGGCGACGTGGCGGCGCAGGTCGCGCTGTCGCGGATCTACCAGCTCGCCGCCGGCCCGACGAGCCTGCTGCACCCGCGGCTCGTCGTCCGCTGGCTGCGCACGCGTGTGCGGGGCCTCGGGCCGCCGGTCCCGCGCCCGACCGTGCTGTCCGACGACGTCCCGGAGGCGGTCGGCGGCGGGCGGTAGCGTCGTCGCCCGTGGACACCCGGGTCGCTGCGTACGCCGTCGTCGTCGACGAGGGGCGGATGCTGCTCGTGCACTGGTCCGCGGGCGCGCTGCAGGGGTGGTCCCTTCCCGGGGGCGGCCTGGAGCCCGGCGAGCACCCCGAGGCCGCGGTCGTCCGGGAGGTCCGTGAGGAGACGGGGTACGAGGCCGTGCTCGACGGGCTGATCGGTGTCGAGTCGGTCGTCTACCCCTCGGCCGAGCGGGCCCGCCCGGACCTGCCGGACCTGCACGCGCTGGGCATCCTGTACCGCGCGCACGTCGTCGGCGGCGCGCTGACGCACGAGGTCGACGGCTCCACCGACGAGGCGGTCTGGGTGCCGCTGGACGAGGTCGACGACCTGGACCGGGTGCCCCTGGTCGACGCCGCGCGCCGGGCAGCCGGGCTGCTCGTGCGGGACTGACGTGCCGTCCTACCGCGTCACCGCGTCCGTCGGGCTGCTGCGGCCCGGCACGTCCGCGCCCGACGTGCTGCCCGAGGCCGTCGCCGCCGCCCGCGCGCTGGCCACGGTCGAGGCGTTCGACGTCGGCGTGGTGCGCGGCGCCGCACGCGTGACCGTGCGGTTCGAGGCCGACCACGACACCGCGGCCCGCCGGGTCGGCCGGGCCGTGCTCGAACGGCTCGACGACCTCGCGGAGGTCTCCGACGGGCAGCTCATGCGCCGCTACGGCAACCGCTGGTACCCGCCGCGCAAGCCCGGCCACCGCGACTGACGGCCTGATCCCGGCGGTGCGCCGGCGGTCCGGCCCGTCGGTCGGGTGAGAGGACGGGGTGGCGGTGGTCCTGCCCGGGGTGGGCGGGCAGGCTGGGGGCGTGGCCTCCCTGGACGACGTCGTCGACGACCTGTACGGCGGCACGCTCGACGACTTCGTCGCGCGCCGTGACGCCGCCGTCCGCGGGGCGAAGGCGGCCAAGGACAAGGACACCGCCGCGCGGATCGCGTCGCTGCGCAAGCCGACGGTGGCCGCGTGGGCGGTGAACCTGCTGGTCCGGGACGACCCGTCGCTCGCCGACGCGCTGCGCGACCTGGGCGAGGGCATGCGCGACGCCGAGCGCTCGCTGGACGGGCCGGCCCTGCGGGAGCTGGGCACGCAGCGGCGGGCGCTCGTCTCCGGGCTCGTGGCCCGTGCGCGTCGGCTCGCCGCCGCCGGGGGGCAGAAGCTCTCGACGGCCGCCTCGCAGGAGGTCGAGCAGACGCTGACCGCGGCGCTCGCGGACCCGCGCGTGGCCGACGCGGTGGCGGCCGGCACGCTCACGCACGGCACCGAGCACGTCGGCTTCGGCTCGGCGGCCGCGGCCCCCGACGACGACCGTGAGGCGCTGATGCCGGAAGCCGGCAGCAGCAGTGCCTCACGATCCCGGTCCGGGGGTGCGGGTGAGGCGGGCGGTGACGGGGCGCGTCAGGGCGGACGGCCCGGTGCCGCGGCGTCGTCGGCGGCGAGGGCAGGCCGCGGGGACGACGCTTCCGGCTCCTCGGACGACTCCGACGACGGCCCCTCCTCCGACTCCTCCGACGACTCCGACTCCTCCGACGACGCCGCCGGGTCGTCGGGTGCACGTCGGACGCGCTCGTCCTCGTCCGGGACGTCCGCCCGGGCCGCTGCCGAGGAGCGGGAGCGCGCGCGCCGCGCCCAGGAGGCGGAGCGGCTGCGGCACCGTCACGAGCAGGCGGTCGCGGCGCGCGAGGCCGCCGAGGCGGACCTGGACCGGGCGCGGACCCGGCACGAGGACGTCGCCACGGCGGAGCGGGCGGCGGTCGCGACGCTGGAGGACGTGGAGCGCGAGCAGCAGGACGCGTACGCCGCCGAGGAGGAGCTCGTCCAGGCCCTCGCGGACGTGCGCCGTCGCCTGGCCGAGGCCCGCGCCGCACTGCCGCGTGCCGACGAGGCGCTCGTCGCGGCCCGCACGCGGGCGCGTGACCAGGAGAAGGCCGTCCGGGCGGCGACGCGTGAGCTCGACCGGGCCACGAAGGCGGCCGAGCGCGCCCGCGACCAGGAGCAGCGGGCGGTCGACGCCCTGCCCTGACCCCGCCCGCCGCCAGGTGCGCGCACGCCCCACGCCCCGTCCCTGCCCCCTGCACGCGAACCCTGCACCGTGCCCGCCACCGCGTTCTCCTACGCCCCCGTCCTGCCGTGTCTGCGGGGCGGACGTCCTGCCGCCGGGCGGCGCTTGCGACGATGATGGCACCGTGCCCACCGAACCGGACGACGACGAGCTCGAGCTGATCCGCCGCTCGGGGGCCGTGCTGCGCGTGGGGCGGCTCAGCCTCGCGTCGGGCACGGGCTCGTACCGCGTGAAGGCGTCGATGGCGCGCGTCGCGGGCGCGCTGGGCATCGACCGGCACCACGCGCACGTCACGCTCACCGAGATCACGACGACGTCGCACCGCGGGCGGTCGTTCCGCACCGAGGTCACCGAGGTCCGCACGGTCGGCGTCAACACCGACCGCCTGGCCGAGCTCGAGCTGATGGCCCAGCGCGTCGAGGCGAGCGCACCCGTCACGGTCGAGCACCTGACGGAGCAGATCGAGCGGATCGCGCACAAGCCGCCGCTGTACCCGGTGGTGCTCAACGCCCTGTGGGCGGCCGTGGCGTGTGCGGCGTTCGCGTTCCTCAACAACGGCGGCGCCGTCGAGGTCGCCGGTGCGTTCGTCGGCGCCGGCCTGGGGCAGGGGCTGCGGCGCGTCATGCTGCACCGCGGGTTCAACCAGTTCGGCGTCACGATGCTCGCGGCGACGCTGGCGAGCCTGTCGTACCTCGGGTTCGTGCAGGCCCTGCACGTGCTGGGCGTCACGGGTGGCGTGCACGAGGCGGGGTACGTGGCCGCCGCCCTGTTCCTGGTGCCCGGGTTCCCGCTGGTCACCGGCGCGCTGGACCTGGCCAAGCTCGACTTCTCGGCGGGTGTCGCCCGCCTGACGTGGGCGCTGATGATCTTCGTCTCGGCCGCGTTCGCGGTGTGGGCGGTGTCGATCGTGGTCGGGCTGAGCCCGGACCCGCCGCGCGAGCTCGCGCTGGACCCGGCCCTCATGACCCTGCTGCGCCTGCTCGCGTCGTTCGTCGGCGTGCTCGGCTTCGCGCTGATGTTCAACAGCCCGTGGCGCATGGCGCTGGTCGCGGCGGGCGTCGCCGCCCTGCCCAACCTGCTACGCATCGAGGCCGTCGTGCTGCTGGACTGGCCGCCGCAGGCCGCCGCCGCCGTCGCCGCGTTCCTCGTCGGCCTGCTCGCCGCGTGGATCGCCCCCCGGCTGAACATCCCGCGCATCACCGTGTACGTGCCGGCCGTGACGATCATGGTCCCCGGCGTCCCGGCGTACCGGGCCGTGTACTACCTGAGCAACGGGGACGTGGCGCAGGCGCTGACGTACGGGGTCTCCGCGGCCCTGGTGGTCACCGCGCTCGCGGTCGGCCTGGCCGTCGCGCGCATGGTCACGGACCGCGAGTGGGGCTTCGAGCGCTGACCCGTCCGGGTCCGCCGCGCGAGCGCGCCACGCACTCGCTTTGGTCGCAGGACGAGCGACCGGTAACGTGTGCTCGTCTTGGAGACGTCGCATAGCCAGGTCTAGTGCGCGGCCCTGCTAAGGCCGTGAAGGGGTCAACCCTTCCGTGGGTTCAAATCCCACCGTCTCCGCGTTCGACGTCGACAGGCGTCGGGAAGAAGCCCGGGCCCCAGGGTCCGGGCTTCTTCCCGTTCCGGAGCACGTCACCGACCGTCACAGCCGCAGCAGGCCGGCCTGCGTCGGCGTGAACCCGCACGCGCGGTAGAACCCGTCGAGGTGCGGCTCGAAGTCCACGTGCAGCCACGTGCACCCGGCGGCACGGACCTCCGCGACGAGCCGCTCCACCAGGCGTCGCCCCGTGCCCCGGCGCCGGTGCGCCGGGTCGACCACCGTGTCGAGCACGAACGCGTGAGCCCCGCCGTCCCCGCAGGCGTGCACGAACCCGACGAGCTCGTCTCCGTCGAACGCCCCCACCCACGTGACCGCGTACCGGTCGAGGCGGGCCGCCCACGGCTGCACGTCGCCCGCGCCACCGAACGCCGCGGTGTGCAGCCGGCTCAGGGCGACGTCGTCGACGGGGAACCGGACACGCAGCACGGGATCGCTCATGTGCCGAGCGTGGCGCACGGGCCGCGCGGGCGCGCACACCTTTCCCGTGGGCCACGTCGGCGTCAGGTCAGGTCCGTACGGGGCGCGTGCGCGCTCTGCGTGAGGTGCGTGAGGTCGACGTCCCACGTGCCGTCGCGCGCGATGCGCCACGTGCCGGTGTCGAGCATGTCGTGCCAGCGCGCGATCCGCTGCGGCAGCGTCGAGTGCGCCACCACCAGCGGGCTGCTCTGCAGGTCGTGCCGGAACGAGTCGGGCCCGGGGGACGCGCCGTCCAGGACCAGCGGCAGGGCGTGCCCGTGCACGGCCACGACCCAGTGCGGCTGCCACGGCACCGTGAGGGGCGCCCCCGCGCGGGCCTCCGCCCGCGACGCCTCCAGGTACTCCCGCGAGCGGCGCAGGCTCTCGTCGAGCGAGGCGAACTCCTGCCCCGGCGCCAGGTGCGCCGGAGCCCGCCCTGGGTGCGCTCCCACGCCGTCGCGCCACGTCCACAGCGCCGCGACCTCCTCCGTCAGCAGGTAGCCGTGCCGCGCGGCGACCTCGTCGGCCTCGGCAGGCGTCAGGCCGGGACGCAGCCGGGTCACCACGACGGCACCCAGCCGCACGAGCCGCGCCGCCCAGCCGTCCAGCGCGGTGGTCACCTCGGTGGCGCTCACCGCAGCGCGTCCGGGCCCGGCAGTGCGGTCGGGGGCGTCGGTCGCGCCCCGCCGCGGTCTCGACGACCGGTCACGGTGATCCCCTCTCGTGGTGCGCGGTGCGCGGGGACGTCGTCGGGCCCGCAGCGGGCCGTCACCGTGACACAGGTGTGCACTGGCGCGCGCCCGCACCGTGACGGGCCACCCGGTCGGCGCAGCGTGCAGGGGTGACACCCGGCCCGAACGGCCGCCTACCGACCGGTACGTCCCGCACCCACCGGGGTCCGCCCCGGGCGCCGGCAGCCGGTGTGTCCCACGCCGCAGCGGATCGAGTTTGGGGCTGGCCCTCCGTGCCTGTATCGTTCTGGTCGGCCCGCGAGGGCAGTGCGCCCGTAGCTCAATGGATAGAGCATCTGACTACGGATCAGAAGGTTGGGGGTTCGAGTCCCTTCGGGCGCGCAGGTCGAAGGCCCGGCACCGGTGGTGCCGGGCCTTCGTCGTTCCTGCCCGTCCCGGTGGCCGGTGCGCGGTGTCGCCACGGTCGTCGCAGGGGATCCGACGGGACGAAACGGGTGACACCGCCCGTTCCCGGGCGCAGACTGTTGGCCGTCGAGACCGTCCTGCCACACGGCTCCCGCACTCGCGCCGCCGCTCGCCCACCCCGCCGACCAGCCGGCGCCCGGGCCCGCGGTGCGGGTGCCCCGCCGACTGGCGCTCGCGGCTGCACCGATGACGACGCCGCGGTCGAGGACGGGACCCGACCGCTGCCCGACCCGACCCGGGTGAGGAGCGACCGACACGAGGAGAGCCCCATGCTGCGTGGACTGAGCAACGTGTCGTACTACGCCGACGACCTGGAGGCCGCGGCCGCCTGGTACACCGACGTCCTGGGCGTCGAGCCGTACTACTCGCGGACCGGCTACCGGGAGTGGCGCATCGGCGACGACCAGGACGAGCTGGGCCTCATCGACGCGGCGTACGCGCCTCCGGGTGCCGCCGACGCGCAGGGCCGGCAGGTCGTGTCCTGGCACGTCGACGACGTGGCGGCCGCGGTGGACCGCCTCGTGGCCCTGGGCGCGACGCTGCGGGACCCCGTGACGGAGCGCGGCGAGGGGTTCCGCACCGCGGTCCTCACCGACCCGTTCGGCAACGCCGTCGGGATCATGGAGAACCCGCACTGGCGCGCACGCCACGACTGACGGGACGGCTCTCGGCACGGCTCCCGGCGCCTGGTCCCGGCACCGCGTGCGGTGACGTGGCACCCGGGCGCAGACTGGCGAGGAGCCCGAAGGAGTGCCCATGAGCGCCGCCGAGATCGACCCGACCGTCCCACCGAGCGGCCCCGGCTGCGTCGAGTGCGAGCAGCAGGAGGGGTGGTGGGTGGCGCTGCGGCGCTGCGCCGCCTGCGGCCACGTCGGCTGCTGCGACAGCTCGCCCGGGCAGCACGCCAGCGCGCACTGGCGCGCCACCGGCCACCCCGTGATGCGCACGTACGAGCCCGGGCAGGACTGGTGGTGGGACTACTCCCAGGGCGACTACACGCTGGGTCCGGACCTCGCGCCGCCCGTGTCCCATCCCGAGGACCAGCCGACCCCGGGGCCGGAGGGCCGGGTGCCACCGGACTGGCGCGCGCGGCTGCACGCGTGACCGGGCGTCCGCCCGTTCCGGCATAGCCTGCAGCGGTGTCCACGTTCGTCACGGCCGGCCGCATCGTCCTCGGTGCCGGGGTCGCGGAGCAGGTCCCGGACCTCGTCGCGGGTCTGGGGCGGCGCGTCCTGGTGGTCGCCGGGCGGTCGGCCGACGTCGCCGCGCTGCCCGCCGCGGCGGTCCACCGGCACCGGGGGGAGCCCGACGTCGAGGCCGTGCGTGCCGCGGTCGCCCTGGCGCGCGAGGTGCGTCCCGACGTCGTCGTCGGGTGGGGCGGCGGGTCGGTGCTGGACCTCGCGAAGTGCGTGGCCGTCCTGGCACCGGGGGACGGCGACGTGCTCGACCACCTCGAGGTCGTCGGCCGCGGGCTGCCGCTGCCGGACGGTGCGCTGCCCGTCGTCGCCGTCCCGACGACGGCCGGCACGGGCGCCGAGGTGACCGCGAACGCCCCGGTGCGCGTCCCGGAGCGAGGGGTCAAGGCCAGCCTGCGGGGCCGCGCGATGCTGCCGTCCGTCGCCGTGGTCGACCCGCTGCTCACGCTCGGCTGCCCGCCGGCGCTCACGGCGGCGTCGGGCGTCGACGCGCTCACGCAGTGCCTCGAGGCGTTCACCACCCCGCACGCGACGCCCCTGACCGACCCGCTGGCCCGCGACGGGCTCGTACGGGCGGGGCGCAGCCTGAGGCGGGTCGTCGAGCACGGGGACGACGTCGACGCGCGCACGGACCTGAGCGTCGCCGCGTTGCAGTCGGGGATGGCGCTCGCGAACGCGAAGCTGGGTGCCGTGCACGGTCTCGCCGCCGCGCTCGGCGGGCGGCTCGGGGCGCCGCACGGGCAGGTGTGCGCCGCGGTGCTCGCGGCGACCACGGCCGCGAACGTCGCCGCCCTGCGCCGAACGGCCCCCGACGGGCCGGGCCTGGCCCGGTACGACGACGCGGCCGTCGCCCTCACCGGCCGTCCGGGCGCGCGCGCCGACGACGCCGTCGCCTGGCTGGCGGACCTGGTCGCCGCTCTGGCCGTGCCCGGGCTGGGTGCCCTGGGGCTGGCGCGCGACGACGTCCCGGACGTCGTGGCCGACGCGCTGGCCGCGTCCAGCACGCGCGGCAACCCCGTCACGCTGACCCCCGCCGAGCTGACGGACGTCGTCGCCGCGTCCTGGTGAGCGCCGGGGCGCCTGCCGTCAGCCCCGGTGCGCCGGTTCGTCCGCGGTGCCGGGGACGGCGTCGTCGGTCGCGACCGCACCGGACCCGCCGTCCGCCCGCGGAGCAGGGTCGGCACCCGCCTCCGCGATGGCGCGCCGCCCCGACGGCAGCGCGACACCGGCGAGGACGACGAGGATCAGCGCCGCACCCGCCGCCACCAGCAGCGACTCCACCGAGTACCGGTCGGCCAGGGGGCCGAACACGGCCATGCCCAGCGGCATCGCGACGGCCATGACGATGCCGACGAACCCGAACACGCGGCCCAGCCGCTCGGGCTCGACGCGCTCCTGCAGCACCGTCATGGTCGGCGTCGAGAAGAACGGCACCCCCAGGCCGATGAGGAACATGAACGTGAAGAACACCCACATGTTCGTCGAGAGCCCCAGGCCGACGTTGAGGACGCCGAACAGGCCGGTGGTCAGCACCACCATGTGCACGCGGTTGCGCAGCCCTCCCCACCAGGCGACGGCCACGCCGCCGAGCGTCATGCCGATGCTGAACGCCAGCTCGTTGACCGTCAGCTTCCACACCTCGTCGCCGAAGGTGCGGACCACCATCAGGGGCGTGAGGAACGACGGCGCGACGATGAGCACGAACACGACGCCCCACATCGTCAGGACCCACCGCACGAACGGCGTGGTCGCGACGTAGCGCACCCCGTCGACGAGGTCCGTGACGTACCCCCGGACGCCCGCCGTCTGGTCCGTGCGGACCAGCCGGGGCACGGGCACGAGCAGCAGCAGGCCGATCCCGATCGCCGCGGTGGCGACGTCGACGAAGAAGATGGCCTCGATCGACGCCCAGGCGTACAGGCCTGCCGCGAGCGCCGGGGCGACGAGCATCATGGCCGACTGGATGGTGGCGTTGATGCCGTTGACGCGCATGAGCCGGTCCGTCGGGACGATCTGGGGGAGCAGGGCGCCGACCGCGGGCGTCTGGATGCCGGCGCCGGCGGACCGGACCGCCGCGGCGACGTACAGCAGCCACAGGTCGTCGTACCCGGACAGCATGAGGAGCGCGAGCGCCAGCGTCGTGGCGGCGATGGTCGCGTCGGCCCCGATGATCAGCGCCCGCCGGTCGAGCCGGTCGGCCCACACGCCGCCGAACACGGAGACCACCGCCTGCGGCAGGAACCCCACGACCGCGTAGACGGCCATGACCGTGCCGGACCGGGTCTCCAGCGTCAGGTGCCACATGATCGCGTACTGCACGAGCATCGAGCCGAGCAGGGAGAACGTCTGGCCGGTGAGGAAGACGGTGACGTCACGCCGCCAGCGAGGTCGGCCGGGTGCCGTCGCGGCGGGCGTCGTCATGGCGGCTCTCCAGGGGTGTCGCGGGGTGTCGTCGGGGTGTCGCGGGGGCGTTGCAGCGGCGGACCCGGGGGTTGACCCGTCGACGTCGCCGTTCTCATCGGCACACCGCGGGTGGATCCCGCGCCGGCTGCACACGGGCGCTCGCGGAGCGCGGAGCGGCGAGCGCGTGACGTCGATGCTGCCCACGAAGGCGTCCTCGTGTCACGCGCTTTCGCCACCGGTGGGCCCGTGCCGTCCGGGGGCGACCTGTCCGGGTATGTCGGTGGCCGGGTGGACGATCGACCCAGGGCACGACGCGGCAGGCGCGACGGCGACGGGGAGCACCATGACGGCGACGATCACGGCCACGGGGCTGGCCAAGCGGTACGGGCAGGTGGAGGCGCTGCGCGGGCTGGACCTCGAGGTGCCGCAGGGCACCGTGCTGGGGCTGCTCGGCCCGAACGGTGCGGGCAAGACCACGGCGGTGCGCATCCTCACGACGCTGCTGCGCCCCGACGAGGGCACCGCGACCGTGGCGGGGGCGGACGTGCTGCGCGAGGCGGACGAAGTGCGTCGCCGCATCGGCCTGTCGGGGCAGACCGCCGCGGTGGACGAGAACCTCACGGGTGCCGAGAACCTCGAGATGATCGGCCGGCTGTACGGCTTCCCCCGGCGGCGGGCCAGGCCCCGGGCCGAGGAGCTGCTGGCGTCGTTCGACCTCACGGATGCGGGCCGGCGTCCCGCCAAGACGTACTCCGGCGGCATGCGCCGGCGCCTGGACCTCGCGTGCGCGCTGGTCGCCGAGCCGCCCGTCGTCGTGCTCGACGAGCCCACGACCGGCCTGGACCCCCGCAGCCGCCTGCAGATGTGGGACGTCATCACCGACCTCGTGCGGTCGGGCACGACGATCCTGCTGACGACGCAGTACCTGGAGGAGGCGGACCGGCTGGCCCACGCCATCGTCGTCATCGACCAGGGGCGGGCGATCGCGCGCGGGACGGCGGACGAGCTCAAGGCGCAGGTCGGCGGCGAGCGCGTCGAGGTGCTGCTGGCCGACGCGGCGGACGCGGACGACGCCCGTGGCGTGCTGGCGGGCGTCGCGGCCGGGGACGAGGTCCACGCCGACCCCGCGGGGCGGGCGCTGTCGGTCGCCGTGGCCGACGGCACCCGGGCGCTGCGCGCGGTGCTGGACCGGCTGGACGCCGACGGCGTCGCGGTCCTCGAGGCGGGACTGCGGCGCCCGACGCTCGACGACGTCTTCCTCACGCTGACGGGCCGCACGGCCGAGGCGTCCGAGCCGCGCGAGACCGTGGGGGTGGCCCGATGAGCACGTTGGCCCGCACGTTCGTCGACACGCACGTCGTCGCCAAGCGGAACCTGCTGAAGATCCTGCGGGTCCCCGGGATCCTCGTGGCCGTCCTGGTGTCCCCGATCATGTTCGTCCTGCTCTTCGCCTACGTGTTCGGCGGGGCGATCGACCCGGGGGAGGGCGTCAGCTACCGGGAGTTCCTCATCCCGGGGATCTTCGCGCAGACCGTCGTCTTCGGGGCGACGTTCACGGGGGCGGGCATCGCCGACGACATGCAGAAGGGCATCCTCGACCGGTTCCGGTCCCTGCCGATGTCGCAGTCCGCCGTGCTGGCCGGGCGCACCGCGTCCGACGTCGTCTACAACGTCCTGTCCCTCGTGATCATGGCGCTCACCGGACTGCTCGTCGGGTGGCGCGTGCACGGCACGGTGCTGGAGGCCGCGGCGGCGTTCGGGCTGCTGCTCGTGTTCGCGTACGCGGTGAGCTGGATCATGGCGCTCGTCGGCGTGCTGGTCCCGAGCGTCGAGGTCATCAACAACGCGTCCTTCATCGTCATCATGCCGCTGACGTTCATCTCGAACGCGTTCGTCCCCCTGGACTCGTTCCCGGAGCCGCTGCGGCGGGTGGTCGAGTGGAACCCGGTGTCCACCCTCACCCAGGCGTGCCGCGAGCTGTTCGGCAACACCAACCCGGCGGCGGCCGCGCCCGAGGCGTGGTCGATGCAGCACCCGGTGCTGTACACGCTCGGCTGCGTGGTGGTCATCCTGCTGGTGTTCGCCCCGCTCGCCATCGCCCGGTACCGACGTGCGTCCAGGTGACGTCGCTGATGGCGGGAGGCTCGTCCGGCCCGGGGGCGGAACACGCCTCGCAGCGTGTTGTACGACACGCCGCAGGACGCGCGGTTCGGGAGGTTCGTGCAGCGCTGTCCGGTCCGAACGGCCTGGCTAGACGGGCACGAGGGAACTACCGTTGCGCAAGTGACTGAGAACCGTGCCAACGGCACCGCACCAGTGGCCGCGCCGCAGCACTCCGTGGAGGGGTTCGTCAAGGAGTTCCTGCGTGAGCTGAACTTCGGACAGGGGGTCACGCTCGAGCGAGCGAGCGTCAACGACCAGTACCTGGCGCTGGCGCGCACGGTGCGGGAGTACCTCATGGCCCGCTGGCTCGAGACCGTGCGACGCCAGCGCGAGGCCCAGGCGAAGTCGGTGGGCTACCTGTCCGCCGAGTACCTGCTGGGGCGTCAGCTGGACAACGCGCTGATCTCGACGGACATGACCGAGATCGTCGAGGAGGGGCTGGCGTCCCTCGGCCTCGACCTCGCGACGCTGCGCGAGCAGGAGGTCGAGCCCGGCCTCGGCAACGGCGGCCTCGGCCGGCTCGCCGCGTGCTTCGTCGACTCGCTCGCGACGATGAGCGTGCCCTGCATCGGGTACGGCATCCGCTACGAGTACGGCATCTTCCGCCAGACGTTCGTCGACGGGTGGCAGGTCGAGCAGCCCGACACCTGGCTGTCCCTCGGTGCACCGTGGGAGTTCCCGCACCCCGAGGCCGCGGTCACCGTGCACTTCGGCGGGTCGACCGAGAAGTACGTCGACGAGGACGGCGTCGAGCGCTCCCGCTGGACCCCCGCGTGGGAGGTCCTCGGCGTGCCCTACAACTACATGGTCCCGGGCTACCAGAACGGCCGCGTGAACACGCTGCGGCTGTGGAGCGCCCAGGCGACCAAGGCGTTCGACCTCGCCATCTTCAACTCCGGCGAGTACGTCGACGCCGTGCGGGCCCAGACGTTCGCCGAGAACATCTCCAAGGTCCTGTACCCGGAGGACTCCACGCCGCAGGGCAAGGAGCTGCGCCTGCAGCAGCAGTACTTCTTCGTCGCCTGCTCGATCCGCGACTTCGTCGAGAACGTGCTGCCCGAGGACTTCGACCTCCACAACCTGCCCGACCGCATCATCTTCCAGCTCAACGACACCCACCCGGTCATCGCGGTGCCGGAGCTCATGCGGCTGCTGGTCGACGAGAAGAAGTGGGACTGGGACGAGGCGTGGGCCGTCACGCAGAAGTGCTTCGCGTACACCTGCCACACGCTGCTGCCGGAGGCCCTCGAGGTCTGGCCCGTCGCGCTGCTCGGCAAGCTGCTGCCGCGGCACCTCGAGATCATCTACCGCATCAACGACGAGTTCCTCGCGGAGGTCGCGCAGCGGTACCCCGGTGACGAGCTGCGCCAGCGCCGCATGTCGATCATCGCCGAGTACCCCGAGCGCTCCGTGCGCATGGCGTACCTCGCGACCATCGCCGGCTCCAAGGTCAACGGCGTCGCGGCGCTGCACTCCCAGCTGCTGCGCGACAAGGTGCTGCCGGACTTCTCGGAGTACTGGCCGGACAAGTTCACCAACGTCACCAACGGCGTCACGCCGCGGCGGTTCGTGCGGCTGGCCAACCCGGCGCTGTCCGACCTCATCACCGACGCCATCGGCCCCGGCTGGATCACCGACCTGGCGCGCCTGCGCGAGATGGAGCCCCTGGCCGACGACGCCGAGTTCCGCGAGAAGTTCCGGGACGTCAAGGCGCACAACAAGCACCGCCTGAACGCGCTGCTGGAGCGCCGCGACGGGATCACGCTGCCGGCCGACGCCATGCTCGACGTGATGGTCAAGCGCCTGCACGAGTACAAGCGCCAGACCCTCAAGGTGCTGCACATCGTGTCGCTGTACGAGCGCATCGTCAGCGGCGAGCTCGACCCGGCCACGATGCAGAAGCGCGTGTTCGCGTTCGGGGCCAAGGCCGCGCCGGGCTACAAGATGGCCAAGCAGACGATCGGCCTGATCAACCACGTCGGACGCACGGTCAACAGCGACCCGCGCGTGCAGGGTGCGCTGACGGTCGTCTTCCCGCCCAACTACAACGTCACGCTCGCCGAGACGCTGATCCCGGCGGCGGACCTGTCGGAGCAGATCTCGCTGGCCGGCAAGGAGGCGTCCGGCACGGGCAACATGAAGTTCGCCCTGAACGGTGCCCTGACCATCGGCACCGACGACGGCGCGAACGTCGAGATCCGCGAGCTCGTCGGCGACGACAACTTCTTCCTCTTCGGTCTCCTGGAGCCCGAGGTCGAGAAGCTCGTGGCGTCGGGCTACCGCCCGGCGGCGTTCTACGAGGAGAACCCGCGGCTGCGTCGCGCGATCGACCTCATCGCGTCCGGGGCGTTCGCCGACGGCGAGCGGTCCGTCTTCGAGCCGATCGTGTCGAACCTGCTGCACGAGGACCGCTTCCTCGTCCTGGCGGACTTCCAGGCCTACCTCGACGCGCAGGACCGGGTCGACGCCGCGTACAGCGACACCGAGGCGTGGACGCGGTCCGCGATCCTCAACGTCGCGCGCTCCGGCTTCTTCTCGTCCGACCGGTCGATGTGGGACTACATCGACCGCATCTGGCACTCGCGGCCGCTCGTCGCCCGCTGAGGCGGCGAACCCGCACGCACCTCGGCCCCGCCACCCGCGCCACCGCGCGGGTGTGCGGGGCCGAGTCGTGCGTGCCCCGCACACCCGTACGGCGTACCGGCTCGACAAACTTCACCTGCCCATGGCGCCCGGTTGCTCCGGTCCCGGGCGATTCGGGCGACAAGTGCCGGATGACCTGGGACGACACGCGTCCGTAGCCTCCGGGTCAGCAGTCCGTCGGAGCCAGCCGCCCACCCGGTCCCCGGGAGGGCAACGAAGGAGCACCCGTGTCACCCACCCGATTCCACAGAGCCGCAGCGGTCGTCGCACTCTCCGTCCTCGCCCTCGGCGGTACGGCCGTCGCGGCGCAGGCCGAGACGGTCCCTACCCCGACGCCCACGGTGTCGGCGGAGCCGACGCCGACCGCGGAGCCGACCGCGGAGCCGACCGCGGAGCCCACGGCCGAGCCGACCGCGGAGCCCACCGCGGCGCCGACGGCCGAGCCCAGCCCTGAGCCGACCGTCGCGCCGACGCCGACGTCCTCGCCCATCCCGACGCCGACGCCCACCGAGGACCCCGAGGTCGTGACGGTGCCGGCCCCGGCCGTCGAGGTCGCGCAGCCCGGGTGCAAGGGACTGAACCCGGCCGCCAAGGGCACGATCACCATCACCCCGGTGGACTCGGTCGACTGGATCATCCTCAACACCGACTCCCTGTACGGGATCAGCGAGGACGACCTCGTCGCGCAGCCGGACGAGCCGGGCGAGGCGGGCTCGGTCGAGGTCGCACCGGGCACCTACTACGCCTACGCGTACCCCTACGAGGGTGAGTTCGGTGACCTCAACGGGTGGACGCAGATCCCCGACGACCTGGTCATCGCGCGGACGATCACCGTCACCGCAGCCGTCTGCCCGGTGGCCGACCAGCTGACCGACGCCACGAAGGGCGGCTTCACCGCCCCGGCGACCGTCGCCCCCGGTGCCGCGATCGTCCTGTCCGGTCTGCCGGCCGGCGCCACCGTGCGCGCCTACCTGTTCTCCGTCCCCGCCGACCTCGGGACGGCCACGGTGGCGGCCGACGGCACCGTGCGCCTGACGATCCCCGCGTCGACCACGGTGGGCACGCACCGCATCGCGGTGTACAACGCGGACGGCACGCTCCTGGGCTGGCAGCAGGTCCAGGTCCTCGCCGCCGGCGGCACGCTGGCCGTCACCGGTGTCGACCCGGTCGCGGGTGCCGTCGGGGCGCTCGTGCTCGTGGCGGCGGGCGGTGCGCTCGTGGTGGCCCGTCGACGCATGGCGACGCGCTGACCGACCCGCACCACCCCGCACCATCCCGGCGCCCGGCCGGCCACCGCACGGTGGCCCGCCGGGCGCCGGCGCGTCCGGCCGGATCCCGGCGTGCGGCGGCGGAGGCCCGCAGCGTCAACGGCCGCGTCGCGGCCTGCCCCGTCCCGCTGCCGGCCGAGCGCTGCGGCGGGCGCCCCGGTCGTCCCCGGACCGGCGTGCGCTCCTGTCCTCGGTCGCCCGGCGCGGGGCGGGCTCGTCGCCCGCGCGTCCGCGTGAGCTGCCGGCGGTCCGCCCGCGGACGATCCCGACCAGCTCCTGCACGTGCGGGTGCTCCTGCTCGCTGCGCCACACCAGCACCACGGGCGAGCCGGGGGCGTCGGGCACCGGGCGCACGGCGGTGCCCCGTCGGTCGTGCAGTCGCGCCAGGGCGTGCGGCACCACGAGCACCCCGCTGCCGGACACGACCAGGTCCGCGGCCGTCGGCACGTCGGGGACCTCGAGCACGTCGGTGCCCGGGGGCACCCACCCCAGGACGTCGTCGCCGGGCACCAGCACCGTCTCGCCCGCGAGGTCCGGCACGTCGACCTCGTCGACCACGGTCAGCACATGGTCCTTCGGGACGACGACCACGGTCTGCTCGGTCCACAGCGGGACGACGCCCCAGCCGTCGGACGTCATCGGGACCGTGGCCGACAGCCCGGACGGGTGGCCGACGGCGTCCGCGGGCGGCAGGCGCAGCACCGCCGCGTCGACGTCACCGCGCAGCACGGCGTCGGCGGCGTCCGCCGCGGAGCCGCGCACGACCTCCAGCGGGTCGTCCGGCAGCCGCTCGCGCCAGACGCGGTCCCAGCGGTCGGCGCCCGTGCCGGGCACCAGCAGCAGCCTCATCGCACCCGCCGCACGACCAGGTCCGTGACCTCGTGCCCCAGGTCCAGGCCGCGCTGCTCGAACCGCGTGACCGGGCGGTGCGCGGGACGTGGCACGACCCCGCCGACCAGGTCGGGGTCGCTGCCGAGCACGTCGCGCATCTGCTCGGCGTACTCGGCCCAGTCGGTGGCGACGTGCAGGGTGCCCCCGACGCGCAGCCGGTCGCGCAGCAGCGCCACGTGCGCGGGCTGCACCAGCCGGCGCTTGTGGTGCCGCGGCTTGGGCCACGGGTCGGGGAAGAACGCGTGCACCGCGTCGAGGCTCCCGGGGGCGACGTCGGCGCGCAGCAGGCGCAGCGCGTCGCCGTGGGCGACGCGCACGTTGGTCAGGCCGAGCCGCTCGACGAGCAGCAGCAGCGCCGCGACGCCGGGCAGGTGCGCCTCGACCGCCAGCCAGTCCCGGCCGGGGTCGGCGGCCGCCATCGCGGCCGTCGCGTCGCCCATGCCCGAGCCGATCTCGACGACCACCGGTGCGGCGCGGCCGAACAGCGCGACGGTGTCGAGCAGGCCGTCGGGTGTGCGCGGCGGCGGCACGCGCGGGTCGTCGACCGAGAACCCCCACCGGGGGAACAGCCGCGTCAGGGCGTCCGCGCGGTCCGCGCCCAGCGGGGCGCGGCGCGGGTGGAACGTGCGCAGCGGCTCGTGGGGGCGTGACGCGCGGTGGGTGAACACGTCGGGCTGCACGGCGTCCACCCTACGCACCGGCTCAGGCGACGAGGTCCTCCGGGGGTGCCTGGAGCAGCGCCAGCACCTCGCCCGCGGGGCCGCGGACCAGCAGCATCCGGCCGTACGGCGTGTTCTCCGGCCCGCTGACGACCTCGCCGCCGAGCTCGGCGACGCGCGGCGCGATCGCGTCGGCGTCCTCGACGGCCACGTACCAGGTCCAGGCCGCGGGCACGTCGCCCGCACCGGGTCCGTACCCGCCGACGCCCATCGCCGGGGCCCCACCCACCGACAGCGAGGTGTACGTGAAGTCGGGTGCGCTCATGTCCTGCTGCTCGTACCCGAACAGCTCGGTGTAGAACCGGCGGGCGCCGTCCGGGTCCTGCGACATCTGCTCGGCCCACACGAACGTGCCGGGCACGTCGGTCACCTGCCAGCCCGTGCGGGTGCCGGCCTCCCACAGCCCGACGACGGCTCCCGTCGGGTCGCACAGCACCGCCAGGCGGCCCAGGTCGAGCTCCGTCACCGGGTCCAGCACCACGGTCGCGCCGGCCGCGACGGCGCGCTCGACGCTCTGCACCAGGTCGTCGGTCGCGAGGTAGACGCACCACCCGGCGGGGCGCGGCACGTCGGCGACCTTGATGCCGGCGACCACGTGCCCGTCGACCGTCGCCGTCACGTAGCCGCCCGTCTCCGGCCCGCCGATGCTCAGCTGCCAACCGAGCAGCCCGCCGTAGAACCGTTGCGTCGGGCCGAGCTCCGTGACGGTGAGGTCCGCCCAGCCGGGAACTCCGGCGGGCCACGGGCTGGTGCTGACGGTCATCGGTCCTCCGGCGTCGGGGTGCGGACGTCCGTCCGCGGGGCGAGCACAGCCAACCACCGCGCCCCGCCGGGCGCACGACGGGCACCCGTGCTACTCCGGACGCATGGGGGCACACGAGGGGGCGGCCGACGCCGGGCGGCCGGCGGCGGTCCGGGGCGAGGACGGGCCCGTGCGCCGGGCCGACAGCGGCGGCGAGTCCACGCGGACCGTGGTCCTGGCGCTGCTGGCCAACGTGCTGGTGGCAGTCACGAAGACCGTCGCCGCGAGCATCACCGGGGCGGCGTCGATGCTCGCCGAGGCGTCGCACTCGTGGGCGGACGCGGGCAACGAGGTCTTCCTGTTCGTCGCGCAGCGCCGCGGGGCGCGCCCCGCGGACGCCTCCCACCCGTTCGGCTACGGCCGCGAGGTGTACGTGTGGTCGATGTTCGCGGCCATCGGGCTGTTCGCGGTCGGCGCCGGTGTGTCCGTCACGCACGGCGTGCACGAGCTGTTCGACCCCGAGCCCGCGTCGGACTTCGCGGTCGCGTACGTCGTGCTCGCCGCGGCGTTCGTCCTGGAGAGCACGTCGTTCCTGCAGGCCTGGCGGCAGAGCCGGGCGGAGGCGGCCGAGCGTGACCGTGGGGTGCTCGAGCAGGTCCTGGCGACCTCGGACCCGACCGTGCGGGCGGTCTTCTTCGAGGACGCCGCGGCGCTGGTCGGGCTCGTCATCGCCGTGGCGGGGATCGCCGCCAACCAGGTGACGGGGTCGGCCGTGCCGGACGCGGTCGGCTCGATCCTCGTCGGCCTGCTCCTCGCGGGTGTGGCGTTCGTGCTGCTCACGCGCAACGTCCGGTTCCTGGTCGGCGAGTCGGTCGACCCGCACGTGCGTGACGCGGCGCTGCGGACGCTGCTCGACATGCCGCAGGTCGCGCGCGTCACGCAGCTGCGCCTGGAGTTCGTCGGCGCGCGCCGCGTCGTCCTGATCGGCGCCGTCGACCTGACCGGCGACCCCGACGAGACCGAGGCGTCGCGTCGTCTGGCGGAGGTGGAGGCGGCGCTGCGACGCAAGCCGGGTGTCATGGGCGTCGTGCTGTCGCTGTCCGAGCCGGGGGAGCCGGCGCTGGAGCCGTTCAGCCGGGCAGCCGGGACGCCAGGAAGTCCGTGACCTCGCGCAGGTAGCGCTCGCGCACGGGCGGCGCCGACAGGGCCAGGTCGTGCGCGCCGCCGGCCACCTCGACGTACGTGACGTCGTCGCCGAGCAGGGGTGCGCGACGCGCGATCTGGGCGGGGTCGAGCACCGAGTCGGTGGTCAGCAGCGCGTCGTGGTGGCGGTCGTCAGGCCCGGCCGTGTCGGAGGCGAGCACCAGCACGGGCACGTCGACGGCGAGCCCGCGGGCGACCCGGGCGTGCGCGCGGCGCACGGTGCGCCCGAAGCCGGTGCGGACGGGGAAGCCCTCGTGCGGCTTCCAGGCGAGGTCGAAGTCCCACTCCCCGCCGGTGTCGCGGTGCAGCGCCCGGCCGTAGTGCGGCGCGATGCCGCGCAGCCGGATCTGCGGCGCCCGGCCGCCCACGAGGTCGATCACGCGTGTCAGCAGGGTCCGCTCGAACAGCGAGCCGCGCAGCTCGAGCCACGGCGAGTTGAGCACCAGGGCGTCGACCAGGCCGAGGCCGCGGCGGGCGTCCGCCCACAGTGCGGCCGTGAGGCCCCCGGTGGAGTGGCCCATGAGCACGAGCACGTCGTGGTCGCGGCGCAGCAGGCGCACGGCCGCGTCGATCTCCTCCGTGTAGCCGGCGAGGTCGGTGGTCTCGTTGGGCGGCCGGCCCGGCACGATCGAGCGGCCGTGGTCCCGCAGGTCCAGGGCGTACATGTCGTACGCCGCGGCCGCCAGCGCGTCGCCCACGTGCGGGTGGAAGAAGTAGTCGACGTAGCCGTGCAGGTAGAGCACGGCGCGGCGGGTCGCGGGGGCGTCGGCGTCGGGGACCCGCCGCACGAGCGTGGCGACCGGGGCGACCCCGGTGCGGCGCGTGACCGCGTCGGGGCGCAGGTGCAGGGTGCGGGCCCGCCAGGGGCCGGCGAGCACGTCGGTGCGCTCGTCGTCCCAGGTCCCGGGGGTCGGGCGGGCGTCCTCGTCGTCGACCACGCGCAGATCCTCGCACGCGTCCGGTGGTCGGACCCGCCGTCGATCGGGTGACGGCACCCGTCAGGCGACGGACGGCACGGGCGTCGGCGTGCGCATCGGACGGGCCGCGACGTGACCCTGCCCGGCGACGTCCAGGGCGAGTGACGTGATGCGGGCGGTGCCGTCGGCGGCCACCTCGACGGTGGAGACCGAGGCGTTGGGCAGCGGGACCAGGCCGATCTCGTCGAGGGTCGCGAGGTACGCCGCCAGCGCCAGGCCGTGCCCGACGACCAGCACGTGGCCCTCGGGGTGCGCGGCGGCGAGGCGTGCGAAGACGTCGCGGGTGCGCTCCATGAAGTCGGCGCCGGGCTCGCCGCCCGGCAGGCCCGGGTGGGTGCCGGCGAGCACGGCGGTCACCAGGTCCGTCCACGGCACGACGTCGTCGAGCACGCGCTCGGGTCGCTGCTCGTAGACGCCGAACGCGTACTCCAGCAGCCCGCGGTCGGTGCGCAGCCCCACGTCCGGGTGGTGGCGCAGCACCTCCACCGCGGTGGCCACGGCGCGCCCCGACGGGGACGACCAGGCGGCGGTGAACGGGGTGCCGGCCAGGTGCCGGGCGGTGGCGCGCACCCCGGCGCGGCCGTCGCGCGTGAGGGGTGAGTCGCAGCGGCCCTGCAGGATCCGCCGGGCGTTGAAGTGGGTGCGTCCGTGGCGGACGAGGGTCAGCGTGAGGGTCATCGGTGCCCCGCTCTCGGTCGGTGTGGCACCGACGCTAGGGGCGCCAGGTGTCGCCTCGGCGACGCGGGTGTGACACGTGCGTGTCGGGCGGCCGTCAGGGCGTCGGCCGGCAGAACCGCAGCCGGTTGCCGAACGGGTCGACGACCTCGGTGGTCGGGCCGCCGGGCGCGTCGTCGTCGACGCCGGGACGCAGGCGCCCCTCGGTGCGCTCGTGCACCTGCGCCGCCAGCGCCTCGACGTCCGCGACGGGCACCCACAGCACGCCACCGAACACCCCGTCGCCGTGGTGCTCCGACAGGTGCAGGCGCAGGCCGTCGCGGGAGACCTGGGCGTACACCGGCATGCCGGGGCCGAACCGGTGCTCCCAGTCGATGCTGCACCCCAGGACGTCGCGGTAGAAGGCGTAGGCCGTCGCGACGTCGAGGACGCGCAGCACCGGGACGGCGCCGCCGACGTCGCGCGGCGCGTCCTGGCCCGGTGCGGGCGGTGGCGCGGCGGTGTCCAGCGGGGCGAGCGGTGGCGTGGTCACGATGCCTCCGGCCTGACGCGGCGGTGCGAGCTGCGGGTCGTCCCGACCCGCAGCCCACGCTAGACCGGACGGGTCGCGCTGGCGAGACACTGCGCGAACCAGACTTGAGCGGAATAGACTCAACTTCGGTCATCGTTGATCCGATCGACGACAGACGACACGTGCAGCACCCCCGGAGGTCCTCGTTGGACGCGAAGTTCACCACCCGCTCTCAGGAGGCGCTGGGCGACGCGATCGCCCAGGCGAGCGCCGCCGGCAACCCGCAGCTGGAGCCGGCCCACGTCCTCAACGCCCTGCTCCAGCAGGACGGCGGCGTCGCCAACGGACTGCTCGACGCGGTCGGCGCCGACCGCCAGCAGCTCGGCCGCGCCGTGCGCGGCATCCTCGTGAACCTGCCCTCGTCGACCGGCGCATCCGTCGCGCAGCCGTCGGCGTCCCGGCAGACCGCCGCCGCGCTCGAGGCGGCGAACGCCGAGGCCCGCAGCCTCGGCGACGACTACGTCTCGACCGAGCACCTGCTCATCGGCCTGGCCGCCGGGCAGTCCGGCGTCGCCGACGCCCTGCGCGCCGCCGGCGCGTCCCGCGACGCCCTGCTCGCCGCGCTGCCGACCGTGCGCGGCAGCGCCCGTGTCACCAGCCCCAACCCCGAGGGCACGTACAAGGCGCTCGAGCAGTACGGGGTCGACCTCACGCAGCGGGCGCGCGACGGCAGGCTCGACCCGGTGATCGGCCGCGACGCCGAGATCCGCCGCGTCGTGCAGGTGCTCTCGCGGCGCACCAAGAACAACCCCGTGCTCATCGGTGAGCCGGGCGTCGGCAAGACCGCGGTCGTCGAGGGCCTCGCGCAGCGCATCGTCGCCGGTGACGTGCCCGAGTCGCTGCGGGACAAGAAGCTCGTCTCCCTCGACCTGGCCTCGATGGTCGCCGGCGCCAAGTACCGCGGCGAGTTCGAGGAGCGGCTCAAGGCCGTCCTGCAGGAGATCACCGCCTCCGAGGGGCAGGTCGTCACCTTCATCGACGAGCTGCACACGGTCGTCGGCGCCGGTGCGGGCGGCGAGGGCGCCATGGACGCGGGCAACATGCTCAAGCCGATGCTCGCGCGCGGCGAGCTGCGCCTGGTCGGCGCCACCACCCTCGACGAGTACCGCGAGCGCATCGAGAAGGACCCCGCCCTGGAGCGGCGGTTCCAGCAGGTGTTCGTCGGCGAGCCGTCGGTGGAGGACACCGTCGCGATCCTGCGCGGGCTCAAGGAGCGCTACGAGGCGCACCACAAGGTGACCATCGCGGACTCCGCGCTGGTCGCCGCCGCCACGCTGTCCGACCGGTACATCACGGGCCGCCAGCTGCCCGACAAGGCCATCGACCTGGTCGACGAGGCCGCGTCCCGGCTGCGCATGGAGCTCGACTCCTCCCCGGTCGAGATCGACGAGCTGCAGCGTGCCGTGACGCGCCTGGAGATGGAGGAGGTCGTGCTGTCGGAGGCCGACGACCCCGGCTCCGCCGACCGCCTCGAGCGCCTGCGCGCCGACCTGGCCGACCGCCGCGAGGAGCTCGCCGCCCTCAACGCCCGCTGGGAGAAGGAGAAGGCCGGGCACAACCTCGTCGGTGACCTGCGCGCCCGGCTGGACCAGCTGCGCGCCGACGCCGAGCGCGCCCAGCGCGAGGGTGACCTCGCGACCGCCGGGCGCCTGCTCTACGGCGAGATCCCCGCGGTCGAGAAGGAGATCGCCGAGGCCGAGGCCACCGAGGCGGCCGAGGACACCGAGCTCGCGACCGAGCAGACGCCCATGATCGCCGAGAAGGTCGGCCCCGACGAGGTCGCCGAGGTCGTCGCCGCGTGGACGGGCATCCCGGCCGGGCGCCTGCTGGAGGGCGAGACCCAGAAGCTGCTGCGGATGGAGGAGGTGCTCGGCGAGCGCCTGATCGGCCAGACGAAGGCCGTCGCCGCCGTCTCGGACGCGGTGCGCCGTGCCCGGGCGGGCATCTCCGACCCCGACCGGCCCACCGGCTCGTTCCTCTTCCTCGGCCCCACGGGCGTCGGCAAGACCGAGCTGGCCAAGGCGCTCGCGGACTTCCTGTTCGACGACGAGCGCGCCATGGTCCGCATCGACATGTCGGAGTACGGCGAGAAGCACTCGGTCGCGCGACTCGTCGGGGCGCCCCCCGGGTACGTCGGCTACGAGGAGGGCGGCCAGCTCACCGAGGCCGTGCGGCGCCGGCCCTACTCCGTCGTGCTGCTCGACGAGGTCGAGAAGGCGCACCCGGAGGTCTTCGACATCCTGCTGCAGGTGCTCGACGACGGCCGCCTCACCGACGGCCAGGGCCGCACGGTCGACTTCCGCAACGTCATCCTCGTGCTGACCTCGAACCTGGGCTCGCAGTTCCTCGTCGACCCCGTGCTGGACGACGCGGCGAAGCGCGAGGCGGTCATGGGCGCCGTGCGCTCGGCGTTCAAGCCGGAGTTCCTCAACCGGCTCGACGACATCGTGCTGTTCGACGCCCTCACGCTGGAGGAGATCGGGCAGATCGTCGACCTGCAGGTCGCGTCGCTGGCCCGGCGCCTGTCCGACCGGCGCCTCACGCTCGACGTCTCCGAGGGGGCGCGCGAGTGGCTCGCGCTCGAGGGCTACGACCCGGCGTACGGGGCGCGGCCGCTGCGCCGGCTGGTGCAGAAGGAGATCGGCGACCGTCTGGCCCGTGCGCTGCTCGCGGGCGAGGTCCACGACGGCGACACGCTGCGCGTCGACCTGGGCGAGGGCGGGCTGACCGTGACCGCGTCCCGCTGACCTCACGTCCACCCGGGTGCGGGGCGTCCTGCGGGGCGCCCCGCACCGGTGTCACCGGGCGGCGGCCACCAGGGCGTCGACGGCCTGCGGGGTCAGCCCTTGCACCCCCAGGTCGGCGATGACCCGCAGCGGCATCTGCGCGACCATCGCCGCGACGGTCGGGTCGAGGTCCGGCAGCGCGGCGCCCTCGAGCGCCGCGGCCAGCACCTGCGAGCCGACGGGGTGCTCCATCCACTCGGCGAGCGTCGAGTCGCCCGTCAGCTCGCCCCACAGCGGCTCGCCGACCACGTCGACGACCGCCGAGGCCCGCACGTCGCGTGACGACGCGCCCACCTCGACGACGAACCGCCCGCCCTCGACGGCCCACCGCCGCAGGCCGGGGTGCCAGTAGGCCAGCGCACGCGCGCCCAGGGTGAACGTCACGTCGCGCGAGGCCCCGGGCTCGAGGTCGATCGGGGCGAACGCCCGCAGCTCGCGCGTCGGCCGCATCACCGCCGCCTCGGGGTCGCGCACGTACACCTGCACCACCTCACGCCCGGTGCGGGTCCCGGTGTTCGTCACGGTGACGGCCACGTCCAGGCGCACGTCCGCACCCTCCCCGTGGACCTCGACGCGCAGGCCGTCGTACGCCCACGTGGTGTAGCCCAGGCCGTGGCCGAAGGGGTAGGCGACGGGCAGGTCGCGCGTGTCGTACCAGCGGTACCCCACCAGCACGCCCTCGCCGTAGCGCACCCGCCCGGCCTCGCCGGGGAAGTTGCCGAAGGCCGGGGTGTCCTCGAGCCGCAGCGGGATCGTCTCGGTGAGCCGGCCGCCCGGCTCGCGGGCGCCGAGCAGGACGTCCGCGACGGCGGACCCGCCCGCCTGTCCGCCCAGCCACGTCTCCAGGACCGCGGCCACGTCGTCGCGCCACGGGGTGACGCTCACCGCCGAGCCGTTGGCGAGCACGACGACGACCCGCGGGTTCACCTCCGCCAGGGCGGCGAGGAGGCGCAGCTGGTTGTCGGGCAGGCCCAGCCGCGGGCGGTCGTAGCCCTCGGACTCGTCGGGCCCGGGCAGCCCCAGGAACGCGACGACGGTCCCAGCCGTGCGTGCCGCCTCGACCGCCTGCGCGAGCAGGGCGTCGTCGTCGCCGTCGGGGCCGCCGGCCACCGTGAACCCGGGGGCGAACGCGATCGTCGGGTCGACGGCGCGCAGCGCACCGAGCGCGTCGTCCAGGCGCGTGGGCGTGACCTGCGACGACCCCGCGCCCTGGTAGCGCGGGGTGCGGGCGAGCTCCCCGACGACGAGGAGACCGGCGGTGCCCGCCAGCGGCAGCAGCGGGGCGCCGTCGACCGGCTCGTTGCGCAGCAGGACGGTGCCGGCCGCCGCGGCCTCGCGGGCCAGCGCGTGGTGGGCATCCAGGTCGAGGGTCGACGGGTCGCCGTCCGCCGGGAGCGCGCGGGCGGCCAGGTGCAGCGCCCGGCGCGCGGACCGGTCGAGCGCCGCCTCGTCGAGCAGCCCGTCGCGCACCGCGGCCGCGACCTCCTCGTCGGGGCGCGGCCCGACCGCCGGCATCTGCAGGTCCAGCCCGGCCTCCAGCGCCCGTACGCGGTCACGGACCGCCCCCCAGTCGGACACGACGAGCCCGTCGAAGCCCCACTCGTCGCGCAGCACCCGCGTCAGCAGCCACGTGTCCTGTGACGCGTAGACACCGTTGATCCGGTTGTAGGAGCACATCACGGTCCATGGCCCGGCCTGCGTGACCACGTGCTCGAACGCCGGCAGGTAGATCTCGCGCAGCGTGCGCTCGTCGACGTCGGCGGACACGCGCATGCGGTCCGTCTCCTGGTTGTTGGCCGCGAAGTGCTTGAGGGACGTCCCGACGCCCTGCGACTGGATCCCCTCGACCAGCGCGGCCGCCAGCACACCGGCGACGTGCGGGTCCTCCGCCACGTACTCGAAGTTGCGGCCGCACAGCGGGGTCCGCTTGATGTTGACCCCGGGGCCGAGCAGCACCGCGACGTCGTGCGCGCGGGTCTCGCGCCCCAGCGCCTCACCGACGCGCCGCAGCAGGGCGGGGTCCCACGACGACCCGAGCGCGGCCGCCGTGGGGAAGCAGGTCGCCGGGACGTTCGACGCCAGGCTGGGCCCGCCGAGCACGGTGTCCTGCTTGCGCAGCCCGTGCGGGCCGTCGCTCACCATGACCGACGGCACCCCCAGACGGGGTACCGCCTTGGTGTGCCAGGAGTCCGCCCCCGACGTCAGCGACGCCTTCTCCTCCAGCGTGAGCTCCGCCAGGACCTGCTCGACGTCGAACGGGACCACCAGGCACCTCCTTGTGCGCGACCGGACGCGGACCACCGTATCCGCAGGTCGGTGCACGGGCGGGGGTGCACGGGCCACGACGTGCGCCGCCAGGGCGTGGCCCGTCGCCACCGCCGGTGCCGTCGTCGGGGCGTGCGCGCGAGCCGCCGACGACCGTGCTCACGGACGTTCGGGCGGTGCCGTTCGGCACGTTGCCCGCGAATGCGAAGGAGGAGGAATCCTGAGTTCCCTTCCAGCGCTGATTCCCGAGGCGGAGAACGTCGCCCCGCCGGTCGGGGCGCTCACCTTGTCCACGGGCGGAACCATGCGCGCTGAGCTGCGCGCCGCGATCGTCCTTGTTCTCCGGGATAGCAGGCAAGGGGCATGCCGTTCCCCTCGTGGTACGGCAGGGCCGTACCCACACCAAGTGCAGCGGTGTGCTCGACGCCATGCATCGAGTCGGCGACGCCCAGCTCGCTGTGCTCGACTGGGGCATGTCGATCGACATGGCCGAGGTCGTCGCCGCGACCATCGACGAGAAGCCGGCGCCCCGACGCCCCGTCAGCGCTGCGGCATCCCCAGGCGAAGCGGGCGCGAGCCCTCACGGAACAGCGGCGCCGGGTTCAGCCACGCCGTGACGTCCGGGTGCCACCCGGCCAGGTAGGTGAACCCGTCGAGCACGGGCAGCGGGGTGTGCCCGGACGTGATCAGCGCCCCGGGTGTCACGTGCACGCCGTCGGCGACGACCTGGTCCCAGTGAGGCTGGTACACCGGCAGGCGCCGGTAGGCGCGCGGGACCTGCATGTCGCCCCTGTGGCGGCGTGGCGCGGACGCGACCAGGGCGCACCAGTCGTCCGCCGTGCGGATCTCGAGGACGCGCGCACCCGCCACGGTCGCGTCCCACAGCAGCGGGCGTGTCGGCTCGAGGTCGTGCCCGGCGCGGTGCAGCAGGTGGACGCACACGTCCGTGCCCGGCAGCCGGCGCGACGTCTGCACCGCGCCCTCCGGCCTGGTCCACCACCCGTCCTGCAGGGAGCCGACGCGCGGGCCGGCGTACGCCAGGTCCTCCAGGCCGGTCTGCTCCGCGGGGGCCGGTGACCACCACCAGCCCATGCGCTCACGGACCGCCGCTGCGAGCTCGTGCGCGCCGGGCACCACCGCGTGCGCGTCAGGCAGGTGCAGCTGCTGCACGCTCAGCGCCAGGGCACTGTGGAACGCCTGCCACACCAGGTCGTCCGTGAGCCCCTCCGGACCGGTGAGGTCCGCCAGCTCACGCAGGAACAGCCGACCCAACGGCGCCTCGATGAGTGCGTCCACCATGACCTGATCCTTCCATCACCGAACGACGATGCCCCCGCGGTGCGCACCGCGGGAGCACCGTCGGACGTCAGATCCCGCGGCAGCTCAGGCTGGCGAAGTCAGTCTGAACGACGAAGTACTGAACGGCGTTGCACGTGCAGCCGGCGCGCTGGTACCCGTACTCGTAGATCACCTTCCACTTGCCGCTTCCGGAGGAGCTGCAGTTCCACACCGGACGCTTGTCCTCGTACGAGGCGGCGTCGCGGTTGCTTCCGGAGGCAACCGCCATCCGGTCGGATCCCACCAGCCCCGTGGCCCTCTGCCGGTAGAGCACGGACGTGTGCATCAGCTGCTGCATCGACTGGGTGCACGTGATGCGAGGCTTGAACCCCACGTTGTAGTGCGCGGCGCCCGGAGTGTCGGTGCGGCGGTGCGGTGCGGACGGGTAGCCGGTGCACGGACCGTTGGTCACCTTCGACGCGAAGGTTGTCGCACCCTGTCCGGCGAGAGACGACGCCTGGCGTCCGGCGAGGGGGCTCGCCGTGGACGGCTGGCTCAGGACGAGGTCCCGAAGCAGTCGCTCTTCGTCGCTGCTTGAGTAGGAGATCTTGCCGCCTGCGTCCTGGATTGCACGCTCCACCGCAGCCCACTGGGCGTCGCCCGCCGAGCCGGGGTCGGCCAGGTGCGATCGGAACTCTGCGACGGTCATACCCCCGTAGGGGTCGTCTGCTGCGGACGCCGTCGTCACGCCCGCGCCGATCGAGAGCGCAACGACTGCTGCGGCGGTGGTCAGGCCCCGGAGGAAGGATCTCATCAGCTTCTCCCATCCATGTGCGTCAGATGATGGCCACGCACGATCACGAGACCCCCCTTTGGGTCTCGTGACGGAGGACGCTAGCCGCGACACAGAAGATCAGCGGCATACTTCGCGCAGAATCTCCCCGAACGTCCCACCCTGCACATCTCCGCAGGTCAGCAGCGCGCGGGCGCGGTGCCGCGCCCTCCTGCCGCTCCATGTCTGTCCGGTGCCGCCCGGTTACCGGCTGCGCTCTTCGGGCATGGGTGGACAACGCGGTGCTGTAGGTCGATGCACGGGCGGGGGTGCACGCGCCACGACGTGCGCCGCAGGGCGTGGCCCGTCGCCGCCGGCGCGCGGCCCTCGTCGGGTGGTGACAGCATGGCCGGGCCATGGACCCCGCTCTCGCCGCTCTCGTCGCCGCCGGTTCCAGGACGGAGCTGACCGGCCTGGCCGGCTGGGTCGTCTCCGTGATCGAGGCGCTCGGTCCCTTCGGGGTGGGAGTGCTCGTCGCACTCGAGAACCTCTTCCCGCCCATCCCGTCCGAGGTCGTTCTGCCCGTCGCCGGGTACGTCGCGTCGCAGGGTGGCATGTCGCTGGTCTGGGCGGTCGTCGCCGCCACCACCGGTGCGGTGGTCGGCGCGTGGGCGTTGTACGGCCTGGGCGCGTGGGTGGGGCGGGTGCGCATCCACCGCTGGCTCGAGCGCATCCCGTTGATGGACGCGCAGGACCTCGACCAGGCCGAGGGGTGGTTCCTGCGCCACGGCGGTGCGGCCGTGCTGATCGGCCGGTGCGTGCCCGTGGTGCGCAGCCTCATCTCGGTGCCCGCGGGTGTCGAGCGCATGAACCCGTGGCGGTTCACCCTCTACACCCTGGTCGGGTCGGCCGTGTGGAACGGCGGGCTGGTGTGGGCCGGGCACGCGCTGGGCTCGCAGTGGCAGGACATCGGCCGCTACAGCGACTGGCTGAACGCGGTCGTGTATGCGGTCATGGCCGTGGTGCTGGCGCGGTTCGTGTGGGCGCGCACGGGTGCGCGGGCGGAGCGTCGGCGTGCGGCCCGGACCCCCGCGCCGGACGGGCCGCCGGCGCCGGAGCGCTGAGGCGGGCCGGTCGGTGCCTGCTCAGCCCGCGGGGACCGCGGTGCCGTCGACGAACGACCCCGTCACCGGGGCGGGCGGCACCGCGAGGCACAGCCCCGCGCGGTCGCCCCGCGACCACCCTGCCTCGGTGGGCGCCCACGTGATCGCCCGCACCCCCGCCTCGACCTCTGCGTCGCTGAGCACGCAGGAGCGGGCGACGCGGGTGTGCGCGCCGTCCTGGCCGGGCCAGACGGCCGCGGGGTCGAACGCGTACTCGCCGACCACCTGCGCCGCGTGCTCCTGCGCGCACGGCACCACCCGCACGCGGTCGACCTCGCCGTCCGCCGGCAGGGTCGCCAGGCACGACCCGGTGACGAGCTGGGCCGCGTACGCGTCCGTCGGTGCGGCGACGTCCGCGGGCAGCGGCGCGCTGCGGGCGGACGTGACGGCGCGCGTGCCGAGCACGGAGCCCACCGCGACGACCGCGACGGTCCCGATCACGGCCGCACCGCGGCGCACACGTCGGCGGGCGCGGGCGCGCGCCTCGGCCGCCTCCTGCCAGCCCGGCGCGTAGTACGTCGGGGGGTTGGGGTCCTCCGGCACGTCCACGGGGGGCGACGTGCGGTCGTCGGGGGTGCTCAGGGCTGCGTCCCCGACGATGCGACGAGGGAGCCGCCGGCGGCGTCGAGGCCCTCGTAGACGCAGTAGGCGACGAGCTCACCGGCGACCGCCTGGTCGGGGTGGGGGAGCCACACGTCGGCCCACCCCCGGTCGGTCAGGCCCGGGTCCAGGGCGTCGACGGCGTCCGCGCACTGCGTGGACGCCGCGACGTACACCGGGTCCTCGGGTGCGCCGTCGGCGGCGGGGGTACCCGTCACCTCGAGCCGGGCGACCACCTCCGTCGTGTGCTCCTGCTCGCACGGCACGGCCACGGCGTCGGACAGGTCGAAGGTTCCGGGGGCGGTCGCCCAGCAGGTCCCGACCGCGACGTCCTGCGGCAGCGCGTAGTCGGGCAGCGTGTACGACGGCTCCTCGCCCAGCCCCTCGAGCTGCTCGCCCAGCTCACCGAGCAGCTGGTCGAGGTCGTCGGCCGACCCGCTGCCGCTGCCGCTGCCGCTGCCGCTGTCGCTCCCGCTCGCCAGGTCGTCGAGGAGGCGGTCCAGCTCGCTGGTGCTCCCGGTGATGTCCGTGACCTGCTCCGCCTGGGACTGCCCCCACTGGACCATGGCGGCGACCATCGCGACGACGGCGACGAGCACCGCGGTCCCGATCGCGCCGACGACGATGCCCGCGATGGCCATGCCCCGCCCGCGGGCACCGCTGCGGCGGATGCGCGGCAGCGCGGCGATCCCCAGGCCGAGGCCCACGGGGCCGGTGAGCCCGCACAGCACCACCAAACCGCCCACGGAGGTCACCAGCGAGGCGACCGCCATCCCGTCGGTGGGCACGGGCGCCCCGGGGTAGGGCGGCGGGTAGCCCTGCGGCCCGTACCCCGGGCCGTACCCGGGGGCGCCCGGTGCGCCGTACGTGACGCCGCCGTACGCGGCGGCGGAGGGGTCCTGCACCGGCGGGGTCCCGTACGGCGGGGCCGGGGTGCCGGACGCCGCCGGGGGCGGCGGCGTGCCGGGGGCCGTCGCGCCGGGCGAGGGTGCTGCGCTGTAGGGCGCCGGCGAGCCGTAGGGCGCCGCGGGGGCGCCGCCGTACGGCGAGGGAGCGGCTGCGGACGCGGCCGGTACCGCGTCGCCCGCGGTCACGTCGCGGCGGACCGCCCACGGGTCCGTCGCGTCGGTGCCCGCGTCGGTGCCTGGTGCGGCCGGGGCGGGCGTGGGCACGGCGGGCGGCGTGGGGGTCGCGGTGCGCGGGACGACCGACGGCGGCGTGGGCTGGCTCCACGTCAGCGGCTGGGTGTCGTTCAGCGCCGTCGAGATCGGCTGGGTGTCGCCGGCGCCGGGTGCGGCCCCCGCGCCGTACACGGGGGACGAGGAGGTGCCCCACGCCGTCGAGTCGTGCGGTGCAGCCCCGTCCGGTGCCGGGGTACCCGGGCCGGACGGGACGGACCCGGTCCCCTCGGCGGTCGGCGGCTCGGGGACGGACGGCGCGTCCGTCCCCTCGGCGGGCTCGTGGGCGCGGTCGTCGGACGTCATGGAGGGCAACCTAGTGGAGCACGCGCCCCGGCACGCGACCGGGCGGCCGATACCACCCGGTCCGGCGCGTGCCTCACGCGCCGTCGATCTCCAGCACCACCGGCACGTGGTCGGACGGCTGCTTGCCCTTGCGCTCGTCCCGCTCGATCCGCACGCCGGTGACGCGGGCGGCGAGGGCGGGGCTGGCGTAGGTGAGGTCGATGCGCATGCCCTCGTTCCGCGGGAAGCGCAGCTGCTGGTAGTCCCAGTAGGTGTAGGTGTGCTCGGCGGGCAGGTGCACGCGCGACACCTCGGTGTACCCGGCGCGCGCGATCGCCTCGAACGCCTCGCGCTCGGCCGGCGTGACGTGCGTGCGACCGGCGAACCACGCGGCGTCCCACACGTCCGTGTCGAGCGGGGCGATGTTCCAGTCGCCCACCATGGCGACCTGCGCCGCCGGGTCGGCGGTCAGCCACCCCTGCGCCGCGTCGCGCAGGGCCGCGAGCCAGTCGAGCTTGTACGCGTAGTGGGGGTCGCCGACCTCGCGCCCGTTCGGCACGTACAGGCTCCAGACGCGGACGCCGCCGCACGTGGCGCCGAGCGCCCGGGCCTCCGCGACGGCCGGGTCGCCCCACGTCGGCTGGCCGGGGAACCCGCGCTCGACGTCCTGCAGCCCGACGCGGGAGATCACGGCGACGCCGTTCCACTGCGAGTACCCGTGCGTCGCGACCTCGTACCCGAGCGCCTCGAACGGCTCGCGCGGGAACGCCTCGTCCTTGACCTTCGTCTCCTGCAGGGCCAGGACGTCGACGCCCGACCGCTCGAGGAAGCCGACGGCCCGGTCCAGCCGGGCGCGGATCGAGTTGATGTTCCAGGTGGCGACTCGCATGGCGCCCGAGGTTACCGGCGCGCACCGACACCGTCGGGGCGGGTCGCGAGTACCGGCGTGAACGACGCAACCGGTCACGATCCGTGCCCGGTAGGGTGCGGCCGGGTGCGCCCGACGGGGGCGCTGCAGGCAGGAGACGGGCGGCACGTGGTGAGCGGACCGGTATCGGACGTCGAGGACGTCGTACGCACGGCGGGGGTCGTCGGGGCGGCGGACGCAGCCGCCCCGCTCGACGGTCCGCTCGTCGAGGGCGTGTGGACCGCGGACCCCTCGGGTCACGTCTGGGACGACGTGCTGTACGTCTACACGTCGCACGACGAGGAGACCGGCGTCCCGCGCGACGACGACGGCAGCCAGTACGACATGCGCGACTACCACGTCCTGGAGCTGCGGGACGTGGCCGGGCCGGTCGTCGACCACGGGCCGGTGCTGCACGTGGCCGACGTGCCGTGGGCCGCGCGCCAGATGTGGGCCCCCGACGCGGCCCGCCGCGGCGACACGTACTACCTGTTCTTCCCCGCGAAGGACGCCGACGGCGTGTTCCGCATCGGCGTCGCGACGTCGTGCTCACCGACCGGCCCGTTCGTCGCCGAGCCGGAGCCGATCGCCGGCGTCGGCAGCATCGACCCCGCCGTGCTCACGGACGACGACGGCTGCGCGTACCTGTACGTCGGCGGCATCATGGGCGGCCAGCTGCAGCGCTGGGACGGCGACACGTACACCGGCGAGGACACCTACCCGGCGCCGGGCGCCCCCGCGCTCGGGCCGCGCGTCGCCCGGCTGACCGACGACCTGCTGGCGCTCGCGGAGCCGACGCGCGAGGTCGTCGTCGTCGACGAGGCGGGGGAGCCGCTGACGCAGGGCGACCCGCGCCGGTTCTTCGAGGGGCCCTGGGTCTCGCGGGTCGACGGGCTCTACCACCTGCTCTACTCCACCGGTGAGGCGCACACGCTGGTCCACGCGACGTCGGACTCGCCGTACGGGCCGTTCACCTACCGCGGCACGGTCCTCGAGCCGGTCGCCGGCTGGACCACGCAGGGCTCGCTCGTGGAGCTGGCGGGGCGCTGGTACCTGCTGTACCACGACGCCCGCGTGTCGGGCCGTGACCACCTGCGCAACGTGCGGATCGCCCCGCTCACGGTGCACCCGGACGGGCGGCTCACGGCCGACGTGCGCTGACGCCCGGACGCCCGGCCCGCCCGGTACCCCGGGCAGGCCGGGCGGCCCCGGCGTCGTCGTCTCGGCCCCGCCGCCTCAGTCCCGCCGCCGCAGCGCGCGCAGCAGCGCGAACGCCGCGGCACCGCCGGCGATCCACGGCCCGGCGACGATCAGCGCGTCCAGCGGCTGGTGCCGCACGTCGACGCGCCCGCGACGGGACGCGACCGGGTGCCGGTGCAGCTCGGACAGCACCCCGGTCTCGGTGATCGGGTTGTCCGGTCGCAGGGTGGCGAACGAGCGCAGGTGCGCCCCGGCCGCGTCCACGCGGTCCGCGGCCATGAGCAGCAGCCAGTGCGCGGCCCGCCCCTCGCTGAAGCGCTCGTAGGAGTAGCGGCGGATCGCGCCCGACAGCCCGTGCGGCGGCTGCGCGGTGCCGAACACGGGCGTGAGCATCTCGTGCTCGATCGACCGCTCGCGGGGGTAGGTCTCCTCCTGGCGGTCCGGGAACTCCCAGTGCGCGCCCGTGGGGGGCAGGTCGGAGCGCTCGCGCGGCACGGACGGACGGTCGGCGGGGTCCAGGTCGGCGCCCCAGCCGGGGATGCGGGCGCGCAGCTCGTCGGCGCTCTCGCGCTGCGGCGGCTTCTTCGCGGTGTACGGCACGGTGGGTCCTCTCAGTCCGTCGACGGGACGATCAGGGGCTTGATGCAGCCGTCGAGCTTGGCGGACATCAGGTGGTAGCCCTCGGCGATGTGCTCGAGGGGGATGCGGTGCGTGACGAGGTCGCTCGGCTTGAGGTAGCCCGCCTGGATGTGCTCCAGCAGCCGCGGCCACTGCCGCTTGGCCGGGGCCTGGTTCATGCGCAGCGTCAGACCCTTGTTCATGGCGTCACCGAACTTCACGGCGGAGAACAGCGGGCCGTACGCGCCCATGACGGACACGGTGCCGCCCTTGCGCACGCCGTCGATCGCCCAGTTCAGCGCCACCGGCGAGCCGCCCTGCAGCTTGAGCTTGGCGGCGGTGACGTGCTGGATCAGGTTGCCGTCCGCCTCCGCGCCCACGGCCTCGATCACGCGGTCGGCCCCCAGCCCGTCGGTCGCCTTCTTCAGCTCCACGACGATGTCGTCGTACTCCGTGTAGTTGCGGGTCTCCGCGAACGCGAACTCGCGCGCCTTCTCCAGCCGGTACTCGAGCTGGTCGACGACGATCACGCGCCCGGCGCCCATCAGCCACGCCGACCGGGCCGCGAACAGCCCCACCGGGCCCGCGCCGAGCACCACGACCGTGTCGCCCTCGACGATGTCCGCGAGCTGCGCCCCGAAGTAGCCGGTGGCCAGCGCGTCGGTGAGCAGCACGGCGTCGTCGTCGTCGAGCCAGTCGGGGATCTTCGAGGGCCCGACGTCCGCGAACGGCACGCGCACGTACTCGGCCTGGCCGCCGTCGTACCCGCCGGTGGTGTGCGAGTACCCGTAGATGCCGCCGACGGCCGTGGCGTTCGGGTTCACGTTGTGGCAGTTGGAGTACAGGCCGCGCGCGCAGAAGAAGCACGAGCCGCAGTAGATGTTGAACGGGACCATCACCCGGTCGCCCACCTGCAGGTTCTGCACGGACGGACCGACCTGCTCGACCACGCCGACGAACTCGTGGCCGAACGTGTGGCCGATCCGCGTGTCCGGCATCATGCCGTGGTAGAGGTGCAGGTCGGAGCCGCAGATGGCGGCTCGCACGACGCGCACGACCGCGTCGTTGGGGTGCTCGATCGCCGGGACGTCCTTCTCCTCGACGCGGACCTTGTAGGGCCCGCGGTAGACCATCGCTCGCATCGGTGTCCTCCGCCTCGGGTGGCCACCAGGGTGCGCACTTCCGCCGTCGGGCGCATCCCGAGAGCCGCCGGCCTCCCCGTGCGGATCGACCCGTGACCGCTTACGGTCGAGGACGACGGGCACTGCGTCCCGCCTGACGGGGTACCGCGACCTCGTCCACCGCATCGCACCGACGGAGGAAGCCCGTCGGCGCCACGCCGGCTGCGCCGGGCGGCGCCCGAACCGGCCCCGTCCTGCAGCCGTGTCCTGCAGCATCCCCTCGCGCCCGACGGCGGGTACAGGAGGCACGATGTTTCTTCCACCGGCAAGAGCTCCATGCACGGGCGGGTCGCGGTCGCCCGGCTCTACCACATGACCGACGGCCACGGGGTCCGCGACCTGCTCGCGTTCCTCCTCGCGCGCGACACGATGCACCAGAACCAGTGGATCGCCGCCGCCCGCGAGCTGCAGGAGGAAGGGCTGCAGGGGATCCCCGTGCCGAGCAGCTTCCCGCTGGGCGACGAGCACCGCGAGGTCTCGCACCAGTACATCAAGTTCTCCGACGGGCAGGACGCGGACAAGGGCGCGTGGGCCTCCGGCCCGACGCCCGACGGCAAGGGTGAGCTCACCTACGTCCCCGAGCCGGCGGCGGGCGTCCCCATGCCCCCGCCCACGCAGCCCGACCCGCGGCTGTACGGCACGACCGCGAAGCCGAACCTCGCGGAGAAGGTCACCGGGAAGCTCAACGACACGTTCACGAGTGAGTGAGGAGACGACGATGAGCACGGACAGCACAGGTGGCGCCGCCGCAGCGGCGGGCACCGCGAAGGACGAGGCGTCGAGCCTCGCGCACGCCGCCGCGGACAGCGGGCAGGGCCTGCTCGGCGAGGCGAAGAGCGGGGCCTCCGACGTCGCGTCGGAGGTCGCGGGCCAGGCCCGCGACCTGTGGTCGGAGGCCCGCACGGGTCTGACCACGCAGGCGTCGGAGCAGCAGGTGCGGGCCGCGGCCGGCCTGCGCGCGCTCGGCGACGAGCTGGGCCGCATGGCCGACGGCTCGCAGGACGGCGGGCTGGCGACGGACCTGGTCCGTCAGGCGGGCGAGCGCACCGCCGGCGTGGCGAGCTGGCTCGAGGACCGGGAGCCCGGCGACCTGCTGGGTGAGGTGACGGACTTCGCGCGCCGGCGTCCGGGACTGTTCCTGGCGCTCGCGGCCGGTGCCGGTGTCCTCGCCGGGCGGGTCACCCGCGGGCTGAAGGACGCGCCCCCGTCGGCGGGCACGGGTGCGAGGGCCGCGGCACCCGCCGCGACGCCGCCGGTGGACCCCGCCCCGGCGTACGCCAGCACCCCGGACCCGAGCGGCCCCGGGCAGCGCCCGGAGCAGGAGGCGTGGGTCTCCGCCGGCGGCCCCGCACCCGTGGCACCGACCTCCGGCCACGTCCCCGCGGCCGACCCGTACGGCACGGCCGGCGGCGACCCGCTGGCCGGGGTGCTCCGTGAGGACCGACCGTGACCGGGCAGTTCGACCCCACGGTGGCGGCGGACCCGCGCGCGGTGCCGGGGGCAGGTCCCCTGCCCGGGACGGGTCCTCTGCCCGGGACCGGCGCGCCGCCGCCGGCCGCTGAGGGCGCGCCCGACGAGCGCCCGTCCCTGGGTGACCTGATCGGGTCCGTCACCGAGGACCTGTCCCTCCTGGTCCGCCAGGAGGTCGAGCTGGCCAAGGCCGAGCTGACCGAGTCCGCGAAGCGTGCGGGCACCGGCGGCGGTCTGCTCGCCGGTTCGGGGGTGGCAGGGCACTTCGTGCTGATGTTCCTGTCGTTCGCCCTGTGGTGGGGCCTGCCGCTGGGCAGGGCCTGGTCCGCGGTCGTCGTGGCCGTGATCTGGGCGGTGATCGCCGCGGTCCTCGCCGTGCGAGGACGCGGTGAGCTCCGCCGTGTGAAGGGTGCACCCCGCACCGCCGAGACCATGAAGAAGATCCCGAACGCCCTGAAGGGTGACGAGGAGGCGAACCATGAGTGAGAGCCCCGAGGAGATCCGCCAGCGGATCGAGGAGACGCGGGCCGACCTGTCGGCGAACGTCGACGCCGTCGGCGACACGATCGACCCCCGACAGATGGCGCACCGCCAGGCGGACAAGGTGCGCGGCCGCGTCGGGGCCGTCCGCGAGCGTGTGATGGGCACCGTCGGCGGCGCCCGCGACGCGGCCGGCGGGTCCGCCGGCTCCGTCGCGCAGGGCGTGAAGGGCGCACCCACCGCCGCCCTCCAGCAGACGCAGGGCAACCCGCTCGCGGCGGGTCTGGTCGCCTTCGGGCTCGGGTGGCTGGCGTCCTCGCTGGTGCCGACCTCGGCGCCGGAGCAGCGTGCCGCGCAGGCGGTCAAGGAGCAGGCGCAGGCCATGGCTCCGCAGGCCAAGGAGGCGGCGCAGCAGATGGCGTCCGACCTGCGCGAGCCGGCGCAGGACGCCCTGCAGGCCGTGAAGGACACCGCCACCGACGCGGCCGCCGGCGTCAAGGAGCAGGGCACGCAGGCGGCGTCCGACCTGCGGGACCAGGCGCAGCAGTCGGCGCAGGAGGTGCGGAAGGCCCCGCAGCAGCAGTGAGCACCGTGACGGGCCGGGGGTGGGCGTCGTGAGGATCACGGTGCCCGCCCCCGGCGTGGTGCGCCTGGCGCACGCCTACGTGAGCTGCGAGATGCCCGGCCTGTGTCGGTTCGCCCGGATACGTGAGACAGTGGAAGGTGCACGGGGCGTCGTCGTGTGAGGTAGGGCACCAGCCCATGGCGTGCACGGTCATCCCGGGGTTTCCCGGGGTGCCAGGCAAGCGCCTTTGGGGGCGAGCCACATGTCCAGCCACACGCCCAGCACCAGCTCCATCACCGTCCGGCGCGACAGCACGGCTGTCGTCGTGCACCTCAGCGGCGAGATCGACATCTCGCTGCGCGACGAGGCCCGCGACGCGCTCGCCGAGATCGCCGAGGCGGGTCTCCCGGTCGTCGTCGACCTCGCCGAGGTTCGCCTGCTCGGCGCCCCCGGCATCGCCTTCCTCCTGCAGTGCGAGCGCATCTGCGTGGAGACCGGGGTGGAGTACGTCGTGCGTGACGTCCCTGCCGTGGTCGCCCGCCTGCTCGACGTGCTGGGGCTCGGTTCCGTCCTGCACCGCGACGGCAGTCGCATGTCGATGTCCTCATGACGGCCGTCGCGCCGGGCGCGGCGACCGCCGTCGTCCCGCCGGGGATGCTGGTGGTGCTCGCCCTCCTGCGCCGCGTCCTCGAGCACGAGCTGCGCCGTGGCGTCGACCTCCGTGTCGTCGCCGAGGTGGCCGGGCGCCCCCCTCACGTCGTCTCGACGCCCGGCTCCGTGGCGCCGGACGTGCCGTGGCCGGAGCCGGGGACCGCCGGGCCGGTGTCCACCGCCGTGCGGCACGGCACCACCTGCGTCGCCGTCCGGACCTCCGGCACGGTGGACTGGTCCGACGTCACCGACGACCTGCGCGTGACCGCCGGGGTGCTGTCCGGCATGATCGCCGACCGGGCGGACGCGGACGACCTGCGCCAGGACGTCGCCGACCTGACGGCGGCCATGCGCAGCCGCGAGGTCATCGACCAGGCGATCGGCGTCGTCGTCGCCCACCGCCGCTGCTCCCCGGAGCGGGCGCTCGAGGTGCTGCGGACCACGGCGCAGCGCCGCGACGAGAAGCTGAGCGAGGTCGCCACGCGGGTCGTCGCCCAGGCGGCCGGGACCCGCCCCGTCAGCGGCACCCCGTTCCAGCCGCGCAAGCACCTCGGCGTTCCCGTGTCCGACCAGCAGGAGGCCGGCAACCGCCGGACCTGACGTCGGCACGGGCGCCCCCGGCGCGGCACGGCCCCGGCGCCGGGTCGGTCACCGGGGTCGTGCCGCGTCGCACGCGTCAGCGCACGTCGTCGTCCACCCAGTCGAACGACTTCGTCACGGCCTTCTTCCACAGCCGGTACTGCCGGTCGCGCTCGTCGTCCGCCATGGCGGGCTCCCAGCGCTTGTCCTCCGACCAGTTGTCGATGACGTCCTGCTCCCCGGACCAGTAGCCGACCGCGATGCCCGCCGCGTACGCGGCTCCCAGCGCGGTGGTCTCGGCGATCTTCGGACGGACCACCGGCACGCCGAGGATGTCGGCCTGGAACTGCATGAGCGCGTCGTTGGCGACCATGCCGCCGTCGACCTTCAGCTCGGTGAGGTCGACGCCCGAGTCGGCGTTCATCGCGTCGAGGACCTCCCGCGTCTGGAAGGCGGTGGCCTCCAGCGCGGCCCGGGCGATGTGCGCCTTGGTGACGTAGCGCGTCAGACCGACGAGCGCACCACGCGCGTCGGACCGCCAGTACGGGGCGAACAGGCCGGAGAACGCGGGGACGAAGTACGCACCGCCGTTGTCCTCGACGCTCGCGGCCAGCTTCTCGACCTCGGGGGCCGAGGAGATGATCCCCAGGTTGTCGCGCAGCCACTGCACCAGGGAGCCCGTCACCGCGATCGAGCCCTCGAGCGCGTACACGGTGTCGCGGTCGCCGATCTTGTAGCAGACCGTGGTGAGCAGGCCGTTCTTCGACGCGATCGGCTCGGTGCCGGTGTTGATGAGCATGAAGTTGCCGGTGCCGTACGTGTTCTTGGCGTGGCCCACCTCGAAGCACGCCTGCCCGAACGTCGCCGCCTGCTGGTCGCCGAGGATGCCGGCGATCGGCACACCGGGAAGCAGGCCACCCTTGCGGCCCGCGCCGTACACCTCGGACGACGAGCGGATCTCGGGCAGCATCGACACCGGGATGCCCATCTCACCCGCGATCTCCTCGTTCCACGTGAGCGAGTCGATGTTCATGAGCATGGTGCGGGACGCGTTCGTCGGGTCCGTGACGTGGATCCCGCCGCGGGTGCCGCCCGTCATGTTCCACAGGATCCAGGAGTCGGTGTTGCCGAACGCGAGCCGGCCCGCCTCGGCCTTCTCCCGCGCGCCCTCGACGTTGTCGAGGATCCACCGGATCTTGGGGCCGGAGAAGTACGTGGCCAGCGGCAGGCCGACGCGGTCCTTGTAGCGCTCGGCGCCGCCGCCCAGGGCCGCGAGCTCGTCGCAGATCTTCTGCGTGCGGGTGTCCTGCCAGACGATCGCGTTGTACACCGGCTCACCGGTCTCGCGGTCCCACACGACCGCCGTCTCACGCTGGTTGGTGATGCCGACGGCGGCCATCTCCTCGTGCGTGAGGCTCGCGCGGCCCAGCGCCTGGCCGACGACCTCGCGGACGTTGGTCCAGATCTCCTTCGCGTCGTGCTCGACCCACCCGGCCTTCGGGAAGATCTGCTCGTGCTCCTTCTGGCCCACGGCGACGACGTTCGCGCCGTGGTCGAAGATCATCGCGCGGGTCGAGGTGGTGCCCTGGTCGATCGCCAGGACGTACTGGTCGGTCATCGGGGAGCCTTTCGTCGGGACGGTCGTTCGAGGTGGTCGGGTCAGCCGACGTAGACGCGTGCCAGGAGGCCCGCGAGCACGCCGCCGAGGAGCGGGCCGGCGATCGGCACCCACGCGTAGGCCCAGTCGGACGAGCCCTTGCCCTTGATGGGCAGCAGCGCGTGGGCGATGCGCGGCCCGAGGTCACGCGCGGGGTTGATCGCGTAGCCGGTGGGGCCGCCGAGGCTCGCGCCGATGCCGACGACGACCAGCGCCACGGCCAGCGGGCCGATCTCCGCGGGCGTCTCACCGAACGCGAGCACGAAGAAGATGAGGACGAAGGTCGCGACGACCTCGGTGAGGAAGTTCCAGCCGTACGAGCGCAGCTCGGGGCCGGTCGAGAACACGCCCAGCTTGACGGCGGGGTCGGCGTCCTGGTCGAAGTGCTTCTTGTACGCCAGGTACGCCAGGCCGGCACCGACGGCCGCGCCGAGCATCTGCGCCGTCACGTACAGCACGCCGTTGAGCGCGGTCACCGGGATGCCCGGCGCGAACTCCTCGCGACCGGCTGCCCAGATGCCGATCGTGACGGCGGGATTCAGGTGCGCACCGGACTTGTACGCGGCGTACACGCCGGCGAACACCGCCAGGCCCCACCCGAAGTTGATCATCAGCCAGCCGCCGCCGAACCCCTTGGTGCGCGGGAGGATCGCGTTGGCCACGACCCCCGCGCCCAGCAGGATCAGGATCGCGGTGCCGATGGTCTCCGACCAGAACGCATCAACCATCGTGTAGTCCACTTCAGACCTCTCTCGTCGACGTCGTTGTCACGCGGGTCACCGCCGGGGCCTCACGTCGCCGCACGGGTGCGGCGGGCCGGTGGTGCGGGGCGGCGGTGCCCCGCACCACCGGTGCCTCAGGTGCCCGCCGGGCCGGACGCGCCCCGGCCGGCCGGCGAGCCGGGCTTGGTTCCGGGGTCGGCGTCCTCACCCAGCGGGAGAAGCGGCGCCAGGTCGGGCGCCTTCAGGCGGACCGCCTCGGCGGTGGCGTCGTCGGGCTGCGCGGCGGCGGCCTCCTCCGCCTCCGCGCGGGCGCGGTACGCCTCGATCTCGCGGCGGCGGGTCGCGTCGTCCCACCCGAGCAGGGGTGCCAGCAGGTCGGCGATCTCGTCGAGGGCGCCGACGCCCCGGTCGGCCTGCTCGTAGTTCAGGCGGGTGCGGTGCATGAGCACGTCGTCCAGGTGCAGCGCACCCTCGTGGCTCGCCGCGTAGACGATCTCCGCACCGATGTACGCCGGCGCGTGCTGCAACGGCTGCGCCAGCTCGGGCCGCTCGTCGCACAGGTCGGTGAGCTCCTGCAGCAGGGAGCCGTACCGGTGCAGCAGGTGGTCCATGCGCGGACGGTCCCAGCCGTAGCGGGCGCCGATCGCGCGGGCCTGGCGCTGCACGACCTTGAGCCCCTCGGCACCGACCAGCGGCACGTCCTGCGTGATCGACGGCAGCGTCGTCGCCCGCGAGCCGAGCGCGAAGTCGACCGCGTCCTTGGCCATGACCCGGTACGTCGTCAGCTTGCCGCCCGCGACGACCGTGAGGCCGGGCGTCGGGGAGGCGACGGTGTGCTCGCGCGACACCTTCGCCGACGACGTGCCCTCCTTGGTCCCCGGCTGCAGCAGCGGGCGCAGGCCCGCCCACGTCCCGATGACGTCCTCACGGGTCAGGGGCCGTGAGAGCACCTGGTTGGCGTGCTCGATGACGTAGTCGATGTCGGCGCTGGTGGCGACGGGGTGCGTGAGGTCCTGCTCCCACGGGGTGTCCGTGGTGCCGATCACCCAGTAGCGGGACCACGGGATGATGAACAGCACCGACTTCTCGGTCTGCAGGATCAGGCCCGTGTTGCCCTCGATCCGCTTGCGCGGGACGACGATGTGGATCCCCTTGGAGGCCAGCACCCGCAGGCCGCCCTCGCTGCCCGCCAGCGACTCCGTCTGCTCGGTCCACACGCCGGTCGCGTTGATGACGTGGCGCGCGCGCACGTCGATCCGGTCGCCCGTCTCCAGGTCCACCACCTCGGCACCGGTCACGGCGCCGCCGGTCGTGGTCTGCAGGTCGACGACCTGCGTGCGGGACGCGGCGTGCGCGCCGTAGCTGACGGCCGTGCGCACGAGCGTCTCGACCAGGCGGGCGTCGTCCACGCTCGCGTCCCAGTACCGCACGGCTCCGATCGCGGCGTCGTGGCGCAGGTCGGGGAACAGCCGCTCCATGCCCTTGCGGGTGAGGTGGCGGTGCATCGGCATGGCGCGGTGGCTGCCGGAGACCGACGCCAGCGTGTCGTACAGCGCGACCCCCGCGCCCACGTACGCCCGCTCCCACACGCGGTTCTCCAGCGGGTAGAGGAAGCTCACGGGCTTGACCAGGTGCGGGGCGAGGCGCGTGATGAGCAGGTCGCGCTCCGTCAGGGCCTCACGGACCAGGTGGAAGTCGAGCATCTGCAGGTAGCGCAGGCCCCCGTGGACGAGCTTGCTCGAGCGGCTCGACGTCCCCGAGGCCCAGTCCTGGCCCTCGACGATCGCCGTGGACAGGCCGCGCGTCACGGCGTCGAGGGCGATGCCGGCGCCGGTGACGCCGCCGCCGACGACGAGGACGTCGAGCTCCTGACCCACCTCGGAGCTGCGGCGCAGTGCGCCCAGTGCGTCCTGCCGGCCCTGGGCGGTCAGCGGTGCGGTCCTCATGTGGCGGTCCCTCCCGGTGGAGCCGTGGCTCGGTGGTCGCGGCTCCCGGCGGGGGCCCCCTCGCTCGCCGGGTGCGTCGCCGATATGGTCATCACGTACAGAACGGACGCGCAACTCGAATGCACGAACGTGCAGCCTCGGGGACTCGCGTGTCGTGCCCGACGGAGGGTGGTGCCGCGTGTTCGTCGAGCGGGAGCAGGACGTGCTGCGCGCGGCCTCGATGTACTACCTGCAGGACCTCAAGATGGAGGTCATCGCCCGGCACCTGGGTACGTCGCGGTCCACCGTGTCGCGGCTGCTCAAGCGGGCGCGGGAGACGGGGCTCGTCGAGATCACGCTGCGACCCTCCAGCACCCGTGCGCCCGGCCTGGGCCGCTCGATCTCCGCCGCGTTCGGCATCGACACCTACGTCGTGCCCGTGCCGGACTCCGCCGGCTCGGTGGAGCGGCTCGACCAGGTCGCCATGACGGCCGCACGTCTGATCGGCTCGTGGTTCGACTCCGACATGGTCATGGGCATCGCCTGGGGCACCACGCTCGCGGCCGTCTCGCGGTACCTCGCCCCCAAGCCCACCCGCGGCTCCGCGGTCGTCCAGCTCAACGGGGCCGCCAACATGCGCACGTCCGGCGTCGAGTACGCCTCCGACCTCATCTCGTCGTTCGGCTCGGCGTTCGCGGCCGCCGTGCACCACTTCTCGGTGCCCGCGTTCTTCGACTACCCCGACACCAAGGCCGCCATGTGGCGCGAGCGCTCGGTCCGCCGGGTGCTGGACATGCAGCGCCGTGCCGACATCGCGGTGTTCTCCACCGGTGCCGTCGCCGGCGCGGTGCCCTCGCACGTGTACTCCGCGGGCTACCTCGACGACGCGGACGTGCGGCGCCTGCACGACGAGGGCGTGGTCGGCGACGTGTGCACCGTCTTCCTGCGGGGCGACGGCTCCTGGGAGGACGTCTCGCTCAACAGCCGCGCCACCGGGCCCACCCCCGCCGAGCTGCAGCGGATCCCGCGCCGCGTGTGCGTCGTCGCGGGCGACAACAAGGTGGCGCCGCTGCTCGCGGCCCTGCACGCCCGGGTCGTCACGGACCTCGTGGTCGACGAGGTGACCGCCACCGCGCTGGTCGAGGCCGTCGCCGGCCGCGCGCCCGGACGGCCCCGGTGACGGCGCGGGTGCACGTCCGTGCGTAGGTTGTGCGCGTGAGCACCACCGCCTCCGTCGAGATCGCCCCCGCCCTGCCGTCCGACGTCCGCGCGATCCACCGCCTGGTCGAGCCCTACACCCGTGAGCGCATCCTCATCGCCAAGGAGTGGGTGGGCTACTACGAGGCCGTGCAGGAGTTCCTCGTGGCGCGCCCCGTCGCCGGCGGCGACCTGGTCGGGTGCGGGGCGCTGCACGTCATGTGGGAGGACCTCGCGGAGATCCGGACCCTCGCGGTGGCGCCGGAGCACCGCGGCCGTGCCGTCGGGCACCTGCTGGTCGACGCGCTGCTGGACCGTGCGCGCCGGCTCGGGCTGCGGCGCGTGTTCTGCCTGACGTTCGAGGTCGACTTCTTCGCCCGCCACGGGTTCCGCGAGATCGACGGCACGCCCGTGCCGCCCGACGTGTACGTCGAGCTGCTCCGCTCCCACGACGACGGGATCGCCGAGTTCCTCGACCTGGCGCGCGTGAAGCCCAACACCCTCGGCAACACGCGCATGCTCCTGGAGCTCTGACCCACCGGGGTCGCGACGGCGCGGCCGGTGCCGCGGCGAGACCGGCGCGGGTGGTGCCGCGCCCGGGTCAGTGCGGCAGCCGGTAGGTGGCCGCCGCCGGGTCCGGGTCCTCGCCCGGCGCCGGGTCCCGCGTCACCAGGCCGTCCGCGACGAGCGCGTCGACGCAGCGGGCCAGCTGGGCGGCGTCCGGCCACACCGCGGCCAGCGCGTCGTGCGGCACCGGCGCGAGGGCCTCCCGCAGCAGTGCCATCACCCGGCCACGCACCTGCCGGTCCGTGCCCGCCCACGCCTGCGTCCGGCGTCGGTGGGCGTGCGCGTCCGCCGGTCGGCCGGCGGCGAGCCACCGGCACCGGTCCGCCACCGGGCACGCGGCGCACCGCGGCGTCCGGGCCGTGCAGACCAGCGCCCCCAGCTCCATCGACGCCGCCGACCAGCGTGCCGCCGCGGCGTCGTCGTCCGGCACCCACGCGGCCGCACGGCGGACCTCGGCCGCCGTCTGCGCGGGCGCCGGCAGCGCCTCGCCCGCCGCGACGCGGGCCAGCACCCGGCGCACGTTGGTGTCCAGCACCACCGACCGGCGGCCGAACGCGAACGCGCGCACCGCCGCCGCCGTGTACGCCCCGACGCCCGGCAGGGCGAGCAGCGCGGTCTCGTCGTCCGGCACGACGCCGCCGTGGCGCTCGACGACCGCCCGGGCGCACTCCTGCAGGCGCAGCGCACGGCGCGGGTAGCCCAGCCGGTCCCAGGCGCGCAGCACGTCCGCCGTGGGCGCGGCGGCCAGGTCCGCGGGCGTCGGCCACCGCTCGAGCCAGGCCCGCCACGCCGGCTCCACCCGCACCACCGGGGTCTGCTGCAGCATCACCTCGCTGACGAGCACACCCCACGCGGTGCGGTCCGCGGCGCGCCACGGCAGGTCGCGAGCGTGCCGGTCGAACCAGGCGACCACGTCCGCGCGGACGGACGCGTCCGGTGCGTCGGTCGCCGGGGGCGGTGTCTGCTGAGCGACGGGCACGCCTCATGGTGCCCGTGCCCGGCGGGTGCGCCAACTCGCCCCGGTCCCGCGGCGAGGCGCGCGGGGCGGGTGGTGCCTCGCCCCGGTCCCGCGGCGAGGCGCGCGGGGCGGGCGTCGGTCTGCGGCGCGTCGGCGCGGCGTGGAGCGCGTCGTGCAGCGCGTCGGGCGGCGTACGCCGCGGTGGCCTCGTACCGTGGTCGCGCACAGCCAGCCCGCGCGCGGCGCCCACCTTCGGAGGTCCTGCATGAACGACCGGACGCCCCCGGCGGGCCGCGCACCCCGGCCCGCGCGTCCGGTGCCGCCGCCGCGGCCCCCCGCCCGGGTGTTCTGGATCCGGCGGTTCGTGGTGCTCGGGCTGCCGGTCCTGCTGATCGTGCTGCTCGTCGTCTGGCTGACGGGCCGCGGCGGTGACGGTGAGCCCGCCGCCGCGCCCACCTCCGCGGCGCCGCAGGCCGCGCCCACGACGCCGCCCGCCGACGAGCCCGGCGTGCCCGACTGCGCGCCGGAGCAGCTCGTCCTGGCGATCACCCCCGGTGCCGAGGCGTTCCCCGCCGGGGTCGACCCCACCTTCGAGGTCGGGGTCACCAACTCCGGGTCCGAGCCGTGCCTCGTCGACGTCGGCGAGGCGCAGCGGGAGGTCCTCATCACCTCCGGCGACGACCGCGTGTGGTCGAGCCGCGACTGCGCCGCAGCCGACGCCCCGCCCCGGACCCTGCTGCTGGCCGGGGGGCAGTCGGACGTCACCCAGCTGGTGTGGCCGCGCGAGCGGTCCGCCGCCGGCTGCGCGGGCGGTCTGCCGGACCCGGGGGACGGGACCTACTCGGTCACCCTGACGGCGGCCGGCGCGACCTCACCGCCGGCGGTGTTCGGCCTGGGCTGAGGCTCGGGTCGGACGGAGCGCTCGGGTCAGACGTAGCGCTCGAGGATGCTCGACTCCGCGAGCCGCGACAGGCCCTCGCGGACGGAGCGTGCACGCTGCTCGCCCACGCCGTCGACCGCCATGAGGTCGTCGATCGTGGCGGCCAGGAGCTTCTGCAGCCCGCCGAAGTGCCCGACCAGCCGGTCGACGACCGGGCCGGGCAGCCGCGGCACCTTCGACAGCAGCCGGTAGCCGCGGGGTCCGACGGCGGCGTCGAGCTCCTCACCGCCGCCCGGCAGCCCGAGGACGCGCGCGATGTGCGCGATGTCCAGCAGCTGCGTCGAGTCGAGCTCGGCCAGCGCGCCCGGGACCGTCTCGACGGTGCGACGGGACGTGTCCACGTAGTCGCGGATGACGAGCTCGCGCTCCGTGCCGACGCCGCCGACCAGCTCGTCGAGCTGCAGGGTCAGCAGGCGGCCGTCGGTGCCGAGCTCCACCACGTAGCCGGCGATCTCGTCGGAGATGCGGCGGACCATCTCGAGGCGCTGGACGACCGCGGACACGTCACGGACGGTGACGAGGTCCTCGATCTCGAGCGCGGACAGCGTGCCGCTGACCTCGTCCAGGCGGGCCTTGTAGCGCTCGAGCGTGGCGAGGGCCTGGTTGGCGCGCGACAGGATCGTCGTGGAGTCCTCGAGCACGTAGCGCTGCGCCCCGACGTACAGGGCGACGATCCGCATGGACGCGGACACCGAGATGACCGGCAGGCCGGTCTGCTTGGCGACCCGCTCCGCGGTGCGGTGCCGGGTGCCGGACTCGGACGTCTGGATCGAGGGGTCCGGCAGCAGCTGCACCGCCGCCCGCACGATCCGGTCGCGCACCGGGTCGATGACCACCGCACCGTCCATCTTGGCCAGCTCGCGCAGGCGGGTGGCGGAGAACTCGACGTCGAGCACGAACCCCCCGGAGCACAGCGACTCCACGGTGGGGTCCATCCCGAGGACGATCAGCGCCCCCGTGCGGCCGCGCAGGATCCGCTCGAGGCCGTCGCGGAGCTCCGATCCGGGGGCGACAGCGGCGAGCGTGGACCTCAGCAGGTCCTCCTGGTGCGAGTGGGGCACGTGCGAATCGTATCGGTGGCGTGACGTGTTGTCCGAGCCCGTGCTCACGCGTCGGCGGCGGGGGCGAGCCCGGCCAGCACGGCGGCGGCCAGGTCCGGGGCCTCGACGACGCGCAGACCGTCCGGCACGGCCACCTCCGCGAGCGTCCCGGCGGGGACGACCGCGCGCAGGCAGCCCAGGCGGGCGGCCTCCGCGAGGCGGCGTCCGACGCCGGGGACCGGGCGGATCTCGCCGGCCAGCCCCACCTCGCCGATCGCCACGAGACCGGCGTGCACGGGCACGTTCTCCCGTCCGCTGACCGCGGCCAGCGCGAGCGCCAGGTCCGCGGCGGGCTCGACGACCCGCGCGCCGCCGACCGTCGAGACGTACACGTCCTGGTCGGCCAGCCGCGCGCCGAGGCGTCGCTGCAGCACGGCCAGGACCATGGCCAGGCGGCTGCCGTCCACGCCGCTGGTGGTGCGCCGCGGGTTGGGCACCACGCTGGGCGCCACCAGGGCCTGGACCTCGGCCGCCAGCGGCCGTCGGCCCTCGAGCGTCACGGTGAGGCAGGTGCCGGGCACGTCGCTGACGAGCCGGGACGTGAACAGCCCGGACGGGTCGGCCAGCCCGACGATCCCGTGCTCGGAGAGGTCGAAGCACCCGACCTCGTCGGTCGGTCCGTACCGGTTCTTGGTGGCGCGCAGCAGCCGCAGCCGGGAGTGCCGCTCACCCTCGAACTGGCAGACGACGTCGACCAGGTGCTCGAGCGTGCGCGGGCCGGCCACCGAGCCGTCCTTGGTGACGTGACCGACGAGCACCACCGGCAGCGCACGGGACTTGGCGGCGGCGATCAGCGCGGCCGTGACCTCGCGCACCTGGGACACGCCGCCGGGCGCCCCCTCGACCTGGGCGGACGTGAAGGTCTGCACCGAGTCCAGCACCAGCAGGTCGGGGTCGACGCTCTCGACGTGGCCCAGCACGGTGCCCAGGTCCGTCTCCGAGGCGAGCAGCAGCGACGGCGCCAGCGCGTGGATCCGGCCCGCGCGCAGCCGCACCTGCGCCGCCGACTCCTCGCCGGTGACGTACAGGACGCGCCGGCCCGTGCGCGCGGCACGGGCCGCGACGTCCAGCAGCAGCGTCGACTTGCCCACACCGGGCTCGCCCGCCAGCAGCACGACGGCACCGGGCACGAGCCCGCCGCCGAGCACGCGGTCGAGCTCCTCGACGCCCGTCGGACGGGCGGCGGCCGCCTCGACGTCGATCTCCTCGATGGGGCGGGCCGGGTTGCGGGTCGGGGCGACGGCGACGGTGCGCGGCCCGCCGGAGCCGGGGCCGGCGTCCTCGACCACCGAGCCCCACTCCTGGCACTCGCCGCACCGTCCCACCCACTTGGTGGTGGTCCACCCGCACTCGGTGCAGCGGAACCCGGGGCGCTCGGTGGCGCGCTCGGTCCCGGGTCGGGCGCGGCGCGTGGTCGTCTGGCTCACGGGACGCACGGTACGTGCCGCCACCGACACCGGCGTCGGCCACGCGCACGGGGTGCGCCGACCTGTCGGGGGGTAGGGGGTTGTGGACGGCTGAACGTACGTTTAGTCTGCTGAACGTGCGATCAGTCGACGACCTCACCGCCCGCGCGCGGATCCGTGACGCGGCGATGCTGCGCTTCGGGCGCGACGGGTTCGGCGTCGGCCTGCGGCAGGTCGCCGCCGACGCCGGCGTGAGCCCCGCGCTCGTGCTGCACCACTTCGGGTCCAAGGACGGTCTGCGCGCGGCCTGCGACCGGTACGTGCACGACGAGCTGCGGGCCGTGAAGTCCGACGCGCTGGACCGTCCGGCGGGCGACGTCATGGCCGAGCTCGCCGGCACGGAGCAGTACGCGCCGCTGGTCGCGTACCTCGTGCGCGTCGTCCTCGACGGCGGGCCCGGGGCGGCGGCGTTCGTCGACGGGCTCGTCGCGGACACGGTCGCCTACCTCGAGCACGGCGAGCGCACGGGTGCCGTGCGCCCCACGTCCGACCCGCAGGGGCGCGCCCGCTACGTCGTCGCCGGGCAGCTCGGGCTGCTGCTGCTCGCGCAGCTCGAGGCGGCCGCGGGCCGCGCACCGTCGCCGACCACGGACCCGGCGGCGGCGCTCGCCCACATCACCACCACGTCCATGCAGGCCGGGCTGGAGATCTTCACGCACGGCCTGCTCACCGACTCGGCCTACCTCGACGCGTGGCGCGCCGGGGAGGGCGCCGTCCCCGCCACCCGGGAGCAGCCATGACGGACGCGATCGCGGTCCAGGGCCTGGTCAAGACGTTCGGCCGCACGCGCGCGCTGGACGGCCTCGACCTGCACGTGCGCACGGGGGAGGTGCACGGCTTCCTCGGGCCCAACGGAGCCGGCAAGTCCACGACGATCCGCGTGCTGCTGGGCCTGCTGCGGGCCGACGGGGGCGAGGCGGTGCTGCTGGGCGGCGACCCGTGGCGCGACCCGGTCGCACTGCACCGCCGCCTCGCGTACGTGCCGGGCGACGTGACGCTGTGGCCGCAGCTGACGGGCGGCGAGACGATCGACCTGCTGGGCCGGCTGCGCGGCGGGCTGGACCCGCACCGCCGTGACGCGCTCGTCGAGCGGTTCGAGCTCGACACACGCGTGCGGGCCCGGGCGTACTCGAAGGGCAACCGGCAGAAGGTCGCGCTGGTCGCGGCGCTCGCGGCCGACGTCGAGCTGCTCCTCATGGACGAGCCGACCTCGGGTCTCGACCCGCTCATGGGTGCGGTGTTCCAGGAGGTCGTGCGCGAGTCCGCCGCACAGGGCCGCACGGTGCTCCTGTCGAGCCACGTGCTCGCCGAGGTCGAGGCGCTCGCGGACCGCGTGACGATCATCCGGCGCGGCCGTGCCGTGAGCACGGGCACGCTGGACGACCTGCGCGGGCTGACGCGCACGACCGTCGTCGCCCGCCTCGCGGACGTCCCCGGGGCGCGCGACGCGCTGACCGCGCTCGACGGCGTGCACCACCTGCGGGCCGACGACGCGCACGTCACGCTCGCCGCGGACGGGGTCGCGCTCGACGCGGTGCTCGCGACCCTGGCCGCGCACGGTGTGCGCTCGGTCGTCGCGCACCCACCGACGCTCGAGGACGTGTTCCTGCGGGAGTACGGCGACGAGCTCGCGACGCTCGGGGTGGGGGAGCGGTGACGACGACGGCGGTGCGGCGCGCGACCGCCGCACGGTCGGGCTTGCGGCGGACGACGCCCCACGGCCCGCTCGCGGGCACGGGCCGGCTGCTGCGGCTGGCGCTGCGCACCGACCGCTGGACGACCGGCATCTGGGCGGTCGCGGTGGCGGGGATGACGCAGGTCTCGGTCGTCGCGCTCGCGGAGCTCTACGCGCCCCCCGGCGAGCGCGAGGCACGTGCCGCGCTCATCGCGTCACCCGCCGCCACGGCGCTCGCGGGCCCGGGCTTCGGGCTCGACGACTACACGCTGGGCGCGATGACGGCCAACGAGCTGGCGCTGTGGCTGATGCTGCCCGTGGGGATCATGGGGGTGCTCGCGGTGTCCCGGCACCTGCGCGCCCCGGAGGAGGACGGGCGGCTCGAGATCGTCCGGTCCCAGCCGGTGGGCCGGGCGGCACCGGTCGTCGCGGGGCTCCTGGCCGCGGCGACGGGTGTGCTCGTCGTCGGTGCGCTGCTGCTCGTCGCGCTGCTCACCACCGACCTCGACCCGGGCGGCTCGGTGCTGATGGTCGCGTCCGTCGTGGTCGTCGCGCTCGTGCTGGCGTCCGCGACGGCGGTGGCCGCGCAGCTGACGACGCACGCCCGGACGTCGAGCGCGATCGGCATGGCGCTGCTCGGGCTCGCGTTCGTGCTGCGCGCGGTCGGCGACGTGCAGGGGCCGCGCAGCACGAGCGTGTGGACGTGGCTGTCGCCGTTCGGCTGGTCGCAGGCGACCGCGCCGTACACGCTCGACCGGTGGTGGCCGCTCGCGGTGGGCGTCGCGGCGGTCGCCGTGAACGTGGGGGTCGCGGCCGTGCTCGTGCGGCGGCGTGACCTGGGCACGGGTCTGCTGCCGGAACGGCTCGGCCCGGCGCGCGGGCGCGTCGGCGGGCTCGTCGGGCTCACGTGGCGCCGCCAGCGCACGTCGGTGCTCGCCTGGGGCGCGGGCGTCGTGGGGACGGGTGCGTTGATCGGGCTGCTGGCGTCGGCGGTCGTCGACTTCGTGGCCGAGGGGTCGGAGCTGGCCGTGATCCTCGGTGACGTCGACGACGCGGTCGCGGCGGCGTTCGGCCTGTACGTGGTGTTCATCGCGGTCGTCGCGGCCGCGTACGTCGGCACCGCGGTCGGCGCGGCGCGCGCCGAGGAGCGCTCCGGCCGCGCCGCCGGGCTCCTCGCGCTGCCGGTGTCGCGCGTGCGCTGGCTGGGCGCGCAGGTCGGTCTCGCGGCCGTCGCCGCGACGGTGATGCTGCTGCTCGCCGGGGTCGTGATGGGGGCGGGCGCGGCCTCCACGCTCGACGACGCGTCACAGGTCGGTCGGCTGCTCGGCGCGGCCGCCGTGACGGTGCCCGGTGTCCTGCTCGTCCTCGGCGTCGCGACGGCCCTGCTCGGCCTGCTGCCGCGGGCGACCGGTGCCGTGTGGCTGTACGTCGCGTACGTCGGGACGGTCGGGCTGTTCGGCGAGCTGCTGCCGGACGGCGTCGACGCGCTGTCCCCGTTCACCCACCTGCCGGCGCTGCCGGCCGCGCCGATGGACTGGCCTGCGGTCCTCCTCGTGACGGCGGTCGCGGCGCTGCTGGTCGTGGCGGGCCTCGCCGGGGCGCGGCGGCGCGACGTCGACGGCTGAGCGCTCGGTAGGCTGCGCGTGGCTCGGCAGCGGCCGACCACGCGACACGAGGAGACTTCGGCGCATGAGCGACACGGGACGACCCGGGCAGCCCCAGTGGGTGCCGGGGGCCACGGGACCGACGCACCGACCGGCCGTGACGCCGCAGGGCGTGCCCGGCCCCGTCGTCGGTGACGACGGTCCCGGCGACGGTGCACCGGGCGGGCGGCCGCGCTGGATGCTGCCCGCGATCATCGGCGTGGCGGTGCTCGTCGTGGCCGGCCTCGTGGCCGGCGCCGTCGCGGTCTTCGGTGACCGCGGCGCGGACGAGCCGGCGCCCGCCGAGACCGTCGTGCTGCCGCTCCCGACGCCGGCCGTCGCGCCCGTCGCGCGCCCCGCGACCACGGCGTTCGCGTCGGCGCTGCCCGCCTCGGTGCTGCAGTACGCGCTGGAGTCGTCGCAGGACGACGCCGAGTGGCTCGGCGCGGGCGCGCTGGAGGCGTACACCGAGACCTTCACCGACGGCGACGGCGGCACGCTCACGGTCCGCGCCGCCCAGCTCGAGACCGCGCAGGACGCCACGACGTTCCTGCAGGGCCTCACCGCGACGCTGCCCGGCGCCGCCGCGGACACCGCGGCGGACACCGCCACGTCGACCGAGCCGGCGCAGGCCGACGCGCCCGACCTGCCGCAGACGGGTGAGGTCACGGTCGGCGGCGAGCCCGTCGGGACGTTCACGGTCGTCGACGCGGGCGACGGCACCGGGGTGGCGGTCTGGCAGAACGCCACCGCGGTGTTCCGGCTCACGGCGCCCCTGGCCGACGTGCTCGACGCGTACGCGGCCTACGGGCTGTAGCCGCTACCGGCCGACGTCGGCAGCCGGCACGCGCACGACGAACGACGTGCGTCCCGGCGCGCTCTCGCACGTCAGCGTGCCGCGGTGGGCGGTGACCACGGCGCGGGCGATCGCGAGCCCCAGGCCCGTCGACCCCGCCGCGCGGTTGCGGGACTCGTCGCCGCGCGCGAACCGCTCGAACAGCCGGTCGCGCAGCTCGGGCGGCACGCCCGGTCCGTCGTCGGTCACGGACACCACGACGTCGTCGCCGTCGCGGCGGACCGCGACGGTCACGTGCGTCCCGGCCGGGGTGTGCCGGCGTGCGTTGGACGTGAGGTTGCCCAGCACCTGGCGCAGCCGGTGGTCGTCGCCGAGCACCGTCAGGGTCCCGACCTCGTCGTCCGGCACGTCCGGGTCGCCCTGCACGCTCTCGTCGCCCTGCCCCGGCAGGTCCAGGCGCCACACGTGCTCCGGGCCCGCGACGTGCGCGTCGGCCACCGCGTCGACGGCCAGCGCCGCGAGGTCCACCGGTTCGCGCTCCAGGGGTCGGCCCGCGTCGAGGCGCGCGAGCAGCAGCAGGTCGTCGACCAGCGCGCTCATGCGCGTGGCCTCGGACTCCACGCGTGCGAGCGCGGCCCGGGCGTCCGCCGGCAGCTCCTCGGGGGAGCGGCGCACCAGCTCGGTGTAGCCGCGGATCGACGCGAGGGGCGTGCGCAGCTCGTGGCTCGCGTCGGCGACGAACCGGCGCACCTGCTGCTCGGACTCCTGCCGCTCGGCCAGGGCGCGCTCGACGTGCCCGAGCATCCGGTTGAGCGCCGCGCCGACCTGCCCGACCTCCGTCGAGGGGTCGGTGTCGCGCTCGTCGACCCGCGCGGTGATCGCGACCTCCCCGCGTCCCAGGGGCTGCTCGGCCACGCGGGTGGCCGTCGCGGCCATGCGCGTCAGCGGCTCCAGCTCCCGGCGCACCAGCAGCGACCCGCCGACGCCCGCCACCAGCAGCGCCCCCGCGGCCGCCAGCACCTCGACGGCCACGTACCGCCGCACGGTCGCCTCCACGCCGGCGGACGGCAGCGCGGTGACCACCAGCTCGCCGTCGTCCGTGCGCAGCGCCACCGCCCGGTGCGGTCCCAGCCCGTCCAGCGTCACGGGGTGAACGCGGCCGTCCGCCGGCACGTCGAGCAGCGCGTCGACCTGCGCCTCGGTCAGGTCGACGAACGAGGCGTCGGTGTCCAGGTACTGCGCGCGCGTCGTCCCGTCGCCGACCACCAGGCTCACGGTCCCGACGTCCTGGCCGGGGGCGTCCAGCGAGGGTGGCCGCTCGCCGCGGCGGCCCCGCTCCCGACCGCCCTCGACGCGCCCGTCGTCCGCGCCCGGGGCGGTGTCCTCGCCGCGTCCGTCGGCGGGGTCGTCGGGGAACGGGGACGCCTGCGTCGCACGGACGGCACGCTGCGCCGCGGCCACGGTCCGCTCGTCCACCTGCGCGAGCAGGGAGCCGCGCAGCGCGACGGTCGACACGACGCCCGTCACCACGCCCACCAGGAGCACGAGCCCCAGCACGACGGCCACGAGGCGGCGCCGCAGCGGCCACCGCCGGCCGGTACCCGGGGACGGCGTCATCGTCAGGACGCCGGGCGCAGCACGTACCCCACACCCCGCAGCGTGTGCAGCATCGGCTCGCGGCCCTTGTCGATCTTGCGCCGCAGGTAGGACACGTACAGCTCGACGATGTTCGCCTGCCCGCCGAAGTCGTACTGCCAGACCCGGTCGAGGATCTGGGCCTTGCTCAGCACGCGGCGCGGGTTGCGCATGAAGTAGCGCAGCAGCTCGAACTCGGTGGCGGTGAGGCGGATCGCGTCGTCGCCGCGCCACACCTCGTGGCTGTCCTCGTCCATGCGCAGGTCGCCGACCACGAGCACGGAGTCCTCCCGCTGCGCGACCGCCCCGGCCCGGCGCAGCAGGGCGCGCAGGCGCGCCACGACCTCCTCGAGGCTGAACGGCTTGGTCACGTAGTCGTCGCCGCCGGCCGTGAGGCCCGCCACGCGGTCCTCGACCGCGTCGCGCGCGGTGAGGAACAGGACCGGGACCGTGGGGTGGGTCTGCCGGATGCGCCGCAGGACGTCGAGCCCCGACATGTCGGGGAGCATCACGTCGAGCAGGATCACGTCGGGGTCGAGCGTGCGGGCCTTGCGGACGGCCTGGTGGCCGGTGTGCGCCTGCTCGGTCTGCCAGCCCTCGTACCGCAGCGCGGTGCACAGGAGCTCGGCGAGGTTCGTCTCGTCGTCGACCACCAGCGCACGGATCGGTGACCCGTCGGCGCGCGCCAGGGCGTCGGGCCGGTGCGACGGGTGCGTGGCGGATGCTGTCGTCGTCATGTGACCAGGCTGTGCGACCGCCCTGTGGTGCGGCTGGAGCGTCCCTGTGAGTTCGCTGAGCCGGGCGCGGGCCCCGACCCGCGCCGCGGGAGGGCGTCCTCCGGGCGGTCACCCGAGGTCCCCCGGGTGGCCTACCGTGTGACGGTGCACGAGGGTCCTGTCGTCCGGGTGGTCCCGGACCAGCGGCGTCGGCCGCAGGCGCGCGGCGGGGTCGTGGTCGCCTGCGGTGCCGTGGCCGTCGCGTGCGCCGTGGGCGTGTGGCTGCTGTGGCGGTCGTTCGTCGACACGTGGGCCGGGCAGCGCGTCGAGGACGCGGCGCTCGACGGCGCGGCGTTCGGCCAGGGCCGGCTGTGGGCCGTCGCCGAGCCGGTGCTCGACGTCGTGTCCGTCGGCTTCGTCGCCGGCGGCCTGCTCGGGGCGGCCGTCGTCGCCCTGGTACGCCGTCGGCTGTCGCTGGCGGTGCAGGTCGCGGTGCTCGTCGGCGGGGCCAACCTCACCACGCGGCTCGTCAAGCACGTGGTGCTGGACCGCCCCCTGCTGGGCGTCGGTGCCGACTACGGCAACACGCTGCCCAGCGGCCACACGACCGCGGCGGGGTCCGTGGCGGCGGCGCTGCTGCTGGTCGCGCCGCCCCGCGCCCGGCCCGTCGTCGCGCTGCTCGGCGCCGGGTACACGGCGCTGACCGGGGTCTCGACGCTCGTGGGGCAGTGGCACCGGCCGTCGGACGTGGTGGCGGGCACGCTCGTCGTGCTCGGCTGGACGGCCCTGGTCTGCGGTGCCATGGCGGCCCGGCCCGGTGTCACGCCGACCGCGACGTCGACCCTGCCGCGGGTGGGCGCCCACGACCCGTGGTGGCAGCGCACGCGGCGCACCGCGCTGGGGCTCGCCGTCCTGGGCGCGGCGGCCGGTGCGGTGGCCGGCCTGCTCCTGACCCGCACGTGGGCGTACCGGGCCGGGGTCGCGGACCGGGCCCACGAGCTGCTGGCCTACGGTGGGGGCGTGGCGGGGGTCGTCGCGGCGTGCTGCCTGACGTTCGCGGCGATGCTCGTGCTGCGGCACGCCGCCGGTTCGCGGGACGAGACGACGTCGGCTCCGGGTTGACGCCAGGACGTAGAGTCCCCTCGGAAGCGGTGTCCACGCGTCGTGGCGCGCCCACGGCCGCCACGAGATCGTCGTTCACACCCCTCGGCACGGAAGGCCGTTCAGATGTCTGCAGGTCGCAAGCTCGTCATCGTGGAGTCGCCCGCGAAGGCGCGCACGATCGCCGGGTACCTCGGCGACGGGTACGACGTGGAGGCGTCGGTCGGGCACATCCGGGACCTGCCGCAGCCCTCCGAGCTGCCCGCGGACATGAAGAAGGGCCCGTACGGCAAGTTCGCCGTCGACGTCGAGAACGGGTTCGTGCCGTACTACGTCGTCGACGCGGACAAGAAGAAGAAGGTCGCCGAGCTCAAGAAGCTCCTCAAGGAGTCCGACGAGCTCTACCTCGCCACCGATGAGGACCGCGAGGGCGAGGCCATCGCGTGGCACCTGCTGGCCGAGCTGAAGCCGAAGATCCCCGTCAAGCGCATGGTGTTCCACGAGATCACGCGCGAGGCGATCGCCCGCGCGCTGGAGAACACCCGCGAGCTCGACGAGCGCCTCGTCGACGCGCAGGAGACGCGGCGCATCCTCGACCGGCTGTACGGCTACGAGGTCAGCCCCGTGCTGTGGCGCAAGGTCCGCCAGGGCCTGTCCGCCGGCCGCGTGCAGTCGGTGGCGATGCGCCTGGTCGTGGAGCGCGAGCGCGAGCGCATGGCGTTCGTCGCGGCCGACTACTGGGACGTGACCGGCACGTTCGCCGTGGCCGACGACGCCGAGCCGACGTTCGTCGCACGCCTGACCGGTGTGGGCGGGGCGCGCGTCGCGTCCGGCCGTGACTTCGACGACCGCGGCGGGCTGAAGTCCCGCGACGCGGTCGCGCTCGACGAGGCGCGGGCGACCGCGCTGGTCGCCGGGCTCGAGGGCGCCGCGTTCACGGTGCAGTCCCTGGAGACCAAGCCGTACACCCGTCGCCCGGCAGCGCCGTTCACGACGTCGACCCTGCAGCAGGAGGCGTCGCGCAAGCTGCGCATGAGCTCGCGGCAGGCCATGCGCACCGCGCAGTCGCTGTACGAGAACGGCTACATCACCTACATGCGGACCGACTCGCCCGCGCTGTCCACGCAGGCGGTCGACGCCGCGCGCCGGCAGGTGGCCGAGCTGTACGGCTCGGAGTACGTGCCCGACAAGCCGCGCGTGTACACGTCGAAGGCCAAGGGCGCGCAGGAGGCGCACGAGGCCATCCGCCCCGCGGGTGACCACTTCCGCACCCCGGCCCAGGTCGCGCGTGAGCTGTCCGGCGACCAGTTCAAGCTCTACGAGCTGATCTGGAAGCGCACGGTCGCCTCGCAGATGGCCGACGCCCGTGGCCAGACGGCGTCGGTGCGCCTGGCGGCCACCGCCACCCCCGCCGACGGCCCGGTGGAGACGGTGTTCTCCGCGTCCGGCACGGTCATCACGTTCCGCGGCTTCCTCGCCGCCTACGAGGAGGGCCGCGACCGCGGCCGGTACGACGAGTCCGAGGGCGGTGGCGCCGCGGGCAAGGACGACGCCCGGCTGCCGCAGATGGCGCAGGGCGACGCGGTCGACGCGTCCGGGCTCACGGCCGACGGCCACCGCACGTCCCCGCCGCCGCGCTTCACCGAGGCGTCGCTGGTCAAGGCGCTCGAGGAGCGCGGCATCGGCCGCCCCTCGACGTACGCCGCGACGATCGGTGTCATCCAGGACCGCGGGTACGTCACCAACCGCGGGCAGGCGCTGGTGCCGACGTGGCTCGCGTTCGCCGTCACGCGCCTGCTCGAGGAGAACTTCGACCGGCTGGTGGACTACAACTTCACGGCCGGCATGGAGGAGGACCTCGACGCCATCGCCGCGGGCCAGAAGGAGCGCGTCGACTGGCTGGAGCAGTTCTACTTCGGTGACCGGTCCGACTCCGTCGAGACCGGTGGCCTGCGCGGTCTCGTCGACAACCTCGGCGAGATCGACGCGCGCGAGGTCAACTCCATCGACATCGGCGACGGCATCACGCTGCGCGTCGGGCGGTACGGGCCGTACCTCGAGGCGCCCGGCGACGGGCCGGACGCCGACCCGCGCCGCGCGTCCGTGCCGGACGACCTGGCCCCCGACGAGCTCACGGTCGACAAGGCTCGCGAGCTGCTCGAGACCATGCCCGACGGCGACAAGGTGCTGGGCACCGACCCGGCGACCGGTCACCAGGTCGTCGCGCGCAACGGCCGCTACGGGCCGTACGTGACCGAGGTGCTGCCGGAGCCCGAGCTGGACCCGGGCCTGTCCGCCGCCGCCCGCAAGAAGGCGCTGGCCGCGGCCCCCAAGCCGCGCACCGGCTCGCTCTTCTCCTCGATGTCGCTGGCCACCGTGACCCTCGACGACGCGCTGCGGCTGCTGTCGCTGCCGCGCGTGGTCGGCGTCGACCCCGAGTCGGGCGCCGAGATCACCGCGCAGAACGGCCGCTACGGCCCGTACCTGAAGAAGGGCACGGACTCGCGGACGCTGGCGTCGGAGGAGCAGCTCTTCGACATCACCCTCGACGAGGCGCTCGCGATCTACGCGCAGCCCAAGCGGGGGCGCGGGCAGACGGCGACCCCGCCGCTGCGCGAGCTGGGCACCGACCCGACGAGCGGCAAGCCGATCGTCGTCAAGGACGGCCGGTTCGGCGCGTACGTCACCGACGGCGAGACCAACCGGACCCTGCCGCGTGACGTCACCCCGGAGTCGATCACCCCCGAGCAGGCCGTGGAGCTGCTGGCGGAGAAGCGCGCGGCCGGACCGGCCAAGAAGCGCACGACGACCCGCAAGGCGCCCGCACGGAAGAAGTCCGCCGCCAAGGGCTGACCGTCCGTCCGGGTGCCCCGGCATCCGGTGCCGCGGCGTCCGGCGGGTGATGCCGCGCGGCACCGGCGCGGCGTGCAGGTACGGCCTGCCGGGTGTCGCCGTCGGGCACTAGGTTTGACGGCATGGCTCGCACCGAGGACCCCCGCAACGCCCCGCCGATCCGCTGGGGCATCATCGGCGCCGGCGGCATCGCCAGCCAGTTCGCCCACTCCGTGCGCGAGTTCACGCGCGCGCAGCTCGTGGCGGTCGGCTCGCGGCACCGTGACCGCGCCGAGCGGTTCGCCACCGCGCACGGCATCCCCACGACGCACGTCGGCTACCGGGACCTCGTCGAGGACCCGCAGGTCGACGCGGTCTACGTGGCCACCCCGCACTCCGAGCACCGCGAGCACGCGCTGCTGGCGATCCGGGCCGGCAAGCACGTGCTGGTGGAGAAGTCGTTCACGCGCAACGTCGCCGAGGCGCAGGAGGTCTTCGACGCCGCTCGCGCCGCCGGGGTCTTCGTGATGGAGGCGATGTGGACGCGGTTCCTGCCGCACGTCGCCGCGCTGCGCCAGGTCATCGAGGCCGGTGAGATCGGCGACATCGTCAACATCCGCGCCGACCACGGGCAGTACTTCCCGTTCGACCCGGCCAGCCGCCTGTACGACCCGGCGCTCGCCGGCGGCGCCCTGCTCGACCTCGGCGTGTACCCGGTGTCGTGGGCGCACGACTTCCTCGGGGTGCCCACCGCCGTGCACGCGTTCGGGCAGCTGACGGAGACGGGCGTCGACGGGCAGGTCTCGATGATCCTCGACTACGGCGAGGGCCGGCAGGCGACGCTGAACACCACGCTGTGGTCGAAGACGCCGACCACGTCGTCGATCTCCGGCACCGAGGGCTACATCCGGGTGGCCGGCCCGTTCTACGCGCCGACGTCGTTCCGCCTGGCGCGCCGCGACGGCCGGGAGTGGACGTTCGACCAGCCCGCGGCCCGCGGCCTGCAGTACGAGGCGGCCGAGGTGGCCCGCCGCGTCGCCGCCGGGGACACCGAGAGCCCGCTGATGACCTGGCAGGGCACGCTGGACGTGCTGACGACGATGGACGAGGTGCGCCGGCAGGTCGGCGTGACGTACCCGGGGGAGCAGGTCGCCTGACCCCGCGGGGGCGGAGCTCCGGCGGCCCGTGCGGTCGGGGCGCGGTGCGGCGCTGTGGGCGCCGGCGGCTAGCCTGACGGCGTGAGCACCGACCGCGCCCCCCGCCCCGACCCGGCACCCGGCGACGGGGTCCAGCCCGGGGTGTTCGTGTCCTTCGAGGGCGGCGACGGTGTCGGCAAGTCCACGCAGGTCGCCCTGCTGGGGCACCACCTGACGACGCTGGGGCGCGAGGTCGTCGTGACCCGGGAGCCCGGGGGCACGCCGCTGGGGCTGGAGCTGCGCCGCGCCGTGCTGCACGGCGAGGACCTCGACCCGCGCACGGAGGCACTGCTGTACGCCGCCGACCGCGCGCACCACGTGGCCTCGCTGGTGCGCCCGGCCCTCGCGCGCGGTGCCGTGGTGCTCACCGACCGGTACCTCGACTCCTCCGTGGCCTACCAGGGCACCGGGCGTGGGCTCGGCGCGGACGAGGTGGAGCAGCTCTCGCTGTGGGCCGTGCAGGGGCTGCTGCCGCACGTCACCGTCCTGCTCGACCTGGACCCGGCGATCGGGCTGGCGCGCCTGACCGGCGACCCGGACCGGCTCGAGGCGGCGGGCGACGAGTTCCACCGGCGCACCCGTGAGGCGTTCCTGGCCCGCGCCGCGGCGGACCCCGCACGCTGGCTGGTCCTCGACGCCTCCCGGCCGGCCGACGTCGTCGCCGCTCAGGTGCGCGCCAGGATCGCGCCGCTGCTCGGTGCCTCGCCCGTCGGCGCGGGACCCGTCGGTGCGGCGGCCGGGGGCGTGGCGTGAGCGTCTGGGACGACCTGGTCGGCCAGGAGCCGGCCGTCGCCGTGCTGCGCCGCGCGGTGACCGACCCCTCCGCGATGACCCACGCGTGGCTGCTCACCGGCCCTCCGGGGTCCGGCCGCTCCAACGCCGCGCGGGCCTTCGCCGCCGCCCTCCAGTGCGAGGCGGGTGGGTGCGGCACCTGCCACGCCTGCACCACCGTGCTGTCGGGCGCACACCCGGACGTCACGCTCGTCGCCACCGAGGGCGTGTTCATCCGCGTGGACACGACGCGCCCGCTCGTCGAGCTCGCGCAGCGGTCGCCGTCGCAGGGCCGGTGGCGCGTGATCGTCGTGGAGGACGCCGACCGCTTCAACGACCAGAGCGCGAACGTGCTGCTCAAGGCGATCGAGGAGCCTCCGCCGCGGACCGTGTGGCTGCTGTGCGCCCCGGGCCCGGAGGACGTGCTCGTGACGATCCGGTCCCGCAGCCGGGCCGTCGGGCTGCGGGTGCCGCCGGTCGACGCGGTCGCCGAGCTGCTGGTGCGGCGCGACGGTGCCGACCCGCGGGTCGCGCAGGTCGCGGCCCGCGCGGCCCAGAGCCACATCGGCATCGCGCGTCGGCTCGCGCGGGACCCCCAGGCGCGCGAGCGCCGCGCGGCCGTCCTGTCCCTCGCGTCGCGCGTGCGCGGCGTGGGCGACGCGGTGCTCGCCGCCGGCGAGCTCGTCGAGACCGCGCAGGCCGACGCGAAGGCCGCCACGGAGGAGCGGGACGCCGCCGAACGGAACGAGCTGCTGCGCGGCATGGGCGCGGACGGCGCCCAGCAGCTGCCGCCGTCGCTGCGCGCGCAGGTGCGCCAGCTGGAGGAGGAGCAGAAGCGGCGGGCGACGCGCGCCCAGCGCGACGTCCTGGACCGCGCGATGGTGGACCTGCTCTCGCTGTACCGCGACGTGCTCGTGGTGCAGCTCGGCGCCGGCGTGGACCTGGTCAACGTGGAGCAGGAGGCGGAGGTCCGGGCGCTGGCGGCCGGGAGCACGCCGGAGCAGACGCTGCGGCGCATGGACGCCGTCGGGCAGGCGCGCACGCGACTCGCGGGCAACGTCGCCCCGCTGCTCGCCGTGGAGGCCATGGCGATCGCCCTGCGACCGCAGGGCTGACGCGCGACGACGGGCACCGCGGACCGTGCCTGACTCGCCTGTCCGGCGGCTACCGTAGTGGCATGCCGACGCGACCCACCCTGCGCCGGTGCGCCCTCGTCGCCCTGCTCGCCCTCGGCCTCGCCGGATGCGTCGCGCCGAAGCACCAGGCCTCCGCCCCCACCTCCGCCGCCGCCGCGACCTCCGGGACGTCCGACCCGGCGCTCGCGCGCTTCTACGACCAGGTGCTGGAGTGGACGACCTGCGGCAGCGAGCAGTGCGCGGACGCCACGGTGCCGCTCGACTGGTCGGAGCCGGACGGGGAGACCATCACGGTCGCGCTGCGCCGCGTGCCCGCGTCGTCGGGCGAGCCCGTCGGGTCGCTGCTGGTGAACCCCGGGGGTCCGGGACGCTCGGCCATCGACACCCTCGGGTTCTTCCGGCAGGTCGTGTCGCGCGAGGTGCTCGCGGCGTACGACCTGGTGGCGTTCGACCCGCGGGGCGTGCAGCACTCGTCGCCCGTGACCTGCGTGGAGCCGGCGGAGCTCGACGCCCTCACGTCGTGGGTGCCGGACCTCTCGACGGACGAGGGGATCGCGCAGGCCGTCGAGCGCAACGGGGAGTTCGGGCAGGCGTGCCTGGAGCGCACCGGCCCGCTGCTCGGGCACGTCGACACGATCAGCGCGGCGCGGGACATGGACGTGCTGCGCGCCGCCCTGGGCGACGAGGCCCTGACGTACCTGGGGTTCTCGTACGGCACCGAGCTGGGCGCGACGTACGCGGCGCTGTTCCCCGAGCGCGTCGGGCGCATGGTGCTCGACGGTGCGATGAACCCGACGCTCGACTCCGGTGAGGTGGCCGCCGGGCAGGCCGCCGGGTTCGAGGGTGCGCTGCGGGCGTACGTGGCCGACTGCCAGGCCGGTGCCGCGTGCCCCCTGGGCGGCGACGTGGACGCCGGGCTGGCGCAGATCACCCGCATGTTCGACCGGATCGCCGCGAACCCGCTGCCCACCGGCACCGAGCGCGAGCTGACCCTCGCGCTCGCGTTCAGCGGCGTCGCCGCGCCGCTGTACGCGCAGGCGAGCTGGCCGCTGCTCACGCAGGCGCTGACCAAGGCGATGGAGGAGGGCGACGGCTCGGTGCTGCTGCAGCTCGCCGACAGCTACTACGGCCGTGCCCCCGACGGCACGTACTCGTCGAACCAGAACGAGGCGTTCTCCGCCGTCCTGTGCCTGGACGACCGCCCGTCGGCCGACCCGGACGACATGCGCGCGGACGCGGCGGAGGTCGCGGAGGTCGCCCCGACGGTCGGGCGGTTCTTCTCCTACGGCGGCGTGGCGTGCGAGGCGTGGCCGGTGCCCGCCGTCGGTGCGCTGGAGTCGTACGCCGCGGACGGTGCCGCGCCCGTCCTGGTGATCGGCACGACGAACGACCCCGCGACGCCGTACGCGTGGGCCGAGCAGCTCGCGGGGATCCTGTCCTCCGGCGTGCTGCTCACCTACGAGGGTGAGGGGCACACCGCGTACGGGCGCTCGAACCAGTGCGTCAAGGGCGCCGTGGACACGTACCTGCTCACCGGTGAGGCGCCGGCCGACGGGACGCGCTGCTGACTTTGGTGTCGGGGCGCGCGACGGGTACAGTGGGCGCGCTCGCCGATCGGTCGCGCACGTGCGCGGTCGGACGACGATGCCGCCTTAGCTCAGTCGGCAGAGCGTCTCACTCGTAATGAGAAGGTCAAGGGTTCGATTCCCTTAGGCGGCTCCGGAACGAGGGCCCCGCACGGTGCGTGCGGGGCCTTCGTCGTCCCCGGCCCCGTGACGGCTCCGGGCGGCCACGTCGCACCACGGACCGAGGTCCCGGGTCCCGGCCCGCCCGGCCTCCTAGCCTGCGAGGACGGCCCGCAAGGGCAGGGCGCATCGGCAAGGAGGCCGACATGCACGTCCGTCCGTACCACTCCGCTCGCAGCAACGCCCCGCACGTCTTCCACGAGGACGACGACTGCCCCGCCGGCCGGAACCTCGCGTGGTTCGACAAGGTCGAGGGCACCGAGGGCTGCGAGCCCTGCCCCCAGTGCGTGCGCACCGCGGCGACGCGCCCGGAGCACCCGGTGGGTGCAACCCACTGACCTGCGGATTCGCCCGTGACGCCGGGGCCTACGGGGGATAGCGTGGGGGTGTGGACGGTCGTCGCTCGCTCGGTCAGGTGCTTCTCGGTGTGCTCGTCGTGCTCGCCGGGGTGGTGCTCCTGCTCGAGCGCACCGGCGTGGTCGAGATCGACCTCGGCATGGTCGCCTCGACCCTGTGGCCGCTGCTGGTGGTGCTGGCCGGGCTGACCTCGCTGCTGCTGGTGCCGCGCGCGTGGTTCGGTCCCGTCGTCATCACGGCGGCCGGCGTGGTGCTGCTGCTGGACCGGCTGGACGTGCTCGACGTCGACGTGTGGGACTACCTGTGGCCGATCGCGGTGATCCTCGTCGGCCTGGGCATCACGTTCGGCGCCGCGTCGCGGGAGCAGCAGGACGACCGCATCACGGCTCTCGCCTTCTGGTGGGGCACGGAGCGGCGCAGCCGGTCCCCGCACTTCCGGTCCGCGAGCCTGACGGCGATCATGGGCGGCGTCGAGCTGGACCTGCGCGAGGCCGACATCCAGGGCACCGCGCGCATCGACGTGTTCACGTTCTGGGGCGGTGTGGAGATCAAGGTGCCCCGCACCTGGGAGGTCCGCACGTCGGGGCTGCCGCTGCTCGGCGGCTGGGAGAACAAGACGCAGCCACCCGTCGGCGGCGGGCCCGTGCTCGACGTGCGCATCGTGGCGATCATGGCCGGCGCCGAGGTGCGGCACGGCAAGAAGCAGGCCGAGCCGGTCGTCACCGACGCACCCGTCGTCTGACGGCACCGTCGTCCGACGGCACCGTCGTCCGACAGCCGCGGTCAGGCGCCGACGTACGTCACGGACTCCGCGAGCAGCGCGCGCCAGACGGCGGGGTCGTCCGACGTGACCGCGACCCACTCGCGCATCGGGGGCCGTCCCGTCGGGAAGGGCAGGCCCTCGCCCGACGTGACCAGCGCGGCCACCCGGTCGGCGGGGAGCTTGACCACGAGCCGGTCCTCGGGTGTGAAGGCGGCGATGCGGCCGTGGACGCGCAGCGTCGCGGTGCCGAAGTGGCGGCGGCCGTCCGCGGGCAGCACCACGCCCGGCAGGTCGGCGAGCTCCTGCGCGACCCGGTGCAGGCGTTCCTCCGCCGCGGCGTGGGCGGGCGTGTCACGGTCGGCCACGGGGCGATCGTAGGGCCGGGCCCCCGGGGTCCGCGCGGCGGTCGCGCGGCCGTTCCCGGGGTGCGGCCGGACGGCTAGAGGACCGGTGCCGACTGCCCGACGACGAGCGGTCCGCCGACCTCGTGGCCACCGCGCTCGTCGTGCGCGTACGAGTGCGCGACCCGGATGCCGGGGCGGCCCGCCGCGGACGCGTCGACGACCACCCGGGGGTGGGGGCGTGTCGCGTCGGCCGGGCTGGTCCAGGCGACCGCGGCAGCGGTGTACCCGCCGGACCGGGCAGCGTCCCGCGCCTGCGCGAGGCCCGCGTCGGAGTGCGGGAAGTCCAGCACCTCGACGTCGTACCCCTCGCGCACCAGCACGAACGGGGCGGACCCCGCGGCGTCGGCGACGGCCCGGTCCAGTGCGAGCTCGAGGGCGCGCAGCGCCAGGTCCTGGACCCGCTCCGAGGGTCGGTGCGGCAGGTCCTCCGGCGTGAGGTGCTGGTGCGCCGTGACGGGCAGGCCGCGACCCGGCGTGACCGTCGACTGCGGTGCGACCACGGGCTCCTCGACGACCACGGGCTCCTCGACGACCGCGGGCTCCTCGACGACCACGGGCTCCTCGAGGACCACGGGCACGGGGGCGTCGGGCGTCGCGAACCGCTCGGCCGTGTCCTGGACGAACGTGGGAGTCCAGGCGGCGGGCTCGTCGTCGGGCTCGTCGGGCTCGTCGGTCCCGGTGGTGTCCTGGACGACCGTGGGGGTCCACGCGGCGGGTGCCGGGGACGTGCCCGGGAGGTCGGTGTCGTCGTCGCCGGTGCCCTCGACGAACGTGGGGGTCCAGGCGGCGGGCTCGTCGACGGGCTCGTCGGGGCCGGTGTCCTGGACGACCGTGAGGGTCCACGCGGCGGGCTCCGGGTCGGGGTCCTGGATCGCGTCGTCGTACGCCCCGACGTCGCTGCCGGTGTCCTCGACGAACGTCGGGCTCCAGCCGGCGGGTTCCGGGTCGGGCTCGTCGGCCCCGGTGTCCTGGACGACCGTGGGGGTCCACGCCGCGCGCTCCGGGGTGGGCTCGTCGGCGGGGGCGTCGGGGACCACGGCCGGCGCCCAGGCGGGCTCCGGCGCCGCCGCGGCCGGCGGCTGCTCGGACCGGGGGGCGGGGTGCGGCGTGGGGACCTGCTGCCGACCGGACATCAGGTGCGCCGCCGCCCGCTGCACGTAGTCCACCGTCCACGAGGGCGACCGCACCCGCCAGCGCTGGTGGGCGTCGAGCACCGGCAGCACGGGCATGTGGGGCCGGTCCGGCAGCAGCACGCCGGGGGTCGCACCGTCGGGGCCGGGGCACATCATCCACACCGCGTCGGTGACCGACGCGAGCAGGAGGTCGCCGACCGCGATCCCGAGCGCGGCGGAGACCCCGGCGGGTGCGGGCGCGTCCGCCGGGTGCGTCTGCAGCAGGCGCGCCCAGCGGGCGTCGAGCGCCGCGGCGTCGTGCGCGTCGGTGCCGTCCGCCCGCAGCCAGGCACGCAGGCGGTCGAGGTGGGCGGACTCCCCGGGAGTCAGCGGGCGTGCGAGCAAGGGTGCCGTGGGGGCGGCGGACCTCGCCGCGGGCGCGGGCGAGACGGTGTCCATGCCCGCTCATCGGCGCCGGCGGCGCGCGCCTTGAGGACCCGGACGTGTGAGTCGTGGCGAGGCGGACCGTGCCCGACGCGCCCGCCCGGCCACGCGCCGGTCCGGCGCCACCGCAGGGGGCGTCGCGCCCGGCGCCCCCTGCGGTGGCGCCCGCCGCGGGCTCGGCTACCGTGACGACGGTCCCCGGGGAGGTCCTCATCCGTCGCGTCGCCGTCGCCGCCGTCACCGCGGTCTCTCTCGCCCTCGGCGTGGGCGTCGGCGTGCAGACGTGGACCTCGGCGGACCGGCGCGCGGCGCAGGCGGAGCGGGAGGCGGCGCTCGGGCGTGTCGACGACGCGCTCGCGGTGGTGCACGCGGACGTGGCCGCCCGGGTCGTCGAGGGGGCGACGTCCGACGCGGTGGGCTCGTCCGCCCTGCTGACCGACGCCCGCTCCGCGCTCGAGGCGGCGCTCGCGCGGGGGCAGCAGACGCTGGAGGCGTCCGCCGAGCGCGTCGGTGACGACGACGCGCCACGCGCCGCGCTGACCGCCCACCTCGAGGCGGGCCGGGCGGCCGCACCCACCGCGTCGCCGCTGGCCGCGCGGCGGCTCGCGGCGGAGCTGGCCGCCGCCGAGCAGGCCGTGCACGTGGCCGTGGCGGCGGAGCAGGCACGCGTGGCGGAGCGGGAGGCGGCCCGGGTCGCGGCCGAGGCCGCCCGGGCGGTGCGGGCGACCAGCCGGCCCGGGACGCCTCCCGCACCGGGCGGGGGCGCCGACCGGTGCGCGACGACCTACGGTGGGCCCGCGTTCTACACGTCGGTGCCCACGGAGGGGGGCGACGGGTCGAACGGCCGGCTGCCGCCCTCCGCGCTCACGGCCGTCTCCTGGACGCGCGACTCCCGCGGCACACCGTTCTACCTGCGCACGGACGCGGCGGCCGCCCTCGAGCGGCTGAACCGGGCGTTCCGCGCCGCGCTCGGGCACGACCTGGCGCTGGACCTCACGTACCGCGACCTCGACACGCAGGTGGCGATGCGCGCGGCGCTCGGCTCGGTCGCGGCGGTGCCCGGCACGTCCTCGCACGGCACCGGCCTGGCCCTGGACGTGCCGGAGCTGCCGTGCGAGTACGGCTGGGACTCCCCGGCGCGCGCCTGGCTCGTGGCCAACGGCCCCGCGTACGGCTGGGTCTCGCCCACGTGGGCCCGGCAGGGCGGCTCGAACCCGGAGTACTGGCACTACGAGTACCGGGGCTGACGGCGTCGGCGCGCCGGCGCGTCAGCGGGGGCGGTCGCGGTCCTTGCTGGGCTGCACGCGCTTGGGCTCGCCCGGCATCTTCGGGTACTCCGGGGGGTAGGGCAGGTCGCCGTGGCCCTCGTCGTGCGCCTGGCGGTCCGCCAGCTCCAGCAGGGAGTCCAGGCGGTACCGGGGCGTGCCCCCGGCCACGAGCGGGGCGAACAGGTCGCCGACGGCCGCGAACCGGGCGGGCATGGTCGACACGTCGAAGTCGTCCGGGTGCGCCTCGCCGACCTCGTCCCACGCCAGCGGCGCCGACACGGTCGCGCGCGGGTTCGAGCGGATCGAGTACGCGGACGCGATCGTGCGGTCCCGGGCCATCTGGTTGTAGTCGACGAAGATCTTGCGGCCGCGCTCCTCCTTCCACCACCGCATCGTCACCTGGTCCGGCAGACGACGCTCCAGCTCCCGGCCGAACGCGATGGTGGCGCGGCGCGCGTCGGTGAACGTCCACTCCGGCTCGATCGGCACGAAGACGTGCAGCCCTCGCCCGCCCGACGTCTTGGGGGTCCCCTCCAGCCCGTGCTCGGCGAGCAGCTCGCGCACGTGCGGGGCCACGCGCGCGGCGTCCGCGAAGTCGGTGCCGGGCTGCGGGTCGAGGTCGATGCGCACCTGGTCCGGCCGGTCGACGTCGTCGCGCACCACGGGCCACGGGTGGAAGGTCAGGGTCCCCAGGTTCGCGGCCCACGCCACGACCGCCAGCTCGGTGGGCGCCACCTCGTCGGCCGTGCGGCCCGACGGGAAGGCGATCCGGGACGTCTCGACGTACTCCGGCGCACCCTGCGGGACACGCTTCTGGTAGAACGCGTCACCGGAGGAGTCCTGCCGGGTCGCCATGCGGGCGCCCTCGAAGACGCCCTTGGGCCAGCGCTCCAGGGTGGTGGGGCGGTCGCGCAGCGCGCCGAGGATCCCGTCGCCCACGGCCAGGAAGTACTGCACCACGTCCAGCTTGGTCAGGCCGCGTTCCGGGAACACGACGCGGTCCGGGCTGCTGACCCGCACCGTGCGCCCCCGGACGTCCAGCTCCACCGCCGAGGTCTGTGCCATGGGTCACACCGTAGAGGCCGGTGCCGCCACGTGCCCCCCGCAGGCACCCCGGTCGCCCGGCCCCGACCGCGACCGGGGTCGCCTCAGGGTCGGTTCCGGGGTCGTCCCGGAGGCGTCGACGCGGACGGCCGTCCAGACTCGTCGTACCGACGACGAGGAGGACCGATGGACGGCATACGTGGGGCGTTCGCACGGGCGGGTCTGGTGCGACCGCAGAACGGACGGTGGCTGGCGGGGGTGTGCGCGGGGGTCGCGGCGCGGACCGGGATCGACGCGTGGATGGTGCGCCTCGCGCTGCTGCTCCTGACGATCCTGCCCGGCAGCGCGGTCGTCGTGTACGCGGTGCTGTGGTTCTGCATGCCGCCGCAGGGATGGGTGCCGCCTACCCGGACGCACTGACCGCATGGTGCTGGTCACCCGTCCGGGTCGTGGTCCCAGGCGGCAGGACGCCGCCGCGTCAGGCACCCTGGTGCCCGTGGGAGAAGTCCGTGACCTTCGCAGCCGCCGCGGTACGCCCCCGCCCGTGCTCGACGACGAGCTGGTCCTGACCGCCGAGCGCAGTGCCCCCCGGCACGCACGCCACTGGGTCATGCGGGCCGTCGCCGGAGCCGGTGTCGGGGGTGCGTCCAACCAGGTCATCGAGCTGCTCGCGGGTGAGCTCGTGTCCAACGCCGTGATCCACGGACCGGCCGACGAGCCGGTCCGCGTGGCCGTGCGGGTCGACGGGGGTGTCGTGCGCGTCGCCGTCACCGACCGCGGGGGCGGCGTGCCGCGGGTCCGGCACCCCGAGCCCACCGAGCCGAACGGGCGTGGCATGGCCCTGGTCGACGCGCTGTCCACCGCCTGGGGCTCGGCCCGGCTGGCCGACGGCGGCACGACCGTGTGGTTCGAGGTCGACACCGACGACTGACGCCCGCGTCCGCGCGGCGGCGGTGTGCGCGGGGCCACGAGTGCATGGTGCGCTGCGGTCGACGTCCGTTGTGCGCGTCTGCTGGTCTGGCGATACGTTCGTCCAGGATGTGGCGTGCTCGCGCCTGCGGGGTGCCGTTGACGGTGGGTCGCGTGCCGGGCAGGACGTAGGGAGCAGACATGACGGGCAAGAACGGCAACGTGGCCACGGAGCCGGGCACCGCGACGGGCGCGGTCCCGACGACCACCGGGTCGGTCGCGGCGGTGGACGGCGACGACGCGCCCCTGCGCCTGCCGCAGATCACGGCCGAGGTCCGCGAGGACGGCACGGGCGAGATCTCCGTCGACGGCGTCCGGGAGACCATCGCGATGGCCGACCTCGCGCAGGCGGGCGCCGCCGTGACGGGGCGCATCGCCGCGCTCGCGGCCGACGCGGGCCGTGCGCTGCCCGTCGAGGTCCGGGACCCCGACGGGCTGTGGGCCCTGCTGATCCACCCCGACGGACGCGTCGACGAGGCGGACGAGCGCGACCTGGCGCTCAGCGCCCCGGTGCCCGTCGTCGAGCCGGCCGCCTGGTCCACGCCGGACCCGCTGTCGGCGCCGACGCCCGTGGTGCCCAGCGGCGCGACCCCCGTGGTCGCGGCCGACGCGGCACAGGGCGGGCCTGTCGCCACCTCCGGGGCCGTGCCCGCGGTGCCCTCCGGCGCGCCGACGTCCGGGACGCGAGCCGAGCGGCGCGCGGCCGACCCGGCGACCCTGCCCACGCTCGACGACCTGCTCGCCGCCCGGCACCCCGGCCACGAGGGCCCGGCCGAGCAGGGCTGGCAGCGCACGGTCCGTCGCCTCACGTTCGGGGCGGTCAAGCCGCGACCCGGCGCGGCCGAGCGTGCGCGTCGCTCCCAGGTCGAGGCGATCCGCCGCACGTTCGACGGTCCGCGCACGGTCGTCGTCGTCAACCCCAAGGGCGGCGCGCACAAGACCACCGCCACGATGCTGCTGGCATCGACGTTCGGGCTCGCCCGCGGCGGGTACACCCTGGCCTGGGACAACAACGAGACGCGGGGCACGCTGGGCTGGCGCTCGTCGCACGGGGACCACACGCGCACCGCGGTGGACCTGCTGCACTCCCTGCCAGACCTCACGCAGCGCGGCACCCTGCGCATCGGCGACCTCGACCAGTTCGTGCGCACGCAGCAGGACGAGCAGTTCGACGTCCTGGCCTCCGACGAGAACGCGGCGTCGATCGAGAGCGTCGACGCGGCGTCGTACCGGGCGCTGCACGACGTGCTGACGCAGTTCTACCGGGTGCTCGTCGTGGACACCGGCAACAACATGCGCGCCTCGAACTGGCAGGCGGCGGTGCGCTCGGCCGACCAGCTGGTCGTGGTGTCGACGCTGCGCGAGGACACCGCGCAGTCCGCCGCGTGGGCGCTGGACGCGCTGCGGGCGACGGGCCAGGAGGAGCTGGTGCGGCAGGCGGTGACGATCCTGTCGTTCCCCGAGCCCAAGGTCGACAAGGACCTGCGCCAGCGGCTGCGCTCGCACTTCGGTGCGCTGACCCGGGCGGTCCTCGAGGTCCCGCACGACAAGGCGCTCGTGTCCGGGGGACCGATCGACCACGCCTCGCTGCGCCCCGCGACGCGGGACGCCTGGCTCCGCGCGACCGCCGTGGTGGCCGACGGCCTGTGACGTCGACGGGCCGCCGGCGTGACCCGCCGGCGGCCCCGACCTGCCGGGCAGGCGGACCGCACCGGCGGTGACGTCGCGCCGGGCCGGGCCGGATCGCGCGGCTCGCGCCGGATCGACCGGGTCGTGCAAGATCGGGACCGGTCGCGACACCGGGAGGGTGAGGGTGGTGCCCGCACCGTCCCGACCGACGTCCGACGCACGCCCGACCCGGGAGCCGCAGTGCCCGCGCACCCTGAGCACGACACCGACCCCCGCACCGTCCCGAGCCCCGTCGACGCCGCGGACGGCGACACGGCGGACGTCGACACGGCGGGCGCCGGCGCGCACGACCGCGACGCCGTCACCGGGGGCGGTGGGCGCGACGCGGCGTGGTTCGAGGACCTGGTGCGGTCGCACGCCACCGCCGTGCACCGGTACGTCCTGCGGCGGGTCGCCGCGTCGGACGTCGAGGACCTGACCGCCGACGTGCTGACGACCGCCTGGCGCCGCCGCGACGACGTGCCGGAGGGCGCCGAGCTGCCGTGGCTCTACCGCACCGCGGGCTACGTCGTGGCCAACCACCGGCGCAAGAGCCGACCCGTGCCCGTCGCGGACGTCCCGGAGGAGACGGACGCCGACGACCCCGCGCTGCGCGCCGTGCGCGACGACACCGTGCGGACCGTGCTCGCGGGCCTGTCGGCGCGCGACCGCGAGGTGCTGCTGCTGCACGCCTGGGAGGGCCTGGCGGGGGAGGCGCTCGCCGCCGCGCTCGGCATCGGCCGGGGCGGGGCCGACGCGGCCCTCTCCCGCGCCCGGGCGCGGCTGCGGACCGCGTTCGCCGCGGCCGGCGTCGACGGCTGACCGACGCCTCGACCCGGCCCGCGCAGCGGACCGCGACGTCCCACCGCTGCAAGACCCGCCGCCCCCGGCACACAGACGGAGCAGGAACGGACCACGGGCCGAGCCCGCCCCAGGAGGACCACATGGACGACATGCGCGACCCCGGCGTCCCCGACGACGCCGCCCCTGACGCCCGGGGCAGCGGAGGGACCGCCGACACTCCCGGCACTGCCGAGGCCCCCGGCCCTGCCGAGACCTCCGGCCCCGCCGACCTCTCGGACGGCGCCGACGACGCCGTGGCCCGCGTGCGCGCCGCCGACCCGGCGGCCGGTGCGACACCGGACGCCGCACGTCTGCAGGCGCGCCTCGCCGCGAGCACCGGTGTACCGCTGGGGCCCGGGGGTGCCGCACCCGTGACCGACGAGCTCGCCGCGGCCCGTGCCCGGCGCCGCCCTGCCCGGTGGCTGCAGGCGGCCGCCGTCGCCGCGGGCGTCGCGGTCGTCGGCGCCGGCGGGTACGCGATCGGTGCCGCGGGTGCGGACGAGCCGGGCGCGCCGGCGATCGCGCTGCAGGGAGGCGGCGCGGGTGCCACCGAGATGGCAGCGGACGCGCGCATGGCCGGCGGGTGGTTCGGCGGGCGCACGGTGTTCACGGGCAGCGACCTGGACGGCGCAGGCGGGTCCGCGCAGGCGTGGGCGCTCGACGCGTCGCAGGCCGCCACGGCGCAGACGGCGGCGCAGGTGGCCGAGGTGCTCGGCGTGCCCGGTGAGCCGCGCCAGGAGTGGGGGCAGTGGGTCGTCGGTGCGTCCGACGGCACGTCCGCGACGGTCCAGGTGGGCATCGACGGGTACGCGAGCACCTGGTTCTACGACCCGGCCCACGACCCCGCCGCCTGCACGGTGGACCCGTCGAGCGCGCCCGACGACGGTGCGTCCGCCGAGCCCGCGGCACCGGGGTCCGTCGGGGGATCGGTGGGCGCTGCGGCGGGCGGTGCGCCGGACGTCTCGATCCAGCCCGCGCCGGACGAGCAGCCCGCCGTCGTCGACCCCGGTGTCTGCGACCCCGCCGGCACCCCGACCGGCGACGCCGCGATCGAGCGGGCCCGCGACCTCATGGCCGAGCTCGGTGTGGGTCCCGACGGCTACGAGGTCGCGGTGACCGACGAGACCGGGGTGCCCGGGCTGGTGAGCGTGACCGGCACGCAGGTCGTCGACGGCAACCAGACCGGGATGGCGTGGTCGGTGCAGCTGGCCGGGGACGGCGTGCAGTCGCTCTACGGCACGCTCGCGCCCCTCGTGCCGCTCGGCACGTACGACGTGATCGGCGCCGACGAGGCCGTCGAGCGGCTGAACGACCCCCGGTTCGGCGGGTCGCCGGGCGGCGTCGTGCCGCTCGCCGCTCGTGCCGAGGGCGGCGTCGCGACGCTCGACGAGCCCGCGACGATCCTGCCGGAGCCCGTCGAGCCGACCGTGCCCCCGGTGCCCGCGCCCGGCGACCCCGTGGCGTGGCCCGTGCAGCAGGTGACCCTGACCGGTGCGCGGCTGGGTGTCACGGTGCTCACCGCACCGGACGGTGCGGTGCTCGTGGTCCCGGCGTGGGAGCTCACCGACGCCGACGGCGGGACGTGGAGCGTCGTCGCGGTGGTGGAGGACCAGCTGGACCTGAGCCCCGCCTGACGGGGCCGGGGCGAGCCGCGTGTCAGGCGGGCCCGCGCACCGGTGGCGTCGCGCCGTGGTGGAGGGCCACGGCACGGCGCCACCGGCGTCCCCGCCCGGCGAGGCGGCGGATCGGTAGCGTTCCCCCATGACCGCCACCGCCGGACCCGCCGGGCGTCTGCTGCTCCTGGACTCCGCCTCGCTGTACTTCCGCGCCTTCTTCGGCGTCCCCGACTCCGTGCGGGCCCCCGACGGCACACCCGTCAACGCCGTGCGCGGGCTCCTCGAGATGATCGCCCGGCTGGTGGCGGACCGTCACCCGACCCGTCTGGTCGCCTGCTGGGACGACGACTGGCGTCCGGCGTTCCGCGTCGAGGCCGTGCCGTCGTACAAGGCGCACCGGGTGGCGCGCGAGGTCCCGGGGACCACCGGCGTCGAGGAGGTCCCCGACGCGCTCACCGCGCAGGTGCCCGTCATCGTCGACGTGCTCGCGGCGCTGGGCATCCCGCGCCTGGGGGCGCCCGGGTACGAGGCGGACGACGTGATCGGCACCCTCGTCGCCCGCGAGGCGGCACGGCCCGCCGGCGAGCGTGGCGCGGTCGACGTCGTGACGGGCGACCGGGACCTCTTCCAGCTGGTCGACGACGACGTCCCGGTGCGCGTGCTGTACCCGGTGAAGGGCGTCAAGGACCTGCTGGTGGTCGACCAGCAGGTGCTGCAGGAGCGGTACGGGGTGGCCACCGGTCGCGCGTACGCGGACATGGCCGTGCTGCGCGGTGACCCGAGCGACGGGCTGCCCGGCGTGCCCGGGATCGGGGAGAAGACCGCGGCGGCGCTGCTGCGCCGCTACGGGACCCTGGAGGGCGTGCTCGCGGCGCGCGACGCGGGGGACCGGGGCCTGACGGCGACGCAGCGCACCCGGCTCACCGACGCGGCCGACTACCTCGCGGTGGCGCCGCGCGTGGTGACCGTCGCACCCGACGCACCCGTCGACGACGTGGACGACCACCTGCCGACGGTGCCCGCCGACCCGGACGCGCTCGTCGCGCTCGCGGAGCGCTGGGGCCTCGCGTCCAGCGTGCGCCGGCTGGTGGACGTGCTGACCGCGGAGGGCGGCCGCGGGGACGGCTGACGCGCGGCGGTCAGCCCGCCGGGGGCGCGTCCAGCACCCACACGTTCGCGCCCGCGGCGCGCCACCCCTCGGACGCGTCCGGGGCGGGCGCGGTGTCGGTGCCCAGCCGGACGCGCGACGCGTCGGGACCCGTGAGCGTGGCCGTGGCCGTGGCGGACGGTGCGACGCAGACCACGCGGGCGGCGTCCCCGTCCGGCACCGCCACCAGGCACAGGCTGCCGTCCCACCGCGTCGCCGCGTAGTGCTGACCGGCGGCGGTGCGGACGGCGAAGCGCGAGCTCGCCGGGTCGACGCCCGTCTGCTCGACGACCTCGGAGGGGAGCACGTCGGTGGGCTCGGCCGGCCGGTCCAGCAGCTCGACGGAGAGCTGCTCCGGGGCGGGTGCGTCGGCCGACCGCGCCAGCAGCAGCCACGTCACGCCCGCGACGACGAGGGCGGCCGCAACCGCCAGCACGGCCACCACACGTGCGCGCTGCGGTCGCTCGGGAGCGTCCTGCTCCTCGTCGACCAGCTCGAAGATGCCGGTGTCGTCGAACGTCGTCACCCCCCCAGTATCGTCATCCCGGGCGTCCGGCATGACATCGGACGTCTGCGGCGCGTCGCGGCCGTGCACAGCAGCGGGCCCCGGCCGCCTCTCCCGGGGGGTGGTGAGGCGGTGCGGGGCCCGCAGATCAGGGGTCAGGCGTCGTGCGGTGCGCCCTCCGGGCGGACGCCCCGCAGCACCGTCGCCAGGTGCGCCACGAACCAGCCGGGTCCGGCGCTCGGCCAGTCCCGCGCGACGGACGCGATCGGGTAGACGAGCACCTCGGGGTCCTCCCGGGCCAGCACGATCTCGGTGCCGAACCGGTCGCTGCACGTCGCCCAGCCCAGGTCCGGCGCCTGGGCGCACACGAGGTCGCCGAGCGCGACGCCGAACGCGTCCGCGAGCGGCAGCGGGTCGGGGCGGTCGTCGGCCTGCGTCCACTGCTCGTGCACGCGGTCGAACAACGCGCCGACCTCGTCGGCGTCGAACGGGTCGCGGCACAGCTCCGCGATCAGCGCCCGCTGCTGGCCGAGGAACAGCCGCTCGGCCGGGTTCAGCTCGTCGATCCGGTGCCGCGTGTCCGACAGCGCCGCCGCCACGGGCCCGACCGGGGAGGTCGGGGCCGCCGGGACGGGGTGGGGGGTCGGCACGGTCGCGGCCGCGTCGGGCGTCGGGTCGCCCTCGGCGACGGGCGGATCGACGTCCACAGGCTCGTCGCCGACGGTGCCGTCGTCCGTGGTCCCCGTGGGGTCGTCGTCGCTGTGCTCGGTCCCCGCGGGCTCGGTGCCGGTGGGCCCGGTGTCGTCGCCGACGGGCTCGTCGTCCGCAGGCTGGGTGTCGTCGTCGGGCTCGTCGTCCGCCGGCTCGTCGTCCGCCGGCTCGTCGTCGGCAGGCTCGGCGTCGTCGTCGGGCTCGTCGTCCGCGGGCCCGTCGTCGTCAGCCTCGTCGTCGGCAGGCTCGGCGCGGTCGTCGGGCTCGTCGTCGGCAGGCTCGGCGTCGTCGGTGCTCCCGGCATCTGCCACGGCCGCGGGCTCGTCACGGGGCGCATCGCCCTCGGAGTCTGTCGCGGGGCTGTCCGGTGCGGCCGGTGCCGCGTCCTCGTCGGGGGCGGGTGCGTCCGGCTCGTCGTCGACGGCGGGTGCGTCCTCGGGTGCCGGGTCCTGCGGCGGCACGTCCCCGGCGGTGTCCGGGGTGTCCTCGGGTGCCACGGTGTCCTCGGTGTCCTCGGTGTCCTCGGTGTCCTCGGTGTCCTCGGCGTCCTCGGCGTCCTCGGGGGCCACGGCCGCGTCGACCTGGTCGGGCGACGCCGGACGCGGCCCCTCCGCGTCGTCCGCCGTGTCGTCCGGCTCGACCTCGTCGGGCACCTCGGCGAGGTGCTCGACCACGCGCAGCAGCGCACCGGTGTCCGGCGTCCCGCCCTCCGTCACGGCGGCCGGTCCCTCGGGCGGGGACGCGTCGGTCGGGCCGTGGGGGGCGGGCAGCACGGATCCGCTCCCTTGCGGTGCCTGTCGGTCCAGTCCCATGTGCACGCATCGGCCGGGCGGCGCCCCGGCTTGAACACGCGCGAGCGGGTGTCGCCCGGTCGGACCCCGGGCGGCACCCGCTCGATGCGCGGTGAGGACGTGTCAGCCCACGCGCACCACCTGCGCGGCAGCACCCGGCAGGTACCCGCCGCCGCCGCCGTACAGCACCGTGAGCACGCCGGTGGAGCGGACGGGCGGCAGCGTGACGCTCGCCGCGCCGTCCGTGAGCCGGTAGGTGCCGAGCGAGCGCAGCCCGAGCAGCACCGTGACGTGGCCGGTGGCCGCCGGTGCGCCCTCGCCGCCGCCCACGCGCACGGTCACCGTGGGGGTGCTCCCGCGCGGGACGGTCCAGCTGTCCGCCTCGAGCGTCACCCTCGCCGGTGCCGGTGCCACGCGCAGCTGCGCGCCGCCCTGCGAGGCCGCGACGTCGGTGCTCCCGGCGAACTCCGCGACGAGCCGGTGGCTGCCGGTCGCCAGGTCGCGCGGCAGCTCGACCGTCGCGGTGCCGGTCAGCTCGTCGACCGTGAGGTCGGCGGTGGCCAGGACCTTGCCGCGCTCGCTGATCGTCACCGCACCGGACGGTGCCCAGCTCCCGCCGGTCACCGTGACCGTGGCCGTGGCCGGCTGCCCGTAGCGCACGTTCGCGGGCGAGACGCTCAGCGTCGTGGTGGACGTCGAGCGTGCCAGCGCCACCTCCACGACCGGCGACGACGACGGCGCGTACCGCGGGTCGTCCGGCGTGAACTGCGCGCGGAACCGGTACGTGCCGGCCCCGAGCGACCACGTGCTCCACACGCCGCCGCCGTCCACGACCTCGGTCGTGCCGATCTCCGTGTCGCCGTCGTACAGCGTGAACGTGCCCGTGGCGTCCCGCGGGGCGACCGTCATCTGCAGCAGGTTGCCCTGGCCGGCGGTGCGCTCCGAGTCCACCTCGAGGGTCGTCGTCGTCGCGACGGCCTCCGGCGCGGTCACGTCCACCACCTGCGCGCGGTCGCCCGCGCCGTTGAGGTGGTGCAGCACCAGCACGTCGGCGTCGGCCGCCCCCGGACCGCCGTGGACGGTGATCGAGCGGCCGTCCGCCGCCGGGGCGACGAACAGGTCGTCGGTGGCCGGCTCGAACCACAGCGGCGGGTCGTACGGGTCGACGGTGAACGGGCCGACCGAGTCGACGACGCCGTCGCCCGACACGGCGTACGGGCTGCGCATCTGCGCCCACACCCCGACCTCGGTGCCGGCCTCGACCCCGAGCGCCGCGAGCGGCACCGGCACCACGACGGTGCTGTTGTCGAACGCGCCCATCTCGAGCCCGCCGCCGAACGGGTACAGCAGCTCGGGTCCGGCCAGCAGGTCGCCGGTCTCCCAGTCGTACGTCTCGACGACGGTGTAGTCGGTGTCGGTCATCTTGCTGGCGATCGCCGCCACGTCGGGCTCGGCGTCGCCGTCCGTGTCGACGAGCACCCACGGCTGCAGGGCGTGGCCCAGGACCGCCCAGTCGCCGTCCGTCGCGATGCCCACGCCGAGGTACCCCTCGAGCGTCGGGTCGCCGCCGTCGGCCACCACCGCGGGTGCGGTGGACGCCCAGCCGACGTGCCGGACGTCACCGGCCGCGATCGTCGAGCGCGACGTCTCGACGCTCGCGGGCAGCGCCTCGAGCCGCGGGGAGTCCGCGGCGTGCACCAGCGGCGAGGCGAGGCCCCTCCAGCCCTCGGCCTCGACGTCACGACCGCTGAACACCAGCTCCGCGGTCTGCGCCGCGGCGTCGGGGAACGTCACGGCGGCGGCCTCGAGGTCGGTGGTGGGACGGGGCGTGCCCTGCACCGGCAGGCGCCACTGCGTGTCCCCGGACGTCAGGACCAGCCGGCCCGACACCTGCGAGACGTACTCGCGCGGCAGGCGGGGGATCTGCTCGACCTGCTGCGTGGGGTCGATCTGCCGCGCGACGGTCGCCGGGTCGGCCGTGAACGTGAGCGTCACGACGCCGGTTCCGCCGGCGGGCACCCGCAGGCTGGCGGGTGAGGCCGTGATCGTGGCGGCGCCCGCCGTGGTGCTCGAGGTGACCTGCGTGCTGTAGGTGCGGGCGGTCGACCCGAGGTTCTGCACGGTGACCGCCTTGCGGATCGTCACCGGCTCGTCCGCCAGCGGGACGACGCCGAAGCTCACCGACGTCTGCTGGGGCTGCTGCGCGTTGTACAGGAGCGTGCTGCTCGTCACCGCGGCGAGCGCGTCGACCCGGCCGGAGCCGACGCGGGCCGGGCCGTAGAACAGGTCGCCGCCGGCCTCGGTGGCCAGGTCGTGCGTCGCGGTGTTGACGATCGCGGCCTTGATCTGGGTCGCGGACCACCCGGGGTGCGCCTCGCGGACGAGCGCGGCGATGCCGGCGACGTGCGGGGCGGCCATCGAGGTGCCGCTCTTCGACGACCCGCCGTTGCCGGACCCGACGGCCGCGGACGCGATCTGCTGACCGGGCGCGGCCACGTCGGGCTTGCCCCAGCCCAGCGAGCCGTGCACACCGCGCGACGACGAGGTGCTGAGCGTGTCGGCGCCGACGTCCTGCCGCGTGCTGAGCGCGAGCGACGGACCGATGTGGGCGACGAGCGTGCCGGCCTCGATCTCGGGCAGCAGCGCGTCGGTGGCCGCCGCGGTGAGCTGGAGCCCCGGGATCGCGTCGTTGCCGGAGATGCCCGCGGAGAACAGGGTCAGCTCGGTGGGCAGGAGCACCCCGACCGCGCCGGCGGCCGTCGTGTTGTCGAACCGCGCGACCGACCCGCACCGGCGGGCCGCGTCGTCGTCGTCCCACCACAGGTAGGCGATCTTGCCGGCGACGGCCGCGGACTGCTCGGGCGTGAAGGGGTCGCAGCCGTCGAACCGCTCGCCGAGGAAGGCGACCGGTGCGGTGACGTCCTCACCGGAGTACGCGACCGAGTTCTGCCCGGCGTGGCGGCCCTCGAGGGCGGGGTCGGACGCCTCGACGACCTCGAGGGAGTCGAACGCGAGGTCCTTGCCGACGGACCAGGCGACCGTCAGCCCGGCGAACCCGTTGCCGGGCGAGCCGCCGACGTCCTCGATGTCACCCTCGTTGCCGGCGGAGAGCACCACCGTGGTGCCGAGCGCCGTGAGCTCGGCGACCTGCGCCGACTCGGGGTCGTCCGCGGGGGAGCCGGACGCACCCAGCGACAGGTTGAGCACGTCGAGGCGGTCGTCGAACGAGCCGTCGCCGTCCGGGTCGGCCGCCCAGTCGAGCGCGAGCGCCGACAGGCTGGTCGAGCCGGCGACGTCGCCGAACACCTTGAGCGCGTAGAGCCCGGCCCCGGGCGCGGTGCCCGGGCCGACGGGCCAGTCGAGCACGGTGTCGAGCTCCGCGTAGTCGCCCTCGAACGTCCCGCCGTCGGGCGTGACGCCGTACCCGGCGGCGGTGCCGGCCACGTGCGTGCCGTGCCCGTTGACGTCGATCGGGTTCTCGTCGGGCACGGGCACGAGCTGCGCGCCCTCACCGCCGGCGTCGTAGTCGGTCCCGGCGAAGTCGTAGCCGCCGAGGTACTTGTCCGGGTCGTACGACCCCTGCGGCACCGGCCCGCTGCCGTTCTCGCCGTACGCGGCCTCGTAGGCCTCGACGGTGCCCGGTCCGCCGAAGGTGGCGTGGGTGTAGTCGATCCCGGTGTCGATGACGCCGATCGTGACGTCGGTGCCGAGGACCCCGGTGTCCTGCCACGTGGCCAGGGTCCGGGTGAACTCGACCTGGGCGGCGTTGTCGGGCGTGCGCTCGGCGACCAGGCGCACGGCGCGCACGCCGGGCTCGTCGGCCAGGGCGCGGAGCTGGGCCGCGTCGCCGAGCACGAGGGCCCCGGACACGAGGTTGGTGACGGTGGCGAGGCGCTGCGGCTGGGCGGCCGCGGTGCGGGCGGAGGTCCCGGCCTCGGCGGGGACGACGTCCTCGGCGGCGGCCTGCGTGGCGGTCGCGGCGTCGCGGACGTCGGCCGGGCTCCCGCCGTCGGCGGCGACCTCGACGCCCGAGGGCGTGTCGAGCTCGACGAACGCGGTGACGGTGCCGTCGGCCGCGGCGAGCGCGTCGCCGACGCCCTCGGTCCGCTGGACCGGGACCTCGCGGCCGACCAGCAGGCCCGTGAGGTCGTCCGGCGGGGGCGCTGCGGTCGCAGCGGGTGTGCCGAGCAGCGCGGTGGTGAGGACGACGGAGGCGGCGGTCAGGCCGGCGAGCAGGCGACGTGGCATGGGGTCTCATCCCGGGTGTCGGACGACGCGGAGCGGTCGGCGCCCCGCGGGCAGCCGCGGGGCGTCACATCCGGGTATGGCTGCTGTCACAGGGTTCCCGGCGCTCCGTGAACGCTACTGACCGGTAGGCGTTTCGTCACCCCTTCTCCACAACCTGGTCGTCCGAGCGCTTCGCCGGGTTCGCCGGGTCGGGCCGCCACGGGCGCGGCGCAGGGAGGGTTCGGCCGGGATCGGGCGGATATCAGCGGGAGGTGAGCGCCCCGACGGCGTGGGACGGGTCGTTCGCGGCGACGGTCGGGGCCGTTGCGGGGGCCGCGACGAGGGGTCCGGCGGCAGGCGGCTCGGCGCCGACGCGGGGCGCGGTGACGAGCGGGACGGCGCCCGTGCGCGGTGCCACCACGGGGATGGATCCCGTGCGCGGCACGTCGGCGGCTGCGGGTGCCGAGGTGAAGCGGGGCTTGCGGCCCGGGCGGCGACGGAAGCGCCGCTCCTCGATGCCCTCGAGCGTCGACGCGCGCCAGACGGCACCGCCGTTGAGCCGCCCGTCGGGGGGCGGCAGCCACGGCACCTTGCGTGACAGCCAGACGCGGATCGTCGCGTGCTCCACGTCGAGCCGCCGTGCCAGGCGGGCGATGTCGTAGAGGTCGTCCAGGCCCCCGCCGTCCGCGGCGGACGGTGGGGCGGCGGTCCTCGCCGTGTCGGGGCGGACGTCTGCGGGCACGGGCGTCAGCGTAGTGGGCCGCCGTGCGGGCCGCGTGTCTCCGTGGTAACAGAACGTGCACAGGATCTTCGCGCTCTCTCGGCCTCAACTTTTCTGGACGACAGTCCGAGACACATAACGTGTTGCGCGTGAGTAACAGAAAGATCACCGTCCGGCGACGGACGGGAGGCAAGCACGCCGCGCCCCGCCCGCAGCGACCGGCTTCCCCCGGTGCCGCACGTGTACCCCGTGTCGCCATCCGTACCGCCCAGGGCGGCATCGCCCTGGCTCTCGTCCTCAGCATGGGCGCGGTCGTCGTGACGACCGACGCCGAGCCCTCCGTCGCCGCCGTGGCCGGTGACGACTCCTCCCTCACCCGGGCCGCGGCCGCCCGTGCGGCCGACGCGTACACCGCGCAGCTGCGCGCGCAGGCCGTCGAGGCGGCGCAGGCCGCCGTGGACGAGGCCGTCGCCGTCCGCGCGGACGCCGCCGAGGCCGCCGTCCCCGACGAGCTGCTCGCCGAGCTCGACGCCGCGACCGCCGAGCTGCAGGCCGCCATGGCGGACGTCGAGATCCCCGAGATCGTCGAGCGGTCCCGCAGCGCCTCGCGCGACGCGGAGCGCGGCGAGCAGGACGTCGTGGACACCGGCACCGCCCAGACCACCGACGCGACCGTCGACCCGGCGGACGGCGCGACCGCCGAGGACGCCGCCGCAGCCGAGGCCGCGGCGGCCGCCGCCGAGGCGCCGGCCCCTGACGCACCGGCCGAGCCGGCGCCCGCCGAGGAGGACGCGTCCGACCGGATCGCCGACGTGACGCTGCCGCCCACCACGGACCCCGGGACCACGCCGCTGCGCGCGGCGCTCGACCGGGTCAAGGAGGCCGCCGAGGTCGTCTCCGGCACCGCGGACCAGAAGCGGGCCGAGGCCGCCGCGGCGCAGGCCGCCGCCGAGGCCGCCGCGCAGGCCGCCGCGCAGGCCGCCGCCGAGGAGGCAGCGCGCGTGGCCGCCGAGAAGGAGGCGCAGCGCGCCGCGTGGAAGGTCTCGCTGCAGGGGTACGCGAACGGCCGCATCCCCGACGAGGCGCTGTGCGGGGTGTCCTTCGACGGCAACGCCCGGCTGCGCTGCGACGCGGCCGAGGCCCTCGAGGCGCTCAACGCCGCGTTCGCCGCGCACTTCGGCCGCCCGCTGTACGTGACCGACTCCTACCGGTCCTACGGTGCGCAGGTCGCGTGCCGCGCCAACAAGGGTGGCCTGTGCGCCGCGCCCGGCACGTCCAACCACGGCTGGGGCCTCGCGGTCGACCTGGCCGGCGGGGTGCAGGGCTTCGGCACCGCCGAGCACCAGTGGATGCGGGAGAACGCCGCGTCGTTCCAGTGGGTCCACCCCGCCTGGGCGCAGGCCGGCGGCAGCAAGCCGGAGCCGTGGCACTGGGAGTACGTGGGCTGAGTCATACGATCGGGTGCATGACCGAGCCGACGTCCCGCGCGCGCCCGCTCGTCGGGCGCGGGGCCGAGCTCGACGACATCGACGAGCTGCTGTCCTCCGTCGCGACCGGTGGCGGTGCCACGGTGCTGCTGGAGGGCGAGGCCGGCGTCGGTCGCACCCGGTTGGTCGAGGCGCTGCAGGGCGCCGCCGGGCTCCTGGGGATCGAGGTGTGCCTCGGCCGTGCGGTCGGTCCCGCGGCCCCGCCGTACACGCTGCTCACCGACGCGCTGCTCGGGCCGTCGCGCGGTCGGGACGGGCGGGGCCCGGTCGTGGCCGAGCTCGCGGCGCTGCTGGAGGTCCTGCCGCCCGAGCGTGCGGGCGCCCCGGCGCGCTTCGCCCGCGCGGACGAGCTGTTCGCGGCCCTGGTGCGCCGCCGCGGTGAGCTCGGCCCGTGGGTGCTGGCGCTCGACGACGTGCACCTGGCCGACCCGTGCAGCCTGCACCTGCTGGCCGACCTGGCCGGGGAGGGGGCGCTGCCCAGCGCCCTGACGGTCATGACGATGCGCGGGGTGCCGCACCGCGCCGAGCTGGACGTGGTCGTCGCCGGCTGGACGCGCGCCGGGGCCCGGTACCTGGAGCTGCGCCCGCTCGGACCGGCCGCCACGGTCGAGCTGGCCGAGCACCTGCTGCGCGGGAGCGTGGGGCCGGCGCTGCGTGGCGTGCTCTCGACGACCGGCGGCAACCCGCGGCTGGTGGTCGACGTGCTGCGGACCGCCGAGGCGTGCGGTGTGCTGGAGCGCTCGGGCGGCGTGGTCGAGGTCGTCGGCACGGGCTGGCTCGACGAGCTCGACGAGGTGGGGCGCGCGCACGTGCAGCACCTGGGGCCGCACGTCCTGACGATGCTCGGGCAGGCGTCGGTGCTGGGCACCTCGTTCGTCGTCGGTGACCTCGCCGCGCTGGCGGGCGAGCCGGTCACGGAGTGCTGGCGGACCCTGCGCCACGGTCTGGCCGCCGGTGTGGTCCACGCGCGCGGCGACCGCCTGGTGTTCCGCCACGACCTGGTCCGCACGTCGCTGTACGCGGGGCTCGACGAGGGGCAGCGCCGGGCGCTGCACGCCCGCGCCGCGTGGGCGCTGCGGGCCGCGGGCGCACCGCCGCACGTGGTCGCGGCCCACCTGGAGCGCGCGCGCTGACGCGGGGCACCCCCGTAGGGTCGCTGGGGGGCGCGGCTCGCGCCCACCCACCGACGGACGAAGGAGTGGTCATGCCCACGCGCACCGCACGCACCGCCTGGAACGGCACGCTGCAGGACGGCGGCGGCCAGGTCGAGCTGAGCAGCTCGCAGGTCGGCACGTACGACGTCTCGTTCCCGAAGCGGGCGGCCGAGGACGCGGGCGGCACGACGAGCCCCGAGGAGCTCATCGCCGCGGCGCACTCGTCGTGCTACGCCATGCAGCTGTCCGCGGACATCGCCGAGGCCGGCGGGACGCCCGTCGCGCTCGAGGTGACCGCCGACGTCAGCCTGGGTCCGGACCCGGCGGGCGGCTTCCGCATCACCGGCATCGCCCTGAAGGTCCGCGGCGAGGTCGAGGGCCTCGACGAGGCCGGGTTCCAGCAGGCGGCCGAGAAGGCCAAGGCCGGCTGCCCCGTGAGCAAGGCGCTGACCGGCACGGACATCACGCTCGACGCGGCCCTGGAGTCCTGAGGGCGAGGCGGCCGGCGGCGCGGCGGGTAGGCGCCGCCGGGCGCCTCAGGCGCCGACCGTCGCCGCGCCGTGGCGCGCCGCGTCGGCCCGCCCGGCGCGCCACGACCACCCCGCGGTGACCGCCGCTCCGAGCGCCGCCGCGGCCCATCCCCACGACACCGACGTCACCCCGGCGACCATGACGAGGACGGCGGTGCCGAGCGCGGTGCCGAGCTGCGCGCCGGTGTTGAGGATGCCGCTGGCGCTGCCCGCGAGGTCCTCCGGCACGTCGGTCCCCAGCGCCGTCGCCGCGACCGACGCCAGGCCGAGCCCCAGGCCGAGGACGGCGGCACCCGCCCCGACCGCCGCCCACGTCGCGCCGCCCGCGACGAGCACGACGTCGCCGACCGCGACCACCGCCAGGCCGAGCCCGGCCACCGTGCGCGGCCCCCGGCGGTCCAGCAGCGGCTTGGCTGCCGCGGCCCCGACGACGACGAGCACGCTGAGCCCGAGCAGCGTGAGCCCGGTCGCGAGCGCGGACAGGCCGAGCCGGTCCTGCAGGTGGAGGGTCGCGAGCACCGCCGCGCTGCTGGTGGTGGCGGTGTTGACGAACGACAGCACCGTCCCGTCCCGCAGCTGGGCCGACCGCCACGCGGCCGGCGGGACGAGCGGGTCCGTGGCCCGCCGCATCCGCGCCACGAACCCGACGGCGGCCACCGTGCCCGCCAGGAGGAGCAGGCCGGAGCGCCCCGCCCCCGCACCCTGCTCGACGGCTGCGGCCCCTGCCACGACGCACATCACCGACACGACCAGCAGGGCCCCGCCCACCAGGTCGAGCCGTGTCGTGCGGTCGTCGGGCGCGAGCGCGGGCACCACGAGCAGCACGCCCACCAGGAGCAGGGCCCCGACCGGCGCGTTGACCCAGAACACGGCGCGCCAGTCGAGCGCCTCGACGAGCGCGCCGCCCACGACGAACCCGGCGGCGCCCGCGGCGGCGCCGGCCGCGCTCCACGCGGCCAGCGCGGTGCGCCGGGCGTCGGCCTCGGGCGTGGCGTGCAGCAGCAGCCGCAGCGCCGACGGGACCGACAGCGCCGCCGCGGCGCCCTGCAGCGCACGCGCGGCGAGCACCTGCGCGAGCGACCCGGCGAGCCCGCCGACGAGGGACACCGCGGCGAACCCCACGAGCCCCGCGGCCAGCACCCGACGGTGGCCGTAGCGGTCCCCGAGGCGCGCACCGACCACCAGCAGGCCGCCGAAGAACATCGCGTACGCCGTCGCGAGCGGGCCTGCGGCGTGCGCGTCGAGGCCGAGGCCCGCGAGCACGGCAGGGATCGCGGTCGTCGCGCTCGTGACGCCGAGGACGTCGACGAACTGGACCGCGCACAGGACCGTGACCGGGGCGCGTCGCACGGTCCGACGGTACGACCGGCCTCCCACACGGACGCCGCGGACCGGACGGCCCGTGCAGGTCCCGGTGGCGTGGTGGGAGACTGCCGCACGTGGCTGTGACGACCGACGCGACCGGGACCGACGTCCGGGACGTCGTGCACGCGCTGCGCGACGCGGTGCGGGGGAGCGTCGACGACTCCTCCCGGCGCCGGGCCGAGTACTCGACCGACGCCTCCAACTACCGCGTGGTGCCGCAGGTCGTGGTCTTCCCGCGGGACACGGACGACGTGCTCGCGGCGCTGTCCGTCGCGCGGGAGACCGGGACCCCGCTGACGTCGCGCGGCGGCGGCACGTCGGTGGCCGGCAACGCGGTCGGCACGGGCATCGTGCTGGACTTCTCGCGGCACGTGAACCGGGTGCTGGAGATCGACCCCGAGGCGCGCACGGCGCGCGTCGAGCCGGGCGTCGTCATGTCCCACCTGCAGCGGGCCGCCGCGCCGCACGGCCTGCGGTTCGGGCCCGACCCGTCCACGCAGGCCCGCGCGACCCTCGGCGGCATGATCGGCAACAACGCGTGCGGGCCGCGGGCCGTGGCCTTCGGGCGGACGGCGGACAACGTGGTGGACCTCGACGTCGTCGACGGCACCGGCCGGCGCTTCACCGCGCGTGCGGGGGCCGGTGCGCTCGACGCGGTCCCGGGGCTCGACGCGCTGGTCCGTGCGCACCTCGACGTGGTCCGCACCGAGCTCGGCCGGTTCCGCCGGCAGGTGTCCGGGTACTCGTTGGAGCACCTGACGCCCGAGAACGGCACCGACCTGGCCAAGATGCTGGTGGGCACCGAGGGCACGCTGGTGACGGTGCTCGGGGCCACCGTGAACCTGGTGCCCGTGCCGTCGGCACCGGTGCTGGTGGTGCTGGGCTACCCGGACATGCCGACGGCAGCCGACGCCGTGCCCGCCCTGCTCGCGCACGCGCCGCTCGCGATCGAGGGCATGGACTCGCGCCTGGTGGACGTGGTGCGGCGGGTCAAGGGCGCCGCGGCGGTGCCCGACCTGCCCCCGGGCGGCGGTTGGCTGATGTGCGAGGTCGGCGGGCCGACCCTGGACGACGCGCTGGCGACGGCGCGCGCGCTCGCGGCCGACGCGGGCACCGCCGCGGTCGGCATCTTCCCGCCCGGGCCCGACGCGGCGGCGATGTGGCGGATCCGCGAGGACGGTGCCGGGCTGGGTGGCCGCACGCCGTCGGGCGCGCAGGCGTGGCCCGGCTTCGAGGACTCCGCGGTGCCGCCGGAACGGCTGGGGGCCTACCTGCGCGAGCTCGAGGCGCTCATGGCCGACCACCGGGTCGACGGCCTGGCGTACGGGCACTTCGGCGACGGGTGCCTGCACCTGCGCCTCGACGTCCCGCTGACGCGGTCGGGCGACCCGTTGCGGGCGTTCATGGAGGACGCCGCCGCGCTGGTCGCGCGCCACGGCGGGTCCCTGTCCGGGGAGCACGGCGACGGGCGCGCCCGCTCCGAGCTGCTGCCCGTCATGTACTCCCCGCGGACGATCGAGCTGTTCGGCGCCGTGAAGGACCTGTTCGACCCGCGCGACCTGCTCAACCCGGGCGTGCTGGTGCGCCCCCGCCCGCTCGACGCCGACCTGCGCCGGCCCGCGGCGCGCCCGCTGCCCGCCGCGTCGGGCTTCTCGTTCGCGCACGACGGCGGCGACATGACGACCGCCGTGCACCGGTGTGTCGGCGTGGGCAAGTGCCGCGCCGACAACAGCGCGGCCGGCGGCTTCATGTGCCCGTCGTACCTGGCGACCAAGGACGAGAAGGACTCCACCCGCGGCCGGGCGCGCGTGCTGCAGGAGATGGCCAACGGCAGCCTGGTCTCGCGCGGGTGGTCCTCGCCCGAGGTGCACGAGGCGCTGGACCTGTGCCTGAGCTGCAAGGCGTGCTCGTCCGACTGCCCCGCAGGCGTCGACATGGCGCAGTACAAGGCGGAGGTGCTGCACCGCACGTACCGCCGTCGGCTGCGCCCGGTGAACCACTACGCGCTGGGCTGGCTGCCGCGCTGGGCGCGTCTCGTCACGGGCGTCCCGGGCCTCGCGGCCGTGGCCAACGCGGTGCTCGGCATCCGGCCCGTCGCCAAGGCCGTGCTGGCGCTGGGCGGCATGGACACCCGGCGGCGCATGGTGCGGTTCGCGCCGGTGCCGTTCCGGGCGTGGGCGCGGCGGGCCGGGCGGCGGTCGGGCGACGTGCGCGTCGTGGGCCGCGACGACGCCGCGCGCGTGACGCTGCCCGCCGACGCGGACGCCACCACGGCAGCGACGCCGCGTCCCCCGGTGCTGCTGTGGACCGACTCGTTCAGCGACACCCTCGCCCCGTCGGTCGCCCACGCGGCCGTGGCCGTGCTGCGCGACGCGGGCTACGAGGTGCTGGTGCCGGACCACGACGCGTGCTGCGGGCTGACCTGGATCAGCACCGGCCAGCTCGAGGGCGCGCGGCACCAGCTCGAGCACCTGCTGGAGGTGCTCGGTCCGTTCGCCGTCAACGGCATCCCGATCGTGGGGCTCGAGCCGTCGTGCACCGCCGTGCTGCGCAGCGACCTGGTCGACCTGCTGCCGGACGACCCGCGCGCCGTGGCCGTCCAGCGCGAGACCCGGACCCTGGCGGAGCTGCTGACCGCACCGGCGCCGATCGGGCCGGGGGACCGCTGGCAGGTGCCGGACCTGTCCGACGTCACGGCCGTCGTGCAGCCGCACTGCCACCACTACTCGGTGATGACGTGGACCGCGGACCGCCGCCTGCTGACCGAGGCCGGCGCGCAGTTCTCCGCGCTCGCGGGGTGCTGCGGGCTCGCCGGCAACTTCGGCATGGAGAAGGGCCACTACGACGTCTCGGTGGCCGTCGCGGAGAACGCGCTGCTGCCGGCGCTGCGGGCCGCGGCCCCGGGGGACGTCTACCTGGCCGACGGGTACTCGTGCCGCACGCAGGCCGAGCAGCTCGCGGACGTGCAGGGCGTGCACCTGGCCGAGCTGCTGGCGTCGCGGCTGGGGCGCGGGGCGTCGGAGGGCTGAGGGGCGCGGGACGCGCCGTCCCGTCAGCCGTCGAGCAGGGCCTCGACCCGGGCGACCTTGCCGTCGAGCTCGCCGGTGTGCCCGGGACGGATGTCCGCCTTGAGCACCAGGCTGACCCGGTGGCCGTGCGCGCCCACCGCCTCGGTGGCCCGACGCACCACGTCCATCACCTCGTCCCACTCGCCCTCGAGCGTGGTGAACATGGCGTCGGTGCGGTGCGGCAGGCCGGACTCCCGCACGATGCGCACGGCGTCGGCGACGGCGTGGGAGACGGACTCACCCGCACCGAGCGGGGCGACGGAGAAGGCGACGAGCACGGGTCCCACCCTGCCCGCGGCAGGCCCGCGCGTCCACCCGCGGGTGGACCCGGGACCCTCGCGCCCGGCACTCCCGACGGACCCCACGTCCCCCGGACGACGGGCTGACCGGGCCCGGTCGGATGTGGGACAGTGGGCGGGCGACGACGCGCGCCCGGTCGGCACCGCGCCGGCGGGCGTGACGCCGCCCCGCCCGCCCCGCCGTGCAAGGAAGGCCCGGACGCGACATGCCGATCTTCGAGCTCGACGACGGGCGCCCGCGCCTCGTCCAGCCGATGCAGCCGCTCGCCGGGTCGTTCGCCCAGGAGGTCACCGCGCTCGTCACCCACCACCTCGCCGCCATCGCGGGGGAGCCGCTGTTCGTCGTGCGGGCGCGTGGCGCGTCGGACCGGTCGGACCTGCCCGAGCTGCTCGCGCTCGACGCGTCGGGGCGGCCGGTGGTCGTGGCGGTGGCCCAGGTGCTCGACGAGGACGCGATCGTCACCGCCCTGCGGCACGGCGGAGCGGCCGCGCGCATGACGACGGCGGACCTCGCGCGCGCCTACCACGCGGACCCGTCGCGGTTCGCCGTCGACTTCGCGGCGTTCCGCGAGCACGTGCCGTTCGGCGCCGCCGCCGGGCGGTCCCGCGGCGGGGTGCGTCTGCTGCTGCTGTGCTCCGAGGTCGCGGCCGAGGCCGCGGACGCCCTCGGGTTCCTGCGCGGCGGCGAGCACCAGGTCGACGTGATGCAGGTGGGTGTCGTGCGGGGCGACGAGCGTCGCCTGCTGGAGGTCTCCCCGCTCGCGCTGCACGAGGGGGTGCGCCGCACGGTCGAGCCGACGGCCCTGCGGCTGGTGCGCTCCAGCGAGGCGTTCGCGACCGCCATGGCGTACGAGCCCGAGCTCGAGCGCGGCCCCGGGGCGCCGGCCGCACGCGGTCGGTCGCAGCCCACCGGTGAGCTGCGCGCGGTCACGCCGCCCGAGCGCACGGAGCCGCCCGCGCCCACGCCCATCGGCCGGCGCGGCAGCGTGACCGAGCCGACCCCGTTGCCGTTCCGGACCGCGGGGCCGACGGCCCAGCCGCCGGAGCCGCCGGCGGAGACCCCGCGCCACGGCGGCCCGGGCCGCCCCGACGTCACCGAGTGGCCGCGCGACGCGTCCGTGCCGCCGTCCTCCTCCATGCTCGAGGGACCGCCCACGCTGACGCCCGTCGCCGGCCTGCGCGCCGCGGTGGTCGACGGCCCCCGGACGCCGGACCGCCCGGGCGCCGAGCGTGACGCGCGCACCGAGGCGGAGGTCACGACGTCGCCCGGTGGGCACGCGCTGGCGGACAGCCCGCCCGACGCGACCGCCGCGCCCCGCCCGGAGCGGCCCGACTGGCCGTACCCCGCGCTGGCGACGCTCGCCAAGAGCCGGCGTGCCGTGACGACGCTCGTGTGGGTGCGCGAGCGCCGGGGCCAGCGATTCTCGGCGCTGCTGCGCCCCGACGGCATGATCGAGCTGCCCGACGGCACGGTGCTGACGGACCCGGACGACGCGGCGGCCGCGGTCTCGGGCGTCGAGGGCGTCGACGGCTGGCGGGCCTGGCGCCTGGGCGACGGCGGTCCCACGCTGTCGGAGGCCACCGGCGCGCTGTGACGCCCGGGCCGGTCAGGACCAGCCGTAGGCCGCCAGCCAGCGGGTCAGCTCGGCGTAGAACCGCTCACGGGCGGGGCGCGCCGACAGCGTGAGGTCGTGCATGCCGCCGGGCACACGCACCACCGTCACCACGTGCCCCAGCTGGACCGCCCGCCGCGCGATCGCCTCGACGTCCAGCACGACGTCCGCGGACCGCATCTCCTCGCTCCAGCGTGCGCTGATGAGCGTCCGGTCCGACATGGTCACCAGCACGGGCACGTCGATGCCCAGGCCGCGCGCGACCGCCGCGTGCCCGACCATGATCGCGCTGAGCCACCCTGCACGGACGGGGAACGACGGCGTCGGTCGCCAGCGGTCGTCGACGGTCCAGTCCCCGCCGGTGGCGACGTCGATGGTGCGCGCGTAGTACCCGGGGTCGATGTTGGGCAGCGCGGCCTTGGGGTTGAAGCGTGCGAGCCGGCTGATGGCCGGGGCCGACAGGTGCCGCGCCAGGGACGAGCCCTGCAGCTCGAGCCACGGGGAGTTGAGCACCAGCCCGCTCACGGCCCCCGGGTGGCGGGCGGTCCACAGGCTCAGCACCAGCCCGCCGGTGGAGTGGCCCATGAGCATGACACGCGCGACGGGCCCGAGCTCCGCGCGCACCACGGCGAGCGCCGCGCCGATCTCCTCGTCGTAGGTGCGCAGGTCGTCGACGTAGCCGGGGGTCTGGTGGGGTCGCAGCGAGCGGCCGGACTTGCGCAGGTCCAGCGCGTAGAACGCCGCACCCTGCGCGCGCCAGAAGTGCGCGAGCGGCGTCTGGAAGAAGTAGTCCGACCAGCCGTGCACGTACAGCACCACGCGCGCGGGGCGCAGCGTGGGGTCCGGCGCGAGGCGCACCAGCGTGGCGGTGACCTCGCCCTCGTCGTCGTCCGCCAGGTCCAGGCGACGGGCCTCGAAGCCCTCGCCGAGCGCGTCGGGCGACCAGGTGGTGGTCAGGGCGGCGCCGTCCCAGCGGGCGGGCGGGACCGGTCCGGCCGGGGCCTGCGGGACCGGGCGGGCGGCGGCGTCCGCCGCGGCGCCGGCCCCGGCCGGGACGTCGGCGCCGCCCGGGTCACGGGAGGCTCGCACGCCTCAGACCTCGAGCACGATCTTGCCGACGTGGGCGCCGGACGCCAGGCGGGCCAGCGCGTCGCGCGCGCGGGCCAGCGGGTACGTCGAGTCGACCAGGGGGCGCACACCGGTCCGGGCGAGGAGGGCCAGCACCTGCCCGAGCTCGTCCCGGGTGCCCATCGTCGCGCCGACGATGCTGATCTCCTGGAAGAACACCCGCGTCAGGGACGCCGGCTCCGGGTCACCGGACGTGAGCCCCGCCACGACGATCCGTCCACCGGGCCGCACGGAACGCACCGAGTGCTCCCACGTCGCCCGGCCCACGGTCTCCAGCACGACGTCCACGCGGCCGACCCGGGCACCCGGTTCGACGGCCTGCGCCGCCCCGAGCGCCAGCGCGCGCTCACGCTTGGCGGCGTCGCGGCCGGTGACCACCATCTCGAGGCCCGCCGCGGCGCCGAGCTGCACGGCGGCCACCGACACGCCACCGCCCGCGCCCTGCACCAGCACGCGCTGCCCCGGCTGCGCACCGCCCGAGCGGAACAGCATGCGGTACGCGGTCAGGTACGCGGTCGGCACGCACGCAGCCTCGACGAACGACAGCTCGGCGGGCTTGTCGACGAGGTTCCACCCGGGGACGGCGACGCGCTCGGCGAGGGTCCCGGGGTACCGCTCGGACAGCAGGGTGCGCGGCTCGTCGGCGGGGACCCCGCGGCCGTCGGGGCCGCCCACGACCGCGTGCACGACGACCTCCCGGCCGTCGGCCGTGACACCGGCGGCGTCGGTGCCCAGCACCATCGGCAGCTGCTCGGCGCGCAGCCCCACGCCGCGCAGCGACCACAGGTCGTGGTGGTTGAGGGACGCGGCCCGCACGTCGACGGTGGTCCAGCCGTCCGGTGCCGGCGGCTGCGGCGCGTCACCGACGTCCAGGCCGGTCAGCGGGTCGTCGGGGGAGAAGGACGTGACGCGGGCGCAGAGCATGCCCCACGCTAGCCCGCCGGGTCGCGCCGACCCACCAGGAGGACGCCCGCCGCGCGTCGTGGCCCGCGGGGTGCGGCGTCCCGACGCGACCGGACCTCACATCAGCGGCAGCATGCGCCCCAGGTCGGGGACGGCGTCCGACGTGTACCGCGCCTGCAGCGCGAGGGCCAGCTCGTCGACGTCGTACGGCGCGCGGCCGGTGGCCAGACGCACCCAGCGGCGCGCGTCGGAGACCTCCAGGTCCCACCCGCCGCGGGCACGGACGATGCCCAGCAGCTCGTCGGCGGCCAGCGCGAGGGCGCCCGGGTCCACCGGGTCGGTGACGGCGTCGGCGGCCCGTACGCGACGCACCGAGCGGTACAGGTCGTCCCCGTGCACGACGAGCTCGAGGACGCGCGAGACGGTCATCGTCGACAGCCGGACCGGGCCACGGCGCGCCTGGACCACGGGGTCGCCGTCGCCCAGGGTGTCGAGCGTCGCGAAGGCCGCCCGGGCGGAGGCCGTCACGTAGCCGACGGGGTCGGCGGCGTGCTCGGCGGCCAGCCGGCGCGTCGTCTCCACCACGTCCTGCGCCCGGTCCCGGTAGGTGCCGAGGTACTCGCCGAGGGTCATCGGGACGGTGCCCGCCGGCAGCGGCGTGCACCCGGCCAGCGCGTCCATCGCCCGGCCCAGGTGCGCCCACAGCTCGACGACGTTCCACCCGTCGAGCACCGACGGCTCCCGCCCGAGCCGCGGGTCCGCCATCACCTCCACCCACGCGTGCAGGCGGTCCCACTGGGTACGCAGGGCGGTGGCGGCGGTCGCGACGTCGACGGACATGCGCCCCATGGTGCCGTCTCCCGCCGTCCGGCGCGCCATCGGGCCCGCCGCCTCATGCGTCCGGGCGGCCCCGTCAGGCCCGGCGGGCGCCCTCGCGCAGGAAGTCCGCGACGTGCCGGCCGACCTGGTCCTCCTCGATGAGGAAGCCGTCGTGCCCGTAGTCGGAGTGCACGTACCGGACCGGGCCGGACCCGGGGATCGCGGCCGCCACCCGCTCGGACTGCGCCGGTGTGAACAGCCGGTCGCTGTCGACGGCGATCACCAGGGCGCGCGCCGTGACCTGGGCGAGCGCCGCCTCCACCCCGCCGCGGTCGCGCCCCAGGTCGTGCGTGATCATCGTGCGCGTGAGCGTGACGTAGGTGTTGGCGTCGAACCGCCGGGACAGCTTGTCGCCGTGGTGGTCGAGGTACGACTGCACCGCGAACCGGCCGCCCTCCAGCGGGTCCTCGGCGCCCTGCGGGATCCGCCCGAACCGGGTGTCCAGCTCCACCGCGGAGCGGTACGTCTGGTGGGCGATCTGCCGGGCGAGCCCGAGCCCGGCGTGCGGGCCCTCGCCGTCCGGCACGTCGTAGTAGTCGCCGCCGCGGTAGCGCGGGTCGGCGGTGATCGCGGCGAGCTGGGTGTGGAACCCGGCGATCTGGTCGCCCGACGTCTGCGCGCACGTCGCGATCGCGGCGACGGCGTCGACGCGGTCCGGTGCCGAGGCCGCCCACTCCAGCACGCGGTGCCCGCCCATCGAGGCGCCGATGACCAGCGCCCACGAGTCGACACCCAGCAGGTCCGCCAGGCGCAGCTCCGCGGCCACCTGGTCGCGGACGCTGAGCAGCGGGAACCGCCCTCCCCAGGGACGCCCGTCGGGGGCGTCGGACGCGGGGCCGGTCGAGCCCTGGCACCCGCCGAGCACGTTGGGCGCGACGACGAACCAGCGGTCGGTGTCGATGGGCGCACCGGGGCCCACCATCGACTGCCACCACCCGGGGGTCGGGTGCCCCGGACCCGCGTCACCCGTGACGTGCGAGTCGCCCGTGAGCGCGTGCAGCACCAGCACGGCGTTGCTGCCGTCCTCGTCCAGCTCGCCCCACGTCTCGTACGCCAGGCGGACGGCCGGCAGGCGACCACCGGACTCGAGCTTCAGCGGACCGAGGTCGGCGAACTGCCGGCGTCCCGGGTCGGCGCCGTCGCGCCACGCCGCGCTCGCGGGCACGGGCGGCCGCTCCGGCAGCGGGCGGCGGCTGCCGAGCGTCCCGCCGCGGCGCGCAGGGCGCCCGACGAGCGGGTCCGGCACGTCGACCGGGCCCGCCCCCGGCCCCGCGGGCATCGCACGCCCGGCGGGCGCGGGCGTGCGGGTGTGGGGTCGGGGGTCGGGTCGGGTCATCGTGCGAGCGCCTCTCGTCGGGGCCGGGTCTCAGGCGCCCTTGGCCGCGCGGAACCCCGCGTCCAGGTCGGCGAGGATGTCGTCGATGTGCTCGATGCCCACCGCGAGGCGCACGAGCCCCGGCGTCACGCCCGACAGCGCCTGCTGCTCGGGGGTCAGCTGGCTGTGCGTCGTCGAGGCCGGGTGGATCACCAGGGAGCGCACGTCACCGATGTTCGCGACGTTCGAGTGCAGCTCGAGCGCCGAGACGAACGCCTGACCGGCCGCGGCGCCGCCGTCGAGCTCGAACGCCAGCACGGCACCCGCGCCGCGCGGCGCGTACTTGAGCTGGTTGGCGTGCCACGGGCTGGACTCCAGGCCCGCGTAGTGCACGTGCCGGACCTCGTCGCGCGCCTCGAGCCACGCCGCGACCTTCTGCGCGTTCTCGACGTGCCGCTCGACGCGCAGCGAGAGCGTCTCGACGCCCTGGGCGATGAGGAACGCGTTGAACGGGCTGATCGCGGCGCCCAGGTCGCGCAGCAGCTGGACGCGCGCCTTGAGGATGAAGGACAGGTTGACGCCGAAGGCTCCGCCGACGCCCAGGTCGCGGGCGAACACCAGGCCGTTGTACGACGGGTCGGGCGTGTTGTACGCCGGGAACCGCTCGGGGTGCTGGGCGTAGTCGAACGTGCCACCGTCGACGATCACGCCGCCGATCGCGGTGCCGTGCCCGCCCAGGTACTTGGTGGCCGAGTGCACCACCACGTCGGCGCCCCACTGCAGGGGGTTGATGAGGTACGGGGTGGCGACGGTGTTGTCGACCACGAGTGGCACGCCGTGCGCGTGGGCGACGCCGGCGACGAGCTCGATGTCGAGCACGTCGGACTTGGGGTTGGGGATCGTCTCGGCGAAGAACAGCTTGGTGTTCGGGCGGACCGCGTCGCGCCACGCCTGGGCGTCGTGCGGGTCGGCGACGAAGGTGGTCTCGATGCCGAACCGGGGCAGCGTGTGCTGCAGCAGGTTGTAGGTGCCGCCGTAGAGGCTGGGGGACGCGACGACGTGGTCGCCGGCCTGCGCGATGTTGAGGATCGCGAACGTCTCCGCGGCCTGGCCGGACGCGAGCAGCAGCGCGCCGACCCCGCCCTCCAGGCTCGCGATGCGGTTCTCCACGACCTCCTGGGTCGGGTTGTTGATGCGCGTGTAGATGGGCCCGAGCTCCTTGAGCGCGAACCTGTCCGCGGCCTGCTCGGCGGAGTCGAAGACGAAGGAGGTGGTCTGGTAGATCGGCAGCGCCCGGGCGCCCGTCGCGGCGTCGGGGGTCTGGCCGGCGTGCACCTGCCGGGTCTCGAAGCTCCAGCTCTCGTTGCTCATGGTGTGCTCCTCGCCGGCGGTGCCGGGTGGTCGGGGTGGGGGACTGTCACCCGAGGAGCGCGCCGTCGACGCCCGCCCCGCGGGGGGTCAGGGGAAGCGCACGTGCTGCTCCGGTGCCGGCCGGTCGGTGGATCCGGCACCCTCGCCGGACCACCGGCCCGTGGGCAGGGGGAACGTGCGCGGTCAGCGACACATTCGACGGAACATGTCCAGGAGACTACGTGCTCCGTCCCGCTCCGTGGCACGGACATCTCACCCTTCGAGATCGGCGACGCGCCCCGGCCGTGCCCCGCGCCGCCGGGGCCCGTTCCCGCGGATCGGAGGGGTCGGCGACCCCGACGCGCGGTCGTCACCCGAACAGCCCAGGGGGTCTGTCCGGGTTGCTCCCGAACCACAACGGTGTGACTTCTGGGACTGTTGTGACAGGTGTTCTCTTGTGTGAATCCCACAGGTAGCGTGCCGAACGTGCATGACGGCGACGTGACACCCCAGCCCCGCCCGGCCCCCGTGGACGGTCCCGGTGCGGCGTGCCTGCGTGCCGCCCGCCGCCCCCTCGCCCGCCGCGTGCCGCGCCGCCTCGCCGTGCTGCCCGTCGGCCTGCTGACGCTCGGGCTCGTCGTGACGCCGGCAGCCGCCACGCCGTCCGCGGACGACGTGCGCGAGGCCCGTGCCGGGGTGGCGCGGGCGCAGATGTCCGTGGCGCAGCTCGAGGTGCGCCTCGCCGAGCTCGCCGCGTCGGCCGAGTCCGCCGAGGTCGTCGTCCAGACCGCCGCCGAGGGCTACACCCGGTCGGTGGCCGACGCCGACGCCGCCCGGGCGCGCGCGGCCGACGCCTCCGGGCGCGCCGAGCACGCCGCCGCGGAGGCCGAGGAGGCGCGCCGCCGGCTGGTCACCTTCGCCCGGCAGCTCGCCCGCACCGGTGGGTCGGCCGACGTCCTCGAGGCCGCGCTGTCCGCCGACGGCTTCCAGGACGTCGCACGCCGCACCACCGCCCTGGACCAGGTGACGGGCAAGGCCGACGACGCGGTGCAGGAGTACCAGGCCGCGCTGCTGGTCGCCGAGACGATGCAGCGGCGCTCCGCCGACGCCGCGCAGGCCGCCGGTGCCGCCGCCGACGCCGCCGCGGAGGCGCTCGCACAGGCCGAGCGCGTGCAGGCCGACGCCGACGCGTCGCTCGCTGCGGGCCGTACGGAGCGTGACGGACTCATCACCGCCCTCGCCGCGGCCCGGCAGACCAGTGCCGAGGTGGAGCGTGCCCGGCAGGACGCGCTCGACGCCGACCGGCGTGCCCGTGCGGAGGCCGCCGCCCAGGCGCAGCGGCTGCCCGCGCCCGGGACCGCCCCGAGCGCTCCCGCGCCGGGCGGCGGCTCGAACGGCGGTGGCTCGGGCGGCCCGCGTCCCGCGGTCCCGGCTCCCGCGCCTGCTCCGGCACCGGCTCCCGCGCCCGCGCCGGCTCCTGCCCCGGCCCCTGCACCCGCACCCGCACCCGCACCCGCACCCGCTCCCGCTCCCGCGCCCTCGACGCCCTACGGCCTGGGCACGGGGACGTCGCGCGGATCCGCCGCAGCCGGTGCCGCGGCCGTCGCGTGGGCGCAGTCGAAGGTCGGCCTGCCGTACGTCTACGGCGGCACCGGCCCCGACGGGTACGACTGCTCGGGCCTGACGGGCGGCGCGTGGCGCGCCGCGGGCGTCGGCATCAACCGCACGTCGCGCGACCAGTACAAGCAGGTCCTCAAGATCTCGTACGACCAGCTGCGGCCCGGCGACCTCGTGTTCTGGGGCGACAACCCGGCCGACCCGAACTCGATCCACCACGTCGCGATGTGGGTGGGCAACGGGCAGATCGTCGAGGCGTCCAGGCCCGGTGTGCCGTTGCGCGTCACGTCGATGCGCTGGTCGAAGACCATGCCGTTCGCCGGTCGCCCCTGACGACGGGGTCACCCCCTCGTCGGCACGTCCGCGCGGCACGTCCGGCGCCCGCACGTCCCGACGCGCCGCGGTGTCCCGGTCGCCTGCGCGTCCGCACGCCCGCCCGTCATGCCCCGGGAACGCCGGAGGGCGGCCCGGCGTCACCGCCCGACCGCCCTCGTGCGCGACCCCCGAGGGGCCGTGCGTGCTCAGTTGTGCGTGCTCAGTGGTTGTAGCCGGAGTCGATCGCGCGCTGCCGCGACCGCTCGATCTCGGCCTCGGCGTCGGCGCGGCCCACCCAGTGGGCGCCCTCGACGGACTTGCCCGGCTCGAGGTCCTTGTAGACCTCGAAGAAGTGCTGGATCTCCAGGCGGTGGAAGTCGGACACGTCGTCGATGTCCTGACGCCACGCGGCGCGCTGGTCGCCCGTCGGCACGCACAGCACCTTGTCGTCACCGCCGGCCTCGTCGCGCATGCGGAACATGCCCAGCGCGCGGCAGCGGATGAGGCAGCCGGGGAACGTGGGCTCCTCCAGCAGCACCAGGGCGTCCAACGGGTCCCCGTCCTCGCCGAGGGTCCCCTCGATGAAGCCGTAGTCGTCGGGGTAGCGCGTCGAGGTGAACAGCATCCGGTCGAGGCGGATCCGCCCCGTCGCGTGGTCCACCTCGTACTTGTTGCGCTGCCCCTTGGGGATCTCGATCGTGACGTCGAACTCCACTTGTTGCTTCCCTCCACGCGTCCCCGCCCCCCGGGCGGTGGTCGATCGACCACTGGGCGCGTCGTCTCCCCGGGCGCCGTTGTCTCGGACAGTAGTCTGACCCACCGTTGCGGCGGTACCGGGCCGCAGGGGGCACGACGTCCCGGAAGGAGTGACGATGGCCACAGCAGGACGGGTCGCGGGGGTGGGCACGCTCGTGGTCGTGCTGCTCGGAGCGGGGTACGCGACGGCCGACGCGTACGACGTCGTGCCCGGCATCGTGACCCTGGCACCCCCCGTGCCGGACCCGTCCCCGTTCCCCACGGCGCCGGGCGCGGTCGACCCCACCGCGGTGCCGCGGGCGCTGGGCGACCTCGACCCGCAGGTGCCGCTGCCCGCCGCGGCCCAGGTCCAGTCCCTGGTCGACGGGCTCGTCACCGACCCGCGCCTGGGCCCCAGCGTGGGGGTCACGGTGGTCGACCAGCTCACGGGGGAGACGCTCGCGTCCCACCAGCCCGACGCCGGCCGCATCCCCGCGTCGACGGCCAAGATCCTCACGGGCGTCGCCGCGCTCACGGCGCTCGACCCGGACGCGACGCTGCCCACCCGGGTGGTGCGCGTCGACGACGGCACGATCGCGCTGGTCGCGGGCGGGGACATGATGCTGGCGGCCGGTGCCGGCGACCCGGCGGCCACCGCCGGGCGCGCGGGCATGGCCGACCTCGCGGCACGCACCGCCGCGGCGCTGGCGCTGCAGGGGACGACCAGCGTGCGCCTGCTGGTGGACGACGCGCTGTTCGCCGGCCCGACGGTCAGCCCGGCGTGGCACCCCGCCAACGTGAACGAGGGGTTCGTCGCGCCCGTCACCGGGCTGGCGGTCGACATCGGCCGCGTCGGTGAGGGCGAGTACGCGCCGCGCACGTCGGACCCGTCCCTGGCGGCGGCGAAGGTGCTGGCGCAGCGCCTGGGCGAGCTGGGCGTCACGGTGCAGGGCGAGCCGACGCGCACGTCGTCGACGCAGGGTGCGCCGGAGCTCGCGCGCGTCGAGTCCGCGCCCCTGGTCGACGTCGTGCACTACTTCCTGGAGACGTCCGACAACACCATCACCGAGGTCGTGTCCCGCCTCGTCGCGCTCGACGCCGGCCTGCCCGCCAGCTTCGACGGCGGGACGCAGGCGGTGCTGCGCCAGGTCGGGACCCTCGGGATCGACGTGTCGGCCGCCCGGATGGTCGACGCGTCAGGGCTGGGCGCCGGCTCCTCCCTGTCACCGGCCCTGCTGGCCGACGTGGTGCGGCTGACCACGGACCCCGCGCACCCGCTGCTGCGCGACGTCGCCGTGGGCATGCCGGTCGCCGGCCTGTCCGGCACGCTGTCCGACCGCTTCACCCGGTCCGACGCCCGCGGGCTCGTGCGCGCCAAGACGGGCTCGCTGCCGCGAGTCACCTCCCTGGCCGGCACCGTGCTGGACAGCCAGCGACGCCAGCTCGTGTTCGTCGTCATGGCGGACCAGACGCCCGAGGGCGGGCAGTGGGCCCCCCGGCAGGCCATCGACGGCTTCGTCGGGTCGCTGGCGGCCTGCGGCTGCCGCTGACACCGCCTGCCGCTGACACCGCCTGCCGCTGACGCCGCCTGCCGCTGACGCCGCCTGCCGCTGACGCCGCCTGCCGCTGACCCCGCCCGCGCTGACCCCGCCCGCCGCGCGCTCGCGCGTTACCGTGGGCGCGTGCAGCCCACCGCTCCCGGACCCGTCGACTGGAACGCCGCCGCCCGCCTGGCCGGGCGGGTCGCGGCCCCCGGCCCGGTCGCCGACCGGGCCACCCTGGTCGAGCTCGTGACGGACCTGCGGGCGGCGGCGGGCGTCGCGGCCCGGCACGTCGTCGACGCGACCGGCATGGTGCCTGCCGACGGTCGGCACCCCGCCGAGCTCTCGCGCGTCCTGGTGGTGGACCGGCCGCGCTGGGCGACCGCCAACGCCGAGATGTTCGCGGTCATGGCCGCACCGCTGGCCACGCGCCGCGACGGCACCCCCGTGGTCGTGCCGGACGCGGCCCGGCTGGCCGCCGCCGCGCAGGTCGGCGGCGTGCTGGCGCTGCTGTCGGGCAAGGTCATCGGGCAGTACGACCCGTTCACCGCGGCGCCCGGGCAGCCCGGGCGGCTGCTGCTGGTGGCGCCCAACGTCCTGGCCACCGAGCGTCAGCTCCGCGTGGACGGCCACGACTTCCGCCTCTGGGTGGCGCTGCACGAGCAGACGCACGCCCTGCAGTTCGCCACCGCGCCGTGGCTCGCCGACCACCTGCGCGCGCGGTCGGCGGAGCTGCTCGCCGACCTGGCGGACCTGGCCCCCGGCGGCGCACCGGAGCGTGCCGCCCTGCCGCGCCTCGAGGACCTGCTGAGCGCGCTGGTGCGCGCCGTGACGCACGACGAGGGCGGTGTGCTGCACCTGCTCACCGAGCGCCAGCGGGAGGTGTTCGACGAGGTCGGCGCGGTCATGGCGCTGCTCGAGGGGCACGCGGACGTGATGATGGACGAGGTGGGCCCGTCCGTCGTGCCGACCGTGCGGACGATCCGGAGGGCGTTCGAGCGGCGCCGGGACGCGTCGGCCCGTGCGACCGGCGTCGACCGCCTCCTGCGGCGGCTGCTGGGCATGGACCTCAAGCTGGCGCAGTACCGGGACGGTGCGTCGTTCGTCCGGGCGGTGCGCGCCCGCGTCGGCACGGAGGGCCTGAACGCGGTGTGGAGCGGCCCCGACGCGCTGCCGAGCGCCGCCGAGATCGGCGACCCCGCCGTGTGGGTGCGCCGCGTGCACGGATGACCTGCGCCCGTCGCTCGACGCCGCGGCCCCGTCGGCCGTGAGCGGGCCGCCGCCGGCCGTCGCCGCCGTGCGCGTCGCCGTGCGCCGCGCCCTGGCCGACGTGCCGCCGGGCCGCACGGTGCTCGTCGGCTGCTCGGGTGGCGCCGACTCGCTGGCGCTGGCCGCGGGGCTCGCGTGGGAGGCCCCGCGTGCCGGGTGGCGGGCGGGCGCCGTGGTCGTCGACCACGGGCTGCAGCCCGGGTCCGCCGACGTCGCGCGCGACGCCGCAGCCGCGTGCCGCGCCCTGGGACTGGACCCCGTGCGGGTGGTCCGCGTGGACGTCGGGACCGCAGGGGGGCCGGAGGGCGCCGCCCGGACCGCCCGCCACGCCGCGCTCGACGCGGTCGCGGACGAGCTCGACGCGGCGGCGGTGCTGCTCGGCCACACCCTCGACGACCAGGCCGAGACGGTGCTGCTGGCGCTCGCGCGCGGGTCCGGCGAGCGCGCGCTGGCCGGGATGCGGCCGGTGCGCGGGCGCCTGCGCCGCCCGCTCCTCGCGCTGCGGCGGACGGACACCGAGGCGGCGTGCGCGGCGCAGGGCCTGGTCCCGTGGCACGACCCGACCAACGGCCGGCCGCCGGCCGGGACGGACGTCGTCGCCGGGACCGGCGCGGTGCCGGGGTCCGCGGACGACCTGCCGCTGCGCAGCCGTGTGCGCACCGAGGTGCTGCCGGTGCTCGAGACGGTCCTGGGACCCGGGGTCGCGCAGGCGCTCGCCCGCACGGCGGAGGCGCTCGCCGACGCGGACGAGGCGCTGGAGCAGGCGGCCGCCGGGCTCGTCGCGTCCGCGTCCGCGCCCGGGCAGTCCGGGGTCGTCGTGCTGGACGTGGGCCCCCTCGCGGCAGCCCCTGCCGCGGTGCGGCGGCGCGTCCTGCACGACGCCGCGGTGCGCGCGGGCTGCCCGCCGGGTGCGCTCGCGCGCGTGCACGTGCTGGCCGTCGAGGCGTTGGTCACGCAGTGGCGCGGGCAGGGGCCGGTGCACCTGCCCGGTGGCCGGGTGGCACGACGCGGGTGTGGCAGGCTCTACCTGGGCCTGCCACAGGCCGCGGGTGGCGGTGCCGACGCGGCCCGGCCCGCACGGTCCGCCGGGGGACGGGCCGGCAGGCAGGACCACCAGGACCACGAGCACGACGAACAGCACGACGACCGGGAGTGAGCGGTGGACGCGGCGGACATGGGTGACGACCTCGAGCGGGTGCTGCTGAGCGAGGAGCAGCTCCACGCGCGGCTCGACGAGATGGCGGCGCAGATCGACGCCGACTACGCGGGCGAGCCGCTGCTGCTCGTCGGTGTGCTCAAGGGCGCGGTCATGGTGATGGCCGACCTGGCGCGCCGGCTGCACGGCAAGGTCGAGATGGACTGGATGGCGGTGTCCTCGTACGGCTCGGGCACCAAGTCCTCGGGCGTCGTGCGGATCCTCAAGGACCTGGACACCGACCTCATCGGCCGGCACGTCCTGATCGTCGAGGACATCATCGACTCCGGCCTGACGCTGTCGTGGCTGCTGTCCAACCTGCGCTCCCGCGGCCCGGCGTCGGTCGAGATCGCGACGATGCTGCGCAAGCCCGAGGCGGCGAAGGTCGAGGTGCCGGTGAAGTACGTGGGCTTCGACATCCCGACGGAGTTCGTCGTGGGGTACGGCCTCGACTACGCCGAGCGCTACCGCAACCTGCCGTTCGTCGGGACGCTGGCGCCGCACGTCTACCAGGACTGAGCCGGCCGCGGGGCGCCTGTGCCCTGGGCGAACACCACAGGGGCCGTCCAGGTCCAGCGTGTACTTTCAAGGGCAGTGTCCCTGCGAGCGGAGGATGAGGGGCCACGCCCCGATCGCCCATGAATGTCAAGCGTCTCTTCCGCGGCCCCTTCATCTGGGTCGCCCTGGCCGTCGCCATCCTGCTCACCGCGTTCGGCATGCTCCAGGTGCCCGCGTCGCAGCAGATCGACACGTCCGCCGGTCTGCAGCTGCTCGAGGACGGCAAGGTCGACCAGGCCCTGGTGACCGAGGGCACGCAGCGCGTGGACCTCACGCTCACCGAGGCCTACGACCCGGACCCCGACGAGGACGGTGACCTGGGCAAGCAGGTCTACTTCTTCTACGTCACCCCGCAGGGCGAGCAGGTCGTCGACGCGATCACCGCGGCCGACCCGCCCAACGGCTTCACCTCGAAGGTCCCGCAGCCGTCGTGGTGGGGCAGCCTGCTGACCCTCGTCCTGCCGTTCATCATCATCCTGGGCCTGTTCTGGTTCCTGATGTCGAACATGCAGGGCGGCGGCTCGAAGGTCATGAGCTTCGGCAAGTCGAAGGCCAAGCTGGTGAGCAAGGAGTCGCCGAAGGTCACGTTCGCGGACGTGGCGGGCGTCGACGAGGCGGTCGAGGAGCTGCAGGAGATCAAGGAGTTCCTCGCCGAGCCGGCCAAGTTCCAGGCCGTCGGTGCCAAGATCCCCAAGGGCGTGCTGCTGTACGGCCCGCCCGGGACCGGAAAGACCCTGCTGGCCCGTGCGGTCGCCGGTGAGGCGGGCGTGCCGTTCTACTCGATCTCCGGCTCGGACTTCGTCGAGATGTTCGTCGGCGTCGGCGCGAGCCGCGTGCGCGACCTGTTCCAGCAGGCCAAGGAGAACAGCCCCGCGATCATCTTCGTCGACGAGATCGACGCGGTCGGGCGTCACCGCGGCGCCGGCCTGGGCGGCGGGCACGACGAGCGCGAGCAGACGCTCAACCAGATGCTCGTCGAGATGGACGGGTTCGACGTCAAGACGAACGTCATCCTCATCGCGGCGACCAACCGCCCCGACATCCTCGACCCCGCGCTGCTGCGCCCCGGCCGGTTCGACCGGCAGGTCGCCGTCGAGCCGCCCGACCTCAAGGGCCGCGAGCACATCCTGCAGGTGCACGCGCAGGGCAAGCCGATGGCGCCGGGCGTCGACCTCGCGGTCGTCGCGCGCCGCACCCCGGGCTTCAGCGGCGCCGACCTGGCCAACGTGCTCAACGAGGCCGCGCTGCTCACGGCCCGCCGTGGCGCGCAGGTCATCGACGACGCCGCGCTGGACGAGGCGATCGACCGCGTCATCGCCGGCCCGCAGAAGCGCACGCGCGTGATGAACGTCAAGGAGCTGAAGATCACGGCGTACCACGAGGGCGGTCACGCCCTGGTGGCCGCCGCCATGCGGTACACCGACCCGGTGACCAAGGTGACGATCCTGCCGCGCGGGCGCGCCCTGGGCTACACGATGGTCATGCCGATGGAGGACAAGTACTCCACGACGCGCAACGAGCTGCTCGACCAGCTCGCGTACGCCATGGGCGGGCGCGTCGCCGAGGAGCTCGTGTTCCACGACCCCACGACCGGGGCGAGCAACGACATCGAGAAGGCCACGTCCACGGCCCGCAAGATGGTCACGCAGTACGGCATGAGCGCGCGGATCGGCGCGATCAAGCTCGGCCAGGAGTCGAGCGAGATGTTCCTGGGCCGCGACGTCGGCCACCAGCGGGACTACTCGGAGGACGTGGCCGCGTCGATCGACCTCGAGGTCCGCGCGCTCATCGAGCGGGCGCACGACGAGGCGCGCGACGTCCTCGTGGAGTACCGCGACGTGCTCGACGCCCTGGTGCTGGAGCTCCTCGAGAAGGAGACCCTCAACCAGGACCAGCTGGCCGAGATCTTCGCCCCGGTCGTCAAGCGCCCGCCGCGCGACGTGTGGCTGTCCGCCGAGGAGCGCGCGGTGTCCGACCGCGGGCCCGTCATGACGCCGGCTGAGAAGGCCGCGCTCAACGGCCACGGCGTGGTGCCGCAGGACGAGGCCGCGGCGGCCCGTCCCGAGCACCCCGCGACCGCCGTCGTCGAGCTGCCCCCGGACGGCACGCCGGACGCGGACGGACCTCGGTGACGTGAGCGACGTGACGCCACCCGCCGTGACGGGCGGGGCCTCCGCCGGGTCGTACGACGAGGAGCGTGCGGCGCGTGCCGTCCGCGAGCTGCTGCTGGCCGTGGGGGAGGACCCCGACCGCGAGGGGCTGCGCGAGACGCCGGCACGGGTCGCCCGCGCCTACCGCGAGATCTTCGCCGGGCTGCGGCTCGACGCGCGCGACGTGCTCACCACGACGTTCGACCTCGGCCACGAGGAGATGGTCCTGGTGCGCGACATCGAGGTGTACTCCACCTGCGAGCACCACCTGGTGCCGTTCCACGGCGTCGCGCACGTGGGCTACATCCCCGGTGCCGACGGGCGCATCACGGGTCTGTCGAAGCTCGCGCGCCTGGTGGACGTCTACGCCCGGCGCCCGCAGGTCCAGGAGCGGCTGACGACGCAGATCGCCGACGCCCTGGTCGAGGTGCTCGACCCGACGGGCGTGCTGGTCGTGGTCGAGTGCGAGCACCTGTGCATGTCCATGCGGGGCGTGCGCAAGCCGGGGGCGCGCACCGTCACGTCGGCCGTGCGCGGGCAGATGCGTGACGTGGCGACCCGTGCCGAGGCCATGAGCCTGGTCACGGGCCGCTGACGGGACCGACGTGGACACGCGGCCGACGACGCAGCGGGGCGACGCCGACGGGCCCCGGCTCACGGCGCTGCCTCCCGCGCTGCGGGCGCCCGGCCGCACCCTGGTCATGGGGGTCGTCAACGTCACCCCCGACTCGTTCTCCGACGGCGGGCGCTGGTTCGACGCGGACGCCGCGGTCGAGCGCGGGGTGGTGCTGCTGTCGCAGGGTGCCGACCTGCTCGACGTCGGGGGCGAGTCGACGCGCCCCGGCGCGGCCCGGGTCCCGGTCGACGAGGAGCTCGCGCGTGTGCTCCCGGTGGTCGAGCGGCTGGTCGCGCACGGTGCCGCGGTGAGCGTGGACACCACCCGCGCCGTCGTGGCCGAGCGGGCCGTGGAGCGCGGTGCGGTGCTGGTCAACGACGTGTCGGGCGGCATGGCGGACCCCGCCATGGCGGACGTCGTCGCCCGCACCGGTGCGGCGTACGTCGCGATGCACTGGCGGGGCCACGCGGACGTGATGGACGCGCACGACGTCTACGACGACGTCGTGGGCGACGTGCGGCGCGAGCTCGCGCAGCGCGTGGCCGCGCTGCACGCGGCGGGGGTGCGCGACGAGCAGGTCGTGCTGGACCCGGGCCTCGGGTTCGCGAAGACGGGCGAGAGCAACTGGCCGCTGCTGGCCCACCTGCCGGACCTGGTGGCCGACGGCTACCCGGTGCTGGTGGGCGCCAGCCGCAAGCGGTTCCTCGGGCACCTCCTGGCCGGGCCCGACGGCACGCCCGCCGCGCCGGAGGCCCGCGACGACGCGACCGCGGCCGTCACGGCGCTGGCCGCCGCGGCGGGGGCCTGGGCGGTCCGGGTGCACGAGGTGGCGGCGTCCGCGGCAGCGGTGCGGGTGGCCGCACGCTGGCGGGACGCGCAGGGTGACACGACGGCACGGCACGCGACGACGGGTGCCGCACGGGAAGGAGCGCGGTGAACGTGCAGGACGACGTGCAGGACGAGGGCGGGCGCCGGCTGGACCAGATCCGGCTGACGGGCATCCGCGCCACGGGGTACCACGGGGTGTTCCCGCACGAGCGGCGCGACGGGCAGACGTTCGTCGCCGACGTCGTCGTGCACGTGGACACGCGTCGCGCCGCGGCCGGTGACGACCTGGCGCACACCGTGCACTACGGGGAGCTGGCCGAGCAGGTCGTGGCCGTGCTCACCGGGGAGCCGGTCGACCTGGTGGAGACCCTGGCCGAGCGGATCGCGGCGACCGTGCTCGCACGGCCGGGCGTGCACGCCGTCGACGTGGCCGTGCACAAGCCCGAGGCACCGATCACGGTGCCGTTCGACGACGTCGTGGTCTCGATCCGGCGCGACCGCAGCAAGCTCCCGGCCGCCGAGCCGTACCGCCCCGCGACCGGGCAGGTGCGCCGGTCCACCGACGCGTCGCGACCGCGCACGGCGTCGCTGCCGCTGGGGGCCGCCGCCCCGGACCCGCTGCCGGCCGCCGCCCCGCTGCCCGCCGCAGCCCCGCTGCCCGCCGCCGCCCCGCTGCCGCCGCTCGTCGCGCACGCGGCGCCGGCGGCACCGGTCACGCCCGCGTCCGGTGCGGCCACGGTCCCCGGGCCGCCGTCACCGCCTGCCGGGGCGCCCGCGGCGGGTCCGCCCGCGCCCGACACCTCGCGTCCCGCGCACGACGGCGGTCCCGACGGCGGTGCGGTCCGCGTCGGGCCGGCGCCGACCGGTGCGGTCCCGACCGGGGTGCTGCCCGCGGTGGGTGCCGCCGTCGCCGCCTCGCCGTCGCACGGTGCGGAGCGTGCCGGCGGGGCGCCCGTCGACCCGGCCTACGCCGCGCGGGTGGACGCGTACGCGGCCGCGCCCGCCGCACCCCGGCCCGAGTGGCCGGTCCACGACCGCCACGAGGGCGGCCCCGGCCCGGATCTCGGTGCGACGCAGCTCATGGACCCGGTCACGGACGTCGTCGAGGGCGAGATCGTGCAGGACGCGCTCGACGAGCCGCCGGGTCACCCCGTGCGGACGGTGCTCGCGCTGGGGGCGAACCTCGGCCCCGCGCAGGACACCCTGCGGCGGGCGGTCGCCGACCTCGCGGCGACGCCGGGCGTCGAGGTCGTCGCCGTGTCCCCGCTGGCCCGGACCGCCGCGATCGGCCCCGAGCAGCCGGACTACCTCAACGCCGTCGTGCTGGCCCGCACCACGCTGGCCGCGCGCGAGCTGCTGCGCGCCGTGCACGCGGTGGAGAACGCGCACGGACGCGAGCGCGCCGAGCGCTGGGGCCCGCGCACCCTGGACGTCGACATCATCGTGTACGGCGACACCCTGGCCGTGACCGACGACCTCGAGCTGCCGCACCCCCGCGCGCACGAGCGCGCGTTCGTCCTCGAGCCGTGGGCGCAGGTCGACCCGGAGGCGGTGCTGCCCGGGCTCGGCGGCGGGCCCGTGGCACAGCTCGCCGCGACCGCACCCGACCGCGACGGCGTGCGCTGGATGGCCCTCGACTGGCTGACGGCGCCTGTGCCGGCGGCCATCCCCGAGCCGGACGCCGCCGGTCCGGAGGGGACGCACCGACCGTGACCGCGACCCGGGTGCGCACGCTCGTCCTGCTGGCGGCCGGGGTCACGGCCGTCACGTGGTGGGCCATGCGGATGACGGTCGGCCGCGGTGCGGCCACCCCGCCTGACGTCCCGTGGCTCGTGGTCGCCGTGGAGCTGGTGATCGCCGGTGTCGTGCTGTCGATGGGCTGGGCGGTGCGGCAGTACCAGCGGGGCAGGCGACCGCTGCTGGACCCCGTGCGTGCGGCCCGCACCGCGGTGCTCGCCAAGGCGTCGTGCTACACCGGGGCGCTGCTGACCGGCTGGTACGGCGGGCAGGCTCTGTCCCTGCTCACCGACGCCGACGTGCCCGGCAACTCGGCGCGGGCCGGGTCCGCCGGTGTCGCCGTGGTCGGGGCGGTCGTGCTCGCCGTCGTGGGGCTCGTCGTCGAGCACTGGTGCCGGATCCCGCCGCCGGACGCCGAGGAGCCGGCCGTGCGCCGCCGCACCGAGCCCGACCCCTCGGCGGGCTGACCCGCCCGCACCCGGGCACCCGGTGCCGTGCGGGAGGATGGACCCCATGACCACCACCCCGGAACCGGCTGCCGCGGCGGGCGACACCGACCCGTTCGACCTGCACGACGTCGAGTGGACGGCGGTGTCGACGCGCCTGGCGACCGCGCGCCTCGTGGTCCTCGGGATCTGGGCCGTCGTGCTGCTCGTCCCGACGGTGCTGCTCGCGGCGCTGGTCGGCGTGCCGTGGCTGTGGGCGGTGCCCGCGCTCGTGGTCGTCCTGCTGGTGTGGGGCGCGCTGCTCGTGCCGCGTCAGGTCCGCGCGGTGGGGTACGCCGAACGCGCCGACGACCTGCTGATCCGCCGGGGCATCCTGCTGCGCTCGCTCGTCGTGGTGCCGTACGGGCGCATGCAGTACGTCGACGTGACGTCCGGTCCACTCGCCCGCCGGTTCGGCATCGCGACCGTGCAGCTGCACACCGCCGCCCCCGGCACCGACGCGACCATCCCGGGTCTGCCGCCGGCCGAGGCCGCGCGGCTGCGCGACCGGCTCGCGTCCCGCGGTGAGGCCCGGCTGGCGGGGCTGTGAGCACCGCGCTGCACCCCGTGCCCGAGTCCGCGGGGGAGGAGGGGTACGACTGGCGACGCCTGCACCCCGTGACACCGGCGCTGCGCGGGTGGAAGGCGCTGGTGGCGTTCGTCGCGATCGTCGGCTACCAGATGGCCGACGTGCTGCGCGACGTGGTCGGGGCGCTCGGCCCGGGCCGCGCGTGGCTCGTCGTGCTCGGTGCCGTCGTGCTCGTCGGGCTCGTCGGTTTCGTGTACTCCGCGCTGGCGTGGCGGGTCATGCGCTACGCCGTCACCGACACGGCCGTGCACCTGCGCACGGGACTGCTGTTCCGCCAGCAGCGCCAGGCGCGCCTGGACCGGTTGCAGGCCGTCGACATGGTGCAGCCGCTGCTCGCGCGGCTGCTGGGACTCGCCCAGCTCAACCTCGAGGTCGCCGGCGGCACGGGCTCCGCCGTGCAGCTGGCCTTCCTGCGGGAGGCCGAGGCGGAGTCGCTGCGCGCCCAGATCCTCGCGCTCGCCGCCGGCGTCGGGCCGACGCGGGTGGTGCCCGGGCCCGCGGGCGACCCGGACGCCGGTACCGCGGTCGACGGGGCGGCGGGCGCGGTGCCCGACGTCGCGGGCGCGGCAGCCGGGAGCCCGGGTGTGCGCGTGTACGAGGCCGCGCCCGAGCGGCAGGTGTACGAGCTGCCCATGCCCCGGCTCATCCGGTCGATCCTGCGCTCGGGGCCGCCGTGGGCCCTGCTGGTCGTGTTCGTGGCGTCGGTCGCCGCCAGCGTCACGGTGGGGGACGTGGGCATGCTGTTCGTCGTCCTGCCCGGCGTCATCGGCGTGGGCGGCTACGTGTGGGGGCGGCTCAACGCCGCCGCGACGTTCCGCGCGGCCGTGTCCCCCGACGGGATCCGGCTGCGGCACGGGCTGACCGAGACCCGTACCCAGACCGTGCCGCCGGGACGCGTGCAGGCCGTGCGCCTCAGCCAGGGGCCGTTCTGGCGCGGCGCCGACTGGTGGAAGGTCGAGATCAACGTCGCGGGCTACGGCGCCGAGTCGATGACCGAGTCCGTGCTGCACCCCGTCGCCACGCGGGCGGAGGCCGCGGTCGCGCTGTGGCTGGTGCTGCCGGACCTGGGCGTCGACGACCCGCTGGCGACGCTCGACGCCGCCCTGACGGGCCGCGACGACGACGGCGGGTTCACGCCCGCCCCGTACCGCGCGCGCTGGGTCGACCCGCTGAGCCGGCGCCGGCACGGGGTCCTGGTGACACGCACCGCCCTGGTCATGCGGTCGGGCCGGTGGTGGCGCTCGGTGGTTGTCGTGCCGCACGAGCGCACGCAGAGCATCGCGCTCACCCAGGGCCCGGTGCAGCGGCGCCTGCGGCTCGCCACGTTCGTCACCCACTCGACTCCCGGACCCGTCACGCCGCAGGTCGAGCACCTGGACGAGCACGTCGCCGCGGAGCTGCTGCAGGAGCAGGCGCGCCGCGCCCGCGAGGCCCGGGCCGTCGCCGGACCCGAGCTGTGGATGCGGACGGCCGCGGCGGACCTGGGGACGGGCGGCGACGTCGCCGGCGCGCAGCCTCCGCAGCCGCCGGTGGTCGACGCGGCACCCGCGCCGACGGCCCCGACCCCGACGCCCACGGGACCGACGGCACCGCCCCCGGCCCCGACGGCAGCCACCGCGACGGCACCCGACCCGACGGTCGTGGCGTCCGTCCGCCCCACGCCGGCCGAGCCCGTCGCCGACGACGGGGGCCGACCGTGACCGCCGACCCGGCGTCGCGTCCGGGCCGCCTGGGTGTGGGCGTCGTGGGCGCCGGGCGCGTGGGCGCCGTCCTGGGCAGTGCGCTGCGCGGTGCGGGCCACCCGGTGGTCGGGGTCTCCGCGGTGTCCGAGGCGTCGCGCGAGCGTGCCGCGATGCTGCTGCCGGGCGTGCCGGTGCTGGAGGTGCCCGAGGTGGTGCGCCGCGCCGAGCTGGTGCTGCTGGCCGTGCCCGACGACGCGCTCGCGCCGCTGGTCCAGGGCCTGGCGGACACGGGCGCGTGGCAGGTGGGGCAGATCGCCGTGCACACGTCGGGGCGCTTCGGCACGGCCGTGCTCGCGCCCGCCCGCGCCGCCGGCGTGATCCCGCTGGCACTGCACCCCGCGATGACCTTCACGGGGACGTCCCTCGACCTGGCCCGGCTGGCGGGCTGCGCGTTCGCGGTGACCGCGCCCGGGCCCGTGCTGCCGATCGGCCAGGCGCTCGTCGTCGAGATCGGTGGGGAGCCGGTGGTCGTCGACGAGGACCGGCGCCCGCTCTACCACGCAGGGCTCGCGCACGGTGCGAACCACCTGGTGGTGCTGGTGGCCCAGGCGGCCCAGGTGCTGCGGGCGGCGGGCGTGGCGGATCCCGGTCGCGTGCTGCGTCCCCTGCTGGAGGCGGCGCTCGACGGGGCGCTGCGGGCGGAGGACGCCGCCGGGGACACCGGTCCGGGTGCGGTGAGCGCGCTCACCGGCCCGGTGCGGCGCGGGGACGCCGGCACGGTGGCCGACCACGTCGCGGTGCTCGCCGAGCTCGGCACCACCAGCGGTGCGGTCGACGTGCTGACGGGTTACGGTGCGCTGTCGCGGGCCGCGGCGGCGCGGGCGCTCAGCGCCGGGCTGGTCGGCCCCGACGCAGCGCAGCGCGTGCTCGACGCGCTCGCGGGCATCATCCCGGCGCCCCCGGCGTTGCAGGAGGACGACCACGGAGCACCGCCGCCGGGACACCCCCGCGCGCCAGGACCGGACGACGACGGCGGCACCCCGCCGCAGGAGGACGCATGAGCACCACCCACCCCGCGCTGGTGCGCGACCGCGACGGCCTCGCCGCGGCGCTGGCCGCGCAGGACGCCGCCACGCTGCCGCGGCCCGAGTCGGACACCGGCCGGCGCCGCTACCGGCGCGCCGTGGTCATGACCATGGGGGCGCTGCACGAGGGGCACCTGGCGCTCGTCGAGCACGCCCGCTCACTGGCGGAGGTCGTCGTGGTGACGATCTTCGTCAACCCGCTGCAGTTCGGCCCCACGGAGGACCTGGCCCGGTACCCGCGCGACCTGGAGCGGGACCTGCGGCTGCTGTCGGGCCCCGGTCTGCTGCGCCCGCAGGACGTGGTGTTCGCCCCGACGGTCGACGTCGTCTACCCGGACGGGGACCCGACGGTCCGCGTGACCGCGGGTCGTGTCGGCGACGTCCTCGAGGGCGCCTCGCGCCCCGGCCACCTCGACGGTGTGCTCACGGTGGTGCTCAAGCTGATGCACCTGACGCAGCCGGACGTGGCCGTGTTCGGCCAGAAGGACGCGCAGCAGGTGGTCGCGGTGCGACGGATGGTCGAGGACCTCGACGTGCCGGTCGTCGTCGCCGTGCACCCGACGGTGCGCGAGCCCGACGGTCTGGCCCGCTCGAGCCGCAACGCGTACCTGACGGCCGACGAGCGCGAGCGTGCCCTGGGCCTGTCGGCGGCGCTGTCCGCCGGGCGTCGCGCCGCGGACGGCGGGCAGGGCGCGGACGAGGTCGTCGCGGCTGCTCGTGCCGTGCTCGACGAGCGGTTGTCCGACGACGACGCGGTGGACTACGTGGCGCTCGTCGACGCTGGGACCTTCGCGCCGGCCGACGCCCGCACCGACGAGGCGCTGCTGCTGCTGGCCGCGCGGGTGGGGAGCACGCGGCTGATCGACAACGCCCCGCTGACGCTGCGCACCGGCCTGGCCGGCGCGGGCCGGGGCTCCGACGCGACGGGCCGCACGACCGGGGGTGCCGCGTGACCACGCTGCAGCGCACGATGATGACCGGCAAGGTGCACCGCGCCACGGTCACGGCCGCCGACCTGCACTACGTCGGCTCCATCACGATCGACGCGGACCTGCTCGCGGCGGCGGACGTCCTGCCCGGTCAGCAGGTCGACGTCGTCGACGTGACCAACGGCGCGCGCCTGACCACCTACGCGATCGCGGGCGAGCCCGGCGGTGGGCAGGTGTGCGTCAACGGCGCCGCCGCCCACCTGGTCCACCCGGGTGACGTCGTCATCGTCATCGCCTACGGCACGATGTCCGACGCGGAGGCGCGCACGTACACCCCGCACGTCGTGCTCGTCGACGCGGACAACCGCATCGTCGACACGGGCGACGACCCGGGCCAGGTGCCGGAGGAGTGGACGGCGCGGACGGGCCTCGTCGCGTCGGGCCTGCCGCTGGCGCGCGGCCGGGAGGCGGTCGACGGCGCGGTGGGCTGACCCTGCCGCGCTAGTGTCCGCTGCGTGCCCGTGCTGCCCGACCTGCCGTCCGTCCGCCTCGCCACGCGTCTCGCGGCGCCGGACCCGGGCTGGACCGTCCAGGCGGACGCGGTCGTGGTGGGCTCCGGGATCGCGGGCCTGACGGCGGCGCTCGAGCTGCGCTCGCGGGTGGGCCGGGTGCTGCTGGTCACCAAGGGGCTGCTGTCGTCCGGGTCGACGGTGTGGGCGCAGGGCGGGGTCGCCGCGGCGCTCCACCCGGAGGACTCCCCGGCGGCGCACCTGCAGGACACGCTCGTCGCGGGCGTCGGGCTGTGCGACCCGCGCGCGGTCGAGACGCTGGTCACCGAGGGGCCCCGCCGGGTGCGCGAGCTGGTGGCCAGGGGCGCGGTGTTCGACACCACGCCGGACGGTGCGATCAGCCTGACGCGCGAGGGCGGGCACCTGACGGACCGCATCGCGCACGCGGGCGGCGACGCGACGGGTGCCGAGATCTCCCGTGCCCTGGTGGCGCAGATCGAGGCCGTGCGCGACGACCCGGGCATCGAGGTCATCGAGCACGCCCTGGTGCTGGACGTGCTGACCGGTGCGCCGGGCCCCGACGGCGCGCCCGGCGCGGTCGCCGGGGTGACGCTGCACGTCATCGGCGAGGGCTCGCGCGACGGGGTCGGTGCGGCGCTCGCGCCCGCGGTGGTGCTCGCCACCGGCGGGATCGGGCAGGTGTACCGCTCGTCGACCAACCCGGCGCAGGCGACGGGCGACGGCATCGCCGCGGCCCTGCGCGCCGGCGCCGTGCTGGGGGACCTCGAGTTCGTGCAGTTCCACCCGACGGTGCTGTGGCTGGGCGCGGGTGTGAAGGGCCAGCTGACCCTGGTCAGCGAGGCCGTGCGGGGCGAGGGGGCCCTGCTGCTGGACACCGACGGCGTGCGGTTCATGCCCGACGTGCACCCGCTGGCCGAGCTCGCGCCGCGGGACGTCGTCGCGCACGCCATCGTGCGGCGGCTGGCGGCGACGGGCTCGGACCACGTGTGGCTCGACGCGCGGCACCTGGGGGCGGACTTCCTGCGTCGGCGGTTCCCGACGATCCACGAGCGCCTGGCGGAGCACGGCATCGACCCGGCCACCGACCTGGTGCCGGTGGCGCCGGCGCAGCACTACCACTCGGGCGGCGTGGTCACGGACCTCGACGGGCGGTCGTCGCTGACCGGCCTGTACGCGGTGGGGGAGGTGGCGTGCACGGGCGTGCACGGCGCCAACCGGCTGGCGTCGAACTCGCTGCTGGAGGGCCTGGTGTTCGCGCACCGCGCGGCGCGGGACGTCGCGGCGCGCATCGACGGCGGGTTCCTGCCGCGCGTCGAGCCGGTCCCGCGGCCGGGGGCCGAGGCGCTGGTCGCGGCGGCCTCTCGCGCGCGGGTGCAGCGCGCCGCGACCGACGGCCCGGGCGTGCTGCGCTCGGGCGAGGGGCTGCGGCGGGCGCTGGCCACGCTGGCGGCGATCCCGGCGGACGCGCACGAGCGTCGCCACGACGGCCGGCGCCTGGGCGAGCCCCAGCTCGCGGAGTGGGAGACGACGAACGTGCACCAGGTGGCGACCGTGCTGGCGCTCGCGGCGCTGGTCCGCGAGGAGTCCCGGGGCGGGCACGCGCGGGCGGACCATCCCTCGACGGTGGACGGCTGGCGGCAGCGGCTCTGGGTGAAGTCCGTACCGGACGGAAGCGTGCAGACCGGGCGTACCCCCGTCGGATAGTCCGATGACCACGCTCCCAGGCCGAAAGTTTCCATCGGTGGGGCCGCATCTGAACGGGTGACCAGGTCTGTTGGCCGGCGTGCCCCGCTCCCACACTGAGCGCCTGCGCCCCATGTTCTGGGCGTGCCGCGGTTGCGCAAGGGAGCGTCATGCGAAGCAGGCTGCGCCGAAAGGCGTTCGAAAGTATCGGTGTCACGGCGGCTGTCGCCGCTCTCGTCGTCGCGCCCATGATCGGCACGTCCCTGTCCTCGGCGAGTGCCGCCGCGCCACCCGTGGTGGTCGTCTCGGCGAACTTCGACGACGGCACGTTGGGTCAGCTGCAGCAGAGCGGCAACCCGACGTTCGGCTACGTCGCGGAGGGCGCGGGGCTCGCGCTGAGCGTCTCGGGCCGCGCGAACGGGTGGGACGCGGTGTCCAGCGCCGAGGGGGTGCTCGAGGCGGGCACGGAGTACACGTTCAGCGCCCGCGTCAGGCTTCCTGCGGGCTCGGCGCCGACGGCGGCGCACTTCACCGGCTTCAACGGCGGGGCGGACGCCGACGCGGTCTACACGTGGGTGGGCGACACCCCGGTCACGGCCGACGCCTGGACGACGGTCACCGGGACGTACACGCTGCCGGCCCGCTCGGTGCCGGCGAAGTCGAAGGTCACCCTGGAGGTCGGTGGCGCGGCTCCGTGGCCGGCCTTCCTCCTCGACGACGTCGTCGTCAGTCGTGCCGCGAGCGGTCCGGCGCCGGTCGACCCGCCCGCGCCGGTCACCGTCCTGAGCTCCGACTTCGAGTCCGGGATCGCGCCCTGGGCCGGCCGCGGCGGCACCGCCGCCGCGACCACGACGGCACGCACCGGCAACGGCGCCATGCTCGTCGCGGGCCGGACGCAGAACTGGCACGGCGCGCAGACGTCCATCAACACCCTGCTGGCCGAGGGCGGCACGTACACGTTCTCCGCCTGGGTCCGGCTCGTCGCGGGCACGGCGCCGACGACCGTCAAGATGACCGTGGCCGACAGCGCGAGCACCTACCCCACGGTGGCGCCGGCGGTCGAGGTCACCGACGCCGCCTGGGTCCTGCTCGAGGGCACGTGGCAGCGCCCGGCCGGGGTCACCGGTGACCTCTACCTCGAGGCCGCGGACGCGACCGCGAGCTTCCTCGTGGACGACATCACCATCGTGGGGCCGCCCGTCGCCGCCGCTCCCGGCGACGGCTGGGTGCCGGACCTCGAGGGCTTCGTCCTCGGCGGTGCGGTCGGCCCGACGACCACGCCCGTCGTCGCGGCGCGTCCCGCCGCCGGTGCGACGGCCACGGCCGCGCTGACCTTCGACGACGGCCCCAACGGTGCCGCGACCGGCGAGCTGCTGGACTTCCTCGCCGCGAACGACGTCGTCGCGACCTTCTGCGTCATCGGGCAGAACGTCCAGGCGCCGGGCGGCGCGGACCTGCTGCGGCGGATCGTGGCGGAGGGGCACACCCTGTGCAACCACGGCACGGGGTACGCGGACATGGGTGGGTGGAGCAAGGCGGACGTCGAGACCGACCTCAAGGCGAACCTCGCCATCATCCGCGGCGCGCTGGGCGACCCGGACGCGCCGGTGCCGTACTTCCGTGCCCCCAACGGGTCGTGGGGCCAGACGGCCGCGGTGGCGGTCGCGCTCGGCATGCAGCCGCTCGCGGTGACCAGCACCATCGCGGACTGGGAGACCCAGGACGTGGCCACCCTGACCGCGAACCTGCGGACGAGCATGCGGGACGGCCAGGTCGTCCTGGTGCACGACGGCGGTGGCGACCGGGCCGGCTCGGTCGCGGCCGCGAGGACCGTGATCGCCGAGCGGCTCGCCGCGGGGTGGGTGTTCACCCTGCCCACCGGTGGTGCGGACGGCTCGTGGGTCCCGTCGCGCAGCATCGACGCGGACTTCGAGGACAGCACGCTGCAGGGCTGGTCGGGCCGTGACAACGGCAGCGGCGCGCCCACGGTCGCGGTCGTCTCGCCGGGCCGTGACTCGCAGTACGCGGCACGGGTCTCGGACCGCGTGAGCCAGGGCCAGGGCCTGCAGCACACGGTCGCGGGCATCTTCGAGCCGGGCGCGACCTACGACGTCTCCGCGTGGATCAAGTTCGAGGGCACCCCGGGCGACGTCAGCCTGAGCGCCCACGTCGAGACTGCCGGGTCGTCGTCGTACCCGAACCTGGTCGCGTTCCCGGGCATGTCGACCGACTGGGTCGAGGTCACCGGCACGTTCACGATGCCGAGCTACACGACGGCGGCCGAGGTGTACTTCGAGACCGCGTGGGCCGGTGGTGCCGCGGGCAACACCTCCACGTTCCTGCTCGACGACCTCCGGTTCACCCAGCGTCCCGACCCGGTCGTCCAGGACCTGCCGTCGCTGCAGGGCGCGATCGACGTGCCGTTCGGCGTGGCCGGCGACTCGCGGGAGACCTTCCGGTCCGCCGCGCAGCTGCTGACCCGGCACTTCTCGCAGGTCACGGCCGAGAACTCGATGAAGCCGGAGGCGTGGTACGTGGGGCGGGAGTTCGTCCCCAGCGCCGACGCCGACGCCCTCATGGACTTCGCCGCGGCGCAGGACCTGCGGGTCTACGGGCACGTGCTGGTCTGGCACGCGCAGACGCCGGCCTGGTTCTTCCAGGACGACGCCGGCAAACCGCTGCCCGTGAACGCGGCGAGCGCGGAGATCGTGCGCGAGAACATGCGCACGCACATCGACGCGATCGCGAAGCACATGGCGACGAGGTACGGGAAGTTCGGCTCGTCGACCAACCCGCTCGTCGCGTGGGACGTCGCCAACGAGGTCGTCTCCGACGACGCCGCGGCGTCGTCGGGCGGGCTGCGGACGTCGAGCTGGTACACGTACCTGGGCGAGGGCTTCCTCGACGACGCGTTCCGGTTCGCCGACGAGGCCTTCAACGGCACCTACGCCGCACCCGGCACGTCACGCCCCGTCACGCTGTTCATCAACGACTACAACAGCGAGCTGCCGGGCAAGCAGGACCGCTACCACGACCTGGTCGAGCGCCTGGTCGACCGGGGTGTCCCGATCGACGGCGTGGGTCACCAGTTCCACGTCTCGCTGTCCCTGCCGGTGACGGCCCTCGGCGACACGCTCGAGCGGTTCTCCGACCTGGGGCTGCAGCAGGCGGTCACGGAGCTCGACGTCACGACCGGGACCCCGCTGACCGAGGCCCTGCTCGTCGAGCAGGGCTACTACTACCGCGACGCGTTCCGCGCGTTCCGGCGGTACGCGGACCAGCTGTTCTCGGTCACGGTGTGGGGCCTGTACGACACGCGCTCGTGGCGCTACAGCAGCGGTGCGCCGCTGGTGTTCGACGAGGGCATGCAGGCCAAGCCCGCGTACCACGGGATCATGGACGGCCGTCTGCCGGCCCGGATCCGCAGCGGCACCGTGTTCGCCGGTGACGTGGCCCTGGACGCCGGCGCGACGTCGCACGTCATGTGGTCGCAGCTGCCCCTGCACGACGTCGACGGCGCGGCCCGCTTCCAGGCCCGCTGGGCGCCCGACCACCTGACCGTGCACGTGCGGGTCCAGGACCGGTTCGACGCGCTCGAGCTGCAGGTCGGCGGGACGACCTACGGGTTCTCCCGCACGGGCACCGGCGACGTGCCGGGTGTCGTGACCGCGACGGCCGACGGCTGGACCGCCGTGGTCCGGGTCCCGGTCGCGGGGACCGAGGGCGGCACGGTCGACTTCGACCTGCGGGTCGTCGACGGGTCCGACGTCGTCGGGTGGAACACCCCGGGCGTGCTGGGCGTGCTGTCGCTGGTCGAGCCGCTGTCGACGGTCGAGGTCGTGGAGGCTGCTGCGGCGCCGGTGGTCGACGGTGACGTGGACGACGTCTGGGCCTCGGCGACGAGCGTCTCGACGGGCACGCAGGTCGAGGGCACGCCGGGGGCCACGGCCACCGTCCGGACCCTGTGGCGGGGCTCGACGCTCTACGTCCTGGCCGACGTGGTCGACGCGACGCCCGACACGTCGTCGAGCAACCCGTACGAGCGGGACTCGGTCGAGATCTTCCTCGACGCGGGCAACGTCAAGAACGCCTCGTACCGGTACGACGACATGCAGGTGCGCATCGACGCGGACGGCGACGTCACGTTCGGCACCGGCGACGAGCCCTTCCAGGCGGCGCGCGTGGTGTCCGAGGTCGCGGAGACGGCGACGGGGTACCGCGTCGAGGCGGCCGTGGGCCTGCTCGACCAGTACAGCGGTCCCGGGACGTTCCACGGCCTGGACCTCCAGGTCAACGACGGGTCGGGCGGTCGACGCACCTCGGTGCGCACGTGGGCCGACCCGACGGGCCGGGCGCACCTGACGCCGCAGCGGTGGGGCGTCGCGCAGCTGGTGGGCGCGGCCACGCCGCCGGTCCAGGACGGTCCGGCGCTGGAGCTGTCCCTGCCGGCGGTCACGGCGGGCGGCACGGTGACGGTGGACCTGGCCGGGTTCCCCGCCGGTGACACGGTGACGGTCGCGCTCGACGCGGGCACCACGGTGCTCGGCTCGGTCGTGGTCGGCCGGGACGGCAGCGCGTCCCTCACGGTCACGGTCCCGCGGACGACGGCGGCGGGGACCTACCGTCTCGTGGCGAGCGTGGGGTCGGTCGTGCTGGCGGAGGGGGTCCTGACGGTCCTCGCGGCACCGACCGACGGTGCGGTGCCCGTGACCCCCGGGGCTGCGGTGCCCGGGACCCCGGCGACACGCCCCGCGGGCGGCACCCTGGCGACCACCGGGACCGGGCTGGGCCTCGGCCTGATGGGTCTGCTCGCCGTGGCGACCGGTTCGGTGCTGCTCGTGGTGCGGCGCCGCGACCGGCTCGGGCGGGAGGTCGCGCGCCCCACGCGCGGCTGACGGACCCGGCTGGGCGGAGCCCCGCCACCCGACCCTCGAGGGCCGGGTGGCGGGGCTTCGTCGTGCCCGGACCCGGTGCGCCTCACTCGAAGGGGCGACGCGGTGGAAAGTTTCGGTCTCGATTCTGCAACCATCTGCCGCCCGATTCCGCCGAAGGCTGGTCGTCTGACCAGTTTGCCGCGTACGGTGGCTAGGCCATACCAGACTTCTGCGCGCAAGGGAGCGTCAATGAGTCCGACCAGGCACCGATCGGTGCTCGAAACTATCGGGGCCGGGGTGGCAGCGACTGCCCTCGTCGCCGCCCCACTCATCGGGCTCGGCTCGGCCGCCGGTGCGGCAGTGGCCGACGAGGTGCTCAGCAGCACGTTCGAGGAGAGCGTGTCGCCCTGGACCGGACGCGGCGCCGCGACGGCCGCCCGGACCACCGACGACGCCCGCACCGGGGACGCGAGCATGCTCGTCTCCGGCCGCACCGCCAACTGGCACGGCGCGTCGACCTCCATCACCTCCCTGTTCGCGAGCGGCGGCACGTACCAGGTGTCGGCCTGGGTCAAGCTCGCGCCCGGCGAGGCGGACACCACGGTCAAGGCGACCGTGGCCGAGACGCCCGAGGCGTGGACCGGCGTGACGCCCGACGTGGCGGTCACCGACGACGAGTGGGTCGAGGTCGCCGGCACCTACACCCGCGCCGCCGGCGTGACCGCCGGTGACCTGTACTTCGAGGCCGCGGGCGAGACCACGAGCTTCCTCGTCGACGACGTCGTCGTCACCGGGCCCCCGTTCGAGGCGACGCCGCCCCCGGGCGACGGCACCGACCTGTCGTTCGACTTCGAGGACGGCTCCCTGAGCGGCTGGGCGCCGCGCGCCACCGGCGACGGGCCCCCGACCGTGACCGTCACGGAGTCCGGCGGGCACGAGTCGGACCGCGCCCTGCGCGTGTCCGACCGTGTCCACCAGGGCCAGGGCGTGCAGTACGACGTCACCGACGTCCTGTCCGCCGGTGCGCCGTACCAGTTCTCGGCGTGGATCCGGTTCGACGGCGAGCCCGGTGCGATGACGCTCAGCGCCCGCACCGAGACCGGCGGGACCAGCACCTACTCCAACCTCGTGTCCATCACCGGTGTCACCGAGGACTGGACGCTCGTGACCGGGAGCTTCTCGCTGCCGGCGTTCGAGACGGCCGCGGAGATCTACCTCGAGACGGCCTGGGACAACGACAACGCCGGCAACACCTCGACGTTCCTCGTCGACGACGTCTCGATCACGAGCCCGACGGTGGCGGTCGAGGACCTGACGCCCCTGCAGGACACCGTGCCGTTCCCCCTGGGCGTCGCGATCGACGACCGGGAGACCCGCGGCGCGCAGAGCGACCTCCTCACGCGGCACTTCGACCAGGTCACGGCCGAGAACCACATGAAGCCGTACGCCTGGTACGCCGCGGACCGCACGTTCGGGATCGCGCCGCAGGCCACCGCGATCATGGACCACGCCGTGGAGAACGACCTGCGCGTCTACGGGCACGTGCTCGTCTGGCACAGCCAGAACCCCGGCCAGACGGACCCGGACCCCGCCACGGGGACGCCCGGGAACCCCGGCTGGTTCTTCTTCGACGACGACGGTGAGCCGCTCACGTCGAGCCCCGAGGACCAGGAGATCCTGCGGGAGCGCCTGGAGACCCACGTCTTCGCCGTCGCGAAGGCGCTGCACGACGAGTACGGGGACTTCGGGTCGGACACGAACCCGCTGGTCGCGTGGGACGTCGTCAACGAGGTCGTGGCCGACGGCGCCGACAACCCCGACGGCCTGCGTCGCTCGGCGTGGTTCAACATCCTGGGCGAGCAGTTCATCGACCTGGCGTTCCGGTACGCCGACGAGGCGTTCAACGAGACGTACGCCGCGCCGGGCTCGGACCGGCCGGTCAAGCTCTTCATCAACGACTACAACACCGAGGAGACGGGCAAGCAGGGCCGGTACTTCGCGCTCGTCGAGCGGCTGCTCGACCGCGGCGTCCCGCTGGACGGCGTGGGGCACCAGTTCCACGTCAGCCTGACGCGGCCGATCGCCGACCTGCGGGCCGCCATCGAGCGGTTCGAGGCGCTGCCCGTCCTGCAGGCCGTCACCGAGCTCGACGTCGCCACCGGTACGCCGGTCACCGACGCCAAGCTCATCGAGCAGGGCTACTACTACCGCGACGCGTTCGACCTGTTCCGCGAGAAGGCGGACTCGCTGTTCTCGGTCACGGTGTGGGGGCTCTACGACAGCCGCAGCTGGGTCAACGACAACGGCGCGCCGTTGCTGTTCGACGACACGCTGACCGGCAAGCCGGCGTACTACGGCGCGGCCGGGCAGGACCTGCCCGCGCCCATCCGGACGGCGGACGTGTTCCGCGGCGAGGTGCCGCTGGACGACGACGCGCTGACGGCCGTCGAGTGGCTGCAGCTGCAGCCGCACCTGCTGGGCGAGGAGGGCGAGAGCGGGTCGTTCCAGCTGCGCTGGTCTCCGACCACGCTCACCGTGCTGCTGGAGGTCGCGGGCGACGCCCCCGGCGTCGAGCTGCAGGTCGGGGACGAGACGTACGCGTTCGCCCGCGACGGCTCGGGTGACGTCCCGGGCGTGGTGTCCGAGACGGACGGCGGCTGGACCGCGGTCATCCACCTGCCCCTCGACGACGCGACCGAGGGCAGCTCCGTGCGGTTCAACGTCGTCGTCGACGGCGGTGCGGGCTGGACGGAGCCCGGGGCGACCGGGATCCTCGCGCTCCTCGAGGAGCTGTCGTACCTCGAGGTGCCGTCCGCCACGGGCGAGGTGCCCGTCATCGACGGTGCCGTCGACGACGCCTGGCAGGGGCTGTCGGCGGTCGTCACCGGCAAGCAGGTCTCCGGGACGGCCACGGCCACGGCCGAGGTCCGCACGCTGTGGGACACGGACCGGCTGTTCGTCCTCATGGAGGTCACGGACCCGGACATCGACCTGACCGCGACCCAGCCCTGGGAGCAGGACTCGGTCGAGATCTACGTCGACGCCGGCAACGCCAAGAACGGCACCTACCTGCCGACGGACATGCAGCTGCGCATCAACGCCGACAACGCCGTCTCGTTCGGCAACGGGCCCGCCACCCAGGTGGAGCGCGTGACGTCGGCGACGGCGCGCACGGAGACCGGCTACGTCGTCGAGGTCGCGATCGACATGCTCGACCTCGGCATCGAGGACTCGGTGCACGGCCTGGACTTCCAGGTCAACGACGCCGCGGGCGGCGCCCGCATCGGCACCACCAACTGGGCCGACGCGACGAACCAGGGCTACCAGTCGACCGCCCACTGGGGCGTCGGCCGGTTCGTCGCAGCCGAGCCCGCCCCGGGCCCGGCGACCGGGGTGCCGACGGCGCCCGTGCTGTCCCACGACAACTGGGACAAGGACGGGACGTTCACCGTGCTGTCGTCGATGTGGTGGGGGCAGAACGCCCACACGCTGACGCTGCGGGAGAACGGCGTGGACATCGCCACGAAGCGGGTCGTCGACGCGACCCCCGGCGCGCAGATCGTGCCGTTCGAGGTGACCGGCCGGGTCGACGGCACCTACCGCTACGAGGTCGTCGCGACCAACCAGCACGGCTCCACGACGAGCCGGGCGATCACGGTCAAGGTCGTCGCCGCGAAGCCCGGCGTGCCGGTCGTCCTGCACGACAACTGGGACGGCAACGGCACCTACACCGTGTCGATGCACATGTGGTGGGGCACGAACGCCACCACGTACCGGCTGTACGAGGACGGCGTCCTGGTCGACACCCAGGCGCTGTCCCCGAACGGTCGCAACGCGCAGCACGCGGGCACCCTGCTCGAGGGCAGGAAGCGGGGTGTGCACCGCTACACGGTCGAGCTCTCCAACGAGGCGGGCACGACGCGCAGCGCGACCGTGCCCGTGATCGTCTGGCGATGACCGTCCCACGCGTCCGCGCGCGGACGTCCCCCCGGGTGTGGTGCTGGTCGTGGCGCCACCCCGGGGCACGCCAGACGCTGCTGCGGCGCTGACCCGCAGCAGCGGGCCGGGGTGACACGTCACCTCACCCCGGCCACCCGGAGCCCCGCCGGCTGATCCCCCCCGACAGCCGGCGGGGCTCCGCCGTGCCCGGAGCGCGCCGCGGCGGACGTCCGCCCGGCGGGCGCGGTGCGCCGCTACGGTGGCGCCCGTGACCGACGCCCGCCCGCTCGTCGACGAGTCCGACGCGACCCCCGCCCCGCACCGCCCGGCGACCGAGGGGGCGTCCCCGTCCGACGCGCCGACGGACCGTGCCGGCGCCGCCCTGCCCGGCGACCCCGGGCCGGAGCCGCTGGCCGTCACCCGGCTGGTGGCCGTCGCGCTCGACGAGGACCTCGGCCCCGCTCCCGGCCGCGACGTCACCACGCAGGCCACCGTGGACCCGCAGGCCCGGGGCCGTGCGGACGTGGTCGCGCGGGACGCCGGCGCGATCGCCGGGCTCGTCGTCGTGCCGGAGGTGCTCGACCAGGTCGCCGACCGGCTGGGTCTGCCGCGGGCGACCGTCACGTGGCACGTCCACGACGGCACCGTGGTCGACGCGGGCACGGTCCTGGCGACCGTCGAGGGCCCGACGCACGTGCTGCTCGTCGCGGAGCGCACGCTGCTCAACCTCGTGTCGCGGGCCTCGGGCGTCGCGACCCACACGTACCGCTGGACGCAGGCGCTGACGGGGACGGGTGCGCAGGTGCTCGACACCCGCAAGACCACGCCCGGTCTGCGGGCGCTGGAGAAGTACGCCGTGCGCTGCGGCGGCGGCACCAACAAGCGCATGGGGCTGTACGACGTGGCGATGGTCAAGGACAACCACGTGGTGGCCGCCGGGTCCGTGGCCCGGGCCGTGCGCGCGGTGCGCGAGCGGTTCCCCGACGTGGCGGTGCAGGTCGAGGTGGACCGGCCCGAGCAGGCCGACGAGGCCCTGGACGCCGGCGCCGACTTCCTGCTGCTCGACAACATGGACACCGCGACGCTGACGGCCACGGTCGCGGCGGTCCGGGCGCGCACGGCCGGCGTCGGGCACGTCGACCTCGAGGCCACGGGCAACCTCACGCTCGACCGGGCGCGGGAGGTCGCGCTCACCGGCGTGGACTACCTGTCCGTGGGCGCGCTCACCCACTCGTCGCCCGTCCTCGACGTCGCGCTCGACCTGGACCCCCGGTCCGTGACCGTGGCCACGCAGGGCCTGCCGGCCGCCGGTGCGCCCGTGTCCCGCCCCTAGAATCATCGGGTGAGCGCACGCACCGAACCCACCCCCGCGACGCCTGTCGTCGAGACCCCCGTGGACGACGTCCCCGAGCAGATGCGGGTGCGGCGGGCCAAGCGCGAGCGGCTGATCGAGCAGGGTGTCGCCCCCTACCCGGTCTCGGTGCCGCGCACGCACACCATCGCCGAGGTCCGCGAGGGCCACCCGGACCTCGAGCCGGGCACCGAGACGGACGACGTCGTCGGCGTCGCCGGGCGGGTCGTGTTCCTGCGCAACACGGGCAGGCTCGCGTTCGCCACGCTGCAGGACGGTGCGGGCACGCGCCTGCAGGCGATGCTCAGCGAGAAGGAGGTCGGTGCCGAGGCGCTCGCGGCGTTCAAGGCCGACGTCGACCTGGGTGACCACGTCTTCGTCCACGGCCGCGTGATCGCCTCGCGCCGCGGTGAGCTGAGCGTGATGGCGGACGAGTGGCGCATGGCAGCCAAGTCCATCCGCCCGCTGCCGAACCTGTACGAGGGCACGGAGATGTCCGAGGAGGCGCGGGTCCGTCAGCGTTATGTCGACCTGATCGTCCGTCCCGGCGCGCGCGAGATGGTGCGGCTGCGTTCGGCCGTCGTGCGGTCGCTGCGCGAGAACTTCTATCGCCGCGGATTCCTCGAGCTCGAGACGCCGATGCTCCAGGTGCGCCCGGAAGGTGCGGCGGCGCGGCAGTTCGAGACGCATATGAATGCTTTCGACATGGATCTCTACCTGCGCATCGCACCCGAGCTGTTCCTCAAGAGGGCGGCCGTCGGCGGCGTCGAGAAGGTCTTCGAGATCAATCGGAACTTCCGTAACGAAGGCGTTGACTCGACGCACTCCCCGGAGTTCGCGATGCTCGAGGCGTACGAGGCCTACGGCGACTACGACACCATGGCGGCGCTCACGCAGGACCTGGTGCAGACCGCCGCGCGGGACGCGCTCGGCACGACCGTCGTGACGCTGGCCGACGGCACCGAGTACGACCTGGGCGGGCAGTGGACCTCCCTGACGATGTACGGCTCGCTCTCCGAGGCCCTGGGCGAGGAGATCACGCACGACACGTCCGACGAGCGCCTGCTGGCCCTGCTGGACGCCGCCGACGTCGAGCTGGCGCCCGCCCAGCGCAACCACGGCAAGATGGTCGAGGAGCTCTGGGAGCACCACGTCGGCTCGACCCTCTGGGCGCCCACGTTCGTGCGGGACTTCCCGGTCGAGACGTCCCCGCTGACGCGCGACCACCGCACCGAGCGCGGCCTGGTGGAGAAGTGGGACCTGTACGTGCGCGGCATGGAGCTGGCCACCGCCTACTCCGAGCTGGTCGACCCGGTCGTGCAGCGCGAGCGCTTCGAGGCGCAGGCCCTGCTGGCCGCCAAGGGCGACGACGACGCGATGCGGATCGACGAGGACTTCCTCGCCGCGATGGAGCACGCCATGCCCCCGTCGGGCGGCATGGGGATGGGCATCGACCGCCTCCTGATCGCCATGACCGGGCACGGCATCCGCGACACCATCGTCTTCCCGCTCGTGAAGCCGCAGGCCTGAGCCTGCGTGAAGGAGAACCTGTGAACGGCTGGGGTGCAGTTCTGGCGGCGTTGCTGCCGTCGGTGGGTGTGGGCCTGATCTTCTGGTTCGCGATGCGTGCGATCGTCAACGCGGACCGTTCCGAGCGGCAGGCGGTTGCCCGCATGGAGGCGGAGAACGAAGGGCCCGGTACGGGATCCTGAGAATGTGCTCCGGGGTTTGACGCGAACAATCCCGGGTGGGACAGTGATCCCGTCAGCAATTTCCCCATGCCCGGGAGCATTCCATGGCACAGAAGGTGCAGGTCCTGCTGGTCGACGACGTCGACGGCGGGACGGCGGACGAGACGGTCACGTTCGGTCTCGACGGAGTGACGTACGAGATCGACCTCACGTCCGACAACGCCGCCAAGCTGCGCGACGCGCTCGCGCAGTGGGTCGGGAACGCGCGCAAGGTGAGCGGTCGCTCGGCCGGCCGTTCGACGGCTCGTTCCTCGGCCACCTCCTCGTCGCGCACCGCGCGGTCGAACGAGGCCCAGGAGATCCGCGAGTGGGCCAAGGCCAACGGCTACCAGGTCTCGGAGCGGGGTCGCATCTCCGCCGAGGTCAAGAAGGCCTACGACGACGCCCACTGAGCGTCGTCGGGCGCGTCACGTCGGGGGGCGTGACGCATGACGAAGGGGCCGGCACCGCGAGGTGCCGGCCCCTTCGTCGTCGCGGTCAGGCCGGGCGGTCGACCGTCAGGTCGCGGGCGGCCGCGTACTGCTCGCGCACGACCGGCGTGGGCTCGCCGGTCATGACCTCGGCGCCGGACGACGCGGACCACGCCGGGGGAGCGTCCTGCCCGGACAGCACCCAGGCCGCCTGGCGGGCGGCGCCGTCGGCCACGTACTCGCCGGGCGTCGGCACCTGCACGTCCACGCCCATGATCGACGGGATGATCCGTCGCACGGCCTCGGACTGCGCACCGCCGCCGATGAGGAAGACGCGCTCCACCGGGACGCCCACGGCGCGCATCGCGTCGATGCCGTCGGCGAGCGAGCAGAGCATGCCCTCGACAGCCGCGCGCGCGACGTGCGCGGGCGTCGTGTTGGCCAGGCGCATGCCGTGCAGGGCGCCGGTGGACAGCGGCTTGTTCGGGGTGCGCTCGCCCTCGAGGTAGGGGATGTGCACGAGGCCGTCGGCGCCCGCGGGGGCGGACAGCGCGAGCTCCGACAGTCCCGGGTGGTCGACGCCGAGCATCCGGCAGGCCGCGTCGAGCACGCGCGACGCGTTGAGCGTCACCGCGAGCGGCAGGTAGGAGCCGGTCGCGTCCGCGAACCCGGTGACCAGGCCGGTGCCGTCGGCGATGGGCGCGGCGGAGATGGCCGAGACCACGCCCGACGTCCCGAGGGACACCGCGACGTCACCCGGCAGCAGGCCGAGCGCGAGGGCGGCCGCGGCGTTGTCGCCGGCGCCCGGGCCCAGGACGGGCTTCTTCTCGAACATGGGGGCGACGGGGCCGGCCTCGTTGGCCGCGAGCACGCGCGGCAGGCGCGGCACGCTGCCCAGGGCCATCTCGAGCAGGTCGGGGCGGTAGTCCTCCGTGATCGGCGACCAGTAGCCGGTGCCCGACGCGTCGGACCGGTCCGTGACCAGCCCGTCGAACCCGACCTCCGCCATGCCGCCCGCGAGCTTCCAGGTCAGCCAGTCGTGGGGGAGCGCCACGGCCGCGACGCGTGCGGCGTTCTCCGGCTCGTTGTCGCGCAGCCAGCGCAGCTTGGTGATCGTCAGCGACGCGACGGGCACCGAGCCGACCGCGTCGGCCCACGCCTGCGCCCCGGCGGCGGGGTCACCGTCGCCGAGCTCGGCGATGAGGTCGACCGCGGCCTGCGCCGAGCGCGTGTCGTTCCACAGCAGCGCCTCGCGGATCACCTCGCCGTCGGCGTCGAGCACGACCATGCCGTGCTGCTGCCCGCCGACCGAGATCGCCTCGACGTCGTCGAGGCCGCCCGCGTCCGCGATGGCCGCCTGCAGGGCGTCCCACCAGTGGTGCGGGTGCACCTCGGTGCCTTCCGGGTGCCTGGCGCGGCCCTGCCGGACCAGCTCACCGGTCTGCGCGTCGCGCACGACCACCTTGCACGACTGTGTGGACGAGTCCACACCTGCCACGAGCGTCATCGCGTGTGCTCCCTTGCCGAGGGTGCCCGGCCTGCCGGGCGCTGGGTGTCCGAGGGGTGACGTCCCGCGGCCCGATCGGACGTCGGGGCCGGGGACGGGCGACGCCCGGGGAGCGCGAGGCTCCCCGGGCGTCAGGTGAGGCTGGGTCAGCCGCGCGCGCCCATGGCGTGCTCGACCGCGAGCTGGTTGAGGCGCACGAAGCCGTAGCCGTGCTTGGCCACGCCCTCGACGTCGAAGTCCTCGAACGCGGAACGGTCCGCGAGGAAGTCGGCGAGCGACTCGCCCTCGTTCAGCGTGGGCTTCGCGAGCTCGAAGACACCGGCGGCCTCCATGGCCTCCTGGACCTCGGGGTCGGCGCGGAACGCCTGCGCCCGCTCCTTGAGCAGGATGTACGTCGACATGTTGGCGGCGGCCGAGGCCCACACGCCGTCGAAGTCCTCGGTGCGCGAGGGCTTGTAGTCGAAGTGGATCGGGCCGTCGTACTTGGGGCCGCCGCTGGGGAAGCCGTTCTCGACGAGGTCGACCGTCGCGAACGCGGAGAACAGGTCGCCGTGGCCGAAGACCAGGTCCTGGTCGTACTTGATGCCGCGCTGGCCGTTGAGGTCGATGTGGAAGAGCTTGTCCGCCCACAGCGCCTGCGCGAGGCCCGTCGTGTAGTTCAGGCCGGCCATCTGCTCGTGGCCCGTCTCCGGGTTGAGGCCGACGATGTCGCCGTGCTCGAGCTTGGCGATGAGGCCGAGCGCGTGCCCGATCGTCGGGAGCAGGATGTCGCCGCGGGGCTCGTTGGGCTTGGGCTCGATCGCGATGCGCAGGCCGTAGCCCTTCTCCTTGATGTACGCGGCGACGGTGTCGATGCCGTCGGCGTACGCCTGGTGCGCGGCGTACAGGTCCTTGGCGGAGTCGTACTCGGCGCCCTCGCGGCCGCCCCACATCACGAACGTGTCGGCGTCGAGCGACGCGGCGAGGTCGACGTTGCGCAGGATCTTGCGCAGCGCGTAGCGACGCACACGGCGGTCGTTCGAGGTGAACGCGCCGTCCTTGAAGATCGGGTGCGTGAACGTGTTGGTCGTGACCATCTCGACCGTGATGCCGGTCTCGGCCAGCGCGCCGCGGAAGCGGTCGAGGATCTTCTCGCGCTCGGCGTCCGAGGAGCCGAAGGGCACCACGTCGTCGTCGTGGAAGGTCACGTGCGCGGCGCCGAGCTCGGCGAGCTTGTGCACGGACTCGACCGGGTCGAGCCACGGACGGGTCGCCGCGCCGAACGGGTCCTGCGCGTTCCATCCGACCGTCCAGAGGCCGAACGAAAACTTGTCTTCGGGGGTGGGCTTGCGAACCATGGAGGCCTCCGCGTCGAGGGGGCCGGGCGCTCGGCTGTCGAGCGACCGGGTTTTGTTCTCGGGATGAATTTATCCCCGGAGGTCGGTAGGGTCAAGCCATGCCGACGGTGGATGAGGTGCCGGGTGCCGCAGTGCACGCCGCCGCCCCGGTGACCCCGCACGACGCCCTCGGCACGGTCCCCGTCGTCGTCGGTGGACGTCCCCGGACCCGCCAGGGGCGGGCCGCGGAGCAGGTGCCCGACCCGTCGCGGGCCGCCCGCCAGGCGCAGATGCGGGCCCACAACCTGTCCGTCGCGCTGGGGCAGGTCGTCGACGCGACGTCGGCGCCGTCCCGCGCGCAGATCGCCGCCGCCACCGGGTTGTCCCGCGGCGCCGTCACCAGCCTCGTGGACGTGCTCATCGAGGCGGGGCTGGTGCGCGAGCTGGCACCCGTCGCCGCCGCGCGCGCCGGACGCCCCGCCGTGCCGCTGGCCCCGACGTCCGGCCGTGTCGCGGGCGTCGGCATGGAGGTGAACGTCGACTACCTGGGGCTGCGCGCCGTCGACCTCGCCGGGGGCGTCCTGGTCGAGACCGTCGAGCGCGTGGACCTGCGCGGCAGCGACCCGGACGAGGCGCTCGACAGGCTGGCGGCGCTCGCCGCGCCGGTCCTGGTCGCGCTCGCGGCCGACGGCGTCCGCGTGGCCGGCACCGCGCTGGCGCTGCCCGGCCTCGTCGACCGCATCACCGGGCCGCTGCGCTACGCCCCCAACCTCGGCTGGCGGGACGTCGACGTCGTCGCGCGCCTCGCCGCCCACCCCGTGCTCGCCGAGCTGCCGCCGCGCGTCGCCAACGAGGCCAACCTCGCCGCCCGGGCCGAGGCGCACGCCCGGCGCGGCGCGGTCGCCCCGTCCTTCCTCTACGTGTCCGGCGAGGTCGGCGTCGGTGGTGCGCTCGTGCTCGACGGCGAGATCTTCCTCGGCCGGCACGGGTGGAGCGGGGAGATCGGGCACGTCGTCGTCGACGGCGGCCCCGGCGGGGCGCACCCCGTCTCGCTCGAGCAGCACGTCGGCCAGGACGCCATCGCGCGCGCCGCGGGCCTCGCGGCGGGCGCACCGTTCGCCGAGGTCGTCGCCGCCCTGGCCGCGGGTGACGCCCGCGCCCGCGACGCCGTCCGCGACGCCGCGCGCTGGCTGGGGCTCGCGGTGGCGACGGTCGCCAACGTCGTCGACGTCAGCGAGATCGTCCTGGGCGGGACGTTCGGGCGCGTGTTCGACCACGTGCACGACGTCGTCAGCGAGACGCTGGCCGACCGCGTGATCTTCTCCGACTGGTCGTCGCCGTCGGTGACGCGCGCGGCCGCGGGCGACTACCCGGCGATGACGGGGGGTGCGCTGGCGGTGCTGCGCACGGTCGTGGCGGACCCGACCGTCTGGTTCGCCCCCGCGACGAGCTGACGCCACGGCCCGTCCCGAGCGCTGAGTCGCGCGCCCGACGTCCCGGTGGGTGGGACGAGGGGCAGGTGGCTGACGTCGGCGGTGGGCGGCCGGACGTGGGCGACGGGTCGACGTGGGGCGGCGTTCCCCTGCCCCGCCCGCGCCCCGCTGCGTAAGGTCGCGGCGTGAGCGCGACGACACCCCTGTGGATCGGCACCTTCCCGGACGCCGGCATCGGCACGCAGGCCGGGCTCGGCGAGGGCGTGTGGCGGGTCGACCTCGACGCCACGACCGGCGGGCTGGGTGTGCCCCGGCTCGTCGTCGAGACGCCTGCACCGACGTTCGTCGCGACGCACCCCGGTGGGCGGTGGCTGTACGCCGTGGGGGAGAGCGACCCCGGGTCGGTGACGGCCTTCGAGATCGACGCCGACGGCGGCCTGACCCCGCGCGCCACGGTCGCGTCCGGCGGCGTCGCGCCCTGCCACCTGCTCGTCGTCGACGACGAGCTGTACGTCGCGAACTACGTCGACGGCGTGCTGGGCGTGGTGCCGCTGACGCCCGACGGCGGCTTCGCCCCCGACGTGGTCGCGTCCGGCCGGCCCGCGCAGACGTTCGACCACGCGGGCGCCGGCCCGGACCCCGACCGCCAGGAGGGTCCGCACGCCCACTTCGTCGCGCTGACGCCCGACCGCCGGCACGTCCTGGTCGCCGACCTCGGCACCGACGAGCTGCGCCGGTACGCCCGCGCCGCGGACGGTCGTCTCACCCCGGACGGCGTCGCGGCCGCCCTGCCGCCGGGCACGGGACCGCGGCACGTCGCCTTCTCGGCCGACGGCGGCCGGCTCCACGTCGTGGGCGAGCTCGACGCGTCCGTGCACGTGCTGGACTGGCACGCGGGGTCGGCGACCGGGACCGGGCTGCAGCGTGTCCCGGCGGTGCCCGAGACCGAGGCGGCCGACGGCGTGCGCCGCTCGCCGTCGCACGTGCTGCTCGACGGCGACCGGCTGCTGCTGGGCGTGCGCGCCCTCGGCCTGCGGGGCCCGGACGCGGTGAGCACGTTCGACGTCCGCCCCGGCGGCACCCTCGGCGCGCCGGTCACGCACCCGCTGAGCGGCCCGACGCCCCGCCACCTGGCCGTGGTGCACGGGTGGACCGTCGTGGCGCTGCAGGACGCGCACGCACTCGTCGTGCACGACGCGCACGGTGCGCAGGTGGCGCGGGTCGACCTGCCGTCGCCGGCCTGCGTCGTGCCGGTGGTGGTGCGCTGACGCCGGGCCGGCGGACCGTCGCCCGCGGGGTAGCGTCGCGCCCGGTGGCCGCACCGGCCACGTGCGACGAAGGAGCCCGCATGTCCCGTCCCGAGGTCGTCCCCACCGCAGCCGCCGGAGCGCTCGCGTGACCGCCCCCGCCGGTGGTCCGCGGCTGACCTCGCAGCGGGTGTGGGCGACGCTGGCCCGCCAGGCGTTCGTCGTCGTCGGCATGGTGAACCGCCGCGGCGAGGGCCGCAGCGTCGGGGTCAGCCCCGCGGTCGACGGGGACCACGTGTGGTTCGCGGCGCACGGGACCGACTGGAAGGTCGACCACCTGCGCCACCAGCCGGAGGTGTCGCTCACGGTGCCCGTCCGCCGCGGTGGCGTGCTGGCGCTCGTCGCGCCGATCCCGCCCGCGACGATCACCTGCCGGGCCACCGCGCAGGTGCTGCCCGTCGACCGGGCTCCCGCGGCCGTGCGCCGGCGCCTGCTGATGGGCCAGGACGCCGAGAAGGCGGCCGCGGCCGGGACGGTGATGGTCCGCCTGACGCCGCACGGCGACTTCGTGACGTACGGCCTCGGGGTGTCGCTGCGCACCATGCTCGACACCGAGCGCGCCCGCGGTCGCGTCCCCGTCGCCCGCGGCTGAGCGCGCCGCACCGGCCGTGTCGCGGCGCGCCCGAGGACCCGCAGGACGCCGCAGCGGCCCGCGGGTCACAATGGGGCCGTGACCCCCGAGAGAGCGCCCCGCGTCGCCATGCTCTCGGTGCACACGTCGCCGCTCGACCAGCCCGGCACGGGCGACGCCGGCGGCATGAACGTGTACGTCCTGGAGCTGGCGCACGCGCTCGCGGCCCGGGGCGCGCGCGTCGAGGTCTTCACCCGCGCCACCCGGTCCGACGTCCCCGAGACGGTCGTGCTCGACGGCGTCGACGCGGACGGGCGCCCGCTGTCCCCGGAGGCGTCGCGCGACGTCCTGCTCGCCGACGTCGTGCCCGCCGGTGTCACCCCGCCCGTGCTGGTGCACCACGTGCCCGCCGGACCGTTCGAGGCGCTCGACAAGAACGACCTGCCCGGCGTCCTGTGCGGCATGGCCGCCGGCGTGCTGCGCTCCGAGGCCGCGCGCCGGCCCGGCTGGTACGACGTCGTGCACTCGCACTACTGGCTCTCCGGCCAGGTCGGCGCGATCGCGGCGCAGCGGTGGGAGGTGCCGCTGGTCCACACCGCGCACACGCTCGCCAAGGTGAAGAACCTCAGCCTGGGGCCGGGTGACGTCCCGGAGCCGAGCGTCCGGGTGGTCGGCGAGGAGCAGGTCGTCGCCGACGCCGACGCCCTCATCGCGTCCACCCCGGTGGAGGCGCGCGAGCTCGTCGAGCTGTACGACGCGGACCCCGCGCGGGTGCACGTCGTGGAGCCCGGCGTCGACCTCGACCGGTTCCGCCCCGGTGCGCCCGGTGCGCGGGACGCCGCCCGGCGTCACCTCGGCCTGCCGACCGACCGCCCGGTCGTGCTCTTCGCCGGCCGCGTGCAGCCGCTCAAGGCGCCCGACGTGCTGGTGCGCGCGGTCGGGGAGCTGCGCGCGAGCGGCCGGCCGGTGCCGCTGCTCGTGGTGCTCGGCGGGCCGTCGGGGCGCCCCACCGCGGTGCGCGAGCTGCGAGCGCTCGCCGTCACCCTCGGCGTCGAGGACGACGTCGTGGTCCGTCCGCCCGCCCCGCGCGACGAGCTCGCCGCCTGGTACCACGCGGCCGACCTCGTGGCGATGCCGTCGCGCTCCGAGTCCTTCGGGCTGGTCGCCGTCGAGGCGCAGGCCTGCGGGACGCCGGTCCTCGCGGCCGACGTCGGCGGCCTGCGCACGGTCGTCGACGACGACGTGTCCGGGCGCCTCGTGCCCGGTCACGACCCGCTGGTCTGGGCGGACGCGATCGCCGACGCGCTCGCGGACGACGCGCGGCGCGCCCGCTGGTCCGCCGGCGCGCGCCAGGTGGCCGAGCGGTACGCGTGGTCCACGGCGGCCGACCAGGTGCTCAAGGTCTACGCGGTCGCGGCCGAGCCGACGCGCTGACCCGCCGCCCGCAGGGACGGACGTCCCTGCGGGTCCCGGCGGCCTGCGGCAGGATGGGAGGCATGACCTACACCCTCGTGCTGCTCCGCCACGGCGAGAGCGAGTGGAACGCCAAGAACCTGTTCACCGGTTGGGTGGACGTGCCCCTGTCGGAGAAGGGCGTCGAGGAGGCCAAGCGCGGCGGCACCCTGCTGACCGACGCGGGCGTGCTCCCGGACGTCGTGCACACGTCGCTGCTGCGCCGCGCGATCACCACCGCGAACTACGCGCTCGACGTCGCCGACCGTCACTGGATCCCCGTCAAGCGCTCGTGGCGCCTCAACGAGCGCCACTACGGCGCGCTGCAGGGCAAGAACAAGAAGGAGACGCTCGAGCAGTACGGCGAGGAGCAGTTCATGCTCTGGCGTCGTTCGTACGACGTCCCGCCGCCGGAGATCGAGCTGGGCTCCGAGTACTCGCAGGACGCGGACCCGCGCTACGCGGGCGAGCCGATCCCGCGCACGGAGGCCCTCGCGCAGGTCCTCGACCGCGCGCTGCCGTACTGGGACGCGGAGATCGTGCCCGACCTCAAGGCCGGCAAGACCGTCCTCGTCGCCGCGCACGGCAACTCGATCCGCTCGATCGTGAAGTACCTCGACGACATCGACGAGCAGACCATCGCCGGCATCAACATCCCCACGGGCATCCCGCTGCTGTACGAGCTGGACGAGGAGACCCTCAAGCCCGTCACGAAGGGCGGCACGTACCTCGACCCCGAGGCCGCCAAGGCCGCCATCGCCGCGGTCGCCAACCAGGGTCGCTGACCCCGCCGGCACGCACGAGAGGCGCCCGCCCCCTCCCCGGGACGGGCGCCTCGTGCGTGCGGGAACAGGTCCCGCGCTCGTGGGTGCGGTCAGGCGCCGCGCACCGCGGCCGGGTCCAGCGCGTCCGCCACGTCACCGGTGACGAGGTAGACCATGCGCCGCGCCACGGACACGCCGTGGTCGCCGAACCGCTCGTAGTACCGCCCGAGCAGCGTGACGTCCACGGTCTCCTGTGCCGAGCGGCTCCACGGGCCGGACAGCATGGCCGTGAACGTTCCGGCGTGCAGCTCGTCGAGCAGGTCGTCGTCCTGCTGGATGGACTCCGCCAGCGCCATGTCCCGGGTGCCCAGCAGCGTGGTGACGCGCTGCGCGACGCGCACGGCGGCGTCCTGCATCTGCGTGAACGTCTCCACGAGGTCCGACGGCACGGCGACGACCGGGTAGCGGGCTCGCGCCACCTGGGCGACGTGACGGGCCAGGTCGCCCATGCGCTCCAGCGACGCGCTCATCCGCAGGGCCGAGACGACGACGCGCAGGTCCGTGGCCACGGGCTGCTGCTGCGCGAGCAGCCGGACGCACCGCTCGTCGAGGTCGCGCTCCAGCGCGTCGATCGCGAGGTCGTCCGCGATCACGGACTCGGCGAGCCGGAGGTCGGCGGTGAGCAGCGCGACGCCCGCGTTGCTGATGGCCTGCTCGACCCGTCCGCTCATGGTGACCAGGTCCTGACCGAGCTGGGTGAGCTCGGCCTCGAAGATGTCCCGCATGTGCTCCCTCTTCTCGGGCGGTGTGGCGGCCCACACGTTCGCACGCGCCGGTGAACGACCGACACCCGCCAGGTGAACGCGCGGCGGCGTTTCGGCGTCCGGGTGCGACGGCGGAGTCGCGGGCGCCTCGACCCGGCCTAGTGTGGCGGTCGTGGACTGGATCGTGGAAGGCGGCCCGCTGGTCGTCGGCGTCGTCGGCGTGCTCGTGGGGGCGGTGGCCGTCGCGGCGTTCCGGTGGAGCGAGCGCGAGCAGCGCACGGTGCCGCCGCAGCCCCGGCCCGAGCTCGAGGACGGGCTGGTGCGGACCCTGGCGGTGCTGCGGTCGGCGGCGGTCGTCCTCGACGCGGAGGACCGCGTGGTGCGGGCCAGCCCGCCGGCGCACGCGCTGGGCCTGGTGCGCGAGGGTCACCTGGTGCACGCGGCCATGCGGGACATGGTGGGCGCGGTGCGCCGCGACGGCGTCATCCGCGACGAGGAGCTCGAGGTGCCGCGCGGGCCCGTCGGCCCGGCGCGGCTGCTGCTGCAGGTGCGCGTCGCGCAGGTGACCCCCGAGCACGTGCTGCTGCTCGCGGAGGACCTCACCCAGGCGCGCCGGCTCGAGGCGATCCGCCGGGACTTCGTCGTCAACGTGTCGCACGAGCTCAAGACGCCCGTCGGTGCGCTGTCGCTGCTGGCCGAGACGGTGCACGACGCCGCCGACGACCCCGAGGCGGTCCGCCGCTTCAGCAGCCGGATGCAGACCGAGGCGGCACGGCTGTCGGCGCTGGTGCACGAGATCATCGAGCTGTCGCGGCTGCAGGTGGCCGGCGCGCTGGAGGACGTCACCACGGTCGCGGTCGACGACGTCGTGGCCGAGGCGGTCGACCGCACGCGCACGGTGGCCGACGCCAAGCGTGTGCGGGTCGTGGCCGGCGGGGACCGGGACGTGACCGTCTACGGCGACCGCAACCTCCTGGTGACTGCCGTGCGCAACCTGCTGGACAACGCCGTCACGTACTCGCCCGCGGGCGCCCGGGTCAGTGTCGGCGTCCGCCGCGACGGTGACCTGGTCGAGATCGCGGTGGTCGACGAGGGCATCGGCATCGCCGCCGCGGACCAGGACCGGGTGTTCGAGCGGTTCTACCGGGTGGACCCCGCGCGCTCGCGCGACACCGGCGGCACCGGGCTGGGACTGTCGATCGTCAAGCACGTGGCCGCGGACCACGGCGGTGACGTGTCGGTGTGGTCGCAGCCCGGTCGCGGCTCGACGTTCACGCTGCGCCTGCCCGTCGCCGACGCCCGCGGCCTGCCCCGGCCCTCCACCACCCCCGACGCCCCGAGGAGCACCCCGTGACCCGCATCCTGCTCGTGGAGGACGAGGAGTCCTACCGCGACCCGCTGTCCTACCAGCTGGGCCGGGAGGGCTACGACGTCGTCACCGCGGCGACGGGCCCCGAGGCGCTCGAACGGTTCGCGGAGCACGGCGCGGACCTCGTCCTGCTCGACCTCATGCTCCCGGGCCTGCCCGGGACGGAGGTCTGCCGGCGGCTGCGTCTGGAGTCCGACGTGCCGGTCATCATGCTCACCGCGAAGGACGACGAGATCGACAAGGTCGTCGGCCTGGAGCTCGGCGCCGACGACTACGTCACCAAGCCGTACTCGTCGCGTGAGCTGCTGGCGCGGATCCGGGCGGTGCTGCGCCGCCGGGAGCCGGTGGCCCGTGCGACCGGCGACGCGGACGACGACGGCGTGCTGGAGGTCGGCACGGTCCGCATGGACGTCGACCGGCACACGGTGCACGTCGACGGCGAGCTCGTCCCGTTCCCGCTCAAGGAGTTCGAGCTGCTGGAGATGCTGCTGCGCAACGCGGGCCGGGTGCTGACCCGCGGGCAGCTCATCGACCGGGTGTGGGGCTCCGACTACGTCGGGGACACCAAGACGCTCGACGTCCACGTCAAGCGCATCCGCGCGAAGATCGAGGCCGACCCGTCGAACCCCACGCTCCTGACGACCGTGCGCGGGCTCGGCTACAAGCTGTCGGACGGCTCCGTGGAGTGACGCGGGCCACGCCGCGGCCCACCGCCGCCGCGTCTGGTCGACGAGCGTTCACCCGGGGTTCACCCGGAGCCGCCGGTGCGGTCACCTGCGGTCCCTACCGTCGGCGTCGGCCGCGCACCGACCGGTGCGCGCGGACCGACAGGACGGGACACAGTGAAGCTCACTCCCCACAGCCGTAGCGGTGCGTCGATCCTCGCGGGGACGGCGCTCGCGCTGACGCTCGCCGCGTGCAGCTCCGGGTCCTCCGCGGAGGGCGGCGACGGGCTCAGCGGCCCGCTGGCCGCCGCGGGCGCCTCCTCGCAGGAGAAGGCGGTCGCCGGCTGGATCGCCGGGTTCAACGACACGTACCCCGACGTGGCCGTCAGCTACGACGCCGTCGGGTCGGGCGGCGGGCGCGAGCAGTTCCTGGCCGGGGCCGTCCAGCTCGCGGGTTCCGACGCCGCCCTGAAGGACGACGAGCTCGCGGCGGCGTCCGAGCGCTGCGAGGGCGGCGAGGCCCTGGAGCTGCCGCTCTACATCAGCCCCATCGCGGTCGTGTACAACCTGCCCGACCTCGACACCGAGCACCTGCAGCTGTCGGCGGCGACGCTCGCGAAGATCTTCGACCGCAAGATCACGACGTGGGACGACCCGGCGATCGCGGCGGAGAACCCCGGTGTCACGCTGCCGTCGACCGCGATCATCCCGGTCAACCGCTCGGACGAGTCCGGCACCACCGAGAACTTCACCGAGTACCTCGAGGCGGCGTCGGGCGGCGCCTGGCCCCACGAGGCCTCGGGCGACTGGCCGCTGTCCGGCGGGCAGTCGGGCCAGGGCACGCAGGGCGTCATCGACACCGTCTCCGGCGCGAAGGGGGCCATCGGCTACGCCGACGCCTCGCGCGCCGGTGACCTGGGCACCGTCGCGCTGAAGGTCGGCGACGCGTACGTGCCGGTCTCGGCCGAGGCCGCCGCGAAGGTCGTCGACGCGTCGCCGCGCGCCGAGGACGCGACGGACAAGCGCCTGGTCGTCGAGCTGGACCGCACGACCACCGAGGCGGGCGCCTACCCGCTCGTCCTGGTCTCGTACGCCATCGCGTGCTCCACGTACGCCGACGAGGCGGACGCCGCCAAGGTCAAGGCGTACCTGACGTACGTCGCCAGCACCGAGGGCCAGGAGCGGGCGGCCGACCCGACCGTCGCCGGGTCCGCGCCGATCTCGGACGGGCTGCGCACCGAGGTCCAGGCGGCCATCGACTCGATCACCGGCCCCTGACGTCCGACCCGCACCGCCGCACGACCAGCACCACCCGCACCACCCGCACCTCCCGGGCACTGCGACGACGCCGTCCCGGACCGGGCACCAGGCCCGCTCCGGGACGTCGCCCCGCGGTGCTCCCACCCTCCCCGACCGATGGAGCAGCCGTGGCTGTGACCACCACCCCACCCCCGCGCGACGCGGCACCGCAGGCGCGCACCGACGCGGCCGAGGCCGTGCGCGCGGCGTCCACCGGACGTCTCGCCGGCCGCGTCTTCGCCGGCCTGTCCACCGGCGCGGGCATCCTCATCCTCGTGACGCTGGCGGCCGTCGCGGTCTTCCTGGTCGCCCGGGCGTGGCCGGCGCTGACCGCGTCCCGCGAGGAGCTCGACGCGATCTCCTGGTTCTCCGGCGGCTCCGTCCTGGAGTACGTCGGGCCGCTCGTCTTCGGCACGCTGCTCGCGTCGCTGCTGGCGCTGGTGATGGCCGTGCCGGTGTCCGTGGGCATCGCGCTGTTCATCTCGCACTACGCGCCGCGCCGACTGGCCCAGGGCCTGGGCTACCTCATCGACCTGCTCGCCGCGATCCCGTCGGTCGTCTACGGCCTGTGGGGTGCGCTCTGGCTGATCGGCCGGCTCGACCCCGTGTTCGCCTGGGTGTCGACGAACCTCGGCTTCATCCCCTTCTTCGCGGACTACCAGGCGCCCGCCAAGAACATCATGTCGGCCTCCGTGGTGCTGGCCGTGATGATCCTGCCGATCATCACGGCGGTGTCGCGCGAGGTGTTCCTGCAGACCCCGCGCCTGCACGAGGAGGCGTCGCTCGCGCTGGGCGCGACCCGCTGGGAGATGGTGCGCCAGGCGGTGCTGCCGTTCGGGCGCTCCGGCGTCATCAGCGCCTCGATGCTCGGCCTGGGTCGCGCGCTGGGCGAGACGATGGCCGTGCTCATGGTCATCTCGCCCGGGTTCCTGTTCTCGTTCTTCCTGCTCAAGCCGGGCCAGCAGCAGACCATCGCCGCGAACATCGCCTCGAAGTTCCCGGAGGCCAGCGGGCTGAGCGTCAGCGTGCTGGTCGCCACGGGCCTGGCGCTGTTCGTCATCACCTTCGTCGTCAACTTCGTCGCGCGCTGGATCATCGCGCGGCGCGCCGAGTTCTCGGGAGCCAACTGATGACCGTCGACGCGCCCGCCGCCTCCGCGGGCCTGCTCACGGGGGACGCGCACCGGCGGCTGCCGCGGTGGAGCACGTGGGCGTTCGCCGGCGGCTCGCTGGCCGTGTCCCTCGTCGTGCTGCTCGCGACGGGCTCGGCGTCCACGCCGGGCGTCGTCGTCCTGGGGGCCGTGCTGTTCGTCCTCGTCTCGAGCATCACCTCCCGCGTCGTCGAGGGGCCCCGCCGTGCCGCCGACCGCCTGGCCACCACGCTGGTGACCGGCGCCTTCCTGCTGGCGCTCGTCCCGCTGGTCTCGCTGGTGCTGCTGGTCGTGACGCGCGGGTCGGACGCGTTCGGCTGGGAGTTCCTCACCACCGACATGGTCGGCGTCTTCGGGGAGATGACGTCCGGCGGCATCCGCCACGCGCTCATCGGGACGCTGCTGGTGACCGCCGCGGCGGCCGCCATCTCGGTGCCGATCGGCCTGCTCACCGCCATCTACCTGGTGGAGTACGGGCGCGGGCCGCTCGCGCGCGGCATCACGTTCCTCGTCGACGTCATGACCGGCATCCCGTCGATCGTCGCGGGCCTGTTCGCGTTCGCGCTGTTCACGCTGGTCATGGGCCCGGCGTACCGCTCGGGGGTCATGGGTGCCGTCGCGCTGGCGCTGCTCATGACGCCCGTCGTCATCCGCTCCGTCGAGGAGATGCTGCGCCTGGTGCCGCACGAGCTGCGCGAGGCGTCGTACGCGCTGGGCGTGCCCAAGTGGCTGACGATCGTCAAGGTCGTGCTGCGCACCGCCGCCGCCGGCATCGTCACCGGCGTGATGCTGGCCGTCGCCCGCGTCATCGGGGAGACCGCCCCGCTGCTCCTCACGGTGGGCCTGATCACCCAGGTCAACACCGACCTGTTCGAGGGGCGCATGGCGACGCTGCCCGTGTTCGCCTACCGGCAGTACGAGCAGGGCGGCACCGGCATCGACCGGGCGTGGGCCGCCGCGCTCACCCTCATCCTCGTCGTCATGCTCCTCAACCTCGTGGCCCGGCTCGTCAGCCGCTGGTTCGCCCCGAAGGGCGCCCGCTGACAGCGGGCCCGCACCGACCTCCCAGGAAGGATCCCCATGTCCAAGCGGATCGACGTCTCGGACCTCGACGTGTTCTACGGCGACTTCCTCGCCGTCGCCGGCGTCAACATGACCATCGAGGCCCGGCAGGCCACGGCCCTCATCGGCCCGTCCGGCTGCGGCAAGTCGACGTTCCTGCGCACCCTCAACCGCATGCACGAGGTCATCCCCGGTGCGCGCGTGCAGGGCAAGGCGCTCATGGACGGCCAGGACCTGTACGCCCCCGACGTCGACCCGGTGACCGTGCGCCGGCTCGTCGGCATGGTGTTCCAGCGGCCCAACCCGTTCCCGACGATGTCCATCGCCGACAACGTGCTGGCCGGCGTGCGCCTCAACAACCGCCGCATGTCCAAGGGCGACCAGCAGGACCTGGTGGAGAGCTCGCTGCGTGGCGCCAACCTGTGGAACGAGGTGAAGGACCGCCTGGCGCGCCCCGGCTCGAGCCTGTCCGGCGGTCAGCAGCAGCGCCTGTGCATCGCGCGGGCGATCGCCGTGCGTCCGCAGGTGCTGCTCATGGACGAGCCGTGCTCGGCGCTCGACCCGATCTCGACCCTCGCCATCGAGGACCTGATCGCCGAGCTGAAGTCCGAGTACACGATCGTGATCGTCACGCACAACATGCAGCAGGCCGCGCGGGTGTCCGACCGCACGGCGTTCTTCAACATCGCCGGGACGGGCAAGCCCGGCCGGCTGATCGAGATGGACGACACCGCGACGATGTTCTCCTCGCCGCGCGAGCAGGCGACCGAGGACTACATCTCGGGCCGCTTCGGCTGACCGGCGCGCTGGTCGGTGCGGCGGTCGCGGAGGGGGCGGCCGTGCAGCGACGCACGCCCCGGGACGCACGAGGGGCCGGCCACCTCGCGGTGGTCGGCCCCTCGTGGTGCGTCGTGCTCAGCCCTGGTTCTCCTCGACGATCTCCTCGGGCTGCGGCTCCGAGGCGTCCTGCGTCGACGCCGGGCTGGGCGTCGCGCCCGGCAGCAGCGCCGCGTACTCGGGCAGCGCGCCGTCGAGCACGGGGACCATCAGCTCGACCGTGCCGCCGGTGGTGGTCGTGATGCTCAGGGGGACCAGCCCGCCGGGGCGCGCCGCGACCGCGGCCACGGGCACGTCCACCGCGCTGTAGCGCGCGGGCGCGTCCGCCGCGCCGATCAGCACGGTGCCGCCCGCGGGCACGTCCAGGCTCGTCGGCTCCTCGTCGCCCACCTGCAGGGTGACCTCCTGGGCGTCGCCCGAGTCGTTGGCGACCGCTCCGGTGAGGACCCCGGGGCCGTCCAGCTCGGCCGCGACGACCAGCATGTTGAGCACGCGCACGTCGTCCAGCGTGGTGCCGGCGCCGTCGGACGCCTCGTACTCCCCGATGGTGGTGATCGGGTTGGTCGCGGAGCAGCCGGTCAGGACGAGCGCTGCGGCGGCCACCAGGCCGGCGGCGGCGGTCCGGGCGGTGCGGGGGCGGAGGCGGGTCACGAGGGCTCCTGCTCGGGTCTCGCGCGCGGAGGCGGCGGGTGCGGGTGGGGCGGGCCGGGCCACGTGCCGGCGCCGGGGCGCCGGTCGCACGCTGGACGAGCCGCAGGTCAGCCTACCGTCGGCGGGCGCCGCGAGCCGCGGGGGGAGGTGCGCGGCGGGGTGCCGGCTGCGCGCACGGCGGGCCGCGGCGTGGACGCCGCCACGCGCCCACGGGTCCGCGCGGGTGGTGCGCGGGTCGCACCGCCGCGTGGTGCGCGTCCTTGTGCCCGGGGTCGTGGTGCGGCGTCCGGCACCCGTCCCGGCGCCGGTGGGCGCCGCTGACCAGCGGCGTGACCGGTGGTCGCCCGGCACGCTGACCAGCGCGGACGTCGCCGGACCACCGGAATGCGCAGGAGTGGGACGTGATACCATACACGTCTGCGAAAGGGGACACCGACAGATGACTTTCACTGTTGGGGAGACCGTCGTCTACCCGCACCACGGTGCAGCCAAGATCGAAGAGATCAAGAGCCGGACCATCCGTGGCGAGGAGAAGATCTACCTCAAGCTGAAGGTCGCTCACGGCGACCTGACGATCGAGGTTCCGGCGGAGAACGTCGATCTCGTGGGTGTCCGCGACGTCGTCGGCCAGGAAGGGCTCGACCGGGTGTTCGAGGTGCTGCGCGCCCCGTACACCGAGGAGCCGACCAACTGGTCGCGGCGCTACAAGGCCAACCTCGAGAAGCTGCAGTCGGGTGACGTCATCAAGGTGGCGGAGGTCGTGCGCGACCTGTCGCGCCGGGACGCCGACCGCGGCCTGTCCGCCGGCGAGAAGCGCATGCTCGCCAAGGCCCGTCAGATCCTCGTCTCGGAGCTCGCCCTGGCCGAGAAGACCGAGGAGGACAAGGCCGAGGCCATCCTCGACGAGGTCCTCGCCTCCTGAACGGCCCGCACGACGGCCCGGGTGTCCTGCACCCGGGCCGTCTGCTGTGTCGGGTTGTGCCGGGGCAGCACCGGCGAGGCACGATGCCCCCATGACCATCGCCGCCGTCCTGACCGCCGCGGGCAGCGGCTCGCGCCTGGGTCACGCGCTGCCCAAGGCCGTGGTCCCCGTGGCCGGGGTGCCGCTCGTGGTGCACGCCGCGCGCGCGCTGCTGGCCGCCCGCACCGCCGACGGCGCGTCGGTGACCCAGCTGGTCGTCACCGCGCCCGCCGCCCACCTCGACACCGTCGCCGCACTCGTGGGCGAGGTGGTCGACGAGGCCGCCGCCGACGTCCGGCTCGACGTGGTCGGCGGCGGGCGTACGCGGCAGGAGTCGGTCGCGGCGGGGCTCGCGGAGCTGACGGACGACGTGGACGTGGTGCTGGTGCACGACGCGGCACGGCCGTTCGCCCCGCCCGCCCTCGTCGCGCGGGTCGTGGAGGCGGTGCGCTCCGGTCACGCGGCCGTGGTGCCCGGCCTGCCCGTGGTCGACACGATCAAGCGGGTCGGGGCCGGCGACGGGACCGGCCGGCCCGTGCTCGAGACCGTGCCGCGCGGTGACCTCGTCGCGGTGCAGACGCCGCAGGGCTTCGCCCGGGACGTCCTGGAGCGGGCGCACGCCGTCGGGTCCGGCCGCGGCGCGGACGAGACGACAGCGGCGTCCGACGACGCGGGGCTGGTGGAGGCCACCGGCGTGCGGGTGTGGGTGGTGCCCGGTGACGAGCGTGCCGCCAAGGTGACGACGGCCCGCGACCTGATGGTCGCGCAGGCCCTGACGACGGGAGCTCCGGCGTGAACCTGCGCACCGGCATCGGCATCGACGTGCACGCCTACGACCCCGACCCCGCGCCCGACGCGGTGCTGCACCTGGCCGGCCTGGAGTGGCCGGGGGAGCGGCCGCTCGCCGGCCACTCCGACGCGGACGTCGCCGCCCACGCGGCGGCCGACGCGCTGCTGTCCGCCGCGGGCCTCGGCGACCTCGGGCAGCAGTTCGGCACCGCGGACCCGCGCTGGGCCGGGGCGTCGGGTGCGGCGCTGCTCGCCGAGGCGGCGCGCCGCGTGCGGGCCGCCGGCTTCACCATCGGCAACGTCGCCGTGCAGGTGGTCGGCAACCGGCCCAAGCTCGGCCCGCGCCGCATCGAGGCGCAGGCCGTGCTGTCGATGGCCTGCGGGGCGACGGTCACGGTGGCGGCGACCACCACGGACGGGCTCGGGCTGACGGGACGCGGGGAGGGCGTCGCGGCGATCGCCACCGCTCTCGTCACGAGCGACGCCGGCTGAGAGGCCCGCGGGCGTGGGCGACCCGCTCACGATGTGGGAACGCCACCACCCGCGCGGGTGAACTCGTCCGGGTGACCTCGCCGGTGGCGCCCGTCGGGCCGGACGTCCGTCGCCAAGCGGACGAATCGCCGGTACCGTCCCTCCACGTGACAGTCCCACCGACAGACAGTGAGCGCGCTCCCGCGCTCGGCGCGCCCCCGGCGGCGGGCCCGGTCGGCCTGCCCCGACGGCCCCGCACGCTGCCCGTCCGGCAGCGCAACCGCGTGTCGCTCGACACGCTGGAGGCCACGTTCGCGGGCCTGCAGCAGATCGACGACACCGCCCGCCCCGCGGCGCCCCGCACGCCCCCGCCCGACCTGTGGCCGCCCGTGACGGGCGCGCAGTCGCGCGTCACCGGGTGAGCAGGACCAGCTTCCCCCCGGCGTGACCCTCGCGGCTGCGCCGGTGCGCGGCCTCCGCCTCCTCGAGCGGGTACGTGCCGGTGATCTGCACGTCGAGGGTCCCGTCCGCGGCCAGGGCGGCGAGCTGTGCGCGCGCCGCCTGCCGGACCGCCGTGCCCGGGTCGGCGCCGGGCCCGTACCCCAGGCCCCGTACCCCGAGCCGCACGGCCCGGTCCAGCGCCACGATCGTCGCGACGCGGGAGCGGTCGGCGACGAGCTCGACGGACGTGTCGAGCGCCTCGGTCGTGCCGACCGTGTCGATCGCGACGGTGACCGGGCCGTTGCCCGCGACGAGGTCGCGGACCCGGTCGGTCAGCCCCGGCCCGTAGGCGACGGGCTCCGCGCCGAGCCGCCGCAGGCAGTCGTGCCACCTCGGTGACGCCGTGGCGAGCACGCGGGCGCCGCGCAGCACCGCGAGCTGCACCGCCATGCGCCCGACGCCGCCGGACGCCCCGTGCACCAGCACCACGTCGCCGGCGTCCACCGCGGTGGCCTCCACGGCGTGCACGGCCGTCACGCCGGCGGCGAGCAGGGCCGCCGCGCGGACCGTGTCCAGCCCGTCCGGCCGGCGCACCAGGACGTCCTGCGGTGCGGTGACCACGTCCGCGTAACCGCCCGTGACGGGCGAGGCGACGACCTCGTCGCCAGGGGAGTACCACCGCACGCCCGGGCCGACGGCCTCCACGACGCCGGCGACCTCGAGCCCCAGGCGCACGGGCGGCCGGCCGCCCGACCCCGGTGCGTACGACTTCCAGTCCCACGGGTTCACGCCGGCGGCGTGCACGCGCACGCGCACCTCGCCCGGCCCGGGCGGGGGGAGGTCCACCTCGACGACCCGCAGCACCTCGGGCCCGCCCAGCGCGCTCGCCACGACCGCCCGTCCTTGGTCCGCCACCCGCTCAGCCTTACGGGCGACGGCGCGTCTGACCAGACCCGGCGAGTCGCCCGTTCGCCTGAAACGTCCGGACGTGACCCCTGGTGTGCCGCGGCGCCGGGTGCATCAGGGCAACGGGCCCAGGACGCGGTCGACGTAGTCGTTGCGGAACGTGCCGGTGGGGTCGACCCGGGCCCGGACGCGGTTGGCGTCGGCCAGCCGGGGGTAGAGCGCGGCGAGCCGGACGTGGTCCAGGCCGTGCAGCTTGCCCCAGTGGGGTCGGCCGTCGACCTCGGCCATGATCCGCTCGACGGCGTCGAAGTACCGGCGGTGCGGCATGCGGTGGTACTGGTGCACGGCGACGTACCCGGTCGCGCGACCGTGCGCGGTGGACAGCCACAGGTCGTCGGGGGCGGCGAAGCGCACCTCGAGAGGGAAGGGCACCGGCTCGCGCGTGGTCCGCAGCCAGCGGTCCACCGCGCGGAGCACGTCGGGGACGTGCTCGCGCGGCACGGCGTACTCCATCTCGCGGAACCGGACGCGGCGACGCGCGACGAAGACGTCGGCCGAGCCTGCGGTGTACGTGCGTCCGGCCAGCGCACGGCCGGCCACGGCGTTGAGCGGCGGGACGGCCCGCGGGTACGCCGCGGCGAGCCGGTTCGTCACCGCGAAGACGCCGTTGGACAGCACCTCGTCGTCGACGAGGTGGCGCAGCAGTGGCAGCGGCTGGTCCGCCTCGTCGTCGGCCACGCGGTTGTTGCACTTGGCGAGCGCGCGGTCGGTGTGCGGGAACCAGAAGAGCTCGAAGTGGTCGTTGGCGTCGGCCAGCTCGTCCATGCGGGTGAGCAGCTCCGCCAGCGGCATCGGCGCCTCGCGGGCACGCAGGCGGAAGGCGGGCACCACCTCGAGCGTCACCGCGGCGAGCACACCCGCGGTGCCCAGGCCCAGCCGGGCCAGCTCGAAGAGCTCCGGGTCGTGCCCGGGGGACACCTCGACCACGTCGCCGGCCGCGGTGACCACGCGGCAGCCGACGACCTGGGTGGCGAGCCCGCCGAGGCGTGCGCCGGTGCCGTGCGTGCCGGTGCTGATCGCCCCGGCCACGGTCTGCCGGTCGATGTCGCCCAGGTTGCGCATCGCCAGGCCGCGCGCCGCGAGGGCCGCGTTGAGGTCGGCGAGGCGCGTACCTGCTCCCACGGTGACGTGGGCGTTCCCGTCCGGGCGGGGAGCGACCCGTTCGACGCCGGTCAGCGCGTCGAGGTGGAGCTGCACGCCGTCGGTCACGGCCGCTCCGGTGAACGAGTGACCCGACCCCACCGCGCGCAGCCGCCGCCCGGCGGCCGTCGCGGTGGTCACCTCCTGGACGAGCGCCTCCAGGTCGCGAGGTCGTGCCACCCTCAGGGGGGTCGCGGACTGCGTCCGCGCCCAGTTGCGCCACGTCGGGCCACCGGCCCCCCCGGGCCCACGTGCTCCCATCTCAGCAGAATCCGCTGGGCGTCCGTCCAAGTCAAGTGCGGGAAATCCTTGACTATCGTCACGACTACCGATGAGATGAACCTCGAGAGGCGTCGACGGCTGCCGGGGGGGTGTGCTCGTCCGACGTCCACGAGGAGGATGCAATGAGCCGTCTGCCGGTCGCCGAGCGTCGTGAGCAGCTCATCGAGGCCGCACTGAACGTGGCGAGCAGGGAGGGCATCGACGGTGCGACGGTTCGCGCCGTCGCCGCCGAGGCGGGTGTCTCCCTGGGTGTCGTCCACTACTGCTTCCGTGACAAGGACGAGCTGCTGCGCGCGATGGCGCACACGATCACGGAACGCAACCTCGCCCGCGGCATGGCCGAGATGCCGGCCTCCGCGCCCGCGCGCGACCTCATCATGGGCGTGCTCGAGGGGCTGTGGGCGAACATCCGCGCGACCCGCGGGCCGCAGCTGCTGACGTACGAGCTGACGACGACGTCGCTGCGTCACCCCGAGCTCCAGCAGGTCGGGGTCGACCAGTACATCGGCAGCTGGGCCGCGGCCGAGCAGTTCCTCGAGGAGATCGAGCGGGCCGGCGGCGTCACGTGGCGCGCGCCGCGGCACCTCATCGCGCGCTCCATCATCGCGACCATCGACGGGTTCTCGCTCGCGTGGCTCGTCGACGGCGACGCGGAGGCCGGCTACCAGGGGCTGCGGCTGTTCGCCGAGCACCTGGCGACGCTGGCGGTGCCGCTGGACGAGTCCGCCCTGCTCGGTGACATGGCCCCGACGGAGCAGGCCCAGGACCAGGACCCGCAGGAACGGACGGCGGAGGTGCGCTCGATCGCGCCGCCGGTCGCTCCGGCCGGGGTGACCGCCCTGGCATGACCGCACCGACCGCGGCGCGCGGCGCCGGCACCACCGCCGGCGCGGCGTCGGCGACGGGTCCGGTGACACGCACGCTGGGGGAGCGGCTCGACGCGGCGACCGCCGGCCTGTCCGCACCGCTCGTCGTGGTGGACCTCGATGCCCTCGAGGCCAACGCGACGGACGTGGTGCGGCGGGCCGGCGGCACGCCCGTGCGCGTCGCCAGCAAGTCCGTCCGGGTGCGGCACGTGCTCGAGCAGGTGCTGGCACGGCCCGGGTTCGCCGGCGTCATGGCGTACGCGGCCACGGAGGCCCGCTGGCTCGCCGGTCACGGCGTGCGTGACGTCCTGCTCGGGTACCCGACCGTCGACGCCGCCGCGGTGGACGCCGTCGCTGCGGACCCGCAGGCGGCCGCCGCCGTGACGTTCATGGTCGACGACACCGTCCAGGCCGACCTGCTGGCCGCTGCCGCCCGCCGCCACGACCGTCGGCTGCGGGTCTGCCTCGACGTGGACGCGTCCCTGCGGCTGGGACGCGGCCCGCTCACCCTGCACGTGGGGGTGCGGCGCTCGCCGGTGCGCACGCCCGCCGACGCGGCGGCGCTCGCCCGCGCGGTCGAGCGGCGCGGGTGCCTCGACGTCCGCGGCGTCATGCTCTACGAGGCGCAGATCGCCGGGCTGCCGGACGCGACCGCGGGTGTGCGGCTGCTCAAGGCAGCGTCGGCGCGCGAGCTGGCCCGACGCCGGGCCGAGGTCGTGGCCGCCGTGACAGCCGCGACGGGGCATCCGATCGACCTCGTCAACTCCGGGGGGACGGGCTCGCTCGAGGTCAGCGCGGCCGCACCGGGTGTCACGGAGGTGACCGCGGGGTCGGGACTGTTCGCGCCCACGCTGTTCGACGGGTACCGCGCCTTCAGGCCGCGGCCCGCCGCGTACATCGGGCTCGACGTGGTGCGCATCCCGGGCGACGGGTGGGCCACGGTCTTCGGGGGCGGCTACGTCGCGTCCGGGCCGCCGGGGCCCGGACGCCTGCCCCGGCCCGTGCAGCCGGCAGGGCTGCGGCTGGGCGGACGCGAGGGCGCCGGTGAGGTGCAGACGCCCTTGCGTGTCCCCGCCCGCGCCGACCTGCGCATCGGTGACCGCGTGTGGTTCCGCCACGCCAAGGCCGGTGAGGTCATGGAGCGCTTCTCCGAGGTGCACCTGGTGCGCGGCGACCGCGTCGAGGCCACCGTGCCCACGTACCGCGGCGAGGGCATCTGCGCCGGCTGAGCGCGGCCACCCGCGGTGCCGGTCGGGCGCGGGCAGCCCGCCCCGGTAACCTGGGGCGGTGAACCTGCGGCTGTACGACAGCGGCACCCAGGCGGTGCGCGACTTCGTCCCCCTCGTCGAGGGTCGGGTCGGCATCTACCTGTGCGGTGCCACCGTGCAGGCGCCGCCGCACATCGGCCACGTCCGCTCCGCGGTGGCGTTCGACGTGCTGGTCCGCTGGCTGCGCCGCAAGGGCGTGCGCGTCACGCTGGTCCGCAACGTCACCGACATCGACGACAAGATCCTGGCCAAGGCCGCGGCCGCCGGCAGCGAGTGGTGGGCCTGGGCGCTGACCAACGAGCGGGCGTTCGCGGCCGCGTACGACGCGCTGGGTGTGCTGCCCCCGGACTACGAGCCCCGGGCGACCGGTCACGTGCCGGCGATGCTCGACCTCATGGACCGGCTCGTCGAGCGCGGCCACGCCTACGTCGCGGGCCCGGGCGACGTGTACTTCGACGTGCGCTCGTGGGCCGAGTACGGCTCGCTGACCAACCAGCGCGTCGACGACATGACCGACGTCCCCGAGGACGCGGGCACCGGCAAGCGCGACCCGCACGACTTCGCGCTGTGGAAGGCCCCGAAGGACGGGGAGCCCGCGACCGCGTCGTGGGACACCCCGTACGGGCGGGGCCGACCCGGCTGGCACCTGGAGTGCTCGGCCATGGCGCACCGGTACCTGGGCGAGGCGTTCGACATCCACGGCGGCGGCCTCGACCTGCGCTTCCCGCACCACGAGAACGAGCAGGCGCAGTCGCGCGCCGCGGGCTACGGGTTCGCGCGGTACTGGCTGCACAACGGCTGGGTCACGCAGGGTGGCGCCAAGATGAGCAAGTCGCTCGGCAACGGGCTGCTGGTGACCACGGTGCTGGAGAAGGCCCCGGCCGCCGTCGTCCGCTACGCGCTCACCGCGGTGCAGTACCGCTCGATGCTCGAGTGGACCGATGACACGCTGGCCGAGGCCGAGGCGACGTGGGACCGGCTCGCCGGGTTCGTGCAGCGGGCCGCGGAGCGCGTCGGTGCCGCCTCGGACCACGAGGTGGCGCACGTCGAGCTGCCCGCGGCCTTCGCCGCCGCACTGGACGACGACCTCAACGTGCCCGCCGCGCTCGCGGCCGTGCACGAGACGCTGCGCGCGGGCAACAGCGCGCTCGCAGCGGGCGACGACGACACCGCCCGCACCGCGATGGTGGCGCTGCGCGGCATGCTCGACGTGCTCGGCCTCGACCCCGGCTCCCCGCAGTGGAGCACGGCGGCCGGTGACGGGCGCACCGCGCGGGCCCTGGACGCGCTGGTGCGCGCCGAGCTCGACGCACGCGCGGCGGCACGTGCCGCCCGCGACTGGACCACCGCCGACGCGATCCGCGACCGGCTGACCACTGCGGGAGTCGTCGTCGAGGACTCCCCGACGGGTGCGCGCTGGACGCTCGCCGCGCCCGCGACCCACACCACGGAGGACTGATGGCCGGCAACTCCCAGCGCCGAGGCGCGACCCGCAAGCCGGGGAGCAAGAAGGGCGCCCGCGTCGGCACCGGCGGGCACAGCCGCCGTGCGCTCGAGGGCAAGGGCCCCACGCCCAAGGCCGAGGACCGGCCGTACCACGTCGCGCACAAGCGCAAGGTCGCGGCGGAGAAGGCCACCGGCACGTCGGGCGCGTCCGGTCGCCCGTCGGCACGTGCCGCGCGCGGGGCATCCGGCTCCCGTGGGGGCCGCACCTCGTCGACCCACGAGATCGTGTCCGGCCGCAACTCCGTGGTCGAGGCGCTGCGTGCCGGGATCCCGGTGTCGACCGTCTACCTGGCGTCGCGCCTCGAGGCCGACGACCGCACGCGCGAGATCATCTCGACCGCCGCGGACGCGGGCTACCCGCTGCTCGAGGTGGGCCGTGCCGAGCTCGACCGGCTGACCGACGGCAGCGTCCACCAGGGCGTCGCGATCCAGGTGCCGCCGTACGAGTACCTCGAGCCCGACGACCTGCTGGACACCGCCGAGGCGTCGGGCACGGCACCGCTCGTCGTCGCGCTCGACGGCATCACGGACCCTCGCAACCTCGGTGCCGTGCTGCGGTCCGCGGGGGCGTTCGGGGCGCACGGCGTGCTGGTCCCCGAGCGGCGTGCCGCCGGCGTGACGGCTTCCGCCTGGAAGGTCTCGGCCGGTGCGGCCGCCCGCGTGCCCGTGGCCCGCGCGACCAACCTCACCCGCGCGCTGCAGGACTACCGCCGCGCCGGGGTGTTCGTCGTCGGCCTCGACGCCGGCGGCGACGTGCCGCTCGGTGAGCTGCCGTTCGCCGCGGACCCGCTCGTGCTGGTCGTCGGCTCCGAGGGCAAGGGGCTGTCCCGGCTGGTGCGCGAGCAGTGCGACGCGATCGTCTCGATCCCGATCGCGTCCGCCGTCGAGTCGCTCAACGCCGGCGTGGCCGCGGGTATCGCGCTGTACGAGGTCGCGCGCCAGCGCGCCGTCTGAGGGCGGCGAGGGCGCCCGCCGGGGACCCCTGCGGGCGCCGCGCGCGTGATGGTGCACCGTCAGGCGGGTGCACCGTCAGGCGGGTGCGCCTGCCGGCGGGTCAGCCGATGAGCCGGTCGAGGTCGACGTCGTCGTCGCCGCCGTCGCGCAGGTCCTCCGCGCGGGTGCCGAGCACGGCCTGCTCGTCGGGGCGGGTCGGGAGGATGTCCCGCACGTAGCCGGCGGCGACCTCAGGCATGGGCACGTCGCGGTGCTGCTGCTGCGACAGGAACCAGCGGTGGTCGAGCAGCTCGTGGTAGATCTGCGCGGGCTCGAGCTTGCCGCGCAGCTCGCGCGGGACGCTGCGCACCGCGGGCTCGAAGACGTCGGTGAGCCAGTCGTGCGCCACGAACGCCTCGTCGTCGGCCTGCCGGTCGGTGGCGGCGCGGAACTCGTCCAGGTCGTTCAGCAGGCGACGTGCCTGGTTCTCCTGGACGTCCAGGCCGGTGAGCCGCATGAGACGACGCGAGTGGTGCCCGGCGTCGACGACCTTGGGCTGGATCCGCACGGACGTGCCGTCGAGGTCGGTGGTGATGTCGAGCTCGCCGACGTCGAAGCCCAGGTCGTTGAGGCGGTCGATGCGTGCCTGGACCCGCCACCGCTCACCGAACCCGAAGGACTCGGTCTCGGTCAGCGCCCGCCACAGCTCCTCGTACCGCACGACCAGCGCCTCGCCGATGGCGACCGCGTCCTCGGCCTCGTCGAGGAACTCCCCGGCCTGCAGGTCCATGAGCTCGCCGATGATGTTCACGCGCGCGACCTCGAGGTCGTAGCCGCGCTGACCAGGGGTCAGGCGGTCGTGCAGGTCGCCGGTCTCGGCGTCGACGAGGTACGCGGCGAACGTCTCCGCGTCGCGCCGGAACAGCGTGTTCGACAGCGAGACGTCGCCCCAGTAGAAGCCCGCGAGGTGCAGACGGACCAGCAGGACGGCCAGGGCGTCGATGAGGCGGGTCGCGGTGTCGGGCCGCAGCGCCTGGCTGAACAGCGCGCGGTACGGCAGCGAGAACTGCAGGTGCTGCGTGATGAGCACCGCCTCGAGCGGCTCGCCGTCGGGGGCGCGCCGTCCGGTGATGACACCGACGGGCTCCACGCCGGGCACGTCGAGCTTGCGCAGCTGGCGCAGCAGCTCGTACTCGCGGTACGCGACCGTCTCGCCGATCTCCTTGATCGCGACGACCCGCCCGGACATGCGGGCGAACCGCACGACGTGCCGGGAGATGCCGCGGGGCAGGGCCGCGAGGGTCTCCGCCGGCCACTCCTCCAGCGGCACGTGCCACGGCAGGTCCAGCAGCGCCGGATCGGGATTGGCTGCCGTGATCTGCAGACGCTGTGCCGTACCGCTCATGGCCGGATCCTCTCAGGTGCAGCCGACATCCGACGAACCCCGGACGCACGCGAGGCGGGCCCGGACGTGCCGGACCCGCCTCGTCGCGCTGTGCAGGACGTCAGGCGATGCGCTCGCCGGAGCCCGCGTGGAACAGGTGCTGCTCGTTGGGGCGGATGCGCACGTAGATGGTGCCACCCTTCGGCGGGACCTGGCGGGGGTCGACGCGCACGATGATCTGCGCGTCGCCGGCGCCGGAGTGCACCTGGCTGGCCTGGCCGAACTCGTTGGTCAGCGAGCCGTAGACGAACGCGTCCGAGCCGAGCTCCTCGACGATGTTGACCTCGACCGGGAACGAGTCCGGCGTGCCCTGCGGCACGACGTCGAGCGACTCGGGGCGGAAGCCGACCGTGACGTGGCCCTTGTCGTCGTCGGTGAGGCTGCTGATCGCCTCACGCGGCAGCGCCAGGCGCGACTGGCCGACCGACGCGGTGCCGTCGAGCACCGGGAACGTGCCGATGTTCATGGCGGGCGAGCCGATGAAGCCGGCGACGAAGACGTTGGCCGGGGTGTCGTACATGTCACGCGGCGTGCCGACCTGCTGGAGGATGCCGTCCTTGAGGACCGCGATGCGGTCACCCATGGTCAGGGCCTCGGTCTGGTCGTGCGTGACGTAGACCGTGGTGACGCCGAGGCGGCGCTGCAGCGACGCGATCTGCGTACGCGTCTGGACGCGGAGCTTGGCGTCGAGGTTCGACAGCGGCTCGTCCATGAGGAACACCTGGGGCTGACGCACGATGGCGCGGCCCATGGCGACGCGCTGACGCTGGCCACCGGACAGCGCCTTCGGCTTGCGGTCGAGGTACTGGGACAGGTCGAGGATCTTGGCAGCCTCCTCGACGCGCTGACGGATCTCCGCCTTCGGCGTGCCGGCGATCTTGAGCGCGAAGCCCATGTTGTCGGCGACCGTCATGTGCGGGTACAGCGCGTAGTTCTGGAAGACCATCGCGATGTCGCGGTCCTTGGGCTGCACGTCGGTGACGTCGCGGTCACCGATGAGGATGCGGCCGGCGTTGACGTCCTCGAGACCCGCGAGCATGCGCAGGGAGGTCGACTTGCCGCAGCCCGAGGGGCCGACGAGGACGAGGAACTCGCCGTCCTCGATGTGGAGGTTGAGCGCGTCCACCGCGGGGCGCTCGGTCCCCGGGTAGATCCGGGTCGCGTGGTCGAACGTGACCGTAGCCATGGTTCAGTCCCTTCACCGGCAGGTACGTGCCGGACGATCCGTCGTGAAGAGTGTCAACGCAGCACCGCGGGGACGCGGGGCTGCTGAGCCCTTGTGTCTCCGCTGACACGGAACGAGGGGGGTCCGATCGGGCCTCCCTCGGTCGCGGCCCAGTATGGCACAGGGACCTGTCGCGTCCGGACCCCTTCGTCGCTCGTCCGGCTCAGGCCCCGTCGGCCTCGTCCAGCGCCTGGTGCAGCGCCTGCAGCGCCGCCACGGCGGACTGCGGGTCCGCCACGCGGTACCGGGCCACGGTCGGTCCCGCGCCGACCTTGACGGTGACGTCCGTCGGGTCGAGCGCCTCGAAGGCGTGCTCGTCGGTGACGTCGTCCCCGGCGTACAGCACGACCGGTGCCCCGAGCTCGTGGCGCAGGGCCTGCAGCGCCGTGCCCTTGTCGGCCGCCAGCACGGTCAGCTCGACGACGTCCTTGCCGTGCAGGGTCCCGACGCCGAGCTCGGCGCCCAGGGCGATCGCCTCCGCCTCGGCCGGCTCCGCGTCGGTCGGCTCGGCGAGCCGTGTGTGCACCACGACGGCGGTCGGCTTGGTCTCCACCCAGACGCCGTCGCGCCCGCGGGCGACCGCCGCGGCGCGCGCCCCGAGCGCGGAGAGCAGGTCGGCCTGCTCGTGGCTGAGCTCCACGACGTCGCGGTCCAGCCCGAACTGCGTGGTCCGGGCACGCTCGACGCCGTGGCTGCCCACCAGGAACGTGCCGGCGGGGACCTCCGCCAGCAGGTGCAGGTCGGCCATCGCCCGGCCGGAGACCAGCGCGAGCGCGACGTCGTCGCGGGCCGCCAGGGCGGCGAGCACCGCGACGCCCTCGGGGAGGATCCGCGACGCCCTCGGGTCGTCCTGCAGGGGCGCGAGGGTGCCGTCGAAGTCCAGCGCGACGAGCAGCGGGCGTGCGGCGGCGTCGTGCGCCACCCCCGTGAGCCGGTCGTGCAGGTCCGCCGGGACGCCGCCGCTCATGCGTCGTCCCGCACGGGGACGGCCGTCAGCGTCGCCAGGAACTGCTCGGACCACGCGGCGACGTCGTGCGTCAGCACCCGGCGTCGCAGGCGGCGCATGCGCTTGCGGGACTCGCGCGGGTCCATGTGCACGGCGTAGGTGATCGCGTCCTTCATGCCGTCGATGTCGTGGGGGTTGACCAGCACCGCCCCGACCAGCTCGTCCGCGGCGCCCGTGAACTCGCTGAGCACCAGGGCCCCGCGCTCGTCGGACCGCGCGGCGACGTACTCCTTGGCGACCAGGTTCATGCCGTCGCGCAGCGCCGTGACGAGCATGACGTCCGCGGCCAGGTAGAGGGCGGCCATCTCCTCCATGGGGAAGGACTGGTGCAGGTACTGCACGGGGGCGTGGCCGACCTGCCCGTGGTCGCCGTTGATGCGGCCCACCAGCAGCTCGACGTCGTCCCGCAGCTGCTGGTACGCCCCGACGTTCTCCCGGCTCGGGCTCGCCACCTGCACCAGGGTCGTGGAGGTCGCCGACAGCCGGCCGTCCTCCAGCAGCTCGCCGTACGCCTTGATGCGGTGCCGGATGCCCTTGGTGTAGTCGAGGCGGTCGACACCCAGCAGCAGGTGCTCGGGGTCGCCCAGCTCGCTGCGGATCTCCTTCGCCCGCCGCTGCACGGCCTCGGTGCGCGCGAGCTGGTCGAACGCGTGGGAGTCGATGGAGATCGGGAAGGCGGCGGCGCGGACGTGGCGCTGGTCGGGCGTGCCCTCGTCGACCGTGATCATCTGCCCGCGCGTCGTCAGGTCCGTCAGCCGCCGCACGATCCGCACGAAGTTGGCGGCGTCGCCACCACGCTGGAAGCCGATGAGGTCCGCACCGAGCAGCCCCTCGACCACCTGCTTGCGCCACGGCAGCTGCGCGAAGATCTCCAGCGGCGGGAAGGGGATGTGGTGGAAGTACCCGATGCGCAGGTCGGGGCGCAGCGCACGCAGGTACGCGGGCACCAGCTGCAGCTGGTAGTCGTGCACCCACACCGTCGCGCCGTGCGCGGCGTTGGCCGCCGCGGCCTGCGCGAACCGCTCGTTCACGCGCCGGTAGGCGTCCCACCACTGCCGGTGGAACTGCGGGGGCGCGATGACGTCGTGGTACAGCGGCCACAGCGTGTCGTTGGCGAAGCCCTCGTAGTACCGCTCGACGTCGGTCTCGGTGAGCATCACCGGCACGAGCTCGGTGCCGTCCACCTCGAAGGGCTCGAGCTCGAGCCCCGGGGACCCGCCCCACCCGACCCAGGCTCCGCTGGTCCGGGACATGACGGGGGCGAGCGCGGTGACGAGTCCACCGGGCGACCGGGTCCAGCTCGGTGCGCCCTCCTCGTCCAGGCTCACGTCGACGGGCAGGCGGTTCGCGACGACGACCAGCTCCTGGCCGTCGCGCGGTGCGTCGATGGGCACCAGATCAACTCCTTGCAGGGTCTCGCAGCCCGACCCTAGTCGTCCCACGGGTGACACGCTCGGGGTGGGGCCCACCGTCGCGCCTGATGACCGGCTAGGTTCGGCGTCATGGAGCGGATCGGTCTGACGCCGGGGTCGGAGGTCGGCGGGTACACGATCGTCGCGCCGCTGGGCTCCGGCGGCATGGGGACGGTGTACCGGGCGGTCGACGGCGGCGGCACCCGCGTCGCGCTGAAGATGCTGCACCCGCACGTGGGGTCCGACGCGGTCGTGCGGGCGCGGCTCATGCGGGAGGTCGCCGCGCTGCAGCGGTTGCGGCACCCCGCCGTCGCGGCCGTGCTGGACGCCGAGGCGGACTCGACCGAGGCCTTCCTCGTCACCGAGCTGGTGGCGGGCGACACGCTGACCGAGCACGTGCGCGAGCACGGGCCGCTGGGGCCGCAGGACCTGCTGACCCTGGCCGAGGGGCTGCGCTCGGCGCTCGCGGCGGTGCACGCGGCGGGCGTGGTGCACCGCGACCTCAAGCCGTCCAACGTGCTGGTGACCGACGGCGGTCCCGTGCTCATCGACTTCGGCCTGGCGCAGGGCGTGGACGACGACGCCGACCTCACCTCCGCGGGATTCGTGCTGGGGACGCCGGGGTACCTGGCCCCCGAGCTGCTCGACGGTGGCGAGGCCGGTCCGGCGACGGACCTGTGGGGCTGGGCCGCGCTGCTCGCGTTCGCCGCGACCGGTCGTGACCCGTTCGGCTCACGGCCCGTCGAGGCGGTGCTGGCTCGCGCGCGGTCCGGCGAGGTCGACCTCGAGGGCGTCGGGCCGCTGACGGCGGCCGCCGTCGCGGGCGCGCTGCGCCCGGACCCGGCCGACCGCACGGCTCCCGAGGACGTGGTGGCCGCGCTCCGGACCGTCGTCGCCGAGGGCGACCTGCCGGCCGGTGCGGCCGCCGCGGTGGTGCCCGCCGGCGGGCGCGGGGCGTTCGGCGGTGCCGCGGTGGTGGCCGCGGTCGCCGGCGCGACGGCCGCCGGCGCGACGGCCGCGGGTGCGGGGTCGCGTACGGACGTGGACGGCGCGGACGCCGCCGACGAGGACCTCGACGAGCCCGACGGCACCGACGAGGACGGCACCGACGAGGACGGCACCGACGAGGGCGGCGCTGACGCGGGCGGCGCTGACGCGGACGTCGTCGACGCGCAGGGCGCCGACCCTCACGACGATCTCGACGCCGCGGACCTCGACGACGCGGATCTCGACGCCGAGGGCCTCGAGGTCGTCGATCCCGACGTCGACGACCCCGCTGCCGCCTACCCCGACGCCGACGACGTCGATCCCGACGAGGGCGCTCTCGATCCCGAGGAGGACGCCGCCGACGAGCTGGACGACGACGAGCCGGACGACGACGAGCCGGACGACGACGAGCCGGACGACGACGAGCTGGACGACGACGAGCCGGACGACGACGAGCCGGACGACGACGAGCCGGACGACGACGTCGCCGGCGCCGAGGACCGGTGGGAGGAGGACGACCTCGCCACGGAGCTCGTCGCGCAGCGGCTGTCGCCGCAGGACACGCTGCGCACGGTGGCCGTCGCCACCGCGGGCGGGGCCGCCGCCGCGACCGCCTCGGCGGCACCGGCCACGACGCCGTCGGTCGCGCCCGCCGAGGCGCCGGTACGCGACGGCCACACCGTGGCCGTGCCGGTGCGGCGTCCCGCCCCGGTGCCGCCCCCGACGGTGGACGACGAGCCCGACGGTCACGACGACGTCGACGACGACGACGAGGACCCGGAGGGTGTCGGGTGGCTCGAGGACGACCTCGAGCGCTCGGAGGGGCCGGAGGGTGAGGGGTCCGGGTACGTGCGCCCGCCCGCGCGCCGCCGCTGGGGGTCGCTGCTGGCACTCGCCCTGGTGGTCGCGCTCGCGGGTGCCCGCGCCCCGCTGCTCACCCTGGCCGTCGTGCTCGTCCTGGTGGTGGTGGTCCGGACGGTGGGGACGGCCGTCGAGGCGATGCACACCCGGCGCGAGCGGCGCGGCGTGCGGCGGTCCGACGTGCCGGTCACCCTCGTGGGGACGCCCTGGTACCTGCTGCGGGCGGTGCTGGGCGTGCTGCCCGCGGTCCTCGTCGGCGGGTCCGTCGTCGTCATCGTCGGTGGCGTCGGATGGTGGCTGCTGGGGTCGGGGCGCTGGGCGATCGGCGGCTCACCGCCCGGCGAGGTGCCGCAGGGGCACACGGCGATGCTGGTCGTCGGTGCGCTGGTGGTGCTCGCGGTCGTCCTGCTGTGGTGGGGGCCGCTGTCGCGCATGACGCGCACCGGGGCGCGGCGGACCCTGGCCGCGGTGGCGCCCGGCCCCGTCGGTGCGCTGGTCGTCGTCGTGCTGGCGCTGGTCGCGGCGCTGCTGCTGGCCGACGGTGTGCTCGACGTCCGGCCGATCAGCTGGTGGCCCGTCGACCCCCCGCGTCTGCCGGCCGCCTGAGCCCGGGACCTTTCGCGGGGGTCCGCGCCCGGCGGCTGCCTCTACCCTGGGTCGCGTGCACGTGACCTCGGACCTGCGGACGGCCGCCGGCCTGCACGCGCGCGCCCCCGTGACGGGTGCGCTCGGTGCGGCGGTGGCGGTCGCGTCGATCGTGCTCGGGGCCCAGGGTCGCGTGCTGCTGCACCAGTGCGTCACGGCCGACGGGCCCCTGGCGTCGCTCGGCGTCAGGCTCGCCGTGCTGCGCTCGGCGGCGGAGTGCCCCGACGGCACCCTCGGGCTCGGTCCCGCGTCGCACGGCGCGGTCCTGCTGCTCAGCGTCGCGGCGCCCGTCGTGGCGGCGCACCTGCTGCTGACGGCCGCCGGGCTGGGCCTCGGCGTCGTGGCGCGGCGCGGCCTGCGCGCCGCAGCCCGGGTGGCCGCCCGCCTGCTGCCGGTGCCCGCGACGGCCGGCCTCCCCGCGGTCCCCACGCGCGCCTCGGCGGTGCCCACGGGCCCGCCCGCGCGGGTCCGGCGCGACCGCCGCCACGACCCCGCGCGTCCCCGGCGCGGGCCGCCGGCGCACTGACGCGCCCTCGCCCGCACCCCTCCGCCGGGACCTCCCGGCCCCCGAACCCAGGAGCACCCATGCCCAGCAACGACCCCCGTCCCACCAAGTCGCAGCGCCGCGAGGACGCCCGAGCCAAGGCGCTCGCCATGCGCCAGGAGCAGGAGCGCAAGGCCAAGCGCACCCGGATGATCGCGATCACGGGCCTGATCGCCGCCGTGGTCGTCCTCGGCGCCGTCATCTTCATGATCGTCCGCCAGGGCCAGGCGAACGCCGAGGCCTACGCGGACGTCGTCTACGCCGCCGGCACCAAGGACACCGTGGTCCCGGCTCCCGAGGACGTCGAGGCCCCGGAGGCCGCCGACGCGGCCGGAGGCATCCCGATCAGCGCCGCCGGCGTCGGGGAGGCGGGCGAGGACGACGTCGTCGTCGAGGTGTACTTCGACTTCATGTGCCCGTGGTGCGGGAAGTTCGACCGCGCCAACTCGGCCGAGCTCGACGCGCTGGCCGCCGGTGAGGGCGTCACGGTCGTCTACAAGAACATCGCGTTCCTCGACGGGCAGTCCCAGGGCACGTTCTTCTCGACGCGCGCCGCCAACGCCGCCGCCGTCGTCGCCGCGGAGGACCCGGAGCACTACAGCGACTTCGTGACCGCCGTGTTCGAGGAGGAGCCCCAGGAGGGCACCGTCGGCATCAAGGACAGCCGCCTCGCGGAGATCGCGGTCGAGGTGGGTGTGCCGCAGGAGGTCGCCGACATGTTCACCGAGACCGTCGACGGCACCTACGAGGTCGCGACGTCCGACGACGCGACCGAGGAGCGCGAGGGCACGTGGCGCCGGTACGCGCCGTTCGTCGCCTCGGCCACGCAGCAGGCCGCCACGGACCTCGACGGGCTCAGCACCCCGACCGTCCTCATCGACGGCCAGAAGTGGGAGGGCGACCTGTACACGCCCGGCCCGCTCACGCAGGCCGTGCTCGAGGCCGTCGCCGCCAAGGGCTGACCGCACGCCACCGGCGCCCGTCCTGCGGGGCGGGCGCCGGTCGCGTCCCGGCCGGTACCCTGGCCGCCTCGCCTCCTTAGCTCAGCTGGCCAGAGCAGCTGTCTTGTAAACAGCAGGTCGTCGGTTCGAATCCGACAGGGGGCTCCACCAGTGCCCGGGGCTCACGCCCCGAGCGCCTCGCGCAGGCGTGCGACGTCGTCGGCCTGCGTCTGCGCAGGCGTCTCCACGACGGCGTCGCAGCCGGCCTCCCGCACGACGTGCGCGATGAGGTCGGGCGGGATCGTGCCGTCGGCGAAGCCCGCGTGCCGGTCCCGGCTCGACCCCTGCGGGTCCCGCGACGAGTTGGCGTGGACGAGGTCGATGCGGCCCGTGATCGCCGTGAGGCGCTCGACGATCGTCTCGAGGTCCTCGCCCGCCGCCCAGGCGTGGCAGGTGTCCAGGCACACGCCGACGTCGTAGCCGCCGATCGCGTCCCACAGCATCGCCCAGCGGTCCAGGGTGCGGGCGCACGCGTTCTCCCCGCCCGCGGTGTTCTCCACCAGCACGCGCACCGGGAACGTGGCGCGCTCGAACGTCTTGCGCCAGTTGTCGATGCCCGTGGCGACGTCGTCGCCGTCGCCGACGTGCCCGCCGTGCACCACCAGGCCCCGCGCGCCCAGGTCCGCGGCGGCCGCGGCGTGCTGGGCGACCATGGTGCGGCTCGGGATGCGGATCCGGTTGTTGGTGGACGCGACGTTCACGAGGTACGGCGCGTGGGCGTAGATCCCCAGCCCGGAGGCGATCAGGTCGTCGGCGTCCGGCCGGCGGACCGGCTTCTTCCAGCCCTGGGGGTCGGCGAGGAACAGCTGGACCGCCTGCGCGCCGACGCGCTCGGCCTCGACCAGCGGCTCCGTACCGCGCACGTGCGCCCCGATCAGCACCACGAGAGCCTCCTTCGTGCCGCGCACCGGTCGTGCACGGCGGTCACAGGGACGGACCGGTCTCCTCCAGCAGCCGCAGCGCCGCGCTCACCCGGGGGTTCAGCGCGGGCGCGGCGTCGATGCCGAGCGTCGAGTACACCGCGTACACGTGGTTCTGCACCGACTTCTCGGTGATCTTCAGCCGGTCCGCGATGCCCGCGTTCGACAGCCCCTGCGCCAGCAGGCGCAGCACCTCGTACTGCCGGTGCGTCAGCCGTGCGACCGTCGACCCGGCGCGGGGCGACACGCGCTCCAGCAGCGCGGGGTCGAGCACCGTCTCCCCGGCCGCGGCCGCCCGGACGGCGTGCAGCAGCGCGGACTCGCTGGTAGTGCTCGTCTTCGACAGGTAGCACCAGCCGTGCGCCACGTCCCGCGGCAGGTCCAGCAGCAGCTCCATCGCGTCGTGCGCGGAGAGCAGGAGCACTCCCAGGTCGGGCTGCGCGCGGCGCAGCACGACGCCCAGGGCGATGCCGTTGCCGTCCGGCAGGTCGATGTCGAGCACCACGACGTCGGCGGCGCCGGGCGTCAGCACGCGGCGGGCCTCGGTCACGGTGCCGACGGCGGCCACCACCTCGAGGTCGCCGGCGTCCGTGAGCGTGCGCTCGAGCATCGTGCGGAACAGCGGCTGGTCCTCGACGAGGGCGACGCGCAGGCGGCGTTGGGAGGTCGGCATCATCGTGACCAGTATGGTCACGGCGGGGGTCGTCGTGGCGGCGACGCGCGCCGCGGTCCGTCCGCGGCGCCCGGAGGGGGCGGGTGGCGGTGGTCCGGGACGTGGCTGCGGGTGTGCGCGAGCAGGACGAGGCCGCCGACCGGAGCGCCCTCCTGCGCGGCGCCGGCGTCATCGCCCTCGGCTACGCCGTCGGGGCGTCCGTCCAGAGCGCGTGGATCTACTCGGAGCTCGTGCCGGACTGGGCGGACGTGCAGCTGTGGCGCCGTCTGGCCGCCAACGGCGTCGCCGTGGTCGGGCTCGTCGGGGCGCTCGCCGTCCTGGGGGTGCACCGGGTCCGGGGGCTGCCGACGATCGCGGCACGCCTGGTGATCGCGGCGGCCACCATGGCGTGGCTGCGCACGGTGCTGCAGGTGCTGCTCGGCGTGCACCCGTCCGACGGCGTGCGGTCCCTGAGCGCCGAGCTGGTCACGGGTGCCGTCATCGCGGTGATCGCCGGGTCCGCCGGCGTGTGGGTGATGGTGGCGGGCCGCCGGGCCCGGGCATCGGCGCGGGCCGCCGAGCGGGAGGCGATGAGCGTGGAGCTCGCGGTGCGTGCGCTGGAGACCGAGGAGATCCGGGTCCGTCGCCAGGTCGCCGAAGGGCTGCACGGCACGGTGCAGCAGCGGCTGCTGCTCGTCGACGCCCGGTTGGCGGCCGCCCAGGACGCCGCCGCGCAGAGCGCGCCGTCCGTCGCGGACGAGATCGCGTGGGCGCGGGCCGAGCTGGCCGAGTCCCGGGAGCGCGACGTTCGGCGCGTCAGCCGTCTGCTGTACCCGGAGCGGCTGGAGATGGGGGTCGCGCCGGCGGTGCGCGCGCTGCTCAGTCGCCTGCCGGCGACCATCGCGACCCGCCTGGAGGTCGGGGTCGGGCTGCGGGAGGTCGACGACCCCTCGCTCGTCGGGCTCACGGTCGCGGAGCGGCTGCTCGCGGTGCGGGTGGTGGAGGAGGCCGTGACCAACGCGCTGAAGAACGGTCCGCCGTCCGCGGTGGAGGTGCAGCTCGACGTCGTGGACCACGAGCTGCTCGTGCGGGTGGAGAACGACGGCGCCCCGTTCGAGCCGCCCGCGGTGTGCGACCCGGTCTCCGGGACGTCGCGCCTGGACCAGCGGCTGCGGCTGGCGGGCGGGCGGCTGGCGGTGTCGCGCCGCGAACCGACGGGGGCGGTGGTCGAGGCCACCCTGCCGCTGGGTCTCCTGCCCCCCGACGGCGGCTGAGGCCGGCCGCACCGGAGCCCCTCGGGACTCACTCCACGGGGGCCAGGTCGGGCCTCTTGGGCACCCGCAGGTTGCCCGACGACGTGCGGCGCAACCGTCGCGTCGCCCACGGGTACGCGTACTCGCGCAGCCAGCGGGCGTCGGCACGGGCCTGCACCATGCGCGGGACGGGGGGCAGCGGCGCGAGCGGGTCGTCCCAGTCCTCACGGTCGGGCGGCAGCCCGAGCGCGACCAGAGCCGCCTGCGACACGCGGGCGTGCCCGTCGGTGGTGAGGTGGATCCGGTCCTCGGACCACAGGCGCCAGTCCAGCAGGCTGCGCATCCCCCAGGGGTCGACGACGTACGCGCCCTGGCGCCGCGCGATGGACCAGACGTGCGCGTTGAACACGCCGGCCCGCATCCGGGTGGCGCGGACCAGAGGGCTCTCGCGGGCGTCGAACCCCGTGCTCAGCAGCACGTCGACGCCCCGGGCGCGCACGGCCGCGACGGTGCGCTCCAGGTCCGCGGCCACCCCGTCCACGTCCACGGCCGGGCGCAGGATGTCGTTGCCGCCCCCGACGATGCTCACCAGGTCCGGCTCCATCGCGAGGGCCGCGGGCACCTGCTCGGTGAGGATCGGGCGCATGAGGCGGCCGCGGACGGCCAGGTTCGCGTACTCGAGCGGCGCGAGCCCGGCGGCGGTGCGGCGCCGCGACAGGTGCGAGGCCAGCAGGTCGGCCCAGCCGCGCAGCGGTGCGTCGGGGCCCGCGGGGGCGTCCCACAGACCCTCGGTGAAGGAGTCGCCGCAGGCGACGTAGCGCGTCCAGCGCGGTGCGCCTGCGGGCGGGGCCGCGGGGTCGGGCGTCGGGGTGGGACGGGACGCGTCGGGCGAGGACGTCATCCCCCCATCATGCGACGTACCGGGCGTCGCGGTGGGCGGATCCGGCACGGGCGGTGCGGCGGGCCGGGGTCGGCCGCCGACGGCAGCGGTCGGGGCGCCGCTCACGGCAGTCGCCAGTCCACGGGGTCCGCCCCCTGCTCGCGCAGCAGCGCGTCGACCGCGGAGAACGGGCGTGACCCGAAGAACCCGCGGGACGCCGACAGCGGGCTCGGGTGGGGGCCGGCGACGACCGGGACGTCACCGAGCGCCGGCCGCAGCTGCTGCGCGTCACGGCCCCACAGCACCGCCACCAGCGGGCCGCCCCGCTCGACCAGCGCCGCCACCGCGCGGTCGGTGACCTGCTCCCAGCCCTTGCCGCGGTGCGACGCGGGGGCGCCCGGCCGCACGGTGAGGACGCGGTTGAGGAGCATGACGCCGCGGTCCGCCCAGGGGGACAGGTCGCCGCTGGTGGGCTGCGGCACGCCGACGTCCGCCACGAGCTCGCGGAAGACGTTCTGCAACGAGCGCGGGAGCGGGCGGACGTCCGGCTGCACCGAGAACGACAGGCCCATCGGGTGGCCGGGGGTGGGGTAGGGGTCCTGCCCGACGACCAGCACGCGCACGTCGGCCAGCGGGCGGCGGAACGCGCGCAGCACGTCGTCCCCCGCGGGCAGGTAGCCGCGCCCGGCGGCGACCTCCGCGCGCAGGAACCGTCGGGCGGCGCGCAGCGCGGGCTCGACCGGGGCCAGGGCGCGCGCCCAGTCGGGCGCGACGAGGTCGTCCAGAGGTGCCTCCACGGGGTGGCACGCTACCCGCGCGGTCGAATGACACCCGTGTGGTTCGCCGCGTACGATGCCGGGCGGAGCACCGACGGCACTGCGCGACGAGGAGGAGCCATGGACGGCACGGCCACCCACGCGGTCGCGGACGACCTGCGCGCCGACGAGCGCGGCACGGACGGGCTCAGCGAGCGGGACCGGCAGGTCCTGGCGTTCGAGCGGCAGTGGTGGAAGTACGCCGGCGCCAAGGAGCAGGCGGTCCGCGAGCTCTTCGACATGTCGGCCACCCGGTACTACCAGCTGCTCAACGCGCTGATCGACGACCCCGCGGCCCTCGCGCACGACCCGATGCTCGTCAAGCGGCTGCGTCGCATGCGCTCGTCCCGCCAGCGGGCACGCACCGCCCGCCGCCTGGGCACCGAGGCCTGAGTCGCCCGGCGTGCCCGGAACGTCCCGGTACCGCGCGGCCTCCGGCGCCCTCGGCGGCGGGGCGCGTCCGGTGGCCCCTGACGAGCCGTTAGCCTTGCGGCCGTGAGCAAGGCGGACTACCCCTACCCCGAGGACGAGTTCGACGCGATCTCGCCCGACGCGCCGACCGGCGTCCACCGTGCGCCCCGGTCCGCGTGGAGCCGGTGGTGGCCCTTCCTCGTGGTGCTGCTGGTCGTGCCGGTGCTGGCGTACGGCGCGGTCGAGTACCTCTCCCGCACCGGTGACCTGCCGCAGTCCGGCGGCGGCACCTCGCAGGAGCAGCCGGAGGTCCCCGCCGAGGAGGACGCGACCGGGGGTGAGGGCGACGGTACCGAGGCGCCCGAGGGTGAGGCCGAGGCCCCCGTGCCGGAGGCGACCACGCCCGCTCCCGAGCCCGTGCTGACGACGCCCGTGGCGGTGCTCAACGGTGCGCGTGTGTCCGGCCTGGCGGGCCGGGTGGCGGACGAGCTCACCGCGGCAGGCTTCACCGACGTGACGCCCGACAACGCGACCACCGCCCTGCCTGCCGAGTCCACCGTCTACGTCGCGTCGGAGGACCTGCGCCCGACGGCCGATCTCGTCGCGGCCACCACCGGCGTCCCGACCGTCGAGGTCGCGCCCGACCGGGCCGACGGTGGCATCGTCGTCCTGCTCGTCACCGACCCGGACGCCTGAGCCACCGGGTCCTCGCCGACCCGTCCCAGCCGTTCGGGGGTCGGTCGGCCCGCTGCGTGTCCCCCCTGCACAGACCCTTTCGAGCGCCCGCCCGCGCGGCTAGGCTCCCTCGCAACCGGGCGCCAGCGGAGCGTCCCGGTCACCAGGACGTCGAGGAGCGCGGCATGGCCCAGGGCACGGTCAAGTGGTTCAACGCGGAGAAGGGGTTCGGGTTCATCACCCCGGAGGGCGGTGGCCAGGACCTCTTCGTCCACTACAGCGCGATCCAGGTCGACGGGTACCGGACGCTCGAGGAGGGTCAGGCCGTCGACTTCGAGGTCGGTCAGGGCACCAAGGGCCCGCAGGCCGAGCAGGTGCGCCCGGCCTGACCCGCGGCGGGTGCCGCCGACCCGTGCGGTCGGCGCCGCCGGCGTGACCTGACGTCGTCGCAGGTCCGACGCGACGACGTCAGGTCACGTGACGACGTCAGGTCACGCGACGACGTCACGTCGCTCGCCGACGTCAGGTCAGGCCGCGCGACCCGCGTTCGGGGGTCGCGCGCTCCAGCGCGTCGATCGCCAGCAGGACGCACGCGGCGCTCCACCCCAGCGGCGCGACCGCGGCCGGGCTGCCGTCGGCGAGCACCTTCTCCGGGATGGCGCCCGACGAGGTGCGGTGGCGGTCCACGACGTCGAGCCACCGCAGGGCCCCCGCGACGTCGCCCTGCTCGGCCGCCACCCACGCGTACAGCGTGGTCTGCGGCGTCCAGGACACCCCGTCGCGCCGCCAGCCCCCGCCCGGTGCGAGGCCGCGCGCGGGGCGCAGCATCGACGTGACCGAGGCACGCCAGGCCGCCGCGGCGTCGTGCGGGGCGGTCGACCAGAAGGGCGTGAGGACGAAAGCGCTCGCGGCGTCGGGCACGCCCCGCGTGGCGTAGCGGCCGTACCCGGTCGCCCCGAACGCGTCGACCACCGCCCGCCGCGCGCCCTCGGCCGCCGCGGCGGCCTCGGCGGCCGGACCCGGGCGGCCGGCGGCCTCGAGGACCACTGCCGCCTGCTCGAGGCCCGCGACCAGGGGTGCGGCGGTCCCGAGCGTGACCTCGACCTCGGGGACCTCCCAGTAGTCCGGTGACGCCGGCGGCAGCCCGTCGGCCACGAGGGCGAGCGCGCGCCCGGCCGAGCGCTCCACCAGCGGGGCGAGCCGCTCGGCCGTGGCGGTGCGCCGGTCGGCCGGCGCCTCGGCCAGCACGAGCCCGGCCGCCCACATCGCCCAGCCGGTGCCGTCGGTCTGCAGGCCGCGGTCGTCGGGCGGGCCCGACCCGTCGGGCAGGTAGCGCGCCTCGAACGACCCGTCCGCCTCCTGCACGCGCGCCAGGAAGTCGAGGACGGCCAGTGCGTCCTCGAGGTGCCCGGTGCGGGCCAGGGCCACCGCCACGAACGACGAGTCGCGCGGCCACACGTACCGCCACTTCTCCGACCAGCCGGCCACGACGACGCCCTCGGCCACGGTCAGCGAGTGCAGGTCCAGCAGCGCCGCGCGGGCCAGCTCCTCGTACGGGCCCCCCGCACCGGGGACCTCGCCCGCCGCCACCCAGGTGCGCTGGGCGCCCGCCGCCTGCGTGGCCGCGCGCGGGCCCAGGGCTGCGGCCGTGGTGGGCGTCGCGCCGAGGGCACCCGCCAGGACGGCGGCCGCCGGGTCCGGCACGCGGGTGCCGGGCAGGAAGACGGCGAGGGCGTCGGCGGGGACCTCCGCCCGGGCGCCGTCCGGCAGCACCGACACGGCCTGCTGGTAGAGCGCGATCCGGGCGTGGTCCGTGGCGGTCACGTCGACCGCGGTGCCGCCCACCCCGGCGCCGACCCCACCCACGGCACCCGATCCGGTGGCGTCCAGGCGGGTCGCGTCCACCGGCGGTCGCGCGGCTGACGGCGCGCCGGTACCCGCGGCGGCGAGCAGCGCGCCGACCAGCACGAGCACCGCGCAGGCGCGCAGGCGCCGGGCGCGGCTCACGACGGCGGCGTCGGGCACGACTGAACACTAGGGCTTCGCCCCGGGCGGATGTCCAGGTCCCACCAGCTGCTTGCACTCGGAGGGGGCGAGTGCTAACCATGGAGTTAGCACTCTCCAGGTGAGAGTGACAGAATCACACCCGGCCGTCAGGTGAGGGTCGTCGTGGGCGTGACGTGAGCGCCCGTGACGGTCCGTCCGTCGCGGGCACCGACCGGCCACCCACGAACCGGAAGAAGGATCACAGCCCCATGGCCAAGATCATCGCCTTCGACGAGGAGGCCCGGCGGAGCATGGAGCGCGGGCTCAACGTGCTCGCCGACACCGTCAAGGTCACCCTGGGCCCGAAGGGCCGCAACGTCGTGCTCGACAAGAAGTGGGGCGCGCCGACGATCACCAACGACGGCGTCTCCATCGCCAAGGAGATCGAGCTCGAGGAGCCGTTCGAGAAGATCGGCGCCGAGCTCGTCAAGGAGGTCGCGAAGAAGACGGACGACGTCGCCGGTGACGGCACGACGACCGCGACCGTCCTGGCCCAGGCGCTGGTGCGCGAGGGTCTGCGCAACGTCGCCGCCGGTGCCAACCCGATCGCCCTGAAGAAGGGCATCGAGAAGGCCGTCGAGGCCGTCACGGCGCAGCTGCTGCTGCAGGCCAAGGAGATCGAGACCAAGGAGGAGATCGCCGCCACGGCCGCCATCTCCGCCGGTGACCCCGCGATCGGCGAGCTCATCGCCGAGGCCCTCGACAAGGTGGGCAAGGAGGGCGTCATCACCGTCGAGGAGTCGAACGCCCTCGGCCTGGAGCTCGAGCTCACGGAGGGCATGCGCTTCGACAAGGGCTTCCTGTCGGCGTACTTCGTGACCGACCCGGAGCGCCAGGAGGCGGTCCTCGAGGACGCGTACGTCCTGCTCGTCGAGTCCAAGGTCTCGAACGTCAAGGACCTGCTGCCGCTGCTGGAGAAGGTCATCCAGGCCGGCAAGCCGCTGCTCATCGTGGCCGAGGACGTCGAGTCCGAGGCGCTGGCGACGCTCGTCGTCAACCGCATCCGCGGGATCTTCAAGTCCATCGCCGTCAAGGCGCCGGGCTTCGGCGACCGCCGCAAGGCGATGCTGCAGGACATGGCCGTCCTCACCGGTGGCCAGGTCGTCTCCGAGACCGTCGGCCTCAAGCTGGACCAGGTCGGCCTCGAGGTGCTCGGCACCGCGCGCAAGGTCGTCGTGACCAAGGACGAGACCACGATCGTCGAGGGTGGCGGCGACGCGACCCAGATCGCCGGTCGGGTCAACCAGATCCGCGCCGAGATCGAGAACTCGGACTCGGACTACGACCGCGAGAAGCTGCAGGAGCGCCTCGCCAAGCTCGCCGGCGGCGTGGCCGTCATCAAGGCGGGCGCGGCCACCGAGGTCGAGCTCAAGGAGCGCAAGCACCGCATCGAGGACGCCGTGCGCAACGCCAAGGCGGCCGTCGAGGAGGGCATCGTCGCCGGTGGTGGCGTGGCGCTCATCCAGGCCGGCAAGCTCGCGTTCGAGAAGCTCGAGCTCGAGGGTGACGAGGCGACCGGTGCCAACATCGTGCGCGTCGCGATCGAGGCCCCGCTCAAGCAGATCGCCATCAACGCCGGCCTCGAGGGCGGCGTCGTGGCGGAGCGTGTCCGCAACCTCCCGGCCGGCCAGGGCCTCAACGCCGCGACCGGCGTGTACGAGGACCTGCTCGCCGCGGGCGTCAACGACCCGGTGAAGGTCACGCGCTCCGCGCTGCAGAACGCGGCGTCGATCGCGGCCCTGTTCCTCACCACCGAGGCCGTCGTGGCCGACAAGCCGGAGAAGTCGGCTCCTGCCGGCCCCGGCGGTGGCGAGGACTTCGGCGGCGGTTTCTGATCCGCTGAGCACCACCTGAACGGTCCGACGGCCGGTCACCCCGATGGGGTGGCCGGCCGTCGGCGTTCGTGCCGGGCGCGCTCAGCGCTCGCCGGGTGCGGGCGGCGCGGCCGGGGGATCCCACGGCGACGCGCCGGGGGCCGGCGGGACCGGGCCGGCGGGGGAGGAGTCGTACGGCGAGGCCGGGGCGCCGTAGCCGGGGGCGGCGGGGGTGGTGTCGCCGTAGCCCGGGGCGGTGCCGCCGTAGGCCGGTGCGGGGGCGCCGTAGCCGGTGCCGTAGCCGTACGGGGCTGCGCCGGGGTAGCCGGCCGCGCCGCCGCCGGGCATCTCGCCGGTCGCCAGCGCGAGCCGTGCCTCGGCCTCGCGCAGCCGGCGCTCCACCGGCCACTCCGTGAAGGCGAACATGATGAGGAAGACGACGTTCGCCACCGGCACCAGCATCAGCAGCCCGTGCCAGATCGTCCACCCGGCCTTGCGGGCGACCCGCATGTACAGGTAGATGCCGAACAGCAGGAACGCGACGTACAGGGCGCCCACGAGGACGATCCCGACGACCTCCCCGGCGCCGGGGCCTGTGTCGTAGGTCGAGTAGTCGTACGTGCTGGCGTGCATGGATGCTCCTTCTCGGGCCTGGTGGGCGCGGGAAGGTTACCGTCCGGGCGGGTCGGGCTGCTGCCGCCGTCCGGGGTGCCGGGCGCCGCCGGACGGGACGGGGTCAGGCGGCCTGCGCGAGGCGGGTCGCGAGCGACAGGGCCTGGGGGAGCGCCTCGAGGTACGTACGGCCGACCTCGTAGGCGTCCAGCCCGGTGGCGGCGAGGGACTCGGTGTCGTTCTCCTCCTGCGCGAGCACGGCCGCGAGGACCTGGCCGTACCGGCCACCGTGGTTCTCCAGGGCGTCGGCCACGGCCGCGGAGACCCCTGTCCGCGCGACCACCTGCCCCACGGGCAGCCGGAGGTGGGCGGCGACGGCCGACAGCAGGCCGACCGTGTACGCGGTGTCGTCCCCGCCCAGCGCGCCGCACGCGTGCGCGCGGGTCAGCAGGAACCAGAGCGTCTCCATCGACGTGGGCGTCGTGCCCACCAGGGCGGCGGTCGCCAGGGCGGTGAGCCGGCGCGGTCCGACCATCATCACGGCGAGCTGCACCGAGTCCACCTTGTGGCGCACGCCGGAGGCGGACGAGTTCACCAGGTGCAGCACGCGGATCGACAGCTCGGGGTCGCTCTCGACCGTGCGGCTGTACGCCACCGGGTCCGGCTGGGGCTCCGACAGCTGCCGCAGCAGCTCGAAGCACTGGATCTCGCCGGCCCCGAAGGTCCGCCGCTCCTCCGGGGGCTGACGCTGCAGCACCAGCGGGCCCTGCAGCAGCTCGGCGCCCGCCTCCAGCGCCGCGGTCACGCGGGGGCGCGTCGTCGCCTTGTCGGCGACCACCACGGCGCCCGCCGCCGACGCGCGCTGCACCAGCTCGGTGAGCAGGTGGGGCGGCAGGGAGCTGTCGACCTTGACGAGGTGCGCGTACGGCAGCAGCGCGTCCTGCACCGGGTCGCCCGCGTAGTCGGCCAGCGAGACCCGCACGGCGGCGTCGGTGAGGGCGGCCAGGCGCCCTGCGGCACCGGACGCGAGCTGGTGGTGGGCCGGCACCTCGAGGATCATCCCGTGCGGCAGGTCCAGCACGCCGGGCGCCGCGAGCAGCTCGTGGGTGGCGCGCACCACCAGCGGACGGGTGCCCGCGATGCGGGCCAGGTCCACCGTGCGCAGGACCGCGTCGACCAGGTGCTCGACCGACTCCTCGGCGACCTCCTGCCCGTCGGGACCGGCCACGACCCCGCGCACGGCGTACGCGAACACGCTGCGGTCCGGGTGCACGACGGCCTGGCGCTGGATCATCGCGCCTGCGCGCGTCACGGGTGCGCTGCTCACTCGTCATCCTCCTGGGGGGTGGACCACGTGGGCCCGGGGGCCGCCGCGCCTCGGTTCGTGCGGGCGGTACGGGGACCGCGTCAGCCGAGCGGGGCCCGGAGCGGGTGGTCGGAGTCGAGCACCACCTGGGCGACGCGGCCGTCGCGCGGGTGCACGACGAGCGGCGCGAGCAGGTTCGCGGTGGGGCGGTCGCGGTCGTCGTCGGCCGGGTGCACGACCGCCAGCAGGACCGGTGCCCCGTCCTGCTCGACGTCCAGACCGAGGGCGGCGAGCCCGCCGGCCGGCAGCTCGGGTGCGTAGTCGGGGAAGAAGGCGTGCGGCTCGACGGCGAACAGCCGGACGGCGGGGCCGTCGGACGGCTCCGAGCGCAGCGCGAACAGCACCCCCGTGCCGTCGAGCGGGTCCAGCGCGTACGCGTCGTGCCCCGGCAGGCCGGGCAGGCCGCCCGGGACGCGCAGCGTCGCCGGCACCTCCCGCGGCCCGGCGGGCGTGGTGACGGTGACCAGGGCCTCCTGCACGGCGGTCACCGCAGGAAGTCCATGAGCGACGGCTGCAGGACCTTGGCGGCCGCGCCGAGGGCGCCGCGGTAGGCGACCTCCTGGCTCTGGACCTGCAGGATCACCTCGGCCAGATCGACGTCCTCGACGCCGGAGACCTGCTGGGTCAGGGTGAGCGACCGCGTCGCCAGCACGTCCTTGGCCTCGAGGACCTGGTTGTGCCGCGCGCCGACGGAGGCGACCTGCTCGAGCATCGCGGACACGTGGCCGTCGATGGCCGTGATCCCGGCGGACATGTCGCTGTCGCCGGACCGGATCGCTGCCGCCAGCGCGTCCAGCGCCGCGAACGCCGACGTGGGACCGGTGCCGAAGACGGCGGAGCCGTCGGCGTCCACCCGCACGGTCGACTCCGAGCCGACCTGGCGGGTGACCGCGGCGCCGGTGCCGTGCCACGCGTAGCCGGGCGGCGTGGTGGTGGTGTCGGTGGTGAAGGCGGGCCCCGCGGTGGTGCCGGCGAAGACCTGGCGTCCGGAGTACGTGGTGTTGGCCTGCTGCAGCAGGGAGTCGCGCCGTGCCTCGACCTCGGCGGCCAGCGCCTCGCGGGCGTCGGGGCCGAGGGCGCCGGAGCCGGCGCGGACCGCGAGGTCACGCGCGCCGCGCATGATCGACAGCGACTGGGTCAGGGCCGTGTCCACCGTGGCGAGCCACGCGTCGCCGTCGGCGACGTTGCGCTGGTGCTGGGCGGTGGTGCGCTGCTCGGCGCGCAGCCGCAGCAGGTCGTGCGCGCCGGACGGGTCGTCCGACGGCACGGAGATCTTGGTGCCGCTGGACATCTGCGCCTGCAGCCGGGCGGCCGCGTGCAGGTTGGCCTGCAGGTTCGCCAGGGTCGAGCGCTGGACGGTCGCGTGCGTGATGCGGGTCATGACGTCACCTCCCCACGATGCCGGTGCGGTTGATCAGGGTGTCGAGCATCTCGTCGATCGCGGTGAGCACCCGGGCGGCGCCCTCGTAGGCCCGCTGGAACGCGAGCATGCTCACCGTCTCCTCGTCGAGGTCGACGCTGGCGCCGGCCAGCTGCTGCTGCTCGGCCGCGGCGAGCGCGGTGCCCGCGACGGTCGCGCGCGACACGGCGCCGGACGTGCGCACACCCAGGTCGGCGACGTCGGAGCGCCACCGCGCGTCGGGGCCGTCGGCCGAGGCCCCCAGCGCGGCGATGCGGGTGGCGACCGAGCCGTCGTACGCACCCGCCCCGGCGGTGCCGGCGCCGATCTGCGCGCCGCTCGTCAGGGCGACGGTGAGGCCGAGCGCGGGCGGCTGCCCCGCGGTGACGGTGAAGAAGTCCCCGCCCGGTGCGCCGCCGGGGGTGACGGCGCCGCGGTGCAGCGCGTTCACCTGGTCGGCGATGGTGGTGGCGAGCGCGTCGTACCCGGCCGCGGCCTCGGTGAGCAGGCCGCCGCGGTCCGGCGGGGCCAGCACCGACAGCAGGCCGGCCACGCGCCCGCCCTCGAGCCCGGCGGGCTGTTCCGGCCGGTCGGCCCACACCACGGAGACGGCCTGACCACCCGTGGCCTGCGCGAACGACCCGGCGCCGGCGACCGCCAGGCGACTGGCGTCCTTCCCCGTCACCAGGGCGTTGCCGCCGACCAGGACGTCGACCTGCCCGTTCTGCCGCACGCGGGTGGTGGCGCCGACGAGCCCCGCGAGCTCGGTGACGAGCAGGTCGCGCTGGTCGGCCAGCTCGTGCGCGGTGCCGCCGGAGTTCTCGATCGCGAGGATCTGCTCGTTGAGCCCCGCGAGGGACTCCGCGGCGGTGTTGACCCGGTCGACCAGGGCGGACGTCGTCGAGCGCGCCTGCTGCCACTGCGTGCGGGCGTCGGAGTACAGGGTGGCCAGGCGGGTGGCCACGGCGGTGCCGCGCTCGAGCAGCACGGCCCGGGCGGCCCCCTGGTCGGAGCCGTTGGCGACGTCGGCCCAGCCGCTCCAGAAGTCGGAGAGCTGGCCGGCGAGCCCCGTGCCTGCGGGTTCCCCGATGCTCTTCTCCAGCGTCGTGTGGGCGTCGGCGCGGGCGGCCAGGTACGCGGCGCTGCTGCCGGCCGAGCGGACCTTGGCGTCGAGGAACACGTCGCCCAGCCGGTCGACGGACGCGGTGCGGGTGCCCTGGCCGACGCCGGGGGACGTGGCGAACATGGCCGGGACGCTCTGGCCGGCCACGGGCACGAGGGTGGCGCGCTGGCGCGTGTAGCCCACGGTGTTGGCGTTGGCGACGTTCTGGGCGGCGACGTCGAGCGACTGCCGCTGGGCGATCAGCGAGCTCAGCGCGGTGCTCACTCCGGAGAAGGTGCTCACGGGTGCTCCTAGATCGACTGGTCGACGAGCCGGGCGGGCGAGCCCGCGGCACCGGTGTGCCGGCCCTGGCCGTCGTAGGTGCGGACGGTGTCCTGCAGGGAGGCGAGCGTCTCCTGCGCGGCGCGGTGGGAGACGGCGAGCAGCTCGCGGTTCCCGTCGGCGAGCGCGGCGATCTCCGCCGTCAGCGAGGCGAACGCGTCGCGGTGCGCGCGCAGCAGGTCGTCCCAGGGGGCGGGGGCGTGCGCGGCGATCTCCGCGAGGCCCGCGCCGGGCTGCACGCCGACGTCCCGGGCGGCCTGGTCGGCCTCGAGCGCGCGGCCGAGCTCGGCGGTGCGGATCTCGTCGAGCACGGTCTCGACCTCGCGGGTGGCGTGGCCGAGCCACCGGGTACGCCCGGAGGAGAGGACGAGCTGCTCGGTCTCGAGCTTGAACAGCAGGAGCTCCAGGAGGTGCCGCTCGCGCCACAGGACCTCGGACAGCTGCTCGAGCGCGGGCCTGGGGCCCATCCGTCCCACCTCCTCCGACCGGCGCGGGGTGCGCCTGCCTGTCCTCCCCCCATCGGCCGCAGGGCCCGGAACCTGACGACTTCCGCGGCCACGTTCCGCGCCGGGGTGCACCCCATCGTCGGGCATGCGCTCTCCCGCGGTGCCTCCGAGGCCCTGACCTGGTCATGTGTCCATCACCCGAGACGATGTGATCTGCATCACACCGCGGTGCACGACGCGGTCGAGCGGTGAACCAGTTCGATCACTTTTCGCCCTCTCCCACCGTGCGAAACCGGGCAGGCCGTGGCAAGCGCTTGCAGGAGCCTCTGGAACAGCACCCGCTCGGGTCGTCAACTCCTGCGCGGGGCGCGCCGAGCACAACTGTGTGAACGTGAACACCGCGGCCGACGTCGCCGAGCTCGTCGAGGCCCACCTGCCCCTCGTCGGCTACAACGTGTCCGAGGTGCTGCACCGCGTGCCGCCGACGGTCAGCCGCGACGAGCTGGCCTCGGCCGGCGCCCTGGCCCTGGTGCTGGCCGCCCGGGCCTACGACGCGTCGACCAACGTGCCGTTCGCCCGCTACGCCAGCCTGCGCATCAAGGGCGCCCTGCTCGACGAGCTGCGGTCGATGGACTGGGCGAGCCGCGGCGCCCGGCGCCGCAGCCGCGAGGTCGAGGCGGCCGCCGACCGGCTGCGCGGGGCGCTGGGCCGCACGCCCAGCCGCGGGGAGATCGCCGAGACCCTGGGCGTCGCGGTCGCCGCGGTCGACGACGCGCGCGCCGACGCCGAGCGCCGCGTCATGTCCCTCGACGTGCCCGGCACCGCGGTGGCGGACAGCGTGCGCGACACCGACCGCACCCCCGAGGAGCAGGTGCTGGCCACCGAGCGGGTGCACTGGCTGCGCGCCGGCGTGCAGGAGCTGCCGGACCGGCTGCGGACCGTCATCGCGGGCCTGTACCTCGAGGACCGCTCGATCGCCGAGATCGCCGACGACCTGGGCGTGACGCAGTCCCGCGTCAGCCAGCTGCGCACCGAGGGCCTCGCGCTGCTGCGCGACGGCTTGAACTCCGCGTTCGACCCCGACCTGGTGGCCGCGCCCGAGCGCCCCGACGGCGTGGCGGAGCGCCGCCGGCAGGCGTACTACGCGGCCATGGCCGCGCGCGCCGCGCTGGGCGCCGCCCACCTCGACGCCGTGCCCCGCCAGCGCGACGGCCTCGGGCGCACCGCCGACCTGGTCGGCTGAGAACTCCCGGCCGGATCTCACCCGCGGCGACTCCTACGTCCCGCGGGGCACCGGCCGATGAGCAGGACGTGCCCACGGATGGGCCGACCGTGACCCGACTTCAGGAGGAATAAGAACCATGGGTCTCTCGATCAACACGAACCTCGCGGCGCTCAACGCGTACCGCAACCTCGGCACCACGCAGGGCGACCTGTCGAAGTCGCTCGAGAAGCTGTCCTCGGGTCTGCGGATCAACCGCGCCGCCGACGACGCCGCCGGCCTGGCGATCTCCGAGGGTCTGCGCGCGCAGATCTCCGGCACCAAGCAGGCCGTGCGCAACGCGCAGGACGGCATCTCCGTCGTCCAGACCGCGGAGGGCGCGCTCACCGAGACGCACTCCATCCTGCAGCGCATGCGCACGCTGTCGGTGCAGGCGGCCAACGACGGTGGTCTGTCGGACAAGGCGAAGCTGAACATCCAGGATGAGATGGACCAGCTCACGGACGAGATCGACCGGATCGCCGCGACGACCCAGTTCAACGGGACGCCGCTGTTGGACGGTGAATACAACAAGGGCTTCCAGGTTGGGGCGAACACCGCGGACTCCGACCGCATCGAGGTGTCGATCACGAAGATGGACGCCGAGACGCTCACTGTCGGCAACCTTGCGGTCGCCAACAGGGAGGCAAGCGACGGCGAGGACGCGCTCGTGGCAAACGCCAAGGGTGCTATCCAGGCGATCGATATCGCCATCGGCATGGTCTCCGACGAGCGTTCCAAGCTCGGTGCCATCCAGAACCGCTTCGACCACACCATCAACAACCTCAACGTCGCGGTGGAGAACCTGTCCGCGTCGGAGAGCCGCATCCGTGACACGGACATGGCGCAGGAGATGGTGTCGTTCACGCGGGCGCAGATCCTGTCGCAGGCCGGCACCGCGATGCTCGCGCAGGCCAAGAACCTGCCGCAGTCGGTGCTGCAGCTCCTGCAGTGAGGCACCCGGTCGCCGTGAGGTGACCACCGGCACGACCCCGCGACCGGCGGTGGGTGGACGCACGTCCCCCGCCGCCGGTCGCACACCCGGGCGGTGACGCCCACGGCAGACGGGAACCGAGCATGGCGACGATCGACGGCATCGTGAGCGGTCTGGGCACCGGGGCGCTCATCGACAGCCTCATCGCCCTGCAGGCGGGCCAGCAGACCCTGCTGTCCCAGAAGAAGGCGACCGCGTCGTCCATGGTCACGGCGCTGCAGGCGCTCAACACCAAGGTCGCCTCGCTGGCCGAGCACGCCGCCACCGCCGCCAAGCCGGCGACGTGGCAGGCGGTCACCGCGGCCGTCACGCAGCCGGGCACCGCCACCGCCGCCCCGGGCACCACGCCCGGCGCCCCGGGCGCCGGCGCCGCGGGCGCCACGGCCACCGTGCGCACCGGTGCGCAGATCGGCACGCTGTCGTTCCGCGTGACCGCGGTCGCGCAGTCCCAGGCCTCCCTCGTGGAGCTGCCCGCGACGTTCGCGTCCACCACCCCCTCGTTCACGATCACCCGCGGCGGGCAGGACGTCACCGTCACCGCCGCGTCGTCCTCGGTGCCCGACCTGGTCGACGCCTTCAACGCCCCGGGCACCGGGGTGCGGGCCACCGCGGTCAAGGTCGCCGTGCTGGACGGCGAGGGCCGCGCGACGGGCGAGACCACGTACCGCCTGCAGCTCACCGGCACCGAGACCGGTGCGGCCCACGCCTTCACGGTCGCCCACGACGGGGCGGACCTGACCCTGGGGTCGGTGCGCACCGCGTCCGACTCGGCCATCACCCTGTTCCCCGGGTCGCCGTCCGAGCAGACCCTCACGTCGGCGTCCACGACGTTCGAGGGCGTCATGACCGGTGTCGACTTGGTGGTCACCGCCGTCACCGCCCCGGGTGCCGAGCCCCTCACGCTCGACGTCACCCGCGACCAGGCGGCCGCGCGCACGCTCGCCGCGGGCCTGGTCACCAACCTCACCACGGTGCTCTCCGAGATCGGATCGCGGACGCGCGCGACCACGGGGACCGCCGCGGACGGCGGCACCCTGGTCACCGGCGGGATCTTCGCCGGCAACACCGCCGTCCGCCTGCTGCAGCAGAACATCCTGGCCCAGGGCTCGATGCCCGTCGGCGGCACGTCACCGTCCGACGTCGGCATCGTCCTCGGCAAGGACGGCACGTTCACGTTCGACCAGGCGGTGTTCGACGCAGCGATGGCGGCCGACCCCGAGAAGGTCGCCACCGTGCTCCAGGGCGTCGCCGCCCGCCTGGCCGAGACCGCCAAGGCGGCGTCGGACCCGATCAGCGGCACCCTCACCCTGTCCGTCACCGCCCAGCAGGGCACCGTGCGCGACCTGGGCGACCGCATCGCCGAGTGGGACGACCGCCTGGCCGCCCGCCGCGCGTCGCTCGAGCGCACCTACGCCAGCCTGGAGACCACGCTGTCCGGCCTGCAGTCGCAGGCCGGGTACCTGTCGAGCTACCTGGCGAGCAGCAACCCGAGCACGTCCAGCTGACCCCCGGAGGAGCCATGTACGACGCCCGGAGCCGGTACGTCGCGGCCGCGGTGCAGACCGCGAGCCCCGCGCGGCTGCTCACGATGCTCGCCGACCGCCTGGTCCTCGACGTCGAGCGCGCTGCCCAGGCCCTCGCCGAGGATCGCCGCGTGGACGCCACGCAGCACCTCGCGCACGCGCAGGACATCGTCGCCGAGCTGGCCGCCAGCCTCGACGTGCAGGAGTGGGACGGCGGCCCGCAGCTGCTGTCCATCTACACGTGGCTGCTGCGCGAGCTGCTGGCCGTGTCCAGCGGCGGGGACGCGGTGCGGCTGGACGGCTGCCGGCAGATCGTCGCCGAGCTGGCCCGCACCTGGCACGACGCGGCCGACGTGGCCGCCGCGCCGGCACCGGCCGACCCGCCGACGGCCGCGCCGAGCGGCCTGCTCGGCGTCGGCTGACCACCACCGTGACCATGACCCCGGCGTCCCGCGAGGCCACGTTCCGCACCTGCTGGGACCGCGCGCTGGCCGACCTCGAGCTCGAGGTCGAGCACGCCGAGGAGCTGCTGCGCGTCGCGCACCTGCCCGCGCCGCAGGACGTCGCCCAGCGCGCCGCCTGGCACCCGCCGGCCGACCTGGGCCCGCTGCCCGCGTCCCTGGTCGCGCGCGCCCGCGCGCTGCACGCCCGGCAGCTGGACGTCGCCCGCCGGCTGGCCGAGCAGGCCGCCGTCTCGCGCCGGCACCTGGCCGCGGCCACCGCGCTGCGCGAGCGTCCGCCCGCGCAGCCGGTGTACCTCGACCTCGAGGGCTGAGCGGCCCCGGAGCCGGTCCGCGGGCGCCGTCGACAGTGCCGTCGACAGTGCAGCCCGGTTCGCCTGCGCCGGACGGGTGAAGTGCGGGCCCGCGGCCCCGGACCCCTCACGTCCGGCCCGCGCGGGCCGATGGGCGGGTGAGCACGGATCGCTCACGCAGCAGGCCACGGATCGGCCGACCAGGACCACGCCGTGGTGAGGTGGGCCCGCATGGGCATGTTCGACTCCGTGAGCGTCCGCGCGCTCGACAGCGCGCTCGACGCCCTGGCGATGCGGCAGCGCGTCAGCGCCGCCAACGTCGCCAACCTGCAGACGCCGGGCTACCGCGCCCAGCGCGTCGCGTTCGAGGCCGAGCTCGCCTCGGCCGTCCGGCAGGGCGACGGTGCCGTCACCGCGAGCGTGGCCCGCAGCCTGGAGCCCACGCGCCAGGACGGCAACAACGTCAACCTCGAGACCGAGACGCTGCTCCAGATCGACACGAACCTGCGCTACCAGCTGGCGACGCAGGCGATGTCCGGCACGTTCTCGTCCGTCCGCACCGCGATGAGGACCAGCTGATGACGATCTTCGGGGCCATCGGCATGGCCGGGACCGGCATGACCGTGACGCGCAAGTGGATGGACGCCATCAGCGACAACCTCGCGAACGCGAGCACCGTCACCTCGACCTCCGAGGAGGCGTTCCGCACCCGCTACGTCGTCGCGCAGGAGATGGCCGACGGCGGTGTGCAGGTGGCGGGCGTCGCGCTCGGCGCGGCCGAGGGCCGTCTGGTGCACGAGCCGGACCACCCGCTCGCCGACGCGGACGGGTACGTGCGGTACCCCGACGTCGACATGGCGTCGCAGATGACGCAGCTGATCATGGCCCAGCGCGGCTACCAGGCGAACGCCGCCGTGGTCTCGCGGGCCACCGAGTCGTACCAGGCCGCCCTGCAGATCGGGCGCAGCTGATGAGCGGGCTGGGTGTCACCCCCGTCGCGGGCGTCACGTCGACGCTGCCCGCCGTCGAGCTCGGCGGTGCCGCGTCCGTCGCCGCACCGTCCGGCGCCTTCGCCGGCGTCCTCGGGCAGGTCGAGCAGCTCCAGCAGCTGCAGTCGACGTCCCAGGAGCTGGCCGTCAAGGCCGTGACCGGCGACCTCGACGACGTGCACGACTACACCGTCGCCTCCGCCCAGTCGTCCCTGGCCCTCGAGCTGACCGCCGCCGTGCGGAACAAGGCCGTCGAGGCGTTCACCGAGATCATGAGGATGCAGGTCTGATGCCCGCACAGGTGCAGGACGCGTGGAGCCGGCTCACCGGCACGGTCGGGCGGCTCACGCTCGCGCAGCGCACGTTCGCGCTCATCGGCATCGCCGCGGTGGTGCTGGGCGCCGTCGCGCTGACGAGCTGGATGTCGCGGCCCACGCTGGTGCCGCTGTTCTCCGGCCTGTCCGGCGCCGACGCCAGCGCGGTCGTCGACGAGCTCACGTCGGCCGGCGTCGCGTACCAGCTGGGCGACGGCGGGGCGACGGTGCTGGTGCCCGCGTCCGCCGTCTACGAGCAGCGGGTGCGCCTGGCCGCCGCCGGCCTGCCCGCCGACACCGACGGCAGCGGCTACTCCCTGCTCGACCAGATGCCCATGACCGCCTCGGAGTTCCAGCAGGAGACGACGTACCGGCGCGCGCTCGAGGGCGAGCTGTCCCGCACCGTCGCCGCCATCGAGGGCGTGCAGGCGGCCACGGTGCGCCTGGCGATCCCCGAGGAGACCGTCTTCGTCGCCGAGAAGTCCGACCCCACGGCCTCCGTGTTCGTCCGCACCCGCCCGGGTGCCGAGCTCACGGCCGACCAGGTGCAGGCCGTGACGCACCTGGTGTCCGCGGGCGTGGACGGCATGGAGCCCACCGACGTGGCCGTGGTCGACGCCGCCGGCCAGGTCCTGTCGGCCGTCGGCGCCGCGAGCGTGGGCGGCGCGCTGGCCGACTCGCGCGCCGCCGACTACGAGGCGCGCGTGGGCGGGGCCGTGCAGGCCATGCTGGACCGGCTCGTCGGCCCGGGGGCCGCGGCCGTGACGGTCAACGCGCAGCTCGACCTGTCCGAGTCGCAGCGCACCACCGAGGAGTTCTCGGCCACCCCCGACACCCCGCCGCTCGGCGCCTCGACCACCACCGAGGAGTACGCGGGCACCGGCGGGGGCAACGCCACGGGCGTGCTGGGACCCGACAACGTCGCGGTGCCCGGTGGCGTGGACGGCGGCGCCGGCACCTACAGCTCCACCAGCGAGGACGTGACCAACGCGGTCAACAAGAGCACCGAGGTGACCCGGTCGGCCCCGGGCACGCTGCAGAAGCAGTCCGTGTCCGTGCTGGTCGACGACCGGGCCGCCGGGGCGCTGGACATGGCCGACCTGACGGCGGCCGTCTCCGCCGCCGCGGGCATCGACACCGAGCGCGGCGACACCCTGTCGGTGCAGCGCATGTCGTTCGACACCGCGTCGGCGCTGGCCGCGCAGGAGGCGCTGGCGGCCGCCGACGCGCAGACCGCCGCGGCCGAGCGCAACGGGCTGGTCCGGGACGTCGCGACGGCCGCCGGGATCGTGCTGCTCGTCGTGGTCGTGCTCACCGTGCTGGGGCGGCGCTCGCGCCGTGCCCGCCGCGAGGCCCTCGACCTCGGCGAGCTCGCCGCGGCGCGCCAGGCGCCCGTGACGCTGGCGCTGCCGGAGGACGACCTGCCCGTGCTGCCGCCCGCGCCGCCCGCGCCGGACCCGACCGCGGTGCGCCGCGCCGAGATCGCCGCGCTGGCCGACGAGCAGCCCGAGCAGGTGGCCGAGCTGCTGCGCGGCTGGATGACGACGGGGGCGCCGCGATGACCGTCACCGGCCGGCAGAAGGCCGCCCTGCTGCTGCTGCAGCTCGGCAAGGAGCGCGCCGCGCGGGTCATGGCGCAGCTCGACGTGGCCGAGATCGAGGACCTGACCTCCGAGATCATGCGCATGGACCGGGTCGACCAGAGGCTCGCGGACGAGATCGTCGACGAGTTCTACGGCGTCGCCGAGATCGGCCCCGGCGTCGGCGGCGGGCCCGGGTTCGCGCAGCAGCTGCTGGAGGCGTCGCTCGGCAAGGAGAAGGCCGCCGGCATGATCGAGCGGCTGCAGGCATCCATGGCCGGGCACTCCTTCGAGTTCCTGCAGAAGGCCGACGCGCGCCAGGTGGTGTCCCTGCTCGACGGGGAGCACCCCCAGACCGTCGCCCTGGTCCTGGCTCACCTGCGCCCCGACCACGCCTCGGCGATCCTCGCGGGCCTGCCCGTCGACGTCCGCGCCGACGTGGCCCACCGCATCGCGCTCATGGAGCGGGCGTCCCCGGACGTCGTGGCCGTCGTCATCGAGGCGCTGCAGCGCAAGGCGTCCGCCGTGCTGCAGCCGCGCGAGCTGGCGGCCGTCGGAGGCGTGCAGCCGCTCGTCGAGATCATCAACCGCGCCGACCCGACCACCGAGAAGTCGATCCTCGAGGGCCTGTTCGAGCGCGACGAGGCCCTGGCCGACCAGGTCCGCAGCCTGATGTTCGTCTTCGGTGACGTCGTGCTGCTCGAGGACCGCGCGGTGCAGCTCGTGCTGCGGCAGGTCGAGACCGGCACGCTCGCGCAGGCCCTCAAGGGCTCACCCACGGAGGTGCGCGACAAGATCCTCACCAACCTGTCCGACCGGGCGCGCGAGAACCTGGTCGAGGAGATCGACCTGCTCGGGCCGGTGCGCCTGTCGCAGGTCGAGGAGGCGCGCGCCGCGATCGTCCAGGTCATCCGTGGCCTGGAGGAGAGCGGCCAGATCGTCGTCCGCCGCGACGCCGAGGACGAGCTCGTTGCCTGACCTCGACTTCGTGCCGCTGCAGCGCACGCCCGCCCCGCCCGCCACGCCGGCCACCGCGCCCCGGGCGATGGCGCTGTCGCGCCTCGACGCGCCCACGGCGCCGGACCCCGCCGCGCACGCGGCGGGCTGGGCCGCGGGGTACGCCGCGGGCGCCCGCCGTGCCGCGCAGGACGCGGCGGCGCGGCTGGACGCGGCGCACGCGGAGCAGCAGCGCGCCGAGGCGGCACGGGCGGACGCGCACGCGGCGGCCCTGGTGGCCCTGGACGCCGCCGCGCAGGCCCTGCGGGCACGGGAGACGCCCGTGCTGGCCGGCGCGCTGCAGGCCGTGCACGCCGCGGCGCTCGAGATCGCGGTCGCCCTGCTCGGCGTCGAGCTCACCGACGCGTCCGCCGCGGCGCGCGCCGCGCTGGCGCGCGTGCTCACCGCCCCGGACCTGCCCGACGACCTCGTCGTGCACCTGCACCCGCGGGACCTGGCGGCCGTCCCGACCGACGTCCCCGCCGGCGTCGTGCTCGTCGCGGACCCCGCCCTGGCACCCGGCGACGCCGTCGCCGAGCACGCCGACGGCCACCTGGACGCGCGCCTGTCCGCCGCGGTCGCCCGCGCCCGCGGCGCCCTGGACCTCGCATGACCCCCGCCACGACGCCGTCGGCGACCGGCGCGGACCGGTGGGACCGCGCCCTGCGCGCCGCCCGGCCCGTGCCGGTCGGCCGGGTGCGCGCCGTCGTCGGCCTGTCGGTCGAGACGGTGGGCACGGGTGCCGCCGTCGGCGAGCTCGTCACCCTCGGCGAGGGGGCCGACGCGGTGACCGCCGAGGTCGTGGCCACCGCGGGCGGCGCCACCCGGTGCATGCCGCTGGGCCCCACGCACGGCATGCGCGCCGGCCTGCCCGTGCGCGCCCACGGCACCGGTCTGCTGGTGCCCGTCGGCGCGGGTCTGCTCGGCCGCGTGCTGGACGGGCTCGGCCGGCCCATCGACGGCCGCGGGCCGCTCGACGCCGAGGCGATGGTCCCGCTGGACGCCCCCGCACCGCACCCCCTGGAGCGCGCCCGCGTCGACGCCCCCGTGCCGCTGGGCGTGCGCGTGCTGGACACCCTGGTCACCACCGGGCGCGGGCAGCGCCTGGGTCTGTTCGCCGGGTCCGGCGTCGGCAAGTCCAGCCTGCTGTCGATGATCGCGCGCGGCACCGACGCCGAGGTGTCGGTGATCGCGCTGGTCGGGGAGCGCGGCCGCGAGGTGCGGGAGTTCCTCGAGGACGACCTGGGCCCCGAGGGTCTCGCGCGGTCGGTCGTCGTCGTCGCGACGTCCGACCAGCCGCCGCTGGTGCGTCTGCGCTCCGCGTTCGTGGCCACGCGCATCGCCGAGCACCTGCGCGACCAGGGCCGCCACGCGGTGCTGATGATGGACTCCCTGACGCGCGTGGCCATGGCCCAGCGCGAGATCGGGCTGTCCGTCGGTGAGCCGCCGGCGACCCGCGGCTACCCGCCCAGCACGTTCGCGCTGCTCGCCCGGCTGCTCGAGCGCGCCGGGACGGGCCCCACGGGCTCGGTCACCGGCCTGTACACCGTGCTGGTGGACGGCGACGACCACAACGAGCCCATCGCCGACGCGGCCCGCTCGATCCTCGACGGGCACGTCGTGCTCGACCGCCGTCTGGCGGTCGCCGGGCACTTCCCGTCCGTCGACGCGCTGGGGTCGGTCTCGCGCGTCGCGGGCCGCGTGAGCACGCCGCAGCAGCGGGCCGACGCGGCGCGGCTGCGCGCCGTGATGGCGGCCCGCCGGCAGGCGCAGGACCTCATCGACGTCGGCGCGTACGTGGCCGGCTCCAACCCGCTGGTGGACACCGCCGTCACCCACGCCGCCGCGATCGACGCGTTCCTGCGCCAGGGGATGGACGAGCGTGCACCCGCGGGTGAGTCCTGGGGCCGGCTGCGGGCGCTGGTGGCGCAGATGGGGGAGTCATGAGCCGTCCCTTCCCGCTCGCGGGCCTGCTGCGGGTGCGCGCGCTCGCGGAGGACACCGCCGCCGCGGAGCTCGCCGGTGCGCGTCGTGAGGAGCGTGCCGCGCACGAGCGTGCCGCGCGCACGGCCGAGGTCCTCGGTGCCGCACGGCCGCCCGGTGAGGCGGACGTCGCGGCCTGGCAGGCGGCGGTCGCCGCCCGGTTGTCGCTGTCCGCGCTGCTGACCGAGGACGTCGAGCGCGTCCGCGGCGCGCAGGACGCGGTGGAGCGGCGCCAGGAGGACTGGACCGCCGCCCGCATCCGCACGCGCGCGGTCGAGCGGCTGCGGGACAAGCACGACGTCGCCGAGCGGCAGCAGGAGGAGCGCGCCGAGCAGGCCGTGCTCGACGAGGTCGCGGCCCGCAGCACGGACCCGACAGCACCCGGGGAGGACGCATGACCACGACCGTGGCGGGCCCGACGGCCCCCGCGCGCGCACCGCTGCCCGGCGGCGCGCCCCGCACCGGACCCCGGGCGGACGCGTTCGCCGACGTGCTGCGCGCGCAGGTCGGGACCGCGGACGGCAGGCGCGACGCCCGCCCGCCGCGCGGCGCCGCGGCGGACGGCCGGTCCGACGTGCGCGCCGGCCTCGACCGGACGCCGCGGCCCGAGCAGCCCGTGCGTGCGGTGGGCGGTCGCGGCAGCGACGGTGCGCCGTCCGACGTCGACGCGCGCACCGGCGACGCCGCGGTGCCGACCGACGCGACGCCCGGCACGGATGCGCTCGCGGCGGCCGTGGCCGTCACCGGCCAGACCGCCGCCCCGCCGGCCACGGCCCTCGCCGCACCCGCCGGCCTCACCGCCCCGCCGGCCGCCGACGGGGCCGCCGCGTCGGGCGCGACAGCCGGTGCCGCCCCCGGCGCAGCCACCGCCCTCACCGCACCCGCCGCCCTCACCGCCGCACCCGCCGGCGCGCTGACCGGCGGCGCTGCCGCGACCGACGCGCCACTGGCCGCGGTGGCGACCGGTGCCGCTGCCGGCGCCCCGCCGGCCGAGGTGGCGTCCGGTGGCCACCCCGGTACCCCGCCGGGGACCCTGCCCGTCGCCGGTGCGGCCGCCGGACCCGCGGCACCTGCGCCCGGTGCACCGGCCCCGACCGCCGTGGCGGGCGCTGCTCTTCCCACCGGCGCGGTCGCGCCGGCGGCCCCCGCCGTCACCGACCCCGCCCTGGCCGCTCCCGACGCCCCGTCGGACACCGGCGCCCGCCCGCCCACCTGGGCGCCCGTCGCGGCACCCGCGGCCGCCCCCGGCCCCGCCCCGGCCGCCGCACCCGTGCCCCCCGCCGCCGCGTCCGCAGCCACGCCCGCCGCGTTCACCGAGCAGCTCGGCGCGCGCCTGCGGTCCCTGACCGGGCTGGGCGCCGGCCGGCACGTCCTCACCGTCCCCCTGGACCCCGAGCACCTCGGCCCGGTCCGGGTGGTCGCCCACATCGGCCCCGAGGGTGTGCGGCTCGACCTGGCCGGCGCCACCGACGCGTCCCGCGAGATGCTGCGCGCCACCCTGGCCGACCTGCGTCGGGACCTGCAGGCCGCCGGTCTGCACGCCGAGCTCGACCTCGGTGGCCGCGGCGAGCAGCCCGGCCGCGACCCGGGCCGGCCCGGCGGCGCCGCGGGACGTCCTGACGCGACCACCGGAGGGCCCCGCCCCGCCGGACCGGCGGACGCCCCCGCCGACGCCGCCCCCGCCCCCACGCGCCCCGGCGCGATCGACCTCGTCGTCTGACCCCGGAGCAGCCATGACCATCGACACGTCGTACGCCGCAAGCGGCACCACGCGCACGCCCGACGCGGCCGCCACCACGGCCACGTCCAACGACTCCCTGGACAAGCAGGCGTTCCTCCAGCTCCTGGTCGCGCAGCTGCGCTACCAGGACCCGACGAGCCCCATGGACACCTCCCAGCTCATGGCGCAGACCACGCAGCTGACGACCATGGAGCGTCTCGTCGAGCTGTCCGACACCCAGCGCGAGGCCTTCGCGCTGCAGATGCGCTCGTCCGCCGCCGCGCTCGTCGGCACCCAGGTCGAGTGGACCGACGCCGACGGCGTCACGTCGCGCGGCCTGGTGTCCGCGGTGTCCTACGCGACGTCCGTGCCGACCGTGCGCGTCGGCGACGTCGACGTGCCGCTCGACGCGGTCGCCGCCGTCACGGGCCGCGCCTCCACCACGCCCGGCACCACCGAGCCCGGCACCACGGAGCCCGGCACCACCGCACCCGACGCACCCGGCACCGACCCCGACCTCACCCCCGGCGCCCCCGGCGCCACCCCCACCGCCGCCTGACGCGGACCACCGAAAGGGAACCGACCATGCTCCGCTCGCTCTTCTCCGGCATCAGCGGTCTGCGCAGTCACCAGACCATGCTCGACGTCACCGGCAACAACATCGCCAACGTCAACACCACGGGCTTCAAGTCCTCGCAGGTGCAGTTCCAGGACACCCTGTCCCAGGTGCTGTCCAACGCCGGCGGCGCCCAGGAGGGCGTCGGCGGCACCAACCCCGCCCAGGTGGGGCTCGGCGTGCGCGTCGCCGGCGTCACGACCAGCTTCACGCAGGGCGCCTCGCAGACCACAGGTCGCAGCACCGACATGATGATCCAGGGCGACGGGTTCTTCGTCGTGCGCAAGGGCGCGGAGACCTACTACACGCGCGCCGGGTCGTTCGACTTCGACGCGACCGGGCAGATGGTGCTGCCGGGCGAGGGCGCCCTGGTGCAGGGCTGGGCGGCCACCAACGGCGTGGTCGACACCAACGCGGCGCTCACCGACCTGCGCGTCCCGGCCGGCACGACCATGGGTGCCGTCGCGTCGCGGGGCGCCGTGTTCGACGGCAACCTCGACGCGGCCGCCGCGGACGGCACGTCCAAGACGCTGACCACCACGCTGTACGACTCGGTCGGCACCGCCCGCACGCTGGCCCTGACGTTCACCAAGGACGCGACGGGCTGGAACGTCGCGGCCACCGACGGCACCACGGCCGTGGCCCAGCAGGCCGTGACCTTCGACGCGAACGGCGCCATCACGGCGCCGCGGTCGCTCGCGGTCGGGGGCGTCACCGTGGAACTCGGCGCTCTGACGGGCTACGCGGGCCTCGACACGGCGCAGGCCGTGTCCCAGGACGGGCAGGCCGCCGGCACGCTGCTGTCGTTCGCGCTGGGCGCGGACGGCACCATCACCGGCGCCTTCAGCAACGGGCTCAAGCAGGTGATCGGGCGCATCGCGCTCGGTGCGTTCACCAACCCGGCGGGCCTGGAGAAGGCCGGCGGCTCGCTGTACCGCACGAGCGTCAACTCCGGCGACGCCCAGGTCGGCACCGCCGGGACGGGCGGGCGCGGGTCCCTGGCGGGCGGCGCGCTCGAGATGTCGAACGTCGACCTGTCCAGCGAGTTCACCAGCCTCATCGTGGCGCAGCGGGGGTTCCAGGCGAACTCCCGCATCATCACCACGTCCGACGAGGTGCTCAACGAGCTGGTCAACCTCAAGCGCTGATGGTCGACGGCATCGCGGCGATCGCCGCACGCATGGCGCACATCCGTGGGCTCGTCGCCCCGGCGGCGGTCGTGGCGTCCCCCGCCACGACCACCGCCACGGGCACGGCCTTCGCCGACGCCCTGTCCCGGGCCACCGCGACGTACGAGCCCGCGGCGCCGCCCGCGCCGACGACGACCGTCGACACGTCGGCGTCGTCGGTGCGGCGGATCAACGGCGACATGCTGCCGCAGGGCCTGGCGGGCCACGCCAACGGCCGGGTCCCGGACGCCGCCCTCACCCCGGTCGGCGACACCGGCCACCGGCTGTGGCAGCCGGCCGCGCAGCAGCTGACGCGGATGATCGCCGACGCCCGGGCGCAGGGCGTCACCATCGGCATCACGGACTCGTACCGCACGTACGACACGCAGGTCGACCTCGTACGTCGCAAGGGCCTGTACTCGCAGGGCGGCCTCGCGGCCGCCCCCGGCACGTCCGACCACGGCTGGGGCCTGGCCGCCGACCTGCGGCTGGACGCGACGGCGCAGGCGTGGATGCGGGCCAACGCCGATCGCTACGGCTTCGCCGAGGACACGCCGCGCGAGCCGTGGCACTGGGCGTACCAGACCTGACGTCCCCGCACGTGGGACCCCCCGACCCCTCAGGGCCGGTGCCCTCCTGCCGATGGGCCGGGTGCACCCCACGGACGGGGTGCGCGCGGTGGGAGCGGCTCGGTGCCGCCCGCCGCGCGGACGCAGGACCAGGGACGGGGCGTGCCGTGATCGTCGTGACGCGACTGAGCGGGGGCAGGTTCGGGGTGAACCCCGACCTGATCCAACGTGTGGACAGCGCACCCGACACGATCCTCACGCTGGTCGACGGCACCAAGCTGATCGTGCGGGAGTCCCTCGACGAGGTGATCGCCCTGATCCACGACCAGCGCGCCGGGCTGCTGGCCCGCGCCCGGGACATCGAGCGGCTGCGCCCCGTGCGCGCCGTGCCGGACCTCGTCGACGACGCGGAGGGCGACGACCCGCCGCCGCCCGTGCTGCTGCGGCAGAGGGACCGCTGATGGACCCGGCCGGGATCATCGGCATCGTCCTCGCGTTCGGCGCGATCTTCGCCGCGCTGACGCTCGAGGGCGCCGACCCGATGTCGATCCTGCTGCCCGCGCCGCTGATCCTGGTGTGGGGCGGCACCCTGGGCGTGGGCCTGGCCGGGCACACGCTCAAGGACGCCAAGGCCGCGTTCGCGGCGGTCCCGCGCGCCCTGCGCGCCCGCGCCCCCAAGCCCGGCGCGAACGTCGAGACCGTGATCTCCCTCGCGGAGCGCGCCCGGCGCGAGGGGCTGCTGGCCCTGGAGGACGACGCGCGGCAGGTCGAGGACCCGTTCCTGCGCGAGGGGCTGCAGGCCGCGATCGACGGCACGGACCCCGAGGACCTGCGGATGATCCTCGAGGACCGGATCGCCACCAAGCGCACCGCGGACCGCGTGCACTCCAAGTACTTCGTCGACATGGGCGGCTATGCCCCGACCATCGGCATCATCGGCACGGTCATCTCGCTGGTGCACGTGCTGGAGAACCTCGCCGACCCGGCCTCCCTGGGGCACTCCATCGCGGCGGCGTTCGTCGCGACGCTCTGGGGCATCCTGTCCGCCAACGTCGTCTGGCTGCCGCTGGGCACGCGGATCCGGCGCATCTCGGACCTCGAGTGCCAGCAGATGGAGATCACGCTCGAGGGCCTGCTGGCCGTGCAGTCGGGTGCCAACCCCCGGCTGGTCGGCGAGCGGCTGCGCAGCCTGCTGCCCGAGGCGGAGGGCCGCGCGGACTCGCGCAAGGAGGCCGCGTGAGCGGCCGGCCCGGGCGTCGCCGGTCGCGCGCCCCCGAGGAGGAGCACGTCAACCACGAGCGCTGGCTCGTGAGCTACTCCGACATGATCACCGTGCTCATGGCGCTGTTCATCGTGCTCTTCGCGATCAGCCAGGTCGACCAGGAGAAGTACATCGCCCTCAGCCAGTCCCTGGCCGCCGGGTTCGGGGACGGCACCCCCGAGGTCCCGCCCTCGCAGCTCGACGGCGGGCCGGGCGTCCTCGACGGGCTGGTCCCGCAGGACCGGGACGCCGTCGCCGCGAGCACCGCCGGCCTCGTGGACGCCGACAGCGGGCTGGGGGAGCAGGGGAGCACGCCGGCCCCGCGCCCGTCGGTGGACCCGGTGCTGCTGGCCGCCGCGCAGCAGGAGGCCGCGCACCTGGCCGCGATCCGCGAGACCATCCGCGCGAGCCTGGCCGGTCAGGGCCTCGAGTCGGTGGTCGCCTTCCGCATCGACGAACGCGGCCTGGTGCTCGGTCTCGTGGCCGACGACGTGTTCTTCGCCCCCGCGAGCGCGCAGCTCACGGACACCGCGCGGCGGGTGCTGGACGCGGCCGGGCCGACCCTGGTGGCCCTGCCGGAGCAGATCGCGGTCGAGGGGCACGCCAACGTGCTGCCGGTCGCCGGCCGCTACGCCACCAACTGGGAGCTGTCCGCCGACCGTGCCACGCAGGTGCTGCGGCACCTGGTCGAGCGCGACGGGCTGGCGCCCGGCCGGGTGTCGGCGGTCGGGTACGGCGACGCGCGGCCGGTCGCGGCCGGGATGGACGACACCTCGCTGGCCGTGAACCGGCGGGTGGACCTGGTCGTGCTGAGCGACGCGCCCGAGCGGGTGCGTGAGCTGGTCCCCGCGGTGGTCACGCCGTGACCGCCGTCCGCCGCCCCGAGACGGAGGTGTGAGATGCCCATCGAGCAACGGGTCGTGTCCCGGCAGAAGATCGGCGCGCGGGGGTCCGCGGCGCCCGAGGCGGTGCCGACCGCCCCGCCCGCACCGGCCGGTCGGCCCCGCCGCCGGCTCCTGCTGGTGGTGGTCCTGGTCCTGGTGCTGGCCGTGGCCGGTGCCGCGGCGTGGTTCCTGCTGGGCCGCGACGCCGAGGTCCCCGAGGCCCCGGTCGCCGAGCCGGCTCCCGTCGCCGGGGAGGTGGTGCAGGTCGACCCGATCAGCATCAACCTGGCCGACGGGCGGTACCTGCGGCTCGGTCTGGGTCTGCAGCTCACCGCGGACGCGCACGGTGCACCCGACCCGTCCCGCGCGCTCGACCTGGCGATCTCCCTGTACTCCGGCCGGACGGTCGGCGAGGTGTCCGACCCCACGACCCGCGACGCGCTCAAGACGCAGCTCGCGGAGCAGCTCGCGCACGCCTACGAGGGCGAGGTGATGGACGTCTACCTGACGAACTACGTCACGCAGTGACGTGATCCACCGGCGCCACGGACGGCGCCGTCGTCGCTCCCCGCCGCGCGCGACCGTGCCGCGCGACAGACCGCCCACGACGGGCGGCGGGAGATCCACCGCACGGTCGGCCCACCGGTGACGGGCCTCGTCGTCCCGTCGTCCGGGTCCGGTGCACCGTTCTCCTCATGACCGCGCGCGCTCCGCCGATGGGGTGGTCGTGACGCCGTCCCCACCCGTGACCGACGCGCCCGCGCCCGCGGCGTCGGCCCGCCGACGCGCCGGCACCGCCGCGCCGGTGCCGTACGACTTCCGCCGCCCGCTGACGCTGTCCCGCGAGCACGCCCGCCACCTGTCGATGGCCCTGCAGCGGTTCGCCCGCCAGTGGGGCACGCAGCTCACGGCGCGCCTGCGCGCGCTCGTCCAGGTGACCTTCGAGGAGGTCTCGCTCGTCACGTACGACGAGCACGTGGCGAACCTGCCCACCCCCACCGCGCTGTTCGTGTGCACGGTCGACAAGCCGCGCGGCACCGCGCTGCTGCAGATGCCGGTCGGCACCACGCTCGTCTGGGTCGACTACCTCTTCGGGGGCACGGGCCTGGGTGACGACCGGGAGGGTCGCGAGCTCACCGAGATCGAGACCACCGTGGTGCGCGACCTCGTCGGGCACGCGCTGGCCGACCTGTCGTACACCTTCGCGTCGATCATGCCGCTGGAGCTCACGGTGCGGTCGGTCCAGTACAACCCGCAGTTCGTGCAGGCCGTCGCGGCCACCGACGCCGTCCTCTCGGCGCGGTTCACCCTGCGCGTCGGCGAGGACCGGGTCGAGTCCGCCACCCTCATGCTGCCGGCCGAGCCCGTGCTCGCCGCGCTGCGCGCCGACCAGCGTCCCGACGACCCGGTCCAGGGCCACGACGCGCAGGACCGGGCCCGGGCGGACCTCGAGCGCGCCGCCCTCGACGTCCCGGTCGAGGTGGCGGTGCGCTGCACCCCGCGCACGCTGCACCCCCGTGACGTGGTCGACCTCGCCGTCGGTGACGTCCTGCCCTTGTCCCACCCCGCGAGCCGACCGCTGGAGGTGGTGGTCGACGACGTCGTGCTCGCGCACGCCGCGGCGGGCACGCACGGGTCCCGGCTCGCCTGCCAGGTCGTCAGCGTCGAGGAGATCCCCGCATGAGCACCACGTCCACCGTCGTCGACGCCCTGGCGGCCGCCGCCGCCGCGGCCCCCCTCGTGCCGGCGGCCGTCCCGCTCGGTGCCGTCCCCGCGACCGGCGCCCCACCGGCCGACGCGCTCGCGGTCGTCGCCGGCGTCGTCGGCCCGGTCTCCGCCGAGCTGGCCGTCGTGCTCGGCCCGCAGGTCGCGCACGCCCTCGCGGAGGGTGCCGGCGGGGCGGCGCTGGACCCGGCGGTCGCGCTGCGCCCGGCGCTGCAGGCCGCCGCCGCCACCCTCGGCGACGGTGTGCTGGAGCCGGCGCGCGTGACCACGGCCGGGCTCGTCACGGGCCCCGGCAGCCAGGTCGTCGCGCTCGAGGGCGTCGACGGCACGTACGCGTGGGTCGTGGTGCGCGAGCGTCCGGGCGTCCCGCCGCAGGCGGCCACGCCGAGCCTGCCCTCGCAGCGCGGGGCGTCGTTGCGCGCGCTGTACGACGTCGAGCTCACCCTCACGGCGGAGATCGGCCGCGCCCGCCTGCCGCTGCGGCAGGTGCTGGACCTCACGCCGGGCACGGTGCTGGAGCTGGACCGCGCGGCCGGCGGTCCCGCGGACGTCGTCGTCAACGGTCGTCTGATCGCGCGCGGCGAGGTCGTGGTCGTGGACGAGGACTTCGCGGTGCGCATCACCGAGATCGTCAGCGCGCCGGACGCCGTCTGATGGACGAGCTCCTGCTGGTCGGTCGCGTGCTGCTGTCGCTGGCGTGCGTCGTCGGGCTGATCTGGTACCTGGCGCGCCGGTTCGGTGCGTCGCGTCCGGCGGCCGACGACCGCGAGCCGCGCGTGCGCGTCGTCGACCGGCAGGCGCTCGGGCGGACGTCCGGCGTCGCCGTCGTGGCCGTGGGCAGCCGCCGGCTGCTCGTGGGCTTCGGTGAGCAGCAGGTCGCGCTGCTCACCGAGCTGGGCCCGGTCGTCGAGCGCCCGCCGACGGTGGGCGCCGACGCGGTCGTCCCCGCGCCGCGGACGCCGGACACCGCGGCGGCCGCGGGCCCGCTCGCCGGCTCGGTGCTGTCGCCGCAGACGTGGCGCGCGACCGTGCGGGCGCTGCAGGACCGCACGGTGCGGCGATGACGCCCGTGCAGGGGGCACGGACGTCGCCCGTCCGCCGGTACCTGCTGCTGGTCGGTGCGGTGCTGCTGGCGCTGCTCGTGCTGCAGGTCGCGCAGGGGGCCGAGGCGTCCGCCACCGTGGGCCCGACACCCCCGGCCGCCCCCGCCGAACCGACGGACCCGACCGGCAACGGTGAGGTGTCCGTGCAGGTCAACGGCATCAACGGGACGCCGAGCGGCTCGATCGTGGTGCTGCTGGGCATCACGCTGCTGTCGGTCGCACCCTCCCTGATCCTGCTCACCACGAGCTTCACCAAGATCCTCGTGGTGCTCTCGCTGACCCGCAACGCCCTCGGGCTGCAGGGCGTGCCGCCCAACCAGGTGCTCGCGGGCATCGCGCTGTTCCTGTCGCTGTTCGTCATGGCGCCCGTCCTCAGCGGCGTCAACGAGCTCGGCGTGCAGCCCTACCTCGACGGCAGCCTGACGTTCACGCAGGCGGTGGAGTCCGGGCAGCAGCCGCTGCGCGAGTTCATGCTCGCCCACACGCGCGAGGAGGACGTCGCGCTGCTCACGCGAGCAGCCGAGCAGCCCAACCCGCAGACGCCCGCCGACGTGCCCTTCACCGTGCTGGCGCCGGCCTTCCTGCTCTCCGAGCTGCGCGCCGCGTTCATCATGGGCTTCGTCATCTTCGTGCCGTTCCTCGTCATCGACCTGGTCGTGTCCGCGGCGCTGATGGCGATGGGCATGATGATGCTGCCGCCCATCATGGTGTCGCTGCCGTTCAAGCTGCTGCTGTTCGTGCTGGTCGACGGCTGGGGGCTGGTCGTCACCGCCCTCGTCGGCTCGTACGCGGGTGCCGGCTAGTGGACACCAACGCGGTCCTCGACATCGCCCTCGACGCCCTGGTGCTGACGGCCAAGCTCGCCGCTCCCGTGCTCGTCACCGCGCTCGTCGTCGGGTTCACGGTCTCGCTCGTGCAGTCCGTGACGCAGATCCAGGAGGTCACGCTCTCGTTCGTGCCCAAGGCGGTGGCCGCGGGTGCGGCGCTGCTCATCTGCGGGCACTGGATGATCACCGAGCTCGTGACCTTCACCCACGAGCTCTACGGCCGGATCCCGGCGCTCGTGGGCGGGTGAGCACCGGATGGATCCCGTCGCCGTCACCCTGCCGCTCGCCGCGGTCCAGACCACCCTGCTCGCGTCCGTGCGGATGATCGCGTTCCTCGTGGTCGCGCCGCCGTTCGCGCAGCGGGGCGTGCCCGGGTCCGTCAAGGTCGCGCTGGGCACCGGGCTCGCGCTGGCGGTCGCCCCGCGCCTGCCGCAGGTGCCGTCCGCGAGCACGGCCGTGTTCTTCGGCGACCTCGCGCTGCAGGCGGTCGTGGGGGCCGCGACCGGGTTCCTCGTGTACCTGCTGTTCGCCGCGGTCCAGTCCGCCGGTGCCCTGGTCGACCTGTTCGGCGGGTTCCAGATCGCCGCGGCGTTCGACCCGATGAGCATGACGAGCGGCGCGCAGTTCTCGCGGCTGTACCAGCTGCTCGCCGTGGTGCTGCTGTTCGCGTCCGACGGGTACCAGCTCGTCGTCGCCGGGCTCGTCCGCACCTTCGACGCCCTGCCCCTGGGTGTCATGTTCTCCACCGCCGCGTACGGGCAGAGCCTCGCCGACGGGCTGACCGACATGTTCGTCGCGGCGCTGCAGATCGCCGGGCCGCTGCTCGTCGTGCTGTTCCTGGCCGACGTGGGCCTGGGGCTGCTGACCCGCGTCTCGCCCGCGCTCAACGCGTTCGCCCTCGGGTTCCCGCTGAAGATCCTGCTGACGCTCACCCTGTCCGGGTTCGCGCTGCTCGCGCTGCCCGACATCCTCGGCACGCTCGCCGAGGACGCGGCCACGACCGTCCCGGCGGTGCTGCGATGAGCGGGGAGCGCAGCGAGAAGGCCACACCGCAGCGGATGAAGGACGTGCGGCGCAAGGGGCAGCTCGGCCGCTCGCAGGACCTGTCGGCGTGGGTGGGGCTGGGCGCGGCCGCCGTCATGCTGCCCGGCGTGCTCACCCGTGCGCAGGACGCCGGCCTCGAGCAGATGGCGCAGGTGCGCGCCGTCGCGGTCACCGCCGACCCCCTGCAGGCGGTCGAGGTGCTGCGCGCCGCGCTGACGAGCCTGGGCACCACGCTCGCGCCCATGTTCGTGGTCCTCGTGGTCGTGACGATCGTCGTCGCCGCCGCGCAGGGCGGCATCACGTTCCGCAGCATGAAGCCGCGGTTCGACCACCTCAAGCCCGCGGCCGCGGCCAAGCGCTTCGTCGGCCCGCAGGCGCTGTGGCAGGGGGTCAAGACCCTGCTCAAGACGCTCGCCGTCGCGGGCGTGCTCGTCATGGGCGTGCAGGCGATGGTGCCGACGCTCATGGCGTCGGGCACGCTCCCGCTGTCCGCGATCCTCGGCGCGGCCGGTACCGGGGCCGCCGACCTGCTGCGCGGCGGGATCGCCGCCGGCATCGCGCTGGCCGCGGTCGACCTCGCCGTCGTCGTGCGCCGCAACCGCAAGTCGACGCGCATGACCAAGCAGGAGCTCAAGGAGGAGAACAAGCGCACGGAGGGCGACCCGCACGTCAAGGGCGCCATCCGCGCGAAGCAGGCGCGCATGAGCCGCAACCGCATGATGGCGCAGGTCGCGCAGGCCGACGTGGTCCTGGTCAACCCCACCCACGTGGCCGTCGCCCTGCGCTACGAGCCGGGCACGGGTGCACCGCGCGTCGTGGCCAAGGGCGCCGGGAACGTCGCCACCCGGATCCGCGAGCTCGCCACGGAGCACCGCGTCCCGCTCGTGGAGGACGTGCCCCTCGCGCGCGCCCTGCACGGTGCCTGCGAGGTCGACCAGGAGATCCCCGAGCAGCTGTTCACCGCCGTCGCCCGGGTGCTCGCGTTCGTCATGGCGCTGCGGCGCCGCGGCGCCGGCGCCGGGCACCACCGTCTGCCCACCGGCTCCGCGCTGCCGGCCGGCACCCCCGTCCCACCCCGAGGCCGGCGCCGCGCCGGTCCCGCCCCCAGGAGCTGACCGTGCAGAACCGTTCCGTCGCCCGCCTGGCGGTGCCCGTCGGCATCGTCGGCATCGTGCTGATGCTCGTCGTGCCGCTGCCCGCGCCGCTGCTCGACGTGCTCATCGTCGTCAACATCACCGGTTCCCTCGTGGTGCTGCTGACCAGCATGTACGTGCGCAAGCCGCTCGACTTCTCCGTGTTCCCGTCGTTGATCCTCGTGCTGACCCTGTTCCGCCTGGGCATCAACGTGGCCAGCACGCGCCTGGTGCTGCGCGACGGGTTCGCCGGTGAGGTCATCGAGGCGTTCGGCCACTTCGTCGTGGGCGGGTCGCTCGTCATCGGCCTGGTGATCTTCCTCATCCTCGTCGTCATCCAGTTCGTGGTGATCACCAGCGGCGCGGGCCGCGTGGCCGAGGTCGGCGCCCGCTTCACGCTCGACGCGATGCCGGGCAAGCAGATGGCGATCGACGCCGACCTCAACTCGGGGCTGATCGACGAGGACGAGGCGCGCCGGCGCCGGGCGGAGATCTCCGCCGAGGCCGACTTCTACGGCGCCATGGACGGCGGGTCCAAGTTCGTCAAGGGCGACGCCATCGCGGGCATCGTCATCACGATCATCAACCTCGTCGCCGGGTTCGCCGTCGGCATGCTGCAGATGGGCATGTCCGCGGGCGAGTCGATCGAGCGGTTCAGCCTGCTGACCGTCGGCGACGGCCTGGTCACGCAGATCCCCGCCCTGCTGCTGGCCGTGGCCACCGGCATCGTCGTCACGCGGGCCACGGCCGAGGGGGACATGGGCACCGTCGCGGCGGCGCAGCTCATGCAGTCCCGCACCGCGCTGACCGTGGCCGGTGGCGCGGGGGTGGCGCTCGCGCTGCTGCCGGGCATGCCCAAGCTGCCCTTCCTGCTGGTCGGAGGGCTGCTGCTGGTGGCCGCCCAGCGCGTCGGTGCGCGTCAGCAGGCCGAGGCGGCCGCCGAGCAGGCCTCCGAGGCGGCGGCCGACCCGACGGCTCCGCCCGCGGAGGGCCCCGAGCAGCTCATCGAGCAGATGCGCGTGCACACCCTGGAGATCCTGCTCGCGCCGGACCTCGTCGACCTGGTCGGGGCCGGACCGGACCGCGACCTGCTGGCCCGGGTTCGCGCGTTGCGCCGCAAGGTCGCGCTCGACCTGGGCATCGTGGTGCCGCCCGTCCGCACCCGCGACAGCGTCGACCTGCCGCCGTCGACGTACGTGGTGCGGGTCGCCGGCGTCGAGGTGGGCCGCGGGCAGGCGCCCCCCGGACGGGTCCTGGCGCTGGGGGACGACCTGGCGGCGCTGCCCGGTACCGCCGTGTCCGAGCCCGTCTTCGGGCTGCCCGGCAAGTGGGTCCCCGCCGAGCTGCGGCACACCGCGGAGATCAGCGGCGCGACCGTCGTCGACCGGGTGTCGGTGCTGGTCACGCACCTGTCCGCGCTCGTGCAGCAGCACGCCGCACGGCTCCTGGGACGCGAGGACGTGCGGCTGCTCACGGAGGGCGTCAAGCAGGTCAACCCGTCCGTCGTGGAGGAGCTCGTGCCCTCGCTGCTGTCGCTGGGGGAGGTGCAGCGGGTGCTGCAGGGGCTGCTCACGGAGGAGGTCGCGATCCGCGACCTCGGTCGCATCTACGAGGCGCTGACCCTGCGGGCCCGCGTCTCCACCGAGGCCGAGGGCCTGGTCGAGGCGGCACGCGCCGCCCTGGGCCCGGCGCTGGCGGCGCCGTACGTGCAGGAGGGCGTGCTGCGGGTGCTCACCCTGGAGCCGCTGCTGGAGCACCAGCTGGCGGAGAGCCTGCGGCACGGCGAGCAGGGCAGCCAGCTGCTGGTCGACCCGCAGCGCCTCGACACGGTGCTGCAGCAGCTGCGGGCCGCGGTGGGCCGGGCCGAGGCGGAGGGACGGGGCGTCGTGCTGGCGTGCTCACCCGCGATCCGGCCGGCGCTGCGCCGGCTGGTGGCGCTCGCGGACGCCCGCCTCCCGGTGCTGTCCTACACCGAGGTCACGGCCGCGGGTGTCCAGGTCGACACCGTCGGGGTGGTGAACGGTGACCACGCGATTGCTGCTTGAGGGCCCCGACCTCGAGGAGCTGGTCGAGCAGGTCCGGGAGGAGCTCGGCAGCCGCGCGCGCATCGTGCGCGCGGAACGCGTGCGCAGCGGCGGGTTCGCCGGCTTCTTCGCCCGCGAGCGGTTCGAGGTGACGGTGGACGTGCCGGACGAGCCGGCGCCGCCCGGTCGCCCGCGGCGCCACGCGGTCGTGCCGGTGGGGTCCGGGCTGGAGGGCCTGCTGGCGGCGGCCGACGCCGCGGACGGTGACGACGGTGCGGACGGCGCGTCCGGTACCGACGCGGCCCGCGCCACCGAGGAGTTCGCCGCGGTGCTCGACCAGGTCCGCACCCTGGTCGGCCTGCCGGTGCCGGAGGTGGCCGCGCCCGAGCGTGCCGCCGCCCTGGCCGTCCCGCCCGCCCGGGCCCACGCCGCGCCCGCTCCACCGGCCGCGCCCTCGGTGGGCTCGACGGGCTCGACGGGCTCGGCGCTGCGGGCCGAGCTGGAGCGGCTCGGCGTCCCCGCGCACCTGCTCGGCACCGGGCCGGTGACGCTGGGCGGCGTCCTGGGCCGGCTGCCCCGGCCGCCGGCACCGCCGCGCGGGCCCGGGCAGCTGCTGGTCGTCGTCGGCGAGGGCGACGGCCCCCGGGCGGTGGCGCGCACGCTCGCGGTGCGCTGGGGCCTGCCGGACGGCTGCGTGCACGAGCCGGACGTCGCCGGACCGGTCGTCGTGCCGGCACGTGAGCCCACGTCGCCGCAGGTCGTGGCCGTGCGCGTCGGGCCGGACCACCACGACCGGGCGCTGGCCGCCCGCGCCCTCGCCGCGATCGCGCCCGACCAGGTGTGGGCGGTCACCGACGCGCGGACGAAGCCTGCCGACGTCACGGCCTGGGTCACGGCCGTCGGCGCGGAGCGGCGTGTCGACGCGCTGGCCGTGCACGGCCTGCTCGACACGACGGCACCGGGCACGGTGCTCGAGCCGGGGCTGCCGGTGGCCTGGGTCGACGGCGTGCCGGCCTCCCGCCTCGTGTGGGCGGCGGCGCTCGGTCAGGACCTGGACGCCGCGCTGACCTGAGCCGACGTCTGGGGACCCCGCCGCGAGCCGGGGTAGTGTCGCAGCATGCTCGTGCTCACCCGCCGCGTCGGCGAGAGCCTCGTCATCGGGGACGACGTCGTCGTCACCGTCCTCGAGGTCCGGTCCGACGGCGTCCGTCTGGGGATCGACGCCCCGCGGCACGTGCGGGTGCACCGTGCCGAGGTCCTCGACGCCGTCCGGCAGGAGAACGCGCGCGCCGTCGAGGCCGACGACGCCGCCGCGGCGGCGCTGCGCGGTCTGCTGCCGCGGCCCGCGGCACCGGCCGACGGCACCGCACGCGACTGACGCCCGCCCGCCCGGGCTGCGCGCACCCGGGTGACAGGTCGCGTCGACCGCTCAGGCCCGCCCGCCCCCGGCCGATGGGTCCGCCGTGGGGTGCGGTGCGCGCCCTCCCGGTCAGGAGGGGCGGATGGACGACGACGTCGACGACATCGTCCGCGAGTTCCTCGTCGAGTCGTACGAGAACCTCGACCAGCTCGACCGTGACCTGGTCGAGCTCGAGGAGCACCCGGGGTCACGCCCGCTGCTGAGCAGCGTGTTCCGCACGATCCACACGATCAAGGGCACCAGCGGGTTCCTCGCGCTGGGTCGGCTCGAGCGCGTCACGCACGTCGGCGAGAGCCTGCTCGTGGAGCTGCGCGACGGCCGGCGCGTGATGGACCAGGCCACCACCGACGTCCTGCTCGCCATGGTCGACAAGGTCCGGGAGCTCCTGGCAGCCGTCGAGGTGGACGGCACCGAGGGCGCCGTCGCGGTCGAGGACGTGGTGGCCGCCGTCGAGGCCGTGCGCGCCACGGCGCCGGTGCCGGCGCCCGTCGTCCCGGCCCCGCACCGTGCGCCCGACGCGCTCGTCACCGCCGCCGTGGCACCCCCCGTCGCCCCCGGTGCCGAGACCGTCGCGGCCCCCGCCGCCCTCGTCGCCGCCGCCGTTGCGCACGCCGCACCGCCCGCCGCGCCCGCCGCACCGCCCGCCGCGCCCGTCGCCGACGCCGTCACGCCGCCCGCCGCCGGCGCGGAGGACCACGCGCACCAGCGCGGCGTGGGCGAGTCCGCGATCCGGGTCGACGTCCACCTGCTCGACGCGCTGGTCCGGCAGGTCGGGGAGCTGGTCCTCGCGCGCAACCGCATCAGCCTGCTGGCGGCGGGCACGCACGACACGGCGCTGGTGCGCAGCGCGCAACAGCTCGACCTCATCGCCGGGGAGCTGCAGGAGGGCGTCATGAGGACGCGCATGCAGCCCATCGAGCACGTGTGGTCCAAGATGCCGCGCGTGGTGCGCGACCTCGCCACGGCGTGCGGCCGCGAGGTGCACCTGGAGGTCTCCGGCGGTGACACCGAGCTGGACCGCGGGCTGCTCGAGGCGGTCAAGGACCCGCTCACCCACCTGGTGCGCAACGCGGTGGACCACGGCATCGAGCCGCCCGACGTGCGGGTCGCGGCGGGCAAGCCCGCACGCGGGGTCGTGTCGCTGCGGGCGTACCACACCGGGGGTCAGGTCGTCGTCGAGGTGGCCGACGACGGCCGGGGCATCGACCCGCTCGTCGTGGGGGCCAAGGCCGTCGAGCGTGGCCTGCGTACTCCCGCCCAGGTCGCGCAGGCCTCGGAGGCCGACCTGCTGCGTCTGCTCTTCCTGCCCGGGTTCTCCACGGCGCCGGCGGTCACCGCCGTGTCCGGTCGTGGCGTCGGCATGGACGTGGTGAGGACCAAGATCGAGGCGGTCGGCGGGACCGTCGACGTCGAGTCGACGGTGGGGGCCGGGACCGTCTGGCGGCTGCGGGTCCCGCTGACGCTCGCGATCATGCCCGCGCTCACCGTGGAGTGCGCCGGGGACGTGTTCGCCCTCCCGCAGGTCGACCTGCTCGAGCTGGTCGCGCTCGACGACCGGCGCGGCACCGCGGGTGTGGAGGAGGTCCACGGTGCGCGCGTCCACCGGCTGCGGGGTGACCTGCTGCCGCTGGTGCCGCTCACCGAGGTGCTCGGCGTGACGCCGGCCGCCGGGGCCGCCGAAGGCCGGGTCGTCGCCGTCGTGCAGGCCGAGCAGCGCTTCGGCCTGCTGGTGGACCGGGTGCTCAACACCGAGGAGATCGTCGTCAAGGCGCTGTCGGGCCGGCTCAAGAGCCTCGGCGTGTACGCGGGGGCCACCGTGCTCGGTGACGGGCGCGTGGCGCTGATCCTCGACGTGCAGGGCCTGGCCCGCCGCGCGCGGGTCACCGCCGTCGAGGGCGGCTCGGACGACGCAGCAGCCGTGACCGATGAGGTCGTCACGCGGCAGATGCTCGTCGTGGGTGTCGGGGAGGACCGGCGCGTCGCCATGCCGCTGGAGGAGGTCGCCCGGCTCGAGCAGCTGCGCCCCGACCAGGTGGAGCGCGTCGGTGGCCGGGAGGTCGTGCGCTACCGCGGCGGCGTGCTGCCGCTCGCACGCCTCGACGCCCTGCTCGGGGTGCCCCGGGCTGCGGCCGGCGCCGGTCTCCTCGTCGTCGTGCTCGAGCGGGCCGGGCGCACCGCGGGGCTCGTCGTGACGTCGATCGTCGACATCACCGAGGACCGTGCCGACCAGCACGCGGACGTCGTCGACCACGGGCTGCTCGGCGCGACCGTCCTGGGCGGGCGCGTCACCGAGCTGCTCGACGTGCGGGCCGCCGTGCTCGCCGCCGACCCCGCGTTCTACGGGACCGCCCCCGAGCCGGTGGGAGCGGGCCGATGACCGAGTACGTGACGTTCGTGCTCGCCGACCACCTGTACGGGGTGGACGTGCTGCGCGTCCAGGAGGTGCTGCGGGCACCGGTCCGCACCCGCGTGCCCCTGGCGCCGCCCGAGGTGGCGGGGCTGGTCAACCTGCGGGGCCAGGTGGTCCTCACCATCGACCTGCGCACCCGCCTGGGCCTGCCGCCGCCGGTGACGCCACCGGTGATGACCGTGGTCGTCGAGGTCGGCGACGAGCCGGTCAGCCTGCTGGTCGACGAGGTCGGCGACGTCCTCGAGTGCGGCCCCGACTCGTTCGAGCCGCCGCCGCCCACGCTCGACCCCCGCCTCGCGGACGTCATCCGCGGCGCCCACAAGCTCGAGCACCGCCTGCTGCTCGTCCTCGACGTCGACGCTGCCGTCGCGGCGCAGCGACCCCTCCCGTCCCTCACCCAGGAGTCCTGATGAGCACCTTCACCGCGTCCGGGCGGCAGCGCCGTCTCACCCGCTGGTTCGTCAACCGCTCGGTGCAGACCAAGATCCTCGCGGTGATCGGGTTCATGGCCGTGGTCTCGCTGGGCTCGGCCGCCTTCTCCTACCTGCAGCTGGGGGCGACCGCGGCCGACACCGCCCTGGTCGTGACGGTCGAGAAGTCGGCGGCGGCGGCCCGGGACCGCGTCTACGAGGGTCAGCTCACGGCCCGGCTCATCGTCGCGCAGCTGGCGGCGACCAGCGACGAGGACGACGTGGAGCGGCTGCTGGCGCGGCAGGGGGAGAACGACGCGGCAGTCGCCGAGGCGTTCGCCGTGATCGAGGCCACCCCGGACACCGCGGAGTCCGCCAGCTGGCAGCGGTTCCGGTCCGGTTACGACGACTGGCTCGCGGTCCGGGACGCCCGCCTGGTCCCGCTGGCCGTCGCCGACGACCTGCCCGCGTTCGAGATCGCCGAGGCCGGCATCAGCCAGCCCATGGTGGAGTCCTACCTCTCCTACCTGGACACCTTCGGGGCCGAGCTGTCCGCGTTCATGGACGAGACGGCCGCGGGCGCGACCGCCCGGGCCAAGTGGTCCGGTCTGCTGGTGGTCGGGGCCTGCGGCCTGGCGGTGCTGCTGGCGGTCCTGGTGGGTGCGTGGGTCGCCCGGTCCGTCCGCACCTCGGTCCGGGAGGTGCAGCGGTCGGTCGTCGCCATGTCCGGCGGCGACTTCACGCGCCGTCCCCACGTGACGCACCACGACGAGGTGGGCCGGATGGCGATCCAGCTCGCCGCCGCGCAGGACGCCGTGCGGCAGACGCTCGGCGGTGTGGTCGAGTCGGCCGGGGCGGTCGCCGCGGCGGCCGAGGAGCTCGCGGCCGCGTCCGGACAGGTGGCCTCCGGGTCGGAGGAGACGAGCGTGCAGGCCGGGATGGTCGCCTCGGCGGCCGAGCAGGTGTCCCGCAACGTGCAGGCCGTCGCCGCCGGTGCGGAGCAGATGGGGGCCTCCATCCGGGAGATCGCGCAGAACGCGTCCGAGGCGGCCAAGGTCGCCCAGGCGGCCACCGGTGCGGCGGCCACGGCGAACGACACGGTCTCCCGGCTCGGGTCGTCCAGCGCCCAGATCGGCAACGTCGTCAAGCTCATCACGCAGATCGCGGAGCAGACCAACCTGCTCGCCCTCAACGCGACCATCGAGGCCGCCCGCGCCGGTGAGGCCGGCAAGGGCTTCGCGGTGGTCGCGTCCGAGGTCAAGGAGCTGGCCCAGGAGACGGCACGGGCGACCGAGGACATCGCGCGGCGCGTCGAGGCGATCCAGGCGGACACCACCGGCGCCGTCCAGTCCATCGGGCAGATCGGCTCGATCATCGCCAGCATCAACGACTACCAGCTGACCATCGCGTCCGCGGTGGAGGAGCAGACGGCGACGACGAACGAGATGTCGCGCGGCGTCTCGGAGGCGGCCACCGGGTCCGGCGAGATCGCGTCCGGCATCACCGGTGTCGCCACGGCGTCGCAGACCGCCTCGCAGGTGCTCGCGCAGATGGGCGCCTCGGTCAACGAGCTGGCCCGGCTCTCCGAGGACCTGCGCGGCCGCATGGCGGCGTTCACGTACTGACGCGCCCGTGCCCAGCCCTGTGCCCGCCCCGACGACCCGCCCGGAGGACCCGTGACCCGCACCCGCGTGCTGGTGGTGGACGACTCCGTCGTCGTGCGCCGCCTCGTGACGGACGCCCTGTCGCGCGAGCCCGCCATCGAGGTCGTCGGCGTCGCCGCGGACGGGCGCATCGCCCAGGCCAAGGTCGCGCAGCTGGCGCCGGACGTCATCACGATGGACGTCGAGATGCCGCAGATGGACGGCATCGAGGCGGTCCGGGCGCTGCGTGCCGCCGGGCACCGGCAGCCGGTGATCATGTTCTCGACCGCCACCGAGCGCGGTGCGATCGCCACGCTCGACGCCCTCGCGGCGGGCGCCAGCGACTACGTCACCAAGCCGTCCAACCTCGGCAGCCTGCGCGAGTCGCTGGACCAGGTGGTGCGCGAGCTGGTCCCGCGGATCCTGGCGCTCGCCCCGCGCCCGGCCGGGGGTGCCGGCCTCGGGACCGGCGCACCGGTCACCACGCGCGGCGGGGCACCCGCCGTCCTGGCGCCGCCGCGCCCGCCGCACCGCGTCGAGGTGGTGGTCGTCGGGGCGTCCACCGGCGGGCCGGAGGCCCTGTCGCGCGTGCTGGCGGCGCTGCCGGTGCTGCCCGTGCCGGTCGCCGTCGTGCAGCACATGCCTCCCGTGTTCACGCGGCAGCTCGCCGCGCGCCTCGACCGGCTCGGCCCGCACCGGGTCGCGGAGGCCGCGCACGGTGTGACGCTGCTGCCGGGGCACGTCCACGTCGCGCCCGGCGACCACCACCTCGAGGTGCACCGGGCCGGCGGCGGGCTGGTCACGGCCCTGACCCAGGCGCCGCCGGTGAACTTCTGCCGGCCGGCGGTCGACGTGCTGCTGTCCTCCGCGGCGCAGGCCGCGGGGGCCGGTGTGCTCGCGGTCGTCCTGACCGGCATGGGTGCCGACGGCAGGACGGGCGCCGAGCGGGTCGTCACGGCGGGCGGCCGTGTGGTCGTGCAGGACGAGCGGACGAGCGTGGTCTGGGGCATGCCCGGTGCGGTGGCCGCGGCCGGCTGGGCGCACGGCGTCCTGCCCCTGGGGGAGATCGCCCAGCGGATCGCCGCGACGGTGGACGAGGGCCTGCGCGCACCGGCCGGCGAGGTCGCCTCGTGACCGTCACACCGCGCTCATTCGGGTTCGTGGCGGACCTGGTGCGTCGGCGCAGCGGGATCGCGCTCGAGCCGCACAAGCAGTACCTCGTCGAGAGCAGGCTGCTGCCGCTCGCCCGGGCCGCCGGCCACAGCGGCGTCGAGGCGTACGTCACCGCCCTGCGGCACCACCCCGACGAGCGGACGCACGACACCGTGGTCGAGGCGCTGACCACCCACGAGACGTCGTGGTTCCGTGACGTCGTCCCGTTCCGGGCGCTGCGGGAGCACGTCGTGCCGGCGTGGCGTGCCGACGCGCCCGCCGGCGCCCGGCTGCGCGTGTGGTCGGCCGCCTGCTCCACGGGTCAGGAGCCCTACTCGGTGGTCATGGCCGTCGCCGACCTGGAGCCGGGGGTCGACGTGCTGGCGACGGACCTGTCCGAGCCGGTCCTGGAGCGCGCCCGGCGCGGCCACTACACCCAGCTCGAGGTCGACCGCGGCCTGCCGGAGCCGATGCGCGCGCGCCACCTCACCCGCGCCGGCCGGGGCTGGCAGGTGAGCGAGGACCTGCGCCGACGGGTGACGTTCCGCCGGCACAACCTGCTCGACCTCGCCCCCGCGGGTCCGTTCGACGTGGTCCTGCTGCGCAACGTCCTCATCTACCTCGACGCCGAGGCCCGTCGTGGCGTGCTCGCGCGGGTGCACGGCGTCCTGCGGCGCGGTGGCTGGCTCGTCCTGGGCGCCGCCGAGACCACCGCCGGTGTGCACGGTGGGTTCGAGCCGGTCGTGCTCGGCGGTGCGCACCTGTACCGGGCGGCGGCCGTCGCCCCGGCCGTCACCGGAGGAGCAACCCTGCGATGAGAGCACTCGTGATCGACGACTCCCGGACGATGCGGCGCATCATCGTGCGCATCCTGCACGGCCTGGGCTTCGAGACCGTCGAGGCCGAGGACGGCCGTCAGGCGCTCGACCTGCTCGCCGAGGGACCGGTGCCGGACCTCGCGTGCGTCGACTGGAACATGCCGGTCATGGACGGTCTGACGTTCGTGGTGCACGCCCGGGCGGACCGGTCCCTGCGCGGGATGACGTTGATGATGGTGACCACCGAGAGCGAGCACGCGCAGATCGTGCGGGCGCTCGCGGCGGGCGCGCACGAGTACCTGGTGAAGCCGTTCGGCCCGGACGACCTGCGGGACAAGCTCGAGCTGCTCGGTCTCCTGCCGGTCGAGGCGACCTCGTGAGCGCGGCCGTCACCGGTGACGCCGTCGGGGCGATCGCCCGGGACCTGTTCGCGGTCATGGTCGACGGGGTGCCCGGCACGCTGCGCGCCTGGGACGCCCCGGCACCCGTGTGGGTGGAGCCCGTGGCCGCGTGGGTGGACCTGCACGGCGACTGGTCGGGGCGGGCGGTCGTCACCACCGAGCGGCGCACCGCCGACGGGGTCGCCCGCGCGCTGCTGGACCTGCCCGACGACGCTCCCGTCGGCGACGACGACCTGCGCGACGCGTTCGGCGAGGTCGCGAACGTCGTCGGGGGCAACGTGAAGTCGCTGCTGCCGACCACGGGGTCCATGGGGCTGCCGCAGGTGGGGGCGACGGAGCCAGCACCGGCGGGGTCCGTGGTCGTCGCGCACGTCCTGCTCGACTGGGGCGGTCGTGCGCTGGAGCTCACCGTGCGAGCGGCGTCGTGACGGCCGCGCGGCGGGTCGGGGGACGAGAACGAGGAGGAACGAGATGATCCGGGTCCTGGTGGCCGACGACAGCCGCGTGATGCGCCAGATCGTGATCCGCACGCTGCGGCAGGCGGGGTACGACTGGGAGGTGCGCGAGGCGGCCGACGGCGCCGAGGCGCTGGAGGCCGTCCGCGCCGACGAGCCCGACGTGATCCTCTCGGACTGGAACATGCCCGAGATGACGGGCCTCGACCTGCTGCGGCGCCTGCGGGCGGAGGGGTTCGACACACCGCTCGGCTTCGTCACGTCCGAGGGATCGCCGGAGATGCGGGCGCTCGCGGAGCGGGAGGGCGCCCTGTTCCTCATCGCCAAGCCCTTCACGCCCGAGGGCTTCCGCGCCGTCATCGACCCGGTGCTCGCGTGACGGGCCCGCAGACGCCCCTGCCTCCCGCCAAGGAGGTCCGCGACCTGCTGGCCGACCTGCTCGGGCGGGAGGTCGAGGTGCGCACGGGTGCCGCGATGGTCGACCCCACGCAGGACGGGGGCGCGCTGGTCGGGGTGTACGTGGACCGGCTGCTGTCCCTGCGGGCGCTGTGCCTGATGGACCTGCCCGCGGCGGCGTACGTGGGGGCGGCGATCGGTCTGGTGCCGGCGCGCGTCGCGCAGGAGAGCGTGGAGTGCGAGCTGCTCGGTCCGGGGCTCGAGGAGAACGCCCGCGAGGTGCTCAACGTCCTGGCCTCGCTCCTCAACGCCGAGGGCGCGCCGCACGTGCGGCTGGACGCGGTCCACGCCCCGCGCGAGGCGCTGCCGCACGACGTCGCGCCGTGGGTGCGGGCGTACGTGCGGCGAACGGACCTGGAGATCGACGTCGTCGGGTACGGGCGGGGTGGGTTCTCCCTGCTCGTGCTGTGACCTGGTCCCGGCGCCGCCGCGGCGACGCCGGGGGCGGTCTCAGCGCGGCGTCTGCCGGTAGGACGACAGGAAGTTGCCCATGCGCTCGACCGCCTCGGCCAGCACCCGCGCCTCCGGGAGCGTGACGATGCGCAGGTGGTCGGGGGTGGGCCAGTTGAACCCGGTGCCCTGCACCAGCAGGATCTGCTCGCTGACCAGCAGGTCGTAGACCAGCTGGGCGTCGTCGACGATCCCGAACACCTCGGGGTCGAGGCGCGGGAACAGGTACAGGGCGCCGTCGGGCTTGGTGCACGAGACGCCGGGGATGGCGTTGAGCCCTTCCCACGCGACCTGCCGCTGCTCGTGCAGGCGTCCGCCGGGCGCGATGAGCGCGTCGATGGACTGCACGCCGCCGAGCGCCGCCTGGATCGCGTGCTGCGCGGGCACGTTGGGGCAGAGCCGGGTCGACGCGAGCAGCGTCATGCCCTCGAGGAACCCCCGGGCGTGCGCCTGCGGCCCGGTGACGACGACCCAGCCGGCGCGGTAGCCCGCGACCCGGTACGTCTTCGACAGCCCGTTGAACGTCAGGCACAGCAGGTCCGGGGCGACGCTCGCCATGGGGATGTGCTGCGCACCGTCGTAGAGGATCCGGTCGTAGATCTCGTCGGCGAGGACCAGCAGGCTGTGCTCGCGGGCGATGTCCGCGATCTGCTCCAGCACCTCGCGCCGGTACACGGCACCCGTCGGGTTGTTCGGGTTGATGACGACGATCGCCTTGGTCCGCGGCGTGATCTGCTCGCGGATGTGCTCGACGTCCGGCTCCCAGCCGTTGGACTCGTCGCAGCGGTAGTGCACCGGCTGACCGTCGGACAGGCTCGTCATCGCCGTCCACAGCGGGTAGTCGGGGGACGGGATGAGCACCTCGTCGCCCTCGTCGAGCAGCGCCTGCAGCGTCATGGTGATGAGCTCGGAGACGCCGTTGCCGAGGTACACGTCGTCGACGTCGAACGTCGGGAAGTCCTCGACGGTCTCGTAGCGCGTCACGATCGCGCGACGCGCCGGCAGGATGCCGCGGGACTCGGTGTACCCGTGCGCGTACGGCACGGCCGCGATGACGTCGGCGACGATCTGGTGCGGCGCGTCGAACCCGAACGCCGCGGGGTTGCCGGTGTTGAGCTTGAGGACGCGGCGGCCCTCGGCCTCCATGCGTGCTGCCTCGTCCAGTGCCTTGCCGCGGATCTCGTAGAGGACACCCTTGAGCTTGGCGGACTGGTCGAGGGGGCGCAGCGTCATGCCCTGCAGCGTAACCCCGGCCGCTGGGTGACCGGAGCGGCCACCTGGGGGGAGGTGGCCTGGTCGTGCCGGCCGCCGGCCGTGCGCCGCGCGGGCCGTTCACCCGCGCGGGCCGTTCACCCGCGGCGGTGCGCCACCTCGTGCCGGTCCGGCTCCGACGGCCGGGTGCGTCCCGGCGTCGCGGGTCGCGGGCGGACCTGCCGGGTCCCGGCCCACGACCCATGGCCGGGCACCGACGAGGCGACGCCCACGGCCGCCGTCAGCGCGCCCGCCAGGCGCGCGTCGGACGACGGCGGTCCCACCGCGCGGAGCATCGTGCCCTCACCCTCCAGCTGCAGCGCGCCCGGCAGGTCGAGCCGGGCGCCCAGCAGCAGCAGGGTGTCCAGACGGCGTCCGCCGTCCGCGAGCAGGGGGTCCAGCGCCGGCGCCGGCTCCAGCACGACCGTCTCCGCCAGGAGCGGCTGCTCCGCCAGCCGTGCCCGCACGGTGCTGCGCACCCGGCCCGCCCGCTCCCCGGGCCGGCCGAGCACGAGGGTCTCGCGCAGCACCACCCGGGCGCCCGGCGCCAGGTCCACGTGCGTGAGCCGCAGGACGTCGGCACCGTCGGCGACGAGGAACGGCAGGCTCGGCCACAGCAGGACCGCGTCGGCGCCGAGGCGCACGTCGACCAGCCACGTGGCCCGGCCGCCGGCCATGTCGTGCGCCGCCGCGCCCGTGAGCTCGACGAGCTCGAGGGACCTGCCGGGCGCGACGTCGACCTCGATGCGGACGTCGTCCCGGGCGTCGAGCGGCCCGGTGGGGCCGAGGAGCGCCACGCGCACCCGGCCGTGCTCGTCGGCGAGCCGGCGCGCGCGGGCGACGTCGCCACCCACCTCGACGTCGCCGTCGGCCGTGACGACGACCCGGGTGCGCGTCACCGCGGGCTCCGCGGGCGGGCGTGCGCGCGTGTCAGGGCCTGCAGGACGTCCACCCCCGGGTGCCGGTGCCGACGCCTCCGCGGGCGTCGGGCTCGCGCCATCGTCACCGAGGTCCGCGGTGGCCCGCCATCGCAGGGAGAGCGCCGGTGCGCAGGCCGCACGCCCCCGCGCGGTCGCCGGGGCGCCCGCGACGGGGGACGCGGTCAGCCCACCCGCGCCGGGGGGCGTCCGCCGGACGCCGCGCGGCGGGCTCGGGTCACCACCTCGCAGAGGTCGCCCGTGTGCGCGTCGGTGCCGACGGAACGCACCAGGGTGCCCGGGCGGTCGAGCTGCAGGACGTCGCGCCCGGGCACGTCGCAGGGGCCGGGCAGGTCGTCGCCGTCCAGCCGGGCGCCCAGCACCGTCACCGTGTCGAGGCACCGGTTGCCGCCCAGCACCGCCGGGTCGGCCCACGCGGCCGGGTCCACCACCAGCGTCTCGACCAGCAACGGCCGGTCCGCCAGGTGCGCCCGCGTCGTGGTCGTCAGGTGCCCGCCGGCCTCGTGGGTGCGGCCCAGCACGAACGTCTCGCGGAGCACCGCGCACGCCCCCTCGGCCAGGTCGAGCGTCGCCGTCCGGTGCACCCGGGCGCCCGTCGCGACGACGAACGGCAGGGCGTCCCACACCAGCCGGCCCCCGGCGCCGACCCGCACGTCCACCGCCCACGCCGCCGACCCGCCCTGCATGTCGTAGGCGACGGTGCCGGTGACCTCGACGACCTCGAGGGCCACGTCCGCCCCCACGTCGACCGTGATCCGCACGTCGTCACCGGCCAGCAGCAGCGCCTCGGTCGCGACCAGGGCGACGCGGACCGTGCCGTCCTCGTCGGGCAGCCGCCGGCAGGCGAGCAGCCCGCCCGCGGTGTCGACGCGCACCCGACCGTCGACCGTGCGCGCGGCGGCGACCCGGGTGCCGCCCGTGCGGCCGCCGGCGCCCCGCGCACCCGTGCCCACGCCGCTCAGCGGACCGGCTGCTCGTCGCCGAGCGGGTGCGCGTGCCCGTGGTCGTGGTCGTGCTCGTGCTCGTGGCTGTGGACGGTGACGTGGCCGTCCTCGTCCGCGTGGCTGTGCGGGGCCATCGGGCCGGGGTCGACGGGGGTGTGCCGGCCCTCGCGGACGGCCGCCGTCATGTGGCGCACCCAGTCGGTGAGCGCCCCCACGGAGGCCGCGTCGTGGCGGGACAGCCCGATCACGGGCCCGCCGTCGCGCGCCGCCGACGCGTCGCGCAGCATCCGCTCGACGTCGACCTCGACGTACGGGGCGAGGTCCGTCTTGTTGACCACCAGCAGGTCGGCGCGTGCGATGCCGGGGCCGCCCTTGCGGGCGACGTCGCCGCCGCCGGCCACGTCGAGCACGAAGATCTGCGCGTCGACCAGCGCGGGGGAGAACGTCGCGGTGAGGTTGTCGCCGCCGGACTCGACCAGGACGAGGTCGAGCGGGCCGTGGTCGTGCTCGAGGTCCTCGACCGCGATGAGGTTGGGGGTGACGTCGTCGCGGATCGCGGTGTGCGGGCAGGCCCCGGTCTCGACGGCGCGGATCCGGTCGATCTCCAGCACGCCCGCCGCGCGCAGGATCTGCGCGTCCTCGTCGGTGTAGATGTCGTTGGTCACCACGCCCATCTCGATCTCGTCGGCGAGCTCGCGGCACAGCAGCGCGATGAGCGACGTCTTGCCGGTGCCGACGGGCCCCGCGACGCCCAGCCGGAACGCGCGGGCCGGGGTGGTGGGGGTGACGGGCTCAGCCATGGAACAGCCTCCGGGTGGTGCGGGCGTGGGCCTGCGCCCACGCGTCGGTCATCGGTGCCCCGGCCGACGGGATGTCGTCCGGGTCGGTCAGGTGGGCGACGCCCTGGGCCATGGCCGCGACGTCGGGGTGCAGGTCGAGCACCCACCGGGTCGTCGTCGCGGGGTCCAGCGGGGCGAGCTTGAGCGCGGCCGACGCGATGGTCTGCACGTCGTCGTACCCGACGAGCAGCGCCACCTGCAGCGCGTCGAGGCCGGTCACGGCGCCGATCGCGCCGGCGACGAGCGGGCGCGGGGGAGCCGCGCGCGGTGCGAACGCGCCGGCCAGGGCGTCCGGCCACAGCGCGAGCGCGAGCCGCAGGTACCCGCGGCCGAGCCGCCGGGCGGCGTCCCGCACCGCCGGGCTGGGCGTGCGCGCGGCCCACGCGTCCTCGACCGGACCCAGGTCACCACGGTCGAGCCACACGTGCCGCGCGACGACCGCGGCCCCCGCCTCGGTCGCGGTCACGGTCAGCAGGCGGGTCCGCGCCAGCGCCGGGACGCGGGTGAGGTCCTCGGGGCCGGAGCCTCCCCGGGGCGTCGTCAGGAGGCCGGCCTGGACGGCGGGTTCGAGGCCCGCCGAGTGGGCGTGGGCGCCCGTCGGCAGGCGGGCGTCCGCGAGCATCGCGAGCACCAGGAGCGCCGCCGGGCCCGTGGCCGGATCGACGTCCCGCGCGGGGCGTGCGGGTGCGTGCGGGGGTGTGCTCACGTCGGGGTCGCTCAGAACATCGAGTAGAGCTGGGCGAGGGGCAGGACGTCGGCGGGCGCCGGCTCGACGACGTCGCCGTCGATGCGGATGGTGAACGTCTCCGGGTCGACCTCGATGCGGGGCAGCGCGTCGTTGTTGACCATCTGCGCCTTGCCGACGTCGCGCGTCGGGCGGATCGCCTCGAGACGGCGGCGCAGGCCCAGACGGCCCGCCAGCCCGTCGTCGAGCGCGGCCGGCGCGACGAACGACACCGACACGTCCGCCCCCGTCGCGTCCGCGAAGGACGGGCGCATGAGCACCGGCTGCGGCGTCGGGATGGACGCGTTGGGGTCGCCCAGGGCGGCCCACGCGATCGACCCGCCCTTGACGACGACGTCGGGCCGGACACCGAAGAACCGCGGGTCCCACAGCACGAGGTCCGCCAGCTTGCCGACCTCGACGGACCCGACCACGTGGTCGATGCCGTGCGCGACGGCCGGGTTGATCGTGTACTTCGCGACGTAGCGGCGGGCGCGCTCGTTGTCCGCGGGCAGCGCGGCGGACAGCGGGCCGCGCCGGTGCTTCATGACGTGCGCGACCTGCCACGTGCGGGTGATGACCTCGCCGATGCGGCCCATCGCCTGCGCGTCCGACGACGTGATCGACAGCGCGCCCATGTCGTGCAGGACGTCCTCGGCGGCGATCGTCGTGGCGCGGATGCGGGACTCGGCGAACGCGAGGTCCTCGGGCACCGACGGGTTGAGGTGGTGGCAGACCATCAGCATGTCGAGGTGCTCGGCCACGGTGTTGACGGTGTGGGGGAGCGTCGGGTTGGTCGACCCGGGGATGACGTGCGGCAGGGACGCGACCGTGAGGATGTCCGGCGCGTGCCCGCCGCCGGCGCCCTCCGCGTGGAACGCGTGGATCGACCGGCCCGCGATCGCGCCGATCGTCGACTCGACGAACCCCGCCTCGTTGAGCGAGTCCGAGTGCAGCGCGACCTGCAGGCCCCAGTCGTCGGCGGCGCGCAGCGCGGCGTCGATCGCGGCGGGCGTCGAGCCCCAGTCCTCGTGCACCTTGTACCCGCCGGCGCCCGCCAGGGCCTGCTCGGCCAGGCCGTCCGCGCTGACGGTGTTGCCCTTGCCCAGCAGCAGCAGGTTGACCGGCACGGTGTCGAGCGCGCGGTGCAGTGCCCGCAGGTGCCACGCGCCGGGGGTGACGGTGGTGGCCTTCGACCCCTCCGACGGCCCGGTGCCGCCACCCGCGAGCGTCGTCAGACCCGTCGCCAGGGCCTCGTGCACCTGCGACGGGGACAGGAAGTGCACGTGCACGTCGATGCCCCCGGCGGTGAGGATGCGTCCCTCACCGCTGATGACGTCGGTGGACGGGCCGATGCGCAGGTCCGGGTGCACACCGTCGGCGACGTCCGGGTTGCCCGCCCGGCCCAGCGCCACGATGCGCCCGTCGCGGATGCCGACGTCGGCCTTGACCACGCCCCACCAGTCCAGGACGAGCGCGTTGGTGATCACCGTGTCCGGCGCGCCCTCGGCGCGGGTCGTCGAGCCCTGCGCCATGGACTCGCGGATCGACTTGCCGCCGCCGAACACGGCCTCCTCGCCGCCGACCGTCAGGTCGTCCTCGACCTCGATCCACAGGTCGGTGTCGCCCAGGCGCACCTGGTCACCGGTCGTCGGGCCGTACAGCGCCGCGTAGCGGGCGCGCGAGATGGCGACCATCTACAGCGCACCCCCGTCGGTCTTGCCGCGCTGCAGGCCGGGCACGCGCCGCGCCCCGCGGATCGCCACGGCGTCGACGCTCCGCGACGCGCCCGGCTCGAACCGCTGCGACGTCCCCGACGGGACGTCCAGCCGGAAGCCGTGGGCGGCGGCACGGTCGAACGCGAGCGCCGCGTTGGCGTCCGGCAGGTGCAGGTGCGACCCGATCTGCACGGGACGGTCGCCGGTGTTCTCGACGACGAGCGTGAGCCGCTCGGCGGGGGTGCGGTCGCCGTTGAGCACGACCGTGCCCTCGCGCGTGCGGACGGCGCCGGGGCCGTCGGCGGACGTGCCTGACATGGGTCCTCCGTCGTGTGGTGCGGGCAGGTGAGGGTCAGGCGATGGGGTCGTGCAGCGTGACGAGCTTGCGACCGTCGGGGAACGTCGCCTCGACCTGGACGTCGCGCAGCATCTCCGGGACCCCGGGCATCACCTGGTCGCGGCTCAGCACCGACCGGCCGTCCGCCATCAGCTGCGGGACGCCGACGCCGTCGCGCGCCCGCTCGATCACCCACGTGCTCAGCAGCGCGACCGCCTCGGGGTGGTTCAGCAGGACGCCACGCGCCAGCCGGTCGCGCGCGACCATGCCGGCGACGGCCAGCAGCAGCTTCTCGGAGTCGGCGGGGGTGAGCCTCATGGCGAGCACCCTAGGGCGGTGCACCGGCCTGTATGCGCCCCGGTATACGCATGAAACGCGATGTTTACAGGACCGGTCGCCGAGGGTGCGTCCTCGGCGCCGGCGGGCTCGGGCGCGGGACCGCGCTCCCCGGTCCTGGCCGCGTCGACCCGACCGACGGGCAGCCTCCTCGACCGGCCGACGAACGGTTGACCGCGCCCTCAGCAGCGCGAAACCAACTGTTTACGCCCCGGGCCCGATCCGAGAAACACGGCCTCTCTAGCGTCCTCGGCCATGGGCACCGGCCTGTATACGCCGCGGGACACAGCGCGGTGGCGCGCGGCGGGTCGGCGCCCGGGCCCGGCATCGTCCGTCAGCTCGTCCTGATCGAAAGGCACCCCGTTGACCACTCACCCCCTCCCCCCGCGGACGGCCCGGAAGCGCGCGCTCGCCGTCTCGGCGGCCGCGCTCGCGGCCGCCCTGACCCTCTCGGCCTGCGGCGGCGCCCGCACCGCCGAGGGTGCGACCGGCACGGCGTCGGCCTCCGGTGGCGCGTCGTGCGTCGACACGTCCGGCGACACCGTGAAGATCGGGTTCCTCAACTCGCTGTCCGGCACCATGGCCATCTCCGAGCAGACGGTCCGCGACTCCCTCGACCTCGCCGCGGAGGAGATCAACGAGGCCGGCGGCGTGCTCGGCAAGCAGCTCGAGATCGTCGCCGAGGACGGCGCCTCCGAGCCCACCGTCTTCGCCGAGAAGGCCGAGAAGCTCATCTCGTCCGACTGCGTCGCCGCGGTCTTCGGCGGCTGGACGTCGTCGTCGCGCAAGGCGATGCTGCCGGTCTTCGAGTCGAAGAACTCGCTGCTGTTCTACCCGGTCCAGTACGAGGGCCTCGAGGCGTCGCCGAACATCTTCTACACCGGCGCGACGACGAACCAGCAGATCATCCCCGGCATGGACTACCTGGCCGAGCAGGGCAAGAAGAAGGTCTTCCTCGTCGGGTCGGACTACGTCTTCCCCCGCACGGCGAACAAGATCATCAACGCCTACGCCGAGGCCAACGGCATCGAGATCGTCGGCGAGGAGTACGCGCCGCTCGGGCACACCGACTTCGCGACGATCGTCAACAAGCTGAAGGCCTCCGGCGCGGACGCGGTGTTCAACACCCTCAACGGTGACTCCAACGTCGCGTTCTTCAAGGAGTACAAGAACGTCGGCCTGACCGCGGACGCCGTCCCGGTCGTCTCGGTGTCGATCGCCGAGGAGGAGGTCGGCGGCATCGGCGTCGACAACATCGTCGGACAGCTCACCGCCTGGAACTACTACCAGACGGTCGAGTCGCCCACGAACGAGACCTTCGTCGCCGCGTTCAAGGAGAAGTACGGCGAGGACCGTCCGACGTCCGACCCGATGGAGGCCGCGTACACGTCGCTGTACCTGTGGAAGGGCATGGTCGAGAAGGCCGAGTCCTTCGAGGTCGCGGACATCCAGGAGGCGGCCGACGGTGTCACCTTCGACGCCCCCGAGGGCACCGTCACCGTGAACGGCGACAACCACCACATCGCCAAGACGGCGTACATCGGCAAGATCGACGCCGACGGCCTGATCTACCCCGTGTGGGAGTCCGACGGCCCGATCGAGCCGGACCCGTTCCTCGAGGGCTACGACTGGGCCGAGGGCCTGTCCTGACCCTCGTCCTGCACGCCAGGACGCATCCCTGACGCGGGTGGCCCGGTCCGGGCCCACGGCCGACCGGGCCACCCGCGGGGGACGTCGAACCACCCCACGGAAGGCGGCGCCGCATGGACGCCCTGTTCTCCCAGCTCTTCGCGGGCCTGAGCCTCGGCTCGGTGCTGCTGCTCGCGGCGCTCGGCCTGGCCCTGACGTTCGGTCAGATGGGCGTCATCAACATGGCGCACGGCGAGTTCATGATGGCCGGCGCGTACACGGCGTTCGTCCTGCAGGCGTTCATCCCCGACGCGGGGGTGTCGCTGCTGGTGGCCCTGCCCGTCGGCTTCGTCGTCGGCGGCCTGCTCGGCCTGCTGCTGGAGGTCACGCTGATCTCCCGGATGTACCGCCGACCACTGGACACGCTCCTGGTCACGTTCGGTGTCGCGCTGGTGCTGCAGCAGCTCGCGCGTGACGTCTTCGGCGCCCCGAACGTCGACGTGCGTGCCCCGGCGTGGCTGTCCGGCGCGGTGCCGTTCCTCGGCATGAACCTGCCGAAGACCCGGCTGTTCATCCTGGCGCTGGCGATCGCCTGCGTCATCGCCCTCTCGCTGGTGCTCAAGATGACGTCGCTCGGCCGGCGGATCCGCGCGACGGTCCAGAACCGCGACCTGGCCGAGACGTCCGGCGTCTCGACGCGCGCCACCGACCGGCTCACCTTCTTCGTCGGCTCCGGGGTCGCCGGGGTCGCGGGCGTCGCGCTGACCCTGCTCGGGTCGATCGGCCCGACGCTGGGCACCAACTACATCGTCGACGCGTTCCTCGTGGTCGTCGTCGGCGGCATCGGGCAGCTCAAGGGGGCCGTCATCGCGGCGTTCTCCCTGGGCATCCTGCAGGCGACCTTCGAGTACTCCACGACCGCGAGCCTGGCCAAGGTGCTGCTGTTCGTCGTCATCGTCGCGTTCCTGCAGGTCCGGCCGCAGGGCCTGGTCTCGGTCCGGACGAGGAGCCTGGCGTGAGCGCCCCGCGGTCGACGACCTCCCCGGCCGGCCTGTGGCGCCGGCCCGCCCTGCGCGTGTGGATCGGCGTCGCCGTCGCCGCGGTCGTCCTGTTCGGCCTGGCCCCCGCGGTCCTGTCGGACTTCCGCCTCAACCTGCTCGCCAAGTTCCTGTGCCTGGCGATGGTCGCGGTCGGCATCGGCCTGGCGTGGGGGCGCGGCGGCATGCTCGTGCTCGGTCAGGGCGTGTTCTTCGGCATCGGCGGCTACCTCATGGCGATGCACATGAAGCTGTCGGACGCCGGCCCGGGCGGGGTCCCGGACTTCATGCTCCTGTACGGCGACGGGGTCGTGCCCGGCTGGTGGGAGCCGTTCCGCAGCCCGCTGGTCACCGTCCTGGCGATCCTGCTGCTGCCGGCCGCGGTCGCCACGCTGCTCGGTCTGGCGGTCTTCCGCCGGCGGGTGCGCGGCGCGTACTTCGCGATCCTGTCCCAGGCGCTCGCGGCGGCGTTCGCGATCCTGCTGGTCGGCCAGCAGAAGGTCACCGGTGGGACCAACGGGCTCAACGGCTTCCGGTCGTTCTTCGGCTACGACCTGGCCGACCCGATCAACAAGCGGATGCTGTACTTCATCGCCGCGGGCGTGCTCATCGCCATGGTCGTCGTCGTGCGGCTGCTCATGGTGTCCCGCTACGGCGAGCTGCTGGTCGCGGTGCGCGACCAGGAGAACCGGGTCCGGTTCCTCGGCTACGACCCCGCGAACGTCAAGGTCGTCGCCTACGCGATCGCCGCGTGCTTCGCCGGCATCGGCGGGGCGCTGTTCGCGCCGGTCGTGGGCATCATCTCGCCGGCCGACGTGGGCGTGATCCCGTCCATCGGGTTCCTCGTCGGCGTCGCGATCGGCGGCCGCGCGACGCTGCTGGGCCCGGTGCTCGGCGCGGTCGCGGTGTCCTGGGCCGAGACCGGGCTGTCCGAGCAGTTCCCGTCCTTCTGGACCTACTTCCAGGGGGCGCTGTTCATCCTCGTCGTCGCGTTCCTGCCGCAGGGCTTCGCGTCCCTGGGCGGGCTGTGGCGCCGGCGCCGGGCCGTCGGTGACGCGGCGCCCGGCGAGCCGCCGACGCACCCCGGACCGACCGACGCCGCGCCGGACCGCACGACCGGGGACGACGGCGCCGACGCGACACCGGCCGACGCCGCGCCCACCGCAGGGAGGAACGCATGAGCCCGCACCCCGAGAGCGTCGAGCCGGTCGTGCCCGACGACGCCGGTGGCCTGGACCCCGAGGCGCTCGAGCAGGTCCTCGCGGCGCCGGGCGAGCGGTTCCGGCACGACTACCTGGAGATCCGTGACCTGCGCGTGGTGTTCGACGGGTTCGTGGCCGTCGACGGCGTGGACCTCACGGTCACCCGCGGCGACCTGCGGTTCCTCATCGGCCCCAACGGCGCCGGCAAGACGACGATCGTCGACGCGATCACCGGGCTCGCACCCGCCACGGGGTCCGTGCAGTTCGGCCGCGTCGACCTGCTGGGCAAGCCGTCGCACCGGATCGTGCGCGCCGGTGTGGGGCGCACCTTCCAGACCGCGAGCGTCTTCGACGAGCTCACGGTGCTGCAGAACCTCGACATCGCCGCGGGCGCGGGCCGCAAGCCCCTGACGATGCTGCGCCGCCGGCGCGGCATCCCGCCGGAGGTCGAGGCCGCGCTGGAGACGGTCGGCCTGACGAAGGTCCGCGACCTGCCCGCCGGGGTGCTCGCGCACGGGCAGAAGCAGTGGCTCGAGATCGGGATGCTCCTGGTCCAGGACGCCCGCCTGCTGCTGCTCGACGAGCCGGTGGCCGGCATGAGCCAGGCCGAGCGCGAGGAGACCGGGCTGCTGCTGCAGCGCATCGGCGAGCAGCGCACGGTCGTCGTCGTCGAGCACGACATGGAGTTCCTGCGGGCCTTCGCCGCCTCGGTCACCGTGCTGCACCAGGGCAAGGTCCTGTCCGAGGGCACGGTCGCGCAGGTGCAGGCCGACCCCCGCGTGGTCGAGGTCTACCTGGGGTCGGGCACGCACGGCCGGGGGCGGGGGACGGCCGCCGCGGCGGCCGCACCCGCCGCGAGCACGGAGGTGGAGTGATGCTGGAGCTGCGCGGGCTGCACGTGGGGTACGGCCGCACGGCGGTCGTCCACGGCGTCGACATCGAGGTCCCGGACGGCGCCGTCGTGGCCGTGATGGGGCACAACGGCGCGGGCAAGACGACGCTCCTGCGGGCGGCGGTCGGGCTGCTGCCCGCCCGCTCCGGCACGGTCCTGCTGGGCGGCGAGGACGTGACGCGGACGCGACCGCACCAGCGGGTGCGCGCCGGCCTGGCGTACGTGCCCCAGGGGCAGCAGTCGTTCGGGCAGCTCACGGCGCGCGAGAACCTGCAGCTGGTCGCCGACGTCGCCGGTGCGCAGGGGGCCCGGCGGCTCGACGAGGCGCTCGACCTCTTCCCGGCGCTGCGCGGGCTGCTCACGCGGCGCGCCGGTCTGCTGTCCGGTGGCCAGCGGCAGCAGCTCGCGATCGCCCGGGGGCTCATCACCGGTCCGCGGCTCATCGTGCTCGACGAGCCGACCGAGGGGATCCAGCCGTCGGTCGTCGCCGAGATCGAGGACGCGATCGTGCAGCTCGCCTCGGGCGGTCTGTCGGTGCTGCTCGTCGAGCAGCACGTCGGGTTCGCCCTCGCCGCTTCGTCGCACTACTACGTGCTGGAGTCGGGGCGGGTCACCGCGCACGGTGCCGGCGGCGTGGCGCAGGAGGGCGACGTGCGTGCCGCGATGGCGCTCTGAGCGCGCCGGTCCCGGCCCGGGTCGACCGGGCGGGGCGACGGTCGTGCGGGGCCGCCGCCGACCACGAGCCAGGGGGTGGGAGTCATGAGCACGTCCACGGGTCCGGTCGCGCCGGGTGCCGCCGCGGTGGTCCCTGCCGGCGGCTCGCTGCGCGAGCACGTCTACCAGCGGCTGCGCGACGAGATCCTCAACGGCAGGGTCTCCCCGCGGGACCGGCTCACCGAGCCCAAGCTGTCCCGGGCGTTCGAGGTGTCCCGGACCCCGGTGCGGGAGGCGCTGTCACGGCTGCTGTCCGACGGGCTCGTCGAGCGCACCGACTTCGGGTACGCGGTGGTCGTGCCCTCGCTCGCGTCGCTGCGCGACCTGTACGAGCTGCGGATCACCCTGGAGCTGCGCGGCATCGCCCGGGCCATCGAGAACCCGCAGGTGCGCCACGACCGGGCGCTGCTGGGCGCCGAGCTCGGACGCTGGCAGGAGCTGCGCGACGTGGTCCCCGACCCGGACCCCAGCTTCGTGGTGCTCGACGAGGGCTTCCACCGGGCGCTGTCGCAGGCGTCCGGCAACGCCCAGCTCACCGATGCGCTCGTGACCGTGAACCAGAAGATCCGCGCGGTGCGCATGCACGACTTCGTCGAGGACGAGCGCATCACCGCGACCATCGACGAGCACCTGGAGATCCTCGAGCTCGTGCTCGCCGAGCGCCTCGGCGAGGGGCTGACGGCACTGCACCAGCACGTGGGGGAGTCGTTGGAGGTCGTCATGGAGCGCGCCTCGCACGCGATGGCGCGGATGGCCATCACGGGCTGAGGCGGGTGCGTCAGGCGAGGACCACCGGACAGTCGTCCTCCCAGATCCGCGCCGCGGTGTCGCGGGCCGGGGGGAGGTCGGGGAACGCCTGCGACCACGTGTCCTGGATGTCGGCGCGGCGCTCGGCGCCGATCAGGTAGAACCCGAAGTTCACCACGTCGTAGCCCTTGACGTTCTCGCAGATCGCGCGCGCACCGTCCCGCACGACGGTCACGTCGAGCGGCACCTCGTCGGGCCACCTGACGGTCACCGTCATCGTGTTGGCGAACCCGTCGAGGTGCGCGCCGACGTGCGTCTCGTCGGCGTCCGGCAGCACCTCGGCCACGGCTTCCCGGACGACCTGGGTGATCGCGACGCCGTTCTCGTCGACCGGTGGCCCGAAAGCCTGGTCGCGCATGGCGCTGCAACCGCCGAGCACGACGGTCAGCGTGAGGGCTGCGGCGAGTGCGGCCACGGGGTGTCGTGCCATGGGTGTGCGGGTCCTCCGGGTCGGGTGGTGGGATCGCCCAACGTAGACGGGGGCCGCGCGCAGGTGCGCCGGCGACACCCTGCGCGCACGGGTGAAGCGGGCCCCCGGCTCCGCGCCCCGCGTCGGGTCCCGCAGCCCTCGCCCACGTGCGTAACCCCCCGTTCACACCTGTGCGCCTCCGGGGAAACAGGGGCTTCCTACGGTCCGGATACCGGCACGTATACACCGGCACGTCGACACACGGCCCGTGTGCACGCGGCCGCCGACCCGAAGGACGCCGTGTTCGACACCCTGCTCGTGGCCGACCGCGGCGAGATCGCCGTGCGCGTCCTGCGCACGGCGGCCCGGCTGGGCCTGCGCACGGTGGCGGTGCACACCGACGTCGACGCCGCCGCGCCGCACGTGCGCCACGCCGACGTCGCCGTACCCCTCGGCCCCGCCGACGCCTACCGGCACGCCGACGCGATCATCACGGCGGCGAGGGCCGCCGGTGCCGGGGCGGTCCACCCCGGGTACGGGTTCCTGTCCGAGGACGCGGGCTTCGCCGCGGCGGTCGAGGCGGCCGGACTGGTGCTCGTCGGCCCGGCACCCGAGCACCTGGCGGTCTTCGGCGACAAGCACCGCGCGCGTCGGGCGGCGCGCGCGGCCGGGGTCCCGCTGCTCCCCGGCAGCGGTCTGCTGAGCGACGTCGACGAGGCGCTGGCCGCGGCGGAGCGGCTCGGCTACCCGGTGATGGTCAAGGCCGTCGGCGGGGGCGGCGGCGCCGGGATGCGGGCGTGCGCGACGCCGGCGGACGTGCGGACCGCCTGGGACGGTCTCGCCCGCCTGCCGGCGGCGCGCGGCGGCGTGCTCGTCGAGCGGCTGGTGCGCCGGGCACGGCACGTCGAGGTGCAGGTGTTCGGCGACGGCGCCGGCCGCGTCGTGAGCCTGGGGGACCGCGACTGCTCGCTGCAGCGCCGGCACCAGAAGGTGGTCGAGGAGGCCCCGGCGCCGGCGCTCGCCGACGACCTGCGCGAGCGGCTCGCCACGTGGGCGCGCGCCCTGACCGCGTCGGTCGGGTACCGGTCGGCCGGCACCGTCGAGTACGTCGTCGACGTCGAGCGGGGCCGGGCGGCCTTCCTCGAGGTGAACGCGCGGCTCCAGGTGGAGCACACCGTCACCGAGGAGGTCACGGGTGTCGACCTCGTCGGCTGGATGCTGCGCCTGGCCCGGGGCGACGCGGACCTGCGGGCCGAGCTCGCGGCGCTGCCCGACACCGGCCCGCCGCTGCGCGGGCACGCCGTGCAGGCGCGGGTCTACGCCGAGGACCCGCGCCGCGGGCACCGGCCCGGCGCCGGGCGGCTCACCGCCGTGACGTTCCCGGCGGGGGTGCGGGTCGACACCTGGGCGGAGGCCGGGCAGGAGGTCACGACGCACTACGACCCGCTGCTCGCCAAGGTCGTCGTGCACGGCGCCGACCGGGTGGCCGCGCTCGACGCCGCCGGTGCCGCGCTCGCGGGCACCGCCGTGCACGGGGTGGCCACGAACCTGCCGCAGCTGCGGGCGGCCCTCCGGCACGACGACGTCCGCGCCGCCCGGCACACCACCGGGACCCTGGCCGAGGTCGTCGACGACGAGCCGTGGGTCGAGGTCGAACGACCCGGCCTGCTGACGACCGTGCAGGACTGGCCGGGCCGCGTGGGGCACTGGGACGTCGGGGTGCCGCCGTCCGGGCCGGTGGACGACCTGTCGTTCCGGCTGGGCAACGCCGCGGTCGGCAACCCGGAGGGTGCCGTGGGCCTGGAGTGCACGCTGCAGGGGCCGCGGCTGCGGTTCAGCCACAGGGCCGTCGTGTGCGTCACCGGCGCGCCCGCACCCGTGAGCGTGGACGGCGCGGCCGTGCCGCAGTGGGAGCCGGTCGCGGTGCCGGCCGGCGGTGTGCTCGACGTCGGGACGCCGCCCGGCCCGGGCCTGCGGACGTACGTGCTGGTGCGCGGGGGTCTCGACGCCCCGCGGTACCTGGGCTCGGCGGCGACGTTCGTGCCCGGGGGGTTCGGCGGGACGACGGGGCGTGCGCTGGTCACCGGGGACGTGCTGACGCCCGCGGACGGTCCCGCGGGGCCGACGGCCGCCGTGCCGCCGGACCTGCGGCCACGGTTCACGCACGCCTGGGAGCTGGCCGTCCAGGAGGGCCCGCAGCCCGCGCCGACGTACCTGACGCGCGCGGACGTCCGCACGCTGCACGACGCGACCTGGCGCGTGCAGGCGCACGCCGACCGGGCGGGGGTCCGGCTGACCGGCCCGCGGCTGCGCTGGGCACGGCCCGACGGCGGCGGGGCCGGTCTGCACCCCTCGAACCTGCACGACAACCCGTACTCGGTGGGGGCGCTCAACCTCTCCGGCGACACCCCCGTGCTGCTGGGGCCGGACGGGCCCTCGCTCGGCGGGTTCGTGTGCCCGGTCACGGTCGTCTCGGGGCACCGCTGGCGGATCGGGCAGCTGCGCCCCGGGGACACCGTGCGCCTGGTCCCCGTGACGGCCGCGGCACCCGCCGCGCTGCGCGCCCCCGCGGCGCGGGTGGCCGCGTCCGTGCCCGTGGACCTGCGCGCCGGGCAGGACGACGGCGACGACGGTGTGCTCGCGCGCGTGCCGCAGGACCCGACGGACCCCGTCGCGCGTCCCGGTCTGGTGTGCCTGCGCGGCGGGGACGACAACGTGCTCGTCGAGTACGGCCCGCCGGTCCTCGACCTGGGGCTGCGCCTGCGCGTGCACGCGCTGGGCCGGGCGCTGCGGGCGCGGGCGGTGCCCGGCGTCGTCGACGTCACCCCCGGGGTGCGGAGCCTGCACGTGCACGTCGACCCCGAGCGGCTGCCGCCGGCGCGCCTCGTCGACCTGCTCGTCGAGGTGGACGCGACCCTGCCCCCGACCACCGACATGGTGGTGCCCTCCCGGCGGGTGCACCTGCCGCTGTCGTTCGAGGACCCCGCCGTGGCGCAGGCCGTCGACCGCTACACCCTGGGGGTGCGGGCGCACGCGCCGTGGCTGCCGTCCAACATCGAGCTCGTGCGCCGCATGAACGGCCTGGCGGACGCGGACGACGTCCTGGCGACGATGCTCGCCGCCGAGTACCTCGTCCTGGGCTTGGGCGACGTGTACCTGGGCGCACCGCTGGCCGTGCCCCTCGACCCGCGGCACCGCCTGATGACGACCAAGTACAACCCCGCCCGCACGTGGACCGCCCCCGGCACCGTGGGGCTGGGCGGGCAGTACCTGTGCGTGTACGGCATGGACTCGCCCGGCGGGTACCAGCTGGTGGGGCGGACGCTGCCGGTCTGGGCGACGCACGGCCCGGGACGCGGCCCGGAGCCCGGCGTGCCGTGGCTGCTGCGGTTCTTCGACCGGGTCGTCTGGGAGCCCGTCGACGCCGCCGAGCTGGCCGCGCAGCGGGCCGCGTTCGCGGCCGGGCGCCTGGACGTGCGCGTCGAGCAGGGCACCTTCGCGTACCGCGACCACCTGCGGATGCTCGACGAGCACGCCGTGCAGATCGCCGAGGTCGAGGCGCGGCGGGCCACCGCCTTCGCCGCCGAGCGCGCCGGGTGGGCGGCCGCTGGGGAGCTCGACGCGGACCGCGCGCCGGTGCCCGCGACGGTCGCGGACCCGTCCCCTGCCTCGCCGTCCGACCTGCCCGACGGCCACCTGCTCGTCGCGGCGCCCATGGTCGGGTCCGTGTGGCGGGTGGCGGCGGCACCGGGGCAGGACGTGCGCGAGGGTGACCCGCTCGTGGCCCTCGAGGCGATGAAGCTCGAGCTCGTGGTGCCGGCACCGGCCGCCGGCCGGGTGGTGCGGGTGCTCGTGGAGCCCGGTCAGCAGGTGGCGCCGGGCGCCCCGCTCGCCGTGCTGGCGGTGAGCCCGCGCCCCGACGGCACCGTCCGGACGTCCTGCCGGGACGGACCGGGCCCGACCGCGGGGGACCTCCAGCCGAACCCTGGCCTCCCCACGAGCCCGTGAGCCCGTCCCACCCGTGGAACCCGTCCCACCCGTGAACCCCGCACCCGAAGGAGCACGACGATGCACGTCCCCGACCAGTTCCTGACCGACGCGACCTCGGCCACCACCGCCGCCGTCGCCGGCACCGCCGTCGTGGCGGCGGCCCTGCGCGCGCGCCGCGACCGCGCGGGCGGCCCCCACCCGGCTCTCGTCGGCGCCACCACCGCCGCCGTGTTCGGCCTGCAGATGCTCAACTACCCGGTGGGCGCCGGCACGAGCGGGCACCTCATGGGCGGTGCGCTGGCCGCCGCGCTGCTGGGCCCCGCGTGGGGCCTGCTGGCGGTGACCGTCGTGCTGGTCGTGCAGGCCGTGGCCTTCGCCGACGGCGGTCTGACGGCGCTGGGGACCAACACGCTGCTCATGGCGGTCGTCGGGACGCTGGTGGGCTGGGCGGTCGCGCGCGGTGTCGTGGGCGTGGCCCGCCGGCGCGCCCACGACCCCGACGTGCGCGTGCTGGGACCGGTCGCGGCCGCTGCCGGCGGTGCGGCCGGCGTCGTCGCCGCGGCCGCGGCCTTCGTCGGGCTGTACGCGGTCGGCGGGACGGTCCCGGTGCCGCTGGGCGTGCTCGCGGGGCAGATGCTGGGCGTCCACCTGCTGATCGGGTTGGGGGAGGCCGTGCTGACCGGCGCGGTCGTCGCGGTCGTCGTCGCGGTCCGGCCGCAGGTCGCGGCGCTGACGGCGCGGGGCGGCCGGCCCGCGCGGACCGGTGCGCTGCTGCCCGCCGGGCTGCTGACCGGCGTGGCCGGGCTGGCGGCGGTGGCGCTGTCCGCGGTCGCCTCGGCGGCACCCGACGGGCTCGAGGCCACCGCTGCGCGCACCGGGTTCGCCGGTGCAGCACGCGACCACGCGCTGGCCGGGCTCCCGCTGGCGGACTACGGCGAGGCCGGCGGGCTCGCCGTCGGAGTCGCGGGGGCGATCGGGGTGGTGGTCTGCCTGGTCGTCGCAGTCGCGCTCGCGGGCGCCGTCGCGCGGCCGCGAGCGGTCGCCGTCGGTCGCTGACCCGGCGGTGGACCGGGCGCACGCCGCGCCCGGTCCACCCCCCCGGGGTCCGCGGGGGGTGGGGGCGAAGGGGCGGGGGGCCGGGGGG
>NZ_JAFMUZ010000006.1:0-187899 GCF_017353535.1 Cellulomonas sp. zg-ZUI22 | reverse complement strand
CGGGGCCGCGCCCGGGGGCCGCTCCCCGGGGGGGGGCCGGGGCCCCGCCCGGCCCCGGCCCCACCGCCGCGGCGTCCGCGGGTGGTGCGTCAGACGTGGCGTCGGACCGGGGCGTCAGCCGCGGCGGTCGCGGGCCGGGACCCGCAGGCCCGACGCCCGCAGCCGGCGCACCAGCTCGCGGGTGCTGACCGGCTGCGCGCCCAGGGTGACCAGGTCGTCCCAGCGCTCGACGGGGACGTCGTAGTGGTCGAGGTCGAAGGCCCGGCGCGGCAGGCCGGCCCGGGCCGCGAACGCGTGCAGCTCGCCGTACGAGGTGTCGCTCACGAGGTGACCCCACACGGTGCCGTGACGGGGCCACAGCGGCGGGTCGACGAGCACGGTCACCGGGCGAGGGTACGGCGTCAACGCACCACAGCCCCACCGCGGGACCCGGCGTCCACAGCCCTGCCGGCGCGCCCGGGCCCGCGGTCGCGGCGCACCTAGCGTCGGGGACGTGCCGTCGTCACGGTGCCGCGGCCCGCGGCAGCGACGGTGCACGGGAGGACGTCCATGAGCAGGTACGAGGTCGACAGCGCACAGCTCGACGGGTCGGCGGCGGGCGTGCTCGCACGGTCCGCGAGCATCCAGTCCGAGGTCGCCGCGATGCAGCGGCAGCTGACCGAGCTGCAGGCCACGTGGCGCGGCGGGGCCGCGGGCGCGTTCGGCGCCGTGGTGGGGGAGTGGAACGTCACGCAGGCGCGCGTCGAGCAGTCGCTGGCGCAGATCGCGACGGCCATGCAGGCCGCGGCCCGGACCTACGCCGAGGCCGAGGCCCATGCCTCGCGGCTCTTCACGCACTGAGAGCCGCCCCGGCAGGCGGGCGCACCGGTGCGGGGCGCCCGCCCGGCGGCCAGGACGCCGCGCGACGTGGCCGGAGTCAGGGCCGTCCGGTCCCCGAGGTGTGCGGCGTCGGGACGGACGGTGCCGCGTCCGGCGGGGCGGCGCCGTCCGCGGCCGGCGCGGCAGCCGCCGCGTCGGCGGCCTCGAGCCGGGCGATCTCCTTCTCCAGCCGCTGGAGCTCGGCCGACACGTTCTGGCGGGCGGGCTCCTCCCAGGGCTGGGCGAGCGGGCTCACGAACAGCGAAGGGCGGGCCAGCAGCTTGTGGAGGATGCGGATGCGGGCGCGGACGTAGTCCTCGGTGGGCAGGTGGGCGTACTCGGCCCGCACGTCCTGCAGGTAGGCCTTGTACCGCTGGGGCTCGGTCGCGAGCATCGCGAGGTCCGCGTCGCAGAGCACCGCGCAGTCGGAGTCGGTGGGGTCCGGCGCGTGGCGGACGAGCGCCGAGACCAGCGCGGCGACCTTCCGCACGTTGCCCTCCGGGACCCCGAGGCCCGTGAGCTCCTCGCGGGCGAGGACAGCGCTGGCGGCCTCGTCCTCGCCGCCGCGGTTGGCGTACGCCTTGCCGTCGGCGGAGTCGAACACGGCGCCGTGGTACCAGGCGGCCAGGCGGACGAGCTCGGGGTGGTGCGCCTCCTCGTCCAGCTCGTCGACGCGCGCGAGCACGTCGACCAGGTGCCGCAGGTTGTGGAAGTGGCGCTCCGGCCGGGTCCAGCGGTCGAGCAGACCCTCGGCGGTACGCCGGATGTCAGGTGCGGGTGCGGTGCCGCCGGCCTCGACGACGTTCCTGGTGAACGCCGGGACGAGCCAGGCGGGTGCGTCTTGGACGCCCATGGATCAGCCTCACGACGATGGCGAAGGAAGCGCCATCGTAGCCACGTCCCCAGCCCGGGGGAGTGGTGGACCGCGGGTCGGGCAGTCAGCGCGTACCGGGCGGGACGCCGCCACCGGCCTCCGTCGTCCCGTCGGTGGGCGCACCTGCGCCCCTGTCCACGCCGGGAGCGTCCGTCGGTCCGTCGGCCACCCCGCGGGGGCCGGCGACGGGCAGCTCGACGCGGACCGTCGTGCCGCCCCCGGGCGTCTCGTGCACGGTCACGCGGCCGTCGTGCGACGCGACGATCGCGGCGACGATCGCCAGGCCGAGCCCGGAGCCGCCGGAGTCCCGCGTGCGGGAGGGGTCGACGCGGTAGAAGCGCTCGAAGACGCGCTCGACGTGCTCGGGCGGGATGCCCGGGCCGTGGTCGCGCACCTCGAGCACGGCCGTGCGGCCGTCCTGCCCCGCACCGACGACCACCTCGACCGGTGTGCCCGGCGGGGTGTGGCGCGCCGCGTTGCCCACCAGGTTGGCCAGCACCTGCCGCAGCCGCACCTCGTCCCCGCGGACCACGCGCGGACCGCTGACACCGCCCAGCGCCTCGAGGCGCGCCGGGCGCTGCGGGTCCAGCGCCCGCAGGTCGCTGACCGCGTCGGCCGCCAGGACGGTCAGGTCGACCGGGCCCAGCCGGCCGTGCCGCCCCTCGTCGAGCCGGGCCAGAGCCAACAGGTCCTCCACCAGCGATCCCATGCGCCGCGCCGACTCCTCGATGCGGTGCATGGTGTCGCTGACCTGCTCGGGTGTCGTCAGGGCGCCCATCCGGTACAGCTCGGCGTACCCGCGCACGGCCGCGAGCGGCGTGCGCAGCTCGTGCGACGCGTCCGCGACGAACCGGCGCATCCGCGCCTCGGACGCCGTGCGCGCGGTGAACGCCTCCTCGATCTGCGTGAGCATGCCGTTGAGCGCGATCCCCAGGCGTCCCACCTCGGTGGTCTGCGGTGCGACGGGCACGCGCTGGGAGAGGTCACCCGCCGCGATCTTCGCCGCTGTGCGCTCGATCTCGCCCAGCGGGCGCAGGGACCGGCGCACGGCCAGGCCGCCGACCAGCACCCCCGCGACGACGATGAGCACGCCCGAGGCGACCAGCGTCCGGCTCATCTGCACCAGGGTGCTGTGGATGTCCTTCAGGGGCAGACCGACGACCACGGACCCGGTGGTGCCGTCCGGTGCCGAGAAGGGGTACGCGACCACGCGCCAGCGCGACCCGGCGCGCGTCGACGACACCGTGAACGGCTCCCCCCGGGTCGCCGCGGCCTCGTCCGCGGTGAGGTCGGCCACGCGCGGCGTGCCGTACGACCGCTGCGAGGCGTGGCCGGCCAGCTGCGCCTGCTGCCCCGAGGTCTGCACCCGCACGTAGTAGTCCGTGGGGCCGATCTGCCCGCCGCCGCTGGTGAGGAAGGCCAGGGCGTCCTCCGCGACCACCTGCGCCTCGGCGTCGAGCTTGTCGTCGACCGGCGCCAGCAGGGTGCGCTGCAGCAACGTCGTGGCCGTCACGGCGGCGACGACCAGGCCCGCACCCAGCAGCACCGCCGTGATCGTGACCAGCCGGCGCTGCAGCGACGCGGCCCGCCAGGCGTCCCGCAACGACGCCAGCGGGTCACGGTGCGGCGGGGTCCCGGCCGCGGCGTCCGACGCGGCGGCCGTCGCGCCCGGCCCGGCGGCACCGGTGTCACCAGCAGCGGCGTGCACGTGCTCGTCGGACGCCGCGCCGGTCGTCCCGCTCACGGCTGCTCGCGCAGCAGGTACCCCACACCCCGGCGGGTGTGGATGAGCGGCGGCAGCCGGTTGCCGTCGGCGTCCGTGAGGTGGTCGATCTTGCGGCGCAGGTAGGAGATGTACGACTCCACGATGTTCGCGTCGCCGCCCCAGTCGTACTGCCACACGTGGTCGAGGATCTGCGTCTTGGACAGCACCCGCTGCGGGTTGAGCATGAGGTACCGCAGCAGCTTGAACTCGGTGGGGGACAGCTCCACCTCGTGCCCCGCCCGGCGCACCTCGTGCGTGTCGTCGTCGAGCTCGAGGTCCGCGTAGCGCAGCACGTGGGACCCCAGGCCGTCGTCCGGCTGGGTGCGGCGCAGGATCGCGCGGATCCGGGCCACGACCTCCTCGAGGCTGAACGGCTTGGTGACGTAGTCGTCGCCGCCGACCGTCAGGCCCTGCACCTTGTCCGCCGTGTCGTCGCGCGCCGTGAGGAACAGCACGGGCACGTGCTGGCCCTTCTCCCGCAGGCGCCGCGTCACGGTGAAGCCGTCCATGTCGGGCAGCATCACGTCCAGCACCACCAGGTCGGGGTCCGTGTCCCGCGCCAGCCGCAGCGCGGAAAGGCCGTCCGCCGCGGCGTGCACCTCGAACCCAGCGAACCGCAGCGACGTCGCGAGCAGCTCGCGGATGTTCGGCTCGTCGTCCACGACGAGCAGCCGGGCCTCCGGCGCACTGGGCGTGCTGGTCATCCTCCCAGTCTGGGGTCGGATCCTGGGAGCTGCCTGAGTACACGCGGGACGCGTGCACGCGGGCAGGGCACCCGCGACCGGGCACCACAGCCGGAACGGACGTCCCGGGGCACGCCGGCACGACGGCGATCGTGATGGACACGTGACCTGGACGGTCGGCCCGTGACGCCCCGGCGACTACCGTGGACGGGTGACCGTTGACTTCAGCGACCGCACGCTCGACGCCTCCGCCGCCGGCACCGCACCCCGCGTGACCGTCGTCCAGAGCTCCCCTGACGTGGGCCTCGACCGGTTCACCGAGTGGCTGCCGGGCATCGACGTCCAGCTCGTCCGCGCCGACCTCGGGGACGCGCTGCCCGGCCCGACGGAGGTCGGCGACGGTCTGCTCGTGCTCGGTGGGCAGATGTCCGCCTACGACGACCACGCCGCCCCGTGGCTGCGCCCGTTGCGTGACCTCCTGGCCGTCGTCAGCGCCACCGACGTCCCGGCCCTGGGCATCTGCCTGGGCGCCCAGCTGCTGGCCGTCGCCCGCGGCGGACGCGTCCAGGTCGCCGCGCCCCCCGGGTGCGAGGCCGGCGTGATCGACGTGCGGTGGCGGCCCGAGGCGGCGACGGACTCGCTCGTCGCGCCGCTGGTCCCGCTCGCCGGGGCGGCGCGCAGCACCCCCCTGCCCAGCATGCACTCCGACGCGGTGGTCGACCTGCCGCGCGGCGCCGTGTGGCTCGCGTCGTCCGCCACCTACCCGTTCCAGGCGTTCCGCATCGGCAGTGCGTGGGGCGTGCAGTTCCACCCCGAGGCGGGCCTGGCGACCTTGCGCGGCTGGGCCGAGGGAGACGACCGGGTCGACACCGATGCGGTGGTCGCCCAGATGACCGAGCGGGCCGCCGAGGTCGAGGCGGCCGGGCGCGCCGTCGCCCAGGCGTTCGTCAACGTCGTGCACGACCGCGCGTTCGCGCGCCGCACGCGCCCCTGACCCTCACCGCCTCGTCGATCCCTCGTACGGACGACGGCCCGGTCCCCGCGGGGGCCGGGCCGTCACCGTCGGACGGGGTGCGGGTCAGGCGTCGTCGGTGCGGGTGCCCACGGCGGGGGTGACCGTGGTCGCCTCGATCTGCCGCGGCGAGCTGCCCTGCTTGAGCGCGGCGAGCCGCGCCTCGATCTCGATCTCCGCACCGGCCGACTCGAGCTCGGCGAACTGCGAGTCGAGCGTCGACGCGGCCAGCTCGGCCTGGCCCATCGCGTACGCCTCCTCGCGGCGCACCTTCTCCTCGAAGCGCGCGATCTCGCTCGTCGGGTCCAGGACGTTGATCGAGCCGATCGCCTCCTGCACCTGGCGCTGCGCCTGCGCGGACTTCTGCCGGGCGACGAGCGTGTCGCGCCGCGACTTCAGCTGGCCGAGCTTGTCCTTCATCTGCGCCAGGCCGGACTTGAGCTTCTCGACCGTCTCGCGCTGCGAGGCGATCACGGGCTCCGCGTCGCGGACCTCCTGCTCCGCGGTGAGCTGCTTGCCGATCGCGATCTTGGCGAGGTTGTCGAACTTGTCCGCGTTGGCGGTGTCGCCCGCCGCCCGGAACTGGTCGGCACGCGACGACGCGGCGAGCGCCTTCTGGCCCCAGTCGCGGGCCGCGGCGACGTCCTCGTTGTAGTCCTGCTCGGCGAGCCGCAGGTTGCCGATCGACTGCGCGATCGCCTTCTCGGCGTCCGCGATCGAGCTGGTGTAGTCACGCACCAGCTGGTCGAGCATCTTCTGCGGGTCCTCGGCCTGGTCGATGAGCGCGTTGATGTTCGCGCGCCCCAGCTGCGCGATCCGTCCGAAGATCGACTGCTTCTCGGTCATCGTGTCGTGCCCTCCCTGTGGTGCCGACCCGGACCGTCCGTCCGGTGTCACGAGCCGCGTCCGCCGCTCTCGGCGGCCGCGTGAGCTTGCTGCGGCGTCAGAACCCGCCGCCGCGTCCGCCGCCGCCGAAGCCGCCGCCGCGCCCCCCGCCGCCGAACCCGCCGCCGAAGCCGCCCCCGCGTCCGCCGCCGCCGAACCCTCCGCCGAAGCCTCCGCCTCCGCCGCCCCAGCCGCCGCCGCCGCGTCCGCCGCCGCGCAGGATCGAGTCGATGAGGATGCCGCCGAGGATCATGCCGCCGATGTCGTTGCCGCCCCCGGTGCCGCCGTGGCGGTCGTGGTCGTCGTACCGGGCGTTCTCGACGTCGATCTGCGCCAGGCGCTGCGCCTCCGCGGCCAGCCGCTCACCCTGCTGGGCGGTGGCCAGCGCGGTCTCGGGGTCGGTGGTGCGCTGGTCGAGCGCGCGCAGCCGCAGCCGGTCCGCCTCGGCGAGCCGGGTCCGGGCCTGCGGGCCGACCGCGCCGCGCCGCGTGCTGACGTAGTCGGTGGTGGCGCGGACCGCGGAGTCCAGGCGGCCGAGCGTGTCGTCGAGCAGCGCCCGCGCCCGCCGGCCGCGCTCCTCGGCGTCGCGCCGGGGCGCGAGGGCCGCGTCGATCGCGGCCTCGGCGTCGGTGAGGCGGCGCAGCGCCGCGAGCGGGTCACCGGTCCCCGCCCGTGCGGCGGTGGCCGCCTCGACGGCCGCGCGCGCCTCCTGCGCGTGCGGCACGACCTGCGGGTCGCCGGGCGCCAGCCGCTCGGCGTCGGCCAGGTCGGACGTGATCGAGCGGATGCCGGCGTCGAGGCGCGCGCCGGCCGTCGCGAGGTCCGCGTCGGCCGAGTCGACGGCGTCCAGCAGCGTCCTGGCCTGCGCGAGAGCCTCCTCGGCGGCACGTGCGAAGCCGACGGCCGCGGCCCGGTCGCCGGAGCCCGAACGCTCCCGGCCCTGCCCGATGGTCGTCTCGACGTCGTCCAGCAGCCGGGCCGCCTGGTCCGCGTTGCCCGCGACCGAGCCGAGCGTGTCGGGGGAGTAGCGCGCGGTCAGCGTCGCGATCGTGGCGCGCGCCGGCTCCACGCGGCCCCGCAGGCGCTGCGCCTCGCGGTCGTGGGCCGCGAGCGCGTCGTCGACGCGGGCCTCGATGGCGCGCAGCCGGTCGAACGCGTCCTTCTGCTCGTCGAGCTGCTGCTCGACCTGCCCGCACAGCCGCAGGATCTGCGCGGACGTGGCCCGCACCTGCTCCTCGGTGTCGGGCACGTCGTCGTCGAGCGTCTGCCGCAGGCGGAACGCCTCGGTGAGCGTCTGCTTGCCCTGCACCAGCGCGGTCTCGAAGCCGCGCGTCTGGTCCTCACCGAACTGCGCCTGGGCGAACCCGAGCTCCTCCTCCGACGAGCGCAGGGCGTCGTCGAGCGCCACCAGCGCCGAGGCGGAGCGGCGGTCCAGCTCGGCCGTGGGCAGCGCGGTGAACTCGTCGGCGGCACCCGCCACCCGCGTGGCGCCCGCGGTGTCGCGCAGCGTGCCCGTCGGCTGCGGTCGGCGCCGCAGGAACGTGAACAGCAGGACCGCCCCGATGGCGATGAACCCGAGCAGCAGCACCACGGTGAACCCGCCGCCCGACGACCCGCCCGACGCGCCCGACCCCGACCCGACGGGTTCGCCGTTCGCCGCCGCGACGATGCCTTCCGCGGCCGCGATCGCGGCCCCGTCCCAGTCCTCGCTCGCCAGGTCGGACTTGACGTCGTCGGCGACGCGGTCGAGCTGGGAGGACGAGAGGGACCCCAGGCTCCGGGGAGCCAGCCTGTACTCCCGGTCGTCCACGGCGACCGCCAGCACGGCGTCGGACGACCCGAGCCCGGAGGCCTCCGCGGTGCGCTGCACCCAGGTGTCGGGCGACAACCCGTCGAACGTGTCGACGTACACGACCGTCAGCCGGTAGGGCGTCTCGGTGCGCACCTCGTCGACCGCGTCCTGCACGGCCGGCACGTCGTCGAGCACCCCCGCGGGGTCGACGACGGTCTCCCCGCGCAGGTCGAACGGCGCCTCCGCGGCGGCACCGCCCGCGCCGGCGACGAGCACCACCGCCCCGACGGCGACGGCGGCGAACGGGTGGAGGGCACGACGAGCAAGATGCACGTCTCGATCCTTTCTCAGGCCTGCACCTGTGGCAACGCGCCCGGCCGCGCTCGGGTTCCGCCGGGCCGGTGTCCGGCCTCAGGTGACGTCGACGTACCGGTGCCAGGACTGCGTCACGTACGACGTGCTGAACCCGCACCGCACGTACAGGTCGGCGGCACCCGTGGGGGAGTCCGCGTCGACCTCGAGGGCCACCCGCGTCCGCCCCCGCTCGGCGGCGTCCGTGACCACCGCGTCCAGCAGGGAGCGCGCCACACCGCGCCCGCGCGCCGTGCGCAGCACCCCCAGGTACTCGACGTAGCTGCCGACGGCGCGGCCCTGCTCGTCGACCGACGCGCTCGCGATCAGCACACCGACCGGTGCGGGCTCGGCACCGTCCACGAGCTCAGCGATCCACCAGTGGTCCCAGCGGTGACCCGGGTCGGCGCGCAGCCGGGCCAGGAACTCGTCGAACGTCTCCTCGTGGTGGTTGAAGTGGTCGGCGAACGCCTGCTCCAGCACGTCGTGCGACGCGACGAGGTCACGCTCGTCCGGCGCCCCGTCCGCGGCTCGTCGCAGTCGCCGCACGACCACACCGGGTCCCGTCGGACGGAGCCCGCGGTCGTCGTCGCCCACGGGCCGGCGCATCTGCCACCACCGGCGGACCCGGGCGTACCCCGCGGCCACGAGGCGACGCTGCTGGCGGGGGTCCGCGTCGAAGGCACCGCTGTCCAGCTGGGTGCGGGTGAGCCCGCGTGCGCGGGCCAGCGCGAGCCCGGCGGCCTCCGCCCAGGCGAAGAGGGCCGCCGCCACCTCGTCACCCGTGGCGTCGTCGAGGTCCGGGTCGACCACGACCGCGACCAGCACGCGCCCGGCCGCACGGTCGGTCACCGTCGCCCACCCGCGGGCGGCACCCGTGGTGTCGCGCACCACCACGTGCACCCGCGTCCCGGCGCCGTCGCCCGTGACCTCGGCCTGCGTCGCGTCCGCCCCGGCCGTCCGCGCACCCCGTGCCACGACCTCGTGCCGGGCCCGCAGCGCGTGCAGGTCGGGGACGTCGTCGGGCCCGGGGACGTGCGCGCGCCAGCCGCTCGGCAGCGCGGTCGGGAGCAGGTCGGGGGTCAGCTGGAGGAGGGTCATCGGTTCCTGTTCGTGCGGACGTGCGGTCATGCGGACAGGGTGCGGCTGCGCGCGCCCCCACGGTTCACCGGGCTACGCCCAGGTCCTCGGCGTCGACGATCGTGTAGGCGTACCCCTGCTCCGCCAGGAACCGCTGCCGGTGGGCGGCGAACTCCTGGTCGACGGTGTCGCGGGCCACGACCGTGTAGAAGTGCGCGGTCTTGCCGTCGGCCTTCGGGCGCATGATGCGGCCCAGGCGCTGGGCCTCCTCCTGGCGGGACCCGAACGACCCGGAGACCTGGATGGCGACGGACGCCTCGGGCAGGTCGATGGAGAAGTTCGCGACCTTCGAGACCACGAGCGTGGTGATCTCCCCGGTGCGGAACGCGTCGAACAGCCGCTGCCGCTCGCGCACGGTCGTCTCGCCGGTGATGAGGTCCGCGCCCAGGTGCTCCGCCAGCTCGTGGAGCTGGTCGAGGTACTGGCCGATCACCAGGGTCTGCTCGCCCGCGTGCTTCGCCACCAGGGAGTCCACGACGCGGTTCTTGCCGGACGCGGTCGCCGCCAGGCGGTACCGGTCCTCCGGCTCCGACGTCGCGTACGCCATGCGCTCGTGGTCGGGCAGCGTCAGGCGCACCTCGACGCACTCGGCCGGGGCGATGTACCCCTGCGACTCGATGTCCTTCCACGGCGCGTCGAACCGCTTGGGGCCGATGAGGGAGAACACCTCGTCCTCGCGGCCGTCCTCGCGCACGAGCGTCGCGGTCAGCCCCAGGCGGCGGCGCGCCTGCAGGTTCGCGGTCATGCGGAAGATCGGCGCGGGCAGCAGGTGCACCTCGTCGTAGACGATGAGGCCCCAGTCGCGGGCGTCGAGCAGCTCGAGGTGCGTGTACACGCCCTTCCGCTTCGTCGTCAGCACCTGGTACGTCGCGATGGTGACGGGGCGGACCTCCTTGCGCGTGCCGGAGTACTCGCCGATCTCGTCCTCGGTGAGCGTCGTGCGCTTCACCAGCTCGTCGCGCCACTGCCGCGCGGACACGGTGTTGGTCACCAGGATCAGCGTGGTGGTCGACGACCGTGCCATCGCGCCCGCGCCGACCAGCGTCTTGCCGGCGCCGCAGGGCAGCACCACGACGCCGGACCCGCCGTGGAAGAAGCCGTCGACGGCCTGCTTCTGGTACGGCCGCAGCGACCAGCCGTCCTCCAGGAGGTCGATCTCGTGGGCCTCGCCGTTCACGTACCCGGCGAGGTCCTCCGCGGGCCAGCCGAGCTTGACCAGCACCTGCTTGATGTTGCCCCGTTCGGACGGGTGCACGATCACGTCGGTGCTGTCGATCCGCTCGCCGAGCAGGCCGGCGGTGCGCCGCGACTTCATGACCTCGGCGAGGACGGCCGCGTCGAGCGCGTGCAGCACCAGCCCGTGCACCGGGTCCTGGACCAGCTGCAGCCGCCCGTACCGGGACATGGTCTCGGCGACGTCGACCAGCAGCGCGTGCGGCACCGGGTACCGGCTGTACTCCAGCAGCGTGTCGACGACCTGCTCGGCGTCGTGCCCGGCGGCGCGTGCGTTCCACAGGCCCAGCGGCGTCAGCCGGTAGGTGTGGACGTGCTCGGGCGCGCGCTCGAGCTCGGCGAACGGGGCGATGGCGCGGCGGCACGCGTCGGCCTGGTCGTGGTCGACCTCCAGCAGGAGGGTCTTGTCGGACTGGACGATGAGCGGGCCGTCGGGCACTGGCTTCTCCGGGGGGTCGGGGGCAGGCGTGCGGGGTCAGTCGGCCGCGTGGGTGACGTCGGCGATGCGGTGGACGGCGACGGTCAGCTCGGCCTCGCGGCGCGGGTCCAGCGCGCGCAGCCGGCCGCCCTCGACCTTCAGCGGCCGCACGAGCCGCCGGTCGGCGCGCCCGTCGGGGCCGACGATCTCGACCCACACGGCCGTCCGCGCCTGCGCGGCCTCACGGAGCACCACCAACGCGTCACCGGGCTCCGGTGTTCCGCCGGCGGGGCGCCGTGCGGAGGGTGCGGTCGGGTCGGACGACGGACCGCGGCGACCGCTGCTGAGGGCGACGGCCCCGTCAGCGGCACCCACGGGCACCCCCGACGGGTCCGTCGCCCGCCCGGCGGTGACCGGCGCCGGGGGGTCACCGCGGCGCAGGGTCGCGACGACCGACGCGGCGCGCTCCGGCAGCGGTCGCTCGTGCACCGGCGCGGTCCGGCGGGGGCGTGCCCGCACCCGTCGTTCGGGGGCGACGGCGTGGACCACGGCACCGCGGGCGTCCTCGGCGACGGGCGCCAGGCCGCGCGCCCGCAGGGCGTCCAGCAGCTCGGCCGGTGACGCGTCGGCCACCAGCACCGTCGGGGCCAGCAGACGCGGCCGCAAGGACGCCAGGCGCGGGTCGTCGACCAGGCCCGCCAGCAGCGCGGGGTCGTCGGCCCGCACGTACGACGACGCCGCACCGGCCCGCAGCCGCCCGTGGCGGCGGGCCACGTCCCGCACCAGGTACTCCAGGGGCTGCGGCACGCGGCCGCGCGCGGCGGCCCCGAGCCGCGTCAGCAGGTCGTCGGCCGTGGTGCCCGCGTCGAGCGCGCGCAGCACGGAGTCGGCGGTGAACCGCACGGTCACGGCACCACCCCGCGACTCCACCTCGGCGGCGAGCTCCAGCAGGTCCTCCAGGTCGGGCCCCGGCCGCCCGGGCACCACGCCCGTGAGGTCGCCCTGCAGCAGGATCTCGTCGACCGGGGCGGGCAGGTCCGCCGCGAGGGCCACGCCCGCGTCGTCGTCGGCCAGGAGCGCGCGGCCGGCCGACGCGAGCGCACCGGCGCCCAGCACGCCGAGCCGCCCGGCCTCGACCAGCACTGCCTCGATCGCGGACAGCGGCGGCACCGACCGCGGCGAGCGCCAGCGCAGCGCCTCGTGGACGTCGTCCGCGGTCAGGGCCGCACCGCGCGGCGCCGACGCGAGCACGTCCAGCACGGCGCGCCGCAGCCGCGGCACCCACGGCCGCGTCAGCTCGGGGTCGAGGGCGGCGCGCCGGGTGCCGCGGTCGTCCCGCTCGCCGACCAGCCACGGGGTGCGCGCCGACGTCAGCCACGCCCGCGCGAGCGTCGCCCAGCGGGGCGCGACGTCCTGCGCGGCCCACACGTCGGCCTCCAGGGTCGGGACGAACGACGGGCTCTCCTCGCCGTCGTCGGCCAGCAGGCCCGCGGCCGCCGCGGTCTCGACGAGCCACGCGGCGTGCGCGTCGTCGACGTCGAGCGCCTGGGCCGTGCGGCGCAGGTCGCGGGCCCCCAGGCCGCCGGCGCGCAGCACGCCGGGCGGGGACTGCTCCCACCGGGTCAGCAGCTGACGCACCAGGCGCACGGTCTGCTCCGCGGCGCGCGCGGACTCGGCGGCCACCACGCCGGCGTCGCGGACCGGGGCGTCGACGAACGCGGGGGCCAGGGCCGGTGCGCGGTGGGTCCGCCCGGCGCGCAGCGCGAGCGCGACCCGGCGCGGCAGCAGCACGTGACGCTCGTCGGCGCGGGTCAGCAGCCCGTGCCCGACCAGCCACGACACGGCGTCCGCGGCTGCGGTGCCCGGCGGCGGGACCAGTCCCACGGCCGGGCCCCACGTCAGCGCGTCCAGCACGGACGCCGCACCGGGCGGGGCGTCGACGAGGTCGGACAGGGAGTCGCCCGTCTCGTCGTCGTCACCGGCGCCCGGCGGTGCGAGGCCCGCGACGGCCGCGCCCAGCGCGTCGGTCACACCGGGCGTGGCGTGCAGGGTGCCGTCGTCGTCGGGCCACAGCAGCGCGAGCGCGACCGCGTCCTGGACCGCACGTGCCACATGGGGTGCGTCGTCCACTCCCGCGCCGACCGCCGCCTGCACCTGCGCGGGCGTGGGCGGCCCGACCGTCGAGGTCAGCACGACGACGGACTCGAGGACCTGCAGGACCAGCGCGTCCACCCAGGTCAGCGCCCGGTCCAGGCTGGACCGGCTGGTGGCCCGCGCGGCCAGCGACGCGAGGGTCGCGGGGTGCGGGGTGGCCAGGTCGGGCCGACGCACGAGCAGCGCGACGAGCTCGTCGTCGCTGCGTGCGCGCAGGTACCCGGTGAACGTGGCCATCCGCACCACGATACGTGGGGCGGCGGGTCGGGTGAGGCGTCGGCCGGCCATGGTGACCCCGGTCCGGCCGTCGGGCGGACGGTGCGCGACCCCGGGAGGGCAGCGGCCTGCCTGTGGCAGGGTGACCGCATGGCGCTGGACGAGACCACGACCCCGGACGAGCACCCCGCCGTCGCCCTGGCGGCCCTGCGCGACGACGCGCGCCGTGAGCTGCCGCGCACCGCCGCGCTGCGGCACGCGCTGCACCGGGTGCCGGAGCGCGGGCTCGACCTGCCGCTCACGCAGGGTCTGGTCCTCGACGCGCTCGCGGACCTGGACCTCGAGGTGTCGACCGGGCGGGCCCTGTCCTCCGTCACCGCGGTGCTGCGCGGGGCGCGGCCGGGCCCGGCGGTGCTGCTGCGGGGCGACATGGACGCGCTGCCGGTCACCGAGGAGTCGGGGGAGCCGTTCACCTCCCAGCACCCGGGCGTGATGCACGCGTGCGGGCACGACCTGCACGTCGCGGGCCTGGTCGGCGCCGCGCGGCTGCTCGCGGCGCGGCGGGAGCAGATCGCCGGGTCGGTCGTCCTGATGTTCCAGCCGGGCGAGGAGGGTGAGCACGGGGCGCGCCTCATGCTCGAGGAGGGCGTGCTGGACGCGGCGGGTACGCCCGTCGTCGCGGCGTACGGCGTGCACGTCATGGCCTCGACGCTGCCGCTGGGCGTGGTCGCGTCGCGGCCCGGGACGTTCATGGCGGCGTCGGACACGGTGCGCGTCACGGTGCAGGGGCGCGGCGGGCACGGCTCCAAGCCGTACCTGGCGGCGGACCCGGTGCCGGTCGCAGCCGAGATGGTGCTGGCCCTGCAGGCCATGGTCACGCGGCAGTTCGACGTGTTCGACCCGGTGGTGCTGACGGTCGGCCGGGTCGAGGCGGGCACCAAGGACAACATCATCCCGGACGTGGCCCACCTCGAGGCGACGGTCCGCACGTTCAGCGCGACGACGCACGCGGCGGTGCCGGAGCGCGTCGCGCGGCTGTGCGAGCACGTCGCGGCGGCGCACGGCATGCGTGCGACCGTCGAGTACGAGCGGGGCTACCCGGTGACCGCCAACGACGCGGACGAGGTGGCGCGCGCCCGCCGGGTCACGCACGACGTGCTCGGTGCGGACGCCTGGCAGGACGCACCCGCGCCGGTGCCCGGCGCCGAGGACTTCTCGTACGTGCTGCAGCAGGTGCCGGGCGCGTTCGTGTTCGTGGGCGCGACGCCCCCGGGCGAGGACTTCCGCACCGCGCCGTACAACCACTCGCCGCGCGCCCGCTTCGACGACGAGGCCCTGGTGGCGGGGTCCGCCGTGCTGGCCGCGCTCGCCCTCGACCGGCTGGCCGAGGGCAGCTGACCCGTCAGGTGTGCGCGACGCAGGTCGTCGCCGTGGGCCGCGCCTCGAGGCGGGCGTCGTCGATGGGCTCCCCGCCCACCGCGCACGTCCCGTACGTGCCGTCGGCCAGCCGGCCCAGGGCTGCGTCGACCTCCGCGAGGCGGCGGTGCGCACCGTCGGCGAGCGCCTCCAGCTGGGCGCGCTCGAACGCGATCGTCGCGCCCTCCGGGTCGTGCTCGTCGTCCACGTTGGCGCCGCGGGCGGCGTCGACGACGTCCTGGTGGGCGTCACCCAGCCCCGACAGTCGTGCGACGGCGTCGCGCCGCAGCTCCAGCAGCAGCGCGCGCGCCCGGTCGTGGTCCACGCCCCCGGTCTACCAGCCGGTCCTGACACGCACGTCAGGCGCCGTCCACGACGTCCGACGCCTCACCGACGCGCACACCGACGGCGGTGGCCGGCGGCAGGGCGTCCCCGGGGCCGGCGACGGGTGCGCCGTCCGGGTCGCCGTAGGGCGCCGGACCGGGCGTCGTCGCCGTGCCGCCCGGGGTGGTGGTGAGCCCGGCACGCACCTGGGCGTGCGACTCCTGGGCGCTGTGCCGGTGGCGCGCGATCTCGGCCGTGACGCTCTCGACGCGGGCCAGCAGGCGGTCGGCCTCCCGCCGGACGGCGGCGACGGCGCGCGCGGCACGCTCCGCCTCGTTCCGCCGGCCGACGGCGTGAAGCATGCCGCGCGCACCGACGGTGATCGTGAGCGCGAACGCGCTCACGACCAGCAGCCACTGCGCGTCGCCGCGGGTCATCGCGGTCATGACCCACAGCAGCGCCGTACCGGCCGCCAGGCCGGCCGTCAGCCGGAGGCTGCGGGGCGTGACCGGCTGCGGCGGGGTGGACGCGCGGGCCAGGGCCTGCGCGGTGCCCTCGACCTCGGCCCGGCCCGCGCGGGCGCGCAGCGTCAGGCCGGCGGCCGTCGCCTCGAGCACCTCCGGCGCGGGGACCTCGGCGGTGGCGAGCAGCCGGTCGGCGGCCCGCAGGACCCACGGCGCGCACGCGGCCCGGGCCACGTCGCCCACCGGGTCCCGACGCTCGAGCGCGTCGGCGCGCAGCAGCGCGAGCAGGTCGTCGGTGGCGGCGTCCCACGGCGGGCCGGGGGCCTCCTGCCCGGTCACGACGGCCTCCAGCTCGGCCACCCGGGCCATGAGGTGCGACTCCTGCTCCGCGCCCTCGTCGATCAGCGCGCGCAGCACGTCGACCAGCTCGGTCACGAGGGGGTCGGGTCCCGGGTCGTCCGCGGGGGCGTCCCCGGCGGCGTCCGTGCCGGCGGCGGCGGGCGGCGGGGTCATGAGCTCCTGCAGCCGGCCCAGCCCGTCGGCCCCCCGCCGCACCTCCGCGACCTCGGGGGCGCTGGCGACGCTCGACCCGCGGTAGGGCACGCCCTTGAGCTGCTCGGTCCACGCCGCGACCGCCTCCTCGGCCGTCGCGTCCGGGACGTCCGCGACGGCAGCCGTCAGCCGCTCGACCAGCGCGGTCCGGGCGGCGGGCCCCAGCCGGCCCTCGGCGGCGGCCAGCCACAGCACGCGCTGGGCCCGGGTCACCGGGCGGGTGGCGTCGAGGGTGCCCAGGGCGTCGGGTGCCCACCGGGCCACCAGATCGGCGCGCCCGCAGGCGGCGCCGGCCACCGTGAGGAACGTGGCGGTGCGGCGCAGGTCGATCGCGGCGGCGCGCTGAGCGGCGCCCTCGTCGTCGGGGCCGAGGGCGGCCACCGCGTCCGCGAGCCAGTAGCCCGGCGCGGCGGGCGCGCCGCTGACGTCCAGGACGGGTCCGTCGCCGCCGGCCGGGGTGCCGAGCGCGACGAGCCGGGCGCGCGCCGCCTGCCGCACCAGTGCCGGGCCGGCCACCAACGAGAGCTGGTCGCGCAGCGAGCTCAGCTCGACGAACGCGTCGAAGGCCTCGGACAGCCTGGTCAGCCGCGTCTCGATCGACCCGCGCAGCGACGCCAGGTCGCTGCGCAGGGCCGACGCCGTGCGGTTCTGCACCTGCAGCGAGCGGTGGAGACTCTCGAGCTCGCCCGTGAGCTCGCTGATCCGGCGGGACTGGGCGTGGTCGGACTCCTGGGTCCAGAGGCCGAAGGGGCTGTCCGTCATGTCGTGCTCCTCCCGTTCGGCGGTGACCCTAGCGACCGCGGGCGTGCCCGTGCTGCGGGTTCACCCGCACGAGCGCACGTCACGGGGGGTCCGGGGCGGTCCGCGGAGCGTGAACCCGGGCCCGGCCCGGTAGCCTGGTGACGGTCTGCGGGAGTGCTCGCGGATGTGTCCGGCGCTGAAGGAGCGGAAGTGCCCACCGGCAAGGTCAAGTGGTTCGACACCGAGCGTGGATTCGGCTTCATCGCAGGCGACGACGGCGGTGAGGTCTTCCTGCACGCCTCCGCGCTGCCCGTGGGGGTCACGGCCCCCAAGCCGGGCACCAAGGTCGAGTTCGGCGTGGCCGACGGCCGTCGCGGACCGCAGGCCCTGTCCGTGACCGTCCTGGACCCGGTGCCCTCGGTGGTCAAGGCGAAGCGCCCCCCGGCGGACGAGATGGCCGTGGTGGTCGAGGACCTCATCAAGGTGCTCGACAAGGTCGGCAACGACCTGCGCCGCGGCCGCTACCCCGAGGGTCAGCGTGCCGCGCAGTTCGCCACGCTGCTGCGTGGCGTGGCCGACAAGCTCGAGGCCTGAGCGTGGCAGCCGTCAAGGACGCCGTGCTGGAGCGCGCCGTCGACCTCGCGCGCCAGGTCGCGGTCGAGATCGCGGAGGAGCCCCAGGACGTCGGCGAGTACCTCGGTGCCGTGCGGGAGGCGGAGCGGCTGGTGTCCCACCGGTTCGCCTGCACCGCGCGCGGGTACCGCGGCTGGGCCTGGACCGTCACGGTCGCGCGGGTGCCGCGCGGGCGGACGGCCACGGTCTGCGAGGCGGAGCTGCTGCCCGGCGACGACGCGGTCCTGGCGCGCCCGTGGCTGCCGTGGTCCGAGCGGCTGCGCCCGGGTGACATCGGCCCGGGCGACGTGCTGCCCTTCCGTCCCGACGACCCGCGTCTGGAGCCCGGCTTCACGCCCACGGGCGACCCCGAGGTCGACGAGGTCGCGATCGACGAGCTGGCGCTGGCCCGCGTGCGGGTGCTGTCGCCGCTGGGCATCTCCGAGGCCGCCGAGCGCTGGTACCGCGGGTCGCGCGGCCCGGCGACGCCCGGGTCGGTCGCGTCGGCCGGCGCGTGCGGGTCGTGCGGGTTCCTCGTCCCGCTGCAGGGGTCGCTGGGCACGCTGTTCGCGGTGTGCGCCAACGAGTGGTCGCCGGACGACGGCAAGGTCGTCAGCCTGGACCACGGCTGCGGCGCCCACTCGCAGACCGACGTGGACCCCGCGCCCACCGAGTGGCCCGCGGCGGACCCGCTGCTCGACGAGAACGCGGTCGACGTGCTCGAGCTGCCCGCCCGCCGGCGGCCGTCCGCGGCCGTCGACACCGCCGCGGACGCGCCCGAGCCCGTCGCCGAGGCCGAGCCCGTCGCCGAGGCCGAGCCGGTCGCGGAGGCCGAGCCGGTGATCGAGGCCGAGCCGGCAGCGGAGAGCGAGCCGGTCGCCGGGAACGACGGTGCTGCCGAGGCCGAGCCTGTCGCCGTCCTCGACGAGGTCGTCGTCACCGAGGTCCTCCCCGACGCCGAGGTCGCCCCCGACACCGAGGTCGCCCCCGACACCGAGGTCGCCCCCGACACCGAGGTCCTCCCCGACACCGAGGTCGCCCCGGACACCGAGGTCGCCCCCGACACCGAGGTCGCCCCGGACATCGACGCCGACGCGCGACCCGCCGACGGGTCGTGACCGTCGACGTCTTCGGTACCGACGCCCTGCGCGGCGCGGTGCTGGAGGCGTGGCGGGCGTCCCCGACGCGGTTGCGGGAGGACGCGAACACCGAGGAGGACCACGCCCGCGGGTACTACCGCGACCGGGTGCTGGTCGAGCTCGCGCAGAACGCCGCGGACGCAGCGACGCGGGCGGGCGTCGCGGGGCGGTTGCTGCTGCGCGTGGCGACGACGGACGAGGGCACGGCCGTGCTGGTGGCCGCGAACACCGGCGCACCCCTGGACGCGGCGGGGGTCGCGTCGATGGCGTCGTTGCGGGCGTCGGCCAAGCGGGACGCCGGCGCGGGCACGGTCGGGCGCTTCGGTGTCGGCTTCGCGGCTGTGCGGGCCGTCGCGGACGAGGTGACGGTCTGCTCGACGTCCGGTGCGGTGCGGTTCTCGCTCGCGGACACGCGGGAGGCCGTCGGGCGGACGGCCGCGCAGGAGGCCGCGCAGGGCCGGGCCGCGCTGGCGGACGAGGTGCGTCGCCGTGACGGGTCCCTGCCGGCGCTGCGCCTGCCGTGGCCGACCGAGGGCCGCCCGCCGTCGGGGTACGACACCGCGGTGGTCCTCGAGCTGCGGGACGCGCCCGCCCTGGACGAGGTGCGGTCCCTGCTGGCCGACGTGGACGACCTGCTGCTGCTGGCGCTGCCGGGGCTCGTGGAGGTCCTGGTCGACGTCGAGGGGGAGCGGCCGCGCCGCCTGGCCGACGTGCACGACCGCTGGGACGTCCTGACGGCGGGGGGCGAGGTGCCGCTGGGCGTCGTCGCGGACCGTCCGGTCGAGCAGCGCACGGCACGCGCGTGGCGGGTGACGTGGGCGCTGCCCCGCGTCCCCGAGGACGCGCCGGGCGGCACGGTGCCGCGGGTGGTGCACGCGCCCACGCCCACCGACGAGCCGTGCTCCCTGCCGGCGGTGCTGGTGGCGACGCTGCCGCTGGACCCGTCGCGCCGCCACGTGGTGCCCGGGCCGCTGACGGACGAGGTGCTGGCCCGCGCGGGCGAGGCGTACGCCGAGCTGGTGGGCCGGCTGGCGGCCGCCGGGCAGGACGCGGCGGCGCTGGTGCCCACGGGCTTGGCCGCGGGTGCGATCGACGCGGCGCTGCGCGAGCACGCGCTGGCGGCACTGGTCCGCACGCCGCTGCTGGTGCCCGCGTCGCCGGACGACGACCTGGTGCCGCCGCTGCGGGCGACGGTGGTGCGGGACCTGTCGGACGGCCCTGCCGTCACGGCGCTCGGTGCCGTGGTCGCAGGGCTGGTGCGGGTGCCGCCGTCCGGGACGGCGGCGCTGCGCGCGCTGGGCGTCGAGGAGCGCACGCTGGCCGAGGTGGTCGACGAGCTGCCGACCGGCGGTGACGTCGACTGGACCGCCCTGTACGACGCGCTCGACGCGGCGGCGCAGGACGCGACCGCGCGCGAGGGTCTGGCGGCGCTGCCGGTGCCGCTGGTCGACGGGCGCGTGGTGCGCGGGCCGCGGGGCGTCGTGCTGCTGGACGACGACGTGGCGGGGCTGGCGCCGGCGACGCTCGACGCGCTGCGGTCGTGGGGCCTGCGCGTCGCGGACCCGGCGGTGGTGCGTCCGCTGCTGGCGCGGCTGGGTGCGCAGCGCCTCGACGCGGCCGGGCTGCTGGCGCACCCGGCGCTGAGAGCGGCGGTGCTGGGGCAGGCGGACGACGACGACCTGGAGCACGCGGACGAGGTGACCGCCGCGGTGCTGGACGTGGTCGCGGCGGCCGGCGCGGTGCCGCCGGACGCGGCGGTGTGGCTGGGGCTGCTGACGCTCGACGCGGCGGACGGCGAGCCGGCGCCCGCGCACGGCCTGGTGCTGCCGGGCGGCGCGGCGGCGCGGCTGCTGGACGACCGGGTGCTCGCGCCCGTGGCCGCGGACGCGGTGGAGCGGTGGGGCCGGGACGTCCTGGCGGCCGTGGGCGTGCGGGACGACCTGGTGGTGACGACCGTGCCGGACGTCGTCGCGGGCGTGGCGGACGACGACGGCGACGACCCGGCGGCGCTGGCTGCGGCCTCGCTGGACGGCTGGGAGCAGTACGTGGCCGACCTGGCCGACGTGCTGGGGCCGGGCACGTACTGCGGCGACGTGGCGGCCGTCGCCGACCTGGACGCCGTGGACGACGCGTGCTGGCCGGCGCTGCTGGCCCACGTGGCCGGCACCCCGGCGCTGCGGGCGGCGCTGGTGACGCCGGTGCGCGGCGAGGGTGCGGCGGCCACCGGCCCGTCGTACACGGCGTGGTGGTTGCGCACGCGGGCCGACCTGCCGGTGCCGGAGGTGTTCGCCCTGCCGGGTGCGCGCGGCCTGCCCGCGGCGCTGGTGCCGCCGGCGCCTGACCTGCTGCACGGGCTGGACGCGACGGTGCTGCGGGCCCTGGGCGGGATCGGGTCGCTGGCCGAGGTGCCGCCGGACCGGTGGGCGGTGCTGCTGGAGCGGCTGGGGCCGGTGGGCACGCGGGTGCCGCTGGACGTCGCGGGGCACGTGTGGCGGGCGTGGGCCCGCGGTGCGGGGCCGCAGGAGCCCCCGGCGACGGTCGTCGCGCTGGTGGGGCCGGGCGTCGCGCAGGTGGTGGACGACGCCGCGGTGGCCGACGATCCCCGGTGGTGGCAGCGCGCGACGTCCGACGTCCCCGTGGTGCCCGTGCCGGGAGCCGACGGGAGTGACGCCGGTGCCGCCCGGACGGTCGCGGACCTGCTGGACCTGCCGCTCGCGTCGGACGGCACGGACGCCGACGTCGGCGGCGGCGACCCGGAGGAGGTGCCGGACGCGCTGCTCGCGCTGCTGCCCGACGCCCCCACGGTGTGGTGGCGGCACGACGACCTGCGCGTCGGCGGCGAGCCCGTGGACTGGTGGGTGCAGGGTGCGGGCGCCGACGCCCGGATGCACGCCGTGCACGTGGCGGGCCTGGCGGCCGCGCTGGCGTGGGCGACGGGCCGGTGGGCGTCCCGTGGTGCCGTGGCGGCGCTGCTGGGGGACCCGGACGACGGCGACGCGGCCCTCGACCTCGTGATCGGGTGAAACGCCCGAAGCAGGAGCAACTACCAGCAACTACCGATTCAGGTCACTAGCGGGTAACGTCCGGGTGTGCCCGCCGTCCACCGCCGCGACATCCGCCGCTGGCAGGACCGCCGGGCGCGCCGACGTCGCCGGGTGCGTCTGGTCGGGAGTGCGGGGACCCTCGTCGTCGCGATGGCCGTGCTCCTGTCCGCCGCACCCGGCGCGAACGCCCCCACCCGCGAGGTCGTCACGGCGCAGCCGGGCGACGGGCTCGCCTCCCGGGTGCAGGACGTCGCGTCGCGCGGCGGTGAGCGGACGGCCGACCCCGCCCCCGCCGAGCCGTCGCCCCTGACCAGCTCCGCCGTGCCGCAGACGGCGCCCGCACCCGCGGACGGGGCCGCGGACGTGCCACCGGCGCCGCCCGCACCGCCCGCCTCACCCTCCCCGCAGCCGCAGGCCGCCGCACAGCCACCCGCGGCACCCGCCGACGCCGCGGGTGCCCTCGCGGCGGAGATCGTCACGCTCACCTCGGCCGAGCGGACCGCCGCCGGGCTGCCGGCACTGGCCACCTCGGCGTGCGCCACCGAGCAGGCCGCCGCCCGTGCCGCGCTGCTGGTGGCGCAGGGGCGGTTCGAGCACGACCCGCTGGGCCCGGTGCTCGAGGCGTGCGCGGCGGGCACGGTGGGGGAGAACCTGTCGCTCGGCTACCCGACGGCCCAGGGCGCGGTCGCGGGGTGGATGGCGTCGCCGGGGCACCGCGAGAACATCCTGCGCCCCGCGTACACGCAGATCGGCGTGGGGTGCGCGGCGGGGGCGCGCGGGTGGCTGTGCGCCCAGGTGTTCCTGGGCTGAGGTCACGTCAGGGTGCTGCGTCAGGGCGGTTGCGTCAGGAGCGCTGCGTCGGCGTTCCTGCGTCAGCGGTCGGTGGGTGCGCCGTCCGTGGGCGGCGCGGTCGCCTCGGCGCTCGGGCGGATCATCGCGCCGGTGCCGTCGGCGGACAGCCGCCCGTTGCGCCGTGCCCACTGCACCCCGACGATCCCCAGCAGCACTCCGGCGGCGCACACGAACACCCACGAGGTGGGCACCACGTCCAGCAGCGACAGCACACCGGTGATGACCAGGGCGCCGGCCCACACGACCGTGCCCGCCCCCATCACCCGGGCCAGATCGACGTCGATCGGCGGCGGGGGTGTGCGCTGCGGGCGCAGCAGCGTCTTGACGATCGGGGGCACCGTTCGATGGTAGACCGCGGCAGGTCCGTGGCCGGCGACCCGGCGGTCGGCGCGCTGGTCAGCACCCCCGCTGCAGTGCGGCCTTGACGAACCCGCCCGCCTGCCAGGCGTAGCGCATGACCCACCGGTCCAGCCCGATGTCCTCCCGTCGGCCGACCACCTGCACGCCGTCCTCGACGCACCGTCCCACCACCCACCGGGCGCGCAGGACGTTCGGTGCGGCGGTGATGACGGTGGCGGTCCGCCAGCCGCGCGCGGACATCTCGGCGCGCAGCGTCCTGGCCTCGCCGCGCGTCGTGTACGGGTCGGGGCGGTGGCACACGACGGCGACCGGTGCCGTCTGCGAGCAGAGGGGAACGGCCGCCGGGTCGTCGGCGAAGAGCAGGATCGCGCCCGCCCGGCCGTCGGCCACGAGCTCGCGCGCCCAGTCCACCCGCCATGCCTGCGGCGGCCCGAGGACGACCACGACGTCCGCGGTGCCCGGGGGGTCCTGGGGCGGGGCGACGAGCACCGGCACGCCGGCCAGGGCGACACCGAGCGCGGCCGTCACGACCGTCGTCGCGGCCCGGCGGAGCCGTCGCAGAGCGGTCGCCCGCCGGGGCCCGTCGGTGCTCGGCGCGTCGGGCGTCCGCGGTGGTGCCGCGCTGGGGTGGGTGGTCACTCGCCGGCGGACGGGACGCCCGGATCGCCGGTGCCGGGGTCCTGGCCGCCGGTCCCCGGGTCCTGGCCGCCGGTCCCCGGGTCGGTCCCCGGGGTGGGCTCGGACGGAGTCTCGGGGCCCGGGGTCTGCGGGGGCGGCTCGACCGGAGCGCTCGGCTCCGGGCTGTGTGTCGCCGGGGGCTGCGGAGCACCCGGCGTGCCCGCAGCGGGGTCCGAACCGCCCTCGACGGTCGGCGCGCCCTCGGGGCCGGACGCCGGCCGCCCGCCGCCGGTGGCGACGTCGGGTGCCGGGGGCTCCTGCGCCGGTTCGGTGGGTGTCGCGGTCTGGGCGCTACGGACGGTGGCCGTGACGGCGACCAGCGCGAGACGTGCAGTGCGCAACGACCGGGTCATCGAGCCCGCGCGCTCGCGTGGCGTGCCCGCCGCCTCGCCCGTCGCGCGGGTGGCGGCGTCGATCGCGGTCCGCAGGCGCCCGCGCTGCGCCTCGTCCACCAGGCCCTCGGACGACGCCCACACCTGCTCGGCCTCCGCGACCGCGGCGGACGTCGCCTCCCGCTCCTGCGCGAGGCTCTCGACGGCGGCCAGGACCGCGGCGGAGGTGCCCGGTGCGTCCGCGGTCGTCGAGGCCGGCGTGGGCGCCGCGGGGGACTGCTGGGTGCGGTTCGCGGACCAGGCGGCGGTGACCCCGGCGATGGCGAGGCTGCAGGCCAGCGCGCCGACCACGGCGGCGGAGCGGCGTCCCGGCAGGCGTCGCACGGAGCGGCCCGGACCCCCGGTGGAGGCACGGCCGGTCTGCGTCTGCGCGGCGTCCGCGTCACGCGTGGACCGTTGGGTGACCCCGGGCCAGGCGAACCGGTAGTCGCCGACGGGGACGCCGACCGACGGAGTGGTCCGCGGGGTCCCGTCCGTCGTGCCCGGCGGTCGGGCGCCGGCGTCGGGGGGCGTCTCCATAGCCGCTCACGCTACAAGCGGACCCTCGGGCGGCCACGCGACGAGCGGGTGAACCGGCGGGCCCGGAGGCGGGTGATTCCCGGTCCGTGCGCCCCTGACCGGCCGAGACGTCCCCGGACGACCGACCTATCCTCGGTCACCGTGTCCCCCTCCTCGCACGCGCGTGCTGCCGACCGTCCTCGCAACCGCCGGGCGCTCGTGCTCGTGCTCGTCCTCGTGCTCGCGCTCGGTGGGGGTGCCTTCGCGGCCACCTGGGGGGTGCAGAAGTGGCTCGCCGGGCAGGTCGAGCGCGTGGGCGACCCGTTCGCGGAGCTCCCCGCGCGCCCCGCGCCCCCGGCGGCCGCGCCCGACGAGGGGGAGGCCGAGACGCTCGACGGTGCGATGAACATCCTGGTGCTCGGCTCGGACTCGCGGATCTCGGCCGGGGACCCCGGCCAGTGGCAGGCGGGGGCCCAGCGCACGGACACGATCATGCTCGTCCACCTGCCGGCGTCCCGTGACGCGGCGTACCTGATGTCGTTCCCGCGCGACTCGTGGGTCGACGTCCCCGGCCGTGGGCAGGCGAAGATCAACGCCGCCTTCTCGTACGGCGGGCCCGCTCTCCTCATCCAGACGATCGAGCAGCTGACGAACGTGCGCATCGACCACTTCGTCGTGACGGACTTCGAGTCGTTCGTGCGGATCACCGACGCGCTCGGCGGGGTGCGGATGACGCTCACGAACGACCTGAAGGTCGGCGGCACGGTGGTGCCGGCCGGCAAGCAGCAGCTGCTCACCGGTGAGCAGGCGCTGCGGTTCGTCCGGGAGCGCAAGACCCTGGCCCGCGGCGACTTCGACCGCGTGCAGCGGCAGCAGGCGTGGATGCGGGCCATCGTGGCGAAGATGCGCAACGACGGGACGCTGCACAACCCGGTCACGTCGGCCCGGTTCCTGGACGTGGTCAGCCGGTCCGTGGCGACGGACGACGGCCTGGACGAGCGGGTCATGCGGGACCTGCAGGACCGCGCCAAGAACCTCGGCTCGACCGACATGACGTTCTTCACGGTGCCGTTCGAGGGGACGGGGCGCAGCCCCGACGGTGCGCAGAGCATCGTCGTGCTCGACCGCGAGGCGCTCGACCCGCTGATGGCCGCGGTGGCCTCCGACACCCTGGGCGCCTACCTCGAGGGCAACGCGGGGTCCCTCGACGTGCTGCCGCCGGTCGTCGAGTGAGGCGCCTGCGCGCGCTGATGGCGGTGGTGGTGTCGCTGGGCCTGGTGGCGTGCACCGGCCCGGCACCGGAGCCGACGACGCCCGCGCCGACGGTGGCGGCGCGCAGCACCCCCGCGCCGACGCCGACGCCGACGCCGACGCCGAGCCCGACGCCAGCGGACCCGCTGCCGGCCGGTCCGCTGAACGTGCTGCTCATCGGGACGGACTCCCGGGACCCGGCGTCCCTGGGTGGCAACGCCGACACGGTGCTGCTCGTGCACCTGCCGGCGGACCGTGCGCAGGTGTACCTCATCTCGTTCACGCGGGACATGTGGGTCCCCATCCCGGGTGTCGGCGAGGGCAAGCTCAACGCCGCCTTCGCGCGGGGCGGCACCCCGACGCTCGTGGAGACGGTGTCGGGTCTGCTGGGCGGGGCGCCGATCGACGCCACGGTCCAGACCAACTTCGCGGGCTTCATCGCGCTGACGCGTGCGCTGGGCGGGTTCGAGGTCGACAACCGCCACCACTCCACGGTGACCGTGCAGAGCACGGGTCGCGTCGTCGACTTCCCCGAGGGGCGGATCACCCTGAGCGGCACCGACGGGCTGATCTACGTGCGCGAGCGCAAGCGGCTGCCGCTGGGCGACCTCGACCGCACCGAACGCCAGCGGGCGGCGCTGGTGGGCATGCTCGCCAGGGTCGGCGAGCTGGCCGACGACCCGGTCGCCCTGGCCACCCTCCTGCCGCACGTCGTGGGCAACGTGAAGGTCACCGGGGTGCTGGAGGCGCAGGACGTGGCAGGGCTGGTCCCGTTGGCGCGCACGTTCGGCCGCGACGACGTGGTCGGGCTCATGGCCCCCATCACGGGGTTCGGCAGCCGGGGTGGGGCGTCGGTCAACGTGGTCGACGACGCGCGGATGGCCGAGCTCGGGGCGGCGGTGCGCGCCGACGACGTGGGTGGCTACGTTGCGCGGCACGGGACGGACTACGCGCCCTGAGCAAAATCCCCCGGGCGGTATCGCCGGATGTGCCCGGATACGCCCGGACGGCGCCGCTGCCAGCGGTCGTGACCTCCGCGGATCTGTGATTACAGTCGGCCGGTCTGGCGGAGTGAAACGACTCACACGCGAGGACCTCAGCAGGGAGACCAGGTGGACGTCGATGCGTGGCGCCGTGCCGTGTGGCACCTGCGGCACGGTGGGCCCACCGCCCTGCGCACGCACCGCCGACGTGTCCGCGCCGGGGGAGCCCGGCCCGGTGTGCGGGCGGTCGCGCGGCCCGACGGCCGCCTGACGTTCCCCGCGTGGCACCTGCCGCCGGCGCCCGTGCGCCGCGACGCCCTGCGGGTGGCGGTCGTCCTCGACGACTTCTCGCGGCTGGCCCTGCGCTACGAGTGGCAGCAGGTCGAGGTGACGCCGGACGACTGGCGTCGGCGCCTGGAGGCCGAGCCGGTCGACCTGCTGTTCGTCGAGTCGGCGTGGGCGGGCAACGGCGGGGCGTGGCGCTACCACCTCACCGGCCCCCACGGCCCGCGGCGGGCGTTCGTCGAGCTGGTGGCCTGGTGCCGTGAGCAGGGCATCGCGACGGTCTTCTGGAACAAGGAGGACCCGGTCCACCACGAGGACTTCCTCGAGGCCGCGCGGCTGTTCGACCACGTCTGGACGACCGACGTCGCGACCGTCGACCGGTACCGCGCGGCGCTGGGCCACGACCGCGTCGGCGTGCTGCCGTTCGCCGCGCAGAGCGCGATCCACAACCCGGTGCGGCCGGGCCCCGGCCGCCACGAGCGGGACGTCGCGTTCGCCGGCATGTGGTTCGCCCACCGGCACGCCGAGCGTCGCGAGCAGCTGCAGATGCTGCTGGGTGCCGCGCTGCGCGCGTCCGACCGCATGGACACCGGGCTGGAGATCTTCTCCCGCCAGCTGGGCGGCGACGAGCGCTACCAGTTCCCCGCGCCGTTCGACGCGCGCGTCGTCGGCTCCCTGGACTACCCGGCGATGCTCAGCGCGTACCGGGCGCACAAGGTCTTCCTCAACGTCAACACCGTCGTCACGTCGCCGAGCATGTGCGCGCGCCGGATCTTCGAGATCACGGCCTCGGGCACCCCGGTGGTGTCGACGCCGAGCCCGGCCATCGACGCGCTCTTCCCGCGCGACGAGGTGGTGCAGGTCGCCGACGGGGACGAGGCCGAGGTGATGCTGCGCGCGCTGGTGCGCAACGCCGAGGTGCGCGACCGCATGGTGCACCGCGGGCAGCGGCGCATCTGGGCCGGGCACACGTACGCGCACCGCGTCGACGACGTGCTGCGCGCCGCAGGGCTGGGGGAGCACACGGTGACGGGCGCGCGGCCGACGGTGACCGCGCTCGTCTCGTCCAACCGCCCCGGGCAGCTCGCGCACGTCCTGGCGACGCTCGGTGCGCAGGTGGACGTCGACGTGCAGCTCGCGTTCCTGGCGCACGGGTGGGACGTGGACGCCGACGGGCTGGCCCGCGCGGCGGCGGAGGCAGGGATCGCCTCGAGCGTGGTGCTGCGGGCGGACGACGACGTGCCGCTGGGGGAGTGCCTCAACCGGCTCGTCGCCGTGGCGGACGCCCCCGTGGTCGCCAAGGTCGACGACGACGACGTCTACGGTCCGCACTACCTGGCCGACCAGGTGCACGCGCTGGAGTACAGCGGTGCCGGCGTCGTCGGCAAGCAGGCGCACTACGTGCAGCTGCGCGGCGCCGGGCTGCTCGCCCTGCGGTTCCCCGAGCGCGAGCACACGTTCACCGACTTCGTCATGGGGCCGACGATCGTCGCCCGCCGTGACGTGGCACGCGCCGTGCCCTTCCCCGCCGTGCCGCGGGGCGAGGACACCGGGTTCCTGGCCGGCGTCGTCGACGCCGGCACGTCCGTGTACGCCACGGACCGCTTCAACTTCGTCCAGGTGCGCAGCGGCGACCCCGCCGCGCACACGTGGGCGGTCAGCGACGCCGAGCTCCTGGCCGGCGCCGACGTTCAGGTGGTCGGGCAGGCGCTCGACCACGCGATGGTGTGAGGGGTGGGGGCATGTCTCCGATCGGGAGCAGCACGAGTCCGGTGGTCGCGGTCATCGGCCTGGGGTACATCGGGCTGCCGACGGCGGCGATCCTGGCGACGCACGGTGCCGAGGTCATCGGTGTCGACGTGAACCAGGCGACCGTCGACGCGGTGAACCGCGGTGAGGTGCCGTTCGTCGAGCCCGACCTGGAGATCTCCGTCGCCGGTGCCGTCTCCCAGGGCCGGCTCCGCGCGGACGTGAAGACGCCGCCGGCCGACGTCTTCGTCGTCGCCGTGCCCACGCCGTTCGCGGACGACCACGCCGCCGACCTGTCCTACATCGAGGCCGCCGCCGACGCGCTGGCCCCGCAGCTGCAGGGCGGCGAGCTCGTGATCCTCGAGTCCACGTCGCCCCCGGGCGCCACGCAGCACATGGCGGACCGCATCCTCGCCGCCCGCCCCGACCTCAGCCTGCACGGCCGCGCCGGCCGGCCGGTCGTGCACTTCGCACACTGCCCCGAGCGTGTGCTCCCCGGGCGCGTCATGGTCGAGCTGGTGACCAATGACCGCATCGTCGGCGGCCTGACGCGCGTCGCGGCGGAGAAGGCGCGAGACCTCTACGCGACCTTCTGCAAGGGCGAGATCATGCTGACCGACGCCAAGACGGCGGAGATGGCCAAGCTGGTCGAGAACTCGTTCCGCGACGTCAACATCGCCTTCGCCAACGAGCTGTCGATGATCTCCGACAAGCTCGCGATCGACGTGTGGGAGCTCATCGAGCTGGCCAACCACCACCCTCGCGTCAACATCCTGCAGCCCGGCCCCGGCGTCGGCGGCCACTGCATCGCCGTCGACCCGTGGTTCATCGTGTCCTCCGCGCCCGACGAGGCCCGCCTCATCCGCACCGCACGCGAGGTCAACGACGACAAGCCGGAGCGCGTGATCAGCAAGGTGGTCCAGAAGGCCGAGCGGTTCCGTGCACCGCGCATCGCCGCCCTCGGGCTGGCGTTCAAGCCGGACATCGACGACCTGCGCGAGTCGCCCGCCCGCCGGATCGTGGCCGAGCTGGCCAAGCGGCTGCCCGAGGCGCAGATCGACGTGGTCGAGCCGCACATCGACGCGCTGCCGAACGAGTTGTCCCTGCTGGACCACGTCGACCTCGTCACCCTCGAGAAGGCCGTCGACGCGGCGGACATCGTGCTGATGCTGGTGGACCACACGACGTTCCGAACGGCGGATCCACGGGGACTCGGACTGAGCGAGAAGGTCGTCATCGACACGCGTGGTGTCTGGCACGCGTGACGCACCTCGTGCCGAAAACCGTCAGTAGCGCCGAGCAGTCGCTCTCAGCCCGTCGTGGGAAGGACCCCTGGTGCCCGGTTGGCTGACCGACGTGGCGCGTCAGCTTCTTGACGCGCGTCTCGCCGTGCCGCTGGACGAACTAGTCAGAGTGGCCGGCGTCCACGAGGAGCTGGGCACCGCCGATGGGCGGCAGCTCGTGAGCATGCTGCGAGATCAGGGATACCTCGAGCGCGCCCTCGAGCTCGCCGTCGTGCTCGCGCGACGCACCGGCGACGAGGAACGCGACCCCGCAGCGGCGCGCGTTCGCGGCCAGCTGCGCTTCCTCCGTGGTGAGGTTAGTCAGGGAGTGATCCCGCCGGACAGCACGTTCGAGCCTGAGGCCGGGCGGGTGCTCCACGTGGCGGGGGCAAGCCTCCCCTTCGTCGACTCGAGCTATACCCAGCGCACTCACGCACTCGCCCTCCGCGGTGCCGAGCTGGGACTCCAGGCACGTGTCGTCAGCCAGATGGGCGTCGGCGGTGCCTCTGGCTACAGAGTCGACGTCCTGGACGGTGTCGAATACCACCGCATCCCTGGTCCTGCTCGCGGATCTTCTGCCGCCGACGACTGGTTCGCGCTCTATGTGAAGCGGCTGGCCGCAGTCGTGCGCAAGGTGAGGCCGGTCGCGCTGGTCCCTTCCTCCGACTTCGTCAACGGGCTCGCCGCGCTCGCCGTTGCGCGTGCCTACGGGCTGACACTCGTGTACGACGTGCGCGGCGCATGGGAGGACTCGTGGCTGCGCCGGCAGCGCGAGGTGTACGGGTGGACGGAGGACCTGGTTCCAGGTACGTGGGGAATGCCCGACCTGTGGAGCCTGCGCCGCAGCCGCGAGGCGGAGGTCCTGTGCGCCGCGGATACCGTCATCGCGAACTCGGACGAGACGGCACAGCACGCCATTGAGCTAGGGGCACGCGTGGACGCGGTGTTCGTCGTCGCCGATGGGGTGGATGCCGGGTACAGGTACGTTGACGCCCTCGAGTGGGCTGGCGCGCTCGAGCGCGGCACCGCGCAGCTCGCACGGCTCGGCGAGCGTCGACCTGCAGCTGACGAACTCCGAAGGTTGCTGTGCGCCGCGCCACCGCGACCGCTCGATCGGACGAGCACCACCGGTGTCGCAGGCTCCGCCCAGGCGATTCGGGACCGCGGCTGGGTGCTCGGCGCGTTGCCGCCCGTCCTTCTCGATCTGCCCTTTGACTGGCGGACCGCGTGCCAAGAGAACCGGTCGCAGGCCTTCCACCTGCACGCGTGGGACTTTGCCGTCCCGTTCCTCAGGGCGTGGGCCGAGAAGCGTGACGAAGGCGCCCTGCGCTGGTGCCTCGACCGTGCACTGTCTTGGTGCGAGACCTTTGTCGACGGGGACGCTCAGGGGACGATGGCGTGGTACGACATGGCGATCGGCCTACGCTCCCCACGGTTGGCCTACCTCGTTCGCGAAGCGCTCGAGATCGGTGTGGACGACGGGCAACTGGAGCTTCTCGGGGCGGCGGTGGTCCGCCACCAGCAGGAGATCTTCGCTGCTCGTGCCTACAACCCCCGAACCAATCACGGCTTCTACACGGCCGTCGGCGAGGTCAGTTTCGCGCGCCGACTGGTCACCCTTCCTGGAATGGACGTCGTCCTCGCGCAGGGGCAAGCGCGCCTTACCGAGATCGCCACACGTCAGTTCGCGGAGGATGGCGGGCATCGAGAGCACTCTCCCGACTATCACCGAATGGTGCTCGAGTCGTTCCTCGATGCGGTGGACGACGGGCTCATCGATGACCCGCAACTGCTCGAGCGCCTGGACCGAGCGGAACAGGTCATGGGTTGGTTCATCCGACCCGACCGAACGATCGTGCAGATCGGGGACTCTCCGGCCACGGCGGTGTCGGCGGGTTCGCGCACCATGCGCTCACCCCGGACGTTGTTCCTCGCGACGGGTGGGGCACATGGGGAGCCGAACCCCCGCGAACTCATGGTGCTCCCGGACAGCGGTTACGCGATCGTCCGATCCCCGCAGCCAAGGGGGGTGAACGACCATCTCTCGGCGGGTTACGTGACGTTGATGGGTGCGTTCCACTCGCGCGCACACAAGCACTGCGACGATCTCTCGCTGACGTGGTTCGACGCAGGTACGGAGGTCCTCATCGATTCCGGACGGTTCGGGTACCTGGATCAGCTGCCTGCTGATTCCCCGGCTCGTGATGAGGGCTTCTTCTACGGTCGACCGGAGCGACAGTACGTGGAGACGACTCGGGCACACAACACCGTCGAGGTCGACGGCGGAAACCATCGCCGACGTGGGCGCGCGCCGTATGGTTCGGCAATCCGGGAGTGCGAGGAGCGAGACGGATTCTTCCGTCTTGTTGGTGCGGTGGACCACGAGAGCTGGCAGCACGTTCGGGCCGTGACGTACAGGCCCGGTAAGTGGCTCCTCGTCGAGGACGGCGTGACATTCCCGGACTCTGATGAGCATCTGGTGCGAGCGTGGTGGAACTTGCCCGACAGTCTCCTGGATCCTCGAGAGGAGGCCGATGGCGTCTCCTTCGCGCTCCCGGAGGGGGGCGGACGGCTCTCGCTCAGAAGCATGGACGGCGCCTCGGTCATCGCTCCCGTCAAGGGTCAGGAAGAGCCGTTACGGGGTTGGCGCTCGGCCGCCGACTACTCGTTCACGCCGGCATGGTCTGTTGCGCTGGAGGCTCGTGTGACCCGAGCGCACCGTCTGACCACGCTGCTCACGCTTGACGGGACGCGGCCCGACGCCGCCCCTGTGTCTCCGTTCGACCTCTTCGCTACGACCCCGGAAGGTGACTGATGTGAGGGTCCTCCTCGCCCCGAGCAATGTCGCGAACCAGTCCACCTCGATCGCGGCGGGGCTCCGGGCCCGTGGCCACGAGGTCGAGATCTGGAACTACGGGCCCAGCCCGAACGGCTTCGACGTGGACAGGGTGATCCCGGACGACCGCGCACCCGGGACATACCAGCGGACCCTGACGGAGGCCCTGGACCGTGGCTTCGACGTCTTCCATTTTCATACCGCGCGCTCCCTCGTCCCAGGGCACGGTGGCGTCCCGCCGATGTGGGACCTGCCCGTGCTGCGGGCCGCTCGTGCCCGCATAGTTTTCACCTTTCACGGCTCGGATGTCCGGCTGCGCTCGCACCACGAGGCCGACGACCAGTGGAGCTTCTACCGCTTCGCTGACATCCCGTGCGACGAGGAGAAGATCGCTCAGCGGCTGGCGGTCATCCGGACGTTCGCTCACCAGCTCTCGGTCGGCAGCGTCCTCGACCAGGTGTACGCACCGGATGCGACCTACGTGCCGAAGTCATTGGTCCTCAGCAGGTACGAGGAAGTCGGTGCCGTTAGGCGCAAACGACCTGTGGTCCTGCACGCGACACGGAGGCGGGCCACGAAGGGCACCGACCTCATTGTCGAACAGGTCACTGCGCTGCAGGCGGAGCTCGACTTCGAGTTCCGCCTCGTCGAGGGCGCGACTCATGCGGAACTTCTGGACGTCATGGGTGACGCCGACGTGGTCATCGAGAAACTGCTTGGTGGTGACGCCGGCGTCCTCTCGCTTGAGGCAATGGCGATGGGCAAGGTCGCCGTGGCGCGGATCCGCCCCGAAGTGCTCGCACGCCATCCCTCCATGCCTGTTGTGAGCGCCGATCCCGAGACCTTCGCCCAGGCGCTGCGGCCCGTGCTCTCGGACCCCGGCCTGCGCGACCAGCTGGGCCGTCGCGGCCGGTGCTACGTCGAAGAGCACCACGACGCCGCGTTAGTCGCGGCACAGTGGGAGGCGCTGTATACCGCCGCCCGTCCGTCAGGCGCGCCGCCGCACCCTGACTGGGCGGTCGACCCCTCGCCGCGGCGCCTCGAAGCCGCCTACGAGAAGATCGCGCGACTCGAGGAGAAGCTCCGAGAGCGCGAGAGCCGGTCGCGTCGGGATAATCGCTAGAGGAATGTCGATGAGCCTGAGAACGAATGCCACGCCCTTCTTCCTAATCGACCGGCGCGACGCCACGCTGATCGTCTCGCCCGCACTCGCGGGGATTGAGGGCAGGTCGCGGGTCGCCATCTACGATCACGACGCGAGGCGTTACAGCCACGTCACGGCCGTCGCTGCCGGGGGGGTGTTGCGGCTCGCATTACGGGACCTGCTTCCACTCGACCGCTTGTCTATCAAGCTCCAGACTCCGTCCATGTCCGACGGGTCCTGGAAGGATCACGCCAAGCCCGATCGGCTCAGTGCCCTGGGCCCGATCTCGGTCGAGACCATCGCTCCAGCCACCTGGGGAGTGGCCGAAGACTGCTGGGTCACCCTTCGCGACACGTACACCGGCACCGAGATCCTCCGGTGCGCCGTGTCGCGAGGTGGCGAGATCGAGTTCGTGCTCGACGGCGACGACAGCGTCCGGCGGATCCAGCTCGACTTCTTCGCGCAGCGCGCGGACGGGGGTGTCGGCCCCCGCCTTCTACCGCCGATCCGTCTCGCGCCTGCTTCACGCCGGGGCCAGCCTCCGGAGGCGTGCGGATCAGTGCACGGGGATCTGCGCTACAGCTGCCGGCGTAACGTGACGCTGGCTCCCACGGTCCTCAAGTCGTCACCGCGGGGCGGGCTTGCCACGTTCGGATTCCTCGGCGCATGGGAGGGCGATGAGCCGATTGTGGAGGCCATGGAGTTCGTCCTGGGCCGTCAGCGCTACCATTACCAGCCGACCCGACCAGAACCTGCGAGTACCCACGGGCGCGCCATCTACCTCGGGCTACCACACGGTTCCTGGGGCCACTTCCTGACGCAAGGGCTGGCGCGGATCTGGTACGCGCTCCTCCACCCCGAGGTGCCCGTAATCTGGGACGCGGCGGGGTTGGAGCCGTTCCAGCAGCACGTGCTCCAGCTCATCGGGATGCGCAATCCCCAGCACTTCCTGACAAAACCCATGGCGTTCGACGAGGTTGTCTTTCCGTTTCCCGGAATATCGCTCGGCGATTATGTCCTTACGAGTTTCACAGACATGATCGGATGCGTCCCGGCCAGCACGACGGTGCCAGGGAAGAAATTGTTCATCTCCCGCTCGGGGTTGTCGCATGGTCGCGGGGGCCTCGAGGGTGCGCAGGACGAGGCGCTCGACCTTCTGGCGGAGAGACACGGTTTCGAGGTGTTCCACCCTGAGCAGCACTCGGTGGAGCTCCAGCTGAAGGAGATGTCCTCTGCCGAAGTGGTGCTCGGAGTGGAAGGCTCGGCACTTCACTCGCTCCTGCTGATGGAGGACCCGATTGCCACTCGGTTCTGGGCGTTGTCCCGGCACCGCGGCGGGAGCGGTGTGTTCGAGCACATCCGCGCAGCAAAGGCACTTCAGTACGAGACGATCAACTTTCTGCGGCACCGCATCGGCGGGGCGCGCGGCAGCATCGACATGGACATCGATGCACTCGACCTCGCTCTCACGGCGACGGCAGGGCTGACGCGGGACCTGCACGTGCTGGATGACCGAGTGGAGCACCCTGCGACGACCCAGACGTCGTACGGTGCCCACATCGCCAATACCCAGGTAGGTCTGAGCAGGCTCGAGGGAGACCTAGCGGAGGCGCTCCTCGCGCTGCGCGGACGGGATCACGGGACGGCCGCGGCGGCTATCTCCTGGTACCTCTGACGGCGCATGGTGCCACGGTCGCTGTCACGGGACGGCGATGGTGGTGAGGGCCTCGTAGATGCGTGCGTAGTCCGCTGCGTTCCCGGTCCACGAGCGTTCGGCCTGCACCCATGCAGCGCCGCGCTGGGCCATCTCCGCTCGGTGCAGGTCATCCTCGACCAGCTCGCGAAGCACGTCCGCGAGCGCGTGGGGGTCACCGGCGGAGAAAAGGGTAGCAGCTCCGCTGTCTTCGGCGATTTCCTTGAGGGCTTCCACGTCCGACATGACGACCGCTCGCCCCGCTGCGAATGCCTCGAACGGCTTGAGGGGCGTGACGAGGTGGCAAACGTCGGCCGGTCGGCGTGGCACGGCGAAGATGTCGATCAAGCTGTAGTAGCCCAGCACGTCGGCGTGGGGAACCCGCCCTGTGAAAACCACTCCGTCCGCACCCAGCTCGTTCGCCCTGGCGCGTAGGGCGGGGAGCGCCGGACCGTCTCCCACGACGAGGAGACGCAGCGGACGCAGGCTCTCGGAGGACACCTGATGGAACGCTTCGATGAGCACCTCGATCCCCTCATACTCGACGATCGACGTGATGCAGCCCACGACGAGAGCGTCGGTCGGGACATCGAGCGCGGACGCGAGCGTCTCGTCTCTGCCCTCGACGGTGAAGCGGCGACTGTCGACCGCGTTCGGGACGATCGAAAGCCGGTCGGCAGGTAGCCCCTCGTCGAGGATGCGCTCGCGCATGACGCGGGCGAGCGTCACGACGTGGTCCGCTGCGGCACGTGCCTCGGCCTCGCGCTCGCGGCGCCACCCGTATGCCTCCGGCTGGCCGAAACGCGCGAAGAGGCTGGTGGTGTCCGTCCACTCGAACCGGCTGGCGGTCCGCGATAGCCACGACTCCTCCCAGAACCCCCGAGCTTCGTACACCACGGGAATCTGGGTCGCCTTGCCGACCACGTTGGCGATGAGGAGGTTGAGGAAGTCGGAGTGGGCGTGCAAGAGGGCAGGGCGCACCTCATTCACGACAGCGAGCAGGGCCTCGGCATTTGCCTGTAGCCACGCGGAGTGACCGACCTCGAAGATCGAGGGGCCCGTGGGTCGGTGATAGGTGACCCCATCGAGCTCATCGGGGGTGACGCCTCCACCGTTCGTGATACCGAGCTGGACGTACACGTGCGCGTCGAGACCCACCGCGAGCTGGGCGCGCGCGGTGCTGTGGGTCCGCAGCGTGTAACCGGACTGGGTGGTTGGAACCGCGCGCCCCACCACGTGAAGCACTCGTCCGGGAGTTGCAGTGGCGGTCATGTCCGTCTGGGGCGCGATGGTCGGGCGGAACCGACCTGACATCACCTCGAGCTCGCTCGCTCGCAGCTCCCGGGTTCGGACGTCGCGCGGGTCGCCCTGCCGCGCGGCCGTCTCGAAGTAGTCCTGTGCCCTGGCGAGGTAGCCGCGGTCGCGTAGAGCACGCGCCAGCAGCCGCAGGAGGCGGAGTGGGAGCTTGTCGAGCACCGCGTGAGCTCGCACGATTCGGTCTGCTTCCAGCGCCTCGCCCGTCATGAGGAGATGTTCTACAGCGACGAGGACGTGCTCCGTGCCCAGGTGGAGCTCTCGCCGCCGTTCACTCACCGAGGTCCTCGGCTCGTCCTGGCCGTCGAACGGCTCCGTCGCCAAAGCCACGAGCGCCGTCAAGGTGCGGCGTTCGAACTCGACCTGACGCTGCTCGACACCCGCGAGGCCGGACATCTGCTGTTGGCTGTTCGCCGCGCCATACGGCGTGCGGGCGAACGCCTCGTCGAGCGCCGTCAGCGTGGCATCGGTCCGATCGAGACGGCTCTGCAGATCGCGGATGCGCCGCTCGGAGACCACGACTCGCTTGCGGACCGCGCGGAGCGCCCCGAGCATGGCCATGGACGCGAGGAGCCCTGCGATCACGGCGATCGCCACCAGGGCCGGTGACCCGTCGACAATGACCGCTGCGACGGAAGCGATACCGCCCGCGGCTACGAGCGCGGTGGCAGCGATCTGCAGCTTCCTGAAGTTCATGCGTCCCTCGTCCCCTCGTTGTCGCCTGTCCACGGGCGGCTGCGCTCGATGACGTTGACGACGGCTGCGTACGTGATGTCCGTGTAGTGAAAAGGTGCGTGACCCCACCGGTGGTTCGCTGCGGCGATGACCTGCTCGGGTGCCACCCTGCCGACGCCGAGACCCGCTGCTCCCGCCTCCTCGTAGTAGGGGGCGAGGCGTTCGTTCGCCTCGTACGAGGACATCCCGAAACTGCTTGGCACGGGCGACCCGTCGTCGGAGTCCACGGCCCACGGCACATCTAGGAGCAGAGTGCGGTCAAGCAGGCCGAGTCGGCCAAGGAGCTTCCGGAAGTGGCCGAGCGCAGCGGTCCAGCGCTCGTGGTGCTCCTGCGAGCCCAGCTCGACGTGGCGCCAGCCATCGAGCACCTCGTCGACGCCGACCCTCATGCGCTCGACGGATCGGGTGACGACGTGGTCCTCTGGTGAGACGAGCACCCCGAGCCGCTCGTCGGTGAGGTCCCAGAGGAGCAGGTCGACCAGGGGGGCTTCGGTGAGAAGCTGAGGGAGATTGCCCGCCGCGTCACCTTCGAGCATCCGTCGCTGAAATGAGGACGTGATCGACGAGGGCGCGGTCACCGGCGCGGGTCCAGCGAATGCGCTGATGAGCGACTGCCGTGCGACGTAGCGTCGAAGCGTGTAGAGCTCGGGAGGGGCGTGCTCGAAGGTGTCGCGCGTCACGCAACTGCCGTAGATGAAGACGTGGGCGGGCGTCGCCTCGCCCGGTCGGACGCGACTCACGCCGAGGACCCCTGCGCGCGTGAGACGGTGTCCAGCCGAGCACGCACGGCCTCCACCGTCCGGGCTGCGGCAGCGCCGTCCCCGTACGGGTTCACGGCGGTCGACATCGTGGCGTAGTGCTCAGGGTCCTCCAACAAGCGAGCGACCTCCCCAGCCACCCGTCCCTCGTCGGTCCCGATGAGCGACACCGTCCCTGCCTCGACGGCCTCTGGCCGCTCCGTGTTGTCCCGCATCACCAGCACGGGCTTCCCCAGCGACGGTGCCTCCTCCTGCACGCCGCCGGAGTCGGTCAGCAGCAGCGTGGACGCGGCCATGAGCCGGGCGAACTCCCCGTAGGCCAGCGGCTCGGTGACGATCACGTTCTCGATGCCCTCGACGGCGGGCAGCACGGCCTCCCGGACGACCGGGTTCCGATGGATCGGAAGCACCACCGTGACGTCGGGGAAGCGGCGCGCGATCGTGGCGAGCGCGCGGCCGACGCCCACCATCGCCTCGCCCCAGTTCTCGCGGCGGTGGGTCGTGACCAGGACGATGCGACGGCCCGATGCGGCGAGGTCCTCCAGCGCGGGGTCGACGAACGCGACCTCCTTCGCCACGGTCATGTGCAGCGCGTCGATCACCGTGTTGCCCGTGACGACGATGTCGGCGTCCGTCACGCCCTCGCGCAGCAGGTTCTGTCGGCTCGTCTCGGTGGGCGCCAGGTGCAGCGCGGCGATCTGCGAGGTGATCTTCCGGTTCGCCTCCTCCGGGAACGGGGAGTACAGATCACCGGACCGCAACCCTGCCTCCACGTGCACCACGGGGATCTGCCGGTAGAACGCCGCCAGCGCGGCGGCGGTGGACGTCGTGGTGTCGCCCTGGACCACCACGGCGGCCGGCTGCTCCTTCTCGAGGATCGGGTCGAGCCCGTCGAGCACGCGGCTGAAGATCTGCGCGAGCGTCTGCCCGTGGCTCATGATGTCGAGGTCGTGGTCGGGCACGATCCCGAACAGCTCGTTGACCTGGTCGAGCATCTCCCGGTGCTGGCCGGTGACCACCACGACGCTGTCGAGGTCGTCGCTCGCCTCGATCGCCTTGACGACGGGCGCGCACTTGATCGCCTCGGGGCGGGTGCCGTACACGGTCATGATCCGGGGGCGCATCGTCGGTCTCCTGGGTCGTTCGGTTCTCAACCGCCCCGGACGTGCCGGGGCGGGGCGGACGGGTCGTACAGCTCGGTCACGCGCACGGCGGTGTCGTGCCCCTCGCCGAAGGCGTCATCGAGCAGGCCGGCGGCCTTCTCGGTCTCGCCCTTGGCCAGGTTCCACGCCCACCAGCGGTACTTCTGGGCCACGTCGTAGGCGCTGCCGTCCATGACGAGGCGGCCCTTGTGCAGCCAGATGGCGCGGGTGCACGTCTCCTCGATCGTCTTGGCGGCGTGGGAGACGAGGAACGTGCAGCCCGCGTTGCCGCGCAGCTGGTTCATCCGGTCCTCCGACCGCTCCCGGAACGCGGCGTCGCCGGTGGCCAGCGCCTCGTCGATCAGCAGGATCTGCGGGTTCGCGGCGGCCGCGATCGCGAACTTCAGGCGCGCCCCCATGCCGGACGAGTACGTCTTCATGGGGTGGTGGATCGCCGGCCCCAGCCCGGACAGCTCGACGATGTCCTTGTAGGCGGCGCTCACCTCCTCCGGCGTCATGCCCATGGCGAGGCAGCCGAGGCGCACGTTCTGCTGACCGGTGAGCTCCGGCAGCATCGCGGCGTTCACGCCCAGCAGCACCGGCGTCGTGCGGGCCAGCACCATGCCCCGCGCCGGACGCTCGAGGCCCGCGATGACCCGCAGGAGCGTGCTCTTGCCCGACCCGTTGAGCCCGACGACGCCGACGGCCTCGCCGGAGCGCGCGACGAACGACACCCCGGCGAGTGCCCGGTTGAGCACCGTGGGCTGGCGCCCGATGAGGCGGTTGACCGCGCGCATGGCGCGGGGCACCTCGGCCCGCGCGGCCGCGTCCGTGGAAGGCGTGCGGTAGCGCACGTGCACGTCGTCCACGGCCACCTGCACCGACCGCACGGCCGCGACACCGGTGACCGCCATGACCGCCTGCGTGGGGCTAGACGGAGCCATAGCTCTCCTCCCCGCGCCAGAAAAAGACGGCGCCAGCGGCAAGGAGACCGAACGACCATGCGCTGAGTACGGCCCACGACTTCCACGCGGGGGTCTGGCCGTACAGCAGGCAGTCCCGAACGATGTCCAGCACGAGGAACATCGGGTTCAGCTCCACAACCTGCAACAGCGTGGGGTGGTCGATGAACCGGTCGAAGGAGAAGAAGACGGCGGACCCGTACAGCCAGAACCGCATGAGCACGCCGATGACCTGGCCAAGGTCGGGCACGCGCGCCGTGGCACGGGCGGCGATGAGCGTGAGACCCAAGTTCATGGTGAGCTGCAGCGCAAGGACGAGCGGGACCAGGAGCCAGCGCCAGCCGATCAGCTGGGCCGGTGCTGTCCATGTGTCGGCGGCTGCCGGTCGCGTGAACAGGATGAGCACGACCAGCAGCACGAGGGTCGGCACGAACGCGAGGGCCTCGCGTGCCACGGACGCCAGCGGCAGCGCCGCGCGAGGGAATGCGAAGGACCGGACGAGCGACCGGCCCGCGACCAACGAGCGTGCGCCGGTGCTCACCGTCCGCGAGGTCAGCCGGAACAGGAAGACACCGATCAGCAGGTACCCGATGAAGTTGTCGATCCCTCTGCTCGAGCGCAGCAGCAGCCCGAAGATCACGAGGTACACCGCGGCGTCGAGCAAGGGCGACAGCACCAGCCACGCACGCCCCAGCAGCATGCCGTTCTTGCTCGTCGACACCTTCGCCCGCGCGTCGGCCACGATGAAGTGCCGCCGCAGCCACAGCAGCCGCAGGTACTCCCCGAAGGCCGGCCGGCTCGCGACGGGCCGCAGCACGGTCCCGTCCACGGGTTCCACGTGCAGGGGCCGTCGGCCGTCGCGCAGCAGCAGCGGACGTGTGAAGACGTTCGGCGTCGCGCCGGTGGCCGGCGCGCTCGTCGCCGTGTCGGTCGCGGCGCCGGTGGACTCGCCGCTCACGCCGCCACCTCCTCGTACAGCCGCCGGTACGCCGCCCCGGCGGCCGCCCACGTGCGCGTCGCGGCGAAGGCCCGTCCGGCCTCCCCGAGTGAGCCGGCGAGCGCGCGGTCGTCGGCCAGCCGCTCGATGGCGTCGGCCAGCGCCCGCGCGTCGTCGGGCGCCGCCAGCAGGCCCGTGCCCGGCTCCCCGACGATCTCCGCCAGGGCGGGCAGGTCGCTGGCCACCACGGGCCGCCCGAGCGCCATCGCCTGCATCGGCTTGAGCGGCACGACGGCCCGGGTCACGGCCGTGTCCCGGCGGGGGACGGCGAAGGCGTCGAGCGCGAGGTGCCAGCCGACCGCCTCGTCGGGCGCCACCCGGCCGGGCAGCACCACGTGGTCCGCGATGCCGAGGGTCTGCGCGCGCCGGGCGATGGACGCGCGCGCGGTGCCGTCCCCGACCACGGCGCAGCGCACGTCCGCACCGCGCCGGCGCAGCACGGCCACCGCCTCGACCAACGTCTCGATCCCCTCGTAGTCGACCAGGCTGCTCACCGTGCCGACCCAGAAGCCCTCCCCGGACAGGCCCAGCCGTGCACGGGCCGCCGTCGAGGATACGTGCAGGTCAAGCAGCTCGCCCGGCACCGCGTTGGGCACGACGGTGATCCGTGCGGGGTCGACGCCGCGCGTGACGAGGTCGCGCCGCACGGTCTCGCCGAGGGTCACCACGTGGTCCGCTGCCCGGGCCAGCTCGGTCTCCCGCGCCCGCAGCAGGGCGTGCCGCTCACTCGCGCGCGCCGCGTGCTGCGCCTCGACGGTGGGGAACGACGCCGCCCACGTGTCCTCCAGGACGCCGCGCACCTCGTACACCCACGGCAGGCCGTGCTCGTCGGCGAGGGCGCGGGTCACCACGGCGTTGCTCCACGCGGTGGTGGTGTGCAGCACGGTGGGGCGCAGGGCACGCACCAGGGGTCGCGCGAGCGCCACGTTCTGCCGCAGGCGCGCGCCGGGGGTGCGCGCGGCGGACCACGGCAGCAGGCGGTGGTACGCGATGCCGTCCACCACGTCGACGTCGCGGCCCGTCACGCGCCCGACGACGACGGGGTAGCCGAGCCGGGTGGCCGCGGCCACCTCGATGCCCGCGGCGGCCTGGGCGCGCAGCACCTCGTGGCTGCGCAGCGTGTACCCGCTGGAGGTGTGCGGCAGGGAGTTGGTCAGCAGGTGCAGCGCGACGGGCGGGCCGGCCGGAGTGGAGCGCGCACGCCGATCGCCGGCCAGCACCGTCCCGGGCGTCATGGCGCGCTGCTCGGACGCGAGGCGACGGCCCAGCGGGGTGCCCTGGGCGAGCGCGACGGCCCCGGAGACGTCGCCCGCCCGCCATGCGGCGCGGGCGCGCGTGACGCGCGGGGCGTCCGGCGGCAGGGGGACGTCGAGCTCGACGGCGACCTCCCCGAGCACCCGGCGCACCGGGGACGCCGGGCGTCCGGCGAGCGCGGCGGCCACGCCGGCCCGCGCGTCGTCCCGGTGCCCGCGCAGCCACGCGGCCAGGCCACGGCGGGCGTCGGCGTGCCGCCCTCCCGTGCCGTTGTCGAGCAGCCCGGCCACCGCGAGCGTCACGCGCCGTGGCGCGCGCCTGCTCGCCTGCACGGCCAGCAGCGCCGGGTCCTCGGCCGCCATGCCGGTGGCCGTGGTGACCCCGAGCGCCACCTGGCGGGCGAAGCCCTTCACGAGCGCACCTGCTCGAGCAGGTCGAGGTACGAGGCGGCCAGCTGGTCGTGGTCGGCGTTCTGCCGGACCCAGGCCCGTCCCGACGTCCGCACGTCGAGGCGCGTGCGGTCGTCCGCGAGGGCGCCCCACAGGTCCGCCAGCGCGGCCGGCGACTGCGGCGGCACCACGGACCCCGCGGCGGACTCCGCGACCACCCGGGCCGCCTCGCCGGCCACGGCGGCCGTCACGTGGCGGCCGACCGACAGGATCTCGTAGAGCTTGGAGGGCACGGTCCACTCGAACGGCCCCCAGTCGCGCAGCGAGACGACGACCGTGTCGGCCCAGGCGTAGTGGGCCATGACCTCGTCCGCGGGCACCCGACCGACGAACTCCACCCGGTCGCCGAGCATCCGCGCCAGGTCCCGCAGGTACGGTTCGTCGGCGCCCGACCCGACGAACCGCAGCCGCAGGGCGACGCCGCGCCGGTGGGCGACGTCGGCGGCCCGGACGACGGCGCCCAGGCCCTGGCTGCGCCCCATGGTGCCCAGGTAGAGCACGTGCAGCGCGTCGGACGTCCGGGCCGGGGTCGGCAGCAGCGGAAGGTCTGGCAGGTGCGCGCCGTTGCGGATGACGCTCACGCGGGGGACGCCGCGCGCGGACAGGACGTCGGCGAACGACACGGTGGTCGTCACCACGGAGTCGGCGTGCCGCTGCAGCGACGTCAGCGACCGGTGCGCGACCGTCGTCGCGCGCGCCCGCACACCGCCGCCCTCACCCGGCCCCCACATGCCGCTGGACGCGATCAGGTCGGGCCACGCGTCCCGCATCTCGACGACGGCGGGCCGGCGCAGCAGGCGGCCCAGCAGCATGCCGGCGGGGATGGTGGGCAGCCCGGGGGCGGTCGCCACGACCACGTCGGGCCGCTGCCGGGAGCCGATGAGGGGCAGCGTCCGGCGCAGGGAGTCACCGGCGGCGACGAGCTGGTCGGCCGTGCGGCTCACCAGGGACGGCCCGTGCTCGCGGAAGTGCACGCGCACCACGGTCTCGCCGTGGGCGCCCCGGGCGACGGTGCCGGGCCGCAGGTGCGCACCCTGCGGGTCCAGCAGCCCGGACGGGTAGTGCGGAGGCGGGGTCAGGACGGTCACGCGGTGCCCTGCGGCCACGAAGCGCTCCACGAACGCCGACCACCGGCGCTGCGGAGCGCCGGTCTCGGGTGCGTAGTGGTGGGTCAGCAGAGCGACGTGCACAGGTCTTTATCGACCCTTTCGCGCACGTGTGGTGGTATTTGCCCGTTCGACGTTCCATCTCACCGCGCGACCATATCTTGCGACCTCGGGGAAGGGCATTCCCGGCACACGCGCGCGCCCTCCATTTATCGCCCGCACGGCGGGTGAACCCGCGCCCGCGCTCACCGCGCGGACGCCACCTGCTGGCCATGCGGACGGTGCGCGTCCGGGCCGCGCACTTCTGCCACACTGCCGCCCATGTCGACAACTTCCCCGGAGGAGAAGCTCGACGACGCGTCCGCGCCCCCCCGCAGCGCCGTCGACCGCTTCTTCAAGATCACCGAGCGTGGCTCCACCATCGGGGCCGAGATCCGCGGCGGTCTCGTCACCTTCTTCACGATGAGCTACATCATCGTGCTCAACCCCCTCATCCTGGGCTTCGTGCCGGACGGCACGGGCGAGTTCCTGGGTGGCGGCACCGGTGACGGCAGCAACCTGCCGCTCATCGCCGCGGCGACCGCACTGGTCGCCGGCGTCCTGTCGATCCTCATGGGCCTCGTCGCCAACTTCCCGATGGCGCTGGCCGCGGGCCTCGGCCTCAACGCGGTCGTGGCCTTCACCATCGCGGCGATCCCCGGCGTGTCCTGGGCGGACGCGATGGGCATCGTCGTCCTCGAGGGTCTGATCATCACCGTCCTGGTGCTCACCGGGTTCCGCACGGCCGTGTTCCGGGCCGTCCCGCGTGAGCTCAAGGTCGCGATCGGCGTCGGCATCGGCCTGTTCATCACGCTCATCGGCTTCGTCAACGGCGGGTTCGTCCGCCAGGGCGGCGGCACGCCGCTCGAGCTGGGCATCGGCGGGTCCCTCGTGGGCTGGCCGTCGCTCGTGTTCGTCTTCGGGCTGATCCTGGCGATCGTCCTCATGGTCAAGCGCGTGCGCGGCGGCCTCCTCATCGCCGTCATCGGCACCACCGTGATCGCGGTGATCGTCGAGGCCGTCGCGAAGATCGGCGACCAGGCCGGTGGTGAGAACCCTGCCGGCTGGCACCAGAACGTGCCGGCCGTGCCGGACGCGATCGCGTCCGTGCCGGACCTGTCGCTGCTCGGTCAGTTCTCGCTGTTCGGGGCCGTCGGCCAGGTCGGCGTCCTCGCGGTCGCGCTGCTCGTCTTCTCGATCCTGCTCGCCGACTTCTTCGACACGATGGGCACCATGGTCGCCGTCGGGTCCGAGGCCAAGCTGCTCGACGAGGGTGGCAACCCCCCGCGCAGCAAGCAGATCCTGCTCGTCGACTCCCTCGGGGCCGTCGCCGGTGGTGTCGGGTCCGTCTCGTCCAACACCGCGTACGTCGAGTCGACGTCCGGTGTCGCCGAGGGCGCCCGCACGGGCCTCGCCTCCGTCGTCACCGGTATCGCGTTCCTGCTCGCGACGTTCCTGTCGCCGCTGGTCGCGATGGTCCCGTCCGAGGCGGCCGCGCCCGTCCTCGTCGTCGTCGGCTTCCTCATGGTCACGCAGATCACCGGCCTGGACTGGAAGTCCCCCGAGATCGCGATCCCCGCGTTCCTCACGCTCGTGCTCATGCCGTTCACGTACTCGATCACCACGGGCATCGGCGCGGGGTTCATCGCGTTCGTGCTCATCAAGGTCGCGGTCGGCAAGGCCCGGCAGGTGCACCCGCTCATGTGGTTCGCGGCCGTCGCGTTCGTCGTGTACTTCGCCCTCGGCCCCATCCAGGAGCTCATCGGCCTGTAACGGCCTCAGCCCTCTGACATCACCCGGCCCGGGTCCGCACTCGCGGACCCGGGCCGCGTGCGTCCGGCGCGGGGCGCGACCCACGCGATCACTGCCACACCCACCGCCGCACCCAGCGTGTTCATCACGACGTCCTGCACGGTCGAGAACCGGCCCGGCAGCACCCGCTGCACCGTCTCGATCGTCGCCGACGTCGCCAGCCCCAGCAGCACCACCGCCCACCACCGGCGCAGCCCCAGCAGCAGCCCCACCAGCACCCCGAACGGCACGAACATCACCACGTTCGCCGCGGGCTCCACCACCTCGAACCGCAGCGGGATCCCGCGCTCGTCCAGCCACCGCAGCACCGTGCGGACCACGCCCAGCGACCCCGCGTGGCTGCGTCCCGGCGTCAGCGTGACGGCTGCCACGGCTGCCAGGTAGGCCACCAGGAGCAGGACCAGGACGGGCCGGCGCAGCGACGCGCCGGTGCCGCCCGGTGCCGCGGCGCCCGGGTGGGGGTCGCTCACGTCGCGTCCGCCGCCCAGTGCATGGCCACGTCGTACCGGTCCCAGCGCGGTGCCAGCGGGTCCTGCCCGTGGGTCGCGTTGACCAGCAGCGCGGTCTGCCGCAGCGTCAGGCCCACCAGCCGGGCGCGCTCCAGCAGCTGCCCGCCGGGGTGCGGGGTGCGCGGCCGGGGGGACGGCACGGGCCGGCGGTTCAGCTGCAGGGCCGTGCGGGTGCCCGTCAGGGCGGGGATCCCGTTGCGCGTCGCGTGCTCGAGGATCGCGGCGTGCACCGTGCGGTCCTCGATCCCCAGCGCGGCGCCGCGCTCCAGGTACGGGTCGATCAGCACGGCGTTGACCGGCAGCTCGTCGAACGCGGCCAGCGGCTCCCGCCCCGAGCCGTAGGACGTCAGGACGATCCGTCGCCCCTGCGCCCGCAGGGTGCGCAGCGCCTCCATCACCTCGTCGACGTCCGCGAGCCACGCCGAGACCCCGATCCACACCCCCGGCGGGCACTGCTCGGTCAGCAGCTGCGCGAGGCTGCCGCGCGCGGGTCCCGTGCCGGACAGCGCGGCGGAGGCGTCCCACAGCACCGGCCCCTCCGTGGGCGACGCCGCCACGATGCGGGGGATCGCGCTGTGCGCGGCCCGGGCGACGTCGACGTACCGGGTGGAGCGCGTCAGGGACAGCAGGCCCTCGGCGCGCTCGGCGTGGACGCCGTCGAGGCCCGCGGCGTGCAGCCGCACCTGCGTGCCGAACCGCTCGCCGGTCACCGCGTCCCACAGGGGGCGTCGCGAGACCTGGCCGGCGACCCAGTGGTCCTGGGCGGGCACGGTCCCGGCCGGCAGCACCAGCCGCTCGATGGCCCGCGCGGCCACGTCGGCGGACGTCGTGGCGGGGCCCTGCGCGGCGGCGACCAGCGGCCGTGGGCCCACCGCGCGGCGGGTGCGGGCGCGCAGCTCGTCGAGCCGGGACCGCAGCTCGCGCGACTCGTCGGGGGAGTGCAGGGCGACGTACGCCGCGGCGGCCTCGCCGATGGCCACCACGCTGCCCGGGGCGTCGGCCCACAGGTCGAGGTCCCGGCACAGCGCGCGCTCGGCCACGTCGACGCCCCGGGCGCGGCCCGGCAGGCTGCGCGTGCTGGGGGTGTCGTAGGCCAGCGCGACCACGCTGACGACGGCGTCGTCGGGTGCGGGATGCGTGCACCCGGTGTTCAGCGCGGTGGCGGCGGGACGGTTCGTCACCGGGTCGATCGTCGACGCCAGGACGTGCTCGGCGACCAGCGCATCGTTCGACACGTCCCAGTTGGAACCTTTCATGACAGCATCCCTCCCCGGGTCTGACTGTTCACCACCGCGGTGACCTGCGCAAGAGCATGTCCACATGTCCTTACCCGAGGTCATGATGTAAGGTAACCATCCGTGACCGTCGCCCCCGCCCCGCCCGCCCCCGCGCCGTCCGTGCCGCCCGCGGCGGGCACCGCGGACCTCGCGCTCGCCGCCGAGCTCCGCGTCACGCTCGGCCGCGCCACCCGGCGCCTCAAGGCCGAGCGCGGTGACGCGGGCCTGTCCGACCCCCAGTTCAACGTGCTCGCGATCCTGCTGCGCGAGGGCCCCACCAGCCCTGGCCGGCTCGCCGAGCACGAGCGCATCGCCGCCCCCGCCATGACCCGCACGGTCGGCTGCCTCGCCGACCGCGGGCTCGTGCGCAAGCAGGAGCACCCCACCGACGGCCGCCAGGTCGTCGTCAGCCTCACCCCCGAGGGTGAGGCCGAGGTGGCGGAGACCCGCCGTCGCCGCGACGCCTGGCTGTCCGCCCGGCTCGCGGGCCTCGAGGCGGACGAGCGCGCCGTCCTCGTCCAGGCTGCCGAGATCCTCCGGAGGATCACCTCGTCGTGAGTGCCACCTTCTCCTCGCTCTCGTTCCGCAACTACCGCCTGTGGTTCGCCGGTGCCCTCGTCGCCAACGTCGGCACCTGGATGCAGCGCGTCGCGCAGGACTGGCTCGTCCTCACCGAGCTCTCGGACGAGTCGGGGGTGGCCGTCGGCATCACGACCGCCCTGCAGTTCGCCCCCACCCTGGTGCTCTCCGCCTGGGCCGGGCTGCTCGCCGACCGGTTCGACCGGCGCAAGCTGCTGGTCCTCACGCAGGTCGCCCAGGGCGTCCTCGCCGCCGGGCTCGGTGCCCTCGTGCTGTCCGGCCACGCCCAGCTGTGGCAGGTCTACGCGTTCGCCGGCATGCTCGGCGTCGTCACCGCCATCGACGGCCCCGTGCGCCAGACGTTCGTCGCCGAGCTGGTGCCGGCCAAGCGCCTGTCCAACGCGGTGGGCCTCAACAGCGCGTCGTTCAACGCCGCCCGCCTGATCGGTCCCGGCCTGGCCGGCCTGCTCATCGCCGCCGTCGGCAGCGGCTGGGTGTTCGTCATCAACGCCGCCACGTTCGCCGCCACCATCGTGTCGCTGACGCTCATGCGCCGCAGCGAGCTCTACCCCATGCCGCAGGCCCCGCGCGCCAAGGGGCAGATCCGCGAGGGCATCGCCTACGTCCGCAACCGCTCCGACATCCTCGTCATCATGGTGGTCGTCGGCGTCGTGTCGACGTTCGGCCTGAACTTCCAGCTCACCAGCGCCCTGATGGCCCGCACCGAGTTCGGCCGCGGCGCGCAGGAGTACGGCATCCTCGGGTCCGTCCTGGCCATCGGGTCGCTCACCGGTGCGCTGCTGGCCGCCCGCCGGGACCGCCCTCGCGTGCGCCTGGTCATCGGCTCCGCGTTCGCGTTCGGTGTCACGACGGGCGTCATGGCGCTGATGCCCACCTACACGTCCTACGCGATCGCCTGCATCCCCGTCGGGTTCGCGTCGCTGACGATGATGACCGCCGCCAACACCAGCATCCAGATGTCCACCGACCCGCGGATGCGCGGGCGCGTCATGTCCCTCTACATGGTCGTGTTCCTCGGTGCCACGCCCGTGGGGTCGCCCATCGTCGGGTGGATCGGCGAGACGTTCGGGGCCCGGTGGTCCATCGGCGTCGGGTCCGTCTCCGCGATCCTCGTGTCCGTCGGCGCGGCCCTGTGGGCCCGCAACCGGTGGGGCGTGCAGGTGCGGTACCACGTCGCCTCCCGCCCCCACCTCGAGGTGCTGTACCCGGACGACCGGACCGGGCGGGGCCCCGACCCCGACGGCACCGGCCCCACCCCGCCGACGTCCCCGACCACCCCCGGCGGGCGCCGGGCCACGGACGCGCCCGCACGGGTCGCCGTCCAGGACGCCGCGGACGCGCAGCACGCCGCCTGAGGTCCCACGCGGCCGCAACCCGCACGGGTGGATCCTCGGGTGAAAGGCACCCCGCGGGCGATGCCCGGTACGCCCCCTATGTGACGATCGGCGCGTGAGCACGACCAGGGCGGAGCCGGGTGGCGCGGCGGACGCCGCCGCACCGGGGCCGGGCGCGGGCGCAGCCGACGCTGCCGCGGACCGGACGGCCGACGCGGCGGTGAGCGAGCCCGCGACCGCCGGGCCGGGTGCAGGCCCGCGCCGCCACCGCCGCACCGTCGCGCGGGTCCTCGCCCTGCTCGCCGTCGTCCTGCTGCTGCTCGGGGCGTGGCTCGCGTCCCGCGTGTGGCAGGCGGTCACGGCGCTGCAGGACGCCCGCGACCTGCTCGGCGACGTCGCGCTCGGGACGGCCGTCGACGCCGCGCTGGACCCCGCGCTCACCGACGACCTCGCCGCCGTGCGCGCCGCCACCTCGCGCGCCGCCGCCGCGAGCACCGACCCCGTGTGGCGCACCGCCGAGCACCTGCCGTGGGCGGGGGAGCAGCTCGCGGCCGTCCGCGTGGTCGCCGGCTCCCTCGACGCCGTCGCCGGCCAGGTCCTGCCCGCGGTCGAGGACCTGCGTGCCCTGCTGGGCGGTGGCGTGCGCGGCCCGGACGGGCGCGTCGACGTCGAGGCCCTGGTGCCGCTGGTCGCCCGCGTCGAGGAGGCCGCCGCGACCGCGTCCGCCGCGCGCGCCGTCGTCGCCGCGCTGGACCCCGACCGCCTGGTCGGCCCGCTCGCCGAGCCGGTGCGCACCACCCAGGACGCCCTCGCCCGCGTCGACGAGGAGCTGGGCCCGGCCGGACGCACCGCCGGTGTGCTGCCGGCCATGCTCGGGGTCGACGGTCCGCGCACCTACCTGGTGCTCGCGCTCAACACCGCCGAGCTGCGCGCCGCCGGCGGCATCGTCGGCACGCTCGTCGCGGTGCGGGTCGAGGACGGGCGGGTCACCCTGGCCGACCGCCGTGGCGCGCGCGACCTCGCCGGCGCCGGGCGGCTCGTGCTGCCGCTGACCGCCGAGGAGTCGGCCCTGTGGGGCGACGACCTGGGGCGGTGGGCGCAGAACGCCGTGTCCACCCCCGACTTCCCGCGCACCGCCGAGCTGGTGGTGGCGCACTGGGCGCGCGCCGGCGGAGGACCCGTGGACGGCGTGCTCGCCACCGACCCCGTCGCCGTCGCGGGGCTGGTCGGGGCGACCGGGCCCGTGCCCGACCCCGACGGCGGTGACCTCGGGGCCGACCGCCTCGCCGCGGCTCTGCTGCGCGACGCCTACGTGGCCCACCCGGAGCCCGCGGACTCCGACGACTACTTCGGTGCCGTCGTCGCCAGCATCCTCGACGCCGTCGGCGCCGGTGCCGGGGACCCGCGCGACCTGCTGGCAGCGGGCCGCGACGCGGTCGACGAGCGCCGCCTGCGGGTGTGGTCCGCGCACCCCGACGAGCAGGAGCGGCTGGTCGCGACCGTCGCCGGCGGCGCGTTCACCTCCGGCCCGTTCGCCGACCAGCCGGGGATCTTCCTCGACGACGCCACGCAGGCCAAGCTCGGCGCCTACCTCGCCACCGGCGTGACGTTCCGCGACGCGCGGTGCACCGGGCCCGACCCCGCCGTGACCGCCGTGCTGCGCCTGGAGTACCGCCCGCCCGCCGGCATCGAGGGCTTCCCGCGCTACGTCACCGGGTCACCGGGGCCCGATGTGCCCGTCGGGACGCTGCTCACGGCCGTGTCCGTGTGGTCCGCGCAGGGCGGCCCGCCGCTGGTCGTCACGCGCGACGGCGCACCGGCCACCGGCAGCACCGCCACCGCCGACGGGCGTCACGTGCAGCGCCTCGCCTCGCGGCTGGCGCCCGGGCAGGTCCAGGAGGTCGCCGTCGACGTCCCGCTGCGCGACGGCGCCGTGACGCTCTGGACGACCCCGACCCTCACCCAGCCCGGCGTCGCCGCCTACCGCTGCCGCTGAGCCGGCCGTCCGCACCCGAGCCCGACGACGGCCACCGCCGTCCCGGCGCGGGGAGGGCGGCTGGCCCGCCGTCGCCCAGCAGATGCAACCACGGGGTTGCTTCATGGTCGAGCAGGGTGCAGGCTGTCGTGCAACAGGAGAGTTGCACCAAGGAGGCTGCCATGACCGCTCACCAGACCACCGCGCTCGTCGACGACACCACGTCGACCGTCTCCCGCACGGTCCGCGTCGAGGCCACGCCCGCCCGCGTGTTCGAGGTCCTCACACGCGAGGACCTCGTCGCCCGCTGGTTCGGGCAGCGCGCCTCGCTGCCGGACCTGCGCGTCGGCGGCACCGGCACCCTCGGGTGGGACGGTGAGGGCGACAGCCCGGTGCGGATCGAGGCCTACGACCCGCCGCGCCGCTTCGCCTTCGCGTGGCCCGGCTGCGGGGGCGATCTCGACCCCGCCACCGAGCTGACCGTGACCTTCACGCTCGCACCCGACGGCGACGGCACGTTGCTCACGGTCGTGGAGACGGGCTTCGACAGGCTCGGCGACGAGCGGCTGCGCCAGCTCGCGGACCACCGGGACGGCTGGACCGAGGAGCTCGACGAGCTCGTGGCGCTCGTCGCCGGCGGGGTGGCGGTGTGACGTCCGCGAGCGGCACGACGGACGTCGTCGCGGTCTGCGCCGCGCTGGGCGACGAGACCCGGTGGCGGGTCCTCACCGAGGTCGGGCGTGGCGAGGCGTCGGCGTCCGCACTGGCCGAGCGGCTCCCGGTGAGCCGCCAGGCCATCGCCAAGCACCTCGCCGTGCTGGCCGAGGTGGGGCTGGTCGAGCCCGTGCGGGCGGGGCGCGAGGTGCGGTACCGGGCGGTCGGCGCCCGCCTCGGGCTGCTCGCGCGCACGCTCGACGCCGTCGGCGCCCGCTGGGACGAGCGCCTGGCCGCGATCGCACGCCTCGCGGAGGCGCCGCCGGGGTGAGCGGGTCAGCGGGCCGACCTCGGCCCACCTCCCTGGACGATCGTCCGGGTGAATAATGCCCGTTCTGTCCGTTTCACCCGAACGAGGATGGGAATCCGCGGCGCGCGGGGCGAGGATGAGACGAAATGTCCGTTTCGACACAGGAGCCACCATGCGCGCGTTCATCCGGGTCTGTGCCGCCGCAGGCCTCGTCCTGGCCCTGACGGCGCTGGCCCCGTCGGCCACTGCCGCGACGCCCGCGCCGCCCGCCTCCGCCCAGGACGACTGCACGCGCGGCACCGACGGCTACGGCGCCGAGCTGCCGTGCGAGGTCGAGGTCGCCGTCCTGTCGCCCGTGTGCGACGGCGGCGTGCCGCGGCTGCAGTACGTCGTGCAGCCCGTGGGCACGGACCACACCACCGTCACCGTCACCTTCGTCAACCCCACCGGTCCCGACGTCGTCCTGGCCGACCAGCCGCTGTCCGGCAGCGTGCTGTGGCCCGGCGCCGTCGTCGGCGCCGACGGCACCGGCCTCGACTGGCCCGGCTGGCGCCTCGAGAACGGCACGTGGGTCGTCGGCGACGAGTACGACTGGGTCCGCCCGTCGGTCGAGGTCCAGTTCTCGGTCAACCCGACCGCGTCCGCCGTCGTGGCCTACCCGCCGTCCAGCCCCGTCTGCCTCACGCAGCCCGAGCGTGCCGACGTGCTGTCCGCCGGGGTCGAGCCCGCGGCCGGCGGCACGCAGGCCGCACCCGCCGAGCGCGCCGAGGTGCTGTCCGCGACCGGCTCGTCCGCCGGGCCCATCGCGCTGATCGGCGCCGGGCTCGTGCTGGCCGGGGCCGCCGGGGTGCTCGCCGCACGTCGCCGCCGCGCCTGACGCCGTACCGCAGGCCGCGCGACGTCCGACGGCCCGACGCACGCAGGGCCCGGCACCGCGAGGTGCCGGGCCCTGCGTGCGTGCGTGCGGGCGTCGTCAGACCAGCTGCTCGACCACGTGGTCGATGCACGCGGTGAGCGCCAGGACGTCGTCGGGCTCGACCGCCGGGTACATGCCCACCCGCAGCTGGTTGCGGCCCAGCTTGCGGTAGGGCTCGATGTCGACCACCCCGTGGCGGCGCAGCACCGCCGTCACGGTCGACGCCTCGACCTCCGGGGCCAGGTCGACCGTGCCGACCACGGGGGAGCGCAGCGCCGGGTCCGCGACGAACGGCGCGGCCCAGTCGCGGCTCTCGGCCCAGGAGTACAGGTGGCCGGCCGACGTCGCGGTGCGCTGCGCGGCCCACGCCAGGCCGCCCTGCTCGAGCATCCAGTCGATCTGCTCGGCCAGCAGCACCAGGGTCGCCACGGCCGGGGTGTTGAGGGTCTGGTCGGCGCGCGAGTTCGTGACCGCCGTCGTGAACGACAGGGACTCCGGCACCCAGCGGTCGCCGCCCTCGACGCGGGCGGCCCGCTCGACCGCGGCCGGGGACGCCAGCGCGAGCCACAGCCCGCCGTCCGAGGCGAACGACTTCTGCGGGGCGAAGTAGTAGACGTCGGTCTGGGACACGTCGAGGGTCGTGCCACCCGCTGCCGACGTGCCGTCGACGAGCATCAGCGCGTCGCGCGAGCCCGCGACGCGGCGCACCGGCGCGATCACGCCCGTCGAGGTCTCGTTGTGGGGCCACGCGTACGCGTCGACGCCGTCGACGTGCTCCGGCACCGCGACCTGCCCCGCGGGCGCGCTCACCACGTGCGACGGCGCCAGGAACGGCGCACGCGTGGTGGACGCGGCGAACTTGGCACCGAACTCCCCGAACCGCGCGTGCGCGGCGCGCTCCTGCACCAGGCACAGCGTCGCGACGTCCCAGAAGGTGGTCGACCCGCCGTTGCCCAGCACGACCTCGTAGCCGTCGGGCGCGTCGAACAGGGCGGCCAGGCCGGCGCGCACCCGACCCACCAGGCTGCGCACCGGCGCCTGCCGGTGCGACGTCCCCAGCAGCGTGGTGCCCACGGCGGCCAGCGCGTCGACCTGCTCGCGTCGCACCTTGGACGGGCCGGAGCCGAACCGCCCGTCCCGGGGCAGCAGGTCGGCGGGGATCGTCAGGTGGCTCAGGGCGTCGGCGTCGGGCACCCGTCGAGGATATCGACGCGCGCTGCGCACGGGCAGGCCCGTCCGTGCGCGAGGCGCCGACTACCCTGGACCGCAGCACGCGGCACGGGGTCCCGGGCCGCCGGACGCGACGTGGGAGGCCGAGCGGTGAGCGACCTGATCGACACGACCGAGATGTATCTCAAGACGATCTACGAGCTCACCGAGGAAGGCATCACCCCCCTGCGCGCCCGGATCGCCGAGCGCCTCGGGCACTCGGGTCCCACCGTGTCGCAGACCGTCGCCCGCATGGAGCGCGACGGCCTGGTCGTCGTCACCGGCGACCGGCACCTGGAGCTGACCCCCGACGGGCTGGCCAAGGCCGTGCGGGTCATGCGCAAGCACCGCCTGGCCGAGCGTCTGCTCACCGACGTCATCGGCCTGGACTGGCCGCACGTCCACGAGGAGGCGTGCCGCTGGGAGCACGTCATGAGCGAGCGGGTCGAGAAGCGCCTGGCCGCCCTGCTGGACCACCCGCACTTCGACCCGTACGGCAACCCCATCCCCGGCCTGGACGAGATCGGCGAGGAGCGCACGCCCGTGCGGTTCCTCGACGGCGTGGTGCCGCTGACCGCCCTCGGCGCGGCCGCCGACGGCACCGCGGTGATCGCGCGCATCGCCGAGCCCTTGCAGGTCGACGTCGAGCTGCTGGTCCGGCTGGCCGAGGCCGGCGTCGTGCCGGGGGCCGAGGTGAGCGTCGAGCGGACCACCGGGGTGGTCACCGTCGGCGTGGCGGGATCCGGGACCGTGCTCGACCTGCCGTACGACGTGGCGCGGCACATCTTCGTCGGGGCCTGAGCGGACCCGCCCGGACCGCCGGGACGGGCGGCGCCCGGGACCGAGGTCCCGGTCGTGGCGCCCGGTCGACGGGCGTCCGTGACCGCGGCCGCGGTTGTCCGAACGTGTCCGGTCTCCGGTCGGCGGCCCGGTTCGTCCGGTCGCCAACGGCGTGTCGACGGCGTGTCGCGATGTCCGCCGGACATCCCCGGACGCCCGTCCAAGATCTCTTCGAGATCTTCGTGACCAGAGCGTGACAATCCCGCAGAGCGTCATGTACGTTCGTCCTGCTTCTCGGAACCCTCCTCCGTGGGAGCCCTCGAGCGGAACGCCGAACCCTGCCGCCGCTCGCAGGTCCGTACGACTCGCCGGCAGGGGCGGGGGAACCACTTCTGGGCACCGGTCACGGTGTCCTTGGGGTGAAGCCGGGACGACGGCACGACAGCAGGGCACCACGGTGCGCAGCAGGTCGTGACGGAAGACCGGCCGGGTGATCTCCCACCCGAACCCGACAGCTCACCTCGTAGGCGCCAGGAGAGGCACGACCTTGTCCGATTGCATCAACCAGGCGCGTCACCGCGCCGCACGGCGCCCCTCGACGCCGCTGACCGAGCTGGCGAACGCCGCGTCCGAGCAGATGGGCACCGTCGGTCGACGGACGGCCGTCGTCGCCGCGTCGTCCGGGCTCATGGTCTCCATGATCGCTGTGCCGTCCTACGCGACGGACCGTGCCGACACCCCGGCGCTGGCCGCGGTCGACACCGCCGCCCTCACGGCGTCGGCGCGCGCCGTCCTCAACACCTCGCCCGTGGTCGCCTCGCCCGCCGAGGCCGTCTTCACGGTCGACGCCCCGGTGATCGTGGCCGAGAAGCCCGCGCCGCCGCCGGAGCCCGAGCCGGAGCCCGTGCGGACCCGCTCCACCGCTCGCACCGCCGAGCGCGCCGCGACGACGGAGACCACGCAGGCGCCCGCCAGCAACCCGGTCCCGCAGTCGGTGTCCGGCAACGCGGTCCTCGAGATCGCCGCCCGCTACGTGGGCGTCCCCTACGTCTCCGGCGGGTCGACGCCCGACGGGTTCGACTGCTCCGGGTTCACGTCGTACGTCTACGCCCAGCTCGGCATCTCGCTGCCGCGCACGTCGTCGGCCCAGCGCAACGCGGGCACCGTCGTGTCCCGTGCGGACGCCCAGCCGGGTGACCTGATCTGGAGCCCCGGGCACATCGGCATCTACGCCGGCGGCAACCAGATGATCGACGCGCCGCGCCCCGGCAAGACGGTCCAGTTCCGCAACATCTGGCAGAGCAACCCCACCTTCATCCGGGTCGGCTGAGCCGCTCCGATGCCGCGAGGCCCCGACGACGTCCACGTCGTCGGGGCCTCGTCGTCTCTGCGTGACACCCCGGTCGCCTGCACGACCGCCCGCACCGCTGCGGGAATTGGACGTGCGCGTACCCTGGTCGCGCATCCACGCTGTTCCCTCTCGTCCCGGGCCGGCAGCCAGCCGGTCCGACCCTCGAGGTCAGGAGTGCACCGTGCTGACGAGCGACCAGGCCACCCACCCCGATGCCGGACGCGCCCCGGTGCCGGCGCGCGCGCTCCTGCTCAACGCCAGCGGTGAACCGCTGTGCATCGTCAGCCTCCACCGCGCGGTCCTGCTGGTCATGAGCGGCAAGGCGACGGTGCTGGAGTCCGACGGCCGTGTGCTGCACTCCAGCCATCTGCAGATGCCGGTGCCCGTGGTGCTGGTCCTCACGCGGTACGTCCACGTCCCCGTCCGCCGGCCCGTGCCGCCGACCCGGCGCACCGTGCTGCAGCGTGACGACCACCGGTGCGCGTACTGCGGCGGCGGCGCCGACACGGTCGACCACGTCCACCCGCGCTCGCGCGGCGGGCGGCACGAGTGGACCAACGTCGTGGCGGCGTGCGTGCGCTGCAACCACCGCAAGGCGGACCGCACGCTCCACGAGCTCGGCTGGGAGCTGCCGTTCCGGCCCCGTGCGCCGCGCTGGTCGGTCACGGTCGGCGGTGCCGCCGGCCGGGCCGACCCGGCGTGGTCCCCGTACCTCGTGGCCTGACGCCCGGGCGCCGACGCGGGAGGGGCGCCGAGGGCGCCCGCGGTGCGCACGGCGTGTCGTCGCGTACCGCCAGGTGGTTGCGGGCCGCCCACCAGGCGGTTCTCTGCGGTCCCCGCGCGCTGCTGTGCCACGATGGCTGACAACCGGACTGCGGCGCGACGGTGCGCGGCACGCGATGCGGAGGTCGGCATGGCACGCGAGCACGAGATCCTCGTGGGGGTGGACGGGTCCAGCGCCAGCCTGCACGCCCTGGACTGGGCCGCGGCGGAGGCCCGGACCCGCGGGGCCGGGCTCCAGGTGGTCGTGGCCTACTCGCTGCCGACGTTCACGGCCGCCTCCCTCGACGGCGGGTACGCCGCGCTCGACGACGAGACGATCCGCGCCGGCGCGCAGGCGGTGCTCGACGAGGCGGTCGGACGGCTGCACGACCCGGGCGTGCTGGTGCAGGGCCGCGTCCTGACGGGGGACGCCGCCGGGGTGCTGGTCGAGGAGTCGCGCGACGTCGAGCTCGCCGTCGTCGGCACGCGCGGCCGCGGCGGGTTCGCCGACCGGCTGCTCGGCACGGTCTCCTCGGCCCTGCCGGCGCACGGCTGGTGCCCCACGGTCGTCGTGCCCCTGCGCGGCGAGGACGGCCACCCGCTGGCGGAGGGCGAGACCGCGCCCCTGCGGCCCGTGCGCCGCATCGTGGTGGGGGTCGACGGATCACCCCCGGCCGAGCGCGCGCTGCGCGCCGCGCTGCGTGAGGCGGTGGTCTGGGACGCGGACGTCTTCGCGGTCTCCGGCGTCCCGATCGCCTCCATGACCGGCGCGCTGGCGTGGCTGCCCTCCGCGGTGGACCACGAGCAGGTCCTCAAGGACGTGGCCGAGGGGCTCGACGTCGTCGTCGACCGTGCGGTGGCCGAGATCCCCGGCGCGCGCGTGCACCGGCGGGTGCTCGACGGCACCGGCGCCGAGCTGCTCACCGAGTTCTCGGCGGCCACGGACCTGGTGGTCGTCGGGTCCCGCGGCCGCGGCGGCTTCGCCGGCCTTCTCCTCGGCTCCACGAGCCAGGCGGTCCTGCACCACGCCCGCTGCCCCGTCATGGTCGTCACCACCCGCGGCGACGACGTCACCCGCCCCTGACCCCTCCGCACCGCGCACGGCGGGCACCTCGCGAGGGGGGCGTGCACGGATGTGCACGAGGCGGGGCATTTGGTGCCACCATTTGCGACGGAAACCCTCAGGTCGGACGCTGCACATGCCGATGGAGTCGTGTTGGAGCGACCACGCCTACGGGGGGGACCGATGAGCGGACGGCAGGAGAACGGCGCGCGCCCGGACGACGCCGGAGCGCGGACGTCCGCGTCCGCGCGTGCCGCGGCGGCGAAGGACACGTCCGCCGCCGCCCGGACGGACGTCGCGGACGCGCCCGCCGGTGGGCTCCCCACCCAGGGCGGGCACGCGGTCTCCGGGCCCGTCCCGGTCGTGCCGGCGCCGGGTGGTCCGACGTCGGCAGGGGGGCGCGGCGAGACGCCCACGCCCGGGCCTGCGGCGGTGCCGACGAGCCCGGACCGCCTCACCGTCGTCCCGACGCAGCCGGGCGTGCCGACGCACTCCGCGAGCGTGCCGGTCGTGCCTACGTCCGTCGACGCCGCGTCCGTCGTCGCCGCGCCGACCGTCCCCGACCACGCCGTCCCCGACCACGCCGCCCCGGAGCCCGTCGCCGCCGAGCCCGCGCCGCAGCCGCGGGCCGCGGCGCGTCCGCACGGGCGTCGGATCGTCGCGCTGCTGACCGCCGCCGGGGTCCTCGTCTCCGCCGGCGGGGTGTGGGCCGTGCAGCAGGACCGCGCGGCGCGCGCGGACGCGCACCGCGCCGCACAGAGCCGCGTCGAGGCCGTCCGTGTCGCGCTCGCGCCGGAGCTCACAGCGCCGCGCCCGGAGGGTCTCGTCGCCGGGACCGCGGTCGCCGGGGCGCTGCGCGCCGACGCGGGCGCCGTCGGCCGTGCCGCGGTCGAGCGCGCGAACGCCACCCTGGCGGTGTCGGCGCAGGCCGGTGACGGCCCGCGGGGCGCCCTGCAGACCGCCGTCGGCGGGGCCGCCGCCGCCCTCGACGCCCCCGCCGTCTCCCTCACGACGCTGCGGACCACCACCGCCGCGCTCGCCGCGCCGCAGCAGGCCGTCGTCGACGCGCAGGCCGCGTGGCAGGCCGCCGAGGACGCCCGCATCGCCGCCGAGCGGGCCGCGGCCGAGGCCGCCGCCGCGCAGGCGGCCGCCGCCCGCGCCGGCAGCCGGACCACCACCGCCAAGGGGAGCAGCGCCGGCAGCACCCGGCGCTCGACCGGCACGGCGCCGAGCGGCGGGACGTCCGGTGGCGCCCCCGCCGCCGCGGCGGAGGCACCCGCCGCGGTCGGCCTGCCCACCGCCGGCTCGGAGGCCTCGGCCGGGGCGGTCGGCGAGGCCCTCAACGCCCACCGCGCCGCCAACGGCCTGGGTGCGCTGTCGATCGTGCGCTCCGGCGCCCGCGTCGAGCACGCGATGCAGATGGCCGCCTCGAACAGCATCTGGCACTCCGGCACCCGCGCGGGCTCGCCCAAGGCGCGCCCGGAGATCGTCGGGCGCGTCAGCCCGGGCAACGCCACGCGCATGATCGCGGCGTACGCCGGGTCCAGCGGGCACAACCAGCAGATGCTGGGCGGCTACTCAACCGCGTACATCGGCGCGGTGTCGTACGACGGCTGGCTCTACACCTCGATCACGTTCGGCTGACCGGCCACGGCACCACCGGCCGTCACGGCGTGGTGAGCGCCGTCTCCAGGTGGTCGAGCGCCGCGTCGAGGTCCGCCGGGTCGACCGTCAGCGGCGGGGCGAGCCGGATGGTGCCGCCGTGCGTGTCCTTGGCCAGCACGCCGCGAGCCAGCAGGCGTTCGCACAGCTCGCGTCCGCTGGCAGGGGCGCCCGGCACGGACGGGGCGATGTCGATGCCCGCCCACAGCCCGATCGTCCGGACTCCGGTGAGCAGCCCGTCGTCCATGAGGCCGGCGAGCCGGTCGCCCACGTGCTCACCGAGGGTGCGGGCGCGCGCCTGCAGCGTGCCGGGCGTCAGCAGGTCCACGACGGCCAGCGCCACCGCGCAGGCCAGCGGGTTGCCGCCGAACGTCGACCCGTGCGTCCCGGCGGTCAGCACCTCGAGCACGTCGGACCGGCCCACGACCGCGGAGACGGGCACGATCCCGCCGCCGAGCGCCTTGCCGAGCGTCACCAGGTCGGGCCGCACGTCGAACCGCTCGCACGCGAGCGTCGCACCCGCCCGCCCCAGCCCGGACTGGATCTCGTCGGCGACGAGCAGGACACCGGCCTCGTCGCACACCCGGCGCACCGCCGGCAGGTAGTCCACCGGCGGCACGACGACGCCCTGCTCGCCCTGCACCGGCTCGAGCAGCACCGCGACCGTCGTCTCGTCGACCGCCGCGGCCAGCGCCCGCGCGTCGCCGTACGGCACGCTGACGAACCCGGGCGTGAACGGCCCGAACCCGCGACGCGCGTCCGGGTCGGAGGAGAACGACACGATCGTGGTCGTCCGCCCGTGGAAGTTGCCGTCGGCGACGACGACCGTCGCGCGGTCCGCGGGCACGCCGCGCACCTCGTACCCCCACTTGCGGGCCGCCTTGATCGCGGTCTCGACCGCCTCGGCGCCGGTGTTCATGGGCAGCACCAGGTGCGAGCGGCCGGTCAGCAGCGGCCCGACCAGCCCGACGAGCGCCTGGGCGAACGGCTCGAGCAGCTCGTGGTCGAAAGCCCGTGACGTGAGCGTCAGCCGGTCGAGCTGCGCGTGCGCCGCGGCCACCAGCGCCGGGTGCCGGTGCCCGAAGCTGAGGGCCGAGTACCCCGCCAGCAGGTCGAGGTACCGCCGCCCGCCGGTGTCCGTGACCCACGCCCCCTCGCCCGTCGTCAGCGTGACCGGCAGCGGGTGGTAGTTCGGCGCGAGCGCGGACGTCCCGACGGGCCGCGCGGTCACCGCCGGATCTCCAGGGTGCAGCACTTGGCCCCGCCGCCGCCCTTGAGCAGCTCGGAGGTGTCGACGGGCACGGGCGTGTACCCGCGCTCGCGCAGCGCGTCGGCCAGGTGCGTGGCGCGCGGCGCCACCACCACGTGCAGGCCGTCGGACACCGCGTTGAGGCCCAGCGCGGCGGCGTCCTCGTCCGTGGCGACGACGGCGTCGGGGAACAGCGAGCGCAGCACCTCGCGGGAGCCGGGGGAGAACGCCGGCGGGTAGTACGCGATCTGCGGGTCCGCCGGGTCCGACGACAGCACGGCCAGCGCGGTGTCCAGGTGGTAGTAGCGCGCGTCGACCAGCTCCAGGGAGATCACCGGGCGACCGAACAGCTCCTGCGCCTCGGCGTGCGCGGCGCGCTCGGTGCGGAACCCGGTGCCGGCCAGCACCATGTCACCGGCGACGAGCATGTCGCCCTCGCCCTCGTTGACCTGCGCCGCGGTGTGGGTGAGGTAGCCGCGGTCGGCGAACCACTTCTCGTACGCGGGGCCCTCGGCCTGCCGCTCGGGGTACCGGAACCGCGCGGAGTACACGACGCCGCCGACGACGGTCGCCCCGTTGGCCGCGTACACCATGTCCGGGAGCCCAGGGAGCGGCTCGATGGTGTCGACCGTGTGGCCGAGGTCCAGGTACGTGTCACGCAGCGTGCGCCACTGCCGCACCGCCAGGTCCGTGTCGGTGGCCCGCGTGCGGTCCATCCACGGGTTGATCTCGTACGCCACCGTGTAGTGCGTGGGCTCGCACATCAGGTAGTGGCGGGGGGTGGCGCCGGGCGCGTGCGCGGTCATGGGTCTCCTCGCGGGACGGGGACCGCAGGGGGTGGGCGGCCCGTGACGAAGCGTACGAGTCCCGGGGCCGGTGGGGCCGCTGCGCGCTCCGGCGCGGCACCGCGCCGGAGCCGTCCCGCCCCGGCCGCGGCTCAGGCCGTCGTCAGGTCCGCCGCGGCCCGCCGCAGCACCAGCCGCAGCATCGCCCGCAGCGGGGGAGCGGTCAGCCGTGCCGTCCACGCCGCGGGCAGCGGGCCGGCGAGCGGGACGTGCTCCGACCACGTCACCCGGCACGTCGTGGGCGACGTGGGGAGCACGACGATCGACGCCGTCCCGCGCAGCAGCGGACCGTGCTTGGTGAACACGGCCTCGCCCGCGGCATCCCCCGCCGCGTCGCCCGGCGGGACGTACCGCGTGATGACCATCCGGTCGACCAGGCCGGGCGCGCCGCGTGCCGCTCCGGGTCCGGAGATGCCGACCACGTGCGACCCGAGGCGCGGCGGTCCGTCGGTGAGCACGCGCGTCATCGGGATCCACCGGCCGTGCCGGCGGGCGTCCGTCAGCGCCCGCCACGCGACGTCCGCCGGGACCGGCAGCGCACGGGTCACGACGGCCGTTGCGGCGTGCATGCGGGACGTCATCCGCCGATCCTCCCGCGGGGTAGCGTCTGGCGCATGCAGACGCGAGTGCTCGGACGGACGGGTCGTGAGGTCGGGGTCGTGGGGCTGGGCTGCTGGCAGCTCGGCGGGGACTGGGGCGTCGTCGCCGACGACACGGCCCTGAGCGTCCTGGAGGCGGCCGTGGACGCGGGCGTGACGTTCCTCGACACCGCCGACGTGTACGGCGACGGCCGCTCGGAGCGGGCCATCGGCCAGTTCCTCGCGTCGCGGCCGGACGTGGCCGAGCGCGTCACCGTCGCGACCAAGATGGGCCGGCGCGCCGACCCGCACGAGCCTGCCGCGTACACGTACGAGAACTTCTGCCGCTGGACGGACCGCAGCCGCCAGAACCTGCGCACCGACACCCTCGACCTGGTGCAGCTGCACTGCCCGCCCACGCCGGTGTTCCGCACCGAGGCCGTGTACGACGCGCTCGACCGGATCGTCGAGGACGGCCGCGCCGCCGCCTACGGCGTCTCGGTGGAGACGGTCGACGAGGCGCTCGCGGCCATCGAGCGGCCCCACGTCGCGAGCGTGCAGATCATCCTCAACGTCTTCCGTCGCAAGCCGCTGGAGCAGGTGCTGCCCGCGGCCGTCGAGGCGGGCATCGGCATCATCGCCCGCGTCCCGCTGGCGTCCGGCCTGCTGACGGGCCGGTACGACGAGAGCACGCAGTTCGCGGCCGACGACCACCGCACGTACAACCGCAACGGCGAGGCGTTCGACGTCGGCGAGACGTTCGCGGGCGTCCCCTACGAGGTGGGTGTCGCCGCCGCGCGCGAGGTCGCCGCGATCACGCCGTCCGGCATGACGACGGCCCAGCTGGCGCTCAAGTGGATCACGCAGCAGCCCGGCGTCTCCGTCGTCATCCCCGGCGCGCGCACGCCCGGGCAGGCGCAGGCCAACGCCGCCACCGACGCGTTCCCGGACCTGGACGACAGCACGATGGCAGCCCTGGAGCGGGTCTACGACGACAGCGTCCGCCCCCACGTCCACGGCCGCTGGTAGGCGGCAGGGCGTGACCGTCGCGCCCCGTGCGTGACGGTCACGGTCGGACGGGCGGCAGCGACTCCACCAGGTGCGCGGCGTGGCGACGCATCGTCCGACGGTGCCCTCAGCTGGAGCGCGGCAGTCCTCGCCGCCGCCCCCGGCGGGTGGTCGCAGCCGGTGCGTCCGCAGGCCCGGTCGGGTCGACCGGGTGCGCGGCGCTGGTCGGGGCCGGCCACAGCTCCGGCGGGGTGCCCGGCGGCAGTCCCCAGCCCGGTGCGGACACGGCCGCCGCGACGATGACCTGCGGGAACGTCTGGGGCGGCGGCCCGAAGGCCGTGCGGGCGCCCTTGACGACCGTCTGACCCAGGGCGCGGCCGCCGGCCACGCCGATCGCGGCGCCGATGCCGTAGGGGGCCAGCCGGCCCAGGGCGAGGCCGCCGAACCGCGCGGCCTGCGTGCGCACCAGGCGGCGGGTGAGCTGGTTGTTGACCTTCTTGACGGTGCTCATCGGCATGCGGGTCAGCAGCACCCGCCCGACGCGCAGCGTCGCGATCTCCGTGGCGTCGCTGACGGCCTTCGCGCCGGACTCGCCCAGCAGCGTGGCCAGCAGCAGGGCCTTGCGGCGCTCGGTGTCCGCCACCTCGATGCCGTGCACCGACGCGACGGCCAGGGAGAACGCGGCCGACGCCCCGAAGAACGTCGCGACGTCGCTGACGGTCAGCGCGGTGGCCAGGCCGGTGCCGACGATCGGTGCGGCCGCGGCGGCCCCCACGGCGCCGCCGGTGCCGGCGACCACCATCAGGTACTCCTTCTCCAGGAGCCTGACGACCTGGTCCGGCCCGGCGCCGGGGTTACGACGTCGCAGGTTCTCGACGTGCGCGTGGATCGTCGCCGACGGGATCGTCACCGCCTTCTCGAGGGCGGACTGCAGCAGGTGCGGCATGCCTCAGCGCTCCCCGGTGACGGTGAGGGTGGTGGTGGCGCCGTGCTCGAGCGTGCGCCCGACCGTGCAGTGCTGCTCGACCGCGCGGTGCACCACGGTCAGCAACCGGTCACGGGCGGCGTCGTCGAGCCCGGACAGGTCGACCTCGAGCACCTCCGCCAGCGCGGGGTAGCGGTCCTCGGTGGGGTGGGACATGCCGCCGACGCGGATGGTCACCTGCACGTCGTCGCCCAGACGCCGCGCCAGCGCCGCGTCCGAGGACAGGCCCGTGCACGCACCCAGCGCGATCTTCAGCAGCTCGCCGGGCGTGAAGGCGTCGGGGTCGCCCAGCGACCCGATGCGCACCTCCCCGCCGCGGGAGCTGCGCCCCACGTACTGCCGCGTGCCGGTGCGCTCCAGCCACAGCGCCGTGTCGTCCGCGTTGGCCAGCGGGTCCTGCGCGTCGCTCACCGCGGGCACGTCGGACGGGTCGCCCGGTGCCGTGCCGGACCCGGCCGGTGCCGGGTCCCCGGCGAGGTCTCGTGCGTCCTGGTCGGTCGTCATGGGGCCGATCCTCGCACGCAGGTGCGACGTGCGCCGGGCGGACGCGGCACCCCGCACCGGCTGGCTGCGGGCCCCGCACCGGCACCGTGCGGCGACGTCCGGCGGGGCCGAGGACGAGGAACGCGGTGGCGACGCGGGTGGCTCGCGTGAAGGTCCTGTGCACGGGGTTCCGTCGGGAACACCCCGTCGTGTCGGATCGTTCTGATGGCCAGGATGAAGAGATACGAGGAACTCGAGACCGAGGACGGCAAGGTCGTCCGCTACCAGCGACACGAGAACGGCGGCGGCCTCGTCGCCAGGGGCGCGAAGGTCGACCCGACCGCCTACGTGGCCGACTCCGCGTGGATCGACCCCGGTGCCGTGGTCGAGGCCGGTGCGTCCGTGGGCAGGTACGTCTGGGTCGAGCCCGGAGCCGTCGTGCAGGAGCGCGCGCGGCTCGGGTCGCACGTGCACGTCGGCCGTGAGGCGCTCGTCGGGCGCGGCTGTCGGCTCGGGGTGCGCGTCGACGTCGGGGCACGGGCCCGGCTGGACGCCGGCCTCGTCGTCGAGCCCGAGGCGAAGGTCGCCGAGGGGGCGCACGTCGAGCGCAGCGGCTTCCCGCCGCACGTCCTGGCCGCCTGAGACCCACCGCACGGCCCACGACCGCGCAGGTCAGCCCGGTCGCGCGTGGCCCTGCCCGCGTGCCGGCGCGGACCGCCGGACGTCACCCGTTGGGCTGGCGTGCGGCGCCGGTGGCGCGAGGCAGGATGTGCGCCATGCGCAGCGACATCTTCGACCAGTCCAACCTCGAGGTGGAGAACGGGCAGCGGTTCGTCCTGCAGAGCCCCAAGATGCTCAAGGTCACGCTCGGTGAGCCCGTGCTGGCCGCCAAGGGCGTCATGGTGGCCTACCAGGGTGCCGTGCAGTTCCACCACAAGGGCTCGGACTCCCTCGCCAAGTTCGTCAAGCGGGCCATCAGCAGCGACGACCAGTCGCTCATGACCGTGTCCGGGCAGGGTGACGTGTTCTTCGCGCGCTACGCCGAGGACGTCTTCATCATCCAGCTCGAGGGTGACGCCATCAGCGTCGGCGGCACGTCGCTGCTCGCGTTCGACGCGTCCCTGCAGTGGGACCTGCACCGCACCCGCGGCGCCGGGGTGATGACCGGCGGGTTCTTCAACACGGTCGTGCACGGGCACGGCTCCGTCGCGCTGACGTCCGACGGCAAGCCCGTCATCCTCGACTGCTCGCAGCAGCCGACGTACGTCGACCCCAACGCCGCGGTGTGCTGGTCGGCCAACCTCGCGCCCGAGGTCGTGTCCAGCCTGAACATGACCTCGATGCTGCGCGGCGGGTCCGGCGAGGCGTTCCAGTACAAGTTCCACGGTCCGGGGTTCGTGGTCGTGCAGCCGTCCGAGGGCTTCGCGGGCGTCGTCCAGACGAGCTGACGGGCGCCGGGGTCCCCGACCTGGCTGTGTGAGGCGTTGCTGCGGGAGACCGGCAGCAACGCCTCGCACCAGGGGCCCCCGCGGCTCAGCCGCCGAGGACGCGCTGCCACCAGGAGCGCCGCGGTGCCAGCAGGCCGGGCACGGCGCCGTCGGGTGCGCCGGTCGCCTGCGCGGCGGGCGCCGGCGGGGGGACGGGGACGGCGGGGCGCTCCCGGAGCGTCGTCATGACCCGGTCGAGCAGGTCGTCGACCGCGTCCTGCGCGTAGCCCTCGCGGAACTTCGTGGCCTGGAACCTCGCCTGCAGCACCCCGTCCGCGGTGACGGGGTCGTCGATCGCGGTCCCGCTCTCCACCGCGCGCAGCGTCGCGACGACCTTGGCGAGCAGGTCGTCGACCTCGTCCTTGTCGTACCCCTCGGTGAGCTTGGTGAGGGGCAGGCGGGCCTGCTGGACGTCGTCGGCGGTGAGCATGCGCAGATCGTGCCACCGGGACCGCCAGGCGTCGCCCGGACGTGCCGAGGCGTGTCCGCGACGTCACCCGCCGTGGGACGGCCGGTGCCGCGACCGGGCGGTCGGCCGCGGCACCGTGCCGAGCTCAGGCGAGCACGGGGTCCTTGCGGTCGTCGGAGCCCTCGTCGTCGGAGTCCCGGTCGTCCGTGCCCTGGCCGTCCTCCCCCTCCGGCTGGTACCAGTCGGTCAGCACCGGGTCGTCGGTGTCCAGCCACGCGCCCGCGCCCTCGTCGGGCTCGGTGGCCACGACGCCCACGACGAAGTCGTCGCCGTGCTCCTCGATCCCGGCGCGGACGCCCTGCTCGAGGGCCTCGCGGGCGTACCGGCGCCGCAGGGTCAGCGGGTCGCGCGCCAGGTCCTTGGCCCACGCGACCATCACGAAGATGATGACGACGGCGAACGGCAGCGCCGCGACGATCATGAGGCTCTGCAGGCCCGTCAGCGCGACCTGCCCGCCGCCGACCAGCAGGACGGCGGCGATCGTCGCGAGCGCGACACCCCACAGGACGGTGGTCCAGCGGCGCGGCTCGGGGTTGCCCCGCTCCGAGAGGCTGGCCATGACGATGGAGGCCGAGTCGGCGCTGGTGACGAAGAAGATGACGATCGAGATCACCGCGGCCACCGACGTCAGGGCGCCGAACGGCAGCTCGTCGAGCAGCAGGAACAGCATGTCCTGGCCGGACTCCGCCTGGCTGATGCCGGCCCCCGTCTGCTCGAACCACATGGTGGTGCCGCCGACCACCGTGAACCACACCAGGCACACGGCACTGGGCACCACGATGACGGCGGTGACGAACTCGCGCAGCGTGCGGCCGCGGCTGATCTTGGCGATGAACAGCCCGACGAAGGGCGTCCACGACACCCACCACGCCCAGTAGTAGGTGGTCCACGCGCTCATGAACTCCTGCGCGTCGGGGGCCGTCGCGGCCGACTGGGCCATCAGCGTCGGCAGCTCACCGACGAACGTCATGAGGGCGCCGGGGATCAGGTTGAGGAGCAGGACGGTCGGCCCCGTCACCAGGACGAAGAGGCCGAGCGCACCGGCGAGCGCCATGTTGATGTTGGACAGCGCGCGGATGCCGCGCTTGAGGCCCGACACGGCCGAGAGGATGAACGCCACGGCGAGCACCGCGATGATGCCGACCAGCGCCGCGTTGCCCAGGGTGCCGATGCCACCGACGACCTCCACGCCGCGGCCGATCTGCAGCGCGCCGATGCCCAGGGACACCGCGGTGCCGAACAGCGTGACGACGATCGCGAAGACGTCGACGACCTTGCCGAGCAGGCCGTGGGAGCGGGCACCGAAGATCGGCTCGAGCAGCGCCGACATCAGCGGGACGCGGCCCTTGCGGTACGCCGCGTACGCGACGGCACCGCCGATCAGCGCGTAGTAGGCCCACGCGATGGGGCCCCAGTGGAACGTCGTCTGCGCGAGCGCCACGTGCATGGCGGCGTTGCTGCCCGCCTCGGTCGACGCGGCGAACGCCGGCGGCAGGTCCGTGAAGAACGTCATCGGCTCCAGCGGGCCGTAGAACAGCAGACCGATGCCCATGCCGGCGGAGAACAGCATGGTGATCCACGAGACGGTCGAGAACTCCGGGCCCTCGTCGTCCTGTCCCAGCCGCACCGCGCGGTGCCGCCCGAACCCGACCCACATCATGAAGCCGAACACGACCACGGTCAGCACGCTGAAGAACCAGCCGAAGTCCTGCGTGACGACGTCGAAGCCGGCGCCCGCGAAGGCCGCGAGCCCCGACGGGTTGGCGACGCCCCACACGATGACGCCGGCGACGAGCGCGGCGGCGACCGCGAACACGACCGTGTCGACGCTGAACCGACGGTGCGTCTGCTCGACGCCGATCCCCGGCAGGAGCGCGGGGTGCGGGGTCCCGACGGTGCTCGGTGAGGTCACCTCCTGCAGGATGCGCGTGGCGCGTGCCCGCTGCGCGGCGGTGCGCTGACCGTCCTCGGTAGGCGGGGGTTCCGTGCGATGGTCGTTCACAGCTGCCTCTCGTCGGTGGCCGGGCCACGGAAGAGGGTCACGGCTCGGCGGTGGGAGCGCGAGCGATCGGACCGAAAGTTGCGGACCCTGCACGGGGGAGCGCGCGGGTTTGGCCCGTCGCGCCGCGGTGGGTAGAACGCGCGCGTCGGGCGCGGGAGGTGGCGGGCGTAGCCTCGTGCGGTCGTGAAGCCGTCTGGGTGAGGAGTCCCGTGTGACCTGGGTCGAGCATGCCGTCCTGTGGCAGGTGTACCCGCTGGGCATGACCGGCGCCCCGATCCGGGACCGCGTCGCCGACGACGCCGGCCACCGCCTGCGGCGTCTGGAGCCCTGGCTGGACTACGCCGTCGAGCTCGGGGCGTCCGGCCTGTCGCTGGGGCCGGTCTTCGAGTCACAGACCCACGGGTACGACAGCACCGACCAGCTCGCGATCGACCGTCGGCTCGGCGACGACCAGGACTTCGACGCGCTGGTGGCCGCGTGCCGCGAGCGCGGCCTGCGGATCGTGCTCGACGGTGTGTTCAACCACGTCGGCGCAGGTCACCCGTACTTCCAGCAGGCGCTGCGGGAGGGGCCCGGCAGCCGCTACGCGTCCTGGTTCCGCATCGACTGGGACGCACCGGGGGGACCCCGGGCCGCGGACTTCGAGGGGCACAGCTCCCTGGTCGCCCTGGACCACACCCAGCCCGAGGTCGCCGAGTACGTCGCGGGCGTCATGCGGCACTGGCTCGCCCGGGGCGCCGACGGCTGGCGGCTCGACGCCGCCTACGCGGTGCCGCCGGAGTTCTGGGCGCGCGTGCTGCCCGCCGTCCGCGCCGACCACCCCGACGCGTGGTTCGTCGGCGAGGTGATCCACGGCGACTACGCGGCGATCGTCGCGGAGTCCGGCATGGACTCGGTCACCCAGTACGAGCTGTGGAAGGCGCTGTGGAGCTCGCTGCTCGACCGCAACCTCTTCGAGCTCGACTGGTGCCTGACCCGGCACGACGGGTTCCTCGAGCACTTCACCCCGCAGACCAGCGTCGGCAACCACGACGTCACCCGCATCGCCAGCAGGGTCGGCCCCGAGCGGGCCGTCCTCGCCGTCGTCGTCCTCATGACCACCGGCGGTGTGCCGTCGGTGTACTACGGCGACGAGCAGGCGTTCACCGGCGTCAAGGAGGAACGGCTCGGCGGCGACGACGCGGTCCGCCCCGCGCTGCCCGACGACCCGAGCGGCCTGGACCCCGAGGGCTGGTGGATGTACCGGGTGCACCAGCAGCTCATCGGCCTGCGGCGCCGGCACCCGTGGCTCGTGCACGCCCGCACCGAGAAGGTCGAGCTCACCAACACCCGCTACGTGTACACGGCGCGGTCGGCGGACGGCGAGCAGTCCCTCACCGTCGAGCTCGACCTCGACGCGACCCGGGCCGTCGTCTGCGACCCCGCCGGGACGGTGCTCTTCCAGCACGGCTGACCCGAGGCGTTCACAGGTTCACGCACGACACTCGTGCGACCCACCGATGGGGCGTCGACGCCGACGGAACGGAGGAGGTCGTCACCATGCCGACGCTGCTGCAGCCCGTCCGCCGGGTGCTGGGCGGGCTCGTCGAGGCGCACCTGGACGCGTTCGGGAAGACGTACGCCAAAGCACGCAGGCGGGCGGTCCCGCCGCAGCGGGCGTACGCCCTGGCGACCGTGGTCGCGCTGGTCCTCGCCCCGGCCCCGACGCTGCGGGGCCCGCGCCGCGAGTGGGCCTGCGCGTGCGAGGAGGAGATCGCGGTGCGCCGGGCGCACCGGGTGCTGAACCGGCCGTCGGCCGCGTGACCTGCGGGCTCGTCGCTCCGGTTCACCCTCCCGGGGTCCCGGGGGCGTCGGTAGTGGCGGCGGATCCGGCCACGAGGGCTGACCCGAGGGGGCCGCGAACCGGGCGGCGACGAGCTCACTGAGACGCGCGAGCGGCCGGGGTCCGAGCCTGCAGCGCTCACCCGGGTCGGCAGGGCAGTGCTCGGCGACCGCCGTATCAGCGCGGCTGCGAGCAGGCTCCTCCCAGCACACGACCACTGACCCAGGAGCCCGTCATGGACGACCTCGCCCGCTTCATCGTCATGCGCCCTCCGGACCTGCCGACCCGCGGTGAGGTGAAGGTGCTCGAACCCCCGTCGATCGACACCACCGCGGGCCGCCGACCGGCGGCGGAGCAGGCGCGCGACGTGCTGCGCTCCGAGCACGCGGTCCGCCGCGTGGAGGACCTGCGTGCGGGGTCCGTCGCCGTCCGCGTGCAGCACGTGCTGTCCGCCGGCCACGTGCCCCTCGCCGTGCTCGCGGACGCCGTGGAGGCGGTCGGCGGACGGGACGTCGCCACGGTGGTGGCCGACGAGACGTTCGGCACGGAGGAGGGTGCCCTCGCCGACACCCTGGTCGCCACGAAGATCCTGTCCGGGTGGCCGGACGTCGACGCCGCCGGGCTCGCCGCCGCCGCGCAGGGCTACGACGCGCTGCGGCGCGCGTCGCAGGGCGAGGACCCCGTGGGTCTGCGCCCGCTGCAGATGCCCGGGCCCGTGAGCCCGCGGGGGGAGGAGCCGCACGGTGGGGACCCTCGACCGGGCGGGGGCGACGAGCCCCGGCCAGGCGGCGGTGACGGCCCTCGACCGGATGGCGGCACGGACTCCCGTGGCGACGACCGGCCCGGCCGCGAGGACCCGCACCTGCGTGAGGCGCGGGTGCAGGAGGCGCGGCTCGGCACGGCGCTGCGTGCGCTGCGCGGGCTGCGCGCCGACGCCTTCGCCGCAGGGGCGGGCGCGGACGATCACCGGACCGGACAGCCTGCGGCCGTCCCAGCCGGCAGCACGTCGCGGGCGGCGGCGGGTCCCGCGGTGCCGCATGACACCGACCTCTCCGTCCGGTCCCCGTGGCTGCTGCGCCGCGAGGCCGTCGACGACCTGCCGACGGACGTGCGCGGCACGCTCGCCGACGCCGGGATCGACCCCGCTGCCGTGCCGCTGCCGCAGCTCGTCGAGCAGGTCGAGGCGCTGCGGCTCGCCGAGGCGGCCGTCGTCCGCGACCTGTCGGCCGGGCCGCGCGTGCGCGGGCGCGTCCACGTCGGCGCAGGGTGGCTGACCGAGCCGCAGGACGACGACTGGGTCGGCACCCCGACGACGGGGATGCCGACGGGGCACGGCGACGTGAAGTCCGTCGGCATCGGCGAGCTGCTCCTCATCAAGCAGCACGTGCTGCGGTACGAGGGCGGTGAGCTGGCGCACGTCGAGAACGTGCTGCGCTCCGAGCACCTCTCGCGCGAGACCCGGCGGCTGGACCGCACGGAGACGACGATCCTCACCGAGTCCGAGCACACCCAGGAGGACGAGCGGGACACCCAGACCACCGACCGGTTCTCCCTCAAGCGGGAGACGACCGCCACCCTCGCCGAGGAGTCGACGTTCACCGCCGGCGTCCAGGTCACCGCCAAGTACGGGCCGTTCGTCGAGGTCGAGGCCAGTGCCGAGCTGGGGACCGCGAGCTCGAGCGAGGAGACGGCGAAGCAGTCGACCGAGTTCGGCAAGGACGTCGTGACCCGCGCGGCGAGCAAGGTCGTCGACCGGGTGCTGGAGCGGCGCTCGACCACCACGGTCACCGAGTTCGAGGAGAAGTACGGCCACGGGTTCGACAACACGGCGGGGTCCGGCAACATCAGCGGCGTCTACCAGTGGGTCGACAAGGTCGTGCAGGCGCAGGTGTACTCCTACGGCAAGCGCATGCTGTTCGACATCACCGTCCCCGAGCCGGCCACCGCGTTCCTCCTCACGCAGAGCGCCCCGGACGACGGCACCGCGCCGCAGCCGCCGGTGCCGTTCACGATCACGTCCGACCAGGTGACGGAGGCCGAGTACCCGGTCTGGGCGCGCCGGTACGACGTCGGCGGGCTGGAGGCCCCGCCGCCACCCGTCAAGACCCTCAGCAAGGCGTTCGCCGGGGTCTTCGCCGAGGGCGACCACGAGAGCTCGGCGTCCGGCGAGCTGGTCGTCGACGAGGGGTACGAGGCGCGGTACGCGCTCTTCCAGCGTTCCATGTCGTTCTACGACGACCACGTGTGGCGCGTCATGGTCGGCAGCAACTGGATCGACGCCTTCTCCGCCACCGGCTACGTCGACATGGCCTCCGAGGTGGGCTCCGTGGCGTACGCGTACCACGCCCGGCAGGTCCGCTCGATGGCGGCGACGGTCGAGATCTTCTGCCAGCGCACCGCACGCGCCACGAAGGCGTGGCAGCTCAAGACGCACGCGGCCCTCACCCAGGGGTACCTGGCCAAGCTGCAGCAGTACGAGAGCCGGCTCGCCGAGGCGGAGGCCCAGGCCGGCGTGGTCATCGCCGGGCGCAACCCGCTGTGGAACCAGCGCCTGGTCGCCACGGAGCTGCGCAAGCAGGCGCTGACGGTGCTCACGGCGCAGCACTTCGACGCCTTCGGGGCGCTCGAGCTGTCGTCGCAGGGGTACGCGCAGCCGGACCTCGTGCGGACCGCGCAGCAGATGCCGTACGTCCGCTTCCTCGAGCAGGCCTTCGAGTGGGAGCACCTCGTCCACTTCTGCTACCCGTACTTCTGGGGCTGGAAGCCCGCCTGGAAGCAGCGGATGCTGCTCGACGACGTCGACCCGCAGTTCGCCGACTTCCTGCGCGCCGGGGCCGCGCGCGTCGTCGTCCCCGTGCGCCCGGGCTTCGAGGCCGCGGTGTCGCACTACCTGGAGCGCGGGAAGATCTGGAACGGGGGCCCGGCACCGACCGTCAACGACTCCACGTACCTGCCGATCGTCAAGGAGATCCAGGCCGCGCAGGGCGCACCGGGCGACGAACGGCCCGTGGGCGAACCGTGGCTCGTCCGCCTGCCGACGACCCTGGTCAAGCTGCGGCCCGACGACGAGCTGCCCTCGTGGCACAAGGTCGACGAGGACTGGCAGCCGGTCGAGTAGCACCGGCGGGGCGGGCAGGAGCGGGCCATGAAGCAGTACGTCCTCGTCGCCGGGGTCGACTACGAGTTCAAGGGCGTCGACTTCCGTGTCATCGCCGACCGCCGTCGCGCGTGGCTGGAGCGGCGGAACACGAAGAAGGAGGACCTGCGGTTCGTCACGATGGACGTGCGCAGCGGGGAGGTCCAGGTGCGGACGGTGACGTTCGCGGGGGGCAGGCGCACGGAGGCCGTCACCGCGACGAAGGCCTTCACGCCGGTGACGCGCGCGAGCTACGCCACCTCCGGCGGGCACACGCGCTTCAAGCCGAACCAGCCCGGGGTCATGGGGATCACCGACGTGTTCCACCGGGTCGTCACCATCGGCGCGATCTCGCCGGGGACGGTCATGGAGCTGTCGATCTTCAGCCACGGGTGGATGGGCGGCCCGATCCTCGTCAACAGCACCGACGACCGGACGCACGAGGTCGCCGTCCCCATGCCGATCGGACCGCCGGTCGTGACCCTGGTGCCCGTCGCGGGGACCAGCCGCGACCCCGACGACAAGGACGGCCGGTCCGGGCTCGACTTCCGGGCGCCCACGATGGACACGGCCGACCTGGACAGCTTCCGCAAGGCGTTCCACACCGACGGCATCTCCTGGCTGTGGGGGTGCGCGTTCCCCAAGGTCGTCAACCACTCGCTGTGGGCGATGCAGCACGCGCCGACGTACAGGTCGTCCGGGCTCGCGGAGGACACGGTGCTGCGCCTCGACGACGTGACGCCGGACGACGTCGCCTCGCTCGAGGACGTGCTGCACCCGCTGCTCGGCACCTTCCCCTCCCGGCAGACGATCACGCTGAAGTTCGGCTTCCTGCGGTGGGCGTTCTGCGCCAAGAACCAGTCGTCGTACGCCGTTGCGCTCGCGGCGGCGACCCAGCGCCCGGTGCGCGCCGCGCTGCTCGGCACGTACGCCGAGTACGACACGACCGGCGACATGCTCATGAACGTGCCGGCGAAGTTCGGTGCGCACTTCGCGTTCTACAAGAACTACCTGGGGCTGCCGCTGGACCCCGAGGGGCGGCGGTACGGGGTGTACCCGCCGGCGCTGGTGTGCGCGCCGGCGCCGGCGCCGTGAGGGCCGCTTCGTGTGCGGCGGTGGCGCGCGGTGGTGCTGCTGGCGCACCGCGCCCGCTACCCTGGACCGGCGTCGACGTCGTGCTTCCGCGCGCGCCGACGCCGCACGGGGTCTTCCGCGACTCGTGGGCGGGTGCAGGGACGCAGGTTCGTCCGGGTTCTCGGTCACGGGGCGGTCGGGTCCCATGCGCCTGTAGCTCAGGGGATAGAGCACCGCTCTCCTAAAGCGGGTGTCGGCAGTTCGAATCTGCCCAGGCGCACAGAGTGTTGTTGCAGGTTAGGGGCGGTTTCGGCGAAGTGGGCGCGGGGGCTGCGGCGGCCGGGCGAGTGCGGTCACGCGAGACCCCATTCTGCAGTCGTTGCTCGATGAGGCGCTGACGATCAGCGGGGACCCGGTCTGGCTGCGTCGTGCGGTGGCAGGTGCGCGGCGATGACCCCGCGCACCGTCAAGGCCGATGAGGTGATGCGTCGAGGACGGCTGGTGAAGGCGGAGCAGTTCGCGGACGCGGCGGTTGCGGTCGAGATGCTCGCCGACCAGGCTTCGGACGTCGCCGACGCCTACGTCACGCTGGGCGTCCACGCAGGCATTGCCGCCGCGGACGTGGTCTGCGCCGCCCGACTCGGCGAGTACTCCCGTGGCGAGCGTTCGCGGCCGACTACCTCGCCAGGTTGTTCCTTTCCGAACGCCGCCGGAAGTTCGTGAAGCGCAAACCCGTTCGATCTCGCTGTCATCGTCGCCCTGGCGCTTCTGCGTCCGCTACGCCTGCTGCCGCTCGTCGCACTCGCCAGCGTGCTCAACCGCGTCGGTTCCAGCCAGCCTGCGCGACGTTGAACCGGCGCTCGACCATGCCGACGTCTGGCAGGTCACCGGTGCCGCCGTCCCGGCCGGCGGGCTGCTCTGCCGGGCCGCTCGGGCCTGACCAGGGTCTGGGGTGACCGTGGCTACCTGCGGTCGCGGTCGAGCCACTCGGCGTCGTGCCACGGGACCCCCACGCCACCGACGGGTCCGATCCGGAAGCCGGGGTCGTCGACGCGGAGCAGCGAGAGAATGCGGTGCCCGTAGAGAAGTGCTGTTCGGCTTGTCGCCGCCAGGACGTCCGCGAGGGCCAGCGCCTCCTCGGGAAGCCGCTGCCGGTAGACGTCGAACCCGGCGACCACCAGTGCGAGACCCGTCGACCCGACGCGCCAGCCGTAGTCGCCGTGGGCCACGTCGTCGAGGCAGTCGCGCAACGCATCGAGGTTGCGGCCGAAGTGCTCGGGGAACTGCAGCGCGCTCGCGAGGTCGCCGTACATGGTGGGGGCCGCTCGCCAGTCCGCGGCGTTCAGGTACACGACGTCATAGCCGAGGTCGACGAGGCTCCGCACCGCGTCCTCGAGCACCTGCGGCCGGCGGCACAGCACGACGCCACCGGCGCGGGCGATCCGGAAGTCGACCGCGTGCGTGATGTCCGCATCACGATCGAAGGCCGCCACGACGCGCACGCTAGTGCTTGGCCGACCCGGACGGCGGACACCCGGCCGGGCGTCGTCACAGTTCGCCGCAGCTGCGCACGCACTGCCGTGCGGGTCGGTGGTCGGCCGGGGAGGCCCGACTCACGTCAAGGGGCGGTCGGCGGTTGCCGATGTCAGTACCGTGCCCTCGTCCGCATCGCCCCGACCCTCGACCCCGATCCCGCTGACGACGAAGGTCGGCCTGGCCGGTCTGGTCCTCGTGGCCAGCCTGGGCGCCACCAGCGGGATCAGTGGGGTCGTCGTCCTCGCGGGCCTCTACCTCGCGGCCACCGGCGCGTGGGCGGTGCGGCGGCGTCGTTCCTGGCTCGGGCGCCACAGCCGCGGGGCGGCCAGTGTGGTCCTCGCCGGCGGGCTCGTGCTCGTCGTGGTCGGAGGGGCGATCGCGGCACCTTCGGCCACGGAGGACCCCGGCGCGAGGGCCCTCGTCGCCGCCACGGCCACGCCGGACCCCGTGCGGACGCCCACCCCGGCGCCGACGCCCACGCCGCCGACCCTCGAGCAGCAGGCCGCCGCGCTGCCCGCCCCCGAGCTCGCTGCCGAGGTCGACGTCGTCGCGGCCCAGCAGTCGGCGGCACCGCAGACGGCCCTCGCCGTCGTCGCCCTGCTCGAGGTCAAGGGGCGGGCGCCGAAGACCGGGTACGACCGCGACCTGTTCGGCAACGGGTGGGTCGACACCGACCGCAACGGCTGCGACACCCGCAACGACATGCTCGCCCGGGACCTGGAGAACGAGACCTTCAAGCCCGGCACGCGCGACTGCGTGGTGCTCACCGGCACCCTCGCGGACCCGTACAGCGGCACGTCGATCGCGTTCACCCGCGGCCAGGAGACGAGCAACGCCGTGCAGATCGACCACGTGGTCGCGCTGTCGGACGCGTGGCAGAAGGGTGCCCAGGGGTGGGACGAGCCCACGCGCGTGGCCTTCGCCAACGACCCGCTCAACCTCCTCGCCGTCGACGGGCCGCTCAACATGCAGAAGCGCGACGGGGACACGGCGACCTGGCTGCCGCCGCACAAGCCGTACCGCTGCGCGTACGTGGCCCGGCAGGTCGGCGTGAAGCACACCTACGGGCTGTGGGTCACCGAGGCCGAGCGCAACGCCATGGTGAGCGTCCTGTCCACCTGCGCCGAGGAGCCTCTGCCCGCCGGTGCGAAGGAGGTGCCTGCGCCCGCTCCGGCGCCTGCCCCGGCCGCCGCGCCTGCTCCGGCACCTGCCCCCGCCGCCGTGCCCGCCCCGGCCCCCGCGCCGGCAGAGCCTGCCGCACCGGCCCCGGCGCCCGCCCCCGCGGACCCGCCGGCACCGGCACCGGCTCCGGCCGCGGTCCACTACAAGAACTGTGCGGCGGCCCGTGCAGCAGGCGCCGCACCGGTGCACGTCGGGGAGCCCGGCTACGGCACCCACCTCGACCGCGACGGCGACGGGATCGGCTGCGAGAGCTGACGTGGTGCGGGCCTGCCGGTCCGCCCGGGTCGCCCGCCCGACGCACCCACGCGCCGTCGCCGCAGCGCGATCCGCACGCCGACGGCGCCCCCGTCACGACCACCCTTGACGTCACCCGAACGGCTCCTTACGTTGTCACCCATCTGCCGCGTCTAACGTTAAAAACGACGGGGCAGGAGGAAGTGGGCCGCCTCGGCCCGCGCGCCGGTCAGCGAGGACCGGTGGGGCGCCGGGTGGCGCACGGTCATGTCGACCGGATCAGGGGCCCGCGGCAACGGAGCGGCGGGGTCCCGGGGGAGGAAGCGACCATGAGGACGACCACACGACGACCCGGCGGGGCGCCCGGGACGAGGACGGGCGCTGCGCGCCGCCTGGCTGCGCGCTGGGTGGGGACGGCGGCGGCGGTGACGCTGGTGGCGGTGGGTGTCGCCGCACCGGTGCAGGCCGCCGGCACGGACGGCACGTACGACGTCGAGATCCGCGTGGAGGGCCGCGGGGGCACCGTCACGGGCGCCGGCAGCTACGAGGCCGGTGAGACCGTCGACCTGACCGCCACGCCCGGCAGGGGCCACGTGTGGGGCGGCTGGACGTCGCCCGAGCTCGGGTGGATCGGCGCCCGCGTCGGCTCCTTCACCATGCCGGAGCAGGACGTCGTCCTGGAGACGTCGTTCCGCAAGGCGATCAAGCCGCTGAAGGACGTGTACCGCGACTACTTCGACGTCGGGAACATCTGGTCCCACCCCGGCACGTACGAGCAGGGGTCGCCGGCGTCGGAGACGATCGCCAAGCACTACAGCGTCATGACGGCCGAGAACGCCATGAAGCCCGACCAGCTGCTGCCCAACGACAACATCGACCCGGAGACCGGCGCCTTCACGTTCACCTTCGCCCAGGCGGACGCGTTCGTCGACGAGACGCTCGCCCGCGGCATGAAGGTGCACGGGCACGTGCTGGTCTGGCACGGGCAGTCCCCGGCGCGGCTCAACAGCGGCACCACCGGCGGCACCCGCGCGCAGGCCCGCGCCAACATGGAGCGGTACATCACCGAGGTGCTCACGCACTTCGACGGTCGCGCCGTCTCCTGGGACGTCGTCAACGAGGCCTTCGTCGACGGGCTCGCGGAGTTCGACCCGGCCACGCAGGACTGGCGCGACTTCCTGCGCGGCGGGCCCAACGGCGGGTTCTCCCGCTGGTACACCGCGTACGCCAACGGCGCGGACACGGCGGCGGGGGAGCACCCGGCGGACTTCCTGTACGACGCGTTCGTGTTCGCCCGCACCGCCGACCCGGACATGCGGCTGGAGTACAACGACTTCAACGTCTTCCAGTCCGAGGGCAAGGCGCAGGCGATCATCGCGATGGCGACCGACCTCAACGCCCGCTACGCGGCCGAGCACCCCGAGGACCCGCGTCCGCTCGTCGAGGCGATCGGCATGCAGTCGCACAACTACATCAACCAGACCCCGGCGTTCGCGTGCTCGTCGAACACCCGCCTGCCGCAGCTCGTGGACGACGCCGCCGCGGAATGGCAGCCCGGCGCGTGCTCGGACGAGGCGTCCGTCGAGCGGTCGATCCAGCTCATCACCGAGGCCGGGTTCGAGGTGAGCATCAGCGAGCTCGACCTGCAGGTGTGGGAGGCGTGGAACGGCCAGCCCGAGGGTGACGACCGTGCCGCGTACCGCGACCTGACCGACCCGTCCGTCGCCGACCGCATCTCGCGCGAGGGCTTCACGTACTGGGTCGGCAAGATCGAGAACCGGGCCGAGCTGGAGCGGATCCAGGCGCAGCGGTTCGCCGAGTACTTCGCGGTCTACAAGACCTACGCCACGGACATCGACCGCGTGACGTTCTGGGGGCTGAACGACCAGCTGAGCTGGCGCTCCACCCACAACCCGCTGATCCTCAACAGCGACTTCTCGGAGAAGCTCGCCGCGGTCGCGGTGGCCGACCCGGAGCGGTGGCTCGGGATCCGCGGGCACCTCGGCGACACCTCGAAGCTGCAGGAGGCGGTCGACCAGGCCGAGGTGCTCGACCTGCGCGGCCACACGTACACCGGCAAGAGCGTCGGTGCCGTGCGCAAGGCGCTGGGCAAGGCCACGTCCGTCCTCGCCAAGGGCGCCCCGCAGGCCAAGGTCGACGAGGCGACCGCCGCGCTGCTCGACGCGATCGCGGCGCTCGAGCCGAAGGGGCCGAAGGGACCGAAGCCGCCGAAGGCGCCGAAGCCGCCGCACGGCCCGCACCGCTGAGCCGACGAGGCCCCCGCAGGTCACCGGCGGCAGCCGGTGCGCCTGCGGGGGCCTCGCCGTGTCCGCCGCCGCCGCGACCGGCTCCCGCCGTGCGTCCTACCCGTCCCGCCGCCCGGTGTCGGACCGCCCCGCCGCCCGGATCGTGACCCAACCGTGCTCTGCGTCACCGGCCGGTGGTCCCGTCCCGGCGGTCGCCGTGCGCGTACCCTGAGGAGGAGGCGCGGCTCCGGTCCCCGTGAGCCGCCGCCCCGACCGGACACCGCCAGGTGCACGGCGAGCCCCTCGGTCACCGCACGGCGACGTCGGCGAGCGATCCTCGGAACGGCGATGACGCGGGGCCCCACCCCGCCCCGGTGCTCCACGCAGGTGTCCGGCGACCCGGCGCCCGAGGTGGGTGCCCCGGCCCGGGCTGCCGCGTGCCGGACCGGTCACCGGCGCACGACCCGTCGCGGCGTGGTCGCCGGTGCTGTGCCGTGGTCGCGGGTGCGGACGTGCGAAGGAGGAGATGTGGCAGGAGCAGGCCGACGTCGGTCCGGAGGCTCGCGCGCGGGCACCGCAGGCTCGCGAGCGGGCACCGGGGTCCAGCGCCGCAAGGCGCCGCGCGCCGTCGAGCGCGGGCTCGTCCCGGTGCTCGCCGAGGTCGCCCGCGAGGTCGACCGCGCCGTGCAGCGCACACCCATCCGCCCGTCCGTCCGGACCAAGTTCCAGGTCGTCGCGCTGCTGGTCCGCGAGGAGCGCGCACGCCTCATGGCGGACGACCAGCTCGGCCAGTCCCGCCGCACCCAGCAGCTCAAGCGGCTCGACGACATCGCGACGATGCTCGCCCGCACCGCCGCCCGCGACACGTCCCTGCTCGCGCTGCTCGCCGACGACGCCCGGCTGTCCGACGCCGCGCACGCCTACAAGGCGACCGTGATGCGCGAGGCCGGCATGGAGCCGCCCGCCGAGGAGCCCACCCCCGCCGCCCCGACGGCGCCCGTCGTCGTCCCCGAGAACCGCGTGGTGCCGCAGTCGGTGCGCTCGCGTCAGCTCGCCAACCCGTTCCTCGCACCGGACTTCGAGGCCGCCGCCGAGCGCCGGGCCGCGCAGCCCCGGCGGCTGGCCGGCTGGGAGCTGCTCGAGCCGCTGTTCCGGTCCTTCGAGTACGCCGCCACGGGGGCGCCCGCCTGCATGCCGCTGCCGACGCCCCGGGTGGTGCCCGTGCCCGCCGGTCGCGAGCTCATGCCGCACCAGGCGCAGGTCGTCGCGGCGACGGCCGCCGGCCACCGCACGTTCCTGCTCGCCGACGAGCCCGGCCTGGGCAAGACCGCCCAGGCGCTGCTGGCCGCGCAGGCCGCGGACGCCTACCCGCTGCTCGTCGTGGCGCCCAACGTCGTCAAGACCAACTGGGCGCGCGAGGTCGGGCTGTGGACGCCGTTCCGGCAGGCCACGGTCGTGCACGGCGACGGTGAGCAGGTCGACGCGTTCGCGGACGTCGTGATCGTCAACTACGACATCCTCGACCGGCACGTCGGCTGGCTCGGCGACTTCGGCTTCCGCGGGATGGTCGTCGACGAGGCGCACTTCATCAAGAACAAGACGTCGCAGCGCTCGCAGCACGTGCTCGCGCTCTCCGAGCGCATCCGCACCCGCGCGGGGCGCCCGCTGCTCATGGCGCTGACCGGCACGCCGCTGATCAACGACATCGAGGACTTCCGCGCGATCTGGCAGTTCCTCGGCTGGATCGACGACACCAAGCCGCTCGGCCGGCTCATGACCGCGCTGGAGGAGACGGGCCTGACGCCCGCCGACCCCGGCTTCTACACCGCCGCGCGCAACGCCGTCATCGACATGGGCATCGTGCGCCGCCGCAAGGTCGACGTCGCCGCCGACATCCCCGCCCGCCGCGTGGCCGACCTGCCGGTCGAGCTCGACGGCGCCACGGGGCGCTCGATCCGCGCGGCCGAGGCGGCGCTGGCGCAGCGGCTCCTCAGCCGGTACCGGGCCGCGCTGGAGGCTCGCACCGGCGACCCGTCCGTCGACGGGCTGGACCTGGACCTGGCGCGCCGCGTCGCCGCGGCCGAGCTCAAGGACTCCAGCTCGAAGGCCAAGGGCGAGAACGTCTTCACGATGGTGCGGCGCATCGGCCAGGCCAAGGCCGGACCCGCCGCGGACTACGCCGCGCAGCTGGCCCGCAACGTCGGCAAGGTCGTCTTCTTCGCCAAGCACGTCGACGTCATGGACGCCGCCGAGCAGACGTTCGCCGAGCGCGGCATCCGGTTCGCCTCGATCCGGGGCGACCAGACCCCGCGGGTGCGCGAGAAGAACGTCACCGCGTTCGTCGAGGACCCCGACGTGCAGATCGCCGTGTGCTCCCTCATGGCCGCGGGCGTGGGCCTGAATCTGCAGGTCGCGTCGAACCTGGTGCTGGCCGAGCTGTCCTGGACGGACGCCGAGCAGACGCAGGCGATCGACCGGGTCCACCGCATCGGCCAGGGCGACCCGGTGACGGCCTGGCGGATCATCGCCGCCCAGACCATCGACGCCAAGATCGCCGAGCTCATCGACTCCAAGTCCGGTCTGGCCGCCCGGGCGCTGGACGGTGCGGGCGAGGACACGGAGTCGTCGACCGACGTGCAGCTCGACGCGCTGGTCTCGCTGCTCACCGACGCGTGGGCGGCCGACGGCACCGTGTGACGGTGCCGGCGTGCCGTCCCCGCGCCGTACGGGCGCACCGCCCGGTCGAGGGCGTTCTTGAGGACGCCGGGGTGTCGGGGATGTGGGTCGGCGCGGATCGGCCGTTCCACCTGTCTACCCAGCAGATTGCTCAACATATGAGATGTTCGACCATCTGTATGAGGGTCCGCGGGATCGCCCCGCGGACGCGTACGATCGACGCATGGACGACCGGCGGCGCGACGAGGGTCCGGACGCCCTCGCGGCGGCGGCGCCCGGCGCGGACCTCGGGTGGTGCCTCGGCGTGATCCTGCGCCGGTGGACCGAGCTGGTCGAGGAGGCGGTCGCCGGTGTGCCCCACGGCACGCGCGGCTACCAGATCCTCTCCGTGGTCGGGCACCACGAGCCGCCGACCCAGAGCGGGCTGGCCAAGCACCTGCGCATCGACAAGACCGTGATGCCGTACGTCATCGACGCGCTCGAGCAGGCCGGCCTGGTCGAGCGGCGCATGGACCCCACCGACCGCCGGGTCCGGCGCATCGCGCTGACCCCGCACGGCCGGGCCACGCTCGCCGACCTCGAGGGCAAGGTCCGCGCGGCCGAGGACGCGGTGTTCGACGGTGTGCCCGACGACGCGCGACGCGAGTTCACGCAGCGCGCCGGCGAGCTCGCCGCGACCGTCCACGGCGCGCAGCCGGCGCTCGACCCCTGCCTGGCCGTGCGCGACGCCCTGACGGACCCCTCGCTCGCCGCGGGCTCCCGGTAGCCCGCCGGCACTGGAGGTTCGATGACGAGCAGCGACGGCGGGACGTCCGCGGCCCGGCTCGCCGCGCTCGAGCCCGGCACGACCACCGTCGCCGCCCTCGCGCTCTTCGACGCCCTGCCCCCGCTCGACGTCGACGAGATGCTGGGCCGCTGGGCCGGGCGCGGCATCCCCACGGCGCACCCGTTCGACGGGCTGCTGGAGGCGCTCGGCTGGTACGGCAAGCGCATGGACGCGCCCGACGACGTCCACCCGCTGGTGTTCCGCGGCGCGCGCGGCCGACTCGTCGCGATCACGCCCACGCTCCTTCCGCTGGGCCCCGCCCTGCGTCTGGCGCCCGTCGTGCCGCCCGCTGTCGCCGCGCGGGCGTTCGCCGTCCTGCGCCCGCTGCTGACGACCACCCGCCCGCAGGCGCGCCTGCGCACCGTCGCCTACCGCGGGGTGCCGTCGGCGGCGATGGTCTACGACCGGCTGCCGATCATCGACGCGTTCCGGCGCGTCGACGACCGCACCGTGCTGGGGGTCATGGACCTGCGCGGATCGGCGCTCCCGTACGTCTTCGTGCTGCGGCGCGACCGGTAGCGCGGACAGGCGCAGGATGGCCCGCGGCATCGCCGCCGACGCCCCTTCGACGTCACCCAAATGTGGTGCCGCTTCCGCAACACGCGCCCGAACTTTTCCGGTTCGACTGGAAACGGGCAGCAGGTTGTGCTGGGCTACCGCACGCGTCCCCTGCGCGTCTTTTGTGTCACGCCCCCCGAAGCCGAGGTGCCCCGTTGACCACCGCCACCCACAGCTCTCCGTCCGACGACCGACCGGCGGAGGTGACGGGGCCCGCGTCACCTCGTGAGCGGCACGTCAGCGACTTCACCGAGCTCGCGCGCGTGATCCGGGAGATGGGCCTGATGCGGCGGCGGCACGCGTACTACTGGACCCGGTTCGCCGTTCTCACCCTCGCGCTGGTCGGCATCGGCGTGGCGTTCGTGCTGATCGGCCCGTCGTGGTGGCAGATGGTGACCGCCGCGGTCCTGGCGGTGGTGCTGGGCCAGGTGATGTTCCTGGGGCACGACGCCGCCCACAAGCAGATCTTCGCCTCGAGCCGCTGGAACGACTGGGCCAGCCTCGTCCTGGCGAACCTCTACGCGGGCATGAGCTACGGCTGGTGGAACCACAAGCACGGCCGGCACCACGCCAAGCCCAACACCGTCGGCGCGGACGGCGACATCCAGCCCGGCGTCCTCGTCTTCACCACCGAGAACCTCGAGCAGACCCGCACCGGGTTCAAGGGGTGGTTCGCGCAGCGCCAGGGGTGGTTCTTCTTCCCGCTGCTGCTGCTGGAGGGCATCAACCTGCACGCGTCGGGGATCAAGACGATCTTCGGGCGCGGCCCCGTCAAGCGCCGGGCCGTGGAGATCGCGTTCGTCACGATCCGCCTGGGTGGCTACCTCGCCCTGGTGTTCTGGGTCCTGCCGGTCGGCATGGCGCTGGCCTTCCTCGGCGTGCAGCTCGGCCTGTTCGGCGTCTACATGGGGGCGTCGTTCGCGCCCAACCACAAGGGCATGCCCGTGGTGCCGGCGTCGGCCAAGATGGACTTCCTGCGCCGCCAGGTGCTGCTCAGCCGCAACATCACCGGCGGGCGGCTGGTCGACTGGTTCATGGGCGGCCTGAACCACCAGGTCGAGCACCACCTCTTCCCCAGCATGCCCAGCCCGGCGCTGCGCGAGGCGCGCCCGATCGTGCAGGAGTTCTGCGAGTCGCGCGGCATCACCTACACGCAGACCACCCTGGGCGAGTCCTACCGGATCGTCGTGCGGTACCTCAACGAGGTGGGCCTGGCCGCGCGCGACCCGTTCCAGTGCCCGCTGGTGGCGGAGTACCGCATGGCCCGCTGACGGCGCCCGTCGCGTTCAGCGACACCGCGACCGGCGGGGCCTCAGCGTGCTGCGCGCCGTCGGCCCGCGCGTTTCCGCGAACGCGTCCACCGCCGCCAGCACCTCGGTCGCCTGCCACACGCGGCCGCGCCGCCCGGGCGACGGAGCCTGCAGGACGCCCGCGGCCTCCAGGACCTCGATCGCGTTGCGGGCTCCGCGGCCGGAGATCTCCAGGAACCGTGCGACGTGTCCGCCGTGACCAGGGGTTGCGCGAAGAGGTGGTCGGACAGCGCGGCGCCCTCCGTCATCCTTCACCTCGCCGGTCCGCTCGTGAAGGCTGGTGAACGATCCTTCGACAAGGGCGTCCTCCGGAGAAGGCTGTGCGGACGATCGCTCGTGTCGGCCCCGCCCCGCCGTGCCGTCCTCGGGCCGGGGTGGCGCCGGTCTGGGACCATGCCGGGTGCCCACCGAGCAGACCCCGCCCGAGGCCGCGCCCGGCGGCCCGGGCCCGCGCATCCGCATCGTCCAGCTGAACGGCCCGACGTTCGACGCACTCGCCGCCGGTGACCTCGCCCGGGCCAACGCCTGCAGCCCTGTCCCTCTCACCGCGTGCTTCGCCGGGCCCGAGTGGCGCAGCGTCTGGAGGATGCGCAGCGAGCAGGCTCACCGGGACCCCACCAGCCCGGCCTGGGTCACCGGCGTCATCTGGGACGAGGCCCGGCGTCGGGCGGTCGGCCGTGCGGGCTACCACGGGCCGCCCGATGCCGACGGCATGGTGGAGATCGGCTACGCGGTCGACCCCGACCACCGGCGCCGTGGCTACGCCCGCGCGGCCCTGGAGTCCCTGCTGCGCCGCGCCCGCGACGAACCCGCCGTCCGCACGGTGCGGGTCACCATCACCCCCGACAACACGGCGTCCCACGACCTGGTCGTCCAGTACGGGTTCACCGAGGTGGGCGAGCAGTGGGACGAGGAGGACGGCCGCGAGATCGTCTACGAGGTCGACGCCGGGGCCGCCGCGCGGACCCTGCCGGCGTGCTGGCGACAGTAGCCGCGTCGCAGGGTTCGCTCGACGGGCCCAGCGCTCGTGTCCACCGCGCTCTCATCTCAGGACGGGGCGACGCCAGCAGCGTCGGGGTGAGCGGCAGTCGGCTGCGGAGGACGCGGCGCCCGGTCCTCGCGCGCCGCGCCGCGGGCGCTGCGCGACGCGCTCGACGGGGTGCCGCGCCTGGACGACGACTTCGAGAGCGACGTCACCGCGGCGACCACGCCGCTCGTGCCGGACGAGAGCGACCCGTGGCGCGCCGACTGATCCTCGACACGAGCACCCTCATCGCCTACGAGCGCGGGACGGTCGACCGGGCGTCCCTCGACGACGACGACCTCGCGATCGCCGCGGTCACGGTGGCCGCGTTCCGGACCGGCATCGAGCTCGCCGACACGGCCGCACGCGCCGCCGATCGCGCCCGCGTCCTGGCCGCGATCACGTCGGCGGTCACGGTCCTCGACTACACCGAGCGCACGGCGGTCGAGCACGCCCGCCTCATCGCGCACGTGCGGCGGACAGGGGAGCCGCGCGGTGCGCACGACCTGATCATCGCCGCGCACGCCGCCGAGGACGGGCGGGCGGTCGCCTCGTACGACCTCCGGGCGCGCTTCGGTGACCTGCCGGGGGTCGGGACGGTCGGCGTCCCGGGCGCCCGACGGCGGTAGCGCGCTCCTTCCGCACGGCCCGTCGGTCGCGGGTCCCGTGGCCCGGCCCGCCCGGCCCGCCCGGCCCTGTCGTCAGCCCTCGTGCTCCGCGGACAGGCCCGCCGGGTCGTCGGCGCGCTCGCCGGACCGCTGCGCCTGCAGCTGCCGCAGCGCGTTGTCCGGCACCGGCTCCTGGCTCAGGCCGCGCCGCATCCGCTCGACCTGCGCGGCGGGCGCGCGTGGCGGCAGCAGCGGGGTGTCCCGGTCGACCACGGCCTGCACGACGCACGGCCGGTCCGCCGCCAGCGCCGTGCGCCACGCGTCGGCGACGTCCGCCGGGTCGTCCACCCGGACGGCGGCCAGCCCGAGCAGCTCGGCGTAGTCCGCGTACGGGAACGACGGCACGTCCTGCGAGACGTCGAAGCGCGGGTCGCCCTCCATCTCGCGCTGCTCCCACGTGACCTCCGCCAGGTCCCCGTTGTCCAGCACGAGCACGACGAACCGCGGGTCGGCCCAGTCGCGCCAGCGGGCGGCGACGGTGACCAGCTCGTTGATGCCGTTCATCAGCATGGCGCCGTCCCCGGCCAGCGCGACGACGGGCCGCTCGGGGTGCAGCAGCTTGGCGGCGATCCCGTACGGCAGGGCCGAGCCCATCGAGGCCAGGGTGCTCGACAGGTGCGCCGGCACGCCGGGCGGCAGCCGCAGGTGACGGGCGTACCAGTAGGTGATCGACCCGACGTCGACGGACACCTGGGCGTCGGCGGGGAGGTGCGCGGACAGCTCGTGCAGCAGCAGCTGGGGGTTGAGCGGCTCGGCGGGTGCGGCGACGCGCTCGGCGGCGATGCGCCGCCACGACGCGACGGCCGCGGTGACCTCGTCGCGCCACGGACCCGAGCGCTGCGGCAGCCGGGGGAGGAGCGCGTCGAGCGTCGCGGCGGCATCCCCCGCCAGCGGTGCCTCGACCGGGTACTTGGCGCCGAGGTTGCGCGCGGCCACGTCGACCTGGACCGTCCGCGCCTGCCCGAGCGGCGGGTAGAACTCCGTCCACGGGTCGCTGCTGCCGACGATCAGCAGGGTGTCGCAGCGGGCGAGCAGGTCGGCGGACGCGGTGGTCCCGAGGTGCCCCATGACCCCGGCGTGCATCGGCAGGCCCTCGTCGAACAGGGGCTTGCCGAGCAGCGACGTGACCAGGCCGGCACCCAGGCGCTCGACGACCTCCAGCACCTGGTCGGTCGCGCCGCGGGCGCCACGGCCCGCGAGGACCACGACCCGCTCGCCGGCGCCGAGCACCTGCGCGGCGCGGTCCAGGTCGTCGCCGGGGGGCACACCGACGGTCCGCGAGACCGCGCGCGACGTCTGCACCACCCCGTGCGACTGCTCCGGCTCGGCGGCCACGGCCTGCTGCACGTCGTGCGGGACGATCACGCACGTCGGGCTCGACGTCGCGATCGCGGTGCGCAGGGCGGCGTCCAGCACGGCGGGCAGCTGCTCGGGCGTCGTCACGGTCTGCAGGTACTGCGCGCACACGTCCTTGAGCAGCACCGGCAGGTCGACCTCCTGCAGGTACCCCGTGCCCAGCGCGGTGGTCGCCACCTGCCCCACGACCGCCACCACGGGCGTGCGGTCCAGCTTGGCGTCGTAGAGCCCGGTGAGCAGGTGGATCGCGCCGGGTCCCTGCGTCGCCAGGCACACGCCCACGCCGCCCGAGTACTTGGCGTGGCCGGTCGCCATGAACGCGGCCATCTCCTCGTGCCGCGCCGTGACGAGCTCGATGTCACCACCGGCCCGCGCCAGCGCGGCGAGCAACGGGTCGATGCCGTCGCCGGCGTACCCGAAGATCCGTTCCACGCCCCACTCGCCGAGCCGCCGCACGATCGCGTCCGCCACCGTCGTCATCCGACCGTCCCCCGTCTCGTCGCCCTCCACCGATGCTGGGCGCCCGGGGGAGATGCCGCATCCGGGAGCCCGGTCCGCCGCGCGGTGCGGCGGGGTCGTCCGGACCGCCCGACGTCCCGCACCATGGGGGCATGCGAGCGAGCGGATGGGCACGACCGGTGGCGGTCGCGCTGCTGGGAGCGGCTGTGGCGGCGGGCTGCGCGAGCGAGCCGCCCGCACCCGAGCCCGTGGTCGTCCGCGCGCCCGTCGACGTCGTGAAGGCCGCGGTCCCCCCGCCCCCGGTCGTCCCGGCAGCCGACCTGTCCACGCTGCCCGTCGCCGAGCCCCGCAACCTCGTGCCCGGCCTGCCCGGGACGGACGGCCTCGAGCAGCGGCGGAACGACGACCCCGCGCTCGGCGCCTGGCAGACCGCGACGGTCGTGCGGGACACCGCCGGGTACGACGCGATCAACGGCAGCCCCGTGGCGACGGTGCCCGCGGTGACGCTCGACGTGCCCACGGTGCTGCCCGTGGTCGAGCAGCGCGGCGGGTGGCTGCGCGTCATGCTCGCCACGCGCAGCGCCCTGCCCAGCCAGGACGTCGCGCAGGTCAACGGGCGCACCGCCTGGATCCGCGCGCAGGACACGACGCCGTCCGGCACCGACTGGCGCCTGCACCTCGACCTCGCGGCGCTGACCCTGACGATCGACGACGGCGCGACGACCCGCACCGTGCCCGTGACGGCGGTGGGTGCACCGGCGACGCCGACGCCTGCGATCCCGCAGTTCGTCGTCGGGTCGCAGTGGGAGCAGCCCGGCACCTCCACGCCGCGCGTGCTGCTGCTGTCCAGCCAGAGCGAGACCATCGACGTCTACGACACGGCGACCGGGACCTCGGCGACCGCCATCCACACCACCCCGTTCGACCGCACGGGGGCCATCTCCAACGGCTGCGTCCGGGTGAGCGAGGAGGTCCTCGACATGCTGTGGGACCAGGTCCCGGCGGGCACCGTCCTCACCGTGTCCTGAGCCGGGGCCTCGTCCGGGGCCCGATGCGCCGTCCGCCGACGCTCACCACCCGTGCGTGCCCGCACCGCCCTTGAAAGGACCCACCACCCGGCTCGTCCGCCACCCGCCGTAGAAGTCCCCCTCCTGGGCCTGCACGGTCTCCCCGTCGACGGTGCAGACCAGCCCCGCGGGGTACAGCGCGACGTGGTCGGCCAGCGCCTCGTAGCCGCGCGCCGGGTGCGGGTAGCCCCAGGCGCCGCGCGGCCGGACCAGGCGCCGCCCGTCGGCGTCCGTGCCGACGACGTCGTCGTACCCGGCGCGGCCCTTGAACTCGCAGAACGACTGCGCGCCCGGCACGGGCTCCAGCGCGCCGGCCGTCACGTCGGCCAGCGGCAGGTAGTACGTCGGCGGGTGGGAGGTCTCCAGCACGCGCAGCGCGCGGCGGGTGTCCGCGACGACCGTCGTCCCGAGCCTCACCACGACGTGCTCCGTGCTCGGCACGACCGCGGGCGGGCGCGGGTAGTCCCAGACGGACTCCTGCCCCGGGCCGGGCACCTCGGCGGTGCGACCGCCGGGCGGGGACGTGCGCGGGTGCCAGGTGCGGGCGGTGTCGGGTGCCATGCCCTCACGATCCTCGACGCGCGCGTTCCCGGCGCGCCGGGACGGCCCTCGACGCCCGAGGCTCAGCCGTCGCCCGACCCTGCGCCGGCGCGCGCCAGGAGGTACGCACGCACCGCCGCGTCGTCGGTGAGCTCGGCGGCCCGGCGGAACGCCTCCGCGGCCTGCGCCTCGCGCCCGGCACGGGCCAGCAGGTCCGCGCGCGCCGCCCACCACGGCTGGAACGCCGGCGACGGCTCGGGCGGCAGCGCCGTGAGCCCGGCGTCCGGGCCGTCGACGCGCCCGACGACCGCCGCGAGCGCGACCCGCCCGCCCAGGCTCGGCGCGACCGCGTCCAGGGCCGTGTAGAGGGTGCGCAGCGCGGCCCAGTCGGTGCGGCCCGTGCGACGGCGGTCGGCGTGCACCGCCTGGATCGCCGCCTCCAGGCGGAACCGCCCGGGCACACCGGGCCGCTGCGCCCGCCGCAGCAGCGCCTCGCCCTCGGTGAGCAGGTCCGCGTCCCACGTCGTGGGGTCCTGCTCGTCGAGCGGGACGAAGACGCCCGGCGGCTGCCGCCGGGCGAGCGACAGCGTGACCAGCGCCGCGAGCGCCCACGCCTCGGGCTCGTCGTCGAGCAGCGCGGCCAGGACCACGGCCAGGTGCTGGGCCTCGCCGGCGAGGTCGCGGGCGTCCTGCCGCCAGGTGACCGCAGCGCACGCGTAGACGGCCTCCAGCACCGGCGGCAGGCGCTCGGCCATGGCCGACCGGTCGGGGACGACGAAGGGGATGCGCGCCCGGGTGATGCGGCGCTTGGCGCGCACCAGGCGCTGCTGCATGGCGGCCGGTGTCACGGCGAACGCCCTGGCGACCTGCGCCGAGTCGAGCCCGAGCACGGTCTGCAGCATCAACGGTGTGCGGACGTCGGCGGCGATGGCGGGGTGCGCGCAGACGAACAGCAGCGCGAGGCGGCGGTCGGGGATCGCGGCCGGGTCGACGTCGGCGAGCGGGTCGTCCGCCGGCAGGTCGGCGAGGGCGTCGTCGGGCAGCGGCGCGGTGCGACGGTGCGCCGCGGAGCGCCACACGTCACGGATGCGGTTGCGGGCCACGGTCAGCAGCCAGGCGTCGGGGGTGCGCGGTACGCCGTCGTCCGGCCAGCGCGTGAGCGCCTGCTCGAAGGCGTCGGCCAGGGCGTCCTGCGCCAGGGCGACGTCCCCGGACTGCGCCGCGAGCAGCGCGACCAGCCGGCCGTACGAGTCGCGGGCGGCACGCTCGGCGGCCGCCCGCGCCCGTGCGGCGCTCACGCGTTCGGCGTCCAGACGCCGTCCACCGTGTACAGCGCGCCGGGGCGCACCTCGACCGCGCCCCACGAGACGCCCGGCGCACGCCGGGCCAGCTCGATCGCCGCGTCGAGGTCGGGGACGTCGACGACGAACGTGCCGCCGAGCTGGTCCTTGGTGTCCGCGAACGGTCCGTCCTGCACCTGCAGGACGCCGTCGACGGTGCGCAGCGTGGTCGTGCTCGACGACGGCTGCAGCACCTCCGCGCCGATCAGGGCCCCGGCGGCCTGCAGCGTGGCCGCGTACGCGCTGAACTCGCGCTCACCCTCCGCCCACGCGTCCTCGCCCATCTGCTCGGCCGTCATCTCGGGGTAGTGCAGCAGGATCGTGTAGCGCATGGCGTCCTCCTCGGACGGTCTGGTCGTCATCCTCGTCGTGGGCCGGGGTGGCCGCACACCCTCATGACGATCTCGGGGACGGCCGGCAGACACCCGGGGCGTGTCCGTCGGTGCGCAGTCAGGGCGTCGGCGTGCCGAACCACCGCGCCAGGTGCTCGACGAGCCCCACCTGGTCCTCCCCGAGCCAGGCCACGTAGCCGTCGGGGCGCAGCAGGACGGCGGGCAGGTCGAGCTCGTCCGTCGCGTCGACGACGTGGTCGACCCGGTCCGCCCACCCGCCCACCGACAGCGTCCCGCCGGGGTCCAGGACCAGGCCGCGCCCCGCGTGCAGGAGGGAGTACAGCCGTCCGCGGCCCAGGGCGACGTCCCGCAGCCGACGGCCCAGCAGCGGTGGCCCGTCGCCCAGGTCGTACCGGATGCCGGTCCCGCTGACCCGCCCGGCCAGCAGGCGGCCCACGTCCGGCAGTGCCATGAGCTCGGTGAGCAGGCGGCGCACCGCCTGCGGCCCGGGCTCGGTGCGCAGCAGCTCGCTCTGGGCGCGCGTCAGCGTCAGGACGTCCTGGGCCACCGGGCGCCGCTCGTCGCCGTACGTGTCCAGGAGCCGGTCCGGTGCCCAGCCGGCGACCTGCCCCGCGAGCTTCCAGCCCAGGTTGACCGCGTCCTGGATGCCGAGGTTGAGGCCCTGCCCGCCCAGCGGCGGGTGCACGTGCGCCGCGTCCCCGGCGATCAGGACCCGGCCCACCCGGTACCGGTCGGCCAGGCGGGTCGCGTCACCGAACCGCGTGAGCGACCGGGGGGAGTGCACCCCGAAGTCGGTGCCCGCGTACGCCCGCAGCCGCGTGCGCAGCTCGTCGAGCGTGGGCGGGACGGTGCGGTCCTCGGCGACCGCCGCCGCGGGGACGACCGCGCGGTGCAGCCCGTCACCCGCGGGCCCGACCCCGAACCCCTGGTGGCGCTCGCGGACGGCGGCGACGACGCGGGCGAGCTCGTCGGGCGGCGCGGTCACCTGCACCTCGGCGAGGATCCACTCGGTGGTCGCCGCCTCGCCCGGGAACCCGATGCCGACGGCCCGGCGCACCAGGCTGTGCCCGCCGTCGCACCCGACCAGCCACGCCGCGCGCTCCCGTGTCCCGTCGGCGAGCGCGACCGTCACGCCCTCGTCGTCCTGCTCGACGCCCGTGACCTCGCACCCGCGACGCACCCGGGCGCCGAGCTCGAGGGCCCGCTCCGTCAGCAGCCGGTCGGTCACCGGCTGGGGGATGCCGAGCACGTAGCGGTGCGCGGTGTCGAGGTCCGCCGGCGCCGGCCGGTCGATCCCCGCCAGGTGCCCCACCGCCTGCGGGTACGGCTGCCCGTGCGCCAGGAACCGGTCCAGCAGGCCGCGCTGGTCCAGCACCTCGATGCTCCGTGGGTGCAGGCCCAGCGACCGCACCGCCGGGCTCGGCTCGGCGTCCCGCTCGAGCACCAGCACGTCCGCACCGTGCAGGCGCAGCTCGGCGGCCAGCATCATGCCGGTCGGCCCACCGCCGCTGATGACGACGTCCGTCATACGTCCCCCTCGGATGTCCGCGACCCGCCCGTCCGTGCGGTCGCCGGCTGCCACCGTCCCTCCGCCACTGGTCACATGGGAGGACGTCGCCCCTCTGCCACCGTCCCCGACCGACCAGTGGTCACGTGGGAGCACCTCAACCCTCTGCCACTGCCCCCAACTGACCAGTGGTCACCCGGCTCGGCCCACCGGCTGCTCACGGTCGCACCGGGCTGCGGTCGACCATCCTGGGCGACGACGGGGGTCTTGCGGCAAGCCCATGCCCGCGCCATAGTCTGAGTACGGCAGGGGAGACTCAGGTCCCCTGCCTTTCGTGTGCCTGGGGGAGGCCGGGTGGGGTTGCCCGGGCGGGAGGATCGGGTCGTCAGGCCGGTGGGAACTCCTTCGCCAGCGCCTCGTGCACCGCGACGACCTCGGTCTCGCCCAGCGAACCGGGCGCCGTCAGTCGCTCGGCGAGCTTCTTCGGCCACACCACCGCGACGTCCCTGATGACGAAGCTTCCGCCGACGAGCGGCCAGTCCGCCTCGATGAAGCAGAGGGTCCCGGTCACCGGGACCTCGGTGAGGCCGCGGTCACGGAGAGCTGACACCACGAGGTCGACCTGGCGGAGAACGCCGTCGACGAGGCGGGTGCAGTCGCGGCGACCGACGACCAGCTTCTCGACCCGTGGCCGGAACAGGCCACCCTCCACCTCCCGCGAGGGCCGCCCGGTGTAGCGCTTGGCATCGATCACGTGCACACCGGTCGGCCCCACCGCGACGTGGTCGATGTTGGCGCGCGTCCGGGGGATGCGGCGGTCGTGAAGCACCCTGACCTGCTGAGCAGCCAACGTGTCGAGCCGTGCCCCCAGCAGCTCCTCCCCTCGAGCGCCTCGGGCCCACGCCGTCGTGCTCTGCGGCTCCTCGCTGAGCGCCAGGATGAGCCCGCCGAGACGAGGGTGCGCCTCGCGGATGCGTGCTTCGCGCCCGGCCGCTCGGCGCTCGTACTCGCGACGGGCGGACGAACCCGCTGTGCCCGGGTCCACAGGCGCCATCCCGGCAGCCTGCACGGGTCCGTGTCCGGGTGTCTTCGGGCTGCCCGCTGCCGGAGACGCGCGAACCGCAGCCGCCACCGCAGCCTGTCCCAGGCAGTCGAGGCAGCGCACCGTACGGCTCGCTGCGACGTAGGCGGCCCGTGTTCGACCGGGGAGGTTTACCGCACACGTGTCGCACGTTCCCGCGTAGCGCAGCGACATGACCTTGTGAGCCACCGACTGGGAACCGCTCGAACCGTCCGTCATGTGGATGACATCGGCACCGCGGGACCCGCACGCGAGGCGCACGGCGTACCCGTCGTGAACGGCGCACCCGGCGTGCCGTCCCACGTCACCGGGCTCCGGCCGCGGGAGGATGGCGTCCCCGCCACCGAAGGAGCCCGGCATGAGCACGCCCTCGCGCCCGTCCACCCGGACCGACCACGACGTCCCGGTGCCGATGCGGGACGGGACGGTGCTGCGGGCCGTGGTGGTGCGGCCGCTGGTCGACGAGCCCGTCCCCGTGGTGCTGCTGCGCAGCCCGTACCCGCTGGCGGACGCGCGCTTCGAGACGGACCTCATGGGGCTCGCGGAGCGGGGGCTTGCCCTGGTGATGGTCGCCCTGCGCGGCACCGGTGCGTCCGACGGTGTGTTCTACCCCTGGGTGGACGACGAGCGCGACGGTGTCGACACGATCGCGTGGTGCGCGGACCAGGAGTGGTCGAACGGGCGCGTCGCGACGACGGGCCGCAGCTACGTCGCGCAGACGCAGCTGTACGCCGCGGGCGGGGCGCCGCCGGCGCTGCGCGCGATGGTCACCGGTGTCGTGCCGAGCGACCCGTGGTCGCTGACCTACACCGGCGGTGCGCTCAACCTGGGGTCGGCCCTCGGCTGGGCGGCGGCCATGGCGGGCGTCCCGCTGGCACGGCGTGCGGCGGCGGGCGAGGACGTGACCGCGCTGCAGGAGGCGTGGGGTGCGCTGCTGGGCAGCTTCCCCGCCGGGTTCGCGACGACGCCGCTGACACGGATCCCGGTGCTGGACGAGCTGTTCCCCGCCTGGCGGGACTGGGTCGAGCACGCGCACGTCGACGACTACTGGCAGCAGCACGCGCTGCCGGACCGCCCCGCCCTGCCGACGTTCGTGGTCGCCGGCTGGCACGACGTGTTCCGCGACCTCTCGCTGCGGGAGTTCGCCCGCGAGCCGCGGCACCCCGGGTCGCGGCTGGTGATCGGGCCGTGGAGCCACGGCGCCGCGGGACGCTCGCTGGGCGACGTCGACCACGGGCCGTCGGCGGCCGGTGGTGCGATCGGCCTCGACGCCATGCTCCTGGACTTCCTCGCCGCGCACCTCGCCTCCGACGACGTCCCCGTCCCCGACGCCCTCGTGCAGGTCTTCGTGACCGGGGCGAACGTGTGGACGCACCACACGACGTGGCCCCCGCCGGCCCGCGACGTCGACCTGCACCTGCACCCGGGTGCGTTGGCCGCCGAGGCCGCTCCCGCCGGGACGCCGCCCAGCCGCTACGTGTTCGACCCGCGCGACCCCGTCCCCACCCTCGGCGGCAACACCCTGCTGCCGCAGGGCGACGCGGCCGGCATGTGCGGGTCGGTGGACCAGCGTCCGCTCGACGGGCGCACCGACGTGCTGCGGTTCGTGGGCGACCCGTTGCCGGCGCCGCTGCGCGTGATCGGGACGGTGCGGCTCACCCTGCACGCGGCGACCAGCGCCGCGGACACCGACTGGACGGCCAAGCTGGTCGACGTCCACCCCGACGGCACGGCGCTCAACCTCGTCGACGGCATCCTGCGCGCCAGCCGGCAGGACCCCACGAACCCCACGCTGCTGACCCCCGACGAGCCGCACGAGCTGGTCGTCGAGCTGGGTGCCGTGGGCCACGAGTTCGCCGCCGGGCACCGGGTCCGCCTGGACGTGTCGAGCTCGAGCTTCCCGCGGTTCGACCGCAACCCCGGCACGGGCGCACCGGCCGCGAGCGTCGCCGAGGCGGACTTCGTGACGGCGCACCAGCGGGTGCTGCACGACGCCGCGCACCCGTCCCGGCTGACGCTCCCGGTGGTCGCCGCCGACGACCAGCCCGCCGACAACTAGCCCGCCGACGGACCGCGCGACGCGGCGGCGATCGCGTCCGCCGCGCGGATCAGCCCGATGTGGCTGAACGCCTGCGGGAAGTTGCCGATGAGCCGCCCCTCGACCGGGTCGTACTCCTCGCTGAGCAGGCCGACGTCGTTCGCGAAGCCGACGAGCCGGTCCATGAGCGCCCGCGCCTCGCCGAGCCGCCCGGAGAGCGCGTACTGCTCGACGAGCCAGAAGTTGCAGATGAGGAACGGGTGCTCGTCCCCGGCGAGCCCGTCCATGCCGTTGTCGGTGCGGTAGCGGTGCACCAGCCCGTGCGCGTCGACCAGCTGGGACTCGATGCGGGCGACGGTGCCGAGCATGCGCGGGTCGTCGTGCGCGACGAACCCGGTGTGCGGCAGCTGCAGCAGTGCCGCGTCCACGCGGGTGCCGCCGTAGACCTGCGTGAAGCTGTCGAGCCCGGCGTCGAACCCGCGCTCCTCGATCTCGACGCGCAGCCGGTCACGCAGCTCGCGCCAGCGCTCCACGGGGCCGTCCAGACCGTGCGGGTGCTCGACGGCCCGGATGCCCCGGTCGAACGCGGCCCACATCATCACGCGCCCGTGCGTGAAGTGGTGCAGCTCGCCGCGCATCTCCCAGATGCCGTTGTCCTTGCGGTCGAGGTTGCGCTCGCAGAACCGCAGCAGGCCCTTCTGCAGCCCCCAGGACCACTCGTCCTCCTCGGCGCCCGCGTCACGCAGCCGCGCCAGCGCGATCATCACCTCGCCCACCACGTCGGCCTGGTACTGGTCCGCGGCGCCGTTGCCGATCCGCACCGGGCGCGACCCCTCGTACCCGGTGAGGTGGCCGAGCACCTTCTCGGTGAGCTCCCGCTCACCCCCCACGCCGTACATGATCTGGATGTGGTCGGCGTCGCCGGCGACGGCGCGCAGCAGCCAGTCGCGCCACGGCACCGCGGCGTGCGCGCGACCGTGCGCGACGGCGACCTCGATGGTGAGCGCCGCGTCCCGCAGCCACACGTACCGGTAGTCCCAGTTGCGGCTGCCGCCCAGGCTCTCGGGCAGCGACGCGGTGGGCGCCGCGACGACGCCACCGGTCCGCGCGTGGGTCAGGGCCCGCAGCACGAGCATCGAGCGCAGCACCTGGGGGTTGTAGGCGGTGTCCACGTGGCGTGCCGCCGACCACTGGGTCCAGTACTCGATGGTCGCGGCGAGCGCGTTGTCGACGGCCACGGGCGGGGGCTCGTCCTCGTACGAGGAGAACATCGTGAGGTCCCAGTCGAGGCTCTGCCTGGCCTCCAGGCGGAACCGGCCCGTCAGCCGCGGGGCGGGTGCGCCGGCACCGCCCTCGGCGTGCGCGTCGAACGCGCCCGTCGCGTGGTCGTCCGCCCAGGTCAGCAGCGGCCCGTTGAGCACCAGACCGTCCGGGCCGGCGAGCGACAGCAGCGCACGTGAGCCCTCGCGGTCGACCACGCGCACCCACGGCGTGGCCCGCGCGTAGTCGAACCGCAGACGCAGGTCGTGCTCCACCTCGACGGTCCCCTCCAGGCACTGCACGCGCCGCACCAGGTCGGCGCGCTCGGTGACCAGCGGCAGGAAGTCCGTGACGCGCGCGCGGCCCGTGGGGGTCCGCCACGTCGTCTCCAGGACGAAGGTGTGCGGGATGTAGCGACGCTCGACCACCTCGCCGTCGACCACGGAGAGCTGCCAGCGGCCGTCGTCGGGGCCACCCAGCAGGGCCGAGAAGACGGCCGGGGAGTCGTAGCGCGGCAGGCACAGCCAGTCGATGCTGCCCTGGCGGGACACCAGCGGACCGGTGCACAGGTCGGACAGCAGCGCGTAGTCCTCCAGGGGCGTGCTCATCGCGGCTCCTGCGCACCGGCGACGGCACGTCCGTCGCTCCCGTCGAGCATCCCGACCCGGCGGGCCTCACGCACGTCGGGGCGGGGCCGACCTGCGACGGCGTCGGTCGTCAGCCGTCGGTCGTCAGCCGTCAGTCGTCGGTCACGTCCGCGAGCGCGTCGGCCGCGCGGATCAGCCCGATGTGGCTGAAGGCCTGCGGGAAGTTGCCGACGAGCCGCCCCGCCCCCGGGTCGTACTCCTCGCTGAGCAGGCCCAGGTCGTTCGCGTACCCGACGAGCTGCTTCATCAGCACCCGGGCGTCCTCGACCCGCCCGCTGCGGGCGTACTGCTCCACCAGCCAGAAGCAGCAGATGAGGAACGGGTGCTCGTCGCCCTCGAGGCCGTCCATCCCGGTGTCCGTGCGGTACCGACGCACCAGGCCGTGCCCGTCGACCAGGTCCCGCTCGATCCGGGCGACGGTCCCGAGCATGCGCGGGTCGTCGTACGCGAGGAACCCGGTGTGGGGCAGCTGCAGCAGCGAGGCGTCCACCTCGCTGTTCTCGTACGTCTGCGTGAAGCTGTCGAGCGCCGCGTCGAAGCCCCGGGTCTCGATCTCCCCGCGCAGGTGCTCGCGCAGCTCGCGCCACCGCTCGACCGGCCCGTCGAGGCCGTGCTGCTCCACCGCCCGCACGCCCTGGTCGAACGCGGCCCACATCATCGCCCGGCCGTGGGTGAAGTGGTGCAGCTCGCCGCGCATCTCCCAGATGCCGTGGTCCTTGCGGTCGAGGTGCTCCTCGGCGAACCGCAGGAGGCTCTTCTGCAGGCCCCACGTGTACTCGTCGTCCGCGACGCCGGCGTCGCGCAGCATCCCGAGCGCGATCATCACCTCGCCCACCACGTCCGCCTGGTACTGGTCGGCGGCGCCGTTGCCGATGCGCACGGGGCGCGACCCCTCGTAGCCGTCGAGGTGGTCGAGCACCTTCTCGTCGAGCTCACGCTCCCCGCCGACGCCGTACATGATCCGCACGTCGTGCGCGTCGCCCGCCACCGCGCGCAGGAGCCAGTCGCGCCACAGGCACGCGCCCTCCGTGAGGCCGTGCGCGACGGCGACCTCGATGGTCAGCGCCGCGTCGCGCAGCCACACGTAGCGGTAGTCCCAGTTGCGCTCACCCCCGATCTCCTCCGGCAGCGAGGCGGTGGGCGCGGCGACCATCCCGCCGGTGTCCCCGTGGGTGAGGGCGCGCAGCACGAGCATCGAGCGCAGCACCAGGGGGTCCCGGCTGGTGCGGATCGTCACCTTGGAGGACCAGTCCGTCCAGAACCTCAGCGTCTCGGCGAGGGCCCGGTCCACGTCGATCGGCTCCGGGGGCTCGTGGTACGACGGGAACCAGGCCAGGTCCCAGTCGCGCACGTCGCCCGCGTCGAGGCGGAACCGGCCGGTGAGGCGGGGAGCCCGGAGCCCGCCGGGCCGGTCGCCGGCGGTGAAGGCCCCCGGCTGGTCGACCGCGGCCTCGGGGTCCGCGACCCCGTCCCCGTGGTCGTCGCTCCACCCCAGCAGCGGGCCGGTCACCAGCACGCCGTCGGGTCCCGCCAGGGAGGTCAGCGCCGGCTGCCCGTGGTGGTCCACGACCCGCACCCAGGGGGTGGCCCGCGCGTAGTCGAAGCGCAGCCGCAGGTCGTGCTCGACCTCCACCGTGCCGTCGAGGCACTCGACGCGTCGCACCAGGTCGTCCCGCTGCGTCGACACGGGCAGGAAGTCGGTGACGCGGGCCGTGCCCGTGGGGCTGCGCCACGTCGTCTCGAGCACGAACGTCTGCGGCAGGTAGCGGCGCCCCACGACCTCCCCGTCGACCACCGACATCTTCCAGCGCCCGTCGTCGGGACCGCCGAGGACGGCGGAGAACACCGCGGGGGAGTCGAACCGCGGCAGGCACAGCCAGTCGATGCTGCCGTCACGTGACACGAGGGGACCCGTGCGCAGGTCGGACAGCAGGGCGTAGTCCTCGAGGGGGGTGCTCACCTCGTCCTTTGTACGTGCTGGACGCGCGTCCCGCTCGCCGAGCGGGGTGGACGACGCGCGCGCCGACCCACCCCCCCGCCGGGCCGTGCCGGGTCACTCGCCCGCACGCAGGTGCGGGAGTCAGCCCTCGTCCGGTGCGTCCTCCGCCTCGTCGGCACCGGCGGGGCGCGACGGTCCGTCGACGTCCGCCGGGTCCGGGCCGGGACCGGTGTCGGCGGGCGTCCGGCGGTGCTCGTCGCCGTGCGCCGGCGCGCCGGGGGAGGCGGGTCCGGGGTTCTCGCTCATGCGTCGCTCCTTCGCGTCACGTGGCGCGGCACCGGCGCCGCGCCTACCGAGCATCGCCGTCGGGAGCGCGTCGCGCACGTCGGCGAGCGGTGCCGGGCGGGCCGTCACCCGGCCGGTCGGCCGGGCCCGGGGCGCGGGCCGCTCTGGTTGCGGGTGGGCGGGCACCGACGCACGCTGGGCGGACGCAGGCCCGACGACGCAGGAGGCTCCCATGAGCGAGACAGACGACGGCCGACCCGTCACGGACGCCGACGAGCTGTCCGACGACGGCGTCGGCGGCACCGCGACCGACGAGCCCAGCACGTTCGAGCCGGAGGAGGACCCCGACGCCACGGAAGGCTGACGCCACCACGGAGCCGCCGGATCCGCCCGACGCGCTGGGCACCTACCGGTCGATGCGCGACTTCACGCGCACGGCCGAGCCCGCGGGCGCGCCCCCGGCGGGAGTGGAGGGCACCGGGCGCCGCTTCGTCGTGCAACGGCACCGCGCGCGCCGGCTGCACTACGACGTGCGGTTCGAGATCGACGGCGTCCTCGTCAGCTGGGCCGTGCCCAAGGGGCCGACGCTCGACCCGTCGGCGCGTCGCATGGCCGTGCACGTCGAGGACCATCCCCTGGAGTACGAGGACTTCGAGGGCGTGATCCCGCACGGGCAGTACGGCGGCGGCGACGTCATCGTGTGGGACCGCGGCACGTGGGAGCCGTACAAGAGCGACGACCCGGCCGCGGAGGTGGCCGGGGGTCAGCTGCACGCCGAGCTGTACGGCGAGCGGCTGCGCGGCAAGTTCCTGCTGGTCCGGCGCGACGGCGGCGCCCGCGACGGCAAGGAGCAGTGGCTCATGCTCCACAAGAAGGACGAGCACGCCGTCGACGGCTGGGACGCGGAGGACCACCCGACGTCCGTGGTGTCGGGACGCACCAACGACGAGGTCGCCGCCGCCCCGGACCGGCTGTGGCGCTCGGGCGTCCCGGCGTCCGAGGCGGAGGTCGAGACGCATCCCGCGGCGCCGCAGGTCGACGGGCCGTCCGACGACGAGCTCGCCGCGCTGGACGACCTCGGGGCGTCGGGCACGTGGGAGGTCTTCGGGCGGCGGCTGCGCGTCACGAACCTCGACAAGGAGCTGTTCCCCGGCCGGGACGACGAGCCGCCGGTGACCAAGCGCGAGCTGCTGCGCTACGCGGCGCGGATCGCGCCCGTCGCCCTGCCGTACCTGGCGGGCCGCGCGCTCAACATGCACCGCTTCCCGCAGGGCGCCGCCACCGCCGGGTTCTGGCACAAGCAGCTGCCGGACCACGCACCGGACTGGGTGCCGCGCTGGGACCGGCCCGACGTCGACCCGGGGGAGTCCACCACCTACCTCGTGGTGGACGAGGCCGCGGCGCTCGTGTGGGCCGCCAACTTCGGGGCGCTGGAGTGGCACGCGTGGACGTCGCGCACGTCGGCCCCCGACCTGCCGACGTACGCGCTGGTGGACCTGGATCCCGGCCCGTCGACCGCCTGGGACGACCTGGTGCTGCTCGCCCGGCTGCACCGCGACGCGTTCGAGCACGTCGGCGTGCGGGCGTTCCCCAAGCTCACCGGGCGCCGCGGCATCCAGGTGTGGGTGCCGGTCACCGTCGGCCCGTCGTTCGACGAGACGCGTGCCTGGGTCGAGCGGCTCTCGCGCACCGTCGGCAAGGTCGTGCCCGACCTGGTGAGCTGGCGCTGGGAGGTGCGTGAGCGCGGTGGTCAGGCGCGCCTCGACTACACGCAGAACGCGGTGAACAAGACGCTCGTCGCGCCGTACAGCCCGCGGGCTGCGGCGGGTGCGCCGGTGTCCGCGCCGATCACGTGGGACGAGCTCGACGCCGAGTGGCTGCGCCCCGACGCGTTCACCGTCCGCACCGTCCTGGAGCGCGTCGCGGAGCGCGGCGACCCGTTCCGGGGTGCGCTCGCGGGTGACCAGGTGCTGCCGCCGCTGCGCTGACGGCGTGCGCTGCCGGTCCGCGCTGACGGCGTGCGCCGCCGGTCCGCGCTGCCGGTCCGCGCGCCCGGCGGCTCGTCAGGACCCGTGCTCCGTCCGCCGGTCGCCGTCGCGCCCGCGCCTCTCGGTGCCCGCGTCGTCCGCAGGCGAGGTCCCCGTGCGCCGTGCCGCGGCCTCCCGGAGGGCCCGCCCGCGCTCGACGTCCTTCTCGAGGCGCGCCTGACGCTTCTCGCTGGCGCGGGTGTCGCGCGGGGGCAGCTGGAGGGTGCGCTCGGCCGCGATGCCGGCCTGCAGCTCGCGGCCGCGCTCGAGCTCGGCGTCCAGCTCGGCACCGAACAGCAGGGCCAGGTTGGTCAGCCAGAGCCACAGCAGCAGCACGATCACGCCGGCGAGCGAGCCGTACGTCTGGTCGTAGCTCGAGAAGTTCGCGACGTACAGGCCCAGACCGGCGGTCGCGAGCACCCACACGACGATCGCGATGAACGCCCCGACGGTGATCCAGCGGAAGCGCGGCTGCCGCACGTTGGGCGTCCGGTGGTACAGCAGCCCGACGGCCAGGACCACGAGGAGCAGCACGATCGGCCACTTGACGACCTGCCACACCGTGACGACCGTCGAGCTGAGGCCCACGGCCTCGCCGACGGCCTCCGCGACCGGACCGGACAGCACGAGCAGCGCGACCACCAGCACCGCGATGACGACGAGGACGGCGGTGAGCAGCAGCAGGGCCGGGCGCAGCTTCCAGACCGGTCGACCCTCGTCGACCTCGTAGATGCGGTTCATGCCGCGGCTGAACGCGGCGACGTACCCGGACGCGGACCACAGCGCGACGACGAGGCCCAGGAGCAGAGCGAGCCCGGCCGCGGGCACGTCGGTCAGGCGCTCGAGCACCGGGCGCAGCCCTTCGACCTGCTCGCCCGCCCCGGCGTCGGTCGCCAGGTCGACGATGCCCTGGACCGCCTGGTCGGGGTCGTCCACCAGCGACAGCACGGACACGACGGCCAGCAGGGCCGGGGCGATCGCCAGCACGGCGTAGTAGGTCAGCGCCGCGGCCAGGTCCGTGCACTGGTCACCAAGGAACTCCCGCACCGTGGTCCGCAGCACGTACAGCCACGACGGCTTGTGCAGGTCGGTGGGGGAGTCGGGCTTGCGGGGGTCGTCGGGGCTCGGTGCGTCAGCCTTGTGGGCGGCGGCACCGGTGGCGTCGTCGGCCGGCGCGGGGGTCGCGGAGGTCATGGGCACTCCCGGTGCGGGTCATGGCAGGAACATCCGTCAGCATGGGTGACGCGGGTCGTCGGCGCACCTGGGCGAAAATGTTTCGGCGGTCCGCCCGCTCCGTCGGGCGCCGCGATTCCCCAGGCCACGCGATATTGACCTGCTCGGACTGCGCCCGTACAGTCGCAGCCGCGACCAGACCGGTGGCGAAACTGTTTCGATCTCGACGAGGAGCCGGCATGGCCGCGCCGACGCAGTCCGACACCACCCGCCCGCTCACCGTGGACGGCGCCCCGCCCAGCGGCCGCCCGCTGCACCACGTCTGGAACCAGTGCATCGGCGCGGGTCGCGCCAACGAGGCGCTGCGGGCCGACTGGCAGGCGCACTTCCGTGAGGCGGTCGACGTGCTCGGCGCCCGCTACGTGCGCTTCCACGGGCTCTTCCACGACGACATGTTCGTGTACCGCGGCAACGACGGCGGGGGTGGCGGCTTCGGCCCGCCGACGCCGCTCGCGGAGCCGGTCCACACGTTCAGCTACGTCGACAAGGTCTTCGACTTCATCCTGGAGACCGGCGCCAGGCCCTTCGTCGAGCTCGGCTTCATGCCGCGCGACCTGGCCACGCAGACCGAGACCCTGTTCTGGTGGAAGGCGCACTGCAGCCCGCCGACCGACATGGGGCGCTGGGCCGACCTGGTCGCCGCCACGGTGCGGCACTGGATCGAGCGCTACGGCATCGACGAGGTGCTGCAGTGGCGGTTCGAGGTGTGGAACGAGCCCAACCTCGTCCCGAAGTTCTGGACCGGGACCCGCACGCAGTACTTCGAGCTCTACGAGGCGAGCGTGCGCGCCATCAAGGCGATCGACGAGCGGCTGCTCGTCGGCGGGCCGTCCACCAGCGTCTTCGTCCCCGACGACCGGTACGCCGGCGAGTACGAGGACGGCAGCAAGTCGATCGCCACCGGCCTGGCGGAGGACCCCGACGCCCTCGACTGGCGCCCCGTGTGGGTCGAGGAGTTCATCGCCTGGTGCCACGAGCGCGACCTGCCCGTGGACTTCTTCACCGCGCACCTGTACCCGACCGACTACGCGGCCACGCCCAGCGGCGGTGCCAAGGAGATCAGCCGGTACGTCGACGCCACCTACGACGACCTGACGCTGCTGCAGCGCATCGTCGCCGACAGCCCCTACGCGGGTGCCGAGATCCACATCACCGAGTGGTCGACCTCGCCCTCGAGCCGTGACCGCAGCCACGACGCCCTGTTCGCCGCCACGTACATCACGCGCGCCTACCTGCGCTGCGCGGCGCTCGCCGACTCCATCTCGTACTGGACGTTCACGGACGTCTTCGAGGAGGGCGGGGCCGGTCTGGGCCCGTTCCACGGCGGGTTCGGCCTCGTCAACGAGCAGGGTCTGCACAAGCCGACGTTCCACGCGTTCCGGATGCTCGCGCAGCTGGGCGACGAGGTCGTGGCCGAGCTGCCGCACGGCGTCGTGACGCGGGACGGCGCGACCGGGCGCGTCTCCGGCGTCCTGTTCCACTACCCCGACGAGATGGGCGGCCGGTCCGTCCGTGCGCAGAACAGCTACGCGGCTGCGCGCGGCCTGGCGGAGGTGGGCACGAGCCGCCGGGTGACGCACACCGTCGCAGGGCTGCCCGCGGGCGCGACGTTCGACGTCGTCCAGCTCGACTGGGAGCACGGCAACGTCGCCGAGGCGTGGCACGCGATGGGCGAGCCGATCAACCTCACCCTGCCGCAGACCGCGCAGCTGCGGGCGGCGGCCGACGACCTGCTGCGCAGCACGCTCACCGCGTCGGACGACGGCGTCCTGGAGATCGACCTCGAGCTGCCGGCGTGGGCCGTCGTGGGCATCGTCCAGACGGTGCCGCCCGCCACGTCCTGACACGCGGTCGCGCCCGTCGTCCGCGACGGGCGCGACCGTCCGTGCGCCGGTGCCGGCCCGCCCGCTCGCCCGCGGTCAGGCGCGTGACGCCACCACGTCGAGGGTGCCGTCCACGCCGTCGCCCGCGGCGCCCGACGGCTCGCGCTCGTCCGTCGGCCCCGACCAGGGCAGCCAGGCGTGCACGCGGACGGTGCCGTCGGGCCGCACCCCGGCGTCGAGCTCCCCGCCGGCGAGGCGCAGCCGCTCGGCCAGCCCGGTCAGCCCCCAGCCGGAGCCTGGCAGCGTCGTCGGCACCGGCCCGGGCACGGGGTGGGTGACCTCCAGGACGACGCGTCCGCCCGGTGCGCCGTGCACCCGCACGTGCACGGGTGCGCCCGGCGCGTGCGCGCGGGCGTTCGCCAGGGCCTGCTGCGCGACGCGGTAGAGGTGACGGCTGGTCGCCACCGGCAGCTCCGCCAGCGTGTCCGCGTCGAGGCGGTCCAGCGTGGACGTCACGGGGGACCCCGCCGCGCGGACACCCTCGATCAGCTCGCCGACCTGCGCGAACGTCGGTTGGGGCCGGGACTGCTCGTCGGTGGCCGAGGTGTCGCGCAGCAGCCCCAGGACCTCGCGCAGCTCCCCGAGCGCCTCGTGCGCGCTCTGGCGGACGACGGCAGCGGTCTCGCGCACCTGCTCGGGGTCGAGCTCCGCGCGGTACTCCAGCGCGCCGGCGTGCAGCGCCACGAGGGACAGCCGGTGGGCGAGCACGTCGTGCATCTCGTGGGCGATGCGGTTGCGCTCGGCGGCGCGGGCCCCGTCGCCGCGCGCGTCCGCCTCGCGCCGGGCGATCGCGGCCTGCTCGCGCAGCGACGCGAGCAGGGCGCGGCGGCCACCGATGAACATGCCGGTCACGACGGCGAGGGCCGTGTTCAGCACCTGCCCGGCCGCCAGGATGCGCAGGTCGTCGGGCAGGACGCCGGCCGGCAGCACCCACGCGAGGAAGACCCGCTGGCCGACGAGCGACGCGACGAACCACAGCGCGCAGACCGCCGCGGTCTCCAGGCGTCGGCGTCGCGCGGCGAGGGACACCACGGCGAACAGCACCAGGAACGACGAGAACAGCGAGAACGACCCGGCGACCACGATGATGCTCGTGACCAGGCGCGGGGCACGGTGCCGGGCCACGTACGCCACGGCGCACAGCAGCAGGCACGCCAGGTCGACGAGCATCCACATCTCCCCGAGCGGCCCGCCGGGGTACGGCCCGGTCGTCAGGACGAGGCCGTAGACGACCAGCCCGTTGAGGCTGCTCACGGCGATCGCGACGAGCAGCCGCCACGCGTGGGCCCAGACGCGTCGGGCCGTGCTCGGCGAGTCCACGGTCAGACGTCGCCCGCCTCGTGCACGCAGATCGCGATGTGCGTGCGGTTGTCCGCCGGCATCTTCTCCAGGATGCGGCTGATGTGGGTCTTGACGGTCGCGACCGTGATGAACAGCTCGGAGGCGATCTCGGCGTTCGACAGCCCTCGCCCGATCGCGCGCGCGACGTCCCGCTCGCGCTCGGTCAGCGCGTCGAGCCGCGCGCGAGCGGCGGTGCGGCGCTCGTCGCGCGGCCGCTGCGTCACCGACGCGATGAGCCGGTCGGTGACCGACGGCGACAGGGTCGTGCGCCCCGCACCAGCGTCGAGCACGTGCCGCACGATCTCGGCCGGCGGGGTGTCCTTCAGCAGGAACCCGGCGGCTCCCAGCCGCAGCGCGCCGAGCACCATCTCGTCCGTGTCGAACGTGGTGAGGATGACGACCCGGGAGTCCGGCTGCTCCGTGAGCAGCCGCTCGGTCGCGCCGAGCCCGTCGAGCCGCGGCATCCGGATGTCCATGAGCACGACGTCGGGCGCCGTGCGTCGCACCACGTCGATCGCCTCGAGGCCGTCACCGGCCTCGCCGACCACGTCGATCGCGGGGTCCGCCCCGAGGATGAGGCGCAGGCCCACCCGCACGAGCGTCTCGTCGTCGACGAGCACGACCCGCACCGTCTGCCGCTCCGACCGGGTCCCCGCCTGCTCCGCCGTCGCCGTCACGTCCGTCCTTCCGTCGAGCCCGTCGCGAGGTGCCGCGGGCGTGCGTCTCGTGGTGCCGCGTGGAGCGGCGCCACCTCGGGTGGTGCCACGTCCGGTGGCGCCGCGGTCACGCGGCCTCCTCCGGTGCCGCGGCCCAGGGCAGCCACGCCCGGACCGTGAACGTGCCGTCGGCGCGTGCCCCCGCGTCGAGCTCGCCCCCGGTGAGTCGCAGCCGCTCGGCCAGCCCCGTCAGCCCCCAGCCGGACGACGGCAGCCGCGTGGCGGGCGCCGTGGGCGGCACGGGGTTGCTCACCTCGAGCGCCACGCGCTCGCCCGGCGCCCCGTGGACGCGGACGTGGACCGGCGCGCCCGGCGCGTGCTTGCGGGCGTTGGTCAGCGTCTCCTGCACGACGCGGTACAGGTGACGGCTGGTGGACGCCGGCAGCCGCGCCAGGTCGTCGTGCGCGACGCGGTCCAGCTCGACGGTCACGGGCGAGCCGGCCGCGCGTGCGTCGTCGACGAGCTCCTGGACCTGCGCGAACGTCGGCTGCGGCCGTGACTGCTCGTCCGCGGGCGACGGCTCGCGCAGGAGGCCGAGCACCTCGCGCAGCTCACCGAGGGCCTCGTGCGCGTTCTCCCGGACGACGGCAGCGGTCTGCCGGACCTGCTCCGGGTCCAGGCCGGTGCGGTACTCCAGGGCGCCCGAGTGCAGCGCGACCAGGGACAGGCGGTGCGCCAGCACGTCGTGCATCTCGCGGGCGATGCGGTTGCGCTCGCTCGCCCGGGCGGAGTCGTCGAGGGCGTCCGCCTCACGGCGCGCGATCGCCGCCTGCTCGCGCAGGGACGTCACCAGCGCGCGCCGCCCCCCGATGAACATGCCCGTCACGACGACGAGCGCGGCGAACGCCGCGGTCATGATGACGGTCCACAGCTCGTCGGTTCCCGCGGTGCCATCGTCGACGACCACCCACGCGCTGAACGCGCGCTCGCCGACGAGCATCGCCCCGAGCCACAGGGCGTACACCGGCAGGATCTCCGACCAGCGCCGCCGCGTGGCGAGCGACACCACCGCCAGGAGCACGAGGCCCGAGGCGAGGACCGAGAACGAGCCGACGATCACGAGCAGGCCGGTGACCAGCAGCGGGGACCGGTACCGGCGCAGGTACAAGGGGACGCAGGCGAGCAGGCAGACCGCGTCCAGCACCATCCAGAAGACGGTGCCCGGCCGGTACTCGACGGGCCCGAACGCACCGTCCAGGGAGGTGATGTAGGCCGCGGCGTAGGTGAGGAGGCCCGCGCCCACGCCCATGCCGACCCCGAGCACGAGGCGCCACGTGCGCGCCCACACCCGGCCCCGCCGCCCCGCGTCGGGCGCGGGGTCGGGTGTGGCGGTCCTGGTCACGCAGCGATGCTAGGCGGACCGGGTCGTCGTCCGGATCGGTCGCGCGGACGACCCGCGCCCCTGACCCCGCGTCTCACGGCAGGTCGCCGGGGTCGAGGGTGTGCCGGTCGCCCACGAAGGGTGCCAGCGACGACGGCGCCGGGAACGGCAGCTCGTAGGTCGTGACGACGCCCTCGCCGACGGCGTTCATGTCGTCGTCCTTGACGACGACGCGGTGCGCCCCGACCTCGACCAGGCGCACGCGCCGGACGCTGCCGTCCGCGCGGGTGAGCTGCCACAGGTCGCCAAGCCAGTGCAGGCCGCGCTCCTCGAGCGCGGCCTCGGCCTCCAGCCAGTCGACCGGTCCCGTGACGTCGCGGCCCAGGCGGTCGACGGCCACGTACCCGTCGCCCTGCGGGCGCACCCAGCCCAGCACCTCACGGTCACCGCTGCGGCGGTGCTCGACCCACGTCTCGTCCAGCATCCCCGGAGCGTAGGCCGCGCGGCCCGGGACGGGGCAGGGCATTTCCGGCACGGCCGTGCCCGCCGTCGGCCGCGGGACGGAGCCGCGCGCCGCCGGCGTCGACCGCGTGGCGGACGCGGACGCGGCCCGCGAGCCGGACGATGGACCGGTGAGCAGCCACACCGTCCACGACGTCCACGAGGTCCCCGGCACCTACCCGTACCACCGGCTGCAGCGGACGAGCCCGGACTCCCGCTGGTGGCGGCCCCTGCTCGTCGGGCTGCTCGGCCTCGGCCTGTACGTCGGGATCCTCGTGGCCGGCGGTGTCCTGACGATGGTGACCGCGGTGACGTCCGGCCCCGGCGGCCTCGAGGCGCTCGAGCAGCTGGACGTGGCCGACCTGGCCCAGCCGCTGCCGTTCACGCTCGCGATGCTCTCCATCATCGCGATGCTCCCCGCGGTGCTCGTGGCCACGCGCCTGCTCGGGGCGCGTCCCGTCGGGCTCCTCGTCTCGGTCGCAGGTCGTGTGCGCTGGGGGTGGGCGGGACGGTGCCTGGCCGCGTCGGCCGTGCTGACGGTGGTCGTGCAGGGCGGTGCCGCGCTCCTGGACGCGGCGCAGGGCGTGACCTGGCAGCCCCGCGTCGACGCGTCGTCCTGGCTGATGACCGGGCTGGTGCTGCTGCTGGTGCCGGCGCAGTGCGTCGCGGAGGAGGTCGTGTTCCGCGGGTACCTCGCGCAGACGATCGGCACGTGGCTGCGGCACCCCGCGTTCGCGGTGGTGCTGCCGGTCCCGCTGTTCGTCCTCGGTCACACGTACGTCGGGCTCGCCATGGTGGACACCGCGGTGTGGGCGCTGACGATGGGCTGGCTGGTCTGGCGGACCGGCGGCCTGGAGGCCGCGGCCGCGGCGCACGTGGTCAACAACGTCGTGGTGTTCACCCTCGGGGCCTTCGGGCTGGCGGACCTGGACGTCGTCGACATCGGACCGCTCGCGCTGGCCGTGTCGACCGCCTCGACCCTGGCCTACGCGGGCGCGGTCGAGGTGCTGCTGCGCCGCACCGGTCCCGCCCGCGTCCGCGTCGTCGCGCCGGGGGTGTCACCGGTGTCGTGACGGGAGTCCACCCGCCCCTTCCGTGCGGCGGGGCAGGTCCCTATCGTGAGGGCGTGCACCCAGTCAGCGAACGCATCCGCGACGCCCGTGAGCGCTCCGGCCTGTCCCAGGCCGACCTCGCCCGCGCGGCCAGGATGCACCCCAGCTACGTCTCGCACCTGGAGCGCGGCGTCCGGGGGCCCGGTGACGGCGCCCTCGAGCGGCTGGCCCGCGCCCTGGGGGTCACCACCACGTACCTCGAGCAGGGTGAGCGCTCACCCGCGTACCGCGCGTCCGAGGCGGCCGTCGTCCGCGCCCGTCAGCTGCTGCGCGCCGGCCGCGCGGCGGAGGCCGTCACCGAGCTGCAGGACGTGGACCTCGACTCCCTCGACGTCGACCAGGGCGCCCGCGTGCTGCTGGCCCGTGCCGAGGCCCTCGACCTGTTCGGTGACCTGGAGGGGGCCTCGCGGGTCCTGGTGGACACCGCGCGGCTGCTCGTGGACGGGCACCGCCCCCGCCGTGCCGCGTACGCGACGACGCGGCTGGTGATGACCCTCGTCGAGGCGGGTGACGTGCACGGGGCCGTGCGGGCGGGCGAGGAGCGGCTGGCCGTGCTCGCCGGGACGGCGGCCGGCACCGACGAGCTGTTCCGGCTCGAGACGACGCTGGTGTGGGCGTACGTCGCCCGGGGGGACGCGACCTACGCGCGGGTGCGGGGCAACGAGCTGCTCGCGCGCGCCCTGGTGCACGGGTCCGCGCGCGCCGTCTGGTCGGTGCACTGGAACCTCGCGTTCGTCGACGACGCTCTCGGTGACGCGCAGGACGCGCTCGGGCACCTGGGCGCGGCGCTGGCACTGGCCGGCGGTGCGGAGGCCGACCGGGACGTGCCGCGGCTGCGGCTCGACCTGGCGGACCTGCTCCTGACCGTGACCCCCGCCCGGCCGCACGAGGCGCTGGCGGAGCTGGACGCGGCGGGGACGGCGCTCGAGGTCGCGGAGTCGGCCGTGGAGCTGGCGCGTGCGGCCACCACCCGCTGCCGGGCCCTGCTCCTGCTGGGTCGGTACGGTGCGGCGCTCGAGCAGGCCCAGCGGGCGGTCGACCTGCTCGGTTCCGGGCAGCGGCGCGACGCCGCGCCCGCGCTGGAGGCGTTGGGGGACGCGCTGCTGGCGTCGGGCGACCGCAGCGCGGCCGTCAAGACGTACCGCCAGGTGGAGGACCGGCTGGACCTCGTGCCCGCGGGCCGCTCGTCGGCGGTCGCGTGGCGGCGCCTGGGGGACCGGCTGCGCGCGGCCGGCGACGACCGCGTCCGCGTCGCGGAGGCCTACCGGCGGGCGCTCGACGCCGCCGGTGTGGGGACGCCCCGCCCCTGACGCACGTCCGCCGCAGCGGGCCACGCACGGCTGCGACACGCCCGGGTGACGGGCGACTTGGGCGTGTCTACCACGGTATGCCCGGAGTCATTGCACCGGCGACACCTCCTCGGGACGATGCCTGGGTGCCGGACGGTCCGGCGCACCAGCCCGAAGGAGTTCCACATGAAGAAGCTCACCGTCGCCACCCTGACCGCCGTCGTCGCCCTCGCCGGGCTGGTCGGCGTGCCGGCCGCGGCGACCGCCTCGTCGCAGGTGCAGGCGCCCTGCTGCAAGATCGCGTTCTGACGGGAGCGATCCCACCCGATGCGCTCGCGCCGCCGGCTCCGGGGCCTCCCGTGCCCCGGGCCGGCGGCGCGGGTGCCCCGCTGCGTCACCGACCCGGCTGCCCGCGCAGCAGGAGCACGGACTCGACCGCGTCGATGCGGATGCACGGTGCGGCGCCGGACGGTCCGACGAACACCACGTTCCCCGACAGCAGGCAGGACAGCGGACCGGTGTACTCGCGGCCGGAGAGCGTCCGGACGACGACCTCGCACCCGTCGAGGTGGCTGAGGTAGGCGCGCACGCCGGCGAGCGCGGGATCCACCGGGTCCATCGGCCGAACCTATCCCTCGCGACGGCTCCCGCGCGTCGCCCGTCCCGGTGGTGCGTCACCGTCACGCCCGCAGCGGCGTCGGGGTGAGGAGTGCCGGGCGTGAGGAGCGCTGCGTGTCAGCGGGTGCGGCGCCGGCGCAGCGCCTCGCGCAGCGGCGGGACGACCGTGCCAGCCCGAGCGAGCGCGACGCGGGTGCGGCGCCGGCTGCGCACCACCCCGAGCACGCCCGCGACCCACGGCACGACGAGCACGGCGAACGCCACCCGGTACGCGTCGAGCGTGTACGTGCTCACCCCGGGGGGTGACACCAGCTCGAGGACGACCCCGACAGCCAGGACCCCGATGATCGTGGAGGCGAAGCCGCCGGTGTTGACGAACCCCGTGGCCGTGCCCAGCCGGTCGGGCGGGGTGAACGTGCGGGCGTAGTCGATGCCGACGAGGGACACCGGGCCCCCGGCCCCGAGGACGATCGCGAAGACCACCAGCTGGGCGAGCGGCCGGGGGGTGTCGGGGACGAGCACGGTGACCCAGGCGACGAGCGTGGCCCCCGCCGACATCAGCACCACCCACGACCGCCGCAGCGGGTGCCGCCCGGTGAACAGGCCGACGACCGGGCCCGTCACCATCGCGGACAGCGTCATCGCGGTGAGCAGCAGGCTCGCCTCGGCCGGGGTGCGGCCCTGGGCGGTGACGAAGAACGGCACGCCCCACAGCATCGCCACGACGTTGAACGAGAACGGCGTGAGGAAGTGGGACCAGAAACCCAACCGGGTACCGGCGGGCTGGGCGGCGAGCCGCACGGCGGGGACGAAGCGCTCCCGGGCGGCGGGTGCCGGCGGCCGCAGGGGCGGCGCGCCGATCCCCACGGCCGCGGCCACGGTGACGGCGGCGCCGGCGACCGCGAGCACGCCGAAGGTCGTCGTCCAGCCGGACGTGTGCAGGACCCACGCCACGGCGAGGGCGGACACGATCTGCCCCGACTGGCCGACCAGGCCGGTGACCTGCACCATCACCGGGACACGGCGGGGCTCGAAGCGTTCGGCGATGAGCCGGCACGCACTGATGAAGATGGCCGCGTCGCCCCCGCCGATCAGGGCACGGGCGAGCAGCGCCGTGGGCACGTCGTCGGCCACCGCCAGCACGCCCTGGCCGACGGCCATGACGGCGGACCCCACCGTGATGAGGGTGCGGGCGCCGAGCCGGTCGACCAGCCGCCCGGCGGGGATCTGCAGGCCGGCGTACACGGCGAGCTGGAGCACCGAGAACAGGGCCAGCCCGGTGGCCCCGAGGTCGAACCGGGCGATGGCCTCGACCCCTGCCACGCCCAGCGCCGTGCGGTGCACAACGGCGACGAGGTAGGCCACCGCGGCGACCGCCCACACGGCCGTGGCCCCGGCAGGCCCCCGCTGCCTCGTCATGCATCCCCCGATCGTGGTCACCGACCGGGGGAGGAGTGATGTCGCCCCTGGTCGGGTGTGCTGCCGGCGTTGACTCGGTCGTGCCGGGCCCGCCCGTGCCGTCCTGCCCCTCGATGATCCCACCCGCGCGGGCACCGGCCTGGACAGTTGACCAAGAGGTCGCCAGGGCGCATCATTGAACCCGACGGTGCGTATCGCCTGCCCCCTGCGCGGTGCGCACCGTCTTCAGCTTCGATGTGACGGGACGGGCCCAGCGGCCCGTCCCGTCGCTCGTTCCGGGCTGTCGCGCGCAGGGCCGGCGCGTGGGGCCCGGCGGGGTCGCGCCACCCGTGCGGGTGCAACCCCGCGCAACCCTGACGGTTCCGGCGTGGCCGCCGGAGGATCGGGCCGCCCCGCGGTTACCGTGCCAGGGTGACCGCTCCCGCCCGTACCCCCGGCACCCCCGCCGGCACCTCGGTGCCCGCCGAGGGTGACGCCGCCACGGCCGAGCGCACCGACGCGGTCGAGGCCCCGCCGGTGGCGCTCGTGGAGCCGCCGTCGCCCGCCGAGGTGCTCGAGGGCGCCGTCGCGACGTGGCGTGCCGCGCTCGTCGAGGCCGCCGGCGCCTCGACGCTGGCCGACGTCGACCAGCTCGGCGACGCCGCCCTCGACCTGTCGTCCGCCCACCCCTCCGGCATGGCCCAGCTCTTCGCCGGACGCCCCACACGCCTGTCCAACCTCGTGCGCGAGCCCGGTGCCCTGTCCAGCGCCCGCCGGCGGGCGCGTGCCGTCAGCGCGCGCGCCGCCGGGTACACGCAGCGCTACGGGATCGCCTCGACGTCCCTGGCCATCGGCGTCGCCACCTGGACCGACCGTTCCAGCGCCGACCTCGGGTCCGACGACGTCGGCGCGCTCGCGCACGTCACCCGCCACCCCCGGCCGGAGGGCGCGCGGGGCGGCGGCGAGACCCGCGACCCGGCCGTCCGTACGGTGCGCGCACCGGTGCTGCTGCGTCCCGTCGGGCTGCGTGCCCGCGGCAGCGGTGAGGGCGACTACGAGCTCGAGCTCGAGCCGTCCATCGAGGTGAACCCCGTCCTGGCCCGCGCGCTGCGCGGCCACGGCGCCCTGCTCGACCCCGCCGCCGTCGCCCGGGGCACGTTCAGCAGCTCCGGGTTCGACCCGCGCGGCGCGCTGCAGCGGCTCGCCTCCCTCGGTGAGGCGGTGCTGGAGGACTTCTCGCTGGTCGAGCGGGTCGTGGTCGGCACCTTCGTCCACCCGGGCCAGGTCATCGTCGACGACCTGGACCAGCTGGCAGGGACCCTCGAGCGGCACGACGTCGTGCGGGCGATGGCGGGGATCGCCGAGGCGCGCGAGGCGCTGGACGTGCCGCTGCCGGCGCCCGTCGTGGGGGACCGGGACCCCGCGCTCGAGCGCGGCGTCGGGGACCTGGACCCCGCGCAGCAGCACGTGCTGGACGTCGTCGCCACCGGCGCGCACGTCTTCGTCGACGCACCCACGGGCTCCGACGTGACCGGCACGCTGGCCGCCGTCGTCGCCGACGCCGCCGCCGAGGGGCGCACCGTCCTGTACGTGCCGGGCCACCGTCGCGCCGCCGTCGCCCTGGTGGACCGGCTGCGTCGCCTCGGGCTGGGGGAGATCGCCCTCGACGTCGAGCCGCACGCCGGGTGGCGCACCGCCGCCGCACGCCGCCTGCTGGGTGCCATGACCCTCGAGCCGCCCGTCGTCGACACCGACGCCGTGCAGGCCGTCCGGGTCCCGCTGGTCGAGCACCGCGAGCGCCTGCGCGGGTACGTCGACGCGCTGCACGCGCCGCGCGACCCGTGGGGGGCGTCCGCGTACGACGCCCTGCAGGAGCTGGCACGGCTCACGGCGACCCGGCCCACGCCCGCCACGACCGTCCGCCTGCACCCCGACGTCGCGCGCGCCCTGGACCCCGAGCGACGCACCCGGCTCGCGCAGGACCTGGTGCGCGCCGGTGAGCTCGGCGCGTTCACGCTGCGCCCGCAGGACACCCCCTGGTTCGGTGCGGACGTGCGCACGGCGGCCGACGCGCAGGTGGTGCGACGCCGCCTCGACAGGCTGCTCGACGTCACGCTCCCGCTGCTGGTCGGGCGCGTCGCGCAGGTGGCCGCCGAGACCGGTCTGACCCGTGCGACCACGCTGGAGCAGTGGGCCGAGCAGCTGCGCATGCTCGACGGCGTGCGGGCCTCGCTCGACGTCTTCCAGCCGATGGTCTTCGAGCGCACCGCCGCCGACCTCGTCGCGGCGACCGCCACCAAGGAGTGGCGCGAGGAGCACGGCGTGCCGATGGGCTTCTGGCTGCGCCGACGCCTGCGCAAGCAGGCCAAGGACATGGTGCGCCCCGGTCGGCCGGTCGCCGACCTGCACGGTGCCCTCATCGAGGTCCAGGAGCGCCGCGAGGTGTGGCAGGCGCACTGCCCGGCCGGCGGCTGGCCGCGCCTGCCGGAGAGCCTGGAGGTCATCGAGGACGAGCACGGTGCGGTGCGGCAGGACGTCGAGGGACTCGCGGAGGTCCTCGCCACGACCCCGCTGGGCGGCGACCTGGCCGGCACACCGTTCGACGCGCTGCGCGAGCGCCTCAACCGGCTGCGGTCCGGTGTCGCCGCGCTGGAGACCCTGCCCGAGCGCACCCACCTGCTGCACGGGCTGCGGGCCGCCGGCCTGGGGGACCTGGTCGATGACCTCGCCGCCCGCCGCGTCGAGCCCACCCAGGCCCCCGCCGAGCTCGACCTGGCGTGGTGGAGCACCGTCTTCGAGCACGTGCTGGCCGCCGACCCCGCCCTGGCCGGGTACGACGGTGCGGCGCTCGGCGCGCTGTCCGCGCGCTACGCGCAGCTGGACCGCCGGCACGTCGTCAGCCGCACGGCGCCCGTGCTGGCCGCCGCGCTCGGCCGCATCGCGTCGGCGGTACGGGTGCACCGCGACCAGGCCGAGGGGCTGTTCGCCGAGCTCGTCGAGGAGCGCATGACGTCGCTGCGCGACACCGTCACGCGGTACCCCGACCTGGCGCGACGCCTGCGGCCGGTGCTGGTCGCCGGGCCGATGCTCGTCTCGCAGGTGCTGCCCGCGTCCCGCACGGTCGACCTCGTCGTCGTGGACGCGGCGGCGCACCTGCCGGTCGAGGCGGCGCTGCCCGCGATCGCGCGGGGCCGTCAGGTCGTCGTCGTGGGTGACGCCCGCTGCGCGTCCGGCAGCGCCGTGCGCGAGCTGGCCGGGGTCCTGCCGACGGTCGCGCTGCACGCCGACGCGTCGCGCCGGGACCCGTACCTCACGCGGTTCCTCGTGGAGCACGGCTACGAGGGGGTCCTGGTGCCCACGCCGCTGCCCGACGCACGTCCGCTGGTCGGGCTGGAGGTCGTCGACGGCACCGGCATGCCGGACCCGGCCACCAGCATGGTGGACTCGACCTCGGCCGAGGTCGAGCGCGTCCTCGAGCTCGTCGTCGAGCACGTCCTGCAGCACCCCGACGAGTCGCTGGCCGTCGTCACGCTCACGCCCCGTCACGCCGACGCCGTGCGGGAGACCGTCATGGGCGAGGTCCGCGACAACCCCGCGCTCGCGGCGTTCTTCGACGCCGGCCGCGCGGACCCGTTCGTCGTCGTCGACGTCGCCAACGTCGGTGGCCTGCGCCGGGACGCGGTGATCCTCTCCCTCGGGCTGGGGCGCACGCCGCACCGCCGCGTGCTGCACACGTTCGGGCCGGTCAGCCGGCCGGGCGGCGAGGGTCTGCTGCTCGACGCCCTGGGGTCCACCCGTCACCGGCTGACCGTGGTGGCGTGCTTCCGCGGCGACGACCTCGACCCGGACCGGCTGCGCGGCGCAGGGCCGCAGCTGCTGGCCGACCTCCTGCGGTTCGCCGCCGAGCGGGGCGCGCAGGGCGCCGCGCACGGTGCGGGGGAGCGGCCCGTCGGTGGTGCCGACCCCGACCGTCTGGTGCTCGACCTCGCCGAGCGGCTGTGGCGCCACGGGCTGCTCGTGGACGTGGACCACGGCGTGCCCGGAGGGTCCCGGATCCCGCTCGTCGTCGGCCACCCCGACCTGCCCGACGAGATGCTCGTCGCGGTGCTGACGGACGACGACGCGTACGTCGGCGAGCCGAGCGTGCGGGTGCGCGACCGCCTGGTCGCGGACCGGCTGGAGCGCCTCGGGTGGTCGGTGGTCCGTGTGTGGTCGGCCGCCGCGTTCCTCGACCCCCAGGGCGAGGTCGACCGGATCCGCCGCGCCGTGCACGCCGCGCTCGTCGCCCGCCGCCCGGAGTCCGCCGCCCCGGCGTCCACGCCGACGGCCCGGGTGCCCGAGCGCGTCGGGGACGACGACGGCGCAGGTGAGGGCGAGGAGAGCCGCCCCGTGCGCCCGTACGTGACCCACCCGGCCACCGGTGCCGTGCCGATGGTGCGGACCCCCACGGGTGCGGTGCCCGTGGTGCGCGAGCCGACCGGTGCGCTGCCGGTGGTGCCGCCGGCGACCGGTGCGGTGCCCGTGGTGCGCACGCCGACCGGTGTGATGCCGGTCGTCGGGTCCGCGCCCGTCGCCGCGGTCCCCGTCCCCGTCCCCGCCGCGCCCGCGCCCGTCGCGCGGGACGGCGGCGCGCCGGCGGGTGGTGAGCAGCTCGCGCTGCCGGTGCGGACCGCACCGCGCCCGGACGTGCGCGCGGGCCTGCCGATCAACGCGTACAGCGACGACCAGCTCGACGACCTGGTGCGCTGGCTGCGGTCGGACGGCGTCGAGCGCACCCGCGAGCAGCTCGCGGACGCCTTGCGCGCCGAGCTCGGCATCACGCGCCGGAGCCATCGCGTGGACTCGGCCGTGCGGTCCGCGGTCACCCGCGCGTTCACCGGCTGAGGGACCCCGCACCCCTCCCGCGAGAGGCCGGTCCGGCGCGCCCGGGCGGGTGGGGTGCCGACCGGCGGTGGGAGGATCGGGGGATGAGCACCGCCCGTCGCCGTCCCCGACGCGCCGTGCGGCCGTCCGGGACCGTCGGCTCCGACGAGTCCGTGCTGCGTTCCACGCTGCCGGCCGCACCGCCCGACCCGCCGCTCCCCGCAGGACGACCCGCCGCGCCTCCGGGGGCGGCGGCGCCCGACGGGCCCGGGGCAGGGGCGGGCGCGCGTCGGACGTCGACGTCCGCCGGTATCCCGGCGGACGGTGCCGACGACCTGTGGCGCGCGACGCGCTCCGCCGACGACAGCGACCGCGGCTGGGGTCGCGAGGAGCCGTCGTCGAACGACGACCGGCTGCAGCGCGACAAGCCGCCGCACTGGTGACCCGCTGCCGGCGTCGGCGGCCGACCTGCCGGCGCCGGCGACCGACCTGCCTGCGCTGGTGACCCACCTGCCCGCGAAGGGGTCGACCTACCCGCGCTGGTGACCCACCTGCCGATGGTGACCGCCCCGCCGGCGCTGGTGCCCGACCGGCCGGACCACGTCAGCCGGCGGCGCGGCTCACGGTGCGGGCGGGACGCCCGGGGGCGCGGCGCCCGGCGGGGGCGGGGTCGTCGACCCGGGGTCGCCCGGTGAGGGCGAGAGGTCGTTGGCGATCGCGGGGGTGAGTCGCTGCGAGAGCAGGTCCCGGATCTCCTGGAGCAGCAGGATGTCCTCCGCCGGGGCGGCAGGCTCGTCCTCCTGACCCTTCTTGCGGCGTGCGGCGAGCGCGTTGAGCGGCAGGACGATGAGGAAGTAGATCGCTGCCGCGGTGATGAGGAACTGGATCAGGGCGTTGAGGATGACGCCGACCTGGACCGCCGCGATCGGGTCCTCGCCGGGGTCCGGGGTGCGCCAGGTGTACGGCCCGATGTTCCAGAGGTTCTCGAGGTTCGGCTTGCCGAAGATCCACCCGATGAGCGGGCTGATGAGGGCGTCCTGCACGGCAGCCACCACGGCGGTGAAGGCCGCGCCGACCACGACGCCGACGGCCAGCTCGACCGCGTTGCCGCGGGCGATGAAGTCCTTGAAACCCTCGAGCACCTTCGCCACGCCCTTGACCTGCGGTCTGTCGCCCACGGCCTTGATGCGGTCACCGGCTCCGCGCACGCGGTCACGCCTGTTGTTCGACATCCGAGCCCCCCGCCCGACGACAGCCGACCTGACGTCCTCGATCGATCATGGCACGACCACCGCCACGAGCCGCGCCGAGAGGGACGTCTCCGCGATGCGGACCGCCTCGTCCGGGGTGACGGCGACCAGGACGGGCGGCCCGGTGTCCGCCGACCCGCCCCCCAGCAGCCCGTCGGGCAGGTCCGCGCCCGGGGGCGCGGGGCGCACCAGTGCGCGCCGCGCGACCGTCTCGCCCGGGCCGCCCTCGTGCCGGGCGGCGACGAGGTCGAGGCGCAGGCCGGGCTCGAGCAGGGCGGCCACGGCGGGGTCGTCCAGCCGCACCGCGACCACGACGGTGCCCGTCGGCCCCGTGAGGGTGGCGTCCACGAGCATCGTGGCCACCAGCGGGGTGCGGGCCGGCAGGTCCACGGCCGTGGACCTGCCCTCCGCCGCGGAGGTGCTGCTCAGGGCGCTCACGGGTGCGGCGGCGGGCGGGAGCGCGCTGACGACGAGGTCACCCGGCGCGAGCACCGTGCCGGCCGGGACGTCGTGCGCGAGCGTGACCACCGGCACCGTCGCCGGGGGCGGTGGACGTAGCGCGTGGACCACCACACCCGCGGCCGCACCGAGCAGGACCGCCGCGCACAGGAGGCGCAGCCGCCAGAGCACCGCACGGACCCGCAGCCGGGCAGGTGCCCGCGCGCTCGGCAGGGGCCGTGGTGTCGCGCCGGTCGTCGTGGGGAGGGTGGTCATGCCGCGACGCTAGGAGCGGGCGCCGTCGCTCTCGGGCTGCCGGCGCCGCGGCGGTGGACGCCGTCGACGGTCGCCGGGCTGGGGTCGGCTGCGCGGTCCGGCTGGGGGCACAGCCCGGTGCAGCGGGCTGGGGAGCGCGCCCCCGGCGGTGCAGCCGGCGCGGCCCGGCGGTGCGACGAGGCGTACCGCCCCGACGCGCCCCGGAACCGGGTCCGTCAGGCCGACGCGGCCGGTGCGGCCGCAGGCTTCGGGGACGAGGACCCCGACGACGAGGCCGAGGTCGACGTGCTCGACGCGCCGCCGGACGCGGCGGGGGTGCTGCCCGCCGTGGACGACGTGTCCGACGTGGTCGTCGACGAGGACGAGGACCGCCCCGAGGAGGACGAGGACGACGACGAGCGGGCGTCGTTGCGGTAGAAGCCCGACCCCTTGAACACGACGCCGACGGCGGAGAAGACCTTGCGCAGGCGCCCCTCGCACGCGGGGCAGACCGTCAGGGCGTCGTCGGTGAACGACTGCTGGACCTCGAACGCGTGGTCGCAGGCCGTGCAGCGGTAGGCATAGGTGGGCAACGTGGCTCCCGATGGTCGTCGGCCGGGCGTCCCCGGCGGTGCTCGGACACGGGTCCTGCGGTGGCCGGGTGGGCACGGGCGCGCCGGTGCACGGGCGGGGACGTCACGGCGCCGTGTGGGCGCGCGGGTCACGACGCGGGTGTCGCCGGATGCCGCCGCGTGCCGCCGGGGCGGCTGGCACTCTCAGGATCCGAGTGCCAACTGTAACCCACCGTCAAGCGCCGCCGCGGGTACCCTGCCAGCGTGCCCCGCCCTCGCCGCCCCCGACGTACCGCGCTGGTCGTCGTCGCCGTCCTCGTCGTGCTCGCGCTGCTCGTCTCGCTGCTCGTGACCGCGCTCGTCCTGCGGCGTCCGCTGCCGGACGCGCAGGGCTCGCAGACGCTGCCCGGGCTGGGTGCGGAGGTCGAGGTGACGCGCGACGCCCGCGGCGTCCCCACGATCGTCGCCGAGACACCGGCCGACCTGTTCATGGCGCAGGGCTACGTGTCCGCGCAGGACCGGTTCTTCGAGATGGACTACCGGCGGCACGTCACGGCCGGGCGCCTGTCGGAGCTGGTGGGTCAGGACGAGGACGCGCTGGCGGCCGACCGGATGGTGCGCACGCTCGGGTGGCGCCGCGTGGCCGAGCAGGAGTGGGGGCTGCTCTCGCAGGAGGCGCGGGACCACCTGCAGGCCTACGCGGACGGCGTCAACGCCTACCTGCAGGACCGGGACCCGGGCTCGATCGCGATGGAGTACACGGTGCTGGGCCTGCGCGTGCCGCAGCAGGCCCCCGAGCCGTGGGAGCCGGTCGACTCGCTGGCGTGGCTCAAGGCGTTGGCCTGGGACCTGCGCTCCAACTACGACCGTGAGCTGTCGCGGGCGAGCACCTACCAGTTCGTGCCGGACGTGGCCCGCGTCGAGGAGCTGTTCCCCCCGTACCCGCAGGACCGCAACCTGCCGATCGTCAGTGCCGCCGACGCGGCAGCGCCGGCCGACGCGGCGACGGTCTCGGCCGGGGTCGACCTGGGCCCGGACCTGACCGGTACGGACCTGCAGGCCGCCCTGGCGTCCGCCGACCGTGCGCTGGCTGCGGTGCCGCGCCTGGTCGGCGAGGGCGAGGGTGTCGGCTCCAACTCGTGGGTCGTGGGCGGGGCGCACACCACGTCCGGCAAGCCGATCCTGGCCAACGACCCCCACCTCGGGCTCTCGGCACCGGGCACCCTGTCGCAGGTGGGCCTGCGCTGCGCGGAGGTCGACGACGTCTGCCCGTTCGACGTCACGGGCTTCGCCTTCGCCGGGCTGCCGGGCGTCGTGATCGGGCACAACGGCGAGCTCGCCTGGGGCCTGACCAACATGGGTGCCGACGTCACCGACTTCTTCCTGGAGCGGATCGACCGCAACGACGTCCGCGTCGACGGCACGCACGAGCCGCTCGAGGTGCGGATGGAGACGATCGAGGTCGCCGGTGGCGACGACGTCGAGCACGCGGTCCGCAGCACCCGGCACGGCCCGATCATCTCCGACGTGCTGCCGGTGGACGACGCCACGCGCGGACCGCTGCCGCAGGACGCGCCGGGCAACCGGTTCGCCGTGTCCCTGGCGTGGACGGCGCTGGAGCCAGGCCGCACCGTCGAGGCGTTCTTCGAGCTCATGACGGCGCGGGACGCCGACGACGTCTCGGCGGCCGCCGCCAAGTTCGACGTCCCGGCGCAGAACATCGTCTTCGCCACCACCGACGGGCACATCGGCTACCAGGCGCCGGGGCGCATCCCCGTGCGCGCGACCGTGGAGGGACCGTTCCCGTCCGACGGCACGTGGCCGCGCCCGGGCTGGGACTCCCGTTACGACTGGCAGGGGTGGGTCGACCCCGCCGAGCTGCCGCGCGTCCTGGACCCGGCGGAGGGTTTCGTCGTGGCCGCCAACCAGGCGGTGGCCCCGGCGGGCGTGGGGCCGTTCCTCATGGACGACGCGGACTACGGCTACCGCAGCCAGCGGATCCGCGACGTGCTGGCCGCGCGCATCGCGGCGGGGCAGCCCGTGGACGTGGCGAGCACGGCGGACCTGCAGACCGACCGGTACAGCCCGTACGCCGAGGCGCTCCTGCCCGCGCTCCTGGAGGTCGAGGTGCCGGACGCGTTCGACCGCGCGGGCCAGGACCTGCTGCGCGAGTGGGACCTGACGATGGAGGCCGACTCGTCCGCCGCGATGTACTTCGCCGCGGTGTGGGCGGAGGTCCTCGAGCTGACGTTCGCGGACGACCTGCCCGAGGGCCACGCGCCGACGGGCGACTCCCGGTGGCTCGAGGTCGTCCGCACGATGCTGCAGAACCCGACGTCGCCGTGGTGGGACGACCGGACGACCCCCGGGGTGATCGAGGGCCGCGACGACGTCCTGGCCCGGGCCATGGTCTCCGCACGCCACGCGCTGACGGCCCAGATCGGCGGCCGCACCGACGACTGGGCGTGGGGCCTGCTGCACGTGGCCGCGCCGGAGCACCCTCTGCTCGGCGGTGCCGGGTCGCCCGCGGCGGTGCGCCGGCTGGTCAACCCGGCCCCGCAGGGGGTGGGCGGTGGGGCGTCGCTCGTGGACGCCACGGGCTGGGACGCCTCGAGCGGCTCGTACGCGGTGACGTCCGCACCGGCCATGCGCATGGTCGTCGACCTGGGCGACCTCGACTCCTCGACCTGGGTGAACCTCACGGGCACGTCGGGCCACCCGGCGAGCGTGCACTACGACGACCAGCTGGAGGCGTGGGCGCAGGGGCGGCAGTTCCCGTGGCCGTTCTCGGCGGCCGCGGTGCAGGCCGACGCGGTCGACCGCCAGACGCTCGTCCCGCCCGAGGGCTGACGGGCCGGGCGCCGCGGCGACTGCCCGGCGCTCAGCCGGGCGCGTCGGCGGCGGGCCCGGCGGTCTCGGACGTCGCCGGGCCGACGCGGCGCCAGCCGTCGGGCGTCGCGACCGTGCCGACGGTCCGGTCGTGGGGCTCACGGGGGACCCGGTCGAGGATCTCGTCCTCGTGCACCAGGGCCACGACGGGGGCGTCGGGGCGCACGTGCGCCAGGACGCGGTCGTACCAGCCGCCGCCCTGGCCGAGCCGGCCGCCCGCGGTGTCGACCGCGAGCGCCGGCACCAGCACGACGTCCGCGTCACCCAGCGCGGCCGCGCCGAGCGCGGGCCCGCTCGGCTCCGGCGGCCGGCCCGGGGCGCGCTCGTGCAGGTCGTCCGGGCCCGCGTACTCCGCCCAGTCGCGCTGCAGGCCCGTCCCGAGCACGGGCAGCAGCAGCCGCACGCCGCGCGCCGCCAGGGCGTCGATGAGCGGACCGGTCCCGGGTTCGGTGGGGCGCGACGCGTAGATGCTGACGCAGCGGGCCGCCGCCACCTCGGGGATGGTGAGGACCACCTGCGCGAGCCGCTGTGCGGACTCGGTGCGGCGCCGGGCCGAGCGCTGCGCGCGGTGGGCACGCACCCGGCGGCGCAGGAGGTCCTTCTCCTCGGACGCGTCACGGGGCCGCGAGCGGCGGCCGGTCGCCTCCTCCTCGGCGTGCCAGGGGGGCTGGGCGACGGCGCTCATGGGACCAGTGTGGCAAATCCGGACGTGCAGCGGGAGCCTCGTCCGCCCCGACGGCCTGCTGACGTGGGCCGTCGGGGCGCGGCGCGCCCGCCGCTGCGCACTCGTGCGGGCACAATGCGCGCATGAGATCGGTCCAGGACCACCTCGCCACCGTGCTCGCCGCCGCGGGTCCGGTGCCGCCGCTCGACGTCGTCCTGCACGACGCCGCGGGGTGCATCCTCGCCGCCGACGTCCTCGCGCCGGTCGACGTGCCGGCCGTCCCGGTGGCGACCCGCGACGGCTACGCCGTCGCGGCGGACGACACGTACTCGGCCGGGGCGCGCGGGCCGGAGCTGCCGGTGGCGCACGACCTGCACGCGGGCAGCGCGGCCGGTCTGCGTCACGTGCCGGGCACCGCCGTGCGGGTCGCGTCGGGTGCGCCGCTGCCCCGGGGCGCGGACGCCGTGGTGCCGGTCGAGGAGACGGACCGCGGGCAGGCGCGCGTGGCGTTCCAGCGCGCCGCCCGGCCCGGTCAGCACGTCCGGTACGCGGGGGCCGACGTGCGCGCGGGGGAGGTCGTGCTCACCGCCGGCACCCGCCTGGGGGCGCGCCAGATCGCGCTGGCCGCCGCGATCGGCCGCGGTCGGCTCCCCGTGCACCCGACGCCGCGCGTCGTGCTGATGTCGGTGGGCGACGAGCTCGTGGAGCCGACGACGGCGGCCCGGCCCGGCACGGTGTTCGAGGTGGACGGCCACGCGCTCGAGACGGCCGTGCGGGACGCGGGCGCCACGCCCGTGCGCGTCGGGGCCGTCCCCGACGAGCACGCCGCCCTGCGCGAGGCCCTCGAGGACCAGCTGGTCCGAGCCGACCTCGTGGTCCTCACCGGCGGGCTGTCCGAGCTGGCCCACGACACGGTCAAGGACGTCCTGGCGCCGCTGGGCACGGTGCGGCTCGACCAGGTGGCGATGACCCCGGGCACGCGGCACGGCTTCGGCACCGTCGGGGCCCTGGGGCTGGACGTCGCGGAGCCGGGCGGACGGACGGTCCCCCTGTTCGCGCTGCAGGGGCACCCGGTGGCCGCGCAGGTGTCGTTCGAGGTGTTCGTGCGTCCGGCGCTGCGGGCCATGGCGGGGCACACCGAGCTGTTCCGCCCGTCCGTCGCGGCGGCTGCCACGCACGGATGGGCCTCCCCGCCGGGACTGCGCCAGTTCGTGCCCGCCATGGTGCTCGGCTCCCCGGACGAGGGGTACCGCGTCACCCCCGTCGGTGACCCCGCGGCCCCGTCGGTCACCGCGCTGGCGCACGCCAACGCGCTGGCGGTGGTGGGCGAGGGCGACCTCGGGGTGGAGGCCGGGACGGTCGTGCACTGCCTGGTGCTGGAGGGCTGACGGCGTGGCGACGGGGTGGCCCGTCCAGCTGGTCGACGGTGACGTGCGCCTGCGTCCGCTGCGCCGTCGCGACGCGGACGCGTGGATGACGATGCGGGCGCGCAACGTCGGCTGGCTGGAGCCGTGGGACGCGACGAGCCCGGAGCCGGTGCGCGGGCCGCGGCCCACGTTCGGGCAGTTCGTGCGTGCGCTGTCGGCCCAGGCGAGGGAGGGGTCCGCGCTGCCGTTCGCCGTGGACCGCGGCGGTGAGCTCGTCGGGCAGCTGACGGTGTCGTCGATCCAGTGGGGCTCGTTGCGCTCCGCGGCGATCGGGTACTGGGTGTCGCAGCACGTCGCGGGGCAGGGGATCACGCCGACGGCGGTGGCGCTCGCGACCGACCACTGCTTCGGTCCGGTCGGGCTGCACCGGGTCGAGGTGAACATCCGGCCGGAGAACGTACCGTCGCTGCGCGTCGTCGAGAAGCTGGGGTTCCGCGACGAGGGGCTGCGGGAGCGGTACCTGCACATCCAGGGCCGGTGGTGCGACCACCGGACGTTCGCGCTGACGGTCGAGGACGTGCCCGACGGTCTGCTCGCACGCTGGCACCGCCGGCAGCGCGGCATCGGCAGCCCCTAGCACCGCTGCGTGGCGGGACGTCGGCGCGACACGCCGCACCGGTGCGGCGCGAGGGGCGCCGTGACCCCTACCGTCGTGACGTGAACGATCTCGCAGGCCCCGTGGCGCTCGCGCTCGTGGGTCTGTGGGCGGCGTATCTGGTGCCGCACCACCTGCGGCACCGTCAACGGTTGCTGGAGGCCCGGGCCGACGACCGGTTCTCCGCGGGGCTGCGCGTGGTCGCGGTGGCGAGCAGCACGCGCCGCCGGCTGGGACGCGGGGCCGCGGCGGCCGGGATGTGGGGACCGAGCACGTCGGCACTGCTGACCCCGGGGACGGGGGTGCCGGCGGCGTACGTCGGCACGCTGACAGGAGGCACCACCGTGGACCGACCGCACGCCACACCCGAGCGCATCTCCGCCGAGGCCGCGCGCCGGCTCGCCCAGGCGCGCGCCGCACGGGCCGCCGCTGCCGCGCGCCGTGGCGCCGCCGCGCGCCGTCGCGGGCTGCTCGCGGGCGTCCTCGCGCTGACCGTCGTCGTCGGCTGGGTCCTGGCCGCCGCCGCGCCCGCCGTCACGTGGGTGGCCGGGGCGGTGCCGTCGGCACTGCTCGCGTCGGTGGTCGTGCTGGGTCGCCGCGCGGTCCTCGCGGGGCAGGCGTCGGACGCGCAGTGGGCCGAGACGATCGAGCGCGAGGAGCGGCTCGCCGCGCGGCCGCGCACGGGCGCCACGCCCGCGGTCCGTCCGCGCACGGGCGCCACGCCCGCGGTCCGTCCGCGCAGCGGGGCCACGCCGGTCGTGCGGCGCGACGCGGAGCCCGGCGTGCCGGTACCGCTGGTCACCGGTCACGCCGTGCGCCCCTCCGACGCGCGCACCGAGGTGTTCGAGGCCATCGTCGCCGACCGCGGCGAGTCCGCGGGTCCGGCGCGGCACGCGACCGGCCAGACCCCGGTGGTCCGGCGGGCGTCGACGGCGCCGGCCGAGGTCGCCGCCGACGCGCCGGCCGAGGAGGAGCAGGACGCGGAGTGGTCGCCCGTCCGGGTGCCGCGTCCGACGTACGCCATGAAGGCCCCGGCCCCGCGCCGGACGCCCGCCCCGCTCGAGGAGTCCGACGCCGAGGCGTCGACGGTGCGACGCCCGGCGGACGCGCCGGCGGCGGCCGAGGAGGCGGCGCCGGGCGCGGTCGTGGCGGCCGACGAGCCGGCAGCCCTGACGACGGGCAGCATCGACCTGAACGCGGTGCTCGCGCGCCGCCGCGCCGCCGGCCAGTAGCCGGTGCCCGCACCCGGCGCACCGGGTGACGTGCGCGGGGACCTCCCGGGCGGTGCGCGGGGACGCGTACCGCGGGTTTCGTCCCGGGGCCGCGGTGATGCTACTGTGGTCCCCGCTCCAAGGGGCTGTGGCGCAGTTGGTAGCGCGTCTCGTTCGCAATGAGAAGGTCAGGGGTTCGAATCCCCTCAGCTCCACCCGACAGCGTCGAAGAAGGCCGGACCCGGTGGGTCCGGCCTTCTTCGTGTCCGGGGCTACCAGGCGGCGCGGGCGGCCAGCCCCAGCAGGTACGCCTCCCAGAACCGTCCGGCGGCGGGGCCGCCGTTGCAGGTGCCGTCGGACCGGCCCGGGGTCTTCAGCCACAGGTCGGCGACGTGCGGGCCGGTGCCCGTGGCGCGCGGCGGGTTGCCCAGGGCCCGGCCCTCGGGGTTGCACCACACCGTGCCGTTCGGCCCCGCCAGCGGGCCGTTGCCGTTGCGGGACGTGTCCACGACGAAGGCGGCGCCGCCGACCAGCGCGGACAGCCGCTCGCCGTACGCCACCTCCTGCGCGCCGGTCTGGAAGTTCGACGTGTTGACGGCGAACCCGGCCGCCCGGTCGACCCCGGCGTCGCGCAGCCGCTGGGCGATGTCCGCCAGGTGGCGGGCGCTCCAGCCGAAGCTGTTGCTCGACGCGCCGTCGAGGTAGACCTCGGCGCCCACGGCCGCGTACGCGTCCACCGAGTACCGCAGCATCGCCAGGCGGGCCCCACGGTCGCCGCAGCGGTCGAGGTGCAGCAGTGCGTCGGGCTCGACCACGACGACGGCGCGCGCACCCGCCAGGCCCGCCGCGACGGCGTCGACCCACGCGCGGTACTCCGCAGGCGTGGCGATGCCCCCGCCCGAGTGGCTGCCGCAGTCGCGGTCGGGGATCGCGTAGGTCACGACGACCGGCGTCGTGCCCGCCGCGACGGCGGCCTGGGCGTACGCACGGACGCGCGCCGTGCCGTCGGCGGGGCCCAGCCAGCGTGCGGTGCTCTGCGCCGCCACCTTCTCGAGGAGCTGTGCGTCGCCCGGGCGCCCCTCCGCCCGGGCCGTGCGGGCCGCCGTCGCGGCGTCGGACGCGGGGTCGACGTAGGCCGGGCGCACCTGCAGGACGGTGTGGTGGGCCTGCGAGCGTTCGACGGTGGCCGGCACCGCGGCGGGGCCGCCGGTCGCGCTCGCGGGCAGGGGCAGCAGGACGCACACGGTCGCCAGGACGGCGCCGGCGGCGGTGACGGCACGCGGGAGCCGGCGGACGGTGGCAGGGGTGGTGGCGGGGGCGGGGGCGGTGGTGGGGGAGGCGGTGGCAGGCACAGGCATGAGGGGCTCCTCGTCGGGGTCCCCTCTCCATCGGTTCGCGCACGGCGGGTCCTCGCGGCCCGGTGCGGGTGACCGATCCCCGGGCGTTCCGTGCCAAGCGTGGCGTTCCCGGCGACGGCGGACGGTGACGGTGCTCACACCGCGGTGCGTCCGCGCGTCCACATCCTGTGTCGTTCGGCCCGGCCGTCGGCACGTGGCTCGTCGCGGCGCTCGTGCTCGGCAGCGGGATCGTGCCGGTGGCCTCTGCGTCCTTCGTGGGCCTCGCGGTCGTCACCGTGCTCGTCGCCCTGGCCGCCGCACGGGCGCTGCGGGGGCACCCCGGCCCCGCCCCCGCGACCGAGGGCAGCGCGTCGGGCGGGGGCCGTCCCCAGGCCCGCCGCGGACGGCGCCGAGGGGCGTCGCACGCCCGGCGACGCACGGGTGAGCGAGGGTCGACGGGCGCCTGACGGTTCGTCGACGTCTGTCCGGTGTGAGCGGTCTCACCGCGGCCGGCGACCGGTTCGCCGCTAACGTCGGACCATGACCGGACTCGATCTCGCCCAGCAGAAGATGCGTGACGCCGGCGTCCCCGCCGCCGCCGTCGACGTGTTCACCCGGTTCTACGGACTCCTGGAGTCGGGGAGCACGGGGATCGTCCGCGAGTCGGACGTCGACCCCCTCGCCGACGTCCCGCACCTCGACGACCTCGAGGTCGACGACGCGGCGGCCGCGGACGCCCTCGCACGCACCGCCGTCATCAAGCTCAACGGCGGGCTCGGCACGTCGATGGGCATGGACCGCGCCAAGTCGCTGCTGCCCGTGCGCGGCAGCCGCACGTTCCTCGACGTGACCGCCGACCAGGTGCTCGCGGCGCGCGAGGCGACGGGTGCGCGGCTCCCGCTGGTGCTGATGAACTCGTTCCGCACCCGGGACGACAGCCTGGCGGCGCTGGCGGCGTACCCGCAGCTCGCCGTCGACGGCGTCCCGCTGGACTTCCTGCAGAACCGTGAGCCCAAGCTGCTGGTCGACGGCCTGACGCCCGTGGCGTGGGACGCCGACCCGACGCTGGAGTGGTGCCCGCCCGGGCACGGCGACCTCTACCCGGCGCTGTACGCGTCCGGCGTGCTGGACGCCCTGCTCGCCGCCGGCTTCCGGTACGCGTCCGTCTCCAACTCCGACAACCTCGGGGCGACGCCCGACGCCCGGGTCGCCGGCTGGTTCGCCGCGTCGGGTGCTCCGTTCGCGGCCGAGGTCGCGCGGCGTACGCCCGCGGACCGCAAGGGGGGTCACCTGGTGGTGCGCCGCTCCGACGGGCGGATCGTGCTGCGGGAGTCCGCGCAGACCGCGCCGGAGGACGCCGACGCCGCGGCCGACATCGCGACGCACGCCTACTTCAACACGAACAACCTGTGGCTCGACCTCGAGGCGCTGTCCGCGGAGCTGGAGCGCACCGGCGGCGTCCTGGACCTGCCGCTGATCCGCAACGAGAAGCACGTCGACCCCACCGACCGCACGTCCCCGAAGGTCGTGCAGGTGGAGTCCGCGATGGGGGCGGCCATCGAGGTCTTCGACGGCGCCGCCGTCCTGGAGGTCGGCCGTGAGCGCTTCCTGCCGGTGAAGACGACGAACGACCTGCTCGTCCTGCGCTCCGACGTCTACGCGGAGGACGACGCCCATCGCCTGGTCGCCGTCGTCGACGCACCGTTCGTCGACCTGGACCCGGCGCACTACGCGCTCGTGGGCGAGTTCGACACCCGCGTGCCGCACGTGCCGTCGCTGCGGGGTGCCACGTCCCTGCGGGTCCGGGGGGACTGGTCCCTGGGCCGCGGCGTGGCGGTCGTCGGTGACGCGGAGCTGACGGGCGAGGGCGGCACGGTCCCCGACGGCGCCACGCTGGTCGCGGGCGTCTCCGCGGACGCGGTCCGCGCCTGACCGGCACGGGGACCCTGCGCGCACACCCTGCACGCACGAGGGCCGGCACCCGGCGTCCTGCGCCGTGGGTGCCGGCCCTCGCGTCCGTGCTGGTCGGCCGCTGGTCAGCGGCGCTTGCCGGCCCAGCTCGCGTAGATGATGACGAAGACCGCCGCGAGCACGACCTGCAGCAGGATCTCGATCCAGTCGATGCCATCGGTGACCTCGACGCCGATGACCTGCGCGAGCCACGTGCCGATGAGCGCGGCCACGATCCCGATGATGATCGTCACCAGGATCGAGATGTTCTGCTTGCCGCGCACCACGAGGCGGCCGAGCGCGCCGATGATGGCGCCGACGACGATGGCGCTGATGATTCCGCTGATGCCCATGTCCACTCCTCGGTGTGTCAGGACCGTTGCCCGGTCTGCGAGGAACCTAGGGCAACCGGGACGAATCCGCCTCCCGAACGGGCGTTCCGTCGCGCCGGGTCCGCCCGGTCCGGTCGCATCCGGCGCGAAACGGGCACCGACGCCGTCGTGACGGGTAGGTTCGAGCGGGGGTCCCGTCCGCCGTCCCGGAGGAGTGCCGTGTCCGACCCGATCACGGTGGTGCCCGCACCGCTCGTCGTCCGGCCCTCTGCCCGCCGGCCGTACGTCATCACGGGTTCCACGACCGTCGTCGTCGACGCCGACGAGCAGCTGGTGCCCGTCGCCGTGCTGACCGCGGACCTGCTGGGCCGCGTCAGCGGCCGGGCCGTGGAGATCCGCCACGCCGGGCCCGACGCGCCGGGGGTCGTGCGCATGCGGCTCGTGACGGACCTGCCGCCGGGGCCGGAGACCTACCGCGTCGTCGTGGGTGACGGGCGGGTGCGGCTGGAGGCGCGGACCACCGACGGCCTCGTGCACGCGGTGGTGACGCTGCGCCAGCTGCTGCGCGAGCGTCCCGACGGGGGTGTCGAGGTCGGGGCCGTCCACATCGAGGACGCGCCGCGCTACCCGTGGCGCGGCCTGTCGTTGGACGTGGCGCGGCACTTCGTGAGCGTGGCGGACCTCAAGGTCGTCATGGGGCTCATGGGCCACTACAAGCTCAACGTGCTGCACCTGCACCTGACCGACGACCAGGCGTGGCGCCTGGACATGCCGTCGCGACCCGAGCTGGTCCGGCGCTCCAGCGCGCACTCGGTGGGCGGCGACCCGGGCGGTCACTACTCGGCGGCGGACTGGGACGAGATCCTGGCGTACGCCCGGGCGCGTGCCATCCGCGTGGTCCCCGAGATCGACGTGCCCGGTCACGTCAACGCCGCGCTGCACGCGTACGGCGAGCTCAACCCGGACGGGCAGCCCGCCGCGGAGTACCTGGGCACCGACGTCGGCTTCTCCCGGCTGCACGACGACCTGCCGGCCACGCACGAGTTCCTCGTCGACGTCTTCGGTGACCTGGCGGAGATGACCCCCGGCAGCCACGTGCACATCGGCGGCGACGAGGTCCTGACGATGGAACCGGACGAGTACGCGCGCCTGGTGCGCGCGGCGTCCGCGGCGGTGACCGCCCACGGCAAGCGCGTGGTCGGGTGGCAGGAGGTGGCGCACGTGCCGGACCTGCCGGCCGGGACGGTCGTGCAGTACTGGGACACCCGGGGTGACGCCGAGCCGTTCGTCGCGGCCGCGCGTGCCGGGGCGCGGATCCTGCTCTCACCGGCGCCGCGGGTCTACCTGGACATGCGGTACGGGCCCGGGTTCCCGCTCGGTCAGGAGTGGGCCGGGTTCGTCGAGCTGCGTGACGCCTACGAGTGGGAGCCCGCGGAGCTGGTGGAAGGGCTGCCGCCCGAGGCGGTGGTCGGCGTCGAGGCCGCGCTCTGGACCGAGACGCTGCGGACCCTGGACGACCTGACGACGATGCTGCTGCCGCGGCTCGCTGCCGTCGCCGAGGTCGCGTGGAGCGCGCCCGAGCACCGCGACCACGACGACCTGGTGCGGCGGCTGCGGGCGCACGGCCGGCACTGGGACCGCACCGGCCTGGCGTGGCACCGCACCCCGCAGGGCACCTGGGACGACTGACGCCCGTCAGATCCAGGTGGGCAGCCACATCCGCATGTGCCACTGCTCCCACGGGATGACCCAGGCCGACCAGACCGGGTAGAAGAAGAGCCCGACGCCCACGACCACCGCGACGAACACCCCGACGGCGGCGATCGTCCAGCGCCGTGCGCGGACCTCCCGCGCGCTGCCGTCGGGCTCGACCTGAGGGCCGACCAGGAGCCCCAGGACGTACACGAGCGTGAGCACCACCCACGGCACGAACGCGACGCTGTAGAACGTGAAGATCGTGCGGTGCATGTAGGCGAACCACGGCAGCCAGCCGGCGACCAGCCCGGACAGCACCGCCCCGGCGCGCCAGTCGCGGTAGCGCACCAGCCAGAACAGCGCGACGAGGACCGCGGCCGCCCCGGCCCACCAGATGACCGGGTTGCCGACGGACACGATCGCCTGCGAGCAGGTCGCCGCACCGCACGCCTGCTCCGCGGCCTCACCGGTCAGGCCGGACACCTCGGTGGGGTACCAGAACGACGTGGGCCGCCACTGCACGATCCAGCCCAGCGGTCCGGCCGCGTAGCCGTGGGGGGTCTCCAGGGTGGTGTGGTACCGCCACATGTCCTGGTGGTAGGCGAGCAGCGAGCGCAGCGCCGGGGGCAGCCACTGCACCCCCTGGCCCGGGTTCGCCTCCGCCCAGTGGCGGTTCCACCCGTTGTCGGTGGCGAACCAGCCCGCCCACGACGCGAGGTACGTCGCGGCGGCCGTGGGGACCATGACGAGGAACGCGACGACGGCGTCCTTGACCAGCGTCGCGCGCACCCAGGGCCGCACCCCCGCGCTGCGGCGTGCCGTGGCGTCCCACAGGACGGTGAGCAGGCCGAACACGGCGAGGAAGTACAGCCCGGACCACTTGGTGCCGATCGCCAGGCCCAGCAGCACGCCGGCCGCCAGGCGCCACCAGCGCCAGCCGAGACCGGGTCCCCAGCGCAGCGGGCCGCCGCCGTCGAGGATCGCGGCCGTGCGCACGGCCAGGCGCCGACGGGCCTGCTCCCGGTCCAGCAGCAGGCAGCCGAACGCGGCGAGCGCGAAGAACATGAGGAACGGGTCCAGCAGGCTGATGCGTGACTGGACGATCGCCTGGCCGTCGAGCGCGAGGAAGAGGCCGGCGACCGTGCCCAGCGCGGTCGACGCGAACAGGCGCCGCGCGATGCGGGCGATCATCAGCACCGCGAGCGTCCCGCAGACCGCCGCCGCCAGCCGCCATGCCACGGAGCTCTCGACGCCGCCGCCCAGCTGGATGCCGAGCGCGATCATCCACTTGCCGACGGGCGGGTGGACGACGTACGCCGGGTCGGCGTTGAGCACGCTCGTGTCGCCGGCCTCGAACTGCGGGTTGGAGTCCGCGACCCACGTGGCCTCGTAGCCGTGGACGAGCAGCGAGTACGCGTCCTTGACGTAGTACGTCTCGTCGAAGACGAGGCGGTGGGGGCGGCCCAGGTCCCACAGCCGCAGGAAGCCGGCGAGGGCGGTGACGCCCAGCGCCCACAGCCAGCCGTGCAGGCGCGCACGGGGAGTCGCGTCCAGGGCGAGCGTGTCCGCCCCGAGCAGGCGACGCAGCAGCCGCGGCTCGTTCGGCTCGACGTCCGCGGGCGCCGCCGTCCCGGGGTCGTCGCCCGTGGGGTCGGTACCGGTCGGGTCGGGGACGGTCGCGGGCTCGGCCGCGGTCGTCGTCCCCGGCTCGTGCCCGGTGGTCGGTGCGGGTGTGCCGTCCGGCGCGTCGGGGTCCGGGTCGGTCACCGACGCGGGGGGCAGCGTGTCCGCGGCGGCGGCGTGCGGGGCCGCTGCCCGGGCCCGGGGCGCGCGTGCGGTGTCGTCGTCGTCGGTCGGCACCGGGCCATCGTAGAGGTACCCGGACCGGGGCGTTCCGGGCGTCCCCCGGCCGTGGTGGCAGGCTGGTCCGGTGACCCCGTCGCCCGCCGCCGCACCCACGCCCCACCCCGCCGCCGCGGACGAGCCGACCGCGGACGAGCCGACCGCGGACGAGCCGACCACCGACGGCCCGCCCGTCGCCCCCGCCCGCTCGCTGCGACCCGGGCAGGGCGCGCTCGTCCTCGCGGCCACGCCCATCGGGGACGCCGAGGACGCGTCGGTGCGGCTGCGGCGCCTGCTGGCCGAGGCCGACGTCGTGGCCGCGGAGGACACGCGCCGCACCCGTGCGCTGGCCGCGCGCCTCGGGGTGAGCATCGGCGGGCGGGTCGTCAGCCACCACGAGCACAACGAGTCGGGGCGGTCCGACGAGCTGCTCGACGTCGTCGCGGCGGGCGGCACCGTCCTGGTCGTCACGGACGCGGGCATGCCGACGGTGTCGGACCCGGGCTTCCGGGCCGTGCAGGCCGCGGTCGCCGCCGGGCTGCCGGTCACGGTGGCCCCCGGGCCCAGCGCCGTCCTCGCGGCGCTCGCGCTGTCCGGCCTGCCGACCGACCGGTTCTGCTTCGAGGGCTTCCTGCCGCGTCGCGCCGGGGACAGGGCGCGCGCCCTGGCGGCCCTGGCCGGCGAGCGCCGCACGATCGTGCTCTTCGAGGCGCCCCACCGGGTCGCCGAGGCGCTCGACGCGCTGGTCGAGGCGTTCGGTCCCGAGCGGCCGGGCGCCGTGTGCCGCGAGCTGACCAAGACGTACGAGGAGGTGCGCCGCGGTCCGCTGGCCGAGCTCGCGGCCTGGGCGCACGCCGGCGACGTGCGCGGCGAGGTCGTGCTGGTCGTCGGGGGCGCGCCGCAGGGGGGTCCGCATGGCGTCGAGGAGCTGGTGCCGGAGGTGCTGGCGCGCGTGGACGGCGGGGAGCGGCTCAAGACCGTCGTCGCGGAGGTCGCCGAGGCGACGGGCGTGCCCAAGCGGGACCTCTACGCGGCGGCACTCGCCTCCCGGACCCCCTGACGCGGGATCCGGGCGCGCGAGCGCGACGCCGGACCCCGGTGCCGCGGCCCGCCGACGTCAGAGGAGGCCGGACTCCACGAGCTCGGCACCCGCGGCCGCCATCGCCGCGCGCGCGGCCGCACCCTGCTCCGGGGTCACCGGGACGGTGAGGTCCGTCAGCACGCGGGTGCGCAGGCCGAGGCCCAGCGCGTCGAGCGCGGTCGCCCGCACGCAGTGCGACTCGGCGATGCCCACCACGTCGACGTCGCCCACCCCCGCCTCCTGCAGCACGGTGGCCAGCAGGCGGCCGTCGGCGTCGACGCCCTCGAACCCGGAGTACGCCGCCGCGTACTCGCCCTTGCGCACGCTGACGTCGGGGCGCAGGTCCGCCAGTGCGGGGTGCAGCTCGGCCTCGGGGGTGCCGGCCACGGCGTGCGGCGGCCAGGTGTCGACGTAGTCGGGCGTCGCCGAGAAGTGCGTGCCCGGGTCGACGTGCCAGTCCTGCGTCGTCACGACCAGGTCGTACCGGTCCCGGTGCGCGGCCGCGTAGTCGGCGATCGCCCGGGCGACGGCGTCGCCACCGGCCACCGCCAGCGCCCCGCCCTCGCAGAAGGTCGGCTGCACGTCGACGACGACCAGTGCGCGTCGCGGGGCCCCTGTCACGTCACTCATGGGCGCCATCCTCACCCCTGACGGGCCCGACGCGCTGCACGACGCGGCGCCGCCCGGCACAGTGGGGCGATGGACGCGGGCGGTGCGGTGCGGCGACGCGGCCCGGGGCGACCCGCTGCGGGCCCGGCCGTCGCCGCGGCGCTGCCCCTCGCCCTCGCGCTCGCGGGCTGCACCGGGGGGCCGCCGCCCGCACCCACCGTCCCGGCCACCGTCCCGTCCGCCGCCGCGTCGCCGTCGTCGCCCGCCTCGCCGTCCGCGGCGTCCCCGGAGGCGTCCGCCCTGGTCCGTGACGTCCCGACGGTCGCGGTCACGTCGGTCCAGGACGTCGCCACGGGCCTGGACGTGCCGTGGGGCCTGGCGTTCCTCCCCGACGGCCGGGGACTGGTGACGCTGCGGGACGCGGCGCGCCTCGTCCTCGTGGGGGCGGACGGGACGGTCACGGACGTGACGGGCCCGGGGGCCGACGCGATCGCGGACGCGACCGTGGCGCAGGGGGAGGGCGGCCTGCTGGGTGTCGCGGTCGTCCCGGGGTCGGCGGGCGGACCCGTCGACGTGGTCGTGTACCTGACGTCCTCGCAGGACAACCGGGTCCTGCGGGCGACGCTCGACGGCACGGTGCTCGGGCCGGCGCGCGTGGTGGTCGAGGGGATCCCCCGCGGGCGCAACCACAACGGTGGGCGGCTGGCCTTCGGGCCGGACGGGCACCTGTACGTCACGACCGGGGACACGTACGAGACCGGGCTCGCCCCGGACCCGGACAGCCTGGGCGGCAAGGTGCTGCGGGTGACCGCCGACGGCGCACCGGCCCCGGGCAACCCGGACCCGTCCTCGCCGGTGTGGACGCGCGGGCACCGCAACGTCCAGGGCATCGCGTGGGCGCCGGACGGGCGCGCGTTCGCCTCCGAGCTCGGTCAGGACACCTGGGACGAGCTCAACGTGCTGCGCGCGGGAGCCGACCACGGCTGGCCGACCGTGGAGGGTCGCGGCGGTGCGGCGCGAGGGTTCGCCGACCCGGTGGCGGTGTGGGCGACGGCGGACGCCTCACCGTCCGGGATCGCGGTGACCGACGAGGGTGTGTACGTCGCCGGCCTGCGCGGACGCACGCTCTGGCGGGTGCCGCTGCGCCCCCTCGACGCCGCGTCCCTCGCCGACCCGGCGGCGGACGCGGCGGGTGTGGGGGACCCGCAGCCGCTGCTGGCCGACGAGCACGGCCGGCTGCGCGCCGTCGAGGTCGCGCCGGACGGCTCGCTGTGGGTGCTGACCGGCAACACGGACGGCCGCGGGGACCCCGCCGCCGGCGACGACCGGGTCCTGCGCGTCACGGTCGGCTGACGTCCGCACATGAGAGACGGCGAAGAGTCCGGCGTGTCCCGGCGTGTGCTGTTCGGGCGGAACGTCCCGATCGGTACTGTGTGCGCCGTCCGGTGGCTGCACCCGCGTCGCCGGCGACCGACCGGACGACGACGGCGGCGGTGACCCCCAGCGACGAGCGACACGGAGGAGCCCACCATGCCGGCGAGGGCCAAGAGCATCCTCATCTGGATCGTCGTGATCTTCCTGCTCTACGCGGTGGTGACGAACCCCGAGCAGGCGGCGGACGTGGTGCGCTCGATCTGGGACTTCGTGTACAGCGCGTTCTCCGGGTTCGCCCGGTTCTTCGACAACCTGTCGTCCTGACGGCCCGGGGGGGTGACGACGTGACGGCCGACCACGCGACGCGCATCGTCATGTCGCACCGCCTGCTGCGGCGCTACGTGCTGCCGGGGGAGCGGGTCGTGCTCGCGACGCGACGGCACTGGGCCAAGCTGCTCGAGCCGGCGGCGACGACGCTGGCGGTGTTCGCGGTGTGCGGCTGGCTGACCGCGGTGCTGCAGCCCTCGTTCGGTGACGGCGCCCTGGTGGTGTGGTGGCTGTGGCTGGCGGCCCTGGTGCGGTTCGGCTGGTACCTGCTGGTGTGGCGCGTGGAGTGGTTCGTCGCCACCGACAAGCGGATGCTGCTGCTGACCGGCCTGGTCACCCACCAGATCGGCATGATGCCGTTGATGAAGGTCACGGACATGCGCTACTCGCGGTCCGTGCTGGGCCAGATGCTGGGGTACGGGCAGTTCCTGCTCGAGTCCGCGGGGCAGGACCAGGCGCTGCGGCAGATCGGGTGGGTGGCGCGCCCGGACGCGACCTACCGCGACCTGTGCGCGCTGATCTTCACCCCCGTGACGGCGCCCGCGTCCGACGGTGAGGACGACGGGGGCCCGGTCCCGCCCGCCCGCCGGCGCCCCGTGGGCAGACCGCCCGCCGTGCCGCCGGCGCGCCGCGTGCCGGCTGCCGAGGGCGGGGTCGCCCTGGCGGACGCCTCCGCGGAGGCACGGCCAGGTCCCGGGCCGCGTCCCGGGGCGCGGCCCGCCGCACCGCACGTCCCGCCGGCGGGCGGCCGGGAGGCGGGAGCGCCGGAGCGCTGGGTCGAGCCGGTCGTCGTGTGGCCGTCGCGGGAGGCCCTGTTCGAGCCCGACGACACCCAGCCGCTGCGCCTGCGCACGCCCGACGAGACGGACGACCCGGACGCCACGTCGCCGGAGGACGCGGAGCCGGCCCGTCGCCTGCCGCCGACGCTCGCGGAGGCCGCCGCGGACGGCACCTCGATCGAGGCCGAGGCGATCGCCGGCGAGGAGGCGCTGCGGCTGGACGAGGAGGAGGCCCAGCAGCGGGCCTGGGACGTGTCCGAGCCCACGGGGACGTTCGTCGACCTCGGCCGGCGCGAGTGGTCCGACGACGCCGGCGCGCACCCCTCACCGACCCCGCAGCCGCCCGCGGCGGGACCCGCACCGGATATCGAGGGCAACCCCGAGGGCGGTCGCACCTAGGATCGTGGCCATGTCCCGCATCCTGTCGGCCGTCGCGTGGCCCTACGCGAACGGCCCCCGCCACATCGGTCACGTCGCCGGCTTCGGCATCCCCTCGGACGTCTTCAGCCGGTACATGCGCATGGCGGGGCACGACGTGCTGATGGTCTCGGGCACCGACGAGCACGGCACGCCGATCCTCGTGCAGGCCGACAAGGAGGGCGTCAGCGCCCAGGAGCTCGCGGACCGCTACAACCGCGTCATCGTCGAGGACCTCACGCAGCTCGGTCTGTCGTACGACCTGTTCACGCGCACCACGACGCGCAACCACTACGCCGTGGTGCAGGAGATGTTCCGCACCGTCCACAAGAACGGCTACATGGTCGAGCGGACCACGATGGGTGCGGTCAGCCCGTCGACGGGCCGCACGCTGCCCGACCGCTACATCGAGGGCACCTGCCCCATCTGCGGGTACGACGGCGCGCGCGGCGACCAGTGCGACAACTGCGGCAACCAGCTCGACGCGATCGAGCTGATCAACCCGACGAGCAAGATCAACGGGGAGACGCCGAGGTTCGTCGAGTCGAACCACTTCTTCCTCGACCTGCCGGCGTTCGTCGACGCGCTGGGCGACTGGCTGCGCACGCGCACCGCGTGGCGTCCCAACGTCCTGAAGTTCTCGCTGAACCTGCTCGACGACGTGCGCCCGCGCGCCATGACGCGTGACATCGACTGGGGCATCCCCGTGCCGCTGGAGGGCTGGGAGGACAACCCGACCAAGCGCCTGTACGTGTGGTTCGACGCCGTCATCGGGTACCTGTCGGCGTCGATCGAGTGGGCGCGCCGCAGCGGCGACCCGGACGCGTGGCGGCAGTGGTGGAACGACCCCGAGGCCCTGTCGTACTACTTCATGGGCAAGGACAACATCACGTTCCACTCCCAGATCTGGCCGGCCGAGCTGCTGGGCTACGACGGCAAGGGCGCGCGCGGCGGTGCGCCCGGCGCCTACGGCTCGCTGAACCTCCCGACCGAGGTCGTGTCGAGCGAGTTCCTCAACGTCGAGGGCAAGCAGTTCTCGACGTCGCGCGGCCGCGTCATCCTGGTCCGCGACATGCTCGCGCGCTACCAGCCGGACGCGCTGCGCTACTACATCTCGGTCGCCGGGCCGGAGACGCAGGACGTCGACTTCACGTGGGCGGAGTTCAAGCGCCGCACCAACGACGAGCTCGTCGCGGGCTGGGGCAACCTGGTCAACCGCACCGCGAGCATGGTCCACAAGAACTTCGGCGAGATCCCGACGCCCGGGCACCGGCAGCCGGTGGACGAGGCCCTCGTCGCCGAGGTCACCACCGCCTTCGGCCGCGTCGGCGAGCTCGTCGGCGCGCACCGCCAGCGGCAGGCGCTGCAGGAGGTCATGCGCGTGGTCGGCGAGGCCAACCGGTACGTCTCGGAGACCGAGCCGTGGAAGCTCAAGACGGACCCGGACCGCCTCGCCACGGTGCTGCACACCACGACCCAGGCGGTCAGCGACCTCAACACGCTGCTCGCACCCTTCCTGCCGCACAGCGCGCAGGCGGTGCACGAGGCGCTGGGCGGCACGGGCACGTTCTCGCCGCAGCCGCGCATCGAGGAGGTCACCGACCTCGACGACGACGCCCGGCACTACCCGGTCATCACGGGCGACTACACGGCGGTCCGCGGGACGTGGCAGCCGAAGGCGATCGTGCCCGGGACCAAGGTCGACAAGCCGACGCCGGTCTTCACCAAGCTCGACGACGCGATCGTCGAGGAGGAGCTCGAGCGCCTGCGGCAGGGCTGAGGCATGGCACGCAGGAAGCGGGAGACGGGCTGGCCCCCGTCGCCGGAGCCGCTGCCGTCACCCGTCGTCGACGACCACACGCACCTGGAGTCGGTCGTCGGGTGGCGGGCCGAGGGCTGGCACCCCGCGGACGCCGTCGCACGTCCCGGCGCCGCGGAGCACCCGGACCTCGCCGCGCACCTCGCGCGCGCGGCGGAGGTCGGGGTCACGCGCATGGTGCAGGTCGGGTGCGACCTGGAGGCCGTCGCCTGGACCGACGCGGTGGTGCGGGAGCACCCGGCGCTGCTGGGCGCCGTCGCGATCCACCCCAACGAGGCGGTCCTGCACGCCGGGGTCCGCGAGGTCGCGCCGGACGGGCTGGACCCCGACCCGCAGCCCCGGCACGACGTGCCGCTGGACGACGCGCTCGCGGCGGTCGCCGCCGTGGCGCGGGACAACCCGCGCGTCCGCGCGATCGGCGAGACGGGCCTGGACTTCTTCCGGGCCGGCGACCGCGGGCGGGCGGTGCAGCGCGACGCGTTCCGGGCGCACGTCGCGCTGGCCAAGGAGCTGGGGCTGGCGCTGCAGATCCACGACCGGGACGCGCACGACGAGGTGGTCGACGTGCTGCGCCGCGACGGCGCCCCGGAGCGCACGGTGTTCCACTGCTTCTCCGGCGGTCCCGACCTGGCGCGGGTGTGCGCGCAGGAGGGCTGGTTCTGCTCGTTCGCGGGTCCGGTGTCGTTCCCAGCGAACGAGGACCTGCGCGCGGCCCTGCGGGTGCTGCCCGCCTCCCTGGTGCTGGTCGAGACGGACGCGCCGTACCTCACCGTTCACCCCTACCGGGGGCGTCCCAACGCGCCGTACCTGCTGCCGGGCACTGTCCGGACGGTCGCGGAGGTGACCGGACGCCCCGTCACGGACGTGTGTGCGCAGGTCAGCGCGGTGGCGACGGCGGTCTACGGGGAGTGGTGACCCGCGCGGGCAGCGCGCCACCGCTGGTCGCGGGGGTCACGGATCGGTTACGGTCTGTGCGGCGCCCCGGGTGCGACCCGTCAAGGTCGCACGGCGAGGTGCCGAAGAACTTCAGGGCAGCGTCCCTCCCGCCGACCCGAAGGACACCGTGACCGGTCACCCGCAGGTGCCGGGCCGCCGCGCCGCCCGTGCGCGCGACCGGGCCGCACGCACCGCCGCGCAGGCCGTCGTGCTCGCGCTCGTCGCGGGCGGCACCAGCGCGTTCGCGGCGATGCACAAGGACGTGACGGTCGACGTGGACGGCACCGAGGTGAACGTGCGGACGTTCGGCCGGACGGTCGCCGACGTGCTGGCCGCGGGCGACATCGAGGTGGCCGACGGCGACCTCGTCGCCCCGGGCCTCGACCAGGCGGTCGGGCGCACCGGCCAGGTCGTGGTGCGGCACGGGCGCGAGATCGACGTCGAGGTCGACGGGCGTCCGCAGAGCGTGTGGACCACCGCCCTGACGGTCGGCGAGGCGGTCGAGGAGCTCGGGCTGCGCGAGGGCGTGCGGCTGTCGGCGTCCCGCTCCGCCACGGTCGGCCGGGACGTGCTGCGGGTCTCCACGCAGAAGACCGTGCACCTGGTGGTCGACGGGCAGGTGATCGACGGGGTGACGAGCGGGTCCACGGTGCGCGACGCGCTCCGCGAGATCGGCCTCGTGCTCGAGGAGGCCGACCAGGTGTCGGTCCCGCTCGACGCGGCCGCCGTCGACGGGCTCGTCGTGCTGGTGACGCGTGCCGTCACCTCGGGGGAGACCGTGACCGAGGCGGTGCCGTTCGAGGTCCAGGAGATCGAGGACCCGACGCTCGTCAAGGGCAACAAGGTCGTCAAGAACGCCGGTCGGGCGGGGCAGCGCACGACGACGTACTCGCTCGACGTGGTCGGCGGCGTGGTCGTGGGGCGCTCCGTGCTCGCGTCGGTCGAGACGGTCGCGCCGGTGCACCAGGTGGTCCGGGTGGGTACCGCCGAGCTGCCCGACCCCGCGACCGTGGCGGTCGAGCCGGGCACGGCCCAGGCGATGGGCAAGGAGATGGCCGCCGCGCGCGGCTGGGGCGACGACCAGTTCGCCTGCCTGCTGTCGCTGTGGAACAAGGAGAGCGGCTGGCGCTGGAACGCCGAGAACCGGTCGTCCGGGGCGTACGGCATCCCGCAGTCGCTGCCGGGGTCCAAGATGGCCTCCGCCGGCGCGGACTGGCGGACCAACCCGGCGACGCAGATCTCGTGGGGTCTGGGGTACATCGCCGGGCGGTACGGCAACCCCTGCGGCGCGTGGGCGCACTCGCAGGCCAAGGGCTGGTACTGACCTTCTGCCGCACGCCGGGCACCCTTGCGCGCACCCCTGCGCGCGGGCGGTGTGACCCGCGTCACCGTCGCTGCGGGTTGGACCCGGGGTCACAATTCCGTTACGGTCGCGTGTCGCTATTGCTCGGACGGGTGACCCCCGTCCGGACGTGACGACGGTGGCCCACCGAGGTCGCCGTGACCGCCGGATCGGGGACCCTCCGTCGTGCGGCCGCTCCCGACGCCCGCCGTCGCCGAGCGCTGCGCCTCTCCCCGTGCCCGGGATCGACGACGCCTGGAGCCTCGTGCAGTTCTTCGCCCGCCCCACCGGTAACACCCCGCCCGCGGCCCACGCCGCGACCCCCGACGCCCCGCAGGACGCCGCACCCGAGAACCACCGCCGCCGCCGTCGCTGGCCCCTCGTGGCCGCCGGCACCGCCGCTCTCGTCGTCGCCGCAGGTGGCACCGCGTACGCGCAGGCGCACAAGACCGTCGCGCTCGACGTCGACGGCGAGGTCACCCGCGTCTCGACGTTCGCCGGCTCGGTGGAAGGGCTGCTCGAGGACCACGGCATCGAGCTCGGTCAGCGTGACACCGTCTCGCACAGCGGCGCCCTGACGGACGGCACGGAGATCGTCGTGCGGACGGCGTCCGCGATCCTCGTCGCCCTCAACGGCACGCCGGAGGTCGTCTGGACCACCGCGCTCACCGCCGACGAGGCGCTCGACACGCTCGCGGCGCGGGCCGACTCGGTGGCGCTGCTCGCCTCCCGGTCCGCCCAGCGCACCGACCTGCCGATGGAGCTGGCGCTCGGGGACGAGGCCGAGGTCCTGGTCGACGGGGCCGTGCACCCCGTGCCGGACGCGGACGCCACGGTCAACGATGCGCTGACGGACCTGGACGTGAGCCTGCAGCCGCTCGACCGCGTCACCGTGCAGCAGGGCGAGCAGGACGTCGTCCAGGTCGTCGTGCAGCGCGTCGCGGAGCAGGACGTCACCACGCAGTCCGAGGTGCCCTTCACCTCGCGCACGGAGGAGGACCCGACGCGCTACACGGGCGAGAAGGTCGTCGCCCAGGCCGGTGTGCCGGGCGTCCGCTCGATCGTCGAGCGCGTCACGACGGTCGACGGCGTGGAGTCGGGGCGCGTCGCGCTGAGCGACGTCACGCAGCCGCCCGTCGAGGAGGTCGTCCGCGTCGGCACCAAGGCGCGCCCGGTCGCGCCCCCGGCCCCGCGTCCGTCCGCCCCGTCGTCGTCGGGCTCGTCCCCGGCGCCCGGCCCCATCACGGCCGGCGGCAGCGCCGACTCGCTCAACTGGGCGGCGCTCGCCCGCTGCGAGTCGGGTGGCCGGGTCGACGCGGTCTCGCCGACCGGCAAGTACCACGGGCTGTACCAGTTCTCGGTCGCCACGTGGCAGGCCGTCGGCGGCTCCGGGCTGCCCTCGCAGGCCTCGGCCGAGGAGCAGACCGCCCGCGCCAAGATGCTCTACAACCGTGCCGGCGCCGGGCAGTGGCCGCACTGCGGCAAGAACCTGTTCAGCTGACGGTCGCCTGACGACGGACCGCCACCCCGTGACCGCGGGTGGCGGTCCGTCGCCGTCTGCACCGCCGGACCGGTCGGCGGTCCGTCGGCAGGGCCGCGCCACGTAGGCTCGGGGGCCATGTCGGCGATCACCCTGCTCGGGCCTGCGGAGATCCGGGCGCTCGCGCAGCGTGCCGGTGTGCGGCCCACCAAGACCCTCGGGCAGAACTTCGTCCTCGACGCGGGCACGGTCCGCAAGATCGTGCGCCAGGCCGACGTGGCCGCGGGCGAGCGCGTCGTGGAGATCGGCCCGGGCCTGGGCTCCCTCACGCTCGGGCTGCTCGAGGCCGGCGCCGACGTCGTGGCCGTCGAGATCGACCCCGTGCTCGCGGCGCTGCTGCCGCAGACGGTGGCCGCCCACGTCCCCGGCCTCGCCGTCGACCCGGCGGCGGCCGACGAGACGCCCGACGCCCGGACGGTCGTGCTCCGCGACCCCGACGGGCGGGCGCGCCTGACCGTCGTCACGCAGGACGCGCTGACCGTGACCGCGCTGCCCGGGCCGCCGCCCACCGCGCTGGTCGCCAACCTGCCGTACAACGTGTCGGTGCCCGTGCTGCTGACGTTCCTCGAGCGGTTCGACTCGCTGCAGCGGGGTCTGGTCATGGTGCAGGCCGAGGTCGCCGACCGGCTCGCCGCCCCGCCGGGCAGCCGCACCTACGGCGTGCCGTCGGCCAAGGTCGCCTGGTACGCGTCCGCACGACGCACCGCGACCGTGGGGCGTGCCGTCTTCTGGCCGGCGCCGCACGTGGACTCGGCGCTGGTGCGCCTCGACCGGCGCGAGCCGCCGCCCGCCACCGTCGCGCGCCAGGACGTGTTCGCGGTCGTCGACGCGGCCTTCGCGCAGCGGCGCAAGATGCTGCGCTCCGCGCTCGCGGGGCTCGCGGGGTCGTCGGCCGCGGCGGAGGCGGCCGTGCGGGCCGCGGGTCTGGACCCGCAGGCGCGCGGCGAGCAGGTGGACGTCGTGGGCTTCGCCCGGATCGCCGAGGCGCTGGCATCCGCGCAGCCCGCGCAGCCCCGACCTGGCACAGTGGCACCGTGATGCCGACCCCCCGGGACGACCTGCCCGAGCGTGCCGTGCGCGTGCGCGCCCCCGGCAAGGTCAACCTCTCGCTGCGCGTGGGCCCCCTCGCCGCCGACGGCTACCACCCCGTGTCCACGGTGTTCCAGGCGGTCTCCCTGTACGAGGAGGTCGTCGCGACGCCCGCCGACGCCTTCGGGCTGAGCGTCAGCGGGGCGCAGGCCGAGGCCGTGCCCACCGACGCGTCCAACCTGGCCCTGCGCGCGGCCCGTGCGGTGGCCGAGCGCGCCGGCATCGACGAGGCCGTCCACCTGCACCTGGTCAAGGGCGTGCCCGTGGCCGGCGGCATGGCGGGCGGCTCCGCCGACGCGGCGGCCGCGCTCGTGGCGTGCGACGCGCTGTGGAACGCGGGGCTGTCCCGTGACGACCTGCTCGAGCTCGCGGCCGGGCTGGGGTCCGACGTGCCCTTCTCGCTGCTGGGCCACACCGCGGTCGGCCAGGGGCGGGGGCACCTGCTGACGCCCGCGCTGAGCCGCGGGGAGTTCCACTGGGCGTTCGCGGTGCAGGACCGTGGCCTGTCGACCGCCGCCGTCTACGACGCCTTCGACGACCTGCACGGCGAGACCGCCGTCCCCCCGGACGACGAGCAGGACGTGCCGCTCATGCAGGCGCTGCGCGCGGGCGACGCGGCGGCGCTCGGTGCTGCGCTGCACAACGACCTGGAGAGTGCCGCGATCGAGCTCGACCCGGGCCTCACCGAGCCGCTGGCGGTCGCGACCGACGCCGGTGCCCTCGGTGTGGTGGTCTCCGGGTCCGGGCCCACGGTGGCGGCGCTGGCCCGCAACCGGCAGCACGCGCTGGCGGTCGCGGCCGCGTTCACCGCGTCGGGCGTGGCCGACCGTGTGCTCACCGCGACCGGCCCCGTGGCCGGCGCCCGGGTGGTGCCGGGGGAGTGACCGTGGCGCACGACCTGCCGACGCGCGCGACCACCGAGCCGGCGCGCGTGCCGACGGACCCGTCGACGGGTCTGGCGGCGCGGCCGGCGGTCGACCCCGACGAGCGCGGGTGGGTGCGCCCGGCGCCGGACGCCGACGCGCTGCGCTGGGACGTGATGCTCGCCGGCGGCCTCTACCTCGGGGCGCTGCTCGCCATGGTGCTCGTGCAGGTCTCCGGCATGTTCACCGAGCCCGCGCCCGGCTGGGTGTCGGCGCTGCTGCTCGCGGCCACCACGGTGCCGCTCGCCGTGCGCCGCCGGTGGCCCGCGGCGGTGCTGCTGGTGGTCGCCACCGCGTTCATCACGGCGCAGTCGCTGTCGGTGCCCGAGACGCTGATCTCGAACATCGCGCTGTTCTGCGCCATGTACACCGTGGGTGCGTGGGAGGCGGACCGCCGACGCGCCGCCCTGGTCCGCGCCGTCGTCGTGGTCGCGATGATCGTCTGGCTGCTCGTGGCCCTGTTCATGGCGGCCACGGACCCGTCGATGGCCGACGACCTGCCGGACCAGGCCGGGGCGTTCTCGCCGTTCGTGGCCTTCACCCTGCTGCAGCTGCTGACCAACGTCCTGTACTTCGCGGGGGCCTGGTTCTTCGGTGAGCACGCCTGGCGCTCGGCGCGCGAACGGGCGCGCACCGCGTGGCGCACGCACCTGCTGGTGCTCGAGCGCCGCCGTGCCGAGGAGCAGGCGGTCACGCTGGAGCGGTTGCGGCTGGCGCGCGAGCTGCACGACGCCGTCGCCCACCACGTGTCCCTCATGGGCGTGCAGGCCGCCGCTGCCCGCATGCTGCTCGGTGGCGACCCCGACCGGGCGGCGGTGGCCCTGGGGCACGTCGAGGAGTCCGCGCGGGACGCGGTGCGCGAGCTGCACGGCATCCTCGGCATGCTGCGCGACGGCGGGGTGGCGTCGGCGGCGGTGACGCGCGCGCCCGCGACCCCGGCGCCCGACGAGCCCACCGGGTCGCTGGACGTCGACGCCCTGCCCGACCTGGTGGAGCGCGTGCGGGCCGCCGGCACGCACGTCGGCTACCAGGTGGTCGGGGAGCCGCGACGCCTCACACCGCTGGCCTCGCTCAACCTCTACCGCATCGCGCAGGAGGCCCTGACCAACGTGCGCAAGCACGCCGGACCGGACGTCCGGGCGGAGGTCCGTCTGCGGTGGCTGGCCGAGGAGGTCGAGCTGGAGGTGTCCGACGACGGCGGGGGTGGCCGTGCTGCGTCCGCGCCGTCGACGGGGCTGGGCCTGATCGGGATGCGGGAGCGCGCGGTCGCCGACGGCGGGACGTTCGAGGCGAGCCGGCGACGGTCCGGCGGGTTCGTGGTGCGGGTGCGCCTGCCGCTGGCGGCGGTCGCCGTGGCGCGGGCCCGGGACGATGACTGAGGACCGCGGCGCGCGTCGCGGCACGGACGACGGAGGACAGCGATGACGACGCCCGTGCGTGTGGTGCTCGTGGACGACCAGGCCCTGCTGCGTGCCGGGATCGGCACGATCCTGTCGGCGCACCCCGCCATCGAGGTCGTCGGCGAGGCGAGCACCGGTGCGCAGGCCCTGGACGTCGTGCGCGCGACGCGGCCGGACGTCGTGTGCATGGACGTGCAGATGCCGGACATGGACGGGCTGGAGGCCACGCGGCGCATCGTCGCGGACGAGGCGCTGACGGCGGCGGTGGTGGTCCTCACGACCTTCAACCGTGACGACTACCTGGTCGAGGCGCTGCACGCCGGTGCGGTGGGCTACCTGCTCAAGACGTCCCGCCCGGAGCAGCTCACGGAGGCCGTGCTCAGCGCGGCCGCCGGTGAGGGTCTGCTGTCGCCCGAGGTCACGCGCGCGGTCATCGCCCGCGCGGTGAGCGAGCGTGCTCCGACGCGCCCCGCCGCGCAGCCCGTCGTGCCCCTCACGGAACGGGAGCAGGAGGTCCTCGCGCTCGTCGCCCGAGGGCTCAACAACGACGAGATCGCCGCCGACCTCGTGGTCAGCCGCGCCACGGTCAAGACCCACGTGTCCAACCTGCTGGCCAAGCTGGGCCTGCGCGACCGCGTCCAGGCGGTCGTCTACGCCCACGAGCACGGCCTGACCGGCTGAGCCGTCTCCGTCCCGGGACGGAGACGCAGGATCGGCCCAGCGCCCGATCCGCCGGGGGCGGTGCCCTGCCTACCGTGGTGGCAGACGTCCGGGAGGCCCGGACGCGGCAACGGCAGGGAGGGACGATGCTCGAGCTGCGCGGGATCAGCCGGTCGTTCGGTGACCGGCTCGTGCTCGACGACGTGAGCTTCACGGTCGGGCAGGGGCGGCTCACCGGGTTCGTCGGCGGCAACGGTGCGGGCAAGACGACGACGATGCGCATCATCCTCGGGGTCCTGGCGCCGCACGCGGGGACCGTGACGATCGACGGGACGCCGGTGGCCGGTGCGCAGCGCGCCCGGTTCGGCTACATGCCCGAGGAGCGCGGCCTGTACCCGAAGATGCAGCTCGTCGAGCACCTCACCTACCTGGCGCGGCTGCACGGGTTCGACAGGTCGGGTGCCACCCAGCGTGCCGAGGCCCTCGTCGAGCGGCTGGGCCTGTCGGCCCGGGCCAAGGACCCGGTCGAGAGCCTGTCGCTGGGCAACCAGCAGCGGGCGCAGGTCGCCGCGGCGCTCGTGCACGACCCCGACGTGCTGGTGCTGGACGAGCCGTTCTCCGGCCTGGACCCCATGGCCGTGGAGGTCGTGCAGGGCGTCCTCGCCGAGCGGGCCGCGCAGGGCGTGCCCGTGCTGTTCTCCTCGCACCAGCTCGACGTGGTCGAGCGGCTGTGCGACGACCTCGTCATCATCGCCGGCGGCCGGGTGCGTGCCGCCGGCACGCGCGACGACCTGCGGCGGCGGTTCGGCACGGCGCGTCATGAGATCGTCGCCGAGGGCGACATGGGCTGGCTGCGCGACGTGCCGCAGGTGCGCGTCGACGAGCTCGCGGGCGGCTCGGCCGTCTTCGAGGCCCCGGAGGACGTCGCCCAGCAGGTGCTGACGTCCGCCCTGGCGCGCGGTCCGGTGCGCGCGTTCACCCCCCTGCGGCCGACGCTCTCGGAGATCTTCCGCGACGTCGTGGCCGACGAGCCCGAGCTGGAAGAGGTGGCCCGATGAGCACCCGTCCCCCCGCGCCGACCCCGCCGTCCCTGGGTCGGGCCACGCTGCTGGTCGCCGAGCGGGAGATCACGTCGCAGGTCCGGACCAAGTCGTTCCTCATCTCCACGGCGATCCTGCTGGTGGGGGTGCTCGCGGCGATCATCCTGAGCTCGGTGTTCTCGGGGCGGACGGGGGACGACGTGCCGGTGGCCGTCGTCTCGTCCGTCGCGGGGCAGGTGCCGACGACGGAGGGCCTGGAGGTGCGCGACGTCGCGGACCGCGCCGCCGCCGTCGAGGCGGTGCGCGCCGGTGACGTGGACGCCGCCGTGGTCCCGGGCGACGGCCCGCTGGGCGTCGACGTGGTCGCGATGAGCTCGGCGCCACAGGTGCTCCTGGGCGCCCTGACGGTCGAGCCGGACGTCGAGCTGCTCGACCCGGCCGCGGCCGAGGGCGGCGTCCGGTACATCGTGACCTTCGCGTTCGGTCTGGTGTTCATGATGTCGGCGATCGGCTTCGGCTCGACGATCGCGCAGAACACCGTGACGGAGAAGCAGACGCGCACGGTCGAGCTCCTGCTGTCGGCGGTCCCGGCCCGCGCGCTGCTGGCCGGGAAGATCCTCGGCAACTCGGTGCTCGCGCTGGGGCAGACGGCGGCGATCGCGGCGGTCTCGGTCCTCGCCCTCGTCGTGACCGGCCAGGACGACCTGCTCACCATGCTCGGCACGCCGCTGGTGTGGTTCGTGGTGTTCTTCGCGATCGGGTTCGTGCTGCTGGCGGCGGTCTACGCGGCGAGCGCGTCGCTGGTGTCGCGCGTCGAGGACACGGGTGTGGTGCTGCAGCCGGCCATGTGGCTGACGATGCTGCCGTACTTCCTCGTGGTGTTCTTCAACGACAACGCCACGGTGATGACCGTGATGTCGTACGTCCCGTTCAGCGCGCCGGTGGGGATGCCGGTGCGGCTGTTCCTCGGCGAGGCGGCGTGGTGGGAGCCGCTGCTGTCGCTGGCGGTGCTGGTGGTGTCGTGCCTCGCCGTGATCGCGGTCGCCGCGCGGATCTACGAGCGGTCGGTGCTGCGGATGGGCGGGCGCGTGCGGGTCCGCGAGGTGCTGGCCGGGTCGGGCTCGGACTGACGGTCGTGACGGCGCGGCGCGGCCTCGACCTCCCGGAGGGACGCGAGGGGGGCACCCGCGGTCTCTTCGACAGGTCGGCGGGGTACCTGGCACGCTGAGATCCTCATGCCCCACCTTCTCGGCGCCGATCGCGTCCACCTCACCCTCGGTACCCGCACCCTCCTCGACGGCGTCAGCCTCGGGGTCGACGACGGCCAGCGCATCGGCGTCGTCGGACCCAACGGCGCCGGCAAGTCCACGCTCCTGCGCGTGCTCGCCGGTCGTCAGGAGCCCGACACCGGCCGCGTCACCCGCGCCGGCGGCACCCGGGTCGCCCTGCTCGACCAGCGCGACGACCTGGGCCCCGGCACGGTGCTCGACGCCGTCCACGGCTCCGCCGACGCGCACGAGTGGGCGTCCGACGCCCGCGTCCGCGCCGTCCACAGCGGCCTGCTCGCGGACGTCGACCTCGACGCCCCGCTGGCGAAGCTGTCCGGCGGCCAGCGGCGCCGCGTCGCGCTCGCGGCGCTGCTGGTCCGCGACGACGAGGTGCTCGTGCTCGACGAGCCCACCAACCACCTCGACGTCGAGGGCGTCGCGTGGCTGGCGGGGTACCTCGTGGACCGGTACGCGCGCGGCGGCGGTGCCCTGGTCGTCGTGACCCACGACCGGTGGTTCCTCGATGCGGTCTGCACCCGGACCTGGGAGGTGCACGACGGGGTCGTCGACCAGTACGAGGGCGGGTACGCCGCCTACGTGCTGGCGCGCGCCGAGCGCGCGCAGCAGGCCGCGACGGTCGAGTCGAAGCGGCAGAACCTGCTGCGCAAGGAGCTGGCGTGGCTGCGCCGCGGCGCCCCCGCGCGGACGTCCAAGCCGAAGTTCCGGATCGACGCCGCCACCGCGCTCATCGCCGACGAGCCGCCGCCGCGCGACTCCCTCGCGCTGGCGCGCACCGCCACCGCCCGGCTCGGCAAGGACGTGCTCGACCTCGAGGACGTCACCTACACGCTGCCCGACGGGCGCGTGCTGCTCGACGACGTCACGTGGCGGCTCGGCCCGGGGGACCGGTACGGGGTCGTCGGCGTCAACGGGGCCGGCAAGACGACCATGCTGCGGCTGCTCACGGGGCAGGTCGTCCCCACCGCGGGACGGGTGCGCCGGGGCAAGACCGTGCGCGTGGCCGAGCTGCGCCAGGACGTCGAGGACCTCGACGAGGTCGCGGACCTGACCGTCGTCGAGGCCGTCGAGCGCGAGAAGCGCACCGTCGTCGTCGGTGGCAAGGAGCTGACCGCGGCCCAGCTGGTCGAGAAGCTCGGGTTCACGCGCGAGCGCGCCCGCACCCTCGTGCGGGAGCTGTCGGGCGGGGAGCGCCGCCGGCTGCAGCTGCTGCGGCTGCTGGTGGCCGAGCCCAACGTGCTGCTGCTCGACGAGCCCACCAACGACCTCGACACCGACACGCTGGCCGCGGTCGAGGACCTGCTCGACGGCTGGCCCGGCACGCTGGTCGTCGTCTCGCACGACCGCTACCTGCTCGAGCGGGTCTGCGACCGGCAGGTGGCGCTGCTCGGTGACGGGCACCTGCGGGACCTGCCCGGCGGCGTCGAGGAGTACCTGCAGCTGCGCGGGGTGGCGCTCGCCGCCGGCGCCGCTGACGCCCGGGCGACCGGTGGCGTCGGCGGGGCGATGGCGCGCGCGGCGGCCGGGGTCGCCCCCGGCGCGTCCGGCGCCGGTGGTGCCGCGGCCCCGTCGGGCGGCGCCGTCGACGGGCCGCCGGCCCCGTCCGCGGCGGAGGTGCGGGCCGCCCGCAAGGAGGTGCAGCGCATCGAGCGCCGGCTGGAGCGCATCTCCGCGCTGGAGGCGGACCTGCACCGCCGCATGGCCGAGCAGGCGACCGACCACACGGCCGTGCTGGCGCTCGACGCGGAGCTGCGGACGCTGGCCGCGGAGCGCGACGAGCTCGAGGCCGCATGGCTCGACGCCGCCGAGACTGCGGGCTAGCCGTGGCGCGGCGCGGCGTTCCTCCGCAGGATGGAGACGACCGGGCCGGAGCGAGGACGGGTGGTGACATGTCGACGAACGGTGAGCTGACGAACGGGACGGCGACGGAGCGCTCCTACATGCGGCCGATCGAGATGCCGCAGCCCTCGCCCGACGCCGAGCTGGACAGGCTGTTCCACGCGTTGTCCGACGCGACCCGCCGGGCCATCGTCGAGCGGCTCGCGCGGGAGGCGGCGTCGGTGTCCGCGCTCGCCGAGCCGTTCGCGATGTCGATGCCGGCCGTGGTCCAGCACCTCGCGGTCCTGGAGCGGGCGGGCGTGGTGGTGTCCCGGAAGGTCGGCCGCGTGCGCACGTACCGGCTGACCCCGGACGGCACGCTCACGGCGCGCACCTGGCTCGACCGGCACCGGCTGCACGCCGAGCGTGCCCTCGACCGCCTGTCCCAGCGCGGGCACCGCGACTGACCGCGCGGAGGCCGTCGGTGCGCGGCGCGCTCAGGACGCGTCGAACAGGGTGAGGACGTCGCGCAGCAGCGCGGCGAGGCGCTCGCGGTCCTCCTCCGGGAGCTCCCCGATGAGGCCCCGCTCGACGTCCAGCAGGTCCGCGAACGCCTCGTCGACGCGCTGCAGGCCCGCCGGGGTGAGGGTGACCAGGACCCCGCGCCGGTCGTCGGGGGACGGCTGGCGCTCCACCAGACCCTGCTCCGCGAGCCGGTCGATGCGGTTGGTCATGGTCCCGCTGGTCACGAGGGTCTGCGTCAGCAGCGCGCCGGGGGACAGCCGGTACGGCTCGCCGGCGCGGCGCAGCGCCGCGAGCACGTCGAACTCCCACGTCTCCAGGCCGTGCCGCGCGAACGCGCCGCGTCGCGCGAGGTCGAGGTGCCGCGCGAGGCGGCTCACCCGGGACAGCACGGTCAGGGGCCGGACGTCCAGGTCGGGTCGCTCGCGCTGCCACGCGAGGACGATGCGGTCGACCTCGTCGCGGGGCGGCCCTGCGGTGTCGCTGTCGGCCATGGTCCGAGATTAGTCGACGTCAAGACACCGGGCGTGCGGACGGGCTACGGGGCGGGCGGCTTGTCGAGCTGCGGGTGCCGCTCGAGCGCCTCCAGGCCGTTCCACGCCAGGTTGACCAGGTGCGCCGCGACCTCGGCCTTGCGCGGGCTGCGCGCGTCGAGCCACCACTGGCCGGTGAGCGCGACCATCCCCACCAGCATCTGCGCGTAGATGGGCGCGGTGCGCGCGTCGAGCCCGCGCTTGCGGAACTCGTTGGCCAGCAGGTGCTCCACCTGCGTGGCGACGTCGCCGATGAGCGAGGAGAACGTGCCGGTGGCCTGCGCGACGGGGGAGTCGCGGACGAGGATGCGGAACCCCGCCTCCGACGTCTCGATGTACGACAGCAGGGCCAGGGTCGTCCGCTCGAGCAGGGCACGCGGGTGGCCGCCGCCCTCGAGCGCCCCGGTGAGCGCACCGGTCAGGGCCTGGATCTCGCGGTCGACGACGACCGCGTACACGCCTTCCTTGCCCCCGAAGTGCTCGTAGACGACCGGCTTGGACACCCCGGCGCGGGCCGCGATCTCCTCCACCGACGTGTTGTCGAAGCCCTTCTCCGCGAACAGGGTGCGCGACACGTCCAGCAGCTGCGCGCGCCGTTCGACGCCGGTCATGCGCGCGCGGGACCGCTTGGGGTCGGAGGCCATGGGCCCCATTGTGCCGTGCGGGGCGCCGGGACGGCCGAGGTGCCCGCCGCCTGCGCGGCGCCGCTCCCGCGGGCTGGCAGACTGGGACGCCGGTCCGCCCTGGTGTAACGGCAGCATGCAGGCCTTTGGAGCCTTGCGGTCCAGGTTCGAATCCTGGGGGCGGAGCACGCTCGTCGGCGGCTGCGGCTGCCGGCCCCGGCGACCTCGGCCGGCCCCGACCCTCCCGGATCCCCCCGTGAGGGTGATCGCCAGGGCATTACTCCAATGGTTATATTTACCGCCACAGTTTCGCGACGGTGCTCGGACGACGGGGTCCGCACCGGGCGACCGCAGAGAGGCGGACAGTCATGGGCACCACGGGATCACGCGTGAGGCGCACCGGGACGGCGGCCATCGCCGCACTGAGCACTCTCGCGCTGGCGGCGTGCGGCAGCGGCGGGGGCGACGCGGCGGCGGACGGGCCTGTGACCCTCACGATGACGGTGTGGGGCGGCGACGTCGACAAGAAGTCGTACCAGGAGCGCATCGACCTGTTCGAGGCCTCGCAGGACGAGATCTCCATCAAGCTCCAGCTGATCCCCGGCGAGCAGTACGAGCAGAAGGTCCAGACGATGATCGCCGGCGGCGACGGACCCGACATCATGCAGGTCGCCGAGGGCGTGAACGTCTACTCCTCGAAGAAGCAGATCCTCCCGCTCGACGACCTGGCGGCGGACGCGGGGCTCGACCTCGAGGAGCGGTTCGGCCCCGTCGGCACGCTGTACTCCTACGACGGCAGCGTCTACGCCGTGCCCGACCGTTCCGGCGCCATGATCGTCTACTACAACAAGGACATGTTCGACGCCGCGGGCGTCGAGTACCCCAGCGCCGAGTGGACGTGGGAGGACGCGCAGGCGGCGATGGAGCAGCTCACGATCCCCGGCGAGCAGTGGGGCTACGCCGGGGCGGGCTGGTGGGCGCAGTGGTGGTCCTTCGCCTACCAGAACGGCGGCCGGATCATCGACGAGGACGGCCTGCCCGCCGCCAACTCGCCCGAGGTCGTCGAGGCCCTGCAGTGGGCCAACGACCTCACGCACGTGCACCACGTCGTGCCCACCGCCGCCGAGTACGCGGACATGGGCCCCGACATGGGCGGCGACCCGGCGTTCGCGGCCCAGAAGGTCGCGATGAACACGACCGGCTTCTGGGCGATCAACTCCCTGCTCGAGGCCGACTTCGAGTGGGACATCGCGCCCCTGTGGCAGGGCGACGAGCAGGCGGTGTCCGCGTTCGGCTCCGGCCTGGCGATCTCCCGCGACAGCAAGCACGCCGAGCAGGCGTTCGCGGCCATCGACTTCCTCACGGACGCCGAGGCGCAGCAGGTCATCATCAAGAACGCCCAGGACGTGCCCGCCAACCTCGAGGTGCAGGGCTCGGAGGAGTTCCTCAAGCCGGAGTGGGCCACCCGCGAGGTCGACATGTCCGCGTTCGGCGCGTCCTCCGCCTTCGTCTTCACCTCCCCGCTCATCCCCGAGTGGAACCAGATGCAGGCCGCCTTCGACGACAACCTCGGGACGTTCTGGAACGAGGGTGGCGACGCCAAGGCCCAGCTCGACGTGATCCAGAAGAAGCTCGAGACCGTCATCAAGCCGGCGCGCTGATGGCCGTCGACCTCGGCGAGGCCCTCGGCACGGTGCGGGCGACCCGCCCGCACCGTGCCGGGGGGCGCAGGGCGCCTCGCCAGAAGCTCACCCGGCGGCGCAAGGTCGAGGCGCGCTGGTTCTGGCTGTTCATCTCCCCGTGGCTCATCGGGTTCGTCGGGTTCCTGCTGGGCCCGATGGTCGCCTCGATCGCCATCTCGCTCACCGAGTGGGACTCCTTCACCCCGCCGACGTTCGTCGGGTTCGAGAACTACACGACGGCGCTGACCGGTGACCCGGTCTTCTGGAAGGCCCTGGGCAACACGTTCTTCTACGCGCTCGTCTCGGTGCCGCTGGGCCTGGCGATCGGGGTGTGGCTGGCCAACCTGCTCAACAAGCGGATCCGCGGTCGCAAGCTCTTCCGCACGCTCATCTACCTGCCCACGCTGGTGCCGCTGGTCGCCACCGCGATGGTCTTCAAGATGGTGCTCGCGCCGTCCGGGCCGCTGAACGACCTGCTCGGGGTGCTCGGGCTGACCGGCCCGAGCTGGCTGCTGGACCCGACCTGGGTGAAGCCGGCGCTCGTCGTGCTCTCCGCGTGGGGTGCGGGCGGGGCCACCGTCCTGCTGCTGTCGGCGATGAACGGGGTCCCGCGGGAGTTCTACGAGGCCGCGGAGATCGACGGCGCCGGGTCGGTGCGCCAGTTCTGGTCGATCACCTTCCCGCAGATCACGCCGATCATCTTCTTCAACCTGGTCATGGGCCTGATCGGGGCGTTCCAGATCTTCGGGCAGGTGTACATCCTGACCTCGGGGGGGCCGGACAACGCCAGCATGATGATGGTGCCGCTGCTCTTCCGCGAGGCCTTCGGGTTCTACCGGTTCGGCTACGCGTCGGCCATCGCCTGGCTGCTGTTCCTCGTCATCATCGCGTTCACGGTCGTCGCGTTCCGCACGTCCCGACGATGGGTCTTCTACGAGACGGAGGTGCGGTGATGGCTGTCGCCACGCCGATCACGCAGGCACCGCCGCTGGCCGCCGGACCGCGCAGCGAGCAGACGAACGCGCGCACCCTCAAGGCGTTCCGGGCCTCACCCGCGACGTACGCGGTGCTGCTCGTCGTCTCCGCCATGTTCTTCGTGCCGTTCGTGCTCATGGTCTCGATCGCGCTGGCCAGCGACGCGACGAGCGCGACGAACATGTTCACGATCATCCCGACGGAGTTCGAGTGGTCGAACTTCGCGTCGGTGTTCACCGCGACGGGCCTGCCCGTGGGCCGGTTCGTGCTCAACTCCGTCATCATCGCGACGCTGGCCGCCGTGGGGCAGGTGCTGTCGTCCTCGCTCGTGGGCTACGCCTTCGCGCGGCTGCGTGCCCCGGGCAAGAACGTCATGTTCATGGTCGTGCTCGCCACGATGATGATCCCCGCGCAGATCACGATGATCCCGCAGTTCCTGCTGTTCAAGGAGCTCGGCTGGGTCAACACGTTCCTGCCGCTCATCGTGCCGAACTTCTTCTCCAACGCGTTCAACGTGTTCCTGGTGCGGCAGTTCGTCTCCCGGGTGTCGGGCGAGCTCGACGAGGCCGCGCAGGTCGACGGTCTGGGCTACTTCGGCATCTACCGCCGGATCGTCCTGCCGATGATGTGGCCGATCCTCACCGCGATCGCGATCTTCACGCTGACCGCGGCCTGGGGCGACTTCATGGGCCCGCTCATCTACCTCAACCAGGAGGACATGATGCCGCTGGCCCTCGGCCTGCAGTTCATGACCTCGACGAGCAACGCGATGCAGCTGCCGCCGTGGAACCTGGTGATGGTCGGCTCGATCCTGCTGACCGTGCCGATGATCGCCGTCTACTACGCCGGCCAGAAGTACCTGTACGAGATGAACCTCTCCGGCGGAAGCGCGGGTGTGAAGTGACGACGACCCTCCAGGACGGCACGGTGCGGCTCGGGCCCGGCGGGCTGGTGCTCGACGGCCGGGAGCAGGTGCTCGCGTGCGCGTCGCTGTTCTACTTCCGCATCCCGCGGGAGGAGTGGGCGGCACGCCTGGCCGCGGTGCGCGCGACCGGCTACACGCTCGTCGACGTGTACGTGCCGTGGAACTTCCACGAGCTCGCGCCGGGCGAGTGGGACTTCACCGGGCGTCGCGACGTCGGGGAGTTCCTCGACCTCGCGCACGCCGCGGGCCTCGGCGTGCTGGCCCGGCCGGGGCCGTACATCTGCTCGGAGTGGGACGGCGGTGCGCTGCCCGCGTGGCTGCCGCTCGAGGACGGCCTGGCGCTGCGCCAGGCCGAGCCCCGGTACCTGGCGCACGTCGAGCGCTGGTTCGACCGCGTGCTGCCGCTGCTGGTGCAGCGGCAGCACGGCCGGGGTGGACCCGTCGTGGCGGTCCAGCTCGAGAACGAGCTCGACTTCTTCGACACCGCGGACCGCGCGGCCTACGTCGGCGCGCTGCGGGACATGGCGGTGCGGCACGGCGTCGAGGTCCCGCTCGTGGCGTGCGCGGGCCAGGGCGACCTCGTCGGGGCCACCGGCGGGGTGCCCGGGGTGACCCCGGCGTTCAACTTCTACCCGGACGACCGCTCGCCGTTCGTCGAGCCGGAGGTGCGGCGCTACGCCGACCTCCTCGCCGCCCGGGACGAGCCGCTGCTGGTCACGGAGACCAACCGCGCGCACGTGACGCTGCGCCGGCTGCTGGTCAGCGGCGCCAAGGTGCTGGCCCCGTACCTGCAGGCCTCGGGGTACGACTTCGGGTTCACGCCGTCGGCGGGCAACTGGGGCGACCCCGGCGGGTTCATGACCCACGACTACGACTTCGGCGGGTACCTGTCGCCGACCGGGGAGCCCCGCCCGCAGACCGTCGAGGCGCGTGTCCTCACCGCGGTGACCCGCACCCTCGGCCCGCGCCTGGCGCGCGGGGTGCCGGGTGCGGCCGACGGCGCGTACACCGGCACGGCGCCGACCGCTGCGTCGCCGTCGCGCGTCGTGCTCGACGGCGGCGGCACGCTGCTGGGCGTGCCCAACCTCGGTGACGAGGACGCGACGTTCGAGCTCGCGGCGACGGACTACCTGCCCGCCGTGCCGCTCACGGTGCCGGGGCACGCCTGCGCACTGGTCCTGCGTGACCTGCCGCTCGAGGGCTTCGGCGGGCACGGCACGCTCGTGCTGGCCACCGGCGACCTGGTCGGTGCCGGCCCCGACGGCGTGGAGCTGGCCGCCGCCGTGCCCGGGACCGTGGCGCTGGCGGCACCCGGCGGCGCCCCCACGCTCGTCGACCTGCCCGCACCGCGCCCGGGGTCGCCCGTGCGCGTCGTCGTCGACGCACCGCCGTCCGATGACGGCGTCCCGCCCGGCGAGCACCTGCGGTGGCAGGTGGTCGTGCACCACCCCGTCGACGTCCCGGGCCCGGACGGCCCGGTCACGGCCCCCGCCGACACCCCCGCGGCGGAGCCCGTCCGGCTGACCGCGGCGCGGCGGCTCGCGCTGCCGACGCGGGACGGGACGACCCGGGAGCACCGCACGGCACCGGCCTCCGAGGAGGTCGGCGTGCACCGCGGTCGCACGCACTACGCGGCCGACGTGACGGGCACCGACGAGCTGCTCCTCGAGGGTGCCGGCGACCTCGTCGACCTCGCCGTGGACGGCCGCGCGCTGCCCACGATCGCCGGGTTCGGCGCCACCGTCGTCGTCCCCGTGGCCGGGGCGAGCGCCCTGACCGCGACCGCGGAGACGTGGGGCCACCCCAACTTCGACGACGCCCGGCTGCCGGGCCTGGCCATGGGCTCGCTGCGCGGGCTGGGCCGGGTGTGGTCCGTCACGGGGCGGTCCGACGTGCACGCGCTGTGGACCGTCGAGCCCGGTGCCCAGTGGGCCGGCACCCCCGCGCCGCTGCGCCCGCTCGGCGGGTGGAGCAGCACGCGGGTGGGCGCGCCCGTCACGTACCGGCGCGGGCTGGACGTCGACGGCACGCACCACCACGCGCTGCACCTGCCCGGGCTCGGCACGCCGGTCACGGTCACCGTGGACGGCACCGACCACCTGGTGACGCCGCACGACCCGTGGCTGCACCTGGCACCCGGGGCGGGCCGCGACGTGGCGGTCACCGTGCCCCACGTGCCCGGCGTCCTGGGCGGTGCGACCCTGCTGCGGCTGGCCCCGGTCGAGGGGTGGCAGGTCGAGCCGCAGCCGGACCGCGACCTGGTCGCGCTCGCGGGCCGGACGGCGCCCGCGGAGCCTGTGGACCTGCCGCTGCGCCCGGCGCCCGGCCAGGAGCTGTGGCTCGACGTGGACGTGCCGCCCGGTGGCTGCTCGCTGCGGTTCGCCGGCACGCACGTGCGCGTCGCGGCGTACGCGCACGGTGAGCTGCTGGGCCGCGTGTGGCTCGGGGACCCGGCGAGCCCGCGGTTCACCGGGGGTGATCCTGGTCGGCTCTGGCTGCCCGGTGCCTGGAACTCTGGGATCATCCGGCTGATGGTCCGCGGGACCGTCGGAGCCGAGGCGCCCGAGCTGGGTGCGGTGCTCGTGCAGCCGACCGGGGGGACCGCATGGCCGTGAGGAAGCGCTCGTCGCGCGACATCCGCAGCGAGTCGCGCCTCGACGTGCTGCACGCGCTGCTGGCCGAGGGCGGCGCGACCCGCAACGGGCTGGCGCGGACCACCGGGCTGAGCCTCGCCACGGTCGCCACGGTCGTGTCCGAGCTGCTGGCGGAGGGGCTGGTCGCGGAGACCGGGGTCTCGGCGAGCGGTGTGGGCCGGCCCACCACCACGCTGGCGATCCGCGGCGCGCGGGGCATCCTCGCGGGCGTCGACGTCGCCGAGACGTACGTCTCGACGCACGTGTTCGATGCCGCCCTCACCGAGCTCGCGCGCGCCGACGTCCCGCTCGACGAGCGTGTGGAGTCGCCCGAGCACGTCGTGGGCGGCGTGCTCCGCTCGCTCGACGCGGCGCTGCGCGAGGCCGGCCGCGACAGGTCCGACCTGCTGGGTGTGGGCGTCGCGCTGCCGGGGCTGGTGCAGGGGCGCGACGGGGCGATGTCCGTGGTCGTGCCCGCGTGGCACTGGCGCGGCGTCGGCGTCCTGGACCTGCTGCGCGGACGTCTCGACGCCCCGATCGTCGTGGAGAACCCCCTCAAGGCGATCGCGACCGCCGAGCTGTGGCTCGGCGCCGGGCGCGGCGTCGACAGCCTGGTGACCGTCAACCTCGGGACCGGCGTGGGTGCCGGCATCGTGCTCGACGGTGCCGTGCTGCGGGGCGCCACCAACTCCGCCGGGGAGTGGGGTCACACCCTGCTGGTGCACGAGGGGCGCGGCTGCCGGTGCGGACGCCGCGGGTGCGTCGAGGCGTACGTGGGGGCGCCGGGGATCCAGCAGACGCTGCGCGAGACCGCCCCGGACCACCCGCTGACCGGGACGCAGCAGCAGAGCGACTTCATCGCCGGCCTGGCCGCGGCGCTCGACGCCGCCGACCCGGACCCGGCGGCCGTGCGCACGGTGGAACGGACGGCCGACTACCTGGGCTCCGCGATCGCGGACCTGGTGGCGGTCATCAACCCCGAGCTCGTCATGCTCACGGGGTGGACCGCGTGGGCGCTGGGTGAGCACCTGCTGCCGGGCACCGTGGCGCAGGTGCGTGCGCAGGCGCCGCGCGGCACCACGACCGACCACACCGTCGGCATCTCCACCGTCCGCGGCAACTCGGCGGCCATCGGCATGGCGACCCTCGCGCTGGAGCGGTTCCTCGGGGACGTCGGTCTGCTCACCACCCGCGTGCCGATCGCCCTCTGACGGCGGACGACCCGACCGCGCGGGCGCACCGGCGCGTGTGCGCCGGTGCGCCCGCAGCGTCGACCCGCGGCCGTACCGGGCCTCAGACCTGCAGGCGCACCTGCAGCGTCGCGGTCGTGGGCCGGGCCGCCGCGTCCGGCTCCACGCCGGGACCGCACGCCGCCGAGCCGAGGCCGTGCTGCACCGCGTCCAGGTGCAGCCACAGCGCACCGTCGGGCACCAGCTCGTGCGGGTGGCGGGCGTCGGCCAGGGCCCGGTCCGACCAGGGGCGTGCGGTGAGCTCGAGCCCGGGCACCGCGCGGTCGGCGACGCGCACCTCGCCGGCGGTGAGCGTGAGCGGACCGCCGGCCAGGTGCAGCACCGCGCGCGTGACGCCGCGGCGTGCACCGTTCTCCTGCGGGTGCGTGTAGCGCGTCTGCAGCGCGTCGACCGTGTGCTGCCACCGGCCGGCGAGCGCCGCCAGCCGCGAGTCGGCGTACGACTCGTCCGGGCCGAGCCCGGTCCAGTCGACCCGGACGTCGCCGGCGTCCGGCTGCTCCAGGGCCAGCAGCCACCCCAGCCGCGCCACCGTGCCGGGCCAGCGGCCCTCGGGCGTCAGCTCGACCACCAGGTCCGCGGTGCGCTCGTCCACCGTGCGCCACGTCGTGCGCACGCGCAGCCCGCAGTCGGTCGCGGCACCCGCGACCCGCGACGTCACGACGACGGCACCGGCCACGTCGGCCACGTCGTCGACACGCTCGTGCAGGCGGGACAGGCCCGCCCGCTCCCAGGCCTCCGCGTCGCCGACCGGGTCGTACCAGGAGCGGATGCGGTCGTTGTCGGTCGGGGCGCGCCACGCGTCGACGCGTGCGAGCCGCACCGCGGCCCCGCCGATGCGCACCGGCCGGCCCGTCGCGTCGAGCTCGACCGGGCCCACGCGGCGGACGCCGCCCACGGTCACCACGGACCCCGTCGCGCGCGGCGGTGCGGCAGGCGGCCGCACCAGCACCTGGCCCGCGCCGAGGCCCAGGTGGGCGGGGACGTCCGCGCCGGCGTCCCGCGGGACGGCGCGCAGGACCCACCACACGGCGGTGGTCGGGTCGGTCGCGGCCAGCAGGTCGTCGAGGCGGTCGCCGAGCACGTCGGCGAGGCGGACCTCGACCCGCTCGTCGGGGGCCAGGATGCGGTCGACCTCACCCTCGGCGACGACGTCGCCGTCCGCGACGAGCGTCCACACCAGGCGTGCGTGCGCGGTCGACGTGAACGCGTACCGGTTGCGCAGCTCGAGCGTCCCGGGCTGCGCACCCGCGCGGACCCGCACGGGTGCGTACGCGGCGGCCAGCTCGAGCAGCCCGGGCGACGGCGTGCGGTCGGGCAGCAGCAGCCCGTCGGCGATGAACGTGCCGTCGTGCAGCTCCTCACCGAAGTCGCCGCCGTAGCCGTAGTAGGGCTCGCCGTCGGGGGTGCGCGTGGCGATGCCGTGGTCGAACCACTCCCACACGAACCCGCCGGCCAGGCGCGGGTGGTCGTCGACGAGGTCGAGGTACCCGGTCAGGCCGCCGGGGCCGTTGCCCATCGCGTGCGCGTACTCGCACAGCACGAACGGCATGGCCCGGCGCCGGGTGTCGAGCGCGGCGTCGGGCAGGGGGTCCTCCAGGCCCCGGGCGATGAGGGCGACCTCCTGGCTGGTCGGGTACATCCGCGAGTACACGTCGGCGTGCTCGCAGGTCCGGTCGCCCTCGTAGTGCACGGGGCGCGTCGGGTCGAGGGTGCGCACGGCCGCGGCCATGGCGGCGACGTTGCACCCGACCCCCGCCTCGTTGCCCAGCGACCACATGACGACGGCGGGGTGGTGGGCGTCGCGGCGCACCATCCGCGTCACGCGGTCCACCAGCAGCGGCTCCCAGCGCGGGTCGTCCGTGGGGTTGTCGCGCCAGCCGAGCAGCTCGAACCCGTGCGTCTCGAGGTCGTTCTCGTCGACGACGTACAGGCCGTGCTCGTCGCACAGGTCGAGGAAGTGCGGGTGCGGCGGGTAGTGGCTGGTCCGCACGGCGTTGACGTGGTGCCGCTTCATGGCCAGCACGTCGGCGAGCATGGTCTCCCGCGTCACGGCGCGACCGTCGGTGGGCGCGAACTCGTGCCGGTTGACCCCGCGCAGCACGAGCGGGGCGCCGTTGAGCGTGAGCACCCCGTCGACGACGGCGACCGTCCGGAAGCCGGCGCGCAGGGTCACCGTCTCGCCCGGCGTGCGGACGACGACGTCGTACAGGCGCGGCGACTCGGCGCTCCAGGGCTCGACGGGGGCGCGGGTCTCCTCGCCGGGACGCGCGCGCAGCCCCAGGGCGGGCACCTCGACGAGCGCGTCGGGACGCGCCGGCTCGACGTCGACCCGCAGCACGCCCTCGCCGGTCGTGTGGTCGTACGCGGCGTGCAGGGTCACGTGCTCGATGCCGTCGTCCGGGCGGTGCAGCAGCGCGACGTCGCGGAAGATCCCCGAGAGCCACCACTGGTCCTGGTCCTCGACGTAGGTCTGCGCCGACCACTGGGTCACCCGCACGGCGAGCAGGTTCTCGCCCGCGTGCACCGCGTCGGTCACGTCCACCTCGGTGGGCAGGCGCGAGCCGTGCGACTGCGCCAGCACCCGTCCGTTCACGGCGACCTCGAACCAGGAGTCGACGCCCTCGAAGCGCAGCACGACCCGCCCGCCGTCGCGCCAGGCGTCCGGCACGGTCACCGTGCGCCGGTACTCACCGGTGGGGTTGTCGCGCGGGACCCGCGGGGGGTCGACCGGGATGGGGTACAGGACGTTGGTGTAGGCGGGCCGGCCGTGCGGCCAGGCGTCGGGGGCGCCGGCCAGCTGCCAGTGGCCGGGCACGGGCACGGTGCCCCAGTCCTCGCCGGGGTCGCCGGGGTCGACCCCGGTGTCCGCCGTGGGGAACAGGCGGAAGCGCCAGTCGCCGCCGAGGGGGACGTGCGGGGCGTCGGTGGTCGGTGCCGCGAACCGTGGGGCGCGCACGCCGGTGGGGGGCAGCAGGGACTCGTGCGTGGGATGGGTCGTCATGCCTGTCCTCGTCGACGTGCGGACCTCCCGTGCCGGACGGGAGGTCGACGGTAGTTCCATCGACGGTCAGATTAAAGGACGGGCACTGCGGACCGGCTGTGGCGACCCCGGAACGGCGCGTGTCGCCGCCGGGTGACGTGCCGCCGCACCGCGAGGGCACCGCCCTGCGGCGGCGGCGCGGTGGCGACCCCGCCCGGGGCCGCCACCGCGGACCTCACCGGCAGGTCAGCGCGTCGTGCGCCACGGTGCGGGTGTCCGTGACGCCCACCCCGTCCACCACGGTCTCCACCGTCACCGTCACGGTCCCGGCCGGCAGCTGCGCGGCGCGGTGCGTGAACCGGTGGAACCGGTCCTTGCCCGCGGGGACCGTCAGCGTGTGGCGCGAGTCCCCGGCGCTCACGACGGCGCGCAGCCGCTGGTCACCGTCGTTGGTGACGGTGACCGTGGGCACCGCGCGGTGGGCGTGGCACTGCGTGGCCACCTCGAGGCGGAACGCCGCCCGCGGCCGCTTCTCCTGCGCCAGCAGCCACTGCAGGATCGTGGCGTCCTCGTACGTGGGCGCCGACGCCAGGTGGTGGTCCGGCAGCGTGAACGCCTCGTCGCCGTACTCCGTCCAGCGCACCAGCTCGGTGATCCGGGTCTCGGTGCGGCCCAGCGCACGGTGGGCGGCCACCAGCCCGTCGTACGACGCCCGCGCGTTCGCCACCGGCAGCAGGTGGTCGTTCGTGCCGTGGGTGATCCACAGCGGGACCTCGGCCTGCGCGATGCGGGGCAGCTCGTCCGAGTCCGCGGGGAACCCGCCCGTCAGCAGCCCGCCGGCGAAGAGGTCGGGACGCTCGGAGAACATCTCCCACAGCAGCTGCGAGCCGTAGGAGACCGACGTGGCGTACACGCGGTCCCGGTCCACGGCGTGCTCCGCCAGGAACGCCTCGACCAGCTCGACCGCCTGGGCGCCCTCGGTCACCTTGCCGACCCGGCGGTTCTGCGGCGCCAGCACGATGACGTCCTCGTCGGTGCCCGTCCACGACTCCTGGAACCACGCGGTCGTGAGCATGTCGGAGGCGAGCTGCACGCCCAGGTTCTGCCCGTCGAAGCCCATGCCGTGACCGGGCAGCGCGACGACCAGCGGGTAGGCGCGTGCCGGGTCGTAGCCGTCGGGCAGGCGGTAGGCGTACTCGACGTCACCGGTGCTCGACGCGAACGTCCGCAGCACGAACTGGTCCACCTCACGGTCGATCGGCTCCGCCGTGGTCCGGTGGGCCGTCGCGGGGTCCCCGCCGGCCAGCAGCGTGCCGTCGGTGGCGTGCACGTCGCCGAGCTGGGTCACCTGGGTGAGCTGGTCGGGGTTGACGCGCACGGAGCACAGGAACGTCGGGCACAGCGAGACGACGACCGTCCAGCCGCCGTCGGGGGAGTCCACGAGCTCCAGCACGACGAACCGGCCCGGCGCCGCCGGCCGGTCCTCGTCGAGCAGGCGCGCCGGGTCGTCCGTCGTCCACACGTCGGCGACCGGCCGGTCCACGAGCTCCGGCAGGCGCTCGACGCCGTGGAACCGGAAGTTGTACACCGAGTCCGCGACCGCGAAGTCCCCGGGGGTCAGGCGCGCGGCGTCGACCGCGTCGCCGTACTCGACCACCACGTGCGTGACCTGCTGCCCGTAGGACCCGACCTCGGTGACGGGTGTGACGGACAGGACGCCGGCCCCGGGCGCGGCGGGGGTGGCGGGGGCGGCGCTCGCGGGCGCCGCCACGGCGACGGTGGCCGCGACGAGCGCCGCCACGGCGGCCGCAGCCGCGGCCCGGGTCCTGGCGCGCGCCGTGCCCGTGCGCAGAGGTCTCCTCATACCGGTGTCTCCTTCGACCTGGTCGAGGCGACCGCCCCCGGCGGCAGCCCTCGTCGGCTGCGCGGCCCCCCGTGCACCGGTTCAGCGTGCTGAACCGATTTAGCACGACCGTAACCAGGCGCTTCGCCCAGGGTCAAGCATTCCGGACGAGCCGGTCGGGATCAGGCCGCGGTGCGCTCGCGCCCCGAGGCGAGGACGGTCAGGGCGAACACCGCCGGCACCGCCGCGCTCAGCAGCATGCCGACCCGCAGGCCCGTGCCCGTGTCCGGCGGCAGCGCCGCGGCGATCCCCGCCAGGGGCCCGGCGGCGAGGTCCGCGAACAGCCCGACGCCCAGCGGGCCGAACGTGCCGCCGGCGTCCCCGGCGAGCGCGAGCACCGCGAACATCGCGGCGCCCCCCAGCGGGAACCGGGCGGACGTCAGCGAGAACGTGCCCGGCCACAGCAGGGCCGTGGTCAGCCCGCACAGGGCGCACGCCACCAGGCTCACGACCGGCACGGAGGCGGTGGCCGCGACCACGTAGCAGACCGCCGTCGCGACGCCCGACGCCGCCAGCAGCGGACGCAGCGGCACGCCCTGCCCCCACAGCCCGTACGCGACGCGCCCCAGACCCATGAGCAGCGCGAACAGGCCGGGCCCCAGCAGGTCCCCGACCTCCTTGGGCACCCCGGTGCCCTGCTCGGCGAAGAACGACGACCACTGCGCCATGGTCAGCTCGGCGGCGCCGCCCGTGGCCATGAGCACGAGGGCCGCGAGGAACAGCGGCGTGCCGAACAGCGAGCGCAGGCTCGTGCGGTGCTCGTCGGGCACGGTCGGCGGCATGGGCACCCGCAGCAGCACGACCAGGTTGGCGAGCGGCACCACGGCCCACAGCACGGGCAGCAGCGGCCACAGGTCCGAGCCGACGACGGCGAGCAGCGCCGTGCTCAGCACGACGACGGCGAGCTGCCCCCAGCAGTAGAAGGAGTGCGCGAACGCCATGCCCGCGGCCTTGGCCTCCTCCGGCTGCGGCAGGTGCTCGACCACCGGCGACACCAGCACCTCGAGCAGTCCGCCGCCGATCCCGTAGACGACGACCGCGACGCACAGCCCCACGAACGGCGCGGGCAGCACGAACGGCAGCACCGCGAGCAGGACGAGCCCGAGCGCCGCCAGCGCGTGCGCGGCGACCATCGGACGGCGGTACCCGATGCGGTCGACGACCCGCACCGCGACGAGGTCCGTCAGCAGCTGCACACCGAAGTTCAGGGCCGCGAGCGCCCCGAGCTGCGCGACCGGCACGTCGAGCGCGGTGTGGAAGACGACGAACAGCAGCGGCGCGAGGTTGTTGACGACGGCCTGCACCACGTACGCGACGTGCGCGGAGTGGCGGGTGGTCGCGTAGCTGGGCGTCGTCGTCGACAAGGGGCGTCCTCGGTGGCGCGGGGCGGGCGGGGCGCGGTCACTGTGGCACGCGCCCCGGGGCCGGGCCCCGCGCCGTGCGGGGTCAGTGTGCGGGGCGCGTCGTGCCCTGCGACATCCGGTCGATCCACGCGAGCGCGAGCGCGGAGGCGACGAACGCGAGGTGGATGAGGGTCTGCCACATCATCGTCTCGCCCGTCACGTGCCCCACCGACGACTCGATGAACGTGCGCAGCAGGTGGATCGAGGAGATGCCGATGATCGACATGGCGAGCTTCGTCTTCAGCACGTTGGCGTTGACGTGGCTGAGCCACTCCGGCTGGTCCGGGTGCCCGTCGAGGCGCATGCGGGACACGAACGTCTCGTACCCGCCGATGATCACCATGATCAGCAGGTTCGAGATCATCACGACGTCGACCAGCCCCAGGACGATGAGCATCGTCGTGGCCTCGGTGCCGAAGTCCGCCATCGCCTCGATCTTGTGACCGAAGACCGCGAAGTCGACGAGGTGCCACAGCTCCTTGAGGAACTGCCACACGTACACGACCTGCGCCGCGATCAGCCCGAGGTACAGCGGCAGCTGCAGCCAGCGCGAGAAGAAGATCAACGACGAGACCGACCGCGCGTACGGCCGGGTCGGCTCGACCACCTCGACGGGCTGGGTGGGGTCGGTGGGCGGGACGGTCTCGACGGCCGGCTGCGACGACGTCACGGTGCTCCTTGTCGGTACGGGGGCCGGGATCCCGGCGCGCACTGAACGCGTGGGCGTGGCACCCCGTTCCCGCGCGACCGGGTGACCTCTCCCACACGGGGTGGCCGGACGTCGCAGGTGGTGGGCCCGCGACGGCCCCGGGGGGGACCCCGGACCGTGCCGGGCGCCGGTGGGTCGGCGGTAGAGTCCTGTCACGGCAGACGTTCCCGCCCACCCGGGCAGACCCGCGAGGAGCACCCACTGGTGACCGTCCCCCGTCCAGCCGCCGTCGTCGTCCTCGCAGCGGGTGAGGGCACCCGCATGCGCTCCTCGACGCCGAAGGTGCTGCACCCCATCGCAGGTCGGAGCATGGTCGGCCACGCGCTCGCCGCGGCGCGGGCCCTCGAGCCCGACCGGGTGGCCGTCGTCGTCCGGCACGAGCGCGAGCGCGTCGCCGCGCACGTCCTCGACGTGGACCCCGACGCGCTGCTCGTCGACCAGGACGACATCCCCGGCACCGGCCGCGCCGTCCAGGTCGCCATGACCGCGCTCGACGCCGCCGCGCAGGCCGCCGCGGCCGCCGCTGCCGCGGCGGGTCACGACATCGGTGGCGCCGCCGCCGACACCGTGCTCACCGGCGCCGTCGTCGTGATCGCCGGGGACGTGCCGCTGCTGGACGCCGGCACGCTGCGCGAGCTGCTCGCCGCGCACGCCGCCGACGACAACGCGGTGACCGTGCTCACCACCGAGGTCCCGGACCCGACGGGCTACGGACGGATCCTGCGCGAGCCGGGCACGGGCGACGTGCTGGGGATCGTCGAGGAGAAGGACGCGGACGACGCCCAGCGGGCGATCACCGAGATCAACACGTCGGTCTACGTGTTCGACGCCGCGGTGCTGCGCTCCGCGCTGGCCCGCCTGGGACGGGACAACGCCCAGGGCGAGGTGTACCTGACGGACGTGCTCGCGATCGCGCGGGCCGCCGGCGGCCACGTGCGCGCGCTGCGCACCGACGACCCGCTGAGCGTCGAGGGCGTCAACGACCGCGTGCAGCTCGCCGCGCTGCGGGCCGAGCTCAACCGCCGCATCCTCGAGGACTGGATGCGCGAGGGCGTCACGGTCGTCGACCCGATGACGACGTGGGTCGACGTCGACGTCGACCTCGCGCGGGACGTCACGCTGCTGCCGGGCACCCAGCTGCACGGCGCGACGACGGTCGGCGAGGGCGCCACCGTCGGGCCCGACACCACGCTGACCGACTGCGAGGTCGGACCCCGCGCGACGGTGGTGCGCACGCACGGGTCCCTGTCCGTGATCGGCGAGGGTGCGACCGTCGGCCCGTTCGCCTACCTGCGCCCGGGCACCGAGCTGGGCGCCGAGGGCAAGATCGGCACGTTCGTCGAGACGAAGAACGCGCAGATCGGCACGGGGTCCAAGATCCCGCACCTGTCCTACGTGGGCGACGCGACGATCGGTGAGCACTCGAACATCGGCGCCGCGTCCGTCACCGTCAACTACGACGGCGTCAACAAGCACCGGACCGTCATCGGCTCGTTCGCGCGCACCGGCTCGGACAACATGTTCGTCGCGCCCGTCGTCGTCGGCGACGGCGCGTACACCGGCGCCGGCACCGTGGTCCGCCGCGACGTGCCGCCCGGCGCGCTGGCCGTCAGCGCCGGCTCCCAGCGCAACATCGAGGGCTGGGTCGCCCGCTCGCGCGCCGGCACGCCCGCCGCCGAGGCCGCCGCGCGGGCCCGCGGCACGCGCGACGTCGCCGGGCTCTCGCCCCAGGCGCGCGCGGAGCTGGAGCGCGCGGCCACCGCGTCGATCCCCGTGACGCCGCCGCCTCATCTGCCCGGCCAGCCGGCGCAGCTCGACGACCCCGCGGACACCCCCGCGGGCAGCACCACGACCGAGGACGGGCAGCAGCGATGACCGGCATCATCAGCCACGACGGGGAGAAGCGACTGGTCCTGGCCTCCGGCCGGGCCCACCCCGAGCTCGCGCAGGACGTGGCGGACGCGCTGGGGATCGAGCTGCTGCCGACCACCGCGTACGACTTCGCCAACGGTGAGATCTACGTGCGGTTCGGCGAGTCCGTGCGCGGCGCGGACGCGTTCATCCTGCAGTCGCACTGCTCGCCCATCAACCAGTGGGTCATGGAGCAGCTGCTCATGATCGACGCGATGAAGCGCGCGTCGGCCAAGACCATCACCGTCATCGCGCCGTTCTACCCGTACGCCCGCCAGGACAAGAAGCACCGAGGGCGCGAGCCGATCTCGGCCCGCCTCATGGCCGACCTGTTCCGCACCGCCGGGGCCGACCGCATCATGAGCGTCGACCTGCACGCGGCGCAGACGCAGGGCTTCTTCGACGGCCCGGTCGACCACCTGTGGGCCCAGCCGATCCTCGTCGAGTACGTGCGCACGCGCGTCGACACGTCGAACGTCACGGTCGTGTCGCCCGACGCCGGCCGCATCCGCGTCGCCGAGCAGTGGGCGGCGAAGCTCGGTGGGGGACCGCTGGCCTTCGTCCACAAGACGCGCGACATCCGCAGCCCCAACAAGGCCGTCGCCAACCGTGTCGTCGGTGACGTCGAGGGCAAGAGCTGCGTCATCGTCGACGACCTCATCGACACCGCCGGCACGATCACCGGCGCCGTGCGGGTCGTCCTCGAGGCGGGCGCCAAGGACGTCATCGTCGCGGCGACGCACGGCGTGCTGTCCGACCCCGCGGTCGAGCGGCTCCAGCGGTGCGGTGCCCGTGAGGTCATCATCACGGACACGCTGCCCGTCGCCGAGGAGCGCCGGTTCCCGCAGCTCACCGTGCTGTCGATCGCCCCGCTGCTCGCCCGCGCGATCCGTGAGGTGTTCGACGACGGCTCGGTGACGTCGCTGTTCGACGGCAACGCCTGAGACGTCCGGCACCGACGGTCGACCGGCACGCACGGTCGTCCGGTAGGATCGTCAGGTTGCCTCGGCGAGGGACGACGGACGGTCGAGCGGGAAGCACCATCCCCGCGGGCCCATCCGGCTCCGTGATCGACTGGGTGGTCGCCTCCGCGTGCCCGTCCTGCGTCCCGCGTCGAGGCCACCGGGCCCCGCGCCCGAACCACCCGAGGGGCTTTCCCCCGGGGCCGAACCACGAAGACCCGCGCCCGCGCACCACCGCGGCGCCACCCCACGCTGAGGAGCACACGTGTCCGAGATCAAGCTCGCCGCCACCCCCCGCACCGAGTTCGGCAAGGGCGCCGCGCGCCGTCTGCGCCGCGCGAACCAGGTCCCCGCCGTGCTCTACGGCCACGGCACGCAGCCGATGCACGTCGCCCTGCCGGGCCACGACACGATGCTCGCGCTCAAGCACTCGAACGCCCTGTACTCGATCGAGCTCGACGGCAAGACCACGCTCGCGATCGTCAAGGACGTCCAGCGGGACGTCGTGCGCCAGGTCATCGAGCACGTCGACCTGCTCATCGTGAAGAAGGGCGAGAAGGTCGCCGTCGACGTCCCGGTCCACGTGGTCGGCGAGTCGGCCCCCGGCACCATCCACGTCGTCGAGACGCAGAACCTGTCGCTCGAGGCCGAGGCCACGCACCTGCCGCAGGGCATCGAGGTCTCCATCGAGGGCCTCGCCGACGGCGCCACGGTCACCGCGGGCGACGTCGTCCTGCCCGAGGGCGCCACGCTCGTCACCGACCCCGAGATCACGGTCGTCACCATCAGCACCCCGCAGGCGTCCGCCGCCGACGTCGCCGCCGACGCGGCCGTCGCCGACCTCGCCGCGCAGCAGTCGGCCGCCTCGGCCGCCGACAACGAGGGCTGAGCGACCACGCTCCCCGCGACGCCCGGTACCGTCCACGGTGCCGGGCGTCGTCGTGCCCCCGCACCCCCGAACCCGGAGGAGACCTCCCCGTGAGCGACGGACCCTGGCTCGTCGTCGGCCTCGGCAACCCCGGCCCGCAGTACGCCGGCAACCGGCACAACGTCGGCCAGATGGTGCTGGACGAGCTCGCGCGGCGCACGGGTGCGTCGTTCGGGTCCCGCAGCACCGGTCTGCTCGGCCGCCGGCCGCAGGCCGTGACGGCGGACGTCCGCCTGGGCACGCTGCCGGGTGGGGCCCCGGGGCCCCGGGTGGTGCTGGCCAAGCCCACGACGTACATGAACGTCTCCGGCGGCCCGGTGGCGGCGCTCGCGCGGTACCACGACGTACCCGTCGAGCGGGTGGTCATGGTGCACGACGAGCTCGACATCCCGTTCGCGGACGTGCGTCTCAAGCGCGGCGGGGGCGAGGGCGGCCACAACGGGCTCCGCGACACCACCAAGGCGCTGGGCTCCAAGGAGTACGTGCGGGTGCGGGTCGGCGTCGGCCGCCCGCCCGGCCGGCAGGACCCCGCCGACTTCGTGCTCAAGGACTTCTCGGGGGCCGAGAAGAAGGACCTGCCGTGGCTGGTCGACCGCGCCGCGGACGCCGTGGAGGCTGTCGTCCTCGACGGTCTGGAGGCCGCCCAGCTGCGGTTCCACACCCGCTCCTGAGGGTGTCGCCGGGTGCGGGCGCGTTCACCGGATGTTCACCGGACCGTCGTCCGCCGGTGGGTGACAACCGCATGTGAAACGGGTGAAATCGGACGCATCACCCGTAACAGCGCGAACCCGGCATATAACCTCCTGGGTACTGCAGACACGCGCTGAGCCCGGGGGACGCCATGACACTGACGGCTGACGAGCACGCGTGGCGGACCACCGACGAACGTGACCGGCGCGGGACGGCCCGCGAGCCCCGCCGGTCCTGGGCCTCCGCGCAGCCGTTCGAGCGGCGGGTGACGCCGGTCAACTCCGACGGCGGCCTGCTGGCCGAGAGCTGGCGCGCGGTGGGTGCCCACTACGTGCGGTTCATGTGCGCGCTCGACGCCATCGTCGCCGCGGGGGTGGCCTACGCCCTGCTGGCGCGGTCGGCCGACGGGCCGCGGGCCGTGCTGGCCAGCCTGCTCGGGGCGCTGCTGTTCGTCGCCCTCGTGGGCGCGTTCCGCGGGTACGACCGGGACCGTGTCGGGGACGGACCCACCGAGTTCCAGGCCGTGCTGCGTGCGGGTGCCGGTGTCGCGGCCACCCTCGTGGCGCTGTCGTGGCTGCTGGACCTCCCCGTGCCGCGCGAGACAGTCCTGCTGGGTGTCCCGCTGACCGTCGGCGTGGTCGCGGTCGTGAGGCACGCGGGCCGGCGGCGGGTGCACCGGTGGCGGTTCGCGGGTCAGGCGATGATGCGCACGGTCGTCATCGGGGACGTCGCGACGGCGCGGCGCGTCGCGGCCGACCTGCACGCCGCCCCGCACCACGGCTACGAGGTGATCGGGGTCTGCGTGTCCGACCTCGACTCCGCCCCGGCCGCCGACGTCCCGGTGCTCGGCGCCACGGCCGACGTCGTGCAGGTCGTGGTGGACCACGCCGCGGACGTCGTCGTGGTGGGCGCCGGTCACCTGCGGGGCGAGGCGCTGCGTCGGCTGAGCTGGGCGCTCGGTCGTGCCGGGGCCCACCTCGTCGTGGTGCCGGACCTCGTCGAGGTCGCCGGCCCGCGGCTCGCGGTCCGTGCGACGGCGGGGCTCTCGCTGCTCGAGGTGGAGGTCGGGGCGCCGCGCCGGCGGACGGTCGCCAAGACCGTGCTGGACGTCACGCTGGCGCTGCTCGCAGGCCTGGTCGCGCTCCCGGTCGTCCTGGTGGCGGCGGCGGTCGTGCGGCTCACCTCCCCGGGGCCCGCGTTCTTCCACCAGACACGCGTGGGGATCGACGGGCGCCACTTCACCATGTGGAAGCTGCGGACGATGTACGTCGACGCCGACGCCCGCCTGGGTGAGCTGCGCTCGCGCAACGAGGGCGCGGGCGTGCTCTTCAAGATGCGGCACGACCCGCGGGTGACACCGGTGGGCCGCTGGCTGCGCCGGTACTCCCTGGACGAGCTGCCCCAGCTCTGGAACGTCGTGCGCGGCGACATGTCGATGGTCGGCCCGCGCCCGCCGCTCGAGCACGAGGTGCAGGCCTACCAGGACCAGGTCCATCGCCGGCTGCACGTCAAGCCCGGGCTGACCGGGCTCTGGCAGGTGAGCGGGCGCTCCGACCTGGACTGGGACGAGTCCGTGCGGCTGGACCTGCGCTACGTCGACAACTGGTCGGTCGCCATGGACCTCATGATCCTGTGGAAGACCGCCCGGGCGGTCCTGCGCAGCTCCGGCGCGTACTGACGGCGCCCCACCGCACCGGCACTCGGGGACGAGGGTGCCGGTGCGGTCGTCTGTCCAGATGCCGGACGGCGGGCCGACGGGCGACCCCCGGAGATCGGTGCCGGTCAGCGCGCGGAAAGCGGTCGAACGTTCATCGTGACGTACGTCACACTTCACCCGCGAGGGGGAGCGACCGGGTGAATTGGACCATCATGTCGTCGTATGGGTGAAACGAGTTCACGGGCAGGGCGGCACGCCGCCCCCGTCGCCGGCTCCCCGCTCCGCCGCTGGGCGGCCATGCTGCTGGCGGCGATGGTGGTCCTGGTCTCGTTCTCGCGGGCGGACGACGCGTCCGCTGCCGACTCCGGTTCCGTCACCCTGGCGCCGACCCAGGCGACGTTCACGTCGTCGGCGTCCCCCCGCACCAGCTACGCGGCGTACGACCTCCTCGTCTCGACGTCGTCGGTCTACCGGACGTACCTCACGTTCGACACGTCGGCGGTGCCGGCCGGGGCCACCGTGACGAACGCCGAGCTGCGGCTGTCGGTCCGCACCAGCGCCACCCGGACCCCCGGTCTCGCCGTGCGCAGCGTGCCGTCCGGCTGGCGGGCCTCGGCCGTGACGTCCGCCAACCGGCCCACGGCCCGCGGCGCAGCGCTCAACACCCCTGTCACGGCCGTCCCCGGGGCGACGATGTCGGCACGCCTGGACCCCTCCGGCATCGTCGCCGGGGGCGCGACGTCGTTCGAGGTGCTGTACGAGGTGCGGGCCTCGGGCGTCCGGCTCGACAAGCTGGGGAGCAAGGGGCCCCGGCTCGTCCTCACGTGGACGACGGGCGGCTCCACGGCCACCCCCGTACCCACGCCGACGCGCACCTCCGCGACGCCCCGCCCGTCCGCGAGCGCGACGCCCCGGCCCAGCAGCACGCCCCGCCCCACGACCACCCCGACCGTGCGCCCGACGCCGTCGGCGTCCGCGGCGCCGTCGCCCACGGCCGCCCCGGTCACACCGCCGCAGAGCACCCGGCTGCCGTACGAGGTGGCCGGCACCGGGCAGGCGAAGGTGTTCGCCCACTACTTCACGCCGTACCCGATCTCGCTGGACAACGACGACCCGTCCCGCGACTACTACGCCCGTAACTACCTCGCGCCCGACGGCGAGGGCGGCGCGCACCGCGAGTACGGCGGCCTGCTGCGCGACCGGCCCGTCGAGCGGTCACCGCTGTCCGGTGACTGGAAGATGAAGGACGCCCGCACCGAGATCGACCAGGCGGCCGACGCCGGCATCGACGGGTTCATCGTCGACCTGCTCAACCTGGAGAACTTCCACTGGGAGCGGGCCGTGCGCATGGCCGACGCCGCCCACGCCGACGGTCGCGGGTTCGTGGTCATCCCGCAGCTCGACATGACGACGTCCGCCGGCAAGGCCGACATCGACCTCATCACCGCCAAGTTCGCCGAGTACGTCGCCAAGCCGGCGGCGTACCGCCTGCCCGACGGTCGTCCCGTGATCTCCGCGTTCAAGGCGGAGGCGAAGTCGGCCGACTGGTGGCGCGAGGTGCTCACGAAGCTGCGCACCGACCACGGGGTGGACGCGGCGTTCATGCCGACGTTCCTCAACGCCGTGGACAACATGGAGGCGTTCGCGCCGATCACCTACGCGCAGGGCGTCTGGGGCACCCGCAACCCCGGCAACATCCTGGCCGGGCGCAACTTCGCCGCGCAGGCCCATGCGCTGGGCGACCAGTGGCTCGCGCCGATCTCCGTGCAGGACTCGCGGCCCATGCAGGGGGTGTTCCAGGAGGCGGCGAACCTCGAGACGCTGCGTGCCAGCTGGCAGCGGGCCATCGAGGACGGCGCGGACATGGTGCAGCTCGTCGCGTGGAACGACTACAGCGAGAACACGGTGTTCGCGCCCTCGGTGCACCACGGCAACGTCTTCCTGGACGTGAGCGGGTACTACGGAACCCAGTTCAAGCAGGGTCGTGCTCCGGCGGTCACGGGGGACGCGGTGTATCTCACCCACCGCATGCAGCCCGTCGACGCGAAGCCGCAGCTGAGCCACGACCTCATGGAGCTCATGTCCGGCGGCACCACGTCGACCAAGCCGCGCGACACCGTGGAGGTCCAGACGTTCCTCACGGCGCCGGCGGCCGTGACCGTGCGGATCGGCAGCGCGACGCACACGTACACCGCACCCGCCGGGGTCGACGCCCGCACCTTCCCGCTCGCGCTCGGGTCCGTGTCGGCCTCCGCGACGCGCAGCGGAGCCACCATCGCGCGGGTCACGTCGCCGTTCACGGTGGTCTCGTCACCGCTCGTGCAGGATCTGCAGTACGTCGCGGCCTCGAGCCGTGGCTGACGCGCCGGCGCGGCCCGGGGGCCGGGGCGGGGGGGCCCGCCGGGGGGCCGGCGCCCCCGGGGCCGCGCGGACCGCCGCGTCAGAACTCCTCGACCGTCTCGTCGCCCCGCTCGTCCACCCGCACGATCCGCCGGGTGTGCGTGCCGGTGCGCTCGAACCAGCGGCCGGTCACGTCGGCGCGGCGCCGCGCCGGGACGCCGGCGAAGAGGCCGCCCGGCTTGTCGTCCGGCAGACCGGGCAGCAGCAGGCCGCCCGCGCCGAGCACCGAGCGCGCGGGCAGGGACGCACCGCCCAGCACCACCGCGTGCGTCCCGACGAACGACCGCTCGCCGATCGTGATCGGCAGCGCGCGCTGCGCGTCGATCGCGAGGTCCACGGAGTGGGTCATGAGCGTGGAGGACCGTCCCGCGATCGAGGAGTAGGCCCCGATGGTCACCGCGGCGGAGCAGTCGATGCTGTGGCGGCTGGTGATCTTGCCGTGGGGGGCCACGTGCAGCCGCCCGCTGCCCGGGTTCCGCGCGAACGCCGGGTGCGCCGTGATGACGTTCATCCGGCCGATCGACGCGCCCTCCTCGACCACGACCTCGCGCAGGTCGCGCAGCAGGTTGTGGCGACCCAGGCGGGCACCGGCGCCGAGCGTCAGCGCGTCGACCTTCCACACCAGGCTCGCGCGGGCGACGGCGTCCGGGTGGACCCGGTGCCCCAGGGTGCGCAGCAGGCCGTTCTTGGCACGGCCCGCGGGCGCCAGCCACACGACAGCCCGGGCGAGGTGCAGGAGCCGGCTCATGTGGTGACCTCCTGGTGGACGGCGACCGGCGCGGGCCGGTCCGAGGGTGCGGCGCCCGCGCGGGCCCCGTGCAGGCAGAGGGCGAGGCGCAGGACGAGCCCCAGGCAGATGCCGACGAGCGCACCGACCGCACCCCAGACGAGGGCCAGGACCGCGACGGCCGTGAGCCCGACGGCCGTCCCGATCGCGGTGGCCCGCGCGACGAGGTCGATGCGCCCGAGCGGGACGAGGGCCACCCGTGCGGCGACGGACTCCTGCAGGTTGAGCAGGAGCCACAGGGCGCCGAGCGCCACCACCTCGACCGGGACCTCGACCTCGCCCGCGCCGAACCAGCCGAACACCTGCTCGTGCAGCAGGGTCACCAGTGCGCCGCCGGTCGTCGTGGCCGCCAGCACGAGCACGTGGGAGCGTCGGATCCGCGTGCGCACCGCGCGGCCGGACGCGCGGGCCACCCACCCCTGCAGCACGACGATCACGGGCGTCGCGGCGACGTACACCTGGCGCTGCAGCTTGTCGACGAGCGCGTAGACCGGCAGCGCCGCCGGGCTGACGAGGCTGACCAGCAGCACCGGGGCCGCGCCGTACGCCGCGCTGAGGACGGTGGTCGCGACGCCGTGCCGCTGACCGGCGACCACCCGGCGGACCGGGCGCCGCGGCGGCGTCGGCCCGGCGGACCGTGTGCGCACGGTGACGTAGAGCGTCGAGGTGAGCACGCCGGCGAGGATCCCGCCGGCCTGCGCGCCGATGCCGACCGCGGGCGGTGCCCCGCCGTGCAGCAGGACCACGCCGACCAGCGAGCCCGCCGCGCGCGGCACGGTCTCGGTCAGCAGCAGCGCCCACGGTGCGGCGGTCCCGACGAAGTACCAGTTGGCGGACAGCCCGACCAGCGACAGCGCCACGGCCGCGAGGGCGGCGAGGGGGCGGTGCGCGGGCGCGAGGACCGCCGCCAGCCCGGCCGCCACGACGACGACGGGCACCGCGACGAGGCTGCGGGCGAGCACCGCGTCGAGGAACTCCCGCCGGCGCGCGGCGGTGCCGGCACGCGCCACGGCAGCGGGGCCCGACACGCCCCACCCCAGCCCGATCAGCACGGCGGCGACGGTGCCGACCGACTGGCCCACGGCCACGGCGCCCCAGGCGCGGGGTCCGCCCGCGGCGATCAGGGCCGGCACCAGCAGCAGGGACGCCACGGCGAGGACCACCATGCCGAGCGCGAACCCGGCGGTCTGGCGCACGCCGCGGCCCAGGGTCCCGCCCCGTCGGCCCGCCCCCCCGGCCGCCGTCACGACAGCACGGCCTGCGGGGTCCGGAGCCCGGTGTACCAGCGCACGACGAGTGCGGCGCCGATGACGGTGGTCGCCACGGCGAGCAGGGCGTAGAGCGACCGGAACACCTCCGGCGCACCCCAGGTGACGAACGTCAGGGCGAGGACGCCGAAGTCCGCGGGGAGCAGCGCCACGGCCCGCGCGGTCGAGGGGGCGGCGGGCGGCGCGGGGGAGCGCCGGAGCAGCGAGGCCAGGGTGCCGCCCGCGAAGACGACGACCGCGACCAGCTGGTAGGCCAGCGGCAGCAGCAGCCACGCGTCGCCCGGCAGGTCACCGAACCGGTACCAGCCGATGAGCACGCACGTGTGGACCGCGACCATCTTGGCGGCGTCGACGACGTGGTCGAACCACTCGCCGGCCGCCGACCCCGTCCCGGTGTACCGGGCGACCTGGCCGTCGGCCGAGTCCAGGGCGAAGCCCAGCACCAGCAGGGCAGCCGCGAGCAGGCCGGACCACAGGGCGGGCGGCACCAGCGCCACCAGCGCGAGACCCGCGGCCGTGACCAGCGCGCTGAGGACGGTCACGGCGTCGGCCGACAGCCCCAGGACGATCGCGGTCGCCGCGAGGCGCCGCCCCAGCGGGCGGTTCACGTACCGGGACCACAGCGAGACCCCCCGGGCCGCCTTCTGGGCCGCGGCGAGCTCGCCGACCGTCCTGCGCCACCTCTGCATGTGCCAACTGTGGCGACAACCCGTCAATCGGGGCAAATCGCCTCCGGCGATTCACCCGTGCGGCCCCGCCCGCGACCGGGGCGGGAGGTGCGTGGGTGAAGATGTCCGAGATGTCTCCCTTGACACCGTTTGGTCGGCCTAGTCTTCCCCCACGTCGTGGGACCGAAGTCCGGGAGAGGTCGGCAATGAAGAGGATCGTCGCTCGCGGGGCTTCGGTGGCAGCCGCCGCCGCGCTCGTCGCGGCAACACTGGTGTCCGGACCGGCAGCGCAGGCGCTGTCGGACGGGCTGGGGTTCACGGCCGACGACCTGCCGACCTGGCAGACGAACGGCACCGTCTGGGCCGTCGCGGCCGTCGGTGACACCGTCTTCGCCGGCGGCACCTTCAGCAGGCTCGACCCCCCGGTCGGCGGCAGCGGGTCGCCGATCACGGTCTCCGCGCTCGCGAGCTTCGACGCGACGACGGGTGCGCCGCGGTCCTGCCGCCCGTCCGTCACGCTGTCGGGCGGGACGGCGACCATCCGCGCGCTGACGCTCGCGCCGGACGGCCGCACCCTGTACATCGGCGGCAACTTCTCCAACGTGGGCGGCACCAACGTCGCCCGCCTGGCCGCCCTCGACGTCCCCACGTGCACCGTGCGCGCGGCGTTCCGGCCGACCGGCATCTCCTCGGTCGTGCGCGCCGTCTCGGTGACGCAGGACGCCGTCTACCTGGGCGGCGACTTCACCAGCGTGGCCGGGCAGCCGCGCGGCTCGTTCGCCGCGGTCTCCCCGACCAACGGCGCGCTGCTCCCGTGGGTCGCCGACGCCGAGCTGCGCGGCTTCGCGGTCGCGGCCGGCAAGGACGGCAGCACGGTCGCCGTCGGCGGCGACTTCTTCACCGTCAACGGCCAGGACAGCCACGGGTTCGCGGTGGTCGACGCCACCACGGGCGAGAACGTGCGGAACTTCCCGCGCGGCTTCATCCCCGACACGTCCGTCATCCACGCGATCACCGCGGACGACACGGGGTACTACGCGGGCGCGGAGGGGACCGGCGGCGGTGTCTTCGACGGGTCGTTCGCCGTCGACTACGGGTCGTTCGCGCAGCGCTGGCGGGACCGCTGCCTCGGCGCGACGCAGGCCATCCTCGTCGACCGCTCGATCGTCTACGAGGCGCACCACCACCACGACTGCGCGCCGAACAACCGGGGCGAGTTCACCGACGGTGTGCGCGTCTACCTCACGGCCAACCGCGCCGACGCGAGCAACGAGATGCTCGCGTGGCGCCCGCGGCTCAACGACGGCATCGGCGAGGGCATCGGCCCGCGCGCGCTGACCGTCGCCGAGACCGGTGCGCGGCGCTACCTGTGGGTGGGCGGGGAGTTCACGCGCGTCAACGGCAACACCCAGCAGTCGCTCACGCGGTTCGCCGACGGGCCGGACACCGGTGCGCCGACCACCCCGGTGGTGCGCGCGGAGTCGCTGCGCACCGGGGAGATCCGGCTGGCGTGGCGGGCGTCGTACGACGACGACGACGGGGCGCTGACGTACCGCGTCTTCCGTGGGTCCTCGAGCGAGCCGATCGCGACGGTCACGGGGGACTCGCGCTGGTGGGTCCGCCCCCAGGTCTCGTTCGTGGACACCACGGCGACGCCCGGCGTCCAGTACACCTACCGCGTCACCGCGAGCGACGGCACCAGCACCAGCCCCCAGTCCGGCGGGGTGAACGCCCGCGCGGCGACCACGACCCAGGCCTACGCCTCCGCGGTCATCGACGACGGCGCCGAGCTCTACTGGCGCGGCGAGCTCGCGTCGAGCCGGTACGGGGTGGACTCCGCGGCGGGTGCCTCGCAGGTCAACTACATGGAGGGCGTCACCCACCGGGGCGGCGAGGACGCCGCCATCGGGTCCGCCGGCTGGTCGGCCACGTTCGACGGTGCGACGGGGTACGCGTACGACGAGCGCACCGTGCCCGGGCCGTCGGTGTACTCGGTCGAGACCTGGATCCGCACCACCACGACCCAGGGCGGCAAGATCATCGGCTTCGGCAACGGCAAGCCGAACACCGGCACCGGCGCCACGCGCCTGTCCGGCAGCTACGACCGGCACGTCTACATGGCCAACGACGGCCGGCTCGTGTTCGGCACGTACACGGGCAGCGCCGTCGCGGTGACGTCCGCCCAGTCGTTCAACGACGGCGAGTGGCACCACGTGGTCGCGACGCAGGGTCCGGGCGGGATGGCGCTGTACGTCGACGGCAAGCGGGTCGCCCGCAACGCGAACTCGGTGGCGCAGGCCTACGAGGGCTCGTGGCGGATCGGCGGCGACCAGCTGAACGGGTGGCCGTCGCGGCCCACGAGCAACTTCTTCGCGGGGCAGATCGACGAGACCGCCGTGTACCCGACGGCGCTGACGGGTGCGCAGGTCGAGGCCCACTACCGGGCGACCGGGCGTGAGCCCGCGGTCCCGCCGGCCCCGGCCGACGAGTACGGCGCCGCGGTCTACGGGCTCGACCCGGACCTGTACTGGCGTCTGGACGAGCCGCCGGCCACCGGCACCGTCGCGGACTCCGGCCGTTACGGCGTCACCGGCACCGTGACGGGCCGGGTCGCCCTGGGCACCCCGGGCGTGGTCGAGCCGGGCACGGCCGCGACCTTCACGCCCGTGGGCACGGGCGCGGCGGACGGCGGCACCATCGCCTCCGACGTGTCGTTCACCGACCCGCGCGGCTACTCGCTCGAGCTGTGGTTCCAGTCGTCGTCGGCCGTGGGCGGCAAGCTCATCGGCTTCGGCAACGAGCGGTCCGCGCTGTCGGGCAACTACGACCGGCACGTGTACCAGCGTGACGACGGCCGGCTCGTGTTCGGGGTCTGGACGGGCACCGAGAACACGGTCGTCAGCCCCGCGGCGTACACCGACGGTGCGTGGCACCACGTGGTCGCGACGCACTCGCCGCTGACCGGCATGAGCCTGTACGTCGACGGTCAGCTGGTCGGCACGAACGCCGCCACGGGGGCGCAGTCCTACACCGGGTACTGGCGGGTCGGCGGCGACACGTCCTGGAGCGGCACCTCGAGCCCCTGGTTCACGGGGTCGATCGACGAGGTCGCCGTCTACGGGAGCGTGCTGACGGGCCAGGACGTGGCCCTGCACCACGCGCTCGGCGCGCAGCTCCCGCTGCCCGACACGACCGCGCCGAGCACGCCGGCCGACCTGACGGCCACGGCCGCCGGGGACGACGCCGTCGCGCTGGCCTGGGAGGCGGCGACGGACGACGTCGCCGTCACCGGGTACACGGTGCGCCGGTCCGGCTCGCCGGACTTCCCGGCCGGGTCGACGACCCAGCTCGAGGACGTCACCGGCACGTCGGTGACGGACGTCGGGCTGGCGGCCGGCACGTACTACTACCAGGTGCTGGCCCACGACGCCGCAGGCAACGTGAGCGCACCCGGTGCAGCGGTCGAGATCACGGTCGCGGGGCCCGACACCACGGCGCCCGGCGCACCGGCCGGTCTGACCGCCGCGGTGACCGGTGAGGACACCGTGGGCCTCGCGTGGCAGGCGGCGCAGGACGACCGCGCCGTCACCCGCTACGTGCTGCAGCGCTCGACGTCGCCGGACTTCCCGGCCGCGGGCACGACGCAGGTCGCCGAGGTGACGGGCACGTCGCACACCGACACGGGGCTCGACGTCGGGACGTACCACTACCGCGTCGTCGCGTACGACGCGGCCAGCAACGCGAGCGAGCCGAGCACCGCCGCCGAGGTGACGCTGCTCGGGCCGGATGTGTCGGCTCCGGGTGCTCCGGGTGGGGTGTCGGGGTCGGTGGACGGTGCCGGTGCGGTGTCGGTGTCGTGGTCGGCGTCGTCGGACGATCGTGGGGTGGCCGGGTACCGGGTGTTCCGGGGTGCGTCGGCGGACTTCGTGGCCGCTGAGGGGGTGCTGGTCGGTGAGGTGACGGGTCTGTCGGTGGTGGATGCCGGTGCCGTGCCGGGGGAGCACTTCTACAAGGTGGTGGCGTTCGACGCGGCGGGCAACGTGTCCGCGGCGTCGTCGGCGGCGTCGGTGACGGTGCCGGAGCCGGTGGGTGAGCCGGTGACGGTGGTGGTGCCGGCGTCGGGCGATGCGATGGTGCTGGCCTCGGCGGCGTCGACGAACTACGGGTCGAACACGCAGCTGGCGGTGCGTTCGGAGGGGTCGGCGCAGGAGTCGTTCCTGTCGTTCGACCTGCCGGCGGCGCCGGCGGGTGCGGGGTTGACGTCGGTGGTGCTGGGGGTGCGTTCCTCGACGGACCCGGCGGCGGCCTCGGAGGGTGCGGTGACGGCCTCGGTGGTCGGGGGGTCGTGGACCGAGTCGGGTGTGACCTGGGTGAACCGGCCCACCGGTGCCGGGGTGGTGCTGGGCTCGTTGCCGCAGGTGCCGGTGCGCAACACGGCGTACGAGCTGGTCGGTGACCCGGCGGTGCTGGCCTCGTCGTTGGGTGGCCGTGTCACCCTGCGGCTGGCCGGTGGCGGGTCGGACAACGCGCGGTTCTGGTCGCGTGAGGCCACCAACGCCACGTACGCACCCGCCCTGACGCTGACGTTCACACCGGGCACGGTCGGTCCGCAGCCGGATGTGTCGGCTCCGGGTGCTCCGGGTGGGGTGTCGGGGTCGGTGGACGGTGCCGGTGCGGTGTCGGTGTCGTGGTCGGCGTCGTCGGACGATCGTGGGGTGGCCGGGTACCGGGTGTTCCGGGGTGCGTCGGCGGACTTCGTGGCCGCTGAGGGGGTGCTGGTCGGTGAGGTGACGGGTCTGTCGGTGGTGGATGCCGGTGCCGTGCCGGGGGAGCACTTCTACAAGGTGGTGGCGTTCGACGCGGCGGGCAACGTGTCCGCGGCGTCGTCGGCGGCGTCGGTGACGGTGCCGGAGCCGGTGGGTGAGCCGGTGACGGTGGTGGTGCCGGCGTCGGGCGATGCGATGGTGCTGGCCTCGGCGGCGTCGACGAACTACGGGTCGAACACGCAGCTGGCGGTGCGTTCGGAGGGGTCGGCGCAGGAGTCGTTCCTGTCGTTCGACCTGCCGGCGGCGCCGGCGGGTGCGGGGTTGACGTCGGTGGTGCTGGGGGTGCGTTCCTCGACGGACCCGGCGGCGGCCTCGGAGGGTGCGGTGACGGCCTCGGTGGTCGGGGGGTCGTGGACCGAGTCGGGTGTGACCTGGGTGAACCGGCCCACCGGTGCCGGGGTGGTGCTGGGCTCGTTGCCGCAGGTGCCGGTGCGCAACACGGCGTACGAGCTGGTCGGTGACCCGGCGGTGCTGGCCTCGTCGTTGGGTGGCCGTGTCACCCTGCGGCTGGCCGGTGGCGGGTCGGACAACGCGCGGTTCTGGTCGCG
>NZ_JAFMUZ010000005.1:0-78185 GCF_017353535.1 Cellulomonas sp. zg-ZUI22 | reverse complement strand
GAAGGGGAAACGCCCGGTCCCATTCCGAACCCGGAAGCTAAGCCCTTCAGCGCCGATGGTACTGCACCCGCCAGGGTGTGGGAGAGTAGGACGCCGCCGGACAATCATTCAACGAAAGGCCCACCCCGCGAGGGGTGGGCCTTTCGTCGTTCCCGTAGCAGTCGACGAGCGCCCCGGGCTGCCTCGTTGCACCTCGGTGGCCGGGCGTCGGCGGCTGCTGCGACGGTTCGGCCCACCGGGCACGGCGGCCCGGACGAGGTCCGGCGCCCCTCGCAGGGCGTCCGTGCGGCCCGCTCGACCCCTTGTGGCGTGCGGGCGGTCCGGTGACATGGCGTGCGGGCGGTCCGGTGACCGAACCGCGAGGGCCCTGACCACACCCGCCGGCAGAACCGGGGTGGCCCGTGCCGTGCCCCGGAGACGTCTGTGCTCCTGCCGACAGAGCATCGGCAGGGGCACAGGCACGTCCGTGCGGCGCTCCTGGCGCCGTGCGGGGCCAGAGGCTCAGGCGGGCGTGGGCTCGCCGTCCTCGTCCAGGACGAAGACGACCGCCCCGAGCGGAGGGACCCGGATCGAGGCCGACCACGGGCGGCCGTAATGCTCGACAGGCTCCGCAGCGATCGCGCCCAGGTTGCCGACACCGGACCCGCCGTAGACCTCGGCGTCCGAGTTGAACGCCTCGCGCCACGTGCCGCCGGTGGGCAGCGGGACACGCCAGCCCTCGTGCGGGACGCCCGCGAAGTTCACGACGACGACGGCCGGGGGCGTGTCGACCCCGTAGCGCACGTACGCCAGCAGGTTGAGGTCCGCCTCGTCGGACGCGAGCCACGCGAAGCCGTCGGGGGTGTGGTCGAGCTGCCACAGCGCGGGAGTGCGGCGGTAGACCTCGTTGAGGTCCCGCAGGCTGCGCTGCACCCCCCGGTGGGCGTCGTCGTCGAGGCTGTGCCAGTCGAGCGAGCGGGACTCCGCCCACTCGCCCTGCTGGGCGAACTCCTGGCCCATGAACAAGAGCTGCTTGCCGGGATGGGTCCACTGGTAGGCGAGCAGCGCCCGGACGCCGGCGAGCTTCTGCCAGTGGTCTCCCGGCATGCGCCCGTAGAGCGAGCCCTTGCCGTGGACGACCTCGTCGTGGCTGATGGGCAGCACGAAGTGCTCGGAGTAGGCGTAGACCATCGAGAACGTGATCTCGTGGTGGTGGTACCGGCGGTTGATCGGCTCCTCGCGCAGGTAGCGCAGGGTGTCGTTCATCCAGCCCATGTTCCACTTCAGGCCGAAGCCCAGGCCGTGCGCGGACGTCGGCGCCGTGACGCCCGGCCAGGCGGTCGACTCCTCGGCGATCATCATGATGCCAGGGGTGCGCCGGTACGCCGTCGCGTTGGTCTCCTGCAGGAACGAGATCGCCTCGAGGTTCTCCCGGCCGCCGTACGCGTTGGGGCGCCACTGGCCCGCCTGGCGTGAGTAGTCGAGGTAGAGCATCGACGCGACGGCGTCGACACGCAGCCCGTCGACGTGGAACTCCTCGAGCCAGTAGGTCGCGTTCGCGACGAGGAAGTTGCGCACCTCGGGGCGCCCGAAGTTGAAGACGTACGTGCCCCAGTCCGGGTGCTCACCGAGCAGCGGGTCCGGGTGCTCGTAGAGCGCCGTGCCGTCGAAGTGGGCGAGCGACCACTCGTCCTTCGGGAAGTGCGCGGGCACCCAGTCGACGATGACGCCGATGCCGGCGCGGTGCAGGCAGTCCACGAGGTACCGGAAGTCGTCCGGGTGGCCGAACCGCGAGGTCGGGGCGTAGTACGACGACACCTGGTAGCCCCACGAGCCGCCGAACGGGTGCTCCGCCACGGGCAGCAGCTCGACGTGCGTGAAGCCCAGCTCCAGCACGTACTCGGTGAGCTGGTGGGCCAGGTCGCGGTATGACAGCCCCTGGCGCCACGACCCGAGGTGGACCTCGTAGACGCTCATCGGCCCCGCGTGCGGGTCGTGCTGCGCCCGGGCGGTCATCCACGTGTCGTCGTACCACGTGTAGGTCGTCTCGACGACGACGGAGGCGGTGGCGGGAGGCACCTCGGTGCCCTTCGCCATCGGGTCCGCCTTCTGGCGCCACGACCCGTCCGCCCCGAGGATCTCGAACTTGTACCGGGCGCCGGCGTCGACGCCCGGCGCGTACAGCTCCCAGATGCCGCTGTCACCGAGCGAGCGCATGGCGTGGGTCGCGCCCTGCCAGTGGTTGAAGTCGCCGACGACGCGCACCGCGCGGGCATTCGGTGCCCACACGGCGAAGGACGTGCCGCGGACCGGACCGAGCTGCCCGTCGTAGGTGCGGACGTTGGCACCCAGAACCTGCCAGAGCTGCTCGTGACGGCCCTCGCGCACCAGGTAGCGGTCGAGCTCCTGCACGGTGGGCAGGAACCGGTACGGGTCGTCGACGACCGCCGTCCAGTCCGCGTAGGTGACCTCGAGGCGGTAGTCGGGCACGGTGGTCCCGGGCAGCAGGGCGTACCAGATGCCGTCCAGCTCGTGCTGCGCCTCGACGCGGGAGTCCGCCGTGACCACCACGACGCGGTCCGCGAGGGGACGCAGCGTACGGACCGTGACGGTGCCGTCGCCGACGTGCGGACCCAGGACCGCGTGGGGATCGTAGAAGGAGCCCGCCGCCACGGCGCGCAGGGTGTCGTGGTCGACGGGCACGGGGGACGTGGCAGCCGCAGTCATGTCCCTACCCAATCACCCCGGGCGCGTTGCCGCAGGTGGTGAGTGGGCGCGTCGTCACGCCTGCGCCGGATCGTCGCGCACGGCACGCGGCCGCCGTGCCGTGCTGCCGCGGGCGACGAGGCGCGGCAGGGGGGCGGTCGACGTGGTCGCACGGCCCGACGCCAGGAGGTTCAGCACGGCGTCGCCCACCTGGACGCCCATGGCGTGCACGTCGAGGCTCATCGCCGACAGCGGTGGGTGCGACAACCGGCACAGCGCCGAGTCGTCCCAGGCGAGCAGGGAGACGTCGGACGGCACCCCGAGCCCCAGCTCGTTCGCGACGCCCAGCCCGGCGACCGCCATGACGTCGTTGTCGTACACGACCGCCGACGGCGGGTCGTTGCGGCCGAGCAGCGCGCGGGTGGCCCGGGTGCCGGACTCCTGCCCGTAGTCGGCCTCGACGACCACGCCCCTGGCGCCGCGTTGGACGCACTCGTCGAGGAAGGCGTGCGTGCGCGAGCGCGTGTGCGCGAGAGCCGCCGGTCCGGACACCCGCCCGATCGTGCGGTGCCCCAGGTCGACGAGGTAGCCGACCGCGTCACGCATGGCCTGGCCGTTGTCGATCCACACGTGCGCGACCCCGGGCAACGACCGTTCCGGGCCGCCGACGACCACCGTCGGGATCCCGAGCTCGCCGAGCACCGCCAGGCGCGGGTCGTCGACGACGAGGTTGACGAGCACGACCGCGTCGACCAGGCCACCCCGGCCCCAGCGCCGGTAGGCGGCGATCTCCGCGCCGTGGTCCGGCACGACGTGGAGCAGCAGCGAGCGGTCGTCCGAGGACAGCGTCTCCTCGATGCCGCCGATCAGCTCCATGAAGAACGGCTCGAACCCCAGCATCCGCGCAGGACGCGCGAGCACCAACCCGACCGCGTCTGCGCCCACGGCGCTCAGCGTACCGGCCGGCCCCGTGCCGGCGCGGTCCGTGACGGTCCGGGCGCGCGGTGCGGTCACGCCCCCGGGGCGCGGGCCGCCACGACGACGTCGTTCGCGCTGCGCAGCACCGGGGCGGTGACGAGGGCGGCCGGGTCCAGGGTGGCAGCCGTGCGGACACGGAACGTGGCACGGGCGCCGGCCGGCAGCGTCACCAGTGCCTCGTCGACGCTCGCGGCGGGGTCCAGCCGGTCGACCAGCAGCGTGAGGTCACGCACGAGCGAGCGTGCCGTCACCTCGACCGCGTACCCGTCCTGCACGGGGTGCACGCGCGCGTCGAACGGCGTCGGGTCCAGGGCGAGGTCGACGTCCTCGACCCAGGTGTGCACCGCGCGACGGCGGTCCAGCGACACGACCAGGACCTCGGCCGTCGGGTCGCCGGGCGTCCGCAGCGCGGCCGCGACGGGGAAGGTGCCCACGGACCACGCGCCGACGGTCAGCGGCACCTCCGCCCGGGCCAGCACGTCGCCGCCGAGCGTCTGACGCTCCAGCAGGGCCGTCGCCTTCCACAGGACGGGGGTGTCGTTGACGACGACGAGGGACTCGCGACCGTCGCGCGGCTGCACGGTCACCAGGCGTTCGGCGAACGCCGCACGCAGCGCCCACCACAGGGGCTTGGGTCGTCCGTCGCCGTCGATCGCCGCCCACGACGTCACGGGCCAGCAGTCGTTCAGCTGCCACACGACGGACCCGGCGGTGACGGGCCACCAGGAGCGGTGGTGCTCGATCGCGAACCGCACCGCGCGCGCCTGGTTGAGCTGACCGGCCCACAGCCAGTCGTCCAGGTCGGACGGGACACCGAGGTGCGGTGCCATGCCGCGGTCGAGCTTGCCGTTGCCGTCCTCGGCCTTCTGGTGCAGCAGGAAGGTGGGGTGCTCCTTGCCGGCCACCGAGCCGTCCTCGGCGCGGACGGCGCGCGCCAGCGTCGACCACGTCGGCGGGCCCTGGAAGCCGAACTCCGAGCAGAACCGGGGGACCTCGTCGCGGTACACGGTGTAGTCGACCCGGTTCCAGACGTCCCACTGGTGGTGGGAGCCGTGGTCCGGGTCGTTGGGGTGCACGTCGCGGATGTCGTACCCGGGGGAGGTGGGGCTGTTCGCGACGTACGGCCGGGTCGGGTCGAGCTCGGCCACCACGGCCGGCAGCACCTCCGTCGCGTACGCGTGGCCCCAGGTGCGCCCGTCGAGCTCGGGCTCCCAGCCCCAGTCCCGGAAGCCCCACAGGTTCTCGTTGCCGCCGTTCCACAGCACCAGCGACGGGTGCGGCGTCAGGCGGGCGACGTGCTCGCGGGCCTCGGCCTCGATCTCCTCGCGCAGCGGGGACTCCTCGGGGTACGCGGCGCACGCCAGCAGGAAGTCCTGCCACACCAGCAGCCCGCGCTCGTCGCACAGCTCGTAGAAGTCCTCGGACTCGTAGATCCCGCCGCCCCAGACCCGCAGCAGGTTGAGGTGGGCCCCCAGCGCCTGGTCGAGGCGCCCGGCGAGGCGGTCGCGCGTGATGCGGGTCAGCAGGTGGTCGTCGGGGATCCAGTTGGCGCCGCGGACGAACACCGCGCGCCCGTTGACCCGCAGCGTGAAGGCCGACCCGTGGTCGTCGGGCAGGGTGTCGAGCTCGACGGTGCGGAACCCGATGCGGCGGGACCACGCGCCGAGCAGCGGGCCGGTGCCGCGCGGGCCCGCGGGGGCCGCGGGGTCGCTCGCGCGCAGCTCGACGTGCAGGTCGTGCAGCGGCTGGCCGCCGTGGCCGACCGGCCACCACAGCGGCGCGTGCGGGACCTCGAGGCGGACGGTGCCGGTGGTGGACCCGGCACGGACCTCGCCCACACCCTCGGCACCGGCCACGTGCGCCGTCACCACCAGCGGGACCTCACCACCCGCGAGCCCCGACCGCTCGACGTCGACCACGACCTCGACCACGCCCGTGCCGTCGGGCTCCACGGTCACCAGCGCGCGCACGCCGGCGAGCCGCGCGACGCGCCACCGCTGGACGCGGACCGGGCGCCACAGGCCGGCCGTCTGCAGGTCGGGTCCCCAGTCCCAGCCGAAGGAGCAGGCCATCTTGCGGACCATGTTGAACGGCTGCGCGTAGGCCATGGGCCGGGGTCCCAGCCGCGCGGCCTCCGCCTCGGCGTAGGTGAGCGCCGACGTCAGGTCCACGCGCAGCACCTGCGGTCCCGGGCGCAGGTGGTCGCGCAGGTCGACCCGGTAGGTGCGGTGCTGGTTGGCCGTGCGTGCGAGGACGGTGCCGTCCAGGCGCACGGCGGCGACGGTGTCGACGCCCTCGAGGACCAGGTCGACGCGCTCGTCGTCGGCGGCAGGGGTGACGTCGAGCGGCCGGGCGTACGACCAGTCCACCCGCTTCATCCAGGCGACCTCGAGCTCGTTGCGGTCGACGTACGGGTCGGGGACGAGCCCGGCCGCGAGCAGGTCGGTGTGCGTGGTGCCGGGCACCCGCGCGGGGACCCCCGACACGAGCCGGGCGGCGAGCGCGGCCGGCAGCCCGGAGGGCAGCGTGGCGGGGTCGGCCGTGAGGGTCCAGCCCTCGGCGAGGACGTCGTCGGTCATGTCGGCTCCCGGTCCGCGGCTCCGGTGGCCACGCGTCGGGGCGCGGCAGGTCGGCGTCGACCCGGGGAGCGACACCCATTGTTAGGCGACCGAAATAAGCAAGTCAACGACATAGGGTGGGCGCGATCACAACGGAGGTGAGCGGTGCCACAGCGTCCCGACGACGAGACGACCCCGACGAGCGACCGGGGGGACCGGCAGCCACCCGAGCGACCGGACGAGCTGCTGCACCTGCGCGCAGCCGGCGTCAGCCTCGTCCTGGACCTCGCCGGCCTGCCGCGCGTGCTGCACTGGGGCGCCGACCTCGGCCCCCTCGACGGCGACGCGCTCGCGGACCTGCGGCTCGCCGGCCGCCCGGCACTCATGGGGTTCCCCGTCGACGGCGGCGTGGTGCCCGGCGTGCTGCCGCTGCAGGCGGACGGCTGGCTCGGCACCCCGGGCCTGACGGGCTCGCGCGCCGGCCGCTCCTGGTCGCCGGACTTCCGCGCCGGGGTCCCGCAGCTGACGCGCACGGGCGACGGCGGTGCCGTGCTCGTCGTGCCCGCCACCGACCCGGCCACCGCGCTGGCGCTCGAGCTCGTGCTCGAGCTCACGCCGCAGGGGCTCGTCCGGCAGCGCGCCACGCTCACCAACGCGGGCGACGACGTCTACGAGCTCGGCGGGCTGCTGCTCACCCTGCCGGTCCCGGTCCGGGCGACCACGCTGCTCGACTTCGGCGGGCACTGGGCGCGCGAGCGGTCACCGATCCGCACGCAGTTCACGCACGGCACGCGACTGCGCGAGAACCGCCGCGGACGCACCGGGTTCGACACCCCGTACGTGCTGGTCGCCGGGACCGAGGACCTCGCGCACCGCCGCGGCGAGGCGTGGGGCTGGCACGTCGCCTGGTCCGGGAACCACCGCAGCCTCGCGGAGCGCACGCACTACCACCCCGGGCTGCTGGGCGGCGGCGAGCTGCTGGCACCCGGCGAGGTCCGGCTGCAGCCCGGCGCGTCCTACACGAGCCCGTGGGTGTACGGCGCGTACGGCGAGCAGGGGCTGGACTCCCTCGCCTCGCGGTTCCACACCTGGCTCCGTGCCCGTCCGCAGCACCCGCACAGCCCGCGCCCGGTCACGCTCAACACGTGGGAGGCGGTCTACTTCCAGCACGACCTGGGCCGGCTCGTCGAGCTGGCGGACGCGGCGGCGGCCGTCGGGGCGGAGCGCTTCGTCCTGGACGACGGGTGGTTCGGCTCGCGACGTGACGACCGCCGGGGCCTCGGCGACTGGTACGTGTCCGACGAGGTGTGGCCCGACGGGCTGCACCCGCTCATCGAGCACGTGACCGGGCTGGGCATGCAGTTCGGGCTCTGGGTCGAGCCGGAGATGGTCAACCCCGACTCCGACCTCGCGCGCGCCCACCCCGACTGGATGCTGCGCCTGCCGGACCGCCTCCCGGGCGCCGCACGGTGGCAGCAGGTGCTCGACCTCGCGCGCCCCGAGGTGTTCGACCACATCCTCGGGCGGCTCGACGCGCTGCTCAGCGAGAACGACATCGCGTACCTCAAGTGGGACCACAACCGTGACCTCGTCGACGCCGGTCACGGGTCCGACGGCGTGCCCGGCGTGCACGGGCAGACGCTCGCCGTCTACCGCCTCCTCGACGCGCTGCGCGCGCGTCATCCGCGCGTCGAGATCGAGTCCTGCTCCTCCGGCGGTGCCCGGGTCGACCTGGAGATCCTCCAGCGCACCGACCGGGTCTGGGGGTCGGACTGCATCGACGCGCTCGAGCGACGCGCCATCCAGCCGTGGACGAACCTGCTCATCCCGCTGGAGCTCATCGGTGCGCACATCGGCTCCGGGACGGCCCACAGCACGGGCCGCAGCGCCACCCTCGGCTTCCGGGCCGGCACCGCGCTGTTCGGCCACCTGGGCATCGAGTGGGACCTGCGGGAGGCCGACGAGGCGCAGCGCGCGGAGCTGGCGGCGTGGGTCGCGCTGTACAAGGAGGTGCGTGGTCTGCTGCACACCGGGGTCAGCGTGCACGCCGACCTGCCGGACCCGGCGTTCGAGGTGCACGGGGTGGTCGCCCAGGACGGGTCCGACGCGCTGTTCGCCGTCGCCGCGGTGGCGTCGTCCGCGCAGATGCCCGCGAACGCGGTGCCGCTGCCCGGCCTCGACCCCGACGCGACCTACCACGTGCGGCCCCAGGCTCCGGGCGACGTCATCACCCACGGCTGGAAGGCCCCGTGGTGGACGCCGCAGGGCGTCCGCGCGACGGGCCGCGTGCTCGAGCAGGTCGGGGTGCGGGCACCGCACCTCTCGCCCGAACGCCTCGTGCTGGTGCGCGCCACCCGCGTGGACTGACCGACCGGGTGCACCGGCGCGCGCCCCGTGCGCCGGTGCACCCGCCACCCGCGCGGGCTCACCCGGACGCCGCAGCCCCGTCGCCGCTCGCGGGCGGCGGGGGGTGGCTAGGCTCGGTCGGGTCGCCACCCGGCGGCCGCACGGCGACGGGAGCAGGAGTGTGAACGCAGGCACGCCCGGCCCGCGCACCGGCAGTCGCAGCGCGATCCTCGACGTCATCCGTGCCGCCGGCACCATCAGCCGCGTCGAGCTGACCCGCGCCACCGGCCTGACGGCCGCGACGGTCTCGACCGTCGTCCGACGCCTGCTCGACGAGGGCCTGGTGGTCGAGGCCGGCCGCGCCGAGTCCACCGGCGGCAAGCCCCGGATGCTGCTGCAGCTCGACCCCGACGCGGGCTACGCCGTCGGCGTCCACCTGGACCACGCCGGCATCACGTACGTGATCGCGAACCTCGGCGGGCAGGTCGTGGCGCGGTGGCGGCGCCCGGGCGCCGGGTCCGACGACCCGCGGGACGTGGTCGGGCGCATCGCGGCGGAGGTCGCGGCCACCACCGCGCGCGTCGGGGTGGACGGGGACCGCCTGCTCGGGGTCGGCGTCGTGTCGCCCGGTCCGCTGTCGACCACCACCGGGATGACGCTGGCGCCGCCCGTCATGCAGCACTGGGCGGACTTCCCGCTGGCCGAGGCGATCGAGGACGCGGTCGGGCTACCCGTCCTGCTGGACAACGACGCGACGGCGGCAGCGCTGGGGGAGTACTGGTCCGGCGGCGTGCCGACCGGTGCGGTGTGCGCCGCGCTGTACATGGGCACCGGCATCGGGGCGGGGATCATCGTCGACGGGACGGTGTACCGCGGCCGGTCGTCGAACGCGGGCGAGATCGGGCACGTGTGCGTCGACGTCGACGGGCCGCCGTGCTGGTGCGGCTCGCGCGGGTGCGTCGAGGTGTTCGCCGGCCCCGCAGCCGTGGTCGCGCGGGCCGCCGAGGCCGGTATCGCGCTCCCGGGTCGGGGTGTGTCCGAGGACTTCGCGGCCCTGGCCCGGGCGGCGGCGCGCGGTGAGGAGGAGCCCGCGCGGCTCCTGGGGGAGTCGGCCCGGTACCTGGCCGCTGCCGCGCAGGTGCTCGCCAACGTGCTGGACCTCGACCTGCTGGTGCTGACGGGGGCGTCGTTCGCGCAGGCCGGCTCGCTCTACCTGCCGGTCGTCCAGCAGCGCCTGGCCGACGGGTTCTTCGCCCGCGCCACCCACCCGGTGCGGGTCACGATCTCCTCGCAGGCGTCCGAGGCGGCCGCCCTGGGCGGTGCCGCGCTGGTGCTGCAGGCGGAGGTGGCTCCTCGGCAGGCGGGGATGCGGATGGTCGTCGACACCCTGACCGAGCTGCCCGCGGGGTCCGGCGTCGCCTGACGCCGCGGCTCTCAGCCGAGCAGGCGGTCCAGCCCGGCCTCGGGGATCGGCGCCCAGGTGGGACGGTTGCGCGCCTCGTACACGGCCTCGTACAGCGTCTTGTCGAGCTCGAGCGCGCGCAGCAGCAGCGTGCTGGTCGGGTCGTCCGTCACGCCGTAGCCCGCGAGCAGGGCCGCCCGCGCGTCCGCGGTCCACGCGGCCGCGGGTGCGCCGCTCAGGCCCCCCACCGCTGCGGCGTAGTCGAACGACCGCAGCAGGCCCGCGACGTCCCGCAGCGCGAGGTCCGGCAGGACGCGGGCGGCCAACGGCGCCAGCGGCTCACCCTCGAAGTCGATGACGAACCAGCGGCCCGCCGAGCGCAGCACCTGCCCCAGGTGCAGGTCGCCGTGCACGCGCTGCCGCGCCGGCGTCGTGGGCAGGGCCGCGACCTGCGCGGCCACCGCCTGGACGGCGGGCTCCCGGTCCGCCAGCGACGGCACGGCGTCGACGGCCCACGCGAACCGCTCGCGCAGGGCCCGCGCGAGCGCCTCGCCGCCGGCCGGGTCGGGGTCCGCGCCGAACGCCCGGACCAGCGCCGCGTGCATCCCGGCGACGGTCTCGCCCAGCTCGGCGGCCGGACCGCTGAACGCGCGCCCCTCGCGGGCCCACCCGCACGCCAGCTCGAACCCGTCCTGCGCACCCGGGACGAACGCGCTCAGGACACCCAGGTAGCCGACCACGGGCTCGCCGTCGGGCCCTGGCCACCGCGCCTGCGACCACGCGAGGGGCGCCGGGACACCGTCCCACCCCGCCTCCACGAGCCGCCGCGGCACGTCGATGTCCGGGTTCTCGCCCGCGGCGACCGCGCGCAGCACCTTCAGCATCCCCACCGGGGCGCCGTCCGGGGCGGGCAGCACGACCGACGTGTTCGACTGCTCGCCGGTCACCACGCGCGCGCCCGTCTCGTCGACCGCGGCGCCCGGCCCGTCCGCCGCCGCGAGCCAGGCCCGCAGGAACCGGGCGTCGCCGGTCGCGTCCAGCACCGTGCGACCGCCGACCTCCCCGACGATCGACGCGCGGTCGGTCCCGACGGGCGCCGACCCGGCCAGCAGCACCAGCGGGACCTGCAGCAGCACGTCGCGCCCCGCGGCGTCGACCTGCACGAGCAGGATCCGCACGTCGTCGGTCAGGTGCACCGCACCCGCAGCCGACAGCCGCGCGTCGGACCCCTTGGCGGGGTACCAGCGGCGGTGCGGCAGCCACGCGTGGAGCAGCGCCACCAGCTCGTGGTCGACGTCGTCGGGGGCACGTGCGTCGAGGATCACGGCGCCGTCAGCTCCAGCCAGTAGAACTCGCGCGACCCGAGGGTGAACGTGATGGTGCCGTCGTCGCGCACGTCGGGGAAGTGCGCCCCGCCGAACACGTCGCGTGCGGACCAGCCGGCGTGCTCGGGGAGCGTCACCGTCGCCGCACGGGCCGTCGCCGCCAGGTTCGCCACCACGAGGACCGTCTCGTCCTCCGTGCGTCGCAGGAAGGTCAGCACCGCCTCGTTGTCGCAGGACACGACGTCGAACGTGCCGAGCCCCAGGGCGCGGTGCTGCCGGCGGACCGCCAGCATGCCGTGCACCCAGTGCAGCAGCGACGTCGGCTGGGCCAGCTGCGACTCCACGTTGACGTTGCCGTAGTGGTAGACGAGCGACTGCACCAGCGGCAGGTACAGCTTGCCCGGGTCCGCCGTGGAGAACCCGGCGTTGCGGTCCGGCGTCCATTGCATGGGCGTGCGCACCGCGTCACGGTCCGCGAGCCAGATGTTGTCGCCCATGCCGATCTCGTCGCCGTAGTACAGGCAGGGGCTGCCGGGCAGCGACAGCAGCAGCGCGTGCGCCAGCTCGATCTCCTTGCGGGAGTTGTCGAGCAGCGGTGCGAGGCGGCGGCGGATGCCGATGTTGGCGCGCATCCGGGAGTCCGGCGCGTACCAGCCGTACATCGACGCGCGCTCCTCGGTGGACACCATCTCGAGCGTGAGCTCGTCGTGGTTGCGCAGGAACGTGCTCCACTGCCCGCTCGCCGGGATCGGCGGGGTGTCCGCGAGGATGTCGACGATCTGCGTGGCCCGCTGGTCGCGCAGCGCGTAGTAGATGCGCGGCATGACGGGGAAGTGGAAGCACATGTGGCACTCCGGCTCCTCGTCGGTGCCGAAGTAGTGCACCACGTCCTCGGGCCACTGGTTGGCCTCGGCCAGCATGATGCGGCCCGGGAACTCCTCGTCGATCATCCGGCGGACCTTGCGCAGGAACTCGTGGGTCTCCGGCAGGTTCTCGCAGTTGGTGCCCTCGGCCTCGAACAGGTACGGCACGGCGTCGAGCCGGAAGCCGTCCACCCCGAGGTGCAGCCAGAACCGCGCGACGTCCATCATCGCGTCGACCACGCGCGGGTTCTCGAAGTTGAGGTCCGGCTGGTGGCTGAAGAACCGGTGCCAGAAGTACTGGCGCCGCACGGGGTCGAACGTCCAGTTCGACGTCTCGGTGTCCACGAAGATGATGCGGGCGTCGTGGTAGCGGGTGTTGTCGTCGCTCCACACGTAGAAGTCCCCGTACGGGCCGTCCGGGTCGGAGCGGGAGGCCTGGAACCACGGGTGCTGGTCGCTGGTGTGGTTCATCACGAGGTCGACGACGACCCGCATGCCGCGGCGGTGGCACTCGATGACGAGCATGCGGAAGTCGTCGAGCGTGCCGTACTGCGGCGCGACGGCCGTGTAGTCGGACACGTCGTACCCGCCGTCGCGCATGGGCGAGGGGTAGAACGGCGGCAGCCACAGGCAGTCCACGCCCAGCCACTGCAGGTAGTCGAGGCGCTGGATGAGACCGGGCAGGTCACCGCTGCCGTTGCCCGAGGCGTCCGCGAAGGTGCGCAGCATGACCTCGTAGAACACGGCCGTGCGGTACCACTCGGGGTCCGTGTCGCGCCCGCCCGAGGGCACCGGCGTCGGCACGTCGGGCTGCCGGCGACCGGGCAGCCCGGACAGGGCGATCGCCGCGGTCGTCGGGGGCGGCTCGAGGCGGGCGGGGACGGCGTCGGGTGACGGCATGGAGCCCGGGGGCGGGGTGCCCACCGGCGGCTCCGTGGACGTCGTCGGCGTGCCGAGCACCGGGGTCCGGGGCGTGCGGGGATCGCCCGACGCGGAGGCGGCACCCTCCGGGGGCGGGAGCACGGGCCTCATCGTGCCCCGTGCGGGTGCTCGAGGTGGACCACGTGCGCGACGCTGACCATCGGGTCGAGCCGGACGTAGACCTGGTCGGACCAGGCGTACGTGTCGCCGGACAGCGCGTCGTGCGCAGCCACCGGCCGGTCGGCGGGCAGGCCGAAGGCGGTCAGGTCCAGGTGGACCACACCCTCCCGGGGGTGGTGCGGGTCGATGTTCACGACCACCACCACGGTGTCCGGCCGGCCCGTGGGCGAGTGGGCGGCGTCGAGGTGGCGCGAGAAGCACACGAGCGCGTCGTCGGTCGTGGGGTGCACCCGCACGTCGCGCAGCTGCTGCAGCGCCGGGTGCGCGCGCCGGATCTCGTTGAGGCGCCCCAGGAGCAGGGCGATCCCGAGGTCGTCGGCGCGGGCCCAGTCCCGCGGGCGGAACTCGTACTTCTCGTTGTCGATCTGCTCCTCGACCCCGGGCCGCGGCACGTTCTCGACCAGCTCGTAACCGGAGTACACGCCCCAGGTGGGCGAGCCCGTCGCCGCCAGCACGGCCCGCACGGCGAAGCCGGGGACCCCGCCCTGCTGCAGGTACGGCGGCAGGATGTCGTGCGTCGTCGGCCAGAAGCTCGGGCGCAGCCAGGCCGCCTCCTCGCCGCCGACCCGGGCGAGGTACTCCTCGAGCTCCGCCTTGGTGTTGCGCCAGGTGAAGTACGTGTACGACTGGTGGAAGCCGACCTTCGCCAGCGTCAGCATCATCGCCGGGCGGGTGAACGCCTCGGACAGGAAGATCACCTCGGGGTGCGACGCGTTGACGTCCGCCAGCAGCCGCTGCCAGAACGACAGCGGCTTGGTGTGCGGGTTGTCGACCCGGAACGCCGTCACCCCGTGGTCGATCCACACCTGCAGGACCCGGCGGACCTCGGCGTAGATCCCCTCGGGGTCGTTGTCGAAGTTCAGGGGGTAGATGTCCTGGTACTTCTTGGGCGGGTTCTCCGCATGGGCGATCGTGCCGTCGGCCCGCGTGGTGAACCACTCCGGGTGCTCGGTGACCCACGGGTGGTCCGGCGAGGCCTGCAGCGCGAGGTCGAGCGCGACCTCCAGGCCCAGCGAGCGGGCCCGCGCGACGAAGGCGTCGAAGTCGTCGAACGTGCCGAGCGTCGGCTCGATGGCGTCGTGCCCGCCGTCCGGGGAGCCGATGGCGTAGGGCGAGCCGGGGTCGCCGGGCAGCGCGTCCAGGGCGTTGTTGCGGCCCTTGCGGTGCGTGGTGCCGATGGGGTGGATCGGCGTGAGGTACACGACGTCGAAGCCCATCGCCGCGATGCGCGGCAGCTGGTTGGCCGCCGTGCGCAGCGTGCCCGACGTCCACCGCCGGGTGGCCTCGTCGTACGTCGCGCCGTGCGACCGGGGGAACATCTCGTACCACGACCCGGTGAGCGCCAGCCGACGGTGCACGACCAGGGGGTAGGCCCGCGACCGGGTGACCATGTCGCGCAGGGGCGCGCGGTCGAGCACCTCACGGACCTCGGGCGCCAGCGCCGCGGCGAGCCGGGCGAGCGGGGGACGGGACGTGTCGCGCAGCCCGGCGACGGCGTCGAGGAGGACGCGGGCGTCGCGCGGGCGCATCGCGTCCTCGCCGGTGCCGCCGGCGGCGCGCTGGAGCACGAGCTCGCCCTCGGTGAGCATGAGCTCGACGTCGATGCCCGCCTCGACCTTGATCGCGGCGTCGTGCGCCCAGGTGCCGTACGGGTCGGACCAGCCCTCGACGCGGAAGGACCACTCGCCCTCGGCGTCCGGGACCAGGCGTGCCTCGTACCTGTCGAGGCCGGGCGCGATGTCGACCATGCGGGCCACGGAGTGGACCGAGCCGTCGGGCCGCAGCAGCACCGCGGTCGCGCCCAGCGCGTCGTGGCCCTCGCGGATCACGGTCGCCCGCACGGGCACCGCCTCGCCCACCGCCGCCTTCGCGGGGAAGCGTCCCTCCTCGGCGACGGGGGAGACGTCGAGCACCGGGATGCGACCCACGGGCACCACGGGCACCACGGGCACGGGAGCGTCCGTGGTCGGGGTCACGTCGGGCTGCGGGGGCAGTACGGGGGCGACGGCACGTGCGGGGCCGGGGGATGTGGCCGGTGACGTGCGACGAGAGCGGCGGGGAGTCGTCACGGTCCCGAACCTATCCGCCCTGCAGGGGTGGTGGCATCCGGTGGGCGGCGCGTCGGCCGCCGCGCCGCGCCGCGGGCCCCGGCTCGCGGTCGGGAAGCCGGACGGGCGTCCGGGTCGGACGTCCAGAACCGCTGTGCGATCCGTCCGTTCTGCGTAGTCTGCGCGCGTGAGAGCCATCCGCCGGTTCACTGTCCGCACCCTCCTGCCTGCACCGCTGGCCGAGCTCGAGGAGCTCGCGCACGACCTGCGGTGGGCCTGGCACCCGCCGACGCGCGCCGTCCTCGCCGACCTCGACCCGGCGGCCTGGTCCCGCGTGGGAGGCGACCCCGCCGCCCTGCTCGACGCGCTCGAGCCGGAGCGGCTCGCGGCCGCCGCCGCGGACCCCGCGCTGGTGGCCCGCGTCCGGGCGGCGGCGGCCGACCTGCGGGCTTACCGCACGGGACCACGGTGGTACCAGGGCCAGGGCGGGGCCGCGCTGCCCGCCGCCGTCGCGTGGTTCCCGCCCGGCCCCGACGACGCCCCCGCAGCCGCGCCGGACGACCCGGCGCCGAACGCCCCGGCACCCGGCGACCCGGCCCCCCACAGCCTGGAGGCCCTCGCGAGCGACCACCTGCGCGCGGCGTCCGACCTGGGCGTCCCCCTGGTCGCCGTCGGGCTGGTCGACGACCTGCTGCGCGGGGCGACGGACGGCACCCGGGACACCGGCCCGGGCGCGACCCGGTCGGCCGCTCGGGACGGCGGCGCCGCGCCGCTGCTGCGGGAGCCCGACGGGACGCCGGTCGTCGTGCAGGTCGCAACCCCCGGGGGTGGTGCGCTGGGCGCCCGGGTCCGCGTCGCCCGTGCCGGGCGCGTCCCCGTGCTGCTGCTGGACCCCACGACGCCGGGGACCACGGCGGCCGGGGCGCGTGCCGCTGCGGGGTCCGCCGCGGCCCGTCGGCTCGAGCGGGCGCTGCTGCGGGGGGTCGGCGGGCTGCGGGCGGTGCGGGCCCACGCGCGTCTCACCGGTGCGCCGCAGCCCGAGGTGGTGCACGCCGGCGGCGCGCACGCCGGGTTCGTCGGGCTGGAGCGGGTGCGCGAGCTCGTCGCCGGCGGCGCGACGTACGACGTCGCGCTCGAGCTGGTCAGGGCGACGTCCGTCCTCGCCGTGCAGGTCCCCGGTCCGGCGACGCTGCTCGACGGCGCGCTGGTGGCCGAGCACCTCGCGGCGCTCGACCCCGCCGGCGACCTGCCCGTGACCGACGTCCTGACGCTCGGCGCACGCGCCGGGGATGGTGTCGGCACCCCCGTCGACACCGCCGTCGACACCGCCGTCCTCGCGCTGCGCCTGGCCGACCGCGCGAGCGGCGACTCCCGCCGCCACGGCCGCGCGTGCCGCGAGGCCTTCGCCGACCTGTGGCCGGGCTTCGACCCCCAGGAGGTCCCGATCGGCTCGGTCACCGCCGGCGTGCACGCGCCCACGTGGGTCGCGCCCGAGGTGACGGACCTGGGCGCCCGCCGGATGAGCGCGCGCGACCTGGCCACCGGCGCCGGCTGGGACGCCGGCGGGCCCGTCGAGGACGCGGAGCTCTGGGAGCTCCGTCGTCGGCTGCGCGCGCGGCTGGTCGACCTGCTCCCGGGCGGGGCGGTCGGACCGCGCGGGTCGGCGCCCGGTGCCGACGAGGTGCTCACCGTGGGAGTGGTGCACCGGCCGTCGTCGGGTGCACCCCTGGACCTGCTCCTCGCCGACCCGGAGCGCCTGGTCGCGCTGCTGCTCGACGCGGCCCGCCCCGTGCGCCTGGTCGTCGCCGCCCCGCCGGGCGGCGTCCCCGCCGGGCTCGCCGCGCTCGCGGACCGGCCCGACCTGGGCGACCGGCTCGTCGTCCTCACCGACGCCTCGTGCGACGTGGTCCGCGCGCTCCATGCCGGCTGCGACGTGTGGCTCGACACGCCCGTGGACCCGTCGGGGGCGAGCACCCCGTCGGGGATGCGCGCGGCGCTCAACGGCGTCCTCACCGTCGCGGTGCGCGACGGCTGGTGGGACGAGTGGTACGACGGCGAGGACGGCTGGGCGCTGCCGCGGCCCGCGCCCGACGAGGGTGACGAGGCGACGTCGCAGCGCGCCGCGGCTCTGCACGAGCTCCTCGCGGAGCAGGTGCTGACCTGCTTCCACGACCGGGACGGTGACGGGCTGCCGCGCCGCTGGCTGGCGACGGTCCGACGCACGCTCGTCAGCCTCGCGCCCAAGGTGCAGGCGACGCGCATGGTCGCCGACCACGTCGCGCACCTCTACGCGCCTGCCGCCGCGGCGGGCGCGGCCCTCGCCGCCGACGACCTCGCCGGTGCCGTCGCGCTCGCCGGCTGGCGGTCGCGGGTCCGGGCCGCGTGGCCGGGTGTCGCCGTCGACGACGTCGAGGTCACGGGCGCCGGCACGCCGCCGCGGGTCGGTGACGTGCTGCGCGTGCGGGCGTCGGTCACGCTCGGCGGCCTGCTGCCCGACGACGTCGCGGTGCAGGTGCTGCACGGGCCGGTCGACCCGGACGACGAGATCACGGACCTGCACGTCGCGGCCCTGACGCCGGTGGCTCCCGCCCCCGGCGCGCCGGACGGCGGCGCCGACGCGGAGCCGGTCGGCGCCGGCGGCGCGGAGCCGGACGGCGACGGCCGGGCCGGGGACGGGCGGTACGCGTACGTCGGGGAGGTCGGGCTGACGCGCACCGGACCGTTCGGGTGGACCGTGCGGGTGGTGCCCCGGCACGACGCGCTGACGTCGGTGGCCGCGACCGGGCTGGTGGCGACCGCGGGCTGACCGGGCGGCGTGCTCAGCCGGCCGCGAGGGCGCGCCCCGCGGTGCGTCCGGTGAACAGGCAGCCGCCGAGGAACGTCCCCTCCAGGGCCCGGTGGCCGTGGACGCCGCCACCGCCGAACCCGGCGGCCTCGCCCACCGCCCACAGCCCCGGCAGCACCTCCCCGTCGGGGCGCAGCACGCGCCCCTCGAGGTCCGTGGCGAGCCCGCCGAGGGTCTTGCGGGTGAGGACCGACAGCCGCACGGCGTACAGGGGCCCGTGCTCCGGGTCGAGCAGGCGGTGCGGCGGCGCGACCCGCACGGCCCGGTCGACGACGTACCGGCGGGCCGTCGCGGTCGCGACGACCTGCAGGTCCTTGCCCAGGCCCGTGGCCACCTGGGCGTCACGCGCCGCGATCGTGGCGGCGAGCGCGTCCGGGTCGATGCGGTCCGTGCCCGTCAGCGCGTTCATGCCTGCCGCGAGGCCCGCCGGTGTGGTCGCCGTGACGAACTCCGGCGACCGCTGCGCGAACGCCTCGACCGGGCCGACGGCCCCCGCACGCACGCGCTGCAGCAGGAGCCGCAGGTCACGGCCCGTGAGGTCCGGGTTCTGCTCGGAGCCGGACAGCGCGAGCTCCTTGCCGAGGATCGTGCGGTCGAGCACGAACCACGAGTGGTCGTGCCCGTGCGACGTGAGGTGGGTGAGCGTGCCGAGGGAGTCGAACCCGGGGAACAGCGGGGCCGGCAGCCGTCGGCCGTCGGCGTCCAGCCACAGCGAGCTGGGTCCCGGCAGGATCCGGATGCCGTGCGCCGTCCACACCGGGGAGTGGTGGGCGACGCCCTCCGGGTAGTGCCACATGCGGCCGGCGTGGGCCACGTGCGCGCCGGCCGCGCGGGCCGCCGCGATGCCGGAGCCGTCCACGTGGTCGGGCACGCCGGAGAGCAGGCGCGCCGGGAGGGGGCCGGCCGCGACGGGCCACGTGGCGCGCACCAGGTCGTGGGCGGCACCGATGCCCCCGGTCGCCACGACCACCGCGGGGGCGGCGACCTCGAACGGACGCAGCACGGCCCGCGACGACGGCACGCCGCGGGCCGCACGGTCGGGTGCCAGCACGTCCCCCCGGACGCCGGTCACACGCCCGTCCGTCGTGGTCAGCGCGGTGACCCGGTGCCGGAACCGCACCTCGACGAGCCCGTCGCGGTGCCCGTCCAGCAGCGTCCGGACGAACGGCTCGAGGACCGCGGGACCGGTGCCCCACGTGACGTGGAACCGCGGCACGGAGTTGCCGTGGCCGTCGGCCAGGTAACCGCCACGCTCCGCCCACTGCACCAGCGGGAACCAGCGCACGCCCTGGCCGTGCAGCCACGACCGCATCCCCCCGGCGGCGAACTCGACGAACGCCTCCGCCCAGGCCCGCCCCCAGCGGTCGGACCCGTCGTCGGCGAACGCCGCCGACCCGAGCCAGTCCGCGAGCGCCAACTCGGCGCTGTCCCGGACGCCCAGACGCCGCTGCTCGGGGGAGTCGACCAGGAACAGCCCGCCGAACGACCACCACGCCTGCCCGCCGAGGCCCGCCGGCGGCTCCGCGTCCAGCAGGAGCACGCGGCGCCCGGCCCGCAGCAGCTCGGCGGTGGTGACCAGGCCCGCGAGCCCGGCACCGACGACCACGACGTCGTGGGGGTGCGTCATGGCGGCACGCTACCGCCGCCGGGGGCCGGCGTCAGGGGCGCACGTACACCCGCATGCTCAGCGGCTCGACCGTCGTCACCGCACCCCCCGGCGGGTGCAGGCCGCCGGAGATCGCCACGGTCGAGACCTCGGACGGGTGCTCCCACACGGAGTCCCACGCGAGCCGCCACGGCCGCTCGTCGCCCGCCACGAGCCGCACCTCGGCGGCGTCGAGCGCCCCGTTGACGACGAGGAGCACCTGGTCGTCGTGGGGTGCGGGTGCGACCCGGACCATCTGGAACGTGCGGACGCCCGCGTCGTGCCAGCGGGCGTGGTCGAACTCGACGCCGTCGGTGCCGTACCAGCCGAGGTCCGGCGGCCCGCCGGGTACCCAGGGGCTCCCGGAGTAGAACGTCTGGGTGCTCAGGGCCGGGTGGCTGTGCCGCAGGGCCACGAGGTGCCGGGTGGTCGCGAGCAGCGACGTCCGCCACGGCGCCAGGTCCCAGTCGACCCAGGAGATCTCGTTGTCCTGGCAGTACGCGTTGTTGTTGCCCCGCTGCGTGCGCCCCATCTCGTCGCCCGCCGTGATCATCGGGGTCCCGGCGGACAGCACGAGCGTGGCGAACAGGTTGCGCAGCGACCGGCGGCGCAGCGGCGCGATGTCGGCGGCGGGGGAGTCGCGCTGCACGGGACCCTCGACGCCGTGGTTCCACGACCGGTTGTCGTCCGAGCCGTCGCGGTTCTGCTCGCCGTTGGCGGTGTTGTGCTTGTGCTCGTAGGCGACGAGGTCCGCCAGCGTGAAGCCGTCGTGCGCCGTCACGTAGTTCACCGACGCGCGCGGGCCACGGGCCAGGCCGGGTGACCCGCCGCCGAACAGGTCGACGGACCCCGACAGGCGCGTGGCGAGCTCGCGCACCCGGTCCCCGGGCAGGCCGTGCGCGGCGCGGCCGGGGTCGGCGAGCCAGAAGGAGCGCACCGCGTTGCGGAACTTGTCGTTCCACTCCGCGAAGGGCGGCGGGAACTGCCCGGTCCGCCAGCCGCCCGGGCCGACGTCCCAGGGCTCCGCGACGAGCTTGAGCCCGGCGAGCCGCGGGTCGGTCGCGGCCGCCACGTACGTCGCGTGGTCGGCGCGGAACCCGTCGGTGCCCCGTCCGAGGGTGACCGCGAGGTCGAACCGGAACCCGTCGACGCCGACGACGTCCGCCCAGTAGCGCAGCGAGTCCAGGGTCATGTGGACCACGCCGGTGCGGCGGAAGTCCAGGGAGTTGCCGGTCCCCGTCACGTCGGCGAGCGTCGCCGGGACCGCGCCGCCGTGCGCGTAGTAGTAGGCGTTGTCCAGGCCGCGCCAGGACACGTGCTGCCCGTCCGTGCCGCCCTCGCAGGTGTGGTTGTAGACGACGTCGAGCAGCACCTCGAGCCCGGCCTCGTGCAGCGCGTGGACCGTCGCGCGCAGCTCCGCGAGCACGGCCGCCGGGCCCGCCGCGCGGGCCGCTGCCGTGGCGTACGCCGCGTGCGGCGCGAAGAAGCCGAGCGTCGAGTAGCCCCAGTAGTTGGTCAGGCCCTTGGCCACCAGGTGCGGCTCGGACGTGAACGCGTGGATCGGCAGCAGCTCGATCGCGGTGACGCCCAGCCCGAGGAGGTGGTCGATCACGGCGGGGTGCGCGAGGCCCGCGTACGTGCCGCGCAGCTCCTCCGGCAGGGCGGGGTGCAGGCGGGTCAGGCCCTTGGTGTGCGCCTCGTAGACGACCGTGCGCGACCACGGCGTCCAGGGGCGGTTGGCCGCCGGGTCGGGCCCGGGCAGCGCACGCGTGTCGACGACGACGCCGTGCGGCACGTGCGCCGCGGAGTCGCGGCCGTCCGGGGGGCCGTAGGGGTTGCCCGTCAGGTCGCTCGCCACGACGTGGCCGTACGTCTCCGGGCCGTAGCCCAGGTCGCCCACGAGGCCCCGGGCGTACGGGTCGACCAGCAGCTTGGCGGGGTTGTACCGCAGGCCGTAGGCGGGCTCCCACGGGCCGTGCGCCCGCAGGCCGTAGCGCTGCCCGGGCCGGACCCCCGGCACCGACGCGGTCCAGTGGCCCAGCCGCGGGCCCGACAGCGGCACGCGGCGCTCCGTGGGGGCGTCCAGGGGGCCGTCGAGCAGGCAGAGCTCGACCGCGGTGGCGTGGGGGGCGAGGACGCCCACGTCGACACCGGTGTCGGTGACGTGGACGCCGAGGCGGTACGGCCCGTGCGCTCGGCCGGTCGTCGTGGGGTCGGTCACCCCCACATCGTGCCAGCAGCACGGTCCGGTCCGTGTCGGCGGTGTTTCCAGCAGGCGACACGGACCGGGAGCGTGGGGCCCGCGGGAGGTAACGTTCGGGGGGTGAGGATCGTCGTCTGCGTGAAGTTCGTCCCCGACATCCAGTCCGACCGGCAGCTCGGTCCCGACGGGCGCGTCGTGCGCGACGGCGGTGACGGCACCCTCAACGAGCTCGACGAGAACGCCGTCGAGGCCGCGCTCACGCTGGCCGAGGAGCACGACGGCGAGGTCGTCGTGCTGACCGTGGGCCCGGACGACGCCGTCGACGCGGTCCGCAAGGGCCTGCAGATGGGCGCCGACGAGGCGGTGCACGTGCTGGACGACGACGTGGCCGGCTCGGACGCGATCGGGACCGCGACGGTCCTGGCCGCGGCGGTGCGTCACCTGGCCGCGGACTCCCCGGTCGACCTGGTCGTCACCGGCATGGCGGGACTCGACGGCCTGACGTCGCTGCTCCCGGCCGCGCTGGCCGAGGAGCTCGACCTGCCCGCCCTGCCCCTGGCGTCGGCGCTCACCGTCGACCCGCAGGCGCGGACCGTGACGGCCACGCGCCGCCTGGACCACGCGACCGAGACGCTGCAGGCGCCGCTGCCGGCCCTGGTGTCGGTCACGGACGGCATCAACGAGCCGCGCTACCCGAACTTCAAGGGGATCATGGCGGCCCGCAAGAAGCCTGTCACCACCCTGACCCTCGCCGACCTGGGCGTCGACCCCGCCACGGTCGGCGCCGCGGGCGCCCGCACGCAGGTGCTCGAGGCGGCGCCGCGCCCGCCGCGGGAGGACCGTGTGCTCGTCACCGACACGGGCGACGCCGGCACCCGGCTGGCCGCCTGGCTCGTCGAGCGCAAGCTCGTCTGACGCCGGCCCGCCCCACCCCCGTCACCCCGCACCACCCGGAGGACCCGCCGTGACCGCCACCCCCGTGCTCGTCCTGCTCGACCACGCCGCCGACGGCACGCTGCGCCCGCCGGTGCGCGAGCTGCTGACCCTCGCGCGGGAGCTGGCCGGCGACGCCGGTGTGCACGGCGTGTGGGCCGGTGCCGAGGACGTCGCCGGGGCGCTGCCCGTGCTCGCGGCGCAGGGCGTGAGCACGGTGCACCGTCTGGTGGCCGACGCCGACCCGCACCTCTCGGCCGTGCTGGCCGACGGCCTGCAGGCCGCGCTCGCGGCCTCGGGCGCCACGGTGCTGCTGCTCGTCTCCTCCTTCGAGAACAAGGAGGCGGCGGCGCGCGTGGCCGTGCGCACCGGCGCGGGGGTCGTCACGGACGCCGACGGCGTCGTGCTCGAGGACGGGCGCGTCGTCGCGCACAAGACCGTGCTGGCCGGCACGTGGACCACGCGGTGCGCCGTGACCGCGCCCCGCGCGGTGGTCACCGTCAAGGCGAACTCGGTGACCGCGCAGGACGCCGCGGTCCCGTCCACGCCGGCCGTCGTCGACCTGCCGGTCGAGGTGCGCCCCGGCTCGACCCGCGTGCACCTCGTCGAGCGCACCGAGCACGCCGACTCGGGCCGCCCGGACCTCGGCTCGGCCCACGTCGTGGTGGTCGGGGGGCGCGGCACCGAGGGTGACTTCTCGGTGGTCGAGGAGCTGGCCGACGTGCTCGGGGGTGCCGTGGGCGCCACCCGCGTCGCCACGGACGAGGGCTGGATCGCGCACGACGCGCAGATCGGGCAGACCGGCGTGACCGTGTCGCCGCGCCTCTACATCGGGGCCGGCGTGTCCGGGGCGGTGCACCACCGCGGCGGCATGCAGGCGTCCGGGACGATCGTCGCGGTGAACAACGACCCCGACGCGCCGATCTTCGAGATCGCCGACTTCGGTGTGGTCGGCGACCTGTTCACGGTGCTGCCGCAGGCGGCGGCGGAGCTGCGTCGCCTGCAGGGCTGAGCACGCCGGCACCGGGGCCGGCGCGGCCGCGGGGTCAGCTCAGGTCGCGCAGCCAGCGCAGCGTGGCACCCGCCTGCGCGGCCTGGAAGGCGCGCAGGTTGGGGATGCCGGTCGGCGACGGCTGTGCGGACGACCAGGCGAAGTACCCGGCCAGTCCGGCCAGTGCCGACCGCAGGTCGTCGGCGCCCACACCCTGAGCCGCCTCGCTGCTGGCGAAGAGCGCGGCCGGGTCGCTACCGGCACCGCCCTGGAGCATGACGCTCGGCAGCATGAACGCGAGGTCGATCCACGGTGCCCCGACGCACGCGTGGGGCCAGTCGATGAGCCACACGCGGTCGTGGCCGTCCTCGATCATGAGGTTGTCCGCCCGCAGGTCCCCGTGCACCAGGGAGTCGCCGGCGCACACCCGCAGGGCGTCCTGCTCCCACGCGACCAGCTCGTCCAGGTGGTCCAGCGCCCAGCGGCCCGGCTCCTCGAGCAGCTCGGCCACGTGCTCGCGCTGCTGCGGCGTGCCGCGCAGCATCGAGCGCCACCCCGTGAAGTCCTCGGCCAGCAGGTCGTCGGCCCGCGGCAGGTCGTGGCCGGGCGCGGGGGTGCAGCGCGCCAGGTCGTCGAGCGCGCGGAGCACCAGCGCGAGGTCGTCCGAGCGCCACGGCAGCTCCGGGGACCGTCCGTGCACCGCGTCGAAGCCGAGCAGGACCCAGTGGCCGTCGTCGTCCCACCAGCGCAGCGCGGGCGCGGGCACCTCGGGGGGCAGCGCACGCGCGGCGCGGATCTCGGCCCGCGCGAGGTCCGGCGAGTGCGGGTTCTGGTCCGCCGAGACGGCCTTCACGAAGACGGCGCGACCGTCGGTGAGCTCCAGGACCGCGCAGAACCCGGGCGAGAACCCGCTGGTGGCCGACATCTCGGCGGTCACGCGGGCACCGGCCAGCGTCTCGATGCGCTCGCGCACCGCACGCGGCAGGTCACGCCAGTCCAGCCGCTGGCCGCCGAAGGCGAGCGGCAGCGCCATGACGTCGTCGGCACTCACCCCCACATCCTGCAGCATCCCGGACCGGTCCACGGCACTCCGGGCACTCTCGTGCGGGCGAACGTGGGCCGAGGACGGGCGGATCCGGACGAACCGGGCGGACGTGAGCGCCCGGGGCGGACCCCGGGCGTTCGTAGACTGTCGGGGTGAGTGCACCCCGCACCCGCGCGGTCTACCTCGACCACGCGGCGACCACCTCGATGCGCCCCGCGGCGCTCGCCGCCCTGACGGCCGGGCTCGCGCGCACCGGCAACCCCTCGTCGCTGCACACGGCGGGGCGGGCGGCGCGCCGGACCGTCGAGGAGGCCCGCGAGCAGGTCGCGGCGTCCCTGGGCGCACGGCCGAGCGAGGTGGTGTGGACCGCGGGCGGCACCGAGGCCGACAACCTGGCGGTCAAGGGGCTGTTCTGGGCGCGGCGCACGCAGGACCCGTCGCGCCGGCGCGTCGTGGTGTCCGCGGTCGAGCACCACGCGGTCCTCGACCCCGCCTTCTGGCTCGCCGAGCACGCCGGCGCGGAGCTCGCGCTGCTGCCCGTGGACGGCGAGGGTCGCGTGGACCTCGACGCGCTGCGCGCCGAGCTCGAGGAGCACGGGGACGCGGTGGCGCTCGTCTCGGTGATGTGGGCCAACAACGAGGTGGGCACGCTGCAGCCGCTGGAGCAGGTCGTCGGCCTCGCGCACCGGTACGGCGTCCCCGTGCACGCGGACGCGGTGCAGGCGGTCGGGCAGGTCCCGGTCGACCTGCGCGCGTCCGGGGTCGACGCGCTGACGGTGAGCGGTCACAAGGTCGGCGGGCCCGGCGCCACCGGCGCCCTGCTGGCGCGCCGCGGTCTCGACCTCACCCCCGTGCTGCACGGGGGCGGGCAGGAGCGCGGCGTGCGGTCCGGCACGCTCGACCCCGCGCTGCTGGCGGCGTTCGCGGCCGCGGTGGACGAGGCGGTGACGACGCGCGAGGACCACGCCGCGCGCGTCGGGGCGCTGCGCGACGACCTGGTGCGGCGCGTGCTGGCGGCCGTCCCCGGCGCGACGCTGCGTGGCCCTGCCGACGCCTCTCACCGCCTGCCCGGCAACGCCCACCTGACGTTCGCGGGCTGCGAGGGCGACTCCCTGCTGTACCTGCTCGACGCGGCGGGGGTCGAGGCGTCCACGGGCTCCGCGTGCCAGGCCGGCGTGCCGCGGCCGTCGCACGTGCTGCTCGCGATGGGCGTCGGCGAGGACGACGCGCGCGGTGCGCTGCGGTTCTCGTTCGGCGCCACCTCGACGGCCGACGACGTCGACGCCGTGGTCGACGTGCTGCCCGGCGCGGTCGAGCGGGCGCGGGCCGCGGGGCTGTCGATGGCGGTGGGGGCCTGATGCGCGTGCTGGCGGCCATGTCCGGCGGTGTGGACTCCGCGGTCGCGGCGGCCCGCGCCGTCGACGCGGGCCACGACGTGGTGGGCGTGCACATGGCGCTGTCGCGCACGCCCGCCCAGGAGCGCACCGGGTCGCGCGGCTGCTGCTCGATCGAGGACGCGTCCGACGCGCGCCGCGCCGCCGACGTGCTGGGCATCCCGTACTACGTCTGGGACATGTCCGAGCGCTTCGAGGCGACGGTCGTGGCGGACTTCCTGTCCGAGTACGCGGCGGGGCGCACCCCCAACCCGTGCGTGCGGTGCAACGAGCACGTGAAGTTCGCGGCGCTGCTGGACAAGGCGGTCGCCCTCGGCTTCGACGCCGTGTGCACCGGTCACTACGCGCGGGTGGTCGAGGGCGTCGACGGCGTCCGCGAGCTGCACCGCGCCGCCGATGCGGCCAAGGACCAGTCCTACGTGCTGGCCGTCATGGGCCCCGAGCGGCTGGCGCGCGCGGTGTTCCCGCTGGGGGACGTCACGTCGAAGGCCGAGGTGCGCGCCGAGGCCGTCGCGCGGGGCCTGTCGGTCGCCGCCAAGCCCGATTCGTACGACATCTGCTTCGTCGCCGACGGGGACACCCAGGGCTTCCTGCGCCGCGCGCTCGGGGAGCAGCCCGGCGACATCGTCGACGAGGACGGTGCCGTGGTGGGGACGCACGACGGCGCCTACGCCTACACGGTGGGGCAGCGGCGTGGTCTGTCGCTGGGCCGCCCCGCGCCCGACGGCCGGCCGCGGTACGTGCTCGCGGTCGAGCCGGTCCGGCGCCGCGTCGTCGTCGGGCCCGCGGAGCACCTCGACGTCGCGCACGTCCGCGGGGACGCCGCGGTCTGGTTCGGTGCCGTCCCGTCGGCGGGAACGTCGTGCACCGTCCAGGTGCGCGCGCACGGCGCCGACGTCCCGGCGCGGGTGCTCGCCGCCGACGCGGGGTCCGTGACCGTCGACGTCGCCGACGGGGGCGTCCGCGGGGTCGCCCCGGGGCAGTCCCTCGTGCTGTACGACGGCTCCCGGGTGCTGGGGCAGGCCACCGTGGCCGGGACGCGCACCGCCGCCGACCTGGCCGGTGCGGCATCGGACGGCGCCGCGTGACCGCGGTCAGCGGCGTCGGGCCGTGGCCCGGCACGGACGCGCTCGAGGCCGCGACCACGGTCGTCGGCGACCTGGGGGACACCCCGGCCGAGGTGGTGGGTCTGCCGTTCGCCGTGCTGCTGCCGGCGCGCGGGCCCTGGGGCGACGCGACCGGTGCGGCCGTCGCGCTGCTCGCGGACCTGCCCGCCGAGCTCGGACCGCACGGCTGGAAGCTCGCCGACCGGCCGGGCCGCGACCTGGCGCGCGCCCGCGCCCTGGCGCGGGAGGACCTCGACGCGCTCGCGGTGGCCGCCCACGGCTGGCCCGGCGGGCTCGTGCTGCCGGTGCTCGGGCCGTTCACGCTGGCCGCCGAGGTGTACCTGGCCCGCGGGGACCGCATCCTGTCGGACCCCGGGGCGGTGCGGGACACCGTCGCGTCGGCCGCGGAGGGCATCGCCGCCCGCGTCGCGGACGTGCGGCGCGTCCTGCCCGGCGCGGACGTGCGGGTGCTGCTGCGCGAGCCGCTGCTCGCGGCCGTGCTCGCGGGCGTGGTGCCGACGTTCAGCGGGCGGGCCCCGCTGCGGCGCGTCCCGCTCCCGGTGGTCGCCGACGGTCTGACCGCCGTCGCGGACACCGTGCGCGCCGCGGGTGCCTCCGCCGTGGTGGTGCACCCCGGGGCGTCGTGGTCGGCGCTCGGCGCGATCCGCGCCTCCGAGGCGGACGGCGCGGCGCTGGCGGTCGCGGACCTCGGCGAGCGCGGCTGGGAGGAGGTCGCGGGTCTGGTCGAGTCGGGGCGGTCCCTGTGGGCCGAGCTGCCCGCCCAGCGGTCGTCGCAGTGCGCCGGGCCCGACGTCGTGGGGCAGGCGGACGCGCTGACGCGGCCCTGGCGGGGCGTCGGCCTGCCGGCGACCGCGCTGCGGGACGTCGTCCTGCTGGCCGGCGCACCACCCGAGCGGGCCACGCCCGACGACGCACGCGGTGCGCTCGCCGGCCTCGTGCGCGCCGCGAGCATCGTCGCCGAGAGAGCAGAGTCGTGAGCGCACCCACCCGTCGTCGTCCCCGTTCGCGCCGCCGCGCGCTCCTGCTGCTCGCCGCGTCGGGGGTGGCGCTCGTGGGCGTGCTGACGCTCGCGGGGGTCTGGCTCGGGCTGGGGGTGACCGCGCTGCGGGTCTCCGCGACCGGGGAGGAGCCCTGCCTCGTCGCCTCCGAGACCGACAGCGACGTGCGCATCCGCTTCGACCTCGTGCCCGCCCGTGCGCTGTGCGTGCGCGAGACGGGGACCGAGCGGGACGAGGTCGTCCTCGCCTCGGCACCGACGGGGGTCGTCGTCGGGGGGATCGTGTTCGCCGTCGTCGGGGTCGTGGGCACCGTGCTGGTGCTGCTGCCCGCCCGTCGGCGCCCGGCGCCGCCGTCCGGTGACGTGCCGGCCGACCGGCCCGTGGGAGCCGCCGGCACCGGGTGAGGTTCGCGGCCGCAGGCCCCCGGCGGGCACGTCGCACGCCATGATGTCCGCCGTGAGCGACGCCCCCACCACCGCCCCCGCACCACGCCCGGCCCTGCGGGCCTGGCTGCGTGACCTGGGCGCGGTCGTGGCCCACGGCGTGCGGCTCTGGGTGCGCACGTGGCCCCTGCTGCTCGTGATCGCGCTGCTGGCCGTCGCCGGCCGGCACGCGGCCGGCTGGGCCGCCGTCAACGCGTCCGCCGTCAACAACACGCTCGGGTGGGCGGTGCTGGTGCTCGCGCCGCTGAGCATGGTCGCCGGGATCGTCGCCATGCTGCACGTGCTGCGCAGGGACCTGCCCGCGCTCGACGCGCTGGGCCGCACGCGGGGGCCGGACGACGCGGCGTCGGGGCACGAGCGCGGCCTGGTCGACGTGCTGGCCTCGGTGTTCGTGCCGTTCCTCGCGCTGTACGCGTCCTACGGGTTCCTGGCGGAGGACCGGGCGCGGTTCCTCAACACCGCGGCGTACCGGCAGTTCATGGAGAACGGGTTCTCGCTCACGGGGGACGGGGCCGACGGGTCGTTCGTCGACCTCGCGACCGGGTGGGGGCTCGTCGCCGTCGTGGTGGTCGCGGTCGTCCTGCGCTGGCTGCTGGGCCGGTGGGAGGGCCGCAGCCACGTGCGCGCCCTGGCGTTCGCGGGCGCGTACGTCGAGGCCTTCTGGCTGCTGGTCGTCGCGGCGTTCACCACCGAGCTGCTGGACGGCGTGTGGGCGTGGGTCGAGAGCCGGCGCGCCGTCGCGGTCGTGCTCGACTGGTGGCTGACCGTGCTCGAGGCGCTCGGGCCCGTGGCCGGGCCGGTCGACGCGGTCGTCGACGGTGTCGTCGGCGTGCTGGGCAACCTGGACGACCTCGTCGTCATCCCGCTCGCGTGGCTGACCGTCGGCGCCGTCGTGTACGGGCACAGGCTCGCGGCGCCCCCGGCACCGACCCGACGCGTCGCGCCTGCCGTCTGGCAGCGCGTGCCGGCACCCGTGCGGCGCTGGACGAGCGAGGCGGCGGCGCCGGTGGTCGGCGACGTGAAGGGCCGGTTCACCGCGCTCGTCGACGGGCTGCGCCGGCTCGCGGTCGCGGGCCTGGGCCCGATGCTCGTCTTCGCGCTCGCCTTCCTCGTGGCCACGCGGGTCGAGGAGGGCATCCTCCTCGCCGCCCGCGAGGTCGGCGGCCCGCAGGACGTCGACACGTGGCTGGCCTTCGCGCCCATGGTGTCGGCCGTCGCGACCGCCGTGGGGCTGACGATGACGATCGCCCTGCTCGCGGCGGGCGTCGACCGCATCCTGGCTGGTCAGGCCGCCACCGTGGCGCCCGAGCCCGTCCCGGCCGAGCCTGCCCCGGCGGAGCCGGTCTGACGGGTCGCGCGGGCAGGTCGGGTCAGCCCGTCGCCTCGAGGACCACGTGGTCCGGCATCTGCCACCACAGCACGACGTCCGCCACCTGCACGTCCTGCGGCACGACGACGACCGGGGAGACCGACCACGTGCGGGGTCGCGGCGGGGCGTCGGGGTTGCCCAGCGCGCCGTCCAGGTCGTCGCCCAGCGACGGCCACGGCCCGGTGGCGTCCGCGGGCACGCACGGGGACGCGGGCTGGTACGCGCCCCAGCCGATCGCGACGTAGTCGTACCGCGTGCCGGCGGCGTCGCGGACCGCGAGCGAGCACGTGACGAGGGGGACGTCGGGGTCGGCCTCCAGCGTGAGGTCGACCTGCACCGCACGCGCGCCCGCCGGCAGCTCGAGACCCTCGGGCAGGCGCGGCGCGTCGCGGACGTCGTCGAGCCGGAGCCGCACGTCGATCGGGCCCACGCCCTCGACGTCCTGGTGGAACCCGACGGTCGCCCCCGGCGCCGCCGTGGTCGGACGGCGCAGGTCCTGCTCCCACCACAGCGTGCGGACCCGGTCACCCGCCGCGACCGCCGTGAGCGCGAGCGCGACCGGCAGCGCGACGAGCGCCCACCGGTTGCGGCGCCACCACCCGGTGGGCGCGGGCGTGCCCGGGGCGGCCGGTGCGGTCGTCGCGGGGGCGGCGGTCACGGCTCCTCCGGTGGTGCGTCGGACGGCGGGCCCGCGAGCACGGGGTCCTCGGCGGCCGCCCACGCGTCGGCGTCGGCCGGCGTGAGCCCGAGGTCGATGTCGGCGACGTCGTCGCGGCGCTGGTCCTTCTGCTCGAGCCCCAGGCGCAGGTGCGCCCCGGCCACCGCCTCGGGCGGGACCTCGACGCGCAGCGTCGCGTACCGGGCGATGCCCGGCTGCGCCGTCCCGGGCAGGAACGACGAGCGGCCGCTCGTGAAGACCGTGTACGTGCGGCCGTCGCCGCCCCGCAGCTCCGCGAAGCCGAGCGCACGCGGCTGCCCGAGGGCGTCGATCGTCACCGGCACCGTCAGCCAGACCCCCGGCGTCGCCAGGAGCGTGCCGTCGTCGGGGTCGAGGACCACGGCGCCCGTCGGCTCGCCGGCCGTCACCCGTGCGTACCGCAGCTCGACGGTCTCCCCGACGGCCGCGGTGCGCACGAACGGCGCCTGCACGCGCTCGTCGACGGGGAAGGCCGTCACGACGACGTGGCCCACGGCGAGGGCGGCCAGCACCGCCGCGCCCGCGCCGAGTGCTCGAGGCCGCGGCACGGCGGGGGAGCGGCGGGGCGGTGCGGGCGTCGCCGGGCCGCCGGCGACCGGGGTGTCCGCGATCGTGTCGGACGTGCTCATGCCTCGCCCTCCTGCTCCGCGTCGGACACGGCCTCACGCACGGCGAGCTCGCCGCGGACGGCCGGTGCGGGATCCCACCAGGCGAGCGTCGGGTCGAGGCTGCCGCGGCGCCACGTGTGCTGCTGCAGCAGGACGGACGCGGTCGTCGGGGGTGCGGCGGCCCCGTCCTGCTCGAACAGGAAGGCGGCCTCGTACGTCAGCCCCGGCTGCACCGGGCTGAGCGACGAGCCGTCCTCGAGCACCGCGACGGACGTCGCCCGCGTGGCGGCGCCTGCGGGACGTCCGACCAGGCCGTCGACGTCGGCGAGCACCAGCGCCTCCTGCAGCGTGGTACCCAGGAGGCCCGCGTCGCTCGTGTTACGCACGGTCGCGACGACGCCCACCCACCGGTTGCCGTCGTCCGACAGGTACTGGCCGGGCAGGTCGGTGGTCCACACGACGCGGTGCACGGTCAGCTCGAACGGTGCGACGTCGACCGGCGTCCCGACGGTGAGCACCTCGGGGCCGTCCTGCGTCTGCTCCTCCAGGCCACCGAAGCCGGCCGTCGCCGCGAGCAGCACGAGGGCACCGCCCAGACCGATGCGCCGCAGCGGCTGGTCGAGCACACGCCGAGCGACCTTGCTGCCGCTGCGCCGGGCACGTGCGCGCAGGTCGGGCGGGGCGGCGGGACCGGACACGCGCCCGAGTGTAGGGGCGGGCGACGGCGCGACGGTGGGCTGCGGCGGGTGAGGTCGTGGCCCGTGGGGAGGGGGTGACGCACCGCGCTCCGGGTCAGGGAGCCGTCGGTGCTCCGTCGCCGCCGGGGCGTCCGCTCGCGACGGCGCGCACGAGGCCCGCGACCACGACGGACGCCGCCGCGTCGCGCTCCGAGCGGGGCAGGGAACGCAGCGGACCCAGCGCCGCGAGCGTCGCGTACCCGTGGACGCCGGACCAGCAGGTGAGTGCGGCGCCGTCGACGGACCCCGGGGCGAGCCGCCCCTCGGCGACGAGCCGCGCGAGGGCGTCGTGCAGCTGGTGGTACGGCGAGCGACCGGCGCCGCCGCCGGCCTCCGGTGCGTCGACCTCGGCCATGTCCTCCATCGCGAAGAGCCCGACGTCGAACAGCCCCGGTTCGTCGAGGGCGAACCGGATGTACCCCTCACCGACGGCCGTCAGGGCGGCGGTGCCGTCGGCGGCGCCGGCGAGCCCTTCCTCGACGGTGCGCGCCATGCGGCCGAGCGCCACGCGCGCCACGGCGCGCAGCAGGGCGTCGCGGTCGGCGAAGTGGCGGTACGCGGCCCGCGGCGTGACGCCCGCGCGGCGGGTGACCTCGCGCAGCACGACGGCGGCTGCGCCCGTCTCGCGGGCGAGGTCCACGCCCGCGTCGATCAGCGCGGCCCGGAGGTCACCGTGGTGGTACGTACCTCTTGCGCTCGTCACACGCCGAAGTCTACGGTGTGGACATATCCGGAAGTCCACACCGTAGACATAGGGGGCCGACGATGTCGTCACCGCTGGACCACGCCTTCACCGCACCGCTCGAGAAGGACGGCGCGCTCGACACCTCCCTCACGGTCCCCGACTCCCACCACGTGCTCGGCACGGGACGCGCCATGAAGGTCGCCGCGGGCGACGAGGTCGCGGTGCACCTGACGGCGCGGCGGGCCTGAGCGTGGCCGCCGACGTGCGCGCGCTGGACGTGCCCGGCGCCCGCCTCACCTACGAGGTCCGGGGCACCGGGCCGCTGCTCCTGCTCATGGGGTCGCCCATGGGTGCGGCGTACTTCGCCGACGTCGCCGATGCCCTCGCCGGCAGGCGCACCGTCGTCACCCACGACCCGCGCGGCATCGCCCGCAGCACCGTGGACGACCCGGCGCAGGACTCGACCCCCGAGCTGCGCGCCGCCGACGTCGCGGCCCTGCTCGACGCGCTCGGCGCCCCGGTGGCCGACGTCCTCGGGTCCAGTGGCGGTGCGGTGACCGCTCTCGCGCTCGCCCAGCAGCACCCCGGACGCGTCCGCACGCTCGTCGCGCACGAGCCGCCGCTGCTCGGCCTCCTGCCCGACGCGGCGACGCACCACGCCCGCACGGAGCTGGTCGTCCAGACGTTCCACGAGCACGGAGTCGCCGCGGCGTGGGGTGCCTTCGCCGGCGCGGCGGGCTGGGAGGACGACGCCGAGGGGCCGCCCGTGGTGGACGACGACGAGGGGTTCGCGCGGGACAGCGCGCGCTTCTTCGCCCACGAGCTGCGCGGCACGACCACGTGGCTGCCCGACGTCGCCGCGCTGCGCGCCGGCGCGCAGCGGGTCGTGGTGGGCGTCGGGGAGGAGTCGGCCGCGCTCGAGACGGCCGCCACCTCGGCCGCGCTCGCAGGGCTGCTCGGCGTGGACGTCACGCCCTTCCCCGGCGAGCACGGCGGGTTCATGGAGCAGCCGGCGGCGTTCGCGGAGCGGCTCGTCGCGGTCCTGGACGACTGAGGGCCGGGCGCCGACGGGACTGGTCGGTCGGTGTGGGTGCCGCACGCCATGATGGGGGCGTGAGCGACGTGACCCCCGCGACCCCCGAGCACGACGTCCCGGCCGAGGCCCGCCACCGCTGGACGGAGCTGGCCGAGCAGGTCCGGGCGGACCAGTTCGCGTACTACGTGCGCGATGCACCGACGTCGTCGGACGCGGAGTACGACGAGCGGATGCGTGCCCTCGAGCGTCTGGAGGAGGAGCACCCGGGCCTGCGGACGCCGGACTCGCCGACCCAACGCGTCGCCGGCACGTTCTCGACGGACTTCACGGCGGTCGAGCACGTGCAGCGCATGCTCTCGCTCGACAACGCGTTCTCGCGCGAGGACCTCGTCGCGTGGTCGGAGCGCGTGCACCGGGACCTGGAGGCCACGGCCCGGCTGGACTACCTGTGCGAGCTGAAGATCGACGGCCTGGCCATCGCGCTGCTGTACGAGAAGGGACGCCTGGTGCGGGCGGCCACCCGCGGCGACGGCCGCACGGGTGAGGACGTCACGCTCAACGTCCGCACCATCCCGACCATCCCCGACGTCCTCGCCGGCGACCCCGCGACGCACCCCGACCTCATCGAGATCCGCGGCGAGGTGTTCCTGCCCGTCGAGGCGTTCCGTGCGCTCAACGAGGCGCAGGTCGCCGCCGGGAAGGCGCCGTTCGCCAACCCCCGCAACGCCGCAGCGGGCTCGCTGCGCCAGAAGGACCCCCGCGTGACGGCGACGCGGCCGCTGCGCATGTACGCGCACGGCATCGGCGCGCTGACGTGGGGGCAGGGGCGAGGCACCGGCATCGCGCGCCAGTCGCAGGTCTACGACCTGCTGGCCGGCTGGGGCGTGCCGACGTCGACGCACACGCGCGTCGTGGGGAGCCTGGACGAGGTCTGGGAGCGCGTCGCGTACTTCGGCGAGCACCGCCACGACGTGGAGCACGAGATCGACGGGATCGTCGTCAAGGTCGACGACATCGCGCTGCAGCGGCGCCTGGGCGCCACGAGCCGCGCGCCGCGCTGGGCGATCGCGTACAAGTACCCGCCGGAGGAGGTGAACACCCGCCTGCTGGCGATCGAGGTCGGCATCGGCCGGACCGGGCGCGCGACCCCGTTCGCCGTCATGGAGCCGGTGCTCGTCGCAGGCAGCACGGTGCGCCAGGCCACGCTGCACAACCAGGACGTGGTGCGGGCCAAGGGCGTGCGGGTCGGCGACATGGTCGTGCTGCGCAAGGCGGGCGACGTCATCCCCGAGATCGTGGGCCCCGCCCCGCAGGCCCCGGGCGACGACGTGCCGCGCGTGGAGTGGCACATGCCCGCCGACTGCCCCGAGTGCGGCACCCCCCTGCGGCCCATGCGCGAGGGTGACGTCGACCTGCGGTGCCCCAACGCGCAGGGTTGCCCGGCGCAGGTGCGCGGACGCCTCGAGCACATCGGCTCCCGCGGCGCGTTCGACATCGAGGTGCTCGGGGAGGTCACCGCCGCGGCGCTGACGCAGCCCGAGGTGCCCGAGACGCCCCCGGTGCCCAACGAGGCGTACCTCTTCGACCTGGTCGGGTACGGGCCGGACGCGACGCCGGACGAGGTCGACCGCGTGCGCACCGCGAGCCTGGCGCGGCTCGCCGAGGTCGAGGTCGTCGTCCGCGACGCCGAGACCGGGCTGCCCAAGGAGGACGAGGACGGCACGCTGCGCCGCCGCACGCCGTTCCGGCGCACGCTCAAGCACACGAGGGCGCAGCGCGCCGCCGCGGAGGCCGAGGGCCGCACGCTGCCCGACTGGGAGCCCTCGGAGGCGGCGCGCACGCTGCTGGACCAGCTCGACCTCGCGAAGACCAAGGAGCTGTGGCGCGCGATCGTCGCGCTGAGCATCCGCAACGTCGGGCCGACCGCCGCGCGGGCGCTCGCGCAGGAGTTCGGGTCGATGGCGGCGCTGCGGGAGGTCGTCGACCCGGACGCCGGCGCGGGTGCGGGTGCGGACGACGGCGCCCGGCAGGACGCCCTCGACCTCGAGGTCGCGAGCGGACCCGACGGCGACGGCGGGACCGTGCCGGACCCGCGGGCAGCCCGGCGGGCGGCCGCGGTCGAGCGGCTCGCGGGCGTCGAGGGCGTCGGGCCCACGATCGCGCAGTCGCTGCTGGACTGGTTCGCCGAGCCGTGGCACCGCGAGATCGTCGACCGCTGGGCCGCCGCGGGGGTGGTGATGGCGGACGCCGCCGACGACTCCACGCCGCGCACCCTCGAGGGCGTGACCGTCGTGGTCACCGGCAGCCTCGACGGCTTCAGCCGCGACGGCGCCAAGGAGGCGATCCTGGTCCGTGGGGGCAAGGCCTCCGGCTCCGTGTCGAAGAAGACGGACTTCGTGGTGGTCGGCGAGAACGCCGGCTCCAAGGAGACCAAGGCGCGCGAGCTGGGGCTGCGGATCCTCGACGAGGCGGGGTTCGAGGCGCTGCTCGCGGGCGGTCCGGCGGCCGTGGCGCCGGCCGACGACGCGACGGGTCCGGGTGCGGAGGGCTCCGCGGACGGCGACGGCGCGTGAGCGCCCCCGGCGGCGCGCAGCCCGCGACGGCCGGGGGCCGTGTCGTCGGGCCGGTGGGCCCCGTGCGGGTGCGGCCGGCGACCGCGGCCGACGTGCCGCAGGTGGGCGACGTCACCGCGCGCGCGTACGTCACGGACGGGATCGTCGAAGCCGACCACTGGTACGCCGCGGAGCTGCGCGACGCCGTGCGGCGCGTGTCCGACGCCACCGTGCTGGTCGCCGCCGTCCCGGAGCCGGACGGGCCCGCGGGGACACCACCACCGGGTGCGTCCGGCGGTGGGGCCGCCGAGCGCGTGCTCGGCACCATCACCCTCGCGGTCCCGGGGTCCTCCTACGCGGAGATCGCGCGGGACGGGGAGGTCGAGCTGCGGATGCTCGCGGTGGACCCTGCCGCTCGCGGGGCCGGGGTCGCGGAGCAGCTGGTCCTGGCCGCGCTGTGCGAGGCGGTCGGCCGCGGCACGCGCGACGTCGTGCTCTCGACGCTCGAGACGATGCACGCCGCGCACCGGCTGTACGCGCGGCTCGGGTTCGTCGCGCGACCCGAGCGCGGCTGGTCGGACGAGGTGCAGATGCGTGTCCTGACGTGGCGTGCGCCCGACGCCCCGGGCGCGCTGGTCGAGGCCGCGACCTGGCCCGCGCCCCGCGTCGTGGACGTCGAGGGCTGGCGCGTCGGCCTGTCCGGGGGCGTCACCCGCCGCGCGGGCTCGACGATCGCCCTCGGCGACGTCGCCGACCTGCCCGCCGTGGTCGACCGCGTGGAGCGGCTGTACCGGGCCGACGGTGGGCCGGCCGTCTTCCGGGTGGGGGACCCGCAGAACCCGGCGGGCCTCGTGGCGGAGCTCGCAGCGCGCGGTTACGTCGAGGCGGCGACCGCGGACGTGCTGGTGCGGGACCTGGCGGCCCCGGACGCGACGTCGGGCTCCGGACCGGACGCCCCGGACCGGATCACCGGCGTCCGCATCCGCGTGGCGGACGCACCGGACGACGCCTGGCTCGACCTGTGGCTGGCCGGCAAGGGCGGTGCGCGCGCGGCGTCCCACGCCATCGTCGCCGGCGCGCCGGCGCTCTACCTGACGGCCACGGACGCGGACGGCGCTGATCTCGGCGTCGTCCGCGCCGCGCAGGCCGAGGACTGGGTCGCGCTCTCGTGCCTGCAGGTCGTGCCCGCCGCGCGGCGACGAGGGCTCGGGCGGGCGCTGACGCAGGAGGCGCTGGCGGCTGCCGGCCGGGCCGGCGCGCGGCGCGCGTTCCTCCAGGTCGAGGTCGAGAACACGGCGGCGCACCGGCTCTACGCCACGCTCGGCTTCCGGCCCGCGCACCGGTACGCCTACCGCGAGCAGCCCGGGGCCGCGGCCGGTACGGGCTGCTGACCCGCCCCGGCCGCGGCCCGGCGTCCCCGTGCGGTCGGGCGCCCGCGTCGCTGGGCCCGCGCCGGCGGCGCGCCGGCGGCGTGCCGGCGGCGCGCAGGACGCCGCCGGGCGGGCCGAACGGCGTCGGGACGCCGATACTGGACGCATGATCTCGACGGACAACGCCGTGGCCCTGGAGGCCGCCGGTCTGCAGTGGCACCCCCGGGCGGGCGACAGGTTCGTCCTGCGCGGTGCCGACATGGGCGGCGAGGTGTTCACCATCTCCGAGATGGTCGTCGAGGCGCACGAGTACTCCACGGGCACCGTCCTGGGCTTCAACGGGACGACGGAGTGGGCGCTGGACTCCGTCCGCCAGGAGGACGCGCTGTGGCTGCCGCGCGAGGACCAGCTGCGTGAGCTGCTGGGCGGCACGTTCCGCAGCCTCGCCCGGTCCACCGACGGGCGCTACCAGGTGCTCGTCGAGCTCGTCGGACAGCCCGAGCGGGTGTTCACGGCCGACGACGCCCCGGACGCCTACGCCGAGGCGCTGCTCGCGCTGGTCAGCGCGGCGACGTCGCGGGTCGGCTGACCGCCGGCCCCTCGGCGGGTCCGCCGGGTCGGCGTCGTCCGGTCGCGACGGGCGCGGCCCGCAGCGGACGCGCCCACGGCGGCCACCCGCCCGCGACTAGACTCACGGACCATGTCCACCCTCTCCCGCGACGAGGTCGCGCGCGTCGCCGCGCTGGCCCGGATCGACCTGACACCGGCCGAGCTCGACCGGCTGGCGGGCGAGCTCGACGTCATCGTCGAGTCCGTCGCCCGCGTGTCCGAGGTCGCCACCCCGGACGTCCCCGCGACGAGCCACCCGCTGCCGCTGACCAACGTGTTCCGTGCCGACGAGCCGGTCACGCCGCTCGACCGCGACGAGGTGCTCGCGCAGGCCCCCGCGGCCCGTGACGGCAAGTTCCTCGTCCCGCAGATCCTCGGGGAGGAGTGACGTGACCGACCTGACCCGGATGACCGCGGCGGAGCTGGCCGACCGGCTGACCGCGCGCGAGGTGACCAGCGTCGAGGTGACGCAGGCGCACCTCGAGCGCATCGCAGCCGTGGAGCCCGCCGTCCACGCGTACCTGCACGTCGCGACCGACGAGGCGCTGGCCACCGCGGCCGACGTCGACGCCCGACGGGCTGCGGGCGAGGACCTGCACGCGCTCGCCGGCGTGCCGATCGCCGTCAAGGACGTCGTCGTGACGCGCGGCCTGCCCACCACGGCCGGTTCGCGCATCCTCGAGGGCTGGGTGCCCCCGTACGACGCGACCCTCGTCGAGCGGATCAAGGCCGCGGGCCTGCCGATCCTCGGCAAGACCAACATGGACGAGTTCGCCATGGGCTCGTCGACGGAGCACTCGGGCTACGGCACCACGCACAACCCGTGGGACCTCGAGCGGATCCCCGGCGGCTCCGGCGGCGGGTCCGCCGCGGCCGTCGCGGCCTACGAGGCACCGCTCGCGATCGGCACCGACACGGGCGGCTCGATCCGTCAGCCCGCTGCCGTCACCGGCACCGTCGGCGTCAAGCCGACCTACGGCAGCGTGTCGCGCTACGGCCTCATCGCCCTCGCCTCGAGCCTGGACCAGGCGGGCCCGTGCACGCGCACGGTCCTCGACTCGGCGCTGCTGCACGAGCTGATCGGCGGGCACGACCCGCGCGACTCGACGTCGCTGAGCGACCCGGCGACGGGGTACGTCGCGGCGGCCCGCGAGGGTGCGTCGGGCGACCTGACGGGCGTCAGGGTCGGCGTGGTGCGCGAGCTGCAGGGCGAGGGCTACCAGCCCGGCGTCCTGGCGCGGTTCGAGGAGTCGCTCGAGGCGCTGCGCGGCGCGGGCGCCGAGGTCGTCGAGGTCTCGTGCCCGTCGTTCGCGTACGCGCTCGCGGCGTACTACCTGATCCTGCCCGCGGAGGCGTCGAGCAACCTGGCGAAGTTCGACGGCATGCGCTTCGGCCTGCGCGTCGAGCCGAGCGATGGCCCGGTGACCGCCGAGCGCGTCATGGCCGCGACCCGTGGCCAGGGGTTCGGTGACGAGGTCAAGCGCCGCGTCATCCTCGGCACGTACGCCCTGAGCGCCGGCTACTACGACGCGTACTACGGGTCGGCGCAGAAGGTCCGCACGCTCATCCAGCGCGACTTCGCCGCGGCGTTCGAGGCGGCCGACGTGCTGGTCTCGCCCACGGCGCCGACGACGGCGTTCAAGCTGGGCGAGAAGCTGGACGACCCGCTGGCGATGTACCTCAACGACGTCGCGACGATCCCCGCGAACCTCGCGGGGATCCCGGGCATGTCGCTGCCGAACGGGCTGTCGGACGACGGCCTGCCCGTGGGCTTCCAGATCCTCGCGCCGGCGCGCGAGGACGCCCGCCTGTACCGCGTGGGAGCGGCGCTCGAGGCGCTGCTCGAGACGAGCTGGGAGGGCCCGCTGCTGGGCCGCGCCCCCGAGCTGGCCGGAGGGGCAGCCTGATGAGCACGACGACCGACGTCGACCTGGTCGACTACGACGACGCGGTGGCCCGGTTCGACCCGGTCATCGGCATCGAGGTGCACGTCGAGCTGGGCACGCGGACCAAGATGTTCGACGGCGCCGAGCAGTCGTTCGGCGAGGAGCCGAACACGCAGATCACGCCGACGAGCCTGGGCCTGCCGGGCGCGCTGCCCGTCGTCAACGGCACCGCGGTGGAGTACGCGATCCGCATCGGCCTGGCGCTGAACTGCTCGATCGCGCAGTCCTGCCGGTTCGCGCGGAAGAACTACTTCTACCCGGACGTGCCGAAGAACTTCCAGACCTCCCAGTACGACGAGCCGATCGCCTCCGAGGGCTTCGTCGACGTCGAGCTGGAGGACGGCACCACGTTCCGCGTCGAGATCGAGCGCGCGCACATGGAGGAGGACGCCGGCAAGAACACGCACGTCGGTGGCGCCACCGGGCGCATCCACGGCGCGGAGTACTCGCTGGTCGACTACAACCGCGCCGGTGTGCCGCTGGTGGAGATCGTCACGAAGCCGATCACCGGGGCGGGGGAGCGGGCACCGGAGGTCGCGCGCGCGTACGTCCAGACGCTGCGCGACATGTTCCGCGCGCTCGGTGTCTCCGAGGCCCGCATGGAGCGTGGCAACGTGCGCGCCGACGTGAACGTCTCGCTGCGCCCCACGCCGGCCGACGCCCTGGGGACCCGGACCGAGACCAAGAACGTCAACTCGTTCCGCTCGGTCGAGCGTGCCGTCCGCTACGAGATCAGTCGCCAGGCGGCGATCCTCGACGCCGGCGGCGTGATCGTCCAGGAGACCCGGCACTGGCACGAGGACACCGGCATCACCACCGCCGGGCGCGTGAAGTCGGACGCCGAGGACTACCGCTACTTCCCCGAGCCGGACCTCGTGCCGATCGTCCCGGACCGCGCCTGGATCGAGGAGATCCGTGCGGCCCTGCCCGAGCTGCCCGCCGCGCGCCGCCGCCGCCTGCAGGGTGAGTGGGGCTACGCCGACGCCGAGATGCGCGACGTCGTCAACGCCGGTGCGATCGAGCTCATCGAGGCCACGGTCGCGGCGGGCGCGAGCCCGGCCGCTGCCCGCAAGTGGTGGATGGGCGAGCTGGCCCGCACGGCCAAGCAGCAGGAGGTCGAGCTCGCGGACCTGCCGATCACGCCCGCCCAGATCGGTGCGCTCCAGCAGCTCGTCGACGCCGGTCGCATCAACGACAAGCTGGCGCGCCAGGTGCTCGAGGGCGTGCTGGCCGGTGAGGGCGATCCCGAGCAGGTCGTCGTCGCCCGAGGGCTCGAGGTCGTGTCGGATGACGGCCCCCTGCTCGAGGCGATCGACGCGGCCCTGGCCGCCCAGCCGGACATCGCGGAGAAGATCCGCGGGGGCAACCTCGGGCCGGTCGGCGCCATCATCGGCGCGGTCATGAAGGCGACGCGCGGGCAGGCGGACGCCGGTCGCGTGCGCGAGCTCGTGCTGGAGCGCGTCTCCGCCTGACGCAGGAGCCGACGCACCGGCGTGCGTCGTGTCGTGACGTCCCGGTCGTCCCGGTTCCGTACGATGCGACGCACGCCGGAGGGCAGTCGGTGGGGGTGCCCGGACCGGCGCCCGCCGGAGCGCGACGGAGGTAGCGATGCAGAAACCCACCCTGCAGGGCGAGATGATCGTGCTGCGTCCGATCGGCACGGACGACGCCGACGCGATGTGGGACATGCTCGACGACGCCGAGGGCAAGCGGCTCACGGGCACCACGCGCGGGTTCACGCGCGAGGAGGTCGACGCCTGGTGCGCGAGCCGCGAGGCCGCCGAGGGCCGGTACGACTTCGCCGTGACGGCGTTCGGTGACGACGAGTACCGCGGCGAGATCGTCCTGACGGACGTCGACCCCGACGTGCGGTGCGCCTCGCTCCGCCTGTCCATGCGCCCGCTCTACCGGGGTCGCGGCTACGGGACCGAGGCGATCGAGCTGGTCCTCGGCTTCGCGTTCGACGGGCTCGACCTGCACCGGGTGGAGCTCGAGGCGCTGAGCATCAACACCCGTGCGGTGTCCCTGTACGAGAACATCGGGTTCCGCCGCGAGGGACGTCGGCGCGACGCGTACCGCGACGGGGCCGGGTGGTGCGACGCGGTCGTCATGTCGATGCTCGAGGACGAGTACCGCGCCGGCCGGGTGGCCTCCTGACCGTGCTGACCGTCACCGTCCCCGACGACGACCTGCTGCACCGTCTCGCCGACCTGGCGGCGTCCCACCGGGACGACCTGCGCCTGGTCCGGTGGGACCTGTCCGGACCGCTGGACCCCGGCACCGCCGCCGACGTGGACCTCGTCGTGGTACCCCACTACTTCGTGCGGCCCGGCGGCTTCGACGTGCTGCGGGACCTGCCGCGCCTGCGGTACGTGCAGCTGCCCAGCGCCGGCTACGAGCACGCGCTGCGGCACCTGCCCCCGGGCGTCGTGCTGTGCAACGGCCGGGGCGTGCACGACGCCGGCACGGCCGAGCTGGCCGTGGGGCTCACCCTCGCCGTCCAGCGGGACCTGCCGCGTGCCGTGCGGGCGATGGACGAGGGCCGGTGGGACAACCCGTTCGGGCCCTCGCTGGCGGACCGCCGTGTGCTCGTCGTCGGGCAGGGATCGGTCGGGCGGGCGATCGTCGCCCGGTTCCGACCCTTCGAGGTGGAGCTGGTCCGCGTCGCGGCCACCGCCCGGGACGACGCCGACGGCCACGTGCACGGCGTCGACGAGCTGCCCGACCTCCTGCCCGACGCGGACGTCGTCGTGCTCGCCATCCCGTTGTCGCGCACGTCGTACCACCTGCTCGACGCCGCCGCGCTGGCGCGCATGAAGGACGGCGCCCTGCTGGTCAACGTCGCGCGCGGCAAGGTCGTCGACACCGACGCGCTGCTGGCCGAGCTGGGCGCCGGCCGCCTGCGGGCCGCCCTGGACGTCACCGACCCCGAGCCGCTGCCCCCGGACCACCCGCTGTGGCGGGCCCCGAACGTCCTGGTCACCGCGCACCAGGGCGGCAACACCGACGCGACCTTCCCGCGGGTCGCGCAGCTCGTGCGGCGGCAGGTCATGGCGCTGCTGGCGGGGGAGCCTCCGGTCAACGAGGTCGCGCGGACCTGACGCGCGGGTCGTCCGGCCGGGGTTCCCGGCTGAGGAGTGCGTCCGGCTGAGGGCGGCGTCCGGCCGGGACGGCCCGGGCCGAGGTGGACCCGGGGGTCAGGTGGGGCGGCGGGCGTGGTCCGCGAGTGCGACCTCCCGCTCGTGCGCGTGGTCGACCATCGGGTCGGGGTACCCCGGCGGCGGGCCGTCGGGCAGCCGCCACGGCTCGTGCACCGCCGCGCCGGGCACGCCGCGCAGCTCGGGCACCCAGCGGCGCACGTACGCGCCGTCCGGGTCGAAGCGTCGGCCCTGGGTCACCGGGTTGAAGATCCGGAAATAGGGGGCCGCGTCCCGCCCGGTGCCCGCGACCCACTGCCAGTTGAGCTGGTTCTGCGGCACGTCACCGTCGACCAGCCAGGCCATGAAGTGGTCGGCACCGCGCTGCCACGGGATGTGCAGGTCCTTGACCAGGAAGGACGCGACGACCATGCGGACCCGGTTGTGCATCCAGCCCTCCGCGCGCAGCTGCCGCATGCCCGCGTCGACGAGGGGGTAGCCCGTCCGGCCCTCGGTCCACGCGGTGAGGGCGTCGTCGGCGGCCGCCCCGGTCGCCCACGCGTCGTCGGGCACGGCCGGACGCAGCGAGCGTCGGGTCGCGTCGGGGGAGTGCCACAGCACGTCGGCGTGGAACTCCCGCCACGCGAGCTCCGAGCGGTACGTCGCGACCGACTCCGCCGCCCGCCCGGTCGCACCCGTGCCGGCGGCGGCCAGGTCGGCGAGCATCGTCCGCGGGTGGATCTCGCCGTGCTTGAGGTGGACCGACATGCGCGAGGTCACGTCGAGGTCGGGGCGGTCCCGGTCCACGTCGTACCCGTCGAGGTCGTCGCGCAGGAACGCGCGCCAGCGTGCGTGCGCGGCGTGCTCCCCGGCGTCCGGCAGCCGCACGTCGGTCGGTGGGGCGTCGGGGACGCCGTCGGAGGGGAGCGTCGCCCACGGCACGGAGCCCGGCCGGGGTGCCGGTGCGTGCCAGCCGTGGTCCAGCCAGGCCCGGCGGAACGGCGTGAAGACCTGGTAGGGCCCGTCCTGCCCCGTGCGCAGCCGGCCCGGCGCCACGGCGTACGGGGAGCCGGTGCGGACCAGTGCCGCGCCTCCCGCCGCGAGAGCGGCGGCCACCGCGTCGTCGCGGCGCCGGCCGTAGGGCTCGGTCGCGGCGCTGACGTGCACGGACGTCGCACCGACCTCGCGGGCCGCCTCCGGCACCACGTGGTCCGCCCGGCCGTGGCGCACCACGAGCCGCCCTCCGGTCGCCTCGTCCAGCGCGCGCAGCGACGCCGCCAGGTACGCCAGGCGCGGGGCGCCGGCGGAGTGCTGGAGCACCGGGTCGACGACGTAGAGCGCGACGACCTCGTCGTCGTCGGCGCGGGCCTGCGCGACCGCGGCGAGCAGGGCCGGGTGGTCGCCCAGCCGCAGGTCACGACGGAACCAGCAGATCGTCGGCACCCGCCAAGGTAACCCGGCCGCTCCCCGACGGCGCGGGCTGCCCGTCCCCGAGGTGCACGTGCGTGCGTGCGAGACGACCATGGCTGGATGAGCGAAGCCGCCGACGTCCCGGCCGTCGAGGTGGAGGTGACGGGACGCGCACCTCGGGAGCGGACCTTCTTCGGCCACCCCTTCGGGCTGTTCACGCTCTTCACCACCGAGCTGTGGGAGCGGTTCAGCTACTACGGCATGCGCGCGATCCTCTTCTACTTCCTCACCGACACGTTGGCGAACGACGGGCTCGGGCTCGACGACGCGACGGGTGCCGCCCTCGTGGCGGTGTACGGGTCGGCGGTCTACCTGGTCACCGTGGTGGGGGGGTGGGTGGCCGACCGGCTCATCGGAGCGCGCCGGTCGGTGCTGTGGGGCGGTGTCGTCATCGCCGCCGGGCACGTCAGCCTCGCGGTCCCCGCGCACTGGACCGCCTACCTGGGCATCGTCCTGGTCGCGCTCGGGACGGGCCTGCTCAAGCCGAACGTCTCCAGCATGGTGGGCGAGCTGTACCGGCGGGACGACCCGCGCCGGGACTCCGGCTTCTCGATCTTCTACATGGGCATCAACATCGGGTCGTTCACCGCACCGTTCATCGTGCAGATCGCCCGCGAGATCGGCGGGTACCACGCCGGGTTCTCCGTCGCCGCCGTCGGGATGGGGCTCGCGCTGGTCGCGTTCGTCCTGGGTCGCCGCGCGCTGCACGGGGCCGGCGAGGTCGTGCCCAACCCGCTCACGCCGCAGGACCGGCCGCGCGTCGTGCGGATGGCGCTGCTCGTGGTCCTGGCGCTGCTCGCCGCCACGGCGCTGGCGTGGCTGGTCGTGCGGGCCGGTGGCCGCGACGTCGGTGCGCTGAACATCATCATCGACGCGCTGTCGTACCTGGCGTTCGCCGCCCCGGTCGTCATGTTCCTCGTGATGTTCCGCTCGCCCAAGGTGAACACCGCCGAGCGCTCGCGCCTCGGCGCCTACATCCCGCTGTTCGTGGCCGCCATGCTCTTCTGGATGATCTTCGAGCAGGCCTCGAACACCCTGTCGCAGTACGCCCGGGACCACACCGACCTCGACGTCGGCGGCGTGACCATCTCGCCGGTGCTGTACCAGTCGGTGAACCCGGCCTCGATCATCCTGCTGGCCCCGGTGTTCGCCTGGCTGTGGGTGAAGCTCGACGGGCGGCCCTCCACGGCTGTGAAGTTCGCGATCGGGCTGACGCTGGCCGCGCTGAGCTTCATCTTCCTGGCGGGCGCGTCGGCCGTGGCGGGCGACGGCCGCTCGCCGTGGTGGGTGCTCGTCGTCGTGTACGTCGTGCAGACCCTCGGGGAGCTGTGCCTGTCACCGGTGGGGCTGGCCGCGACCACCCTGCTGGCGCCCCGCGCGTTCCGCGGGCAGGCCATGGCGCTGTGGTTCCTGGCCCCCGCGGCGGGGCAGGCGATCACGGCGCAGCTCATCACCGCGACCGAGGGCATGAGCCGCACGGCGTTCTTCGGCGGGATCGGCGTCGTCGCCCTGGTCGTCGCCGGGGCGATGTTCGCGCTGTCGCCGTGGGTGACGCGCCGGATCCGCGAGGGTGCCGAGAGCGACGAGGACGTCGCGGCGCGGGCGTGACCGCCGTCGCCCCGCCGTGACGAGGGCCGTCCCCCGCGACGACTGGTCGCTCAGGTCCGGCGCGGCGGGGGCGCCGTGGAGGCGCGGGGCACCAACGACGTCGGCAGACGCCGGTGCGTCGTGCCGTCCGTGCCGGCGATGAGGTCCACGAGCAGGTGCAGCGCGGCGGCACCCATCGCCTGCAGCGGCTGCTCGACCGTGGTCAGCGGCGGGACGCTCAGGGCGGACTCGGGGACGTTGTCGAAGCCGATCACCGACAGCTCGGAGGGCACGCCGATCCCCAGCGAGCGGGCGACGTCGAGCACGCCGAGCGCGGACAGGTCGTTGGCGGCGAACACCGCGGTCGGGGGGTCCTCGCGGTCGAGCAGGACCCGGGCGGGCTCCTGCGCCGTCCCGCGGCGGTAGTCGCCCATGCCGACCAGCGACTCGTCGACCGGGACGCCCGCGTCGGCCATGGCGCGCCGGAAGCCCTTCTCGCGCAGCCGCGCGGAGTCGAGGTCGGGGCGTCCGCCGAGGAACGCGATGCGCCGGTGCCCGAGCTCCAGCAGGTGGCGCGTGGCGAGCACGGCGCCGGTGAGGTTGTCCGAGTCGACCGTCGGCAGGCCCGTCGGCCCGGTGTGCGGGTCGACCGCGACGACGGGGACGCCGGGACGGGCCTCGACGACCGTCGGGGTCACGATGATCGCGCCGTCGATGAGGGTGCCGGACAGGCGGGACAGGTACCGCCGCTCCCAGCCGACCTCGGCCGAGCCGCCACCGCCGCCGGAGTACGCCAGCAGCTCGTACCCGGTGGCTGCCACGGCGCTGCCGGCGCCCTTGAGGAGCTCCGCGGAGAAGGGCTCGAACTCGGCGACCAGGATGCCCAGCACGTTCGTCCGGTAGGACCGTAACGACCGTGCGCCGAGGCTCGCCTCGTAGCCGAGATCGGCGATGACCTCCTGCACACGCTCAAGTGTGCGCTGCGAAACGCCGTAGCGACCATTGACCACCTTGGAAACGGTCGCGACGGAGACCCCGGCTGTCCGGGCGACATCGGCCATCTTGACGCGGGGGAACGGGTCCACGTCGAGATCATAGGACATCGTGTCGATAACGTTATCGACATCGATTGACACCGCTCCTGGACCACTGTCAATGTTGCGCCCGTCCCGACCTGTCAGCGACGACGAGGAGATTCAAAGATGAAGAGGACTGCGGCACTGCGCGCGGTCGCGCTGGGCGCGGCGGTAGCGATGATCGCGACCGCGTGCGCCTCCGGCAGCGGCAGTAACGAGGAGACCGAGGGCGACGGCGACAACGTCACCCTCACGTGGTGGCACAACTCGAACACCGGCGCCGGCAAGGACTACTACGACACGCTGGCCGACCAGTTCGAGACGGACCACCCCGGTGTGACCGTCGAGGTCAGTGCCATGGCGCACGAGGACATGCTCACCAAGCTGGACGCGGCCTTCCAGAGCGGCGACCAGCCCGACGTGTTCATGGAGCGCGGCGGCGGCGAGCTGAAGGCGCACGTCGAGGCGGGTCTGGTCAAGGACATCACCGAGCCGGCCGCCGAGACGATCGCGGCCATCGGCGGCTCCGTCGCCGGCTGGCAGGTCGAGGACAAGACGTACGCCCTGCCGTTCTCGCTGGGCGTCGTGGGCTTCTGGTACAACAAGGCGATCTTCGCCGACGCCGGCATCACCGAGGCGCCGACGACGATGGACGAGCTGTACGCCGCCATCGACACCCTCAAGGGCGCCGGCATCGAGCCGATCTCGGTCGGAGCCGGCGACAAGTGGCCCGCCGCGCACTACTGGTACTACTTCGCGCTGCGGCAGTGCTCGCAGGAGGTCCTGGCGGACGCGACGCAGACGCTCGACTTCTCGGACGACTGCTGGGTCCGTGCCGGTGAGGACCTCGAGGCCCTCGTCGCCAAGGAGCCGTTCAACACCGGCTTCCTGGCCACGGTCGCGCAGACCGGCCCGGCCTCGGCCTCCGGCCTCCTCGCGAGCGGCAAGGTCGCCATGGAGCTGGCCGGCCACTGGGAGCCCGGCGTCATGCAGGGCCTGACGGACGACGGTCTGGGCCTGGGCGAGAACACGGGCTGGTTCGCCTTCCCGGCGGTCGACGGCGGCGACGGTGACCCCACCGCGCAGCTCGGCGGCGGCGACGCGTGGGCGTGCTCCAACGACGCCCCCGACGTCTGCGTCGACTTCCTCGAGTTCATGCTCTCGAACGAGGTCCAGAAGGGCTTCGCCGAGTACGACATGGGTCTGCCCACGCTCCCGTCGGCCACGGCCTTCGTCTCGGCGCCCGAGCTGGCTCAGCTGCTCGCCGTCCGCAACGAGGCGCCGTACATCCAGCTGTACTTCGACACGGCGTTCGGTGAGAGCGTCGGTGGCGCGATGAACGACGCCATCGCCAACGTGTTCGGCAGCGTGGGTACGGCCAAGGACATCGTCGACGCGACCCAGGCCGCGGCCGAGAACGCCTGACGGACGTGGCAGGAGACCTGATCCCCCGTGGGGGACGCGCAACCAGGACTGCTGCCGCCACCGCTGTGAATCCGGGAGCCACCGACCAGGCCACGGCCTGGTCGGTGGCCTCCGGGCCGCGGGGGCGCGGAGCGTCGTCGAACGCATGGCGAAAGCGCCTCGAGATCACGTTCTTCGTGGCCCCGGCCCTCGTGCTTTTCGCTCTCTTCGTGGTCGTGCCTGTGCTGCAGGCCGGCCACTACTCGGTGTACAAGTGGAACGGCCTCGGGCCGCTCGAGAACTTCGTCGGCCTCCAGAACTACGTGCAGGCGCTCGGCGACCAGATCTTCCAGCGGGCCGTCCGCAACAACCTGACGATCGCCTTCCTGTCGATCGCCATCCAGCTGCCCATCGGCATCATGGTCGCGCTCCTGCTCAACCGCAGGTTCCGCGGTCAGACGGCGATGCGCGTCATCGTCTTCGTCCCCTACGTGCTGGCCGAGGTCGTGGCCGGTGTGGTCTGGGCGCTCATCCTGCAGCCGAACGGGCCGCTCGACGCGCTGCTCGACTCGGTGGGCCTCGGGGCGATCGGCCAGGTCTGGCTCGGTGACCCCAAGGTCGCGCTGTGGACCGTGATGGGCGTCCTGACCTGGAAGTACGCGGGTCTGGCGATCGTCCTGCTGCTCGCGGGCCTCCAGGGCGTCCCGGAGGAGCTGCACGAGGCCGCGCAGATCGACGGCGCGTCGTGGTGGCAGGTGCAGCGCAAGATCACGATCCCGCTGCTCGGTCCCACCATCCGCACGTGGATCTTCCTGTCGATGATCGGCTCGCTGCAGCTCTTCGACATGGTCTGGATCCTCACCAAGGGCGGCCCGGTCAACGCGACCGTCACGATGGCGACGTACCTCATCAACCAGGGCACGGACCGTCAGCAGTACGGCTACGCCTCGGCGGTGGCGATCCTGCTCTTCGCCATCTCGTTCATCCTGGCGATCCTCTACCAGACGTTCTTCCTGAACCGCGACGCCGGCGAGGACAAGCCGCGTCGGAAGAAGGTGGCCCGATGACCTCAACCCTCGCCCCGCCCACGCGGGCGTCACGCTCGGCACGGTCACGGACCGGGTCGCGGGTCGCGCGCCGCACGAGCCCGTGGGTCTACGTCGCCTCGGTCGCCATCGCCGCCGTGGTGCTCTCGCCCGTGCTGTACGCCGTCATCGGCGGCTTCCGGTCCAACGGGCAGCTCGCGGCCGACCCGACCGGTCTGCCGAACCCCTGGGTGTTCGCCAACTACATCGGCGTCATCACCTCCGGGAACTTCTGGACCTACGCGCTGAACTCGGTGATCATCGCCGTCATCACGACGGCGCTCGTGGTGGTCGCCGGCGTCATGGCTGCGTACCCGCTCGCGCGGTTCCGGTTCAAGGGCCGCCAGGCGCTGTTCAACGTGTTCGTGCTCGGTCTGCTGTTCCCGCTGACCGTGGCGATCATCCCGCTGTTCCTCATGGTGCGTGACCTGGGACTGACCAACACGTACTGGGGCGTGGCGCTGCCGCAGGCGGCGTTCGCGCTGCCGATGACGATCGTCATCCTGCGGCCGTTCCTCATGTCGCTGCCGAACGAGCTCGAGGAGGCGGCGATGCTCGACGGCGCGTCGCGCATCGGGTTCTTCTGGCGGATCCTGGTGCCGCTGTCCGGCCCCGGCATGGTGACGGTCGGCGTGCTGGCCTTCGTGGGCTCGTGGAACGGCTACCTGCTCCCGCTGCTGTTCCTCAACCGGCCCGAGCTCAAGACGCTGCCGCTCGGGGTGGCGGACTTCTCGACGCAGTACTCGGCCGACACGGCCGGCGTCCTGGCGTTCACGTCGCTCGCCATCATCCCGGCGCTGGTGTTCTTCCTGACGATGCAGAAGCGCATCGTCAGCGGTCTGCAGGGGGCCGTGAAGGGCTGAGCCCTTCCCCCTGACTTCCCACCCTGGTCGCTCGGGGCCCGCCCGCACCGTGTGTGCGCCGGGCCCCGAGCGCCCCGTGCCCGCATCGTGGCGGTCGCGCACTCCCGAGGAGACAGTCCAGTGACGGAGCTCGAGTTGTCCGCAGGCCCGCGCGTGTCGGACCGGGTGCGTGACCTGCTGTCCCGCATGACGCTGGAGGAGAAGCTCGCCCAGATCGTCGGCTTCTGGGAGAAGAGCGAGGGCGAGGCGGTGGCCCCGCTCCAGGGTGAGTTCGAGGAGGAGCGCGGTCTCGACGACGTCACCCGGGACGGGCTGGGGCACCTGACCCGCGTCTACGGCACCCGCCCGGTCGACGCGGCCGAGCGGGCGCGCTGGCTGTGGGACAAGCAGCGCTGGTTCGTCACCGGTACCCGCCTGGGCATCCCCGCCCTCGTGCACGAGGAGTGCCTCACCGGCCTGTCGGCCTGGGGTGCGGCCACCTTCCCGACGCCCCTGGCCTGGGGCGCGTCGTTCGACCCGGACCTCGTGACCCGCATGGGCGAGCTCATCGGCGGCTCGATGCGGACCCTGGGCATCCACCAGGGCCTCGCGCCGGTCCTCGACGTGATCCGCGACCCGCGCTGGGGGCGGGTCGACGAGTGCATCGCCGAGGACCCGTACCTGGTCGGCACGCTGGGCACGTCGTACGTGCGGGGCCTGCAGTCGACGGGGGTGCACGCCACCCTCAAGCACTTCGTCGGGTACTCCGCGTCGCGGGCGGGGCGCAACTTCGCGCCCGTGCACGCGGGGACGCGCGAGCTCGCGGACGTGCTGCTGGTGCCCTTCGAGATGGCGGTGCGCGACGGCGGCGTGCGGTCGGTCATGTCGTCGTACAACGAGATCGACGGCGTCCCGGTCGCTGCGGACCCGTCCCTGCTCACCGGGCTGCTGCGGGACCGCTGGGGCTTCGACGGGACCGTCGTGGCCGACTACTTCGGTGTGGCGTTCCTGCAGCTGCTGCACCACACGGCCCGTGACCTGGGCGATGCGGCCGCGCAGGCCCTCACCGCGGGCGTGGACATCGAGCTGCCCACGGGCGACGCCTACCTCGGCCCGCTGGCCGCGGCCGTCCGGGCCGGCACGGTGGACGAGGCGCTCGTCGACCGGGCCGTGCTGCGCGCGCTCGCGCAGAAGGAGGAGCTCGGCCTGCTCGACGCGACCTTCGAGGACGCGCCCCCCACGGACGTGGACCTCGACTCGCCCGCGCACCGCGAGGTCGCGGCGCTGCTGGCCGAGCGCTCGCTCGTGCTGCTCAGCAACGACGGCACGCTGCCCCTGGCGCCCGAGGCGCGCGTGGCGGTCATCGGGCCCAACGCCGACCGCGTCGCCGCGCTGTTCGGCTGCTACTCGTTCCTCAACCACGTCCTCGCGCACCACCCCGGCACCCCGGTCGGCATCGAGACGCCGACGGTGCTCGAGGCGCTGCGGCGCGAGCACGGCGGTGAGGTCACGTTCACGCAGGGCTGCGCGGTGGACGACGACGACCGCTCGGGCCTCGACGCGGCGGCGGCTGCCGCGAGCGCCGCGGACGTGGCGGTGCTGGTCGTGGGCGACCACGCGGCCCTGTTCGGCCGCGGCACCGTGGGGGAGGGCTGCGACCGCGACGACCTCGAGCTGCCCGGCGTGCAGCGGGCGCTCGTGGAGGCCGTCCTGGCCACGGGCACGCCGGTGGTCCTCGTCATGCTCACGGGTCGGCCGTACGCGGTGGACTGGGCGCTGGCACGCTGCGCCGCGGCGGTCCAGGCGTTCTTCCCCGGTGAGGAGGGCGGCCCGGCGGTCGCCGGCGTCCTGACCGGGCGTGTCAACCCGTCCGGCAGGCTGCCGATCAGCATGCCGCGCTCGGCGGGCGCCCAGCCCTACAGCTACCTGCACCCGGCGCTGGGCGGCGACGGCGACGTCACCAACCTCAGCACCGTGCCGGCGCTGCCGTTCGGCCACGGGCTGTCGTACACGTCGTTCACGCGCACGAACCTGCGGGTCGCGGGCGGCGCCTCCACGAGCAGCGGCCTCACGGTCACCGTCACGGTCACCAACACCGGTGGGCGGGCGGGCGCCGACGTCGTGCAGGTGTACGGCCGGGACGTGGTCGCCAGCGTGACCCGGCCGGTCGCGCAGCTGCTCGGCTACCACCGCATCGAGCTGGCCGCCGGGCAGAGCGCGGAGGTCGAGCTCGCGGTGCCCGCCGCGCGGCTCGCGTTCACCGACCGCTCGGGCCGGCGCGTCGTGGAGCCCGGCGAGCTGCAGGTGTGGGTCGGTCCGTCGTGCGCGCAGCGGGAGGTCGAGACGACCGTCGAGCTGACGGGCGGGACGTACGCGGTGACGCCCGACGACCCGCGCTGGAGCGGCGTCACCGTCCTCTGAGGCGCCGGCCGGCAGCCCGCCGGACCTGCACGGACGGATCATCCAGCGGACGCGCGGCACGTCCGCGCGTCCGCCCGACGTACCGTGGTGCACGGCCACCGTGAGGTGGCCGTGACCCCGCCGAAGGAGACCCTCGCGATGAGCCGTCCGCTGCGCTCTCGTACCTCGACCCACGGTCGCAACATGGCCGGTGCCCGCGCCCTGTGGCGCGCGACGGGCATGGGCTCGGAGGACTTCGGCAAGCCGATCATCGCGATCGCGAACTCGTACACGCAGTTCGTCCCCGGGCACGTCCACCTCAAGGACATGGGCGACCTGGTCGCCTCGGCCATCCGCGAGGCGGGCGGCGTCTCCAAGGAGTTCAACACGATCGCCGTCGACGACGGCATCGCGATGGGCCACGGCGGCATGCTGTACTCGCTGCCCAGCCGCGACCTCATCGCCGACTCGGTCGAGTACATGGTCAACGCGCACTGCGCCGACGCCCTGGTCTGCATCTCCAACTGCGACAAGATCACGCCCGGCATGCTCAACGCCGCGCTGCGGCTGAACATCCCCGTGGTGTTCGTGTCCGGCGGGCCGATGGAGGCCGGCAAGGCGGTCGTCGCGGACGGCGTCGCCCGCACGCCGCTCAACCTCGTCAACGCGATCAACTACTCGGCCGACGACAACGTCTCGGACGCCGCGCTGGCCAGCGTGGAGGAGAACGCCTGCCCCACGTGCGGCTCGTGCTCCGGCATGTTCACGGCCAACTCGATGAACTGCCTCACCGAGGCGCTGGGCCTGTCGCTGCCGGGCAACGGCTCGACGCTGGCCACGCACACCGCGCGCCGTGAGCTGTTCCTCGAGGCGGGCCGCACGATCGTCGACCTCGCGCGCCGGTACTACGAGGACGCGGACGACACCGCAGCCCCGCGCTCGATCGCGACCAAGGCGGCGTTCACCAACGCGATGACGCTCGACGTGGCCATGGGCGGCTCGACCAACACGGTGCTGCACATCCTCGCCGCCGCGCAGGAGGCCGAGGTCGAGTTCACGCTGGACGAGATCGACGCCATCAGCCGGCGCGTGCCGTGCCTGTCGAAGGTCGCGCCCAACCACCCGGACTTCCACATGGAGGACGTCCACCGCGCCGGCGGCATCCCGGCGCTGCTGGGCGAGCTGGACCGCGGCGGGCTGCTCGACCACGACGTGACGAGCGTCCACACGCCCACGCTGCGCGCGTGGCTCGACGACTGGGACGTCCGCGGCGGCAAGGCCACCCAGCGGGCGAAGGACCTGTTCCTCGCGGCCCCCGGCGGCGTGCGGACCACGCAGGCGTTCTCGACGTCGAACGTGTGGGAGTCCCTCGACACCGACGCCGCGAACGGCTGCATCCGCGACGTCGCGCACGCCTACACGGTCGAGGGTGGCCTGGCGGTGCTCCGCGGCAACCTCGCCGAGGACGGCGCGATCCTCAAGACCGCCGGCATCGACCCCGATGTCTTCCACTTCGTCGGCCGGGCGCTGGTCTGCGAGTCGCAGGACGAGGCCGTCGACAAGATCCTGCGCAAGGAGGTCCAGCCGGGTCATGTCGTCGTCGTCCGCTACGAGGGCCCGGCGGGCGGTCCCGGCATGCAGGAGATGCTCTACCCGACGTCCTTCATCAAGGGCCGCGGCCTGGGCAAGGTGTGCGCGCTCATCACCGACGGCCGGTTCTCCGGCGGGTCGTCCGGCATCTCCGTGGGCCACATCAGCCCCGAGGCGGCCGCCGGCGGCACGATCGGCCTCATCGAGGACGGCGACGAGATCGAGATCGACGTCGAGACCCGGCTCATCCGCGTGAACGTCCCCGACGAGGTGCTCGCCGAACGCCGCGCCAAGATGGAGGCGCGCGAGAACCCGTGGCAGCCCGTCGACCGGGACCGCTACGTCTCCCCGGCGCTGCAGGCATACGCCGCGATGGCGACGAGCGCCGACCGCGGGGCCGTGCGCGACGTCAGCCGGCTGCGGCGCCGCTGAGGCGTGCGCGCCGGCACGGCGCCCGTCACGGCCGGCGCCGGGCCTCGACCCGGGCGTCGACGAGACGGCCGAGTGCCGTGTAGTCGCTTCTCAGGTCGGCGTACGCCCCGGTCGCGTGCGTCGCGAGGAACAGCGCCTGTGCGTAGCGGATGATGCCCGCCCGGAAGCGGGTGTCGCCCGCGTCGAGGTGCGCAGCCACGTCCGGGTGCTCCTCCAGCGCCGCGTCCAGCAGCGCGGTGAGACGGTCGGGGTCCGGCACGTCCTGCAGGCGCTGGACGGCGGCCTCCGCGGCCTGCCCGAACGTCCAGTACTGGCTCCAGGGCGAGATCGCCTTGACGACCCGGGCGGGGGCGGGCGGCGACGGCCAGAGCTGCACGACGTACGCCTCGGCCGGCGGCTCGTCCCACCGTCCCTGGTGGAACTGCTCGCTGCCCGCCTGCCCGTCGCGGACGGCGTAGCGCGCACGCAGGTCGACGTCGGCCAGCACGGGCCCCTGGACCGCGCCCTCGCCCGCCCAGCCGGTGACCCGCACGGGCCCGCCGCCGCGCAGGGAGAGCTCGACGACCGCGTCCCACGCGGGGTCGACCACGGGCGGTCGGGCGTGCACCTCGAGCCGGAACGGCAGCTGCCCGTGCTGGCGGGGGACGAGGAGCGTCGCGCAGTCCTCGTCGGTCGTGGACGCGAGGCCGGTGTCGGCGTCGATGTCGAGCGAGCCCGGAGGGTCGACGTGGAGCTCGACCTGCGAGAAGTCGGCGCTCACCAGGCCCTCGGCGACCTGGATGGGCCCGGTGCCGGGCGCCACCCGGACCGCGGGCGGGCGTCCGCCCGGGTCGTCGTTCGGCGGCATGCTCAGCACTCCTCCTGGGATCGTTCGTCGAGCACCCAGTGGCCCGGGCCCGGACGCAGGACCACGCGCCCGCAGCTGCTGCCCTCGGCGTAGACGACGTCGAGCACGGCGTGCTCGGGCGTCTGCTCGACCAGCTCGACGGTGGCCTCGGACGACTGGCCGACGGCCGCGTACAGGCCGGCGGTCATCTCGATGAGGCCCTCGCAGTCGGTGATCCCGGGGAACCCGGTGGCCGTGACCTCGTCGACCATGCGCTGGGCGAGCTCGGGCGTCATGTAGGCGCACGCCGTCGCGACGTCGGGCGCGCGGCTCGCGGCGAGCCACGTGAGGAACGAGTCCTCGGGGCCCTCGTCGCCGGCCGGCACCTGCGGCGCGGCGTCCGCCGGCGGTGCCGCGGTGGCGGACGCCGTCGGCTCGGAGAGCGTGGTCGGTGCGGCGGTGGGGGCGGCGGTCGGTGGGGCGTCGGTCCCGTCCGTGCTGCACCCGGCCAGCAGGGCCGCGGCCAGCAGCGGGACGGCGACCCGGCGGGTGCGGCGGCGGGGGAGGAGGCGCGTCATCACGCGAGCATCCTGCCACCGGCCCCGCGGTCGGGTCCGCGCTGCCCGAGGGTGCGCGGCGTGCTGCAGGGGCGCACACCGTGCCGCGGAACTAGGGTCACGCCATGACGAGCACCCACGGCGCGCCGGGTCCGGACATCGACATCAAGCCCCGCTCGCGGCAGGTCACCGACGGGCTGGAGGCGACCGCCGCGCGCGGCATGCTGCGGGCGGTCGGCATGGGCGACGACGACTGGGTCAAGCCGCAGGTCGGCGTCGCGAGCTCGTGGAACGAGATCACGCCGTGCAACCTCTCGCTGGACCGGCTGGCGAAGGCGGTCAAGAGCGGGGTGCACGCCGCGGGCGGGTACCCGCTGGAGTTCGGGACCATCTCGGTGTCCGACGGCATCTCGATGGGTCACGAGGGCATGCACTACTCGCTGGTGAGCCGCGACATCATCGCCGACAGCGTCGAGACCGTGATGATGGCCGAGCGCCTCGACGGGTCGGTCCTGCTCGCGGGGTGCGACAAGTCGTTGCCGGGCATGCTCATGGCCGCCGCGCGCCTCGACCTCGCGAGCGTCTTCCTCTATGCCGGCTCGATCATGCCGGGCTGGGTGAAGCTGTCCGACGGCACCGAGAAGGACGTGACGATCATCGACGCGTTCGAGGCCGTCGGCGCGTGCGCCCGGGGGCTCATGAGCCGGGAGGACGTCGACCGCATCGAGCGGGCCATCTGCCCCGGTGAGGGCGCGTGCGGCGGGATGTACACCGCCAACACGATGGCGTCGGTCGCCGAGGCCATCGGGATGTCGGTCCCGGGGTCGGCCGCGCCGCCGTCGGCGGACCGCCGCCGCGACCAGTTCGCGCACCGCTCGGGGGAGGCGGTGGTCGAGCTGCTGCGGCGTGGCATCACGGCGCGGGACATCATGACGAAGGAGGCGTTCGAGAACGCCATCGCGGTGGTCATGGCCTTCGGCGGCTCGACCAACGCGGTGCTGCACCTGCTGGCGATCGCGCACGAGGCCGAGGTCGACCTCACGCTCGACGACTTCTCCCGCGTCGCGTCGCGCGTGCCGCACCTGGGCGACCTCAAGCCCTTCGGCCGGTACGTCATGAACGACGTCGACCGGGTCGGCGGCGTCCCCGTGATCATGAAGGCCCTGCTCGACGCCGGCCTGCTGCACGGCGACTGCCTCACGGTCACCGGCCGCACGGTCGCCGAGAACCTCGCCGAGATCGCCCCGCCGGACCCCGACGGCAAGATCCTGCGCGCGCTCGACGACCCGATCCACCGCACGGGCGGCATCACGATCCTGTCCGGCTCGCTCGCACCGGAGGGTGCGGTCGTGAAGTCCGCCGGCTTCGACTTCGACGTCTTCGAGGGCACCGCGCGCGTCTTCGAGCGGGAGCGCGCGGCCCTGGACGCGCTCGAGGACGGCACGATCCAGGCCGGTGACGTCGTCGTCATCCGCTACGAGGGGCCGAAGGGTGGGCCCGGGATGCGCGAGATGCTCGCGATCACCGGCGCGATCAAGGGCGCGGGGCTGGGCAAGGACGTGCTGCTGGTGACCGACGGGCGGTTCTCGGGCGGCACGACGGGGCTGTGCGTGGGGCACATCGCGCCCGAGGCGGTCGACGCCGGCCCGATCGCGTTCGTGCGCGACGGGGACCGCGTCCGCCTCGACGTCGCGCGCGCGACGCTCGACCTGCTGGTCGACGACGGGGAGCTCGCGGCCCGTCGCACGGGCTGGGCCCCGCTCCCGCCGCGCTACACGCGCGGGGTGCTGGGGAAGTACCAGAAGCTGGTGGGTTCGGCGTCGCGCGGGGCCGTGCTGGGCTGAACCGGCGACCGTGAGCCCGACCTGCGCACAGCCGACCTCGACGGCCGGCGCGACGTGGCCGCAGCAGCTCGTCGGAGCGGCGTCCAGGGGAGCCGTGCTCGGCCGACCGGCCACGCGACTGCGCGCCCGGGTCGCGCCGCTCGCGTTGCGGACCCGCCCGTGCGGGTGTTGCGTGTGGTCAACGGGACGCGACGACGGGTTCCCGAACCCGTCGGCGTCCGGTGCAGGTCCAGGTGCGCCGGGTCCTCGGCGCACCTGACGCCGACCGCAGGGGGCAGCCATGACCCGACGTGCGCGCGGCGGCGCGTGCCTCATCGCGTGCGCCGTGCTCGTCCCGCTCGTCGCGTGCTCGTCACCCGCGTCGGGCGGCGGGCGCGTCCAGCTGGACTTCTTCCAGTTCAAGTCCGAGGCGGTCGCGACGTTCGACGCGATCATCGCCGACTTCGAGGCGGAGCACCCCGACATCGACGTCGTGCAGAACAACGTGCCCGACGCCGAGACCGCGTTCCGCACCCGCCTCGTCCGCGAGGACGTCCCGGACGTCATCACGCTCAACGTCAACGGCGTGTTCGGCGAGTTCGCGGACGCCGGGGTGCTCTACGACTGGGCCGACGACCCCCTGCTGGAGGAGATCTCACCCGCCGTCGTGCGGATCGTGCAGGACCTGGGCCAGTCCTCGCCGGGCGCCGTGAACGCGCTGCCGTTCGCCAACAACTCCTCGGGCTTCGTCTACAACGCCGACCTCCTGGCGGCGCAGGGCGTCGAGGTCCCCACGACGTGGGCGGAGCTGCTGACCGCGATGGACACCTTCGAGCAGGCGGGCACGACGCCCGTGTACGCGACGCTCAAGGACGGCTGGACCGCCCTGCCGGCGTTCAACCAGCTCGTCGCCAACACCGTCCCCGCCGACTTCTGGGAGCGGCTGGACGCGGGGGAGACGACGTTCGCGGAGGAGTGGCGCCCGGCCGCCGACCAGCTGGCGGAGCTGTTCGCGTTCGCCCAGCCCGACCGTTTCAGCCGCGACTACAACGCGGGCAACCAGGAGTTCGCCGCGGGCGGCGTCCCGTTCTACCTGCAGGGGTCGTTCGCGATCCCCGCGATCGTGTCGTTCGAGCCCGCCTTCGAGATCGGGTTCGGGAACCTGCCGACCACCGACGACGCCGCGACGCAGCTGCTGGTGTCGGGGGTGGACGTCGGCGTGACGATGGGCGCGCAGCCGCGCCACCCGGAGCAGTCGCGGCTGTTCGTCGAGTACCTCCTGCAGCCCGACGTCATGCGCCAGTACTCGCAGGACCAGTCGGCCATCACCCCGCTCGTCGACGCGACGACCGGTGACCCGACGCTCGAGCCCGTCCTGCCGTTCTTCGACGACGACCGGGTGACCGGCTACGTCGACCACCGCATCCCCGCGAGCATCCCGCTCGCGGCGATGCTCCAGCAGTACCTCATCGACGGGGACGCCGACGCGCTCCTCACCCAGCTCGACGAGGAGTGGGACCAGGTCGCCGCACGGCGCTCCTGACCCGGGACGAAGGAGTCCGCCATGGCCACCGCCGCCGCGCCGACCCCGGCGCACGTCGCCCCACCGCCTGAGCCGCCCGACGCACCCCGCCCCCTGCGTCCGCCGTCGCGCGTGCCGCGCGCGTTCTGGTGGATGGTCCTGCCGGCGGTCGCGATCTTCTTCGTGTTCCACACGCTGCCGGTGCTGCAGGGGATCTTCTTCAGCTTCACCGACTACGCCGGGTACGGCACCTGGCAGTTCGTGGGGCTGCGCAACTACCTCAACCTGTTCGGCAACGACCGGATCGCGCACTCGTACCTGTTCACGTTCCAGTTCGCGATCGTCGCGACGGTCCTGACCAACGCGCTCGCCCTGACGATCGCGATGGGCCTCAACGCCCGCATCCGGCTGCAGACGACGCTGCGCGGCCTGTACTTCATCCCGAACGTGCTGGCCGTGCTGGTCGTCGGGTACGTCTTCAACTACCTGTTCTCCAACTCCCTGCCGGTGCTCGGGCAGGCGCTGGGCGTCGAGTGGCTGTCGACGTCGATCCTGGCGAACGAGGACCTCGCGTGGCTCGGCATCGTCGTCCTGGCGGTGTGGCAGGCGTGCGCGTTCAACATCATCCTGTACCTCGCCGGTCTGCAGACGATCCCGGGCGAGCTGTACGAGGCGGCGTCGCTCGACGGCGCGTCGACCTGGCGCAGGTTCCGGTCGATCACGTTCCCCCTGATCAGCGCGTTCTTCACGATCAACATGGTGCTGTCGCTGAAGAACTTCCTGCAGGTCTTCGACCACGTCATCGCACTGACCAACGGCGGGCCGGGCACGGCGACGGAGTCGATCTCCCTGGTGATCTACCGCGGCGGCTTCCAGGGCGGGGAGTACGCGTACCAGACGGCCAACGCCGTGGTGTACCTCGTCGTCATCATCGTGCTGTCGCTCGCGCAGCTGCGGTTCCTGCAGTCGAGGGAGGCGGAGTCCTGATGTCCGACACCGTGCTGCGGCGCAGGGTGACCGGGACGACCTCGCGCAGCGGGCGCAGCCTGCGCCGCCGCGACCTGGCGGAGGGGAAGGTCAGCTGGCCGCTGACGATCCTGCTCGTGCTCGGGTCGCTCACCGTCCTGGTCCCGTTGTACTTCACGGTCGTCACGGCGCTGAAGACACCGGCGCAGCTCGGCGGTGCCGGGTTCGGCGTCCCGGAGAGCTGGACGTGGTCGAACTTCGCGGACGCGTGGCGCCTGACCAACTTCCCGCAGGCGGCGGGCAACAGCCTGATGCTCACCGTCGGCGCGCTCGTCCTGACTCTGCTGACCAACTCGCTCGTGTCCTACGCGATCGCGCGGCAGATGGCCCACCACAAGGTCTTCAAGGGCCTGTACTTCTACTTCGTGTCGGCGCTGTTCGTGCCGTTCCCGATCATCATGCTGCCCGTGGTGAAGCTGACCGCGCAGCTCGGCCTGGACAACCAGATCGGCCTGGTCCTGCTGTACACGGTGTACGGGCTGGCGTTCAACATCTTCGTGTTCGTCGCCTACATCAAGTCCATCCCCCTCGAGCTCGAGGAGGCGGCGCGCATCGACGGGGCGTCGACGTGGGCCGTGTTCTGGCGGATCGTGTTCCCGCTGCTGGCGCCGATGAACGCGACGGTCGCGATCCTCACGGTCATCTGGGTGTGGAACGACTTCATGCTGCCCCTGGTGATCCTCAGCCAGCGCGACGACCTGACCCTGCCGCTGACGCAGTACGTCTTCCAGAGCCAGTTCAACACCAACTACACGGTCGCGTTCGCCTCCTACCTCATGCAGATGGCGCCGCTGCTGCTCGTCTACGTCGTGGCGCAGCGCTGGGTGATCTCGGGCGTCACCCGCGGCGCGATCAAGTGACGCGTCCGGCGACCTGCACCGCGGACCGGCGACGCGCGCGACGTGCGACCCATGGCTGGTCGTGCGACGGTCGAAGGCCCCGGACGAGGAGCAGCGCTCATGACCTTCACCGTCGACGACGCCCCCTGGTGGACCGGCGCCGTGGTCTACCAGATCTACCCGCGGTCCTTCCAGGACTCGGACGGCGACGGCATCGGCGACCTGCGCGGCGTGCTGCAGCGGGTGGACCACCTGGCCGACCTGGGTGTCGACGTCGTGTGGTTCTCGCCGCTCTACCGCAGCCCGCAGGACGACAACGGGTACGACATCAGCGACTACCAGGACGTCGACCCGCTGTTCGGGACCCTCGAGGACCTCGACGCGGTCGTCGAGGCGCTGCACGACCGCGGCATCAAGGTCGTCATGGACCTGGTCGTCAACCACACGAGCGACGAGCACCCGTGGTTCGTCGAGTCGCGCTCGTCCACCGACAACCCGAAGCGCGACTGGTACTGGTGGCGCCCGGCCCGCCCCGGCATGCAGCCGGGAACCCCTGGCGCCGAGCCGACCAACTGGGCGTCGTTCTTCTCGGGCCCCACCTGGGAGTACGACGAGGCGACCGGCGAGTACTACCTGCACCTGTTCAGCCGCAAGCAGCCGGACCTCAACTGGGAGAACCCGGAGGTCCGCCAGGCGGTCTACGCGATGATGCGCTGGTGGCTGGACCGCGGGGTCGACGGCTTCCGCATGGACGTCATCAACCTCATCTCCAAGGCCGTCGGCCCGGACGGGTCGCTGGCCGACGGGCCGGCCACGACCGGGGCGCTGGGTGACGGGTCGGGGCAGTACATGCACGGCCCGCGCCTGCACGAGTACCTGCAGGAGATGCACCGCGAGGTCTTCGACGGCCGTCGCGCGGGCCTGCTGCTGGTGGGGGAGACGCCCGGCGCGACCGTCGAGGACGGTGCGCTGTTCACCGACCCCTCCCGCCGCGAGCTCGACATGGTGTTCACCTTCGAGCACGTCGGCCTCGACCACGGGCCCGGCGGCAAGTTCGACCCGCGGCCGCTCGACCTGCGCGACCTCAAGGCGGTCCTGGGGCGCTGGCAGGCGGGGCTCGCCGACGTCGGCTGGAACGCGCTGTACTGGGACAACCACGACCAGCCGCGGATCGTGTCCCGGTTCGGCGACGACGGCGAGTACCGCCGCGAGTCGGCGACGATGCTGGCCACGGTGCTGCACCTGCACCGCGGCACGCCGTACGTCTACCAGGGCGAGGAGCTCGGGATGACGAACGCGCACCTCAGGTCGTTCGACGCCTACCGGGACATCGAGTCGCTGCGGTACGTGCAGGAGACCCGGGCGCTGGGGCACACGAGCGACGACCGGCTGCTGGCCGGGCTGGCGGCGATGAGCCGCGACAACGCGCGCACACCGGTGCAGTGGGACGCGTCGCCGCAGGCCGGCTTCACGACCGGGGAGCCGTGGCTGCCGGTGAACCCCAACCACCGCAGCGTCAACGCCGAGGCCGAGCGGGCCGACCCGCGCTCGGTGTTCCACCACTACCGCCGGCTCATCGCGCTGCGGCACGACGACGCGACGGTCCGGCTCGGCGACTTCACGATGCTGCTGCCGGAGCACCCCCACGTCTACGCGTTCACGCGCGAGCTCGACGGGGACGCCCTGCTGGTCCTCGGGAACTTCTCGGGGGACGAGCAGCGGGTGGACGTCGACGCGACGTGGGACGGTGCCGAGGTGGTGATCGGGAACGTCGACGACCCGGCGGTGCCGCACGGCGGTCTCGTGCGGCTGGCGCCGTGGGAGGGCGTCGTGCTGCGGCGGGTCGCGGGTGCCGCCACGGGTGGCTGAGGCGGTCCGTCCACGGCCCAGGACGCCCTGGTGCGCACGGCACGTCTCGGGCACGCTGTCCCGATGGCCAAGGTCCACGAGCGGATCACCGAGCGCATGCGTGCGTGGCTCCTCGCGCAGCACGTGTTCTTCGTCGCGACCGCGCCGAGCGGCCCCGACGGGCACGTCAACGTGTCGCCCAAGGGCGTCGGCGGCACGTTCGCGGTGCTCGACGACCGTACGGTCGCGTACGTCGACCTCACCGCCTCGGGGTCGGAGACCATCGCGCACCTGCGGCAGAACGGCCGCATCACGCTGATGTTCTGTGCGTTCGAGGGACCGCCGGACATCGTGCGGCTGCACGGACGGGGCCGGTTCGTCACGCTGTACGACGAGGGCTTCGACGAGCTGTTGACGCGCTTCGAGGGCGGCCTGGACGAGTCCCGGGGCGTGCGCGCGGTCGTCGTCGTGGACGTCGACCGCGTCTCCGACTCGTGCGGGTACGGCGTGCCGTTCATGGACTACCGGGGCGAGCGCGACCTGCTGCCGCAGCACATGGCCCGCAAGGGCGCCGACGGGCGCGCGGCGTACCGGCGGATGAAGAACCGCACGAGCATCGACGGCCTGCCGGGGTTCGACATGGACCCGGACCCGGACCCGGACCCGGTCGTCTGACCGCCGGTCAGCGGGCCAGGCGCTCGACGACGGCTCCGAACACCCCTGGCAGGCGGCGCGCGGTGGGGACGAGCGCGCCCCGCAGCGGGGACGACGCCCACGCGACCAGCCCCGACGTGAGCGCCCGGTAGTCCCGCGTGGCGGCCCACCAGGCGCGCTCGTACGCGGCCGGGTCGTCGAGCGTCGCGACGGCCGCCCGTGCCTGCGCGAAGCCCACGCGCAGCCCTTCGCCGGTGAGCGCGTCGACGTAGCCCGACGCGTCGCCGACGAGCCGCACGGGGCCTGAGGTGCGGCGCGTGCTGCGCCGGCGCAGGGGGCCCGCTCCCCGCAGCGGTCCGGCCGGTGCACCCTCGAGCCGCGCCGCGAGCTCGGGCAGCGACGCCAGCACGTCCGCCGGGTCGATGCCGCGTGGGCCGAGCAGTGCCACCCCGACGAGGTCGGGGGCCACCGGGGTCACGTACGCCTCCGCGAGGGGCGCCCAGTGCACCTCGACGAGATCGCTCCACGGCGCCACCGCGTAGTGGCGACGCAGCCCGTACCGGCGGCGCCCGGGCCGCGCGTCGTCGGTCGCCTCCAGGCCCAGCCGCCGGCGCACCGTCGAGTGCAACCCGTCGCACGCGAGCAGGTACCGGGCCGAGACACCGCCCGCGACGACACCGCCCGGGGTCGTGCGCACGTCGTCGGCCCGTGCCACGACGGTGACCGCTCCGAGGTCGGCGGCGCGTGCCCGCAGGGCGTCGTGCAGGGTCGTGCGCCGCACCCCGCGTCCCGTCCCGTGGCGGAAGCGGTGGTCCACGTGCCCCGCGGGGGAGCGGTAGCTGATGCCGACGATCGCGTGCCCCTGCGGATCGACGTCCCATCCCTGCAGCAGGCTGAGCGCCCCAGGCATGAGGCCCTCGCCGCAGGCCTTGTCGACGGACCCCGTGCGCGGCTCCAGCACGACGACGTCGAGTCCGCGCAGCCGCGCCTCGATCGCCGCGGCCAGGCCCACGGGGCCGCCGCCCACGACGAGGACGTCGGTGTCGGGCACGCGGTCAGGCGGTCGCGGTCGCGGTCTGCAGCGCGCGCTCCTCCGCCGGGATGCGGAAGCGCAGCAGGAGGACGGCGTTGAGCACCGTGAACACCAGGGCCGTGACCCACGCGGTGTGGACGAGCGGCAGCGCGATGCCCTCGACGACGACGGCCACGTAGTTCGGGTGCCGGAACCAGCGGTACGGGCCGCGGTCCACCAGGGACAGGCCCGGGACCACGATGACGCGGGTGTTCCAGCGCGGCCCCAGCGTCGCGATGCACCACCAGCGCAGCGCCTGGCTCGCGACGACGAGCGCGAGGGCCGGCCAGCCGAGCCACGGCAGGAACGGCCGGTCGGCGACGAGCACCTCGACCACGCACGCGACGAGCAGCGCCGTGTGCAGGGCGACCATCGCCGGGAAGTGGCCCAGGCCGCTCTCGACACCACCGCGCGCGAACGACCACGCGGCGTTGCGCCTGGAGACCACGAGCTCGAGGAGACGTTCCACGGCCGTCAGGCCGACGACCACGAAGTAGAGGGTGAGCACGGCGTCAGCCTTCCGTCGGGGACCAGCGCAGCAGGACCGACTCGAGCCCGACCCCGGGGCCGAACGCGAGGACCACCCCCGGGGAGTCGGGCGGCGGGTCGGTGCGCAGGGTCCGGTCGAGGACGTCGAGCACCGAGGCCGACGACAGGTTGCCGACCGCGGCCAAGGACTTCCGGCTCGCACCGAGCGCGTCCGGGGGCAGGTCGAGCGCGCCCTCGACCGCGTCGAGGATGCGCGGGCCGCCGGCGTGGACCACCCAGCGCGTCACGTCCTGCGGATCGAGCCCGTGCCCGGCCAGGAGCGACTTGACGTCGCCGGCCACCTCGGACCGGACGACGTCCGGCAGCTCGGCGGACAGGACGATCCGGAAGCCGGACGCGCCGATCCGCCAGCCCAGGTCCCCCGACGTGCCGGGGTACAGCCGGCTGCGGGTGGCCTCGATCCGGGGGCCGTGGGAGGCCAGACCCGCCGGGTGCGCCGAGCCGACGAGGACGGCCGCCGCGGCGCCGTCCCCGAACAGGCCGCTGGCGACGAGCGCGGCGGGGTCGGAGTCGGCGTGCTGCAGCGTGAGCGAGCAGAGCTCCAGGCAGACCAGCAGCGCCGTGTCGTGCGGGTGGCCGACGAGGTAGTCGTGCACCCGTGCCAGGCCCGCCGCGCCGCCGGCACACCCCAGCCCGAACGACGGAAGGCGCTTGACGTCGTCGCGCATGCCCAGCCGCCCGACCAGCGCGGCGTCGACGGACGGGGCGCCGATGCCCGTCACGGACGTCAGCAGGACGAAGTCGACGTCGGCGGCGTGCACGCCCGCGCGGGCGAGGGCCTCGCGCACCGCCCGCTCCGCCAGGTCGGTGCCGACCCGGAGGTAGAGGTCGTTGGCCTGGCCGAAGTCGCGGATGTCCGCGTACTCCTCCGGCGCCAGCGCCAGGTGCCGCGTCGCCACGCCGCTCGCCGCGTGCACGCGGCGCAGCAGTCGGGCGGCGCCCGCGTCCGAACCCGTGACCAGGGGGGCGACGACCTCGCTGATCGTCGCCTGGTCGTGGCCCGGGCCCGGCAGGGCGGAGGCGACGGCCAGGACACGCGACATGCCCGGAATCGTCCCACGCACTGCGCCGGACGGCGCGGTGAGGCTACCGTCGCACCCGTGGCCGACACCTCGACCGAGCCCGGCCACGCGTCGGGCCCGCCGCACGCGGGACGCCGTCTCGTCGCTCTGCTCCTCGCGTCGCACCTCGGCCCCACGGTCGTCGTCACGTCCCTGTGCACGGCGCTCGCGGTCGCCGTCGGGGCGCCTGCCGGCACGGTGCTGCTGGTGCTGGGCACTGTCCTGGCGGGGCAGCTGTCGATCGGCTGGTCGAACGACTGGCTCGACGCCGCGCGGGACCTCGCCGTGGGGCGCACGGACAAGCCGGTGGTGTCCGGCGGTGTGACCGCGGCGGGCCTGCGGACCGCCGCGCTCGTCGCCGTCGCGGCGAGCGTCGTGCTGTCGGTGCCCACGGGTGCCGCGCCCGTCGTCGCGCACCTCGTCGTCGTCGCGATGGGCTGGGCGTACAACCTGGGGCTGAAGTCGAGCGCCGTGTCGTGGCTGCCCTACGCGGTGGCCTTCGGCGCCCTGCCCACCTTCGTCGTGCTCGCGCTGCCCGGCGACGCGCGGCCGGCGGTCTGGCTGGTGGCGGTCGGAGCGCTGCTGGGCGTCGGTGCGCACCTGGCCAACGTCCTGCCGGACCTGGACGACGACGCCGCCACCGGTGTGCGGGGGCTGCCGCACCGGATGGGGCGCCGGGCGACCGCCGTCCTCGCGCCGGCGACGCTCGCGGTGGCCGTCGGCGTGGCGGTCGTCGGCCCGCCCGGGCCGCCCCGCGGCGCGACCGTCGTCGTGGGCGTGCTCGCGGTGGCGGTGGCGTGCGCGGCGGGCGTGACCGCCGTGGTGCGGCCGCGCAGCCGCGCGCCGTTCCCGCTCGTCATGCTCGTCGCCGCGCTGTGCGTGGGCGCGCTCGTCACCACCGGGCTCGAGGGGGCCGTGGGCCACCCCTGATCGGGTGGCGTCGCCGCGCGGTCGGGGGACGGGGCCGTCGGCCGCGCCCGGTCCGCGTGTAGCGTGACCGCCGCGATCCCGGCGAAAGGTGCGTGCGTGAGGCGGAGTGTCGTACAGGGCGCGGGCCTGGGTGCCCTGCTGCTGCTCGTCGGGTGCACGGGCGGCACCCCGGCGGACGTGGGGGCCCCCGTCGTCGAGTTCACGGCGCCCCACAGCCACGGGTACGACGGCGAGGTGCGCGTCGCCGTGCACCCGCTGCACGTCGACGGCGACGCGATGGAGCTGCGGCTGACGCTGACGCCGCTGGGCGGGGACGAGGCGCGCGACCACGGGCCGATCCGCGTCGATCAGCTCGTCGACCGCACCCCCGTCCTGAGCGACGTCCGCACGCTCACGACGTACGAGGTGCTGGGGGCTTCGTCCGGGCCGCGACACACCGCGGTCCTGCAGGCGGAGACGGTCGTGGGCGAGCCGGTCGTCTACCAGGCGTGGTTCGCCGCGCCCGGCGACCAGGTGCAGACCCTGGACCTCGTCGTCGACCCGTCCTGGGGGTCGGTCGCGCGCGTGCCGGTGGTGCGACCGTGAGGCGCCGGCACCTGGTCGCGGCCCCGCTGTGCCTGCTGCTGGTCGCGGCAGCGCCGACACCGCCGGGGCCCATCAGCCTCGGCGACCTGCCCGCCGTCACGGCGAAGGTGCGCGAGAAGTCCGTGCGGGTCGGTGACCCGGAGAGGTTCCGCTTCTCCGTGGACGACTACAGCGGTCCCTACCTGCGCGTCACCCCTCTGGCGACGCGGGCGGAGGAGGACGGGGAGACGGTCCTGTCGCTCGCGACCGACCTCCTGTTCGCGGGCGACGACGCGTCGCTCTCCGACGCCGCGCGGGCGGAGATCGGCCGCCTGGTGTCCGACGTGCCCGACGGCGGCGAGGTCGCCGTCGAGGGGCACACCGACTCCGTCGGCACGCCGGAGCGCAACCAGGCGCTGTCGGAGAGCCGTGCCGCGGCCGTCGCCGACGCCGTGCGCACCGCGCGCCCCGACCTCGCACTGACGGTCGTCGGGTACGGCGAGGCGCGCCCCGAGGTCGAGGAGGGCGGCGACGACGCCCCCGAGCAGCGCGCGACCAACCGGCGCGTCGAGCTGCGGTACCGGTCGGTCGCCGGCGCCACGTCGACGCCCACGCCCGAGCCCGTGCACGCGGCGCCGCCGCGACCCGCGACGTCGCCCCACGTCCTGCCGCTGCCGACGGACGCCGTCACGAGCGACGAGGTCCGCTTCCCGGCCGTCACGGTCGCAGGTGCCGAGGTCGTCGTCGGCGTCGAGGAGCTGGTCGTGCGTGGTGCCGTCACGCAGCTGTCGCTCATCGTCCGGCTCGAGGGCGCCGAACGCCACGTCAAGGACATGCCTGACCTGCACGAGGCCCTCGACGAGGGCTCGCGGAGCCGCGGCGTCGCGTGGGACCCCGTCCTGGTCGACCGCGAGGGGCTGCTGCGGTACGGCGAGGTCCGCGTCCGGCGGCTCGCGGACCAGTGGGCGGGGGAGGGGCAGCAGGTCGGGACGCGGTTGTCCGCCCCGCGGCGGTTCACGATCACCTACCCGCGGCTGGTGGGCGATCCCTCCGAGGTGGACGTGGTGCTGGGCGACGGGCTGCCCGTCATCACCGGGGTCGACGTGGAGGTGGAGCGATGAGGCGCGGGGGCGGGATCGTGGGCCTCGTCGCTGCGCTGGTGCTCGTCGCCGGGTGCACGGGCGCCGAGCGCGCCGAGCCGGCCGCGCCGGTCGCGTTCGACGGGGAGGTCGTCACCGCGGGCGACGGCGGCGGGGTCGCCGAGCTCACGGTGCCGGGGTCGGGCCGCTACCCGGGTCGCACGCGGATCGCCGTGCAGGCGCTCGTCGTCGACGGACCGGTGATGGAGCTGCGTGTCGCGTTCACGCCGCTCGGCGGCGCGGGCGCCGACCCGGACGAGCGGGTCCCGCTGGACGCCATGCTCGACCGCGAGCCGCTGGTCGGCGACGTCACGTCGCTGGTGCAGCACGAGGTGCTGGACGACTGGCACACGGACGTGGTGCGGGCCGAGACCGTGGAGGGCAGGCCCGTGCTGTACCAGGCGTGGTTCGCCGCGCCCGAGGTGCGCGTCGAGTCGCTCGACGTCGTCATGGGGCCCGAGGGTCCGACGTTCCGCGACGTGCCCGTCACCTACCGCTGACGGGGCTCAGTCCTGGACGTCGACGACGACCCGGACGGGGTCCTGCAGGACCGTGACGCGGAACGGCCGCAGCCCGTCGTCGACGCCGACGAACGACTGGGTCATGCCCTCGAAGGTCAGCGGGCGCACGACCTGCTCGATGTCGCCGTCGTCGGGGCGCACGTCGCCGGCGTGCTCCTGCGGGCCGCCGTCGACCGGGTAGGTGGTCCCGATCAGCCAGACCTGCAGGACCGCGTCCCCGTCGACCTGGCGGACCTCGCCGCTCGGGTCCTCGACGGCCTGGTCGACCCAGCCGACGCGGTAGCCGGGCGTGCCCTCGCCGCCCGTGAGCTCGTACACGACGCGGTCGTACCCGGGGTGCTCGCCGACGCGGACCTGCGTCACGACGTAGCCGGCGGCGTCTCCGTCCTGGGTCAGCTCCGTGCCGGGGGGCGCGAAGGCCGCCTCGGCGGGCACGGCGGGCTGGGCGGTCGGCGACGGCGCGGTGGTCGGCGCGGTGGTCGACGTGGGTGCCGGTGCGGTGCCGGCGCTCGGCGTGACCGTCACGGACGGCGGCGCCGCGGAGGGCGTGGGCTCGACGTCGCGGGCGCACGCGGTCAGCGTCACGAGCGTCGCGACGGCGGTGGCGACGACCAGGCGGCGGGCCGGTGCGGCCATGATTGCTCCTCGTCGTGGTGGGCCGTGGGCTGTCCTCACCGTAGGACGGGGCCGTGCGGCGACGCCCAGGAGCAGGTCAGGACACGCCGACGGCCGTCGTGCGTCCATGAAGCGGACACGTGAACCAGCATGTGAGACGGACGGAGAGGGATGTGACACGAGCGGGCGGCGGGCGTATGGTCGCCCGTGTGCAGACGATCCTCGTAGTACTTCCTGAGCGCGCCGGCTGACGCCACCCGCACAGGTCGCTCGTCGCGCGCGCTCGCCCCTCGTCCATCCCGGTGCCCGGGTCGAGGGGCTTTTTCGTGCCCGGCGTCCGCCCGGCGCGGTACCCGCACCGGACGACCCCACCCGCACTCGACCCGCAGGAGACGATGATGGTCCAGGGTCCGCACCCCGCACCCCCGCGCACAGCCGTGCGCCCCGTGCGCCCCGCCACGGAGGCCGTGCCCCGCGCCGCCGAGCCGGCGGCCGCCGCACCCCGGCAGGTCGGGCCCGAGCAGGTCACGGGGGCGCAGTCGATCGTCCGCTCGTTGGAGGAGGCGGGGGCCGAGGTCGTCTTCGGCATCCCCGGTGGCGCGATCCTGCCGACGTACGACCCGCTCATGGACTCCCGCCGCGTCCGGCACATCCTCGTGCGCCACGAGCAGGGCGGCGGGCACGCCGCGGCCGGCTACGCCTACGCGAGCGGCAAGGTCGGCGTGACCATGGCGACCTCGGGCCCGGGCGCGACCAACCTGGTCACCGCCATCGCGGACGCCAACATGGACTCCGTGCCGATGGTGGCGATCACCGGTCAGGTCGGTGCCTCGATGATCGGCACGGACGCGTTCCAGGAGGCCGACATCGTCGGCATCACGCTGCCGATCACCAAGCACAACTACCTCGTCACCGACCCCGACGACATCCCGCGCACGATCGCCGAGGCGTTCCACATCGCCTCGACCGGTCGCCCGGGACCCGTGCTGGTCGACATCGCCAAGTCCGCGATGCAGGCGACGACGACCTTCTCGTGGCCGCAGGACATCTCGCTGCCCGGGTACCACCCGGTCACCAAGCCGCACGTCAAGCAGATCCGCGAGGCGGCCCGGCTGCTCGCGACCTCGCGCCGGCCCGTGCTCTACGTGGGCGGCGGCGTCGTCCGTGCGGGTGCGTCCGACCTGCTGCGTCGCCTGACCGACCTGTCGGGCGCCCCCGTCGTCACCACGCTCATGGCGCGCGGTGCGCTGCCCGACTCCCACCCGCAGCACCTGGGCATGCCCGGGATGCACGGCACCGTCGCGGCGGTCGCGGCGCTGCAGAAGGCCGACCTCGTGGTGGCCCTCGGTGCCCGCTTCGACGACCGGGTGACCGGCCTGCTGTCGTCGTTCGCGCCGAACGCCACGGTCGTCCACGCCGACATCGACCCGGCCGAGATCGGCAAGAACAAGCGCGCCGACGTCCCGATCGTCGGTGACCTGCGCGAGGTGATCGCCGACCTGCTGCCCGAGCTCGAGCGCGAGCAGGCCCAGCACGGGCGCCCCGACCTCGAGGCGTGGTGGCAGCAGCTGGACGCGTGGCGGGAGACCTTCCCCCTCGGGTTCGACGAGCCGTCCGACGGCCACCTGGCACCGCAGCACGTCATCTCGCGGATCGGCGAGATCTCGGGCCCCGAGTCGATCTTCGTCGCGGGCGTCGGGCAGCACCAGATGTGGGCGGCGCAGTTCATCAAGTACGAGCGCCCCGGCGCCTGGGTGAACTCCGGCGGTCTCGGCACGATGGGGTTCGCGGTGCCGGCCGCCATGGGCGCCAAGGTGGGCGACCCGTCGCGCACCGTGTGGGCGATCGACGGCGACGGCTGCTTCCAGATGACCAACCAGGAGCTGGCCACCTGCACGATCAACGAGATCCCGATCAAGGTCGCGGTGATCAACAACAGCTCGCTGGGCATGGTCCGCCAGTGGCAGACGCTGTTCTACGAGTCGCGCTACTCCAACACCGACCTGCACACGGGCCACGGCACGGTGCGCGTCCCGGACTTCGTCAAGCTCGCGGACGCCTACGGCGCCGTGGGCCTGCGGTGCGAGACGAAGGCGGACGTGGACGCGACCATCAAGCGCGCGATGGAGATCGACGACCGGCCCGTGGTCGTGGACTTCACGGTGTCGCGTGACGCGATGGTGTGGCCGATGGTGGCCGCCGGCGTCAGCAACGACGCCATCCAGTACGCGCGGGGCATCAGCCCGGCGTGGGACCGCGAGGACTGAGGAAGGAAGAAGAGCGATGACCCGCCACACCCTGTCCGTCCTCGTCGAGAACAAGCCCGGCGTGCTCACGCGCGTCGCAGGGCTGTTCGCCCGGCGGTCGTTCAACATCCACTCGCTCGCCGTGGGCCCCACCGAGCACACGGAGATCAGCCGCATCACGGTCGTCGTCGACGTCGACGCCCTCCCGCTGGAGCAGGTGACCAAGCAGCTGAACAAGCTCGTCAACGTCATCAAGATCGTCGAGCTCGAGGACGCCGCGTCCGTCCAGCGCGAGCTGCTGCTCGTCAAGGTCAAGGCCGACGTCACCCAGCGCACCGGCGTGCTCGAGGTCGTCCAGCTGTTCCGTGCGCACGTCGTCGACGTCGTGCCGGACTCGGTCGTGATCGAGGCGACCGGCAGCCCCGGCAAGCTCGACGCGCTGCTCGCCGCCCTGGAGCCGTTCGGCATCCGTGAGATCGTGCAGTCCGGCACCGTGGCCATCGGCCGCGGCTCCCGCTCGATCACCGACCGCGCGCTCGAGCGCGTGAGCCGCTCGGCCTGACGCCCCCCCGCTCGCACCACCCGCACGCTTCACCCCCCACACCGAGGAGAGTCCACCGTGGCTGAGCTGTTCTACGACGACGACGCCGACCTGTCGATCATCCAGTCCAAGAAGGTCGCCGTCATCGGCTACGGCAGCCAGGGGCACGCGCACGCCCTCAACCTGCGCGACTCCGGCGTCGACGTCACGGTGGGCCTGCGCGAGGGCTCGGCGTCGCGGGCGAAGGCCGAGAACGAGGGCCTGAAGGTCGCGTCGGTCGCCGAGGCCGTCGCCGGTGCCGACGTCGTCGTCATCCTGGCGCCGGACCAGGTCCAGCGCATCGTGTACCGCGACGAGATCGAGCCGAACCTCAAGGACGGCGCCGCGCTCGTCTTCGGCCACGGCTTCAACATCCGCTTCGGCTACATCAAGCCGTCCGCGGCTCACGACGTCCTCATGGTCGCCCCCAAGGGGCCGGGCCACCTGGTCCGCCGCGAGTACGTCGACGGGCGCGGCGTGCCGGTCATCGTCGCCGTCGAGCAGGACGCGTCCGGCTCGGCGTGGGACCTCGCGCTGTCGTACGCCAAGGCGATCGGCGGCCTGCGCGCCGCCGGCATCAAGACGACGTTCACCGAGGAGACCGAGACCGACCTGTTCGGTGAGCAGGCAGTCCTGTGCGGTGGCGTGTCGCAGCTCATCCAGTACGGCTTCGAGACGCTCACCGAGGCGGGCTACCAGCCCGAGGTCGCGTACTTCGAGGTGCTGCACGAGCTCAAGCTCATCGTCGACCTCATCTGGGAGGGCGGCATCACCAAGCAGCGCTGGTCGGTCTCCGACACGGCCGAGTACGGCGACTACGTCTCCGGCCCGCGGGTCATCACGCCCGAGGTGAAGGAGAACATGAAGGCCGTCCTCGCGGACATCCAGAACGGCGCCTTCGCCGAGCGCTTCATCGCGGACCAGGACGCCGGCGCCCCGGAGTTCCAGGCGCTGCGCGAGAAGGGCCAGAACCACCCGATCGAGCCGGTCGGCCGCGAGCTGCGCAAGCTGTTCGCGTGGGTCAAGCCCTCGGACTCCGACTACCAGGAGGGCTCGGCCGCGCGCTGACACCCCTCACGACCGCAGCGAGAGGTGGGGGCGGGCCCGGGCCGGGCCCCGCCGGCCGGCGGGCCCCCCCCCCCCCCCCGGGGGGGGGGGGGGGGGCGGGGGGGGGGCCCCCCCCCCCCCCCCCCGCGTCTGGGTGCGGTGGGGCGGGACATGGGGGAGGATCGCCGCGCGGGTGCGGTGAGCGACGCCCGACGACGAGAGGCGGACGATGACCGAGCAGCAGCCCACGGCGCGTGCCGAGGCCGGCACGCAGGACACGCGGATCACGGACTTCTGGGACGCGGCGCGCGGTCACCTCGGCTGGGGCAGGCTCGACTCGGTCATGGGGGAGTCGGTGGACGGCGCCGTCGCACCGCCCGCGTGGTCGTTCGGCGACGACGCCCGCCTCGCGGACGAGCTGCTCGCGCAGGTGCTCGACGGCCGCAAGACCGCCACGTCGACCGCGCTGGCCGAGATGACCGCGTCCGGCGAGCCGCTGCCGCGCGTCGGCGACGTGTCGATCGTGCTGGACTCCGCGGGTGACCCGCGTGCGCTGCTGCGGACGACGGAGGTCGCGGTGGTGCCCTTCGACCAGGTGGACGCCGAGCACGCGGCAGCCGAGGGCGAGGACGACCTGTCGCTGGAGTCGTGGCGGCGGGAGCACGAGGTCTACTGGCGCCGTGTGCTGGGCGATGCGGGGTTCTCCCCGACGATGGACGTGGTGATCGAGCGGTTCGAGCTCGTCTACCCTCGGACCGGACCCACGCCGCCGGTCGACTGATCGCCACGTGAGACGCGCATCCCGAGGGATGGACGCGGCGCTAGGATGAGCGCATGACCGACACCACCTCGTCCTCCACCCTGAACCTGGCCGTCGTGGCCGGCGACGGCATCGGGACGGAGGTGGTCGAGCAGGGCCTTCTGGTGCTGGAGCAGGCGCTGCACGGCACCGGCACCACCGTGCGCACCACCGACTTCGACCTCGGCGCGCGCCGCTGGCACGCCACGGGCGAGACGCTGACCGACCAGGACCTCGCCGCCATCCGCACGCACGACGCGATCCTGCTCGGCGCGATCGGCGACCCGAGCGTGCCGTCCGGCGTCCTCGAGCGCGGCCTGCTGCTGACGCTGCGGTTCGCGCTCGACCACTACGTCAACCTGCGTCCGGGCAAGCTGTTCCCCGGCGTGACCAGCCCGCTGGCGAACCCCGGCGACGTCGACTTCGTCGTCGTCCGTGAGGGCACCGAGGGGCCGTACGTCGGCAACGGCGGTGCCATCCGCGTCGGCACGCCGCACGAGGTGGCGAACGAGGTCAGCGTGAACACGGCGTTCGGCGTGGAGCGGGTGGTGCGCGACGCGTTCGCGCGTGCCGCGGCCCGCCCGCGCAAGAAGCTCACGCTCGTGCACAAGCACAACGTCCTCGTGCACGCGGGGCACCTGTGGCGGCGCACGGTCGAGGCGGTCAACGCCGAGTTCCCCGACGTCACGGTCGACTACCTGCACGTCGACGCCGCCACGATCTTCCTGGTGACGGATCCCGCGCGGTTCGACGTCATCGTGACCGACAACCTGTTCGGCGACATCCTCACGGACCTCGCCGCGGCGATCACCGGCGGCATCGGCCTGGCCGCCTCCGCCAACATCAACCCCGACCGCACCGCACCGAGCATGTTCGAGCCCGTCCACGGCTCCGCGCCGGACATCGCGGGCCAGGGCAAGGCCGACCCGACGGCCACGGTGCTGTCCGTCGCGATGCTGCTGGACCACGTCGGCCAGGCCGACGCGGCCCGGCGGGTCGAGGCCGCCGTGGCCGCCGACCTCGCCGAGCGCGGTGCGAGCGAGCGAGTACGGTCGACGGCCGAGGTGGGCAAGGACCTCGCCGCCCGCGTCGCCGGCTGACGCCCTGCGGGGCCGGCCCGGCCCGCGCGTCCCGTGGTCCGCAGGCGACGCGTGCACCTGTCCTCCCGGCCGTCCGCACCGGTACCGTCGACGTCGACCCTGGTGAAAGGCCCCCTGATGAGCACCCTGACGACCCCTTCGTCCGAGACCTTCCAGCTCCACCGCACCGACGCGCCCGTCCCCGACGAGCAGCGCGCGGCCGCGCTCGCCTCGCCGCAGTTCGGCACGGTCTTCACCGACCACATGGCCCGCATCTCGTGGACCCACACCGACGGCTGGACCGGGCGGCGCGTGGAGAAGTACGGGCCGCTGCAGCTCGACCCCGCGACCGCGGTCCTGCACTACGGCCAGGAGATCTTCGAGGGCCTCAAGGCGTACGCCCACCCCGACGGCAGCGTCTGGTCCTTCCGGCCGGAGGCCAACGCGGCACGGTTCACGCGGTCGGCGCGGCGGCTCGCCCTGCCGGAGCTGCCCGAGGCGGACTTCCTCGGGGCGATCCGCGCCCTGGTCGAGGTGGACCGGGCCTGGGTGCCGACGGGGGAGGAGGCCAGCCTCTACCTGCGTCCCTTCATGTACGCCTCGGAGCCCTTCCTGGGTGTGCGGGCCTCGCTCGAGGCGGAGTTCCTCGTCATCGCCTCGCCCGTCGGCCCGTACTTCCCGGGCGGGGTGCAGCCGGTGTCGATCTGGGTGTCGCGTGAGTACCACCGCGCCGGTGCCGGCGGCACGGGCGCGGCCAAGTGCGGCGGCAACTACGCCGCCAGCCTGCTGCCCCAGCAGGAGGCGTACGCCAAGGGCTTCGAGCAGGTCTGCTTCCTCGACGACCGGACCGGCACCCAGCTCGAGGAGCTGGGCGGCATGAACGTCGTCGTGGTCCACGCGGACGGCTCCGTGGTGACCCCGGCGGTCTCCGGCACGATCCTCGAGGGCGTGACGCGCTCGTCGATCCTCACGCTGCTGCAGGAGGCGGGGCACGAGGTCGCGGAGCGGCCCGTGCTGCTCGACGAGCTGCGCCGCGGCCTGGCGGACGGCAGCGTCAGCGAGGTGTTCGCGTGCGGGACGGCGGCCGTCATGACGCCGATCGGGCGGCTCGCGAGCGACGACTTCGACCTCGTCGTGGGCGACGGCCAGGCCGGACCGGTGACCATGCGCATCCGTGAGCAGCTCACCGACATCCAGTACGGGCGCGCGGCGGACACGCACGGCTGGATGCGCCGCCTGGTCTGACGGACCCGGACCTCGCACGAGGGGTGGGGGCCCGCCCCCGGGCCCGCCCCCCCCCCGCCGCCCGCCCCGCCCGCCCGCCCG
>NZ_JAFMUZ010000004.1:0-189815 GCF_017353535.1 Cellulomonas sp. zg-ZUI22 | reverse complement strand
GGCCGGGTGTGGGGCCCGGTGGGGCGGCCGGCCCCGGGCCCGCCCCGGGGGGGGCCCCCCCCCCGGGGGGCCCCACCCCTCGTCGTCCGCGGGCGCCGCGCGTCAGGCGGGGACCCGCCGCACGGTCCAGCCGAGCACGCCGTTGAGCAACGACCAGACGGCCACCCCGATCAGCAGGTTGACGATCCCGGAGGCCAGGGCGGACCCGACCTGGTCCGTCCACGTCAGAGGCAGGAGCGTCGCCACGACGGTCGCCAGCCCGACGATCCAGCCGAAGAACGCCCGCGGCCGCGGCGTGGTCAGCACGAGCAGCTGGAGCAGGGCGGCCGCGGCCACCGCGCTGACCACGCCGCCGAGCACGTAGGCGCTCATGGCCGACCCGGTGCCGAAGGGGTCGCGGAAGACCAGGTCGATGCGCAGGATCTGCTCCAGCACGATCACGCCGACCACACCGACGAGCGCCGCGACCAGCGCCGTGGCGGCGGCGCCGGCCCAGAACCGACCCGTCTCCACCGTCAGGCGGGTCTCGACGCGCGCCGTGGCCCCGCCCGTCCCCGCCACGGGGACCCCGGCCGCCGGTACCGTGCCCGCGGGCACCGTGCCCGCGGGTACCGTGCCCGCGGGCGCCGTCCCCACGGGCACGGCGGCCGGGGCCACGCCGGGCGGCGGGGCGGCGGCCGCCGGGGGCACTGCCGGGTAGCGGCGGGTCGGCTCGTCCTGCGGCCGCTCCGGAGGGGGGATCGACATCGTCGGCTCCTGTCTCGCACGGGACGTCGGGACGCGCGGGCGCGTGACGTCCCGGCACACGCTAGCGATGCGCTGACCGTTCGGCACCGGAACGTCCCGGTTCGGCGTCCCCCTCGGGCCCGCGGACCACTCGTCCGCATGATGGACGGGGTGCCGCGCGCCACCCGGCTGTGCCACCATCACCCTGTGACCCGCTTCACGCTCATCATCGCCTAGCGCGTCGGCCCACCCGCCGACGCGCAGACCTCCCGTACCCCGGGGGGTCTTTTTGTTGGTCCGCACGTGCACGGGCACCACCCCCGCCCGCACGAGACGACGACCAGGCACCGGCACCACCCGCCGCCGGTCCGTCCCGCCGTCGCCCGCCCGCCCCGCACCGAGGAGCCCACGTGACCCAGTCCCCGGCACCCGCGCCGCAGCCGCCGGCCGCGCCCGCGACGTTCCACGTCTACGACACGACCCTGCGCGACGGGGCCCAGCAGGAGGGGATCAACCTCTCGGTCGCGGACAAGCTCGCGATCGCCCCGATGCTCGACGCGCTGGGGGTCGGGTTCATCGAGGGCGGCTGGCCGGGCGCCGTGCCCAAGGACACCGAGTTCTTCAAGCGCGCCGCCAAGGAGCTGGACCTGCGCAACGCCGAGCTCGCGGCGTTCGGCGCGACCCGCAAGGCGGGTGTCCGCGCCACCGACGACCCGCTGGTGCGCGCGCTCCTCGACTCCGAGGCGCCCGTCGTCACGCTCGTGGCCAAGAGCGACGTGCGGCACGTCGAGCGCGCGCTGCGCACCACGCCCGACGAGGGCCTGGCGATGATCCAGGACACCGTCAGGTTCCTGGCGCGCGAGGGCCGGCGGGTGTTCGTCGACGCCGAGCACTTCTTCGACGGCTTCCGGTACGACCCCGGCTTCTCCCGGCGCGCCGTGGTCGCGGCGTTCGAGGCGGGCGCGGAGGTCGTCGCCCTGTGCGACACGAACGGGGGCATGCTGCCCGACTGGGTGCGCGACGTCGTCGCCGACGTGCGCGCCGCGGTCGGTCCGCACGCGGTCCTCGGGATGCACGCGCACAACGACTCGGGCTGCGCGGTGGCCAACACCCTGGCCGCGGTCGACGCGGGGTGCGTGCACGTGCAGGGCACCGTCAACGGCTACGGCGAGCGCACGGGCAACGCGGACCTGCTGTCCGTGGTGGCCAACCTCGAGCTGAAGCTCGGCCGTCCCGTGCTCGCACGGGAGCCCGGGGGCCCCGGCGGGCTCGCCGAGCTCACGCGCATCGCGCACGCCATCAGCGAGATCACGAACATCTCGCCGTTCGCGCGGCAGCCGTACGTGGGTGCCAGCGCGTTCGCGCACAAGGCGGGGCTGCACGCGTCGGCCATCAAGGTCGACCCGGACCTGTACCAGCACACCGACCCCGAGCTCGTCGGCAACGACATGCGGATGCTCGTGTCCGACATGGCGGGTCGCGCGTCGATCGAGCTCAAGGGCCGGCAGCTCGGCATCGACCTCGCCGCGCACCCCGACGTCCTGTCGCGCGTCACGAACCGCGTGAAGGACGCCGAGGCCAACGGGTACACGTACGAGGCCGCCGACGCCTCCTTCGAGCTGCTGCTCGTCGAGGAGCTCGAGGGGGCGCGGCCCGCGTACTTCCGCGTCGAGTCGTGGCGCACCATCGTCGAGCGCAACGGCAGCCGCGGTGCGGCCGCGACCGCGGAGGCGACCGTCAAGCTGCACGCGGGCGGCGAGCGCGTCGTGCGCACGGGCGAGGGCAACGGCCCCGTGGACGCGCTCGACCACGCGCTGCGCCTCGCGCTGACGCGGGTGTACCCCGAGCTCGAGGACTTCGAGCTCATCGACTTCAAGGTCCGGATCCTCGACCAGATGCAGGGCACGGACGCGGTGACGCGCGTGCTCATCGAGAGCACCGACGGCCAGACGTCCTGGAGCACGGTGGGGGTGGGCCCCAACCTCATCGAGGCGTCGTGGGAGGCGCTCACCGACTCCGCGATCTGGGGTCTGCGCAACCGCGGTGTCGCCCCGCGCTGACACGTCGCCCACCAGCGGGTCGTCGCGCAGGGGGCGCGCGCACCGCCTAGCCTCGGGGATGGCATCGAGGCCCGAGCATCGAGAGGAGCCCCCGCGTGTCCGGCACCGCCCCCGAGTCGTCCGACGCCCCGAGGACGCCCTCGGACGCGCCGGGCGGGGGTGACGAGCCGGCGAGTCGGCCGGGACGCCGCACCGGCCGCTGGTGGTGGCTGGGCGTCGTCGCCGTCGTGGTGGTGATCGTGCTGGTCTGGCGCCCGTGGGTCTCCGACCCCCCGGCGGTCCCGGTGGCGCCGTCGCCGACGGCGGTCACCACCCCCACGCCGGCCGCGAGCCCGTCGGCCGCGCCGACGGTGACCACGCCCGCGCCCGTGCCGGGTGCCGACGCCGTGTTCGACGAGACCACGGCGGCCAGCCTCCTGGCGACGTCCGCGGACCTGGAGAGCAAGGTCCCCGCGGCCGTGGACGGCGTCACGCGCCGGGTCGAGCCGGGCACGGTGCCGTGGGGCCTGCCCGAGGGGTCGCGCGTCGACCCGGAGTCGTGCACGACCGCCGTCACCGTGGTCGGGACGGCGCCGACGCACCACGACGCCACGGCGTGGGGCAACGAGGAGATGACGTTCGTCGAGGACGTCGTCGTGCTGCTCGACGCGGCCGCGGCACGGGCGTCGTTCCGTGCGCTCGTCACGGTGGTCGACGAGTGCCCGCGGTACGCGCTGCTCGACGCGGACGGCGGCCGCACCACGTGGACCGCCGAGCCGGCGCTCGAGGGGCAGGGCGTGTTCCCCGCGATCGTGCAGGAGATCACCGTGCGGACGGGTGAGGACGACGAGACCCGGCAGCAGACGACGGGCCACGTCCTGGTGGGCAACGCGATCGTCACGTGGACGGCGACCGCCCTGCGCGCCGAGGCGCGGGACGACGCGCAGGCCGCGCTCGGGACGCCCGCCGAGCTCAGCGCGATGGTCGAGCAGCGGGCGCTGTCCGCGGTCCGCGCACTGCCCTGAGCGCTCGGGAGCAGCCTGCGGGACGGGTCGGGCCCGTCCGCGCCTAGGGTGGACGCGTGCACGGTGAGTACAAGGTCCCCGGTGGCAAGCTCGTCGTCGTCGACCTGGACGTCGTCGACGGTCTGCTGCGGGACGTGAGCCTGTCGGGAGACTTCTTCCTCGAGCCGGACGAGGCGCTGGGGGTGATGTCCGCCGCGCTCGACGGGACGCCGCGGGACGCTCCGGTCGCCCAGCTCGTCCGCGTCGTCGACGACGCCCTGCGGCTGGCCGTCGACCAGGGCCGCATCGCCGGCCCCGTCGCGATGGTCGGCTTCGACACCCGCGCCGTCGCGCTCGCGGTGCGGCGCGCGCTCGGGCTGTCCACCGCGTGGTCGGACCACGAGTTCGCCCTGCTGCACCCCGGTCCGCTGCCCCCGGCGCTGCACACGGCCCTGGACCAGGTGCTCACGGAGGAGCTCGCGGCCGGGCGCCGTGGCCCGACCCTGCGGTTCTGGGAGTGGCAGGAGCCGGCCGTCGTCATCGGCTCGTTCCAGTCGCTGCGCAACGAGGTGGACTCCGAGGCGGCCGCGCGGCACGGCGTGACGGTGGTGCGGCGCATCTCCGGGGGCGGCGCGATGTTCATGGAGGCCGGCAACTGCATCACGTTCTCGCTGGTGGTGCCCGGGTCGTTGGTGGACGGGATGTCCTTCGAGGACTCCTACGCGTTCCTCAACGACTGGGTGCTGGGGGCGCTGGCGGACGTCGGCGTCGTCGCCACCACGAGCGGCCTGAACGACATCGCCTCACCCGCCGGCAAGATCGCCGGGTCGGCGCAGAAGCGCCTGGCGAGCGGCGCGGTGCTGCACCACGTGACGATGGCCTACGACATCGACGCGGACAAGATGCTCGAGGTGCTGCGGGTCGGTCGCGAGAAGCTGTCCGACAAGGGCACCCGGTCAGCCAACAAGCGCGTGGACCCGGTGCGCTCGCAGACCCGGCTGCCGCGCGAGCAGGTGATCGACGCCTTCATCGCGCACTTCCGGTCCCGGTACCGCACCGTCGACGACGAGCTGCGGCCCGACGAGCTGGCCCGGGCGCGCGAGCTCATGGTCACCAAGTTCTCCGACCCCGCGTGGACGGCCCGCGTGCCCTGACCCGGGTGCAGGCCCGTCGTCCGGTGCTGCTCACGCGCCCCACGTCAGGACGACGACGAGCGCCGCGGCGCCCAGCAGCACCAGTGCGGCGGCGCAGGCGGTGACGAGGCGTCCGCCGGGGTCGCGCCCGACGGACCGCGCCGCAGCCGTGGTCCGCGGGTGCGCGTCGTGCACGCCGGTGCGGCGGCGACGCGCCGCCCGCAGCAGCACCACCGCGAGCGCCGTCCCGGCCGCGGCGACGCCCCACGCCGCGACGCCCCACGCCTCGGAGAGCAGCCGTCCGGCCGCCACGGAGCCGGCCACCAGCCCGAGCGCGGTGCGCCGCCAGGCCAGCGCCGTGCGCTCGGCGGCGAGCGAGGAGGTCATGCCCGCAGCAGACCGACGAGCACGAGCACACCGGCCACGGCGACGCCCGCCACGAGCAGGCCGAAGCCCACGGGCGAGGGCAGCGGCTCGCCCCGGCGCATCGCCCGCTCCGTGCGGCACCACCCCCACCAGGCCACGCCGGGTGCCAGCGTGCCCAGGGCGATGAGCACGACGGCGGCCGCCAGCCGCAGGTGCGGCTCCACGGGCAGGTCGAGCGCCTCGAGCGCGACACCGCCGGCGAGCAGCGCCAGCCCCGTGCGCGCCCAGGCCAGGAACGTGCGCTCGTTGGCCAGCGAGAACCGGGCGTCGGGCTCGCTGCCCACGCCGTAGACCCACCGGGGGAACCGGTGGCCGGACGTCACGCGACAGTCCCGGCGGCCGGGCGCCGCGCCCCGAACACGGCGGTGCCGAGGCGCACGAGGGTGGATCCCTCCAGGACGGCGGCCTCGAGGTCCCCGCTCATGCCCATCGAGAGACCGTGCGCGTGGCCCGTGCCGGGGGCGCCGCCGGCCACCACCTCGTCGCGCACGGCCCGCAGCCGGGCGAACCCGTCGCGGACCACGCGCTCGTCGTCGCTGCGCGCGCCGATGGTCATGAAGCCGGCGAGCCGCAGGCCGGGCAGGGCGGCGACCCGCGCCGCCAGGTCCGGTGCGGCGCCCGGCGTGACGCCGTGCTTGGTGGCCTCACCCGACACGTTGACCTGGACCCACACCTCGAGCGGTTCCGGGCGGTCCCGGACGCGGTCGGACAGGCGGCGGGCGAGGACCTCGTCGGCCACCGACTCGACGGCCGACGCCCACCGCAGCGCCGCCGTCACCTTGTTCGACTGCAGCGGGCCGATGACGTGCCACGTGGGGGAGAGGTCCACCAGGGCCGGGGCCTTCGCCGTGAGCTCCTGCACACGGTTCTCGCCCAGCAGCACCGGCGGCGTCCCCGAGCCGGCGGCCCGCGCCGCCGCGTCGGCCGCCAGTGCCGCGCGGACCGTGGCGACGTCCATCGTCTTCGACGCCAGCAGCACCTGCACCGCACCCGGGGGGCGGCCGGCCGCGACGCACGCAGCGGCGACCCGGTCCTGCACCTGCGCCAGCCGGCGCGTGACGTCCTCGCTGCTCACGACCCCCGACGGTACCCGCCCGGCGGCGCCGGGGCGGAGCCGGCAGCCCCGCGGCGCCGGCCGCGCGGGCGAAACCCGCCGCCGCGCCCTCGCCCGTGTGGCGGACCCGACCCGGCCGGTCGCATGCTGACGGGGTGGAGGGGTGCACGGGAAGGCTGCTCGTCGCGACGCCCGGACTGCGCGACCGCAGCTTCCGGCGCAGCGTCGTGCTCGTGCTCGAGCACGCCGGGGAGGGCGCTCTGGGGGTGGTGCTCGACCACCCGCTGGAGGTCGACGCGACGTCGGTGCTGCCGCAGTGGCAGCCGCACCTGAGCGCGCCGAGCCGGCTGTTCCAGGGCGGCCCCGTGGCGCGGGACACCGCGCTGGCACTGGCGGACGTCGCGGACGGCGAGACGCCGCCGGGCGTGCGGCACCTGGGCGACCGGCTCGCCGTGGTCGACCTGGACGCGCCGCCGGTGCTCGTCGTCGACGCCGTCCGGGCGCTGCGCGTCTTCATCGGGTACGCGGGCTGGTCCGCCGGGCAGCTCGACGAGGAGATCGAGGCGGGCGGCTGGTTCGTGGTCGACCACGTGCCGGGCGACGTCTTCACACCGGACCCCGGCGGGCTGTGGCGGCGGGTGCTGCGCCGTCAGCCGGGGGACCTCGCGCTGCTGTCCACCGCGCCGGACGACGCGTCGCTGAACTGAGGAACCAGGGTCCGGTCAGGGACCTTCCGGGTGCCGGGGTGGCCCCACGCCGTGGCACGGTAGGACCGTGAAGACCCTGCTGAACGTCATCTGGTTGGTGTTCGCCGGCGCCTGGCTCGCCCTGGGCTACGTGGCCGCCGGCATCGTGTGCTGCGTGCTGATCGTGACCATCCCGTTCGGCATCGCGTCGTTCCGCATCGCCAGCTACGTGCTGTGGCCGTTCGGGCGGACCGTCGTCGAGAAGCCGACCGCGGGGGCGCTGTCGACGATCGGGAACGTGATCTGGGTGCTCGTGGCCGGCATCTGGCTGGCCGTCGGGCACGTGGCGACGGCGATCCCGCTGTTCGTCTCGATCGTCGGCATCCCCATGGGCATCGCGAACCTCAAGCTGATCCCCGTGTCCCTGGTGCCGCTGGGCAAGCAGATCGTGCCGACGGACCGCGCGTTCGCGGCCTACGGGCGCTGACGGGGCTCAGCCGCGGGCGACGTCCGCGACGACCGCGTCGGTGAGCCGCACGAGGTCGTCGGGGGCCAGCTCGACGTCCAGCCCGCGCCGGCCGCCGGAGACCAGGACGGTGTCGAACAGCCAGACGGTCTCGTCGACGACGGTGCGCAGCCGGGTGCGCTGCCCGAGCGGCGAGATGCCGCCGACGACGTAGCCCGTGGCGCGCTCGGCGGCGTGCGGGTCCGCCATCGCCGCTCGCTTGCCGCCGACCGCCGCGGCCAGCGCCTTGAGGTCGAGCCGGCCGGTCACCGGCACCACCGCGACGGTCAGCGCACCGTCCACCTCGGCGACCAGGGTCTTGAAGACCTGCTCGGGAGGCACGCCCAGCACGTGCGCGGCTTCCAGGCCGTAGCCGAGGCCGGTCGCGGGGTCGTGCTCGTAGGTGTGCGCGGTGTGCGGCACGCCCGCCGCGGCGAGCGCGACGAGGGCGGGGGTCCCGGCGCCCGTGCGCGCGTCCTTCCTGGCCACCCGCCCAGGGTAGGCGTCAGAGCCGGACGCCCACGACGGCGCCCACGCCGTAGGTCACGGCCATCGCGAGGGACCCGCCGAGGACGTTCCGCAGGATCGAGCGCGTGCGGGAGGCGCCGGTGAACCGGGACGACGCCCACCCGGTCAGGACCAGCGCCACGACGACCGACCCGAACGTCACCGGGACACGAGCGGCGACGGACCACGGCGCGAGGACCACGAGCAGCGGCACGAGCCCGCCGACGGTGAACGCGACGAGGGACGCGAGCGCCGCGTGCCACGGGTTCGTGAAGTCGTCGGGCTCACCGATCGGCCTCCCGGCGGACGCCGCGACGCGCTCCGCGTCCCGCTGGCTGCTCACCGACACGTACTCGCCGGAGGCCATCGACAGCGCGCCGGCGACGAGCGCCGCCCCGCCCGCCAGTGCGATGGTCTTCGTGGGCGCGGCCGCCCCGGCGACCCCGACGACGGTGGCGGCGACGGAGACGATCCCGTCGTTCGCGCCGAGCACGCCCGCCCGCAGCCAGTTGAGGCCCGCGGACGAGACGTGGGGCGAGGACGTGGCGCGCTGCCGGCCGCGGCGCTGAGCGCCGCGCCACATCACCAGCCCCGCGAGTCGGGTGGCCGTCGTCGACATGTCCCCACGGTGGCACGGGGATCCGGGGATGTCACCGCAGGACAGCCTGCCCTGACCCGGCCCTGATCCGCCCTGACCTGTGCCGACGGAGCACCGGACCGCCGACCGGTGCGTCTCAGAGCGGCCCGACGTCGAGGACGCGCAGGCGGACCTCGCCCACCTCGTCGGACGCGGCGAGGTCGACGAGGGCGTCGATGCGCCAGTCGTGGTCGCCCGCCGGGTCGTCGAGGACCTGGCGGACGTGCCACGTGCCGGCGGCGGGTCCGTGCGCGTCCGCGGCGGTGCCCGGCGTCACCTGGAACAGGCCCGGCCCGCGGGCGGCCGGGCCCGTCCCGATCTCGTCGTGGTCGTCGAAGTAGGGCTCGATCGCGTCGGCCCAGCGGTCGGCGTCCCACGGCGCGCCCTCGGCGTCGACGTCACCGAGTGCGGCGAGCGCACCCCAGCGCTCGCGGGCGGCGAGCTCGACGCGCCGGAACAGCGCGCCGCGCACGAGCGCCCGGAACACCCGCGGGTCGGCGGTGACGGGCGGCGGCGGGGCGTCCTCGGAGTCCGCGTCGTCCGCCTCCAGCGCGGCGTCCGGGTCGGACATCCGCTCCCACTCGTCGAGCAGGCTGGAGTCCGTGCGGCGCACCAGGTCCCCGAGCCACGCGATGAGCTCCTCGAGCTCCTCGGTGCGGCGGTCCTCCGGGACCGTGCGGCGCAACGCACGGTAGGCGTCGGCCAGGTAGCGCAGCAGCACGCCCTCGGTGCGGTCCAGCGAGTACAGCTGCACGTACTCGGCGAACGTCGCGGCGCGCTCGTGCATCTCGCGGACCACGGACTTGGGGGACAGCGTGAGGTCGGCGACCCACGGGTTGGTGCGCCGGTACGTCGCGAACGTGGCCTCCAGCAGCTCCGCCAGGGGGCGGGGGTACGTGACCCCCTCGAGCAGCGCCATCCGCTCGTCGTACTCCAGGCCCTCGGCCTTCATCGCCGCCACGGCCTCGCCGCGGGCCTTGTTCTCCTGCGCGGCGAGCACCTGGCGCGGGTCGTCCAGGGTGGCCTCGATGACGGAGACGACGTCGTGCGCGTAGCCCGGGTCCTGCGGGTCGAGCAGGTCCAGCGCGGCGTACGCGAACGGCGAGAGCGCCTGGTCGAGCGCGAAGGTCGCGGGCAGGTCCGCCACGAGCCGCACGGTGCGACGGCGTCCGCCGGGCGCCGCGGGGTCGTCGACCCACGGGCGCTCCACGACGCCCCCGGCGCGCAGCGACCGGTAGACGTCGACGGCGCGTCGCACGTGGCGTGACCGCGCGCCCGCCGGCTCGTGGTTGTCGGTGAGCAGGTGCGTCATGACGGCCACCGGGTCGCCACGGCCGTCGCGGCCGCGCTGCAGCACGTGCAGGACCATCGCGTGCGACACCTGGAAGCTCGACGTCAGCGGCTCGGGCGGGGCGTCGCGCAGCCGCTCGAACGTCTTGTCGGTCCAGTTCACGTGCCCGCTCGGCGCCTGCTTGCGGACGATCTTCTTCTGCTTCCGCGGGTCGTCCCCGGCCTTGGCCAGGGCCTTGCGGTTCTCGATGACGTGGTCGGGCGCCTGCACGACGACCTCGCCGACCGTGTCGAACCCGGCGCGCCCGGCCCGTCCGGCGATCTGGTGGAACTCGCGCGCCGTGAGGTGCCGCATCCGCACGCCGTCGTACTTCACCAGGCTCGTGAGCACGACCGTGCGGATGGGCACGTTGATGCCGACACCCAGGGTGTCGGTGCCGCACACGACGGGCAGCAGGCCCTTCTGCGTGAGGCGCTCGACGACGCGGCGGTACTTGGGCAGCATGCCCGCGTGGTGCACGCCGACGCCGTGGCGCAGCAGCCGCGACAGGGTCTTGCCGAACCCGGGGCCGAACCGGAAGCCGCCGAGCTCGGCGGCGATCGCGTCGCGCTGCTCGCGGCTCGCCAGGGGCGTCGACAGCAGCGACTGCGCCCGCTCGACGGCCTCCTTCTGCGTGAAGTGCACGACGTACACCGGGGAGCGCCGGGTGGTGACCAGCTCGTCGAGCAGCTCGTGCAGCGGCTCCACCGAGTACGCGAACGTCAGGGGCACGGGCCGCTCGGTGTTGGCGACGACGGCGACCTCGCGCCCGGTGCGCCGGGTGAGGTCCTCGACGAAGAACGAGACGTCGCCGAGCGTGGCGGACATCAGCAGGAACTGGGTGCGCGTCAGCTCCAGCAGCGGCACCTGCCACGCCCAGCCGCGCTGCGGGTCGGCGTAGTAGTGGAACTCGTCCATCACGACGAGGCCGACGTCGGCGTCCGGGCCGTCGCGCAGGGCCTGGTTGGCGAGGATCTCGGCCGTGCAGCACACGATGGGCGCGTCGGCGTTGATGGCGGAGTCGCCCGTGACCATGCCGACGTTGGCGGAGCCGAACACGTCGACGAGCGCGAAGAACTTCTCGCTGACCAGCGCCTTGATCGGCGCGGTGTAGTACGAGCGGCGGCCCTGGGCGAGCGCGACCGCGTGGGCGGCGACGCCCGCCAGGGACTTCCCGGAGCCTGTCGGCGTCGACAGGATGACGTGCGCGCCCGTCAGCAGCTCGAGCAGCGCCTCCTCCTGGTGCGGGTACAGGGTCAGGCCCTGGTCCGTGGCCCAGGCGGTGAACACCTCGTACAGCGCGTCGGGGTCGTGCGCGGCGTCACCGGTGGGCAGGCGGTCGGTCAGGGTGACGTCGGGGGAGGGCACCGGGCGATCCTCGCACGCCCGCCGGGCGTCGTGCCGAGCCTCAGGAGGCGTCCCACAGCAGCCGGTAGTACGCGATGCGGTCGTCGTCCGGCTCGACGCCGTAGGCCTCGTAGACCGTGGTGTCGTACCCGGGGCCGTAGTTCCAGCCGGTGCTCCACGCGGCGACCGCGAGGTCGGCCCAGCGGTCGGCGACGCCGAGACGGCCCAGGTCGACGTGCGCGGCCCAGCGCCCGTCGTCGCCGATCAGGGTGTTCGGTGCGCAGGCGTCGGCGTGGCAGACGACGAGCCGGTCCACGGGTGGCACGTCCAGGAGCCGCGCGCGGGCCTCGTCGGCGCTCAGGTGACGGTGCTCCGGGGACCACCCGGCAGGGGTGTCGCCGGCGGCGAGGTGCTCCAGGGCGCGCTCGACGCGGGACCGTGCCGACCAGTCGAAGGGGCAGTCGCCCACGGGCAGGGCGTCGTGCAGGGCACGCAGGCCCTCGCCGATGGCCGCGGCGGCCTGCGCCGGGCGCGACGACCACGGGGGGACGACGGCGCTGCGGGCGTCGATCGCCGCGGTGACGAGCCAGGTGCCCGCGTCGTCGGCACCCAGGTCGAGGACCTCCGGGACGGGGGTGAGCTGCCGCGCCCACGTGAGGCGCAGGGCCTCCGCCGCGAGGTCCAGCTCCGGCACGCCGACGGGTGCCCACTTCACGTACCGGTCGTCACCGACGCGGAACGTCACGCCGCCGACGGCGTTGACCCACACCGCCTCGACGGGTGCGCCGGCGGCGACCCGCGTCACCGCGTCGGGGACGGGCACCTCCTCGCCGGGCAGGCCGCTCGGGATCTCGGGAGGGACGACCGGGCCGGTGGCGATGTCGGGCACCCGGTGATCCTGCCACGGCTCCGGGACGCGCTCGGGGAGGGGCGTGATCTTCGTCGTCGGGGGACGTACGTCACGGTAACCTACGGTCACGTAAGTTACCGTGGCGTAGTGACGTCTCCCTCCGCGCCCGTTGACCTGCCTGCCGCCTGGCCGCAGGGTGTGCCCCGCGACATCGAGATCCCTGACGAGCCGCTCACGGCGACGCTCGACCGCGTCCTGCGTGACCACCCGGACCGCGTCGCCGTCGACTTCCTGGGTCAGGCCACCACGTACCGCCAGCTCGGCGCCCAGGTCGACCGCGGCACCCGCGCCCTGCACGACCTCGGCGTACGCGCGGGGGACCGGGTCGCCCTCGTCATGCCCAACTGCACGTCGCACATCGTCGCCTTCTGGTCGGTCCTGCGCCTCGGCGCCGTCGTCGTGGAGCACAACCCCACCTACACGTCGGACGAGCTGGCGCACCAGCTGGCCGACTCCGGGGCCACCGTGGCGATCGTCTGGGAGCAGGCCGTGCCGCGGGTCCTCGAGGCCCAGGACCGCACGGAGCTGCGTCACGTCGTGGCCGTCGACCTCTCGGCCGACCTGCCGCGTACCGCGCGCTGGGCGCTGAAGCTGCCCGTCGCCAAGGCGCGCACCACGCGTGCGGCGATGCGCGGGCCCGTGCCCGCCGGCGTCCCGCACTGGCACCGCCTGGTGGCGGCCGCGGAGCCGCTGCGGCCGTCCGAGGCACCCGTGGCGTCGGACACCGCGCTGCTGCAGTACACCGGCGGCACCACCGGCACACCCAAGGCCGCCGTCCTCAGCCACCGCAACCTCGTCGCCAACGCGCTGCAGGGCCAGACCTGGACGCAGCACGAGCCCGGCACCGAGGTCGTCTACGGCGTCCTGCCGTTCTTCCACGCCTTCGGCCTGACGCTGTGCCTCACGTACGCCGTGCGGATCGCCGCGACCCTGGTCGTCCTGCCGTCGTTCGACCCGGCACGTGTGCTGGCGGCCCAGCGCCGCCGCCCGGGCACGTTCATCCCGGCCGTTCCCCCGATGCTCGACCGGCTGGCCGCGGCGGCCGAGGAGACCGGCGCCGACCTGACGTCCTTCCGGTACTCGATCAGCGGGGCGATGGCGCTGCCGCGCGCCACGGCCGAGCGCTGGGAGCGGGTCACCGGCGGCATCGTCTCCGAGGGCTACGGCATGACCGAGACCTCGCCCGTCGCGCTCGGCAACCCGTTGAGCCGCGACCGACGTCCGGGGTCCCTCGGTCTGCCGTTCCCGTCCACCCGCATCCGCGTGGTCGACCAGGAGGACCCGACGCGCGACGTCCCGCCGGGCGAGCAGGGTGAGCTGCTGATCTCCGGGCCGCAGGTGTTCCAGGGCTACTGGCAGCGCCCCGACGAGACGGCGCACCAGCTGCTCGAGGGCGGATGGCTGCGCACCGGTGACGTCGTGCGCGTCGACGACGACGGCATGGTCGTCCTCGTCGACCGCATGAAGGAGATGATCGTCACCGGCGGCTTCAAGGTGTACCCCTCCCAGGTCGAGGACCACCTGCGCGGCATGCCGGGCGTGCTCGACGTCGCGGTCGTCGGGGAGCCGGCGGGCGACATGGGTGAGCACGTGGTCGCGGCCGTCGTGCTCCACGAGGACGGCTCCGGCGCGGGCATCGACCTCGCGGCCGTCCGGGAGTGGTGCGAGACGCGCCTGGCGCGGTACGCCCTGCCGCGTCGCCTCGTCGTGCTCAAGGACCTGCCCCGCTCGCAGGTCGGCAAGGTGCTGCGCCGCGTGGTCCGCGAGCAGGTGACCGACAAGTCCTCCCGCGAGGGCTGAGCACCGCACCGCCGAGCGCCGCGCCGCCGCGCGGCGAAGTACCGTGTCCGCGTGAGCGAGACCGACGACCTGCCCCGCGTGGAGATGTGGACCGACGGCGCCTGCAAGGGCAACCCCGGCGTCGGGGGGTGGGGGGCCTGGATGCGGTTCGGCGACCAGGAGAAGGAGCTGTGGGGCGGCGAGGCCGCGACCACGAACAACCGCATGGAGCTCTCGGCCGTCATCGAGGGCCTCCGCGCGCTCAGGCGGCCGTGCCTGGTGACCCTGCACGTCGACTCGACGTACGTCATGAACGGCCTGACCAAGTGGCTGCCGGGGTGGAAGCGCAACGGCTGGCTCACCGGTGACAAGAAGCCCGTGAAGAACAAGGAGCTGTGGCAGGCACTCGACACCGAGGTGCAGCGCCACCACGTCACGTGGGTCTGGGTGAAGGGCCACGCCGGGGACCCGGGCAACGAGCGCGCGGACGCGTTGGCCAACCGCGGCGTCGACGACGTGCGGGCGGGGGCGGCGGTCGGTCGCTGACCGGCCGCCGCCCTGCTCCGCCGCGGGGCCGGGTGGCTCCCGCGGGTCCCGTCACGGCCCGACGGGCGTCCAGCGGCAGTCGTCGGCGGCCGAGCGCTCGACCGCGTCGAGCACGCGCTGCACCTGCAGGCCGTCCGCGAAGGTCGGCGCCGGGTGCGTGCCGGCGGCGATGCCCTCGACGAGGTCGACGACCTGGTGCGTGAACGCGTGCTCGTAGCCCAGGCCGTGGCCGGTGGGCCACCAGCTCCCCGTGTACGGGTGCTCGGGCTCGGTGACGTACACGCGCCGGAAGCCCTGCAGGCCCGCCGGGTCGTGCGCGTCGTACACGTGCAGGACGTTCATGTCCTCGAAGTCGAACGCGAGCGAGCCCTCGGTGCCGTTGATCTCGACGCGGATGGCGTTGCGCCGCCCCAGCGCGAACCGGGTCGCCTCGAACAGCGCGAGCCCGCCGCCGGACAGACGTGAGGTGAACACCGCCGCGTCGTCGACCGTGACCGGACCGGTCGCGCCGCTCGCGTCCCCGACCCCCGACAGCCCGCCGAACTCCGCTGCGACCGGCCGCTCGGTGACGAACGTCGCGAGCTGCGCCGACACACCCGTCAGGGTCTCGCCCGTGACGAACTGCACGAGGTCGATCACGTGGGCGCCGATGTCGCCGAGCGACCCCGACCCGGCCGTGGCCTTGTCGAGCCGCCACGACAGCGGCGTCGCGGGGTCGGACAGCCAGTCCTGCAGGTACAGTCCGCGCGCGTGCCGGACGGTGCCGATGCGTCCCTCGGCGACCAGCCGCCGGGCCAGCGCGATCGCGGGCACACGGCGGTAGGAGTACCCGACCATCGCGACCTGGCCGGGCGCGGCCGCGGCCGCGGCCACCATCGCCTCGGCCTCCGCGACCGAGTTGGCCAGCGGCTTCTCGCACAGCACGTGCTTGCCCGCCTCGAGCGCGGCGATCGCGATCTCCGCGTGCGTGTCGCCCGGCGTGCAGATGTCGACCAGGTCGACGTCGTCGCGGCCGAGCAGCGTGCGCCAGTCGGTCGTGGACGAGCGCCAGCCGAGCCGCTCGGCGGCCGCCGCGGTGCGCTGCGCGTCGCGCCCGGCGACGACCGCGAGGTCGGGTCGCAGCGGCAGGTCGAAGAACCGGGGCGCGGTCTGCCAGGCGTGCGAGTGGGCCAGGCCCATGAACGCGTGGCCGACCATGCCGACGCCGAGCCGGCCGGCGGTCACGAGGCAGCCCGGGCGCTGGGTGCGGGTGCGGTCATGTCGGGGCTCCCCGGGGTGGTCAGGTCCGCGAGCGGGACGAGGGACGGGATCACGCAGGTGCTGGCGACGGGCAGGCGGGTGCCGGTGTCGGCGGCACGCAGCACCGTCTGCATGGTGTCGAGCACGTGCAGCGCGACGTCCGCCGACGCGCGCGTGGTGCGCCGGTCGGTGCTGCGGGCGGCGTCCACCAGCCCGGCGCCCCGTCCGGCGTTCGTGTAGCCGGCCGACGGCGGCACCGTGCGCCACTGGTCGCCGCGCGCGTGCACCTGCACGTCGCCGTCGAACCGGTTGGGGTCGGGGACCAGCAGCGACCCCTCCTCGCCGTGCACCTCGATCGGGCGGGCGAGGGACGCCGGGGCGTCGAAGCTCATGACCAGCGTGGTCACGGCCCCCGACGCGTGCTCGACGAGCGCGGTCACGTGCGTCGCGACGTCCACGGGCACCTGCTCGCCGGCGCGGGGCCCCTGGCCGATGGTGCGGTGGGTGCGCGGCCGGGTCGCCACGCCCTGCACCGCGGTGACCGGGCCGAGCAGGTGCACGAGCGTCGAAAGGTAGTACGGGCCCATGTCGAGCAGCGGCCCGCCGCCGGGTGCGTAGTAGAAGTCCGGCTGCGGGTGCCACGCCTCGTGACCGCCGCAGGCCATGGTGGCCGTGGCGGCGACGGGCCGGCCGAGGGCGCCGGACTCGACCACGCGACGTGCCGTCTGCACCCCGGTGCCGAGCACGGTGTCGGGCGCCCCGCCCAGGGCGACGCCGGCCGCCGTGGCTGCGTCGAGGACGCGCTGCGCCTGCTCGACCGTCGCGCAGAACGGCTTCTCGTTGTAGACCGACCGCCCGTGCGAGATGGCCGCCAGCGCGACCTCCTCGTGCGCCGCGGGTGTCGTCAGGTCCAGGACCCACTCGACGTCGTCGTGCGCGAGCAGGTCCGGCAGGTCGAGCGCGCGGACGCCGTGGCGCTGCGCGGTCGTGTCCGCGCGGGCGCGGTCCAGGTCGGCGACGGCGACGATCTCGAGGTCCGGCGCGGTCGCGGCGGTCGTCAGGTAGGCGTTCGAGATGACGCCGCAGCCGACGACGCCGACCCTCAGCGGCTCGCCCACACCATGCTCCTCTCGATCATCGTGCGGACGCTGGGGTGCTCGAGCACGTCGACGCTGTGGCCGGGCGTGACGACGCAGATGCGGCCCGCGCCCCACTGCCGCGTCCAGACGGCCGGGCAGGTGATGGTGCGGTGCCAGGGGTGCCACGGCGGTGCGGGGTGCGTGGTGGTGGCCAGGACGTCGTTGAGGTCGTCCGTGAGCACCCAGTACTGCTCGGTGGTGAGCTCGAACGACTCGATCCCCGCGGTGACCGGGTGGTCGGCGGCGGCCGGGAGCATGTCGACCGTGTAGGGCAGGTAGTTGTCCGACTGGTCGCCGTGGCACTCGTCGGGGTGCTTGGACGGGTGCGTGGCGAACTGCCCGCCGATGAGCTGCAGGTAGTCGGAGCTGTTGCGGAACGAGTCGGCGATGCCGCCGTGCCAGCCGACCAGGCCGGTGCCGGCCGCGACGGCCCTGCGGAGCCCGGCCACGGCCTCGCCGGACGCCTCGCCCATCGTGTAGCACTGCACGATCAGGTCGACGTCGGCCATCGCGTCCTCGACGTACACCTCGGGGGTGTCGACGACGCGGACGGCGTGCCCCGTCGCCTCGAGGTGGGGGATGAACATGTCCGTCGCGGCGACGGGCGCGTGCCCGTCCCAGCCGCCCCGGACCACCAGAGCCTGCTTCACGTGGAGCCTTCCCATGGGGATCTCGCATCGGTGAGAGATCGATCTCTCAGGACGCTACCCCGTGCGGTCGCCCCTGGCCAGGGGGTCAGACGGACTCGCGCACCGTGAGCGTCGTGGGCAGCAGCACGTGCTGCGCGGGCGCGGTCGGGTCGTCCAGCGTGTCCAGCACCAGCTCGGCCGCGCGCTCACCGAGCTCGCGCAGCGGCTGGCGCACCGACGTCAGCGGCGGGTCGCACGTCTGCGCCACCACGGTGTCGTCGAACCCGACGACGGAGACGTCGTCCGGCACCCGGCGGCCCCCGGCCTCCAGCACGCGCAGCGCACCGAGCGCCATGAGGTCGGAGCCCGCGAACACGCCGTCCACGTGCGGGTCACGGCGCAGCACCGACGCCGCGGCCGACGCCCCCGACGACATGGAGAACGACCCGTGGACCACGGGCCCGGGTGCGACGCCCCATGCGGCCAGCTCGTCCCGGAACCCGCGGGTGCGGTCGTCGGCGGGGGCGTAGCCTCCGGGGCCGGCGATGGTGGCCAGCCGCCGCCGTCCGGCCTCCAGCAGCGCGCGTGCCGCGATCCGGCCGCCGCCGTAGTTGTCGCTGTCCACCGAGGTCAGGGCGTCGTCCATGGCGGCGGTGGGGCGGCCGACGAAGACGACGGGCACGGGCAGCGGGCCCAGCTCGGCGAAGAGGGGCTCCGACTCGCGCTGGAGCACGACGACCGCCGCGTCGACGTGCCCGCCCGCCAGGTACCGCAGCAGCGGGGCGCGGTCACGCCCGTCGTCGAGGAGCAGGACCGGCTGCACGGACCGCGCGAACAGCACGGCCGTGGCCCCCCGCAGGGGCGCGCCGACGAACGGCCCGCCCTGCCCCTCGAGCTCGCTGCTGGGAGCCACCACGGCCACCGAGCCGGTCGCGCCGCTGCGCAGGGCGCGGGCCGCGCTGTTGGTGCGGTAGTCGAGCGCGTCCGCCGCGTCCCGCACGCGCTGCGCGAGCACCGGGTCCACGCTCGACCGCCCGGCGAGCGCGCGCGACGCCGTGGCGCGCGAGACGCCGGCGGCGTGCGCCACGTCCAGCAGCGTCGGGCGGGCGTGCGTGCTCATGGGGGCATGCTGCCACGGGCGGGCGGCGTCGGGGGGCCGTCCGTGAAATCGATCTCCGGACTCGTGCGTACCGGGGACGAGGTGCCAGGCTGTGGCCGTGAGCACCGTCGCCGCGTCGTCCTCCGTCCCGCCCTCGCCTGCGCCCGGTGCACCGTCGTCGGGGGCGCCGTCCGGCGGCACGCCGGCCGTCGTGCCGTTCCCGCTGACCGCCGTGCGGCTCACGGACGGGCCGTTCGCCGCGGCGCAGCGCGCGGCCCTGCGCTACCTCGTCGGCCTGGATGCCGACCGCCTCCTGGCGCCGTTCCGGCGGGAGGCCGGCCTGCCGACGCGAGCCGAGCCGTACGGCAGCTGGGAGTCCATCGGGCTCGACGGGCACATCGGCGGGCACGCCCTGTCCGCGGCGGCCCTGCAGTGGGCGGCGACGGGCGACGAGCGCGCGGCCGACCTGGCCCGGTCGCTCGTCGACGGGCTCGTCGCCTGCCAGGACGCGCTCGGCACCGGCTACGTCGGCGGCGTGCCCGGCGGCGTGGCGCTGTGGGAGTCGGTCGCGTCGGGAGGTGCGCAGGCCGGCACGTTCGACCTCGGGGGTGCGTGGGTGCCCTGGTACAACGTCCACAAGACGTACGCCGGGCTGATCGACGCGGCCCGGTACGCCCCGGTGGACGCCGCCGCCCGGGCGCGCGCCGCCGCCGTCCGGCTGGGGGACTGGGGCGTCGCGCTGTCCGACCGCCTCGACGACGCCGCGTTCGCGCGCATGCTGCGCACGGAGTTCGGCGGCATGTGCGAGGCGTACGGCGACCTGGCCGAGCTCACGGGCGACCCGCGGTACGCCGCGCTCGCGCGCCGGTTCGCCGACGCGTCGCTGCTGGCCCCCCTGCGCGAGGGCCGTGACGCGCTCGACGGCCTGCACGCCAACACGCAGGTCGCCAAGGTCGTCGGGTGGCCGGCGATCGGGGAGGCGGATGCCGCGGCGGCGTTCGTCCGGACCGTCCTGGCGCACCGCACGCTCGCGTTCGGCGGCAACTCGGTGGCGGAGCACTTCACGCCCGACGCCCGCGCCCACGTCACCCACCGCGAGGGTCCGGAGTCGTGCAACACGGCCAACATGCTCGAGGTCGAGCGGCGGCTCTACGCGCTGACGGGCGACGTCACGCTGCTGGACGCGGCCGAGCGCCAGCTCGTCAACCACGTCCTGTCCGCGCAGCACCCCGACGGCGGGTTCGTGTACTTCACCCCCGCACGGCCCGGGCACTACCGCGTCTACTCCACGCGCGACGCCTGCATGTGGTGCTGCGTGGGCACGGCGCTGGAGACGTACGCCCGGCTCGGGGAGCTCGCGTACGCGCGTGCCGGCGACGAGCTGCTGGTGAACCTGCCGGTGCCCTCGACGCTGGACTGGGCCGAGCGCGGTGTGCGCGTGCGGCTCGCCTCGGACTACCCCGCGGCGACGCCGACGACGGACGTGACGCTCACCGTGGACGTGGGCACGCCCACCGACCTCGCGCTGCACGTGCGCCGCCCGGGCTGGGCGGTCGAGGACGTCGTGCTGACGGTCGACGGTGAGCCCGTCGCGCCGGTGCGCGAGCGCGAGGGTTACGTCACCGTGCGCCGCACGTGGCACGGCGGTGAGCAGGTGACCTGGCGCCTGGTGGCCGGCCCGGCGGCCGAGCGCCTGCCCGGGGACGACGGCTGGGTCGCGCTGCGGTGGGGCCCGGTCGTGCTCGCCGTCCGCGGCGACGCCGACGACCTGGTGGGCCTGCGCGCCGACGACGCCCGCATGGGGCACGTCGCGCACGGCCCGCTCCGCCCGCTGGCCGCCGCGCCCCTGCTGGTCGGGTCGGACGAGGACCTGGCCGCGGCCCTGCGCCCGCGCGGGGACGGCACCTTCGTGCTGGACCGCGGGGCCGACGGGCCGGTGGTGCTCGAGCCGTTCCCCACCCTGCACGACGCCCGGTACACGATCTACCTGCCGGTCGTCCCCGACGTCGCCGACGTCCCCGCGCGGCGCACCGCGCTCGCCGCCCTCGACGACGAGCAGCTGGGCCTGGCGGCCCGCACGCTCGACGCGGTGGCGTGCGGGCAGCAGCAGCCGGAGACGGACCACGGGTTCCGCGGTGCCGACGCCTGGACCGGTGCGCGCGACGGCCGGCACTGGCGTGCGACGCGCGACCGGTTCGGCTACCGCCTGGCCGACCCGGGCGGGCGCGCCACCACCCTGAGGGTCACGTACCTGGCCGAGCCCGGCCGTGCCCGCGTGCTGTGGGGCGACGAGGAGGTGGGGGTGCTGGCGGTCGGCGCGCCGGGCGGGCTGCGCACGGTGGACCTGCCGGTCGTGCCGGGCGCGGGCGAGGTGAGCGTGGTCGCGGACCCCGTGGGCTCGCCGACGCCGCCCGTCGTCTCCCTGCACCTGCTCGCGGCACCGGCCTGAGCGGCGGGAAGTGCGGCATCATGCCTGCCATGGATGTCGTGTTCGTGCACGGAGCAGGCAGGGAAGGCGCCCACGCCTGGCCCCGGCAGGCGGCGGTCGCCGAGCCCGGCTGGCTGTTCCTGCCGCGGGAGGGGGCGGCCGACGACGCCGCCCGGGACGCCGGCCGTCTTCTCGGCCGGCTCCGTGGTCGCGGCGGTGGGCACGTCGTCGCCCACTCGTACGGTGCGAACGCCGCCGTGCTGGCCGCCCAGACCGAGCCCGCCCTGGTCCGGTCGCTCGCGCTCCTGGAGCCGGCGTGCTTCGACCTGGCGCGCGGCGCGCCGTCGGTCGAGGAGCACATCACGGCCATGACGCCCGTGTTCGCGGTCGCCGACGACCCGGCCGTGTCGGCGCACGAGTTCTCGCGGCGGTTCGCGGCGGGCACGGGGACGCCACCCCCTGACCTGCCCGACGAGGAGCTGGAGGCCCGCGTCGCCCGCCTGCGGGTGCTGCGACCACCCTGGGGCGTCGGCCTGCGGCAGGGCCTGCCGGTCAGGACGTTGGTCGTCACCGGTGGGTGGAGCCGCCTCTACGAGGAGACCGCGGCCGCGCTCGTCGCGCTCGGGGCGCTGCACCTCGTCCTCGACGGTGCGGGCCACCGCGTGCAGGACGACCCGCGGTCGTCCGCGGCCCTCCGGGAGCACTGGGCCGGCTGAGGACGGGGCACGCCGGGGACGACGGCAGCCGCTCGCTGCCGCTCACGGCCGCCGGGCCGGGTCAGCCGGCGGGCGTGAGGACGTCGGCGACCGACGCCAGGAGCCGGCGGCGCAGCACGTTCGCCCGCTCGGCGTGGTCCCGCTGGCGGCGCACGTACTCCGCCTTGCCCTCGGGCGTCTCGACGGCGACGGGCTCCAGCCCGTACGACGTCACGTCGTAGGGGCTGGCCTGCATGTCCGTGGTGCGGATCTCGCGGGCCAGCTCGAAGCAGTCGAGCAGCAGCTCACCGGGGACCAGCGGGCCGAGCTTGAGCGACCACTTGTACAGGTCCATGTTGGCGTGCAGGCAGCCGGGCTGCTCCATCGCTGTCTGCGTCTCACGCGTCGGGACGAGCGTGTTGCGCCCGACGGCCTCGGGGGTGAAGAACCGGAACGCGTCGACGTGGGTGCACCGGATGCGGTGCCCCTCCACCACCGCGTCCGTCCCGGCCCCGCCGAGGCGCAGGGGCAGGGAGTGCCGGTGCTCGCCGTCGGGCTCGCGGTAGACCATCGCCCACTCGTGCAGGCCGAAGCACCCCGTCGCCGCGGGCCGGGACGCGGTGGCGTCCAGCAGGCCGGTGACGAACCGCACGGTGTCCCCCCGCGCGTCGAGGAATGCCGCCAGGTCGAGGCCCACCGTGCCGTCGTCGTCGGTGCGGTACCAGCGCCAGGCGCCCTGGGGCGCGGGTCCGTCGGGCCCCGGTGCCAGCGCCACGCCTGCGCCGGGGTGCCACCGACGCAGCTGCCCGGGGGTGGCCGGGTAGTACTCGAACAGGAAGTCCTCGATCGCGTGCTTCTCGTGCCGGGAGCGCCGCGCGCGGTGGCCCGCGGTCAGCTCGTCGGCCCGCGCGGCGTGCGCGTCGGCGCGGGCACGCCACCGCGCCGCGTCGAGCACGGTGACGGTCGGGTGGGGTCGGGGGTCCACCGCCCCAGCGTAGGTCGCGTGCATTTGCCGTCGTCCGGGCCGCCCGGCAGGGTGTCGTCGTGCGCGAGTTGCTGCGGTCCCTGCCCGCCCTGTCCGGCACCGCACCGGCGTTCGACGCGGAAGCGGTTCCGGACGACCCGCTGGAGCTGTTCGTCGACTGGTTCACCACCGCCCTGAGCCGCGGCGTCCCGGAGCCGCACGCCGCGACGCTGTCCACCGCGGACGTCGCCGGGCAGCCCTCCGCGCGCGTCCTGGTCCTCAAGGACGTCGGACCCGAGGGGTTCGCGTTCGCCACCGACGCGCGCAGCGCCAAGGTCGAGGACCTCGAGGTGAACCCGCAGGCGGCGCTGACCTTCTGGTGGCAGCCCGTGGTGCGGCAGGTGCGCATCTCGGGTGCCGCGCGGTTCCTCGGCGAGGAGGCGTCGGCCGAGGACTACCTGGCGCGCTCGCCGCGCTCCCGCGCGGCTGCCGCGAGCGTGCGCCCGGGGCGCGAGCTGGCCTCGGTCACGGACCTGCGCGACGCGATGGCCCGCTCCCGCGCCCGCATCGACGAGGACCCCGGCTTCGTGCTCCCGACGTGGCAGGCGTGGCTCGTGGTGCCGGACGTCATCGAGTTCTGGCAGGGGAGCCTGGACCGCGCCCACGCCCGGGTCGTCTACCGCAGCTGCGAGGGCGGCTGGTCGCGCGGCCTGGTCTGGCCGTGACGTCGGGCGCCGGGGCCGGTACCGGGGCCGGGGCCGGTGCTAGGGTCGCCCGCATGACCACGGCACCGCGCACCGCGCTCGCTGCCGCGTGTCGTCGTTGTCGCTGTCGCTGAGCACCGCCTCGCCAGCCGGACCACTGGTCCCTCCCGACCGCCCCGCGGTCCACCGGACGCCCGGTCGTCCACCCCTCGCCGGTCTCCCGGCCACTCCCGCAGCTCTCGCCCCGCCGTCACGGTCGGGGGCGCTGCACCCGTCCGAAAGGTCACTCATGTCCCGCCCCCTGCGCCGCCTGCTGGTCCTGCCCGTCGTCCTCGTCGTCGGGGTGCTGGCCGCCTGCTCGTCGGGGGAGCAGGCGGGTGAGGGCGGCCCGTCGTCCGGTGTCCTGCGCGTGGGCACCGAGGGCACGTACTCGCCGTTCAGCTTCCACGACGCGGACGGCGACCTGACCGGGTACGACGTCGAGGTGGTCACGGCGGTCGCCGAGGAGCTGGGTCTGGAGGTCGAGTTCTCCGAGACGACGTGGGACTCGATCTTCGCGGGTCTGGAGGCGGAGCGGTACGACGTCATCGCCAACCAGGTCACGGTCAACGACGAGCGCCGCGCCACGTACGACTTCAGCGAGCCGTACACCGTGTCGACGGGTGTCGCGGTGGTCGCGGCCGACAACGACGCGGTCACCTCGCTCGCCGACGTCTCGGGCCTGACGGCCGCGCAGTCCGCGACGTCCAACTGGTCGCAGATCGCGACGGACGCCGGTGCGAAGGTCGAGGCCGTCGAAGGGCTGACCCAGGCGGTCGCGCTGCTGCAGCAGGGACGCGTCGACGTGACGTTCAACGACGACCTGGCCGTGCTGGACTACCTGAAGCAGTCGGGCGACGAGTCGGTCAGGATCGCGTTCGAGACGGGGGACACCGTCGAGCAGGCGTTCGCGCTGCGCGAGGGCTCCGACCTCACCGCACAGGTCGACGAGGCGCTCGCGACGCTCCGCGCGGACGGCACGCTCGCGCAGATCTCGGAGAAGTGGTTCGGCGAGGACGTCTCGCAGTGACCGCGTCGCGGCCGGTGGAGCCGGCGTGAACGGGGACACCTGGGACCTCGTCGTCTCGTCCATCGGGCCGCTGCTGTCCGGTGCGATCCGCGGGACGATCCCGCTGACGCTGATCTCGTTCGTCCTCGGGCTGGCGCTGGCGCTGGTCGTCGCGCTGGCGCGGCTGTCGCGGCGCCGGCTGGTGTCCGGGGTCGCCCGCGCCTACATCTCGCTGATCCGCGGCACGCCGCTGCTGGTGCAGCTGTTCATCATCTTCTACGCGCTGCCGTCGCTGGGCCTGGTCATCGACCCGTTCCCGTCGGCGGTCGTCGCGTTCTCGCTGAACGTGGGCGGCTACGCGGCCGAGACGATCCGTGCCGCGATCCTGTCCGTGCCGAAGGGGCAGTGGGAGGCGGCGGCGACCGTCGGGCTGGACCATCGGCTGACCCTGCAGCGCGTCGTCCTGCCGCAGGCGGTGCGCGTCGCGGTCCCGCCGCTGTCCAACACGTTCATCTCGCTGGTCAAGGACACGTCGCTGGCCTCGACGATCATGGTCACCGAGCTGCTGCGCAAGGCGCAGGAGATCGCGGCCCCGACGTACCAGTTCATGACGTTGTACTCGCTGGCCGCGGTGATCTACTGGCTGATCTGCCTGGTGCTGTCGACGGCGCAGTCCCGGCTGGAGCGCCGCCTCGACCGGTTCGTGGCGCACTGACGTGGGGGACGCGATGACGAGTGACGACCGCCCGCTGGTGGAGGTGCACGGGCTGACGAAGTCGTTCGGTGCGCTGCACGTGCTGCAGGGCATCGACCTGGGCGTCGGCCGCGGCAGCGTCACGGTGCTGCTCGGTCCCTCCGGCTCCGGCAAGACGACCTTCCTGCGGTGCCTCAACTCGCTCGAGGTCCCCGAGGTCGGCACGGTGCGGATCGACGACGTCGCCGTCGACTTCGCGCGTCGACCCTCCCGCGCGGAGCTGCGCCGGCTGCGCGCCACGTCGGGCATGGTGTTCCAGTCGCACGAGCTGTTCCCGCACCGCACGGCCCTGCAGAACGTGACCGAGGGGCCGCTGTACGCGCAGCGCCGGCCCGCGGCGCAGGTGACGGCCGAGGCGACGGCGCTGCTCGCGAAGGTCGGGCTCGCGGACAAGGCGGACGCCTACCCGCACGAGCTGTCCGGCGGCCAGCAGCAGCGCGTCGGGATCGCGCGGGCGCTCGCCCTGCGGCCCCGGCTGCTGCTGTTCGACGAGCCGACGTCGGCGCTCGACCCCGAGACCGTGGGGGAGGTGCTCACCGTCATGCGCGACCTGGCGGCCGAGGGCTGGACGATGGTCGTCGTCACGCACGAGATCCGGTTCGCGCGGCAGGTCGCCGACCACGTCGTCTTCATGGACGGCGGGGTCGTCGTCGAGGAGGGGCGGCCCGACGACGTGCTGGTCGAGCCGCGCCAGGAGCGGACGCGGCGGTTCCTGCAGCGGATCCTCGACCCGCTCTGAGCCGACGGCGCCCCCGCTCCGGACCGCAGGTCGGGCCGGTGCCTCAGTCGGGCGAGGGCGCGGTCGTCGTCGGGGTCGGCGCTCCCGGGGCCGGGACGTCCGTCGGGGTGCGTCGCGGCGGGAGGACGTCCGGGGAGACGTCGGCCGCGCGCACCGACACCACGTGCAGCAGCAGCTCCAGCGGCCCGCGGCCCAGCGTCGCCCGCCACAGCCAGCACAGCCCGACCGTGACGAGCAGGAACGCGACCCAGCCCGCGGTGGTCGCCTGCCACACGACCTCGTCGCCCAGCACCGCGATGGCCAGCAGCTGCCCGGTGTACGCGGTCAGGGCCAGCGCGCCCGTCGCCGACACCGGTGCCAGCGCCCGCGGCCACCGGACGCCGACGGCCAGGCACGCCGCGAGCACGAGCAGCGAGGTGCCGGTGTTGCCGGCGACCTCGAACAGGGTGGAGGAGTGCGGCTCGGCCGTGGTCAGCTCGGTGACGCGGCCCAGCAGCAGGCGTGCGGCCCAGGCGCCGCCGTGACCGAGCAGCACCAGCGCGGCACCCCACAGCGCCAGCGCGGCGTGCGTGCGGCCGGAGCGCAGGTCGCTGCGGCCCACCGCGAGCCCCACCAGCACGTACGCGATCCAGACCACCGCGGGGTAGTACTGCCCGACGAGCACGGTCACCAGGTCGAGCGGCCGCGCGTCGACCACCTCCACCCAGCCGGCCAGGCCCCGCCGCAGCGGGGGACCGACGAGGGCGACGAGCACGGCGGCGACCACCAGCGCCCACCGCGGCCACCGCAGCGCGACGACGCCCGCCGCGAAGAGCCCGGCGTACACCACGAGGATCACGACGACCGGCGTCTCGAGCAGGACCAGCGCGGTCCCCAGGACGACCAGCAGCACCGCGCGCACGAGGATGCGGAGCCGCGCCTGCACCAGCCGGGTGCCGTCGACCGCGTCGGCACCGCCCGACAGCAGGGCGAGGCCCACCCCCGCGAGGAGGACGAACAGCGCGGACGGGCGGCCGTCGGCGAGCTGCGCCCAGCCGCCGGGCGGCAGGGTGCGCCACGCGTCCCCGGGGCCGACGTGTGCCGTGACCATGCCGAGCACGGCGACCCCCCGCGCGGTGTCCACGCCCACGATGCGTCGCATCTGCGCATGCTAGACGTGCCGCGGCCGCGCGGCCGCGGCAGGGGTTCTCAGGATGTGACCTCATCCGTCCCGGCTGTTGGTCGAATCGGTACGACCGCGCCTACAGTGCCGGTGTGACCACGCGGACCCAGGACGTCTACACGCACGGCCACCACGAGAGCGTGCTGCGCTCGCACCGGTGGCGCACGGCCGAGAACTCCGCCGGCTACCTGCTGCCCGCGCTCGCCCCCGGGCAGCGGCTGCTGGACGTGGGCTGCGGTCCGGGCACCGTGACGGTCGACCTCGCCGCGCGCGTGGCGCCGGGTGAGGTCGTGGGCGTCGACCGGTCGGCCGCCGTCCTCGCCGTGGCCACGGAGCACGCCGCCGAGAAGGGGGCGACGAACGCGCGCTTCCAGGTCGGTGACGCGTACGCGCTGGAGTTCGAGGACGACACCTTCGACGTCGTGCACGCCCACCAGGTGCTGCAGCACCTCACCGACCCCGTCGCCGCGCTGCGCGAGATGAAGCGCGTGACGCGCCCGGGCGGTGTGGTCGCCGTCCGCGACGCCGACTACGCCGGCATGACCTGGTACCCCGCCCACCCCGGCCTCGACGAGTGGCAGGAGCTCTACCACGAGGTGACGGCGGCCAACGGCGCCGAGGCGGACGCCGGACGCCGTCTGCTGTCGTGGGTGCGCCAGGCCGGCTTCGACGCCGCGGGCATCGCGCCCGGCGCCGGCGTCTGGTGCTACGCCACCCCGGAGGACCGGACGTGGTGGGCGACGCTGTGGGCCGACCGCTGCGTGACCTCCGACTTCGCCGTCCAGGCGATGGACCACCGCCTCGCCGACGAGGTCGCCCTCGAGCTCCTGGCCGAGGCGTGGCGCGAGTGGGGCACGTCGCCCGACGGCTGGTTCATGGTGCCGCACGGCGAGGTGCTGGCCCGCGCCTGAGCGGGCACGGGCCGCGGGCCCGGAGCACCTAGGCTGGGCCCGTGCGCATCGCCAGGTTCACCAACGGTTCCGACCCCCGCTACGCGCTCGTCGAGGGCGAGCCCGGCCACGAGGAGCTCGTCGTCATCACGGGCGACCCCATCTACACGCCGGTGCAGCCGACGGGGGAGCGCGTCAAGCTCGACGACGACGGGGTGCGCCTGCTCGCTCCCGTCATCCCGCGCTCGAAGATCGTCGGCGTGGGACGCAACTACGCGGCGCACGCCGCGGAGCACGGCAACGACGTCCCCACGTCGCCGCTGCTGTTCCTCAAGCCCAACACGTCCGTGATCGGCCCGGACGACCCGATCGTGCTGCCGGACTGGACCGAGCACGTCGAGCACGAGGCCGAGCTGGCCGTCGTCATCGGCAAGGTCACCAAGGACGTCACGCCCGAGCGCGCCCTGCAGCACGTGTTCGGCTACACCGTGGCCAACGACGTGACGGCGCGCGACATCCAGCGGTCCGACGACCAGTGGACCCGCGCCAAGGGCTTCGACACGTCCTGCCCCCTGGGACCGTGGGTCGTGCCCGGCCTCGACGTCGACGACCTCGCGGTGACGGCTCGCGTCAACGGCGAGGCCCGGCAGGACGGCCGCACGTCGCAGATGGTCTTCGACGTGGCGTACCTCGTGTCGTACGTCTCCGAGGTCTTCACGCTGCTGCCCGGCGACGTCATCCTCACCGGCACGCCCGCGGGCGTCGGGCGCATCGAGTACCGTGACGTCGTCGAGGTCGAGGTCGAGGAGATCGGCGTGCTGCGCAACCCGGTGCTGCGCCGGGGCTGAGCCGGTCGTGGCGTCCTGGCGCCGGATGACGTGCGGCCACGTCACCGGCCCCGGACGACCGCCTCGTAGTCCTTCACGAGCCGGTCCATGCTGTACCGCTCGAGAGCAGCCGCTCGCGCGCGCCCGCCGAGCTCGGACCTCAGCCCGGGGTCGTGGGGGAGGTCGACCAGGCGCCGCACGACCCCGGGCATGTCCTTGAGCGTCGCGCGGCCGGGGTGCTCGACGGGTGGAGCAGCGCCACCGTGACGTGCCGCCCACATCGAGAACAGTCAGCATCATCACGCACCATCTCCCGTCGTCACCGGTTCGGGGTCACGAGAGAGCGGGCGCCGTTGCCTGCTCAGTGAAGGGGGCCGTACCCCTGTGCCTCCTTCCTGCCGCAGGACCAGCCGTTGCCGGGGATGCCCGGCAGGCACGTCTGCCGGGCCCGCCGGACGGACCCGCGACGTCCGCGGGCGTCCATCGTCCGGGGTTCGGCCGTCACGTCGCAGGGGCGGTGGGTCACAGTGCCCTCCCGTCCGCGCGGCGCGAGGCGCGCAGACCGGCCCACAGCAGCAGGAGGCTGGCGCCGATGAGCACCGGTTCGACGACGAAGGCCGCCGTCAGCCCGTAGCGGTCGGCGAGGCCGCCGAGCACGAACGGCGAGGCGGCCGCGACCAGGCCGACGAGCAGCTGTGAACGCGAGTTGGCGCGGTCCTCGGCGCCTCGTGCCGCGTCGAGGGTGAGGGCGAGCGCGAGCGGGTAGAGGTTGGCAACCCCCACTCCGCAGACGAAGAGCCCCACCACTGCCACGACGGGCGTGTCCGTCAGCCAGAAGAAGCAGAAGCCCACGGCTGTCACCGCCAAGGAGGCGTGGAGCAGCGCCACGCTCCGGCCCGGCCGTCGGGTCACCCGCGCACCGAGCATCCGACCTATGAGGATGCCGAGGTAGTTGGCACCGAGAGCAGTACCCGCGGCCGCCGGCGACAGCCCGATGTCGATGAGCATCTGCGGACCGAAGTACACGAGGCAGAACTCGATCGCGGACCCGAGCGCCATGAGCAGGGCGAAGGCCCAGGACGCCGGCGGCAGCGGCCCGTCGCTCCTGGTCGTGCGGTCGCGAGGGTCGGCCGCGAAGGGCTCGTGACGGTGCCGCAGCCACAGCGCAGCGAGGACCACCGCCGGCAGCACGAACGTCGCGCGCCAGCCCAGCACGCCTGCCGCCAGGGCGCCCAGGACCAGGGGAGCGATGACGGCCGAGGCACCGGCGGCGATGTTGGCCTCGGTGAGGGCCTGGCCCCGCCGGGCGCCGTGACGGTCGGAGAGGATCGCCTGCAGCGCCGTCAGCAGCATCGTGCCCGCGAGCCCGAACACCGCGGCGGCGACCAACGTGGTGGGGACGCCGTGACCCAGGGTGAACAGAGCCGCGGCGAGGACGGCGCCGAGCGCCGAGCACCACAGCAGCGCGCGGCGCGTGACGCGGGGGGCGACCCAGGCGAAGCCCGCGCCCGCGGCAGCCGCCCCGACCGACCAGAGCACGGAGTACAGGCCGAGCACCGAGTAGGAGAACCCCAGCTCGGCCCGGAGCACGGTCACCGCGGGCCCGAACGCGTACAGCCAGAACGTGTAGCACCCCAGTGCCGCGTACGCGAGGAGTGTCGGTGCGTCCCGCACGAAGCCGCCCGCCTCGTCCGGAGGCAGTCCCTCCGGCGGGCGGGACGCGCGGTGCGCGTGCGGCTTTGTGTAGCGGTACACACGTAGAGTGTGAGGCATGGTCCGGGCAGATGACAGCCCGAGACGCCGGCCCACGATGCGCGAGGTGGCGCGCGCCGCCGGGGTCTCGCCGATGACCGTGTCCTACGCGTACTCCCAGCCCGGCAGGGTGTCGGCGGACGCTGCGGACAAGGTGCACGCCGCCGCACGCCTGCTCGGGTATCCCGGTCCCCATCCGGCAGCGCGCTCGCTCGCGCGCGGCCGGGTCGGCTCCCTCGGTGTCGTCCTCGGCGAGCGGCTGAGCTACGCGTTCGACGACCCCCAGGCGGCGCGCTTCCTCGCCGGCGTCTCGGAGGTCTGCGCGAGCGAGGGGGTGGGCCTCACGCTCGTGCCGACCACCGGGGCGCCCACGGACGTCGTGAGGGTCGCGCAGGCAGCGGTCGACGGCTTCATCGTCTGGACCACGAGTGACGACGACCCCGTCCTCGACGCGGTCGAGGACACCGGGCTGCCCGCGGTCGTCCACGCCGGACCGCACCGACCCGGGATGCAGACGGTCGGCATCGACGACCGCGCGGCGGCGGCAGCGATCGGGGGGATCGCGTTCACCGGGGCCCGGCGGCCCCTTGTCCTGGGATTCCCGCTCGACCGCGGCCGCTCTCGGCAGCTCGTCAGCGGCACGGACGTCCCGGACGTGCTGTTCCCCGTCACCCGACACCGCTGGCAGGGCTTCCTCGACGCCTGGACGTCCGAGGGCCACGAGGCCGGGGACCTCCGGCTGGCGGCATGCCCGGTCAACGGCGTCGCCGCGGGCGAGTCCTTCGCCCGCGAGCTGCTCGCGAGCGCGGACCCGCCGGACGCGATCGGCGCCATGAGCGACGAGCTCGCGCTCGGGGCGCTGCGCGCCGCCGCCGACCTCGGGGTCCGGGTGCCGGACGACCTCGCCGTCACGGGGTGGGACGACCGTGATGCAGCCGGCCCCGCCGGTCTCACCACGCTGGCGCAGTCGCTGCGCGAGCAGGGTGCCGACTGCGCGCGGGCGGTACTCGGTCGGCCCACCCGGTTGCCGGCACTGCACCAGTGGCGGGTTGTGGTGCGCACGTCCACCCGCGGGGCGCGCTGACGGTCCGGGGGCGCCTCCCGGCCCAGCGTCTCCGCTCGGGGGCCGGTCCGGCCCGCTCGGGTCGGACCGAGGCGGTCGACGTGCGGCACTCATCATGCGGTCGGACCATCCAGACGTCGAGCAGCTCGGTGCGCGGGTGCTCGCGCACGTCGCCGTGGTACCCGTGCGACGACCTGTGCTCGGCGCCAGCCCCAGGGGTCCGTCGCGAGTGTGCGGACCTGGATCTCCACCGGCACGCCCGCCGGTGTGGGACGCATCGAGCACCGTGACGTCGTCGAGGTCGAGGTCGAGGAGATCGGCGTGCTGCGCAACCCGGTGCTGCGCCGCACCCCGTAGCCCCGGCGCGGCCCTCAGCCCTCGCCGCGCCCGCGGGACCGACCTAGCCTCGGTCTGAGGGGCGCGGACGGGGGCGGGCATGGACCTGCAGGTGGGGATCGACTGGCTCACGAACGCCCTGTACTCGTACTGGCTCGTCTACCTGCTCGTCGGCGTGGGCCTGTGGTTCTCCGTCCGCACCGGGTTCGTGCAGGTGCGGCTGTTCCCGGCCATGGTCCGCCAGCTGTTCGCGTCCCGGACGGGCTCCGCCGGTGGCATCTCGTCCTTCCAGGCCTTCGCCGTCGGCCTGGCGTCACGCGTCGGCACGGGCAACATCGCCGGTGTCGCGGTCGCGCTCACGCTCGGCGGGCCGGGCGCGGTGTTCTGGATGTGGGTCGTCGCCGCGGTCGGGATGGCCACGGCGCTCGTCGAGGCGACGCTCGCGCAGGTCTTCAAGGTGCGCCAGCCGGACGGCACCTACCGTGGGGGTCCGGCGTACTACATCCAGCGCGGGCTCGGGTCGTACCGGTGGGGTGCGGTGTTCGCCGTCCTGCTGGTGGTCACGTTCGGGTTCGCCTTCAACATGGTGCAGGCCAACACCATCGCCGACACGCTCGCCTCGAACCACCAGCTGCCCGCGCCGTGGACCGCCGTGGGCCTCATGATCGTCGCGGCACCCGTGCTCTTCGGTGGCGTGCGCCGCGTGGCACGCGTCGCCGAGGTGGTCGTCCCCCTCATGGCGGGTACCTACCTGCTGCTGGCCGTGGTCATCGTCGTGCTCAACCTCCCGGCGCTGCCGGACGTGGTGCGGCAGATCCTCGAGGGCGCCTTCGGGCTGGACAGCGCGTTGGCCGGCACCGGCGGCGGGCTGCTCGCGGCGGTCCTCAACGGCACCAAGCGCGGTCTGTTCTCCAACGAGGCGGGCATGGGCTCGGTCCCCAACACCGCCGCGACGGCCACCGTGTCGCACCCGGTCAAGCAGGGCCTGGTGCAGTCGCTGGGAGTGTTCGTCGACACCATGCTGGTGTGCTCCGCGACGGCGTTCGTCGTGCTGTCGGCGGGCCCCGCGGTGTACGTCCCCGGCGAGACCGGCCCGAGCGCGGGTGCGGCGCTCACGTCCGACGCCGTCACCCACGAGCTCGGCGACTGGGCGGCGCTGCCCATGACCGTCCTGGTCTTCACGTTCGCCTTCAGCTCCGTGCTCGGCAACTACTCGTACGCGGAGACCAACCTCACGTACCTCGGCATCCACGGGCGGGCGCTGACGGCCCTGCGCACGCTGGTGCTCGCGGCGATCGGCATCGGCTCGTTGCTCGCGCTGACGACCGTGTGGGCGCTCGCCGACGTCGCCATGGCCCTCATGGCGACCGTCAACCTCGTCGCGATCGTGCTGCTGTCCGGCTGGGCCCTCGGTGCGCTGGCCGACTACCGCGCGTCCGTGCGTGGGGGGCGCGACGAGCGGTTCGTGGGGCACGGCAACCCGCTGCTGCCCGGCGACGTGCCCGGGGCCGTGTGGGCCCCCGGCGCGAGTGACGGGCGACCGGCCGACGCCCATGCGGTGGGGTGAGCCTCCGAGGGCCCCGCGGGGCCGCGACGTGGTCCTGCGGCCGGACGTCCCGTCGCGGTGCCGGCCGGGCGCCGTCGGGAGCGGGGTGCTCGTCAGCGGGACGACGGTGCGGGTGTCGCAGCGCCGTCCGTCCCGAGGTCCTGCACCTCGGCGCGCAGCCGTCCCATGCGCGCGTCGAGCTCGGCCGCCGTCGCGGCAGCGTCCAGCAGCTCGTCGCGCAGGTGCGTCGGCAGCGCGTCGCGGTACTTGTACGACAGCTTGTGCTCGACGCTCGCCCAGAAGTCCATGGCGATCGTGCGGATCTGCACCTCGACGTACACGTGCTCGGTGCGGTCGGACAGGAACACCGGGATGCGCACGATGAGGTGCAGCGACCGGTACCCGTTGGGCTTGGGGTGCGCGATGTAGTCCTTGCGCTCGACGAGCTCGACGTCCGGCTGCGCCGAGAGCATGTCCGCGACCCAGTAGGCGTCGGACACGAAGCTGCAGGTGATGCGGATGCCCGCGATGTCACGGATGCGCTCGCGGACGGTCGGCAGGTCGCTCGCGCACCCGTAGCGCATCGTCTTGTCGAGGATCGAGTCCATGGACTTCAGTCGCGACGTGACGTGCTCGATCGGGTTGTGGTCGTGGGTCTGGCGGAACTCGGAGCGCAGGACGCGGATCTTGGTCAGCATCTCCTCGATGCCGAACTCGTAGACCATGCGGAACCGCGCCATGTCGCGCTGCGCGTCGCGCACCCTGGCGACGACGACACGCCCCGCGTCGACGTCCTCGGTGACCAGCGCCGCCGCCCGCCGACGCACCACCTCGGCGACGTCGTGCGCCGCGCCGCCCGGTGCGTCGCCGTCCGGGACCGCCGCTGCTGCTGCGGGCTGGGCGTGACGAGGCGACGGGGGTGCTGCGGTCGAGCCGGGCATGCCTCCTCCAACGACCGGGAGGACGTCGGGGTTCCGGCTGCTCGGTACGCTGGACCCGATCCCACTCCTGCCAGCCCCGAGGTGCTCCGTGTCCGCCAGCAGCCCTGTGCGCGTCCGCTTCTGCCCGTCCCCGACGGGTACGCCCCATGTCGGTCTGATCCGCACCGCGCTGTTCAACTGGGCCTTCGCGCGCCACGTCGGCGGCACGTTCGTCTTCCGCATCGAGGACACCGACCCCGCGCGCGACTCGCAGGAGTCGTACCTGCAGCTGCTCGACGCGCTGCGCTGGCTCGGCCTGGACTGGGACGAGGGCGTCGAGGTCGGCGGCCCCCACGAGCCGTACCGGCAGTCGCAGCGCATGGACCTGTACCGCGACGTCGTCGCGCGCCTGGTCGCCGGCGGCTACGCCTACGAGTCCTTCTCGACGCCGGAGGAGGTCGAGGCGCGGCACCGTGCTGCCGGCCGGGACCCGAAGCTCGGGTACGACGGCTTCGACCGCGACCTGACCGACGAGCAGAAGGCCGCCTACCGCGCCGAGGGTCGCGAGGCCGTCATCCGCATGCGGATGCCCGACGAGGACGTGACGTTCACCGACCTCGTGCGCGGTGAGATCACGTTCAAGGCCGGGTCCGTGCCGGACTACGTCATCGTGCGCGGCAACGGCCACCCCCTGTACACGCTGGTGAACCCGGTGGACGACGCGCTCATGGGCATCACCCACGTGCTGCGCGGCGAGGACCTGCTGTCGTCGACCCCGCGCCAGGTGGTGCTCTACCGCGCGCTGCTGGACCTGGGCGTCGCGACCGTCGTGCCGCAGTTCGGCCACATGCCGTACGTCATGGGCGAGGGCAACAAGAAGCTCTCGAAGCGCGACCCCGAGTCCAACCTGTTCCTGCACCGCGAGCGTGGCTTCGTCCCCGAGGGCCTGCTCAACTACCTCGCGCTGCTCGGCTGGTCCATCGCGCCCGACCGGGACGTGTTCTCGATCGAGGAGATGGTCGCGGCGTTCGACATCGCCGACGTCAACCCGAACCCCGCCCGGTTCGACCTGAAGAAGGCCGAGGCGATCAACGGCGCGCACGTGCGCATGCTGGCGCCCGAGGACTTCCGGGACCGCCTCGTGCCGTACCTGCACCACGCGGGCCTGGTGCCGGCGGACTCCTACGCGGACCTCTCGGCCGAGCACCGCGCATTGCTCGACGCGGGCGCGCCGCTGGTGCAGGAGCGCATGACGCTGCTGGGCGAGGCCGTGGGCATGCTCGGCTTCCTGTTCGTCGCCGACGACGCCCTCGAGGTCGCGGAGGACGCGCGCACCGCGCTGCGCCCCGAGTCGGCCGACGTGCTGGACCGTGCCGCGCAGGTGCTCGGCGAGATCCCCGCCGACGGCTTCACGACCGACGCCACGCAGACGGCGCTCGCGGCCGCGCTCGTGTCCCCGGCGGAGGAGGGCGGCTTGGGCATCAAGCCGCGGTTCGCGTACACGCCGCTGCGCGTGGCGCTGACCGGGCGGCGCGTCTCGCCGCCGCTGTTCGAGTCGATGGAGATCCTCGGCAAGGACGCGACGCTGGCGCGGGTCGCCGCCCTGCGCGCGACCCTGTGAGAGCCGTCGACGGCGTCCTGTTCGACATCGACGACACGCTCGTCGAGACGCGCGCGGCGTTCCGTGTCGCGCTCGCCACGGTGCTGGCGCGGTACGCGCCGGGCGTCGACGTCGACAGGGCGCTGGCACTGTGGCGCGCCGACGCCGGGCAGCACTACCGCGCCTACACGCGGGGCGAGCTGACGTTCCACGAGCAGCGCCGGACGCGCGCGAACGAGCTGCACGCCACGCTCGGCGGGTCGGCGCTCGACGAGGCGGGCTACCGGGACTGGTCCGCGCTGTTCGACGAGGCGTTCGCGTCCGCCTGGTCCGCGCACGCCGACGCGGACCCCGTGCTGGCGCGGCTGCTCGACGCGGGCATCCGCATCGGCGCGCTGAGCAACGCCCGCCAGGACCTGCAGACCACCAAGCTCGCCCGCGCGGGCCTGGGGGAGCGGCTCGAGGTGCTGGTCGGGGTCGACACCCTGGGATTCGGCAAGCCGGACCCGCGCGTCTTCCTCGAGGCGTGCCGCCGCCTGGGCACCGCGCCCGCGCGCACGGCGTACGTCGGCGACGAGCTGGACGTGGACGCGGTCGCGTCGCGCCAGGCCGGGCTGGTCGGCGTGTGGCTGGACCGGCCCGGGCCGCGACGCGTGCCCGTCACCGAGGCCGAGGTCACGCAGGCCGAGGTGATCGTCATCCGCTCGCTCGACGAGCTGCCCGCGGCGCTGGGAGTCTGACCCGCCGTCAGAGCCGGCGGGCCGTGTACACGCGCGTGACGTAGGGGACGGCGATCCGGTCGCGACCGGCCGTCGCGGGGTGGGTCGCGACGAGCTCGCGCACCCGCCCCAGCAGGGCCGCACGCTCGTCGGGGGGCAGGACCAGCGCGTAGGAGCGGGTGCCGGCCAGCCGCACCAGGTCCTCGGGCGCCACGACGTGGTCCCACCGCACGTCGGTGCGCAGGACGTCCGTGAACGCGGGGCCGGGCGTCGGGTACGTGCCGCGTGCCAGCTGCGGCCCGGCGGCCTCGTGCAGCAGCGCGCCGTACGCGCCCACCCACGGCACGTCCTCGTCGCGGTCGTTCCAGACGATGCCGAGCGTCCCGCCCGGGCGCAGCACGCGGGCGACCTCGGCGGCGGCCGCCGGCTCGTCGAACCAGTGCCAGGCCTGCGCGACCGTGACGGCGTCGACGGACGCGTCGGGCAGCGGGACCGACTCCGCGGTGCCGTCGTGCACCTCGACCTGCGGCAGCCGGGCCACGAGCTCGCGGCGCATGCCGTCGGCCGGCTCGACGGCGACGACGTGCAGGCCACGCGCGACGAGCGCGGCGGTCAGCTTGCCCGTGCCGGCGGCCAGGTCCAGCACGTCGCGGGCGTCCGGGGGGACCAGCAGGTCGACGGCCGCGTCGGGGTAGCCGGGGCGCACCGCGGCGTACTCGTCGGCGTTCTGCGTGAACGCCGCGGCGTGCTCGGCATGACGGTCTGGGTCCACGGTCATCTCCGGGCGGACGTGCTGGTCAGACGGACAGGATGTCGAGCACCTCGTCGTGCAGCCGCCCGTTGGTGACCACGGCGCTGCCGCCGTGCGGGCCGTCGACGCCCGCGAGCGACGTGAAGCGCCCACCGGCCTCGGTGACGACGGGCACGAGGGCCGCCATGTCGTACAGCTCGAGCTCGGGCTCCGCCGCGACGTCCACGGCGCCCTCGGCGACGAGCACGTACGACCAGAAGTCGCCGTAGGCCCGCGTGCGCCACACCCGGCGCTGCAGGTCCATGAACTGGTCGAACCGGCCGTGCTGCTCCCACTCGGCCAGGTCGGAGTACGACAGCGACGCGTCCTCGAGGCGCTCGACGCCCGAGACCCGCAGCCGCGTCGCGGCCGAGAGCGACCGGCCCGTCCACGCGCCGGTGCCCTTGGCGGCCCACCAGCGCCGGCCGAGGGCGGGGGCGGACACGACGCCGAGCACGACCTCGTCACCGTCCATCAGCGCCAGGAGGGTGGCCCACACGGGCACGCCGCGGACGAAGTTCTTGGTGCCGTCGATCGGGTCCACGACCCAGCGGCGCGGGCCGTGCCCGGTGTCGGAGCGCTCCTCGCCGTGCACGGCGTCGCGCGGACGGGCCCGGGACAGCTGCGAGCGCACCAGGTCCTCGGCCGCGCGGTCCGCGTCGGACACGGGCGTGAGGTCCGGCTTGGTCTCGACCTGCAGGTCCTGGGCCTTGAACCGCGACATCGTCAGCGAGTCGACCTGGTCGGCGACCACGTGCGCCAGCCGGAGGTCGTCGTCGTAGGCCATCAGGGCTCCTCGTCACACGTGCGGGTGTCGCGCGCGGTCCCCGCCACGCCGTCGTCGGCGGGCGGCCCGCGCCGTCAACCTACCGAACGTGACGCCCGGTCACGGGACGCGCGCGCCGTCACCCTCCGGCTCGGGGTCCTCGACACCCAGACGGCTCACCAGCAGCCGGCGGAACGAGTCGAGCCGCGCGGCGCGTGCCGCGCGGGTGACGTCGTCGGGTGCGCCCGCCACCCAGTCGTCGAGCGTGCAGTCCGGCGAGCCGGCCAGGTGCGTGCAGCCGCGCGGGCACTCCCGCGCGACGTCGTCGAGGTCGGGGAACGCACCGAGCAGGTGCGCGGGGTCGACGTGCGCGAGCCCGAAGGACCGGACGCCCGGCGTGTCGATGACCCACGTCGGGGCTCCCGTGCCCGGCACCTCGAGCGCGACCGCCGACGTCGACGTGTGCCGCCCGCGGCCCGTGACGTCGTTGACCACGCCGACGGCGCGGTGCGCGTCGGGCACGAGCGCGTTGACGAGCGTGGACTTGCCGACGCCCGAGTGCCCGACCAGGACCGACACCTCACCGGACAGGATCCGGCGCAGCTCGTCCAGCCCCTCGATGGTCCGCTCGCCCGTCACCGGGTCCACGCCGCTGCGCGTCACCACGACGTCCACGCCGATCGGCGCGTACATGGCCGTCAGCTCCGCCGGGTCCGCGAGGTCCGCCTTCGTGAGGGCGAGGAGCACCTCCATGCCCGCGTCGTACGCCGCGGCCACGCAGCGGTCGATCATGCGGGTGCGCGGCTCCGGGTCGGCCAGCGCGGTGACGACGACCAGCCGGTCGGCGTTGGCGACGATCACGCGCTCCACGGGGTCGGTGTCGTCGGCGGTGCGGCGCAGCACCGTGCGGCGCTCGCCGATCCGCACGATGCGCGCCAACGAGCCCTCGGCGCCGGACGTGTCCCCGACGACGTCGACCCGGTCGCCCGGGACGACGCGGTCACGCCCCAGCTCACGGGCCTTCATGGCCAGGATCCGGGTCTCGTCCGGCCCGCCGGGGTCGACCAGCACCGTGTACCGCCCTCGGTCGACGGCGACGACCATCGCCGTGCGGGCGTCGGCGTGCTCGGGGCGCTGCTTGGTGCGGGGCCGCGAGCCTCGACCGGGACGGATCCGCACGTCCCGCTCGTCGTAGCGCCGCGTGGGCATCAGGCCGTCGGCCCGGCCGTCAGGCCGTCGCGCACGACGCGCCCGCCGTGCGCCGACGCGGCCAGCATCCCGCTCCACAGGTCGACGAACCCGGGCAGGGTCTTCGCGGTGGTGGCGACGTCCTCGACCTCCACGCCGGGCACCCGCAGGCCGACGAGGGCACCGGCGGTGGCCATGCGGTGGTCGGCGTACGTGCGCCACACCCCGCCGTGCAGCGGGCGGGGGGTGATGACCAGGCCGTCGGAGGTCTGCTCCGCCTGACCGCCGAGGCGCGTGATCTCCGCGGCGAGTGCCGCGAGCCGGTCGGACTCGTGGCCGCGCAGGTGCGCGATGCCGCGCAGGCGGGTGGGGGAGTCGCCGAGGGCGGCCAGCGCCGCGATCGTGGGGGCGAGCTCGCCCGCGGCGCGCAGGTCCAGGTCGACTCCGTGCACGGCTCCGGTGCCGCTGACCGTGAGCACGTCGCCGTCGAGCGACGTCGATGCGCCCATGCGCGTGAGGATGCCCGGCAGCAGCCCGCCGGGCTGCGTGGTGCGCACAGGCCAGCCGGGCACGCTCACGGAGCCGCCGGCCACCATCGCGGCGCACAGGAAGGGTGCGGCGTTGGACAGGTCAGGCTCGACCTGGACGTCACGGCCGGCGACGGGACCCGGCTCGACGTGCCAGATGTCCGGCCGGGAGTCGTCCACCACGACGCCGGCGGCGCGCAGCACGGCCACGGTCATCTCGATGTGGGGCAGGCTCGGCAGCGTCGGCCCGGTGTGCCGGACGGTGAGCCCTTGGTCGAACCGGGCGGCGGCGAGCAGCAGACCGGACACGAACTGGCTGGAGCCCGAGGCGTCGACGTCGACGTGCCCGCCGCGCACGGCACCGCGGCCGTGCACGGTGAACGGCAGGCGGCCGGGCTCGCCCTCCTCGTCCACGCGCACGTCGAGCGCGCGCAGTGCCTGCAGCAGGGGGCCCATGGGCCGCGCGAGGGCCTCGGGATCACCCGTGAAGCGGACCGGGCCGTCGGCGAGCGCCGCGACGGCGGGCAGGAACCGCATCACCGTGCCGGCCAGCCCGCAGTCGATCGTCACGTGCCCGCGCAACGGCGCCGGGGTCACCTGCACGGCGTCCCCACCCAGGTCCACCTGCACGCCGAGGGCCTCGAGCGCGCCGGCCATGAGCCGGGTGTCGCGGGAGACGAGCAGCGAGCGCAGCGTGCTCGGGCCGCCCGCGAGGGCCGCCAGGACGAGGTAGCGGTTGCTCAGCGACTTGGAGCCCGGCACCGCGACCGTCGCGTCGAGCGCCCCGTCGGCGACGGGGGCGGTCCACAGGTCGGCGTGCTGTCTCGTCATACGGCCAGGCTAGCGGCGTCGCCGGACGGTCACGTCAGCCGTCCACGTGCTTCGCGGCCTCGGCGGCGCGGGCCGCCTTGACGGCGGCGCGGTCCACCATGGCGTGCTGCACGCGCCACGAGACCCCCGGTCGACCCTCGAGGTCCACGCCCGCGAGGACGGCGCCGCCCGTGAACGACAGAGCCCGCACCAGGCGCTCCGTGCGCGCCTTCTTCTCGGCGGGCGTCAGCGCGCCCCGGCGTGACAGGGGCAGGTTGACGAGCACCAGCGGCACCGTGAGGCCGGCCAGCGCGAGCGCGGCCGTGCGCGGTGCGCGGCCCACCGCGAGCATCGTGCCCGCGACGAGCATCGCGGCACCGTGCGCCTGCGCGAGCATGGCGAGCTGCTTGTCGCTGACGTCGCCGTCCAGCGCCTTGCCGACCGGGGCGGGTGCCGAGGCACGGGCGGTGCCCGGCACGCGGCTCCGCAGCCCGTCGAGGCCGTCGCGCATCACCTGCGCGTGGCCGGCGGGTTGGCGCAGCGCGTCGAGCCCTTGGCTGACGAACCACGACGCGAACAGGGGGCGGGCGATGCGACGCAGCAGCACGGGTTCCTCCAGGAAGACGTCACCGCGGGTGGACGGTGCGTCCCACGCTAGTGTCGTCCGCCCTCGACGGCGCGCCCACCGCCGGGAATGCGTGCAGGTGTCCGCCGTGTTGGAGCGGTCATGAGCTGTGCCCTCGCGAGCCCTCCGGCGCCCCCGGCCGCACCCGTGCCCGTCGACGTCACCGGCGCGGCGACCGTCGTGCACCCGCTGCGGCCCGGACCGGCGTACGGCGTCGCCCCCTGGGGCGTGCCCCCGCGCGGGGGTGGTGGTGCCCGCGGCGCACTAGGCTCGGTGGTGATGAGCGAGCACCCCGAGGGAGTCGACGACGGCGAGGGCACGACCCGTGCCCCTGCGGGTGAGGACGACGCCGCCCGCAGCGAGCGGTTCGAGGCCGAGGCGCTGGTCTACCTCGACCAGCTGTACGGCGCGGCGCTGCGGATGACGCGCAACCCCGCCGACGCCGAGGACCTGGTGCAGGAGGCGTTCACCAAGGCGTTCGCCGCCTTCCACCAGTACCGCCCGGGTACGAACCTCAAGGCGTGGCTGTACCGGATCCTCACGAACACGTACATCAACACGTACCGCAAGAAGCAGCGCGAGCCGCAGCAGTCCCGGTCGGAGGAGATCGAGGACTGGCAGCTGGCGCGGGCGGAGTCGCACACGTCGCGCGGGCTGCGCTCGGCCGAGGCCGAGGCGCTGGACCACCTGCCGGACTCCGACGTCAAGGACGCCCTGCAGCAGATCCCCGAGGACTTCCGCATCGCGGTGTACCTCGCGGACGTCGAGGGCTTCGCCTACAAGGAGATCGCCGAGATCATGGGCACACCGATCGGGACGGTGATGTCCCGCCTGCACCGGGGTCGTGCCCAGCTGCGCGAGCTGCTGGCCGACTACGCCCGCGGCCGCGGCCTGGCGGGGGCGGCGCCGAGCACGCCGGACGGTGCCCGGTGAGCGCGCGTGAGGACGAGCCCGTCGTGGCCGACACGTCGGCCGGCCGGCCCGTGACCGACGCCTGCGGCTGCGACGAGGCGGTCGAGCGGCTGTGGGAGTACGTCGACTCCGAGCTGGGTGCGCTGGACCACGACCGCGTCGAGGCGCACCTGCACGAGTGCAGGGACTGCCTCGAGGAGGAGCAGATCGAGCTCGTCATGAAGCAGCTCGTGCGGCGCTGCTGCCAGGAGGAGGCCCCGGCGACGCTGCGCCTGCGGATCCGCGAGCAGCTCACGGTCCTGCGGCTGCGTCCCGCGACTGACACCGAGGTCTGAGACCCCACGACACGGCGACGGGCCCGGAGCGGTTGCTCCGGGCCCGTCGCGACGTCACGGCGTCGAACGCTCAGGCGTTGGGACGCTTGCCGTGGTTGGCGGCGTTCCCCTTGCGGGAGCGACGCTTGCGGCCACGCTTGCTCATCGTGGTTCTCCTCGGGTCGCGGCGCGCGCGCACGACGCACGCACGCAGGGATGTCGTCCCATGGTCCCACACCCGCGGGGTGGTGCGCGCCGCCGTGCGGGTGCTCAAGTGCGGGGGCAGCGCGCCCGATATCCCAGACGTGAGCCAGCAGCCGCAGTCCGTGATCCCGTTCCTCCACGCCCTGGCCAGCACGGGCGGCTCCGACCTGCACTGCAAGGTGGGGTCGTCACCCCGCGTGCGGGTGGACGGCCGGCTGCGCAAGCTGCAGGCGCCGGAGCTGCGCCCCGCGGACACCGAGCGGATGCTCGAGGAGGTCCTGCCCGACGACCTCGTGGAGATCTTCCGCGAGACGAAGGAGGCGGACTTCGCGTACTCGCTGTCGGGCGTCGGCCGGTTCCGCGTCAACGCGTACCAGGCGCGCGGGACCTTCGGGATGGTGTTCCGCCGTGTCGCCGTCGGGGCGCAGTCGCTGGGGGAGCTGGGCCTGCCGGAGGTCGTCGGCGAGCTCGCGCTGGAGCCCCGCGGTCTGGTCCTGGTGACCGGACCCACCGGATCGGGCAAGACGACGACCCTGGCCTCGATGGTCGACCTCATCAACTCGTACCGTGAGGTCAACATCGTGACGATCGAGGACCCGATCGAGATCCTGCACGCGGACAAGAAGGCGATCGTCTCCCAGCGCGAGGTGCGCCAGGACACCGCGGACTTCACCGTGGCACTGCGCGCCGCGATGCGTCAGGACCCGGACGTCATCCTGGTCGGCGAGATGCGTGACACCGAGACCGTGCGCGCGGCGCTGTCCGCGGCCGAGACCGGCCACCTCGTGCTCTCGACGCTGCACACCATCGACGCCGCCGAGACCATCAACCGCATCGTGGACTTCTTCCCGCCCCACGAGCAGAAGCAGGTCCGCATCGCGCTGGCGCAGGCGCTGCGCGGCATCGTGTCGCAGCGCCTGGTGCGCAAGGCGGACGGCAGCGGCCGGCAGGCGGCCATCGAGGTCATGATCAACACCGGCCGCACGGCCGAGGCCATCATCGAGCCCCAGGAGAACCCCCCGCTGAACGACCTCATCAAGGAGGGGGACTTCTACAAGATGCAGACGTTCGACCAGCACCTGTTCACGCTGGTCCGCGACGCGGTGGTGACCTTCGAGGAGGCGCTGGCCGTCGCGTCCAACCCGCACGACCTCACGGTGGAGCTGCGCGGCGCGGGCATCGTCGTGTAGCTGCACCGCACCGCAGCACGACGACGGGCGCCCGCCGCGGGGCGGGCGGCGGCCCGCCTGGTCGGCCCGGGTGGGCGGGTCCGTCAAGCTCCTCCCCACGCCTGACCGCCGCGGGCGGTCGACCTCGTGGAGGTCGTCGGCCGTCGTCGTCCGCAGGGTTGTGCGGTGCGCGATCGCGATATAACGTGTCCGCACAACACGACATATCGCGATGGAGGCATCATGTCGACGGAGTCCTGGGTCGTCGCCGGCCCGCAGGTGATCGAGATCGAGGACCTGCGCGCGCTGCGCGTCGGGCTGGTGGGTGGTCGCGTCGACGTCGTCGCGCACGACGACCCGGAGCAGCGCGGGGCCCGCCTGGAGGTGCACGAGGTCGACGGCCGTCCGCTCGAGGTGACGCTGTCCGACGGGGAGCTGCGCGTCGGCTACAGCTTCACGCTCGGCGGGTGGGAGGGCTTCGTCGAGCGGTTCCGCAACTTCCAGGACAAGGACCGCGCCGACGTCCACATCGCGGTCCCGAGCGACGTGCTGGCCAAGGTCGGCACGGTGAGCGCGGACGAGCTCGTCGCCGGCCTGCGGCAGGACGTCTCGGTCTCGACCGTCTCCGGCTCCGTCGTCGTGGACGACGTGCACGGACGGCTGTCGACCACCAGCGTCTCGGGGGAGACGGTCGTGCGCCGCCACCAGGGCGACGTGCGCTTCAACACCGTGTCGGGCGAGTTCGCAGCCTCCGGCGAGCTGACGCTCGTGCAGGGCAACTCGGTGTCGGGGGCGGTCTCGCTCGACGTCGGTCCCGGCACGTCCTCGCTCACGGTCACCACCGTCGCCGGCGACCTCACGGTCCGTGTGCCGGAGGGTGCCGGGCTGAGCGTGCGGGCCCAGTCGGTCTCCGGACGGCTCGTCGTCGACGGGCAGGAGCACAAGGGCACCGGTCCCGGGCGCCGGACCGTCGACCTGGACTCCGGCGACGGCGGCACCTACCTCTCCGCGACCACGGTGACGGGGCACGTGACGGTGCTGCGCGCGCCCGTTGATGACGCCGTCGTCGACGCGGTGCCGGGCGACGCGGTGCCGGGTGACGCAGCCGACAGGAGCGCCTGATGGTCCAGGTGTTCGCGCACGGCCGGCTGCGGCTGTACCTGCTGTCCTTGCTCGAGGACGGGCCGCGGCACGGCTACGAGCTCATGACCGCGTTGAGCGACCGGTTCGGCGGGACCTACCGCCCCAGCGCCGGGACGGTGTACCCGCGGCTCGCGCGGCTGGAGGAGGAGGGGCTGGTCCGGCGCGCCGACGAGGGGCGCAAGGCGACCTACACGCTCACCGAGGCCGGGCGGGCCGAGCTCGACGCCCGTCGCGGCGACCTGGCGCACCTGGAGGCCGAGATCTCCGAGACGGTCCGGGCGCAGGCGTCCCAGGTGCGGGACGACGTGCAGGCGGCGATGCGCGGCCTGCGGGCCGATCTCGCCTCGGCCGCCCAGCGCGCCCGCGACGCGGCACGCCCCTCCCCGGGCGAGCCGGACCCGCAGCGCACGGCCTCGCACCGGCGACGTGTCGAGGCCGAGGCGATCGTCCGGCGCTTCGGCGACGAGGTCCGCACCGACCTGCGCCGGGCCGACGCCGCGTCGGGCGTCGACGAGCTGACGGTCGAGACCCTGCGGACGGTGCTCGACACGGCGCTGCGCACGATGCGGTCCACGCTGCGCTGAGCGCCCGAGGGCCCGGGTCGCTCAGGAGGGCGCGCTGGGGTGGGTGGCGCGCAGCAGCGCGCGACGGCGACGCGCCAGGCCCGTCCAGGCGCGCGCGCCACCCGCCACGGCCGCGCCGACGGCGGCCCACACGAGGATCGCGACCCCGCCGCCCCACGCCGCCAGGGTGGCGCCTCCCAGCAGGCCGCCGGCGACCGCGAACGCGATCACGTGCCGGCGCTCGGACGTCTCGTGCCGCATGAGGTGCGCGGTCAGCAGGCCGCCGGGCCACCCGAGGACGGCCAGGGCCACGAGGTGCAGCCCGTACATGAGGACGACGACCATCACGGCGGCCTGGGCGTCGACGGCCGCGTCGGAGGAGCGGGAGGCCATCGCCAGCAGCACGGCGAGCATGACGGCGGCCATGACCAGCAGGACGGCAGCGGCGCGCAGGCAGACCTCGAGCACGGCACGAGGGCCGACGACGCGGGCCGCTCCCGACGGTGCGGGGGCGGTGTGCTGCGGGACGGCAGGTGCCGGGTCCGGCGTGGGGTCAGGCGCCGTCATCCGGCAGGCCCAGCCACGTGTGCCAGCCGGTGTGCAGGACGAGCCAGGCCATGAGCCCGTAGCCGGCCTGACCGGGCAGGTGCTGCGGCGAGGTGGCCATGTCCGCGAGCCACTGGTCGTGCGTCGCCAGGGGCGAGTACATGTCCACGTACGGGACGCGGCGCCGCGAGGCGACGTCCCCGAGCGCGGCGGAGAGCTCCGCCAGGCGGTCGCTCTCGTGCGCGGGGCCCGGCGGCGGGCCGATCACGAACGCCGGGATCCGGCGCTGGTCGGCGACGTCGAGGATGTTGGCCAGGTTCAGGCGGCTGCGTGCCAGCGAGAGTCCGGCGGCGATGTCGGCGCGCCCGAGCGCGACCACGAGCCGGTTGTCGGCGTGGGGCGACAGTCGTCGCGAGACCTCGGCGTCCCAGCGGGCACCCAGCTCGGTGCTGGTCTCGCCCGGGACGGCCAGGGTCAGCACGGTCAACGGGTCGGGCGTGCTGGTGCGCGCCGTGACGCGTCCCACCCAGCCCAGTCCCTTGGGGTCGCCCGCGCCGGCCACCAGCTCGTCCCCGACCACGGCGAGACGCAGCGGCAGCTCACCCACGCCCATCACTCCTGCCTGTGCCCGCGGCGCCGGGCGGTCCGGTGCGCGATGGGCGACAGTCTCTCAGGCCGGGGGCGCGTGGTCGCACCGATCGACGGGCGGGTCGCGTCCGTGTCGGTCGCGGTGGCGCGGTCGCGGGGCGCGACGGGTCACCGGAGGAAGATCTGCGTCACGGGCTGGTGCACCTCGTGCGGGTGCGAGCGGGGTGGCTCGTGGTCGCCCAGTCCGTCGTGCCGGACGACGTGGACGAGCCACGCGACCCACGCGGCGGCGGTGAGGGCGATGACGACGATCCAGAGAATGTCCATGGCAGAAAGTCTGTGTACGCCCAGATCGCGCCACGAGTGGCGGAACTGACGGTGAGGGTTGAAATCCTGCCAACCCCGTGGGACCGTGGACGGGTGCTCCGGACCGTCGCCGTGCTCGCCCTGCCCAACGCCGCCGCCTTCGAGCTCGGCACCGCGTGCGAGGTCTTCGGGATCGACCGCTCCGACACCGGTGGTCCCAGGTTCGACTTCCGTGTCTGCGGGCCCACGCCCGGTGTCGCGATGCCGACCAAGGGCGGCTTCGCGATCGTCGTCGACCACGGTGTGGAGGCGATGCGCGACGCCGACCTCGTCGTGGTGCCCGCCTACGGCATGCCGCAGGGGACCGTCCCCGCCGAGGTGCTGCAGGGGCTGCGTGACGCCCACGAGCGCGGGGCGTGGATCCTGAGCATCTGCAGCGGTGCGTTCGCGCTGGGTGAGGCCGGGCTGCTCGACGGGCGACGCTGCACCACCCACTGGATGCACGCGGCCGCCCTCGCGCAGCGCTTCCCGTCGGCCACGGTGGACCCCGACGTGCTCTACGTCGAGGACGGGCGGGTCATCACCGGCGCCGGGACCGCCGCCGGCATCGACGCCTGCCTGCACCTGGTGCGTCGCGAGCTCGGGGCGGCGGCGGCCACGAGCATCGCGCGGCGGATGGTGGTGCCCCCGCAGCGCGACGGCGGCCAGGCGCAGTACGTCGACACCCCGCTGCCCCCGCAGGCCGACACCCTCGCCCCGCTGCTGGCGTGGATGCTCGAGCACCTCGACGACGACCTGGGCGTGCCCGTGCTCGCTGCCCGCGCACTGATGTCGGAGCGCACGTTCGCGCGCCGGTTCCGCTCCGAGACCGGCTCGACGCCCGCCGCCTGGGTGGCGCGGCAGCGGGTCGCCCGTGCCCAGGAGCTGCTGGAGCGCACCGCCGCACCCGTCGAGGAGATCGCTCGACGCTGCGGGTTCGGCACCGCCGCGCTGCTGCGCCACCACTTCGCCCGCACGCTCGGCACCACACCGCTGGCGTACCGGCGCCGGTTCAGCTGCGACCCCGCCGACCAGGCCTCGTAGGCGCTCCGGGAACGACGACGGGCCGGCGCCCCGCAGGGGGTCGCCGGCCCGTCGGCCGTGCTCAGCGCTGGAAGGCCGCCTCGATCAGGGCCTTCTGCTCGGCCGCGTGCTTCTTGGCCGACCCGGCCGCGGGGGAGGCCGACCCCGGGCGGGAGACCACCCGGACGGTCCGCCCGACGAGCGGCGGCAGGTGCGTCGACATGAACGTCCACGGACCCTGGTTGCGCGGCTCGTCCTGCACCCACACCAGCTCGGCGTCGCCGTACGGGGCGAGCGCCTGCGCGATCGAGTCGGGGTCCAGCGGGTAGAGCTGCTCGAACCGCACGATCGCGGTCTGCTGGTCGCCCGAGGACACCCGCTGCGCCAGGAGGTCCCAGTAGACCTTGCCCGAGCACAGCAGCACGCGCGTCACCTGGTCGGCCTTGGCCGCTGCGAGGTCGTCGCCGACCACGGGGCGGAAGGTGCCCGTCGTGAAGTCCTGCACGTCCGAGGTCGCGGTCTTGAGCCGCAGCATCGACTTCGGCGTGAACACCACGAGGGGGCGCCGCGGACGCTGGTACGCCTGACGGCGCAGCAGGTGGAAGTGCGACGCGGGCGTCGACGGCTGGGCGATCGTCATGTTGTCCTCGGCGGCGAGCTGCAGGAAGCGCTCGATGCGTGCGGACGAGTGGTCGGGCCCCTGGCCCTCGTAGCCGTGGGGGAGCAGCAGCACGACCGACGAGCGCTGCGCCCACTTCTGCTCCGCGGACGAGATGAACTCGTCGATGACGGTCTGCGCGCCGTTGACGAAGTCGCCGAACTGCGCCTCCCACAGCACCAGCGCGTCGGGGCGCTCCACCGAGTAGCCGTACTCGAACCCGAGGGCGGCGTACTCCGACAGCGAGGAGTCGTAGACCCAGAACTTCGCCTGGTCGCCCGACAGGTACAGCAGCGGGGTCCACTCGGCGCCCGTCTCGCGGTCGTGCAGCACCGCGTGCCGCTGCACGAAGGTGCCGCGGCGCGAGTCCTGCCCGGCCAGCCGCACCGGCGTGCCCTCGATCAGCAGGGAGCCGAAGGCGAGGATCTCGCCGTAGCCCCAGTCGATCCCGCCGTCGCGGCTCATGCGCTCGCGCTTGTCCAGGAGCTGGGCGAGCTTCGGGTGGACCGTGAAGCCCTCCGGCGGGCTCACGTGCGCCTGGCCGATCCGCTGCAGGACCGACGCGGGCACGGCCGTCTGCCAGCCGACCATGACACCGGCGTCCTCCTGCTGGGACTCCGGTCGCTCGAGCCCGGCCACCGTCTCCACGTCCGCGGGCGGCGGCGTCCAGCCGTCCTCCCGCGTCTCGGTGAAGACGCGCTCGAGCTGCGACTGGTAGTCGCGCAGGGCCTGCTCGGCCTCCTCGAGGGTGATGTCCCCCCGCGCCACGAGGGCCTCGGTGTAGATCTTGCGGACCGAGCGCTTCGCCTCGATGAGGTTGTACATCAGCGGCTGCGTCATCGAGGGGTCGTCGCCCTCGTTGTGCCCGCGGCGGCGGTAGCAGACCATGTCGATGATGACGTCGCGGTCGAACTGCTCGCGGTACTCGAACGCCAGCTCGGCCACCCGCACCACGGCCTCGGGGTCGTCCCCGTTGACGTGGAAGATCGGCACCTGCAGGCCCTTGGCGACGTCCGTCGCGTACTGCGAGGAGCGCGACGACGACGGGCCGGTGGTGAAGCCGACCTGGTTGTTGACGATCACGTGGATCGTGCCGCCCGTGCGGTACCCGCGCAGCTGCGCGAGGTTGAGGGTCTCGAAGACGACACCCTGGCCCGCGAACGCCGCGTCGCCGTGGATGAGGATCGGCAGCACGGAGAAGCCGTCGCCCCCGAGGTCGATGCGGTCCTGCTTGGCCCGCACGATGCCCTCGAGCACCGGGTCGACGGCCTCCAGGTGCGACGGGTTCGCGGCCAGGTAGACGGCCGTCGTCGCGCCGGACTCGGCGGTGAAGACGCCCTCGGTGCCGAGGTGGTACTTCACGTCGCCCGAGCCCTGGACCGACTTCGGGTCCTGGTTGCCCTCGAACTCGCTGAAGATCTGGCCGTAGGACTTGCCGGCGATGTTCGCCAGCACGTTCAGCCGCCCGCGGTGCGCCATGCCGATGCCGACCTCGTCGAGGCCGCCGTCGGCCGCTCGCGAGAGGATCGCGTCGAGCAGCGGGATGAGGGACTCGCCGCCCTCGAGCGAGAAGCGCTTCTGCCCGACGAACTTCGTCTGCAGGAACGTCTCGAACGCCTCGGCGGCGTTGAGGCGGCGCAGGATGCGCAGCTGGTCCTCACGGGGCGTGCGCGCGTACCCGGACTCCAGGCGCTCCTGCAGCCAGCGGCGCTGCCGCGGGTCCTGCAGGTGCATGTACTCGGCGCCGACGGTGCGGCAGTACGAGTCGCGCAGCAGGCCCAGCACGTCGCGCAGCGTGGCGCGGGACCTGCCCGTGAAGCCGCCGGTGGGGAACGTGCGGTCCAGGTCCCACAGCGTCAGCCCGTGGTTCTGCACGTCGAGGTCCGGGTGCTTGCGCTGGCGGTAGGCGAGCGGGTCGGTGTCGGCCATGAGGTGGCCGCGCGAGCGGTACGCGTGGATCAGCTCGGCGACGCGCGCGGGCTTGATGGCCTCCGCGTCCGGGTCGTGGTTGGCGTCCCGCACCCAGCGCACCGGCTCGTACGGCACGCGCAGGGCCGCGAACACCCTGTCGTAGAACCCGTCCTCGCCCAGCAGCTTGCGCGACAGGATCCGCAGGAAGTCGCCCGACTGGGCGCCCTGGATGATCCGGTGGTCGTACGTCGAGGTGACCGTGAGGACCTTGGAGACGCCCATGCGGTTGAGCTGCTCGTCCGACGTGCCGGCGAACTCCGCGGGGTAGTCCATGGCGCCGACGCCGACGATCGTGCCCTGCCCCTGCATGAGCCGCGGCACCGAGTGCACCGTGCCGATCGTGCCGGGGTTGGTCAGCGAGATCGTCGTCCCGGCGAAGTCGTCCACCGTGAGCTTGTTGTTGCGCGCGCGGCGCACGACGTCCTCGTAGGCCGTCCAGAACTGCGCGAAGTCGAGCGTCTCGGCCTTCTTGATCGACGGGACCAGGAGCTGGCGCGTGCCGTCCGGCTTGGCCAGGTCGATCGCGAGGCCCAGGTTGACGTGCGCGGGCGACAGCACGCCCGGCTTGCCGTCGACCAGCGTGAACGAGGAGTTCATGGCGGGCATCTCGCCGACGGCCTCGACCAGCGCGAAGCCGATGAGGTGCGTGAAGGAGACCTTGCCGCCGCGGCCGCGCGCCAGGTGGTTGTTGATGACGATGCGGTTGTCGACCATCAGCTTGGCCGGCACGGCGCGCACCGAGGTGGCCGTGGGCACCTCGAGCGACGCCTCCATGTTGGTGACGACGCGGGCCGCCGGGCCGCGCAGCTTCTGCACGTCGTCGACGGGCTGGGCGTCCTGTGCCTCGTCGGTGCGGCGCGTGGCGACCTCGGCGTACGGCGCCGTCGCCGGCTGTGCGGTGGCGACGGGGGAGGGCGTGACCTCGACGGGCCGCGCGGGCGCCGCGGCGGCGGGCGGCGCAGCAGGTGCCGCGACGGCGGGCGCCGTCTGCTCGGCCGGACGGCCGGGCGGTGCGTGGGTCGTGGCGTCGCCGTTGGCCGTAGCACCCGACGTCTCGGGCCTGTAGCCCTCGAAGAAGTCCCACCACGCGGGGTCCACCGCGTCGCGGTCCTTCTGGTACTGCTCGTACAGCTCGTCGACCAGCCACTCGTTCGCGCCGAAGTCGGCACGGGTGGAGTCTGACTGCGCGTTCTGCGTCACGCTGGGATCGCCCACTTCCGGTGCGCGGTACCGGACCGCGCCATCGCCAGTTCTGTTGACGACAACACTACGTGCTCGACGGGGTCGGAGGCCTCTTGCGCGGCGCCCCGCACGGTGATCTGTGCATCGTCTTCACTCCGCGCGGCGCCGGGGTCAACGGCCCCTAAAGGCAGGCTGGGACGTGCCTCAAAGGCAGGTCCGGGGCGTGCCGGGCCGCGCCTCACGGGTGCCGGGCGGTGCGGGCGGGCGTGGCCGGCAGGCGCACGCGCATGGTGCAGCCCGAGTCGGAGTCGGCGACCTCCACGGTGCCCCCGTGCAGCTCCACGGCCCAGCGGACGATCGCCAGGCCGAGCCCCGTGCCGCCCGTCGACCCCTGTCCCGTCAGCGCGGGGGTGTTCCCCCGCACGAACCGCTCGAAGACGTGCGCGCGCTGCTCCCGGGCGATGCCCGGTCCCCGGTCGATCACGTCGATCTGCACGTCGCGCCCCGCACGACGGGCGACCACGCGGACCTCCTCGTCCGCGGGCGAGTGCCGGGCCGCGTTCTGCAGGAGGTTGGCGATCACCTGGTGCAGCCGCTCCGGGTCGGCGGGGACGGTCAGACCGTCCGGCACGACGTCCACGACGAACCGCAGCCGCTTCTCGGCACCGACCAGCGACGCCTCGTCGGCCGCCTCGTGCAGCAGCTGGTCCAGGTCGACGTCCTCGATCCGCAGCGACATGGCACCCGCCTCGACCCGCGACAGGTCGAGCAGGGAGGACACCAGCCGGGACAGCCGCTCGGTCTGCGCCAGCGCGACGGCCAGGGTCGCGGGGTCCGGCTCGCTGACCCCGTCGACCATGTTCTCGAGCTGTGCCTGCAGCGCCGTGACGGGTGTGCGCAGCTCGTGCGAGACGTTGGCGACCAGCTCGCGCCGGAAGGTGTCCAGGTGCTCCAGGTCGTCGGCCATCGTGTTGAACGCCTCGGCGAGCTGCCCGACCTCGTCGCGGCTCGTGGAGCGCACCCGGCGGCTGTAGTCGCCGGCCGCCATCGCCCGCGCCGCCTCGGTCATCTCCCGCAGCGGGGACGTCATGCCGCGGGCCAGCAGCTGCGTCACGACGAGCGACAGGGCGATCGCCAGCGGCAGCGTGCGGCTCGGGCCGAGCGCCTGGCCGTAGCCCACCCAGATGACGAAGGCGGCGAGCGTGACGGTCGCGGCGACCAGCACGCCCAGCTTCATCTTGATGGTGCGCAGCGGGTCGAGCGGCCGGACGTCCGGCAGCCGCCAGCGGTCGGCGTCCCCCCGCGCGTGGCGGGCGGGCGGCGGCGGGGGAACCGTCACGACCCGCCCTCGGCGGGGTCGTCCGCCGCCGCGTCCGCGGGCTCGTAGGCGTACCCCACGCCGTGGACCGTGCGGATCAGGTCCGGCCCGAGCTTGCGGCGCAGCGCCTTGATGTGGGAGTCGACGGTCCGGGTCCCGCTGGCGTCCACCCAGTCCCACACGTCCGCGAGCAGCCGCTCGCGGGTCAGCACGGTGCGCGGCGAGGACGCGAGCGTCAGCAGCAGGTCGAACTCGGTCGGGGTCAGGTGCACCTCGGTCCCGGCGCGCTGCACCCGGCGCTGCGCGCTGTCGATCGTGACGTCACCGACCACGAGCGGGGGCTCCGGCTGCTGGACGGTGGCCATCTCGGCGGCCCGCGCCGCACGCTCGGTGCGGCGCAGCAGCACCTTGGTCCGCGCGACCAGCTCGCGCATCGAGAACGGCTTGGTCATGTAGTCGTCGGCGCCCACACCCAGGCCGACCAGCATGTCCGTCTCGTCGTCGCGGGCCGTGAGCATGAGGACGGGGACGGGCCGCTCGGCCTGGATCTGCCGGCACACCTCGAGGCCGTCGATCCCCGGCAGCATGACGTCGAGGACGACGACGTCGGGCTGCAGCCGGGCGGCGGTCGCGACGCCCGCGTGGCCGTCGCCCACCGCCTCGACGTTCCAGCCCTCGGCGGTGAAGCGGTGCACGATCGCCTGGGCGATCGCGGGCTCGTCCTCCACCACGAGGACGGTGGTGACACCCGGTCGCGCGACGCTGGTGGCCATGGGGCCAGCGTGGCACACGCAGCCGGGAGCGGTCATGGCGAGCCCGCGCGCGTCCGCGCATCGTCCGTAGGATGTCGCTCACCATGAGCAGCTCAAGTCGCTGCCGGCATCGCGTCCCGCCCCGCGTCCGTCCCGCCCCCGCCGCGTGCGCGGGAGCCGGCCGCGGACGGCGTCCCGCTGGACGCGAGCACGCCGGCCCGCCCCTCTCCACGTCCTGCGAGCCCGCGGGTGCCCGCGGGCACCGCGCGCCGGTGCTCCCGTGCTGACCGACTGGCTGCTCGTCGGCCTCGGTGTGCTGCTGACCGCGGGGACGGCGGTGTTCGTCGCCGCCGAGTTCGCGCTCGTCACCCTCGACCCCGGTCTCGTCGAGCGGCAGACCGCCCCCGACGACACGCGCGGCGGCTCCGTCGTGCGGGCGCTGCGCCGGCTCTCGACGCAGCTGTCCGGGGCCCAGGTCGGCATCACGGTCACGACCGTGCTGCTCGGCTACACCACGCAGCCCGCGGTCGTGCGCCTGCTCGGCCTGCCGCTGGAGGGCGCGGGGGTCGGGGGTGCCGTGGCGGGCGCGCTCGCGGCCGTGCTCGCGCTGGTCCTCGTCAACGGGTTCTCCATGCTCTTCGGCGAGCTCGTGCCCAAGAACTTCGCCATCGCCCGCCCGCTGGGCACCGCACGCGTCGTGGCGCCGCTGCAGCTGGGCTTCACCGCCGCGCTGCGCCCGGTGATCGCCCTGACCAACGGGACCGCCAACGCCCTGCTGCGGCGCGTGGGCGTCGAGCCGCGCGAGGAGCTGTCGGGCGCGCGGTCGCCCGCCGAGCTCGCCTCGCTCGTGCGCCGGTCCGCCGCCCAGGGCACGTTGGACCAGGCCACCGCGACGCTGCTGACCAACTCGATCGACTTCTCGACCCTCACCGCCGTCGACGTCATGACGGACCGCACGCGCCTGCACGTGGTGCGGCGCGACGACTCCGCCGCCGACGTGATGGCGCTGGCCCGGCAGACCGGCCACTCGCGCTTCCCCGTCATCGGGGACTCCGTGGACGACGTGCTGGGCCTGGTGCACCTGCGCAAGGCGATGGCGGTGCCCCACGAGCGGCGCCCGGAGGTGCCTGCCGCCGCCCTCATGGTCGACGCGCCGCGCGTCCCCGAGACGGTGGGCCTGGGTCCGCTGCTGGTCGACCTGCGAGCGCAGGGACTGCAGATGGCGGTCGTCGTGGACGAGTACGGCGGTACCGCCGGTGCCGTGACCCTCGAGGACGTCGTCGAGGAGCTGGTCGGCGAGGTGGCCGACGAGCACGACCGCGCGCGCGGCACGCGGGCGCGGCAGGCGGACGGCTCGTGGGTCCTGCCGGGCGTGGTGCGCCCCGACGAGCTGCACGAGGCGACGGCGCTGCGCGTGCCGGACGACGGCCCGTGGGAGACCGTCGCCGGTCTGCTCATGGCGCGGCTCGGGCGCGTGCCTGCGGAGGGCGACGAGATCGTGGAGGGGAACGTGCGGCTGCGGGTCGAGCGCATGGCAGGGCGCCGCGTCGAGCGGGTGCGGATCAGCGAGGTCCCGGCCGACGAGGCGGGTGACGACTGATGGACGCGACGCTCGCGCTCGTCCTGGCCGTGGTCCTCCTCGCGGCGAACGCGTTCTTCGTCGGTGCGGAGTTCGCCCTGATGTCCGCGCGCCGCTCGTCGGTCGAGCCGCTGGCCGAGGCCGGTGACCGGCGCGCCGTCACCGTGCTGTGGGCCATGGAGCACGTCTCGCTCATGCTCGCGGCCGCGCAGCTGGGCATCACCGTGTGCTCGACGAGCCTGGGCCTCGTCGCCGAGCCGGCGATCGCCCACCTCATCGAGGACCCGCTGCACGCCCTGGGGGTGCCCGCCGCCCTCACGCACCCCATCGCGTTCGTCCTGGCGCTGCTGGTGGTCGTCTACCTGCACGTGGTGCTGGGCGAGATGGTGCCCAAGAACCTGGCCGTCGCCGGGCCGGACCGCGCCGTGCTGCTGTTCGGCCCGCCGCTGGTGTGGGTGGCCCGCGTGATGCGTCCGGTGATCGTCGCGCTCAACTGGCTCGCGAACCACGTGCTGCGGGTGTTCCGCGTCGAGCCGCAGGACGAGGTGGCCTCCGCGTTCACCGCGGAGGAGGTGCAGTCCATCGTCGAGCGCTCGCAGGCGGAGGGTCTGCTGGCCGACGAGCAGGGACTGCTCTCGGGGGCCATCGAGTTCTCGGACCGCACCGCCGCGGAGGTGATGGTGCCGGTCGACGAGCTGGTGACCGTGGACGCGGGCAGCACGCCCGACGACATCGAGCACCTGGTCGCCCGCACCGGCTTCAGCCGGTTCGTCGTCGTGGACGCGGACGGGCGGCCCACCGGGTACCTGCACATCAAGGACGTCCTGTACGCCGACGAGGCGACACGCACGCAGCCCGTGCCGGCCTGGCGCGTGCGCACCCTCGCGGTGGTCGCGCCGGGCGACGAGGTGGAGACGGCGCTGGAGGCGATGCAGCGCTCGGGCTCGCACCTCGCCCGCGTGGACGACGCGGGGCGCACGACCGGTGTCGTCTTCCTCGAGGACATCCTCGAGGAGCTCGTCGGCGAGGTCCGCGACGCGATGCAGCGGGGCCAGCTGCGCTGAGGTCGGGCGCACGGCCGGGCGGCCCCCGACCGGGGTGCAGGACGCACCGGCGCCGGGGTGATCCGGCCCGCTGACGACACCTGCGGCGGTGGAGGATCCGTGAAGACGCGGCGTGTCGCCCGGTGTGTCGTGCACGTGTCCAGATTGCGACCGTCCTGTGACGTATCAGGCCCTTGGAGCGGCGCGCGCAGCCCGTTATGGTTTCGTAACCGCATCGGGGGAGCCGATGACCAGCGGGACGAAGTGAGCGGAGGTGTCGTGGGATCCCACCGAGCGGAGCCGACGACACGCGCGCGCCGTCGCAGTGCGCGACCGGACGCCGACGTGACAGCCGTCCCTGTGGCGGCGCAGCCCGTCGGGCGCGGCATCGTGGCGACCGACGACGGTGACGCCCCCGCGCGTCGGCGCTCGACGACGGTCCTGGGGCGCGCCGGTGTGCTGTGCGCGCTGGTCGGGGTCACCGTGGTCGTGCCGGTCACGCAGGGCGTGGCGGACGGCGAGATCGTCATGGGTGTCGCCACCACGGCCGCCGCGGACGCGAACCTCCCGTCGACGGTCGCGGCCCTGACCGCCCTCCCGCTGACGGACCTGCCCCCCACCCCGCTGATGTCGACCGACTCCAGCTCGCGGCTGCGGGCCCTGGCCGACGTCTCGCGGGACGCCGAGCGCTCCGCGCTGCCCGGCTGCGACGGGTCGGTGCGCGCTGCGGGCGAGAACGGCCTGCTGGCGACCAAGGACCTGTGCACGCTGTGGGACGGGCGCACGCAGATGCGCGCCGACGCGGCCGTCGCGCTCGCCGAGCTCAACGAGGCCCACGTCGCGCGGTTCGGGACGGACCTGTGCCTGTCGTCCGGGTACCGGACGCTCGCGCAGCAGAAGGCCGTCAAGGCGCAGAAGGGCGGCCTGGCCGCCACCCCCGGCAAGAGCAACCACGGCTGGGGCCTCGCGATGGACTTCTGCTCGATCCAGACGTCGGGCGCCCGCTGGACGTGGATGAACGACAACGGACCCACGTTCGGCTGGGAGCAGCCCAACTGGGCCGTCCGCGGGGGCTCCGGCCCGTACGAGCCGTGGCACTGGGAGTACACCAAGGGCGTCAAGGCCGACGGCGAGTACTACGGCTGACGTCGCGGTCGGCCGGTCCGCGTCGGTGACGCGCGGCGGCACCTGACGCACGCCGGCGGGCCCGCCGCAGCGGACCCGCCGACGGGACGGCTCAGCGCAGCGACATGCCCCACCGGACCTCGTGGGTCGCGCCGGGCGCGAGCTCCACGAGCAGGTCGCCGGTGCGGAACGCGTCCGCGATGCACGTCATCGGCTCGACCGCGACGCCGCGGCGCTCGATGCCGGGGATGCCGTCGCCCGTGCAGACCTGCCACGCGGGCAGCGTGGCGTCGGCCCAGACCGCGACGGTGCGGCCGTCGGCCCCGGTGAGGGTGGCCCACGTCAGGCCGTCGGCGTCGGGGGTCACCTCGAGCCACGCGTCGTCCAGCGTGACGCCGGCCAGCGGCCGGCCCGCGCGCAGGTCCATGTCGCCCGCGACGGCCTGCGTCCCGGTGGGCAGCAGGCGCTCGTCGACCGTCACCGACCGGGCCGCGTCGAGCTGCAGCGTGCACTCGTCGACCGTGCCGGGGCCGGGGGACAGCCACGGGTGGAACCCGACGCCGTACGGCGCGACGTCGGTGCCCTGGTTGGTCGCGGCGAGCGCCACCGTGAGGCCGTCGTCGCCCAGCGTGTAGGTCACGTCCAGGCGCAGCGGCCAGGGGTAGCCCGGGATCGGCACCAGGTCGTGGCGCAGCGTCACCGAGTCCTCGGTGGCGATCACGGTGGCGAACCGCTCGTACGCGAGCAGGCCGTGCAGCGACGTCAGGCGCTCGTGCTCGGTCAGCGGCACCTCGTAGGTGACGTCGCGGAACCGGTATGTGCCGTCGCGCAGCCGGTTGGGCCACGGCGCCAGCACGGCACCGGAGAACGCGGGGGCGATCGAGTCGACCGCGAACGGCAGGACGACGTCCCGGTCACCGACGCGGTACTCGCGCAGGCTCGCGGCGACGGACGTGACGACGGCGACCTGGTCACCGTGCTGCAGCACGTGCTGGTCACCCGTGGGTGGGGGAGTGTTCACGGAACCCAACCTACGTGTGAACGTGCGCCCCGCACGGGGACCGCACGGGCGTGCCGCGACGTCGCGGCCGTGGTGGTGTCCTGCACCCACACGAACGTCTCCATGGTGACGACCGTCGCACCCGCCCCCTCCACCGAGGGGTTCCAGCGGATCGTGCCGGCGCGCTCCATCACCTCCTGGACCTCCGCCGAGGTGAAGACGCTGAACGCGGGGCTCACCGTGCTGGTGGTCATGGTGCGCCAGTACTCCTTGTCTCCTCCGCCCGGTGCGGCGGGACGAGATCAGGGCACAACGGGACCAGCGGCCCCGGCGAGTCGCGGGCCCTCCCGCGTCGTCCTGTGGACGAACCGCCCCGCGGTGGCGCGCCATGCCCTACCGTCGCTGCCGGATACGGACGAACGGGACATCTGCGGCGCGGGACGCGGGACGGTGAGGGTGGTGACGGTGGTGGCGGACGGCGTGACGATCCTCGAGGGGGAGGTCCGTGAGCTCGTCCGGCGTCGCGGGCTCGACCCGGTGCGGGACCGGGCCGGGGTCGTGGCGCTGGTCCACGCCGCCATGGCCGACTACGACGAGCGCTCGCTGCTCGGGGCCGTGCCGCCGCTGGGTGACGCCGCCGCCGCGCACAAGCTGGTGGTCGACGCCGTGGCCGGGCTGGGACCGCTGCAGCGCTACCTGGACGACGAGGAGGTCGAGGAGATTTGGATCAACTCGCCGTCGCAGGTCTTCGTGGCCCGGCGCGGTGAGCCCGAGCTGACCACGACGATCCTGACGGAGGCCCAGGTCCGGGACCTCGTGGAGAGGATGCTGAAGGTCTCCGGGCGGCGGCTGGACCTGTCCAGCCCGTTCGTCGACGCCTCCCTGCCCGGCGGTGAACGGCTGCACGCCGTCATCCCCGACGTCACGCGACGGTACTGGTCGGTGAACATCCGCAAGTACGTCGTGCGGGCCACGAGCATGGAGGACATGGTCGCCCTGGGGTCGGTCACCCCGCAGGCGGCCGCGTTCCTGCGGGCCGCGGTCCAGGTCGGCCTCAACGTGCTGGTCTCCGGCCAGACGCAGGCCGGCAAGACGACGATGCTCAACGCCCTGGCCGGGGCCGTTCCGCCGCGCGAGCGGGTGGTGAGCTGCGAGGAGGTCTTCGAGCTGCGCCCGGCCGTGCGTGACTGGGTGGCGATGCAGACGCGGCAGCCCAACCTGGAGGGCACCGGCGAGATCACCCTGCGCCGCCTCGTCAAGGAGGCGCTGCGGATGCGCCCCGACAGGCTGCTGGTGGGGGAGGTCCGGGAGGCGGAGGCGCTCGACCTGCTCATCGCCCTCAACAGCGGCATCCCCGCGATGTGCACGATCCACGCCAGCTCGGCACGGGAGGCGCTCAGCAAGCTGTGCACGCTGCCGCTGCTGGCCGGAGGCAACATCTCGGACCGGTTCGTGGTGCCGACCGTCGCGTCCTCCGTGGACCTCGTCGTTCACCTGGAGCTGGACGCCCGTGGGCGGCGGCGCACCCGTGAGGTCGTCGCGGTGCCCGGTCGCGTGGAGGCGGGTGTCGTGGAGACGGCCGACCTGTTTACCACGCGCGCCGGTGTGCTCGTGCGTGGGGACGGGTTCCCGCCGCACGTCGAGCGCTTCGCCCGGGCCGGCCTCGACGTCGCCGCGATGCTGCGGCAGGGCTGAGCCGTGGGCGTCGTCGTGGGGCTGCTGCTGGGGGCGGGGCTCGCGTGCGTCTGGTGGTCCTGGTGGCCGCTCGCGCGTGGCCACGGGCAGCGGCCTGACGGCTGGACCGTGCGGACGCGCGACACGCTGACGCAGGCCGGTGTCAGCGCCGTGACGCCGGGTGCGCTGATCGGTGTCAGCGTGCTCGCGAGCCTGCTGGTCGCGGCACTGGCGTTCCTCGTCGTGCCGGTCCCGGTGGTCGCCCTGTGCGCGGGCGCGTTCGCGGCCGCCGCGCCCTCGGCGCTCGTGCGCGGCCGGGCCCGCCGCCGGCTCGCCGCCGCACGCGGCCTGTGGCCCGACGTGGTCGACCACCTCGCGTCGGGCGTGCGTGCAGGGCTGTCCCTGCCGGAGGCGGTCGCCCAGCTGGGTGACCGGGGACCGGCCGAGCTGCGCCCGCCGTTCCGCGCGTTCGCGGAGGACTACCGCGCGACCGGGCGGTTCGTCGACAGCCTCGACGTGCTCAAGGACCGGCTCGCCGACCCCGTCGCGGACCGGATCATCGAGGCGCTGCGTCTCACCCGGGACGTCGGTGGCACCGACCTGGGGCGGCTGCTGCGCACGTTGTCGACCTTCCTGCGTGAGGACCTGCGCACCCGTGGGGAGATCGAGGCGCGCCAGAGCTGGACCGTGTACGCCGCCCGCCTGGCCGTCGCCGCGCCGTGGGTCGTGCTCGCGATGCTGGCGACGCGTCCCGAGGCGATCCGCGCCTACGACTCGACCGCCGGTGCGGTCGTCCTCGTCACCGGCGCGGTCTGCACGGTCGTGGCGTACCGGGTCATGCTGCGGGTCGCCCGCCTGCCGGACGACCCTCGGGTGCTGCGATGAGCCCCCGTGTGCTGGGTGCGCTCGCCGGCCTGCTGCTGGGCAGCGGGCTGGTGCTCGTCGCGCTGCGGCTCGGCGCCCGGCGGATCACGCTCGACCAGCGGGTCGGGCCCTACCTGCGCACGCGCGGCACGTCGAGCCTGCTGCGCGCCGAGGCGGCGCGTGGTCCGTGGGCCACGGTCGACCGACTCGTGGCGCCCTTCCTGGCGGACGGGGTGCGCCTCGTCGCCCGGCTGGGGTCGCCGGCCGCCGACGTGCGGCGGCGGCTGGCGCGCGCCGGTCGTCACGAGACGGTCGAGCAGCTGCGCGCGCAGCAGGTCGTCTCGGGCGTCGTCGGGCTCGCGGTCGGGCTGCTCGCCGCCGTGGTGCTCGCCGCCACCCGGGGTGCTGCCGTGGTGCCCCTGGTCGCGCTGGTCGCCGTCTGCGGGCTCCTCGGCGCGCTGGTGCCCGACTGGCTGGTGGGGCGGCAGGTCGCCCGCCGGGAGGCGCGGCTCCTCGCGCAGATGCCCACCGTCACCGAGCTGCTCGCGCTGGCCGTGAGCGCGGGGGAGGGAGCGACCGGTGCGCTCGAGCGCGTCGTGCGCCAGACCCACGGCGAGCTGGCCGACGAGCTCGCCCGCACCCTGGCCGACGCGCGGGCCGGTACGCCGCTGACCGGCGCCCTCCAGGCGCTCGCGGACCGGACCGGGCTCCCCGCGCTGGCGCGGTTCGCCGAAGGCGTCGCTGTCGCGGTCGAGCGCGGTTCACCCCTGGCCGACGTGCTGCGGGCGCAGGCCCAGGACGTCCGCGAGGAGGGCCGGCGAGCCCTGATGCAGACCGGCGGGCGCAAGGAGGTGCTCATGATGGTCCCGGTGGTGTTCCTCATCCTCCCGGTGACCGTCCTGTTCGCCGTCTTCCCCAGCGCGGTGGTCCTGCGGGTGGGGTTGTGACCCCGGCCGCGACGAGCAGCGCGACGCCGCCCGGCGTCCGCGCGGTGACGACGGAGGTCGAGCATGGCGACGAGGTTCTGGTCCCGGACGTGGAGCGCGGCGGTGCACCGGGCGTCGGCGGGTGGTCACCCGGAGCGGGGCGACGTGCCGGGCTGGGTGCTGGTCACCCTCATGACGGCCGGTCTGGTGTCGGTGCTGTGGCTGGCCGCGGGCGACGCGCTGCAGCGGCTGTTCCTCGACGCGATCGAGGGCGTCTCGCCCGGATCGGGCACCTGAGGTCCGCCCCGGAACTGCGCGGCGCCGGTGACCGGGGCTCCGCGATCGTCGACTTCACGCTGGTCGGGGGCCTGGTCGTGGTGCTGTTCGCCTCCGTGCTGCAGCTCGCGCTCGTCCAGCACGTGCGCAACACCTGCGTGGACGCGGCGGCGGAGGGTGCCCGCTACGCGGCCCAGGTGGGCCGGACCCCCGCGGAGGGCGCAGCCCGCACCACCGAGCTGCTGCGGGCGTCGCTCGCGGAGCGGTACGCGCAGGACGTGACCGCGCGACGCGTCGACGCCGCCGGGCTCGAGCTCGTCGAGGTGAGCGTCCGGGTGCCGCTGCCCGTGGTCGGTCTGCTCGGCCCGGGGGGCGTCATGCGGCTCGACGGGCACGCACCCGTGGAGTGGCCGTGACCGCCGTCGCCCGGCTCCGGCGGCGGCACCGCGCCCGGACGGCCGGACGGGACGCCGATGCGGGCAGCGCGCTCGTGGAGTTCCTCGGCATCTCGCTCGTGCTGCTGGTGCCGATCGTCTACCTCGTGCTCGTCCTCGGCCGCATCCAGGCCGCGACGTTCGCGACGGAGGGAGCCGCGCGGGAGGCGGCGCGCGTGTACGTCGTGGCGGACGACGCCCGGCAGGGCGCTGCCCGTGCGGTGACCGCCGTGGGGGTGGCGCTCGCGGACCAGGGCTTCGACGACGACCCCGCAGCGGCGCTGACCGTCCGGTGCTCGAGCGACCCGTGCCTCACGCCGGGTGCGGAGGTCGCGGCGACCGTGCAGGTCCGCGTGCCGCTGCCGTTCGTCCCGACGTTCGTGCGCGACGTGGTCCCGCTCGAGGTCCCGGTCACGGCCGAGCGGGTGGCGCCGGTCGACGCCTACCGGGCGGCGCGATGAGGCCGGGGGCGCCGAGCTCCTGGCGCCGCGCGCGGACGGGCGCCGGCGGTGGTGACGACAGCGGGCAGGTCATGGTCCTGTCGCTGGGATTCGCCGTCCTCGCGATCCTGCTGGTGCTGGTCGTCGCCGCGGCCACCGGGGTGCACCTGGACCGCAAGCGGCTGCTCGCGGTGGCGGACCTGGCGGCGCTCTCGGCCGCCGACCAGGTCGGCGCGCGCTACTTCGCCGAACCGGGCGACGCGGGCGGGGTGCCGTTGACCGACGCCGCGGTACGGGCCGCGGTCGAGCAGTACGTGCGCGACCACCCGGACCCCGCCGCACGGTGGGACGCCGTCCGCGTGCTCGAGGCGTCCACGCCCGACGGGCGGACCGCCGTCGTGCGCCTGGGCGCGGTTACGCGCCCGGTGCTGGTGACGTGGGTGCTGGCGCCGTGGACCGACGGCATCGCGCTCGAGGCCGAGGGCGCGGCACGCGCCTCGTGACGCCGGGTGGGCGGACCGGGCGGTCGTGCGGGCGGCCCGTGCCGGGCGGCCGTGCCGGGCGGGTGGGTCAGGCCGGGGCCGGACCGGTGCTGCCGCGCACGACCAGCTCGACGGGCACCACCACCGTGGTCGGCGCGGGCTCGGGGCCGTCGCCGCGGGCGTGCGCCAGGGCGTCGATGAGCGCCTGCGCCGCCAGCCGGCCCTTCGCGTCGAAGTCCTGCCGCAGGGTCGTCAGCGCCGGCCGGACGGTCTGGGCGAGGAACGAGTCGTCGAACCCCACGACGGACAGGTCGCGCGGGACCGTCAGTCCCGCCTGCTGCGCGGCGCGCACCAGCGTGGCGCCCATGAGGTCGGAGAAGCAGACGACACCCGTGGGGCGCTGCGGGTCGGCGAGCAGCAGCTCGACGCCGGCGGCGGTGTCCGTGGCCCGGTTGTCCGGCACCTCGAGGACCCGACCGGTCAGCCCTGCGTCCGCCAGCGCCGCCAGGGCGCCCGCCGTCCGCTTGCGCGCCACCTGGGTCGGGTTGTCCGCGGACAGGTCGGCGCGCCACGCGGGGGCGGTGAGGCCCGAGTTCATCGTCAGCACCGCGATGTCACGGTGCCCCATGCCCACCAGGTGCTCGACCGCCGCCCGGCCGCCGCCGACGTCGTCCAGCACGATGCCCGTGCTCCCCGCCAGCGGCTCCTGGTCCACGAACACCAGGGGCAGCCGGCGCCGGGCCAGCCAGCCGACGGCCTCGGTGTCACCGGCGCACGCGTAGACCACCGCGGCGTCGATCGGCAGGTCGCGCGCGTGCAGGTGGCCACCGACGCCCGCCGCGGGGATGAGCGAGACGGACAGGCCGGTCGGCGCGAGCTCCTCGGCCAGCGCCCCGAAGAACGCGGCCGCCGCAGGGTCCCGGAACGCCTCGCCCAGGGAGTCGGTCATCACCGCGCCCACCGCGCCGGTGGACCGCCGCGCCAGCGCCCGCGCGGTCGGGTCCGGGCCGGCGTACCCGAGCTCGGCCGCCGCGGCGAGGATCCGCGCGCGCAGCGTGGCCGAGAGCTGGTCGGGGCGGGAGAACGCGTTGGACACGGTCATGCGGCTGACGCCGACCACGTCGGCGACGGTCTGCAGCGTCACGCGGCCCATGTCGTCCCCGCCCTCGGTCCCCGCGTCACGGGGACCAGCGTAGGCCGCGGCGCCCGGGCGGGCCGTCATGCCACGGGCCGGCCGAGCCGCTCGGGGGCCGGGGTCAGCGCATCGGCCAGCCGGTGCAGCAGGCTCGCCGCCGCGAGCCGGGCGCGCGCCGTGCGCGACGGGCGCGTGCGCCGGCGTCGCGCACGACGCTCGGCGCGCAGGTCCCCGGGGCGCAGGGGGACCAGGGGGGCGTCCGCGTGGGCGCTGGTCGCGCGGATCTGGGTCGCGCGGACGCCGAAGCCGGTGCCGAAGAGGCTCATGTCGTGCTCCCATCGCTTCTGTACCGATCAAGTTGGCGAGTTCGACGCTACGCCGCCTCACTTGACCGGTCAAGAGGATGCGCGTGGCGCATCGCGCGGTTGTCCCGGGCGCGCGGCGGCGGGACGATCGAGACGTCGAGGAGGACACCCATGACCGAGCACGTGGTGGCGGGGTACGACGGCTCACCCGAGGCGGTGGCCGCGGTCCGGTGGGCGGCAGGCTCTGCCCAGCGTCTGGGGCTGCCCCTGCAGGTGGTGCACGTGTGGGGCCTGGCCGGCCAGCTGGACACCCCGCCGACGCGCGCCGCGTCCGCGTACGTGCGCGACGGTGCGCGCGAGGTCGCGGAGGAGGGCGCCCAGGTCGCGCGCGAGGCCGTGCCGGGCATCGAGGTGGAGGCGGTGCTCGACGACGGGCCACCCGCCCGTGCCCTGGTCGACCGTGCCGTCGACGCGCCCCTGATCGTCCTGGGCCGGCAGGGGTCGGCGCGGCTGTCCGGCGTGCTCATGGGGTCCGTCGCCCTGGCGACGCTGCAGCACGCGCCCTGCCCGGTCGTGATCGTGCCCCGCACCAGCCCCGAGGAGGCGCCCACCGACCTCGTCGTCGTCGGTGTCGACGGGTCACGGCAGGCGCTGGGTGCCGTGGAGGCGGCCGGCCGGTACGCGGCGCGCACGGGCGCCCGCCTGCGGGTCGTCGCGTGCTGGCAGGGGCCGCTGCACGGCCGCTCCCTGGCCGACTGGGTCCGGGACCACCCCGACGTCTCGCCCGACGACGTGGCCCGGCGCGCGGCCGAGGACTCGCTCGAGCGCGCGCGGACCCTGCTGCGCGACCGGTACCCGGACGTGCAGGTCGAGACCCTGGTCGAGGAGGGTCCCGCAGCGCGCGTGCTCGCGCGCCACGCCGAGAAGGCGGACCTGCTGGTGGTCGGCACGCGCGGCCGCAGCGGGCTGGCGGGCCTCGTGCTCGGCTCCGTGAGCCAGTGGCTCGTGGCGCGGGCGGCGTGCCCGGTGCTGGTCTCGCGCACGGTGACGCAGTGACGGCCGACGGACCGGCCCCCCGGAGCGGGTAGCCTGGACGGCCGTGGCCACCACCGACTTCCCTGCCGAGATCCGCGAGCTGCGCTCCACGCTGGAGTCGATCCAGTCGGTGAGCGACCCCACCGCGCTGCGGGAGAAGATCGCCGTGCTCTCCGAGCAGGCGTCCGCCCCCGACCTGTGGGACGACCCCGACGCGGCGCAGAAGGTCACCAGCGCGCTGTCCTCGACGCAGTCCGAGCTCGACCGCGTCACCAGGCTCGGGGGGCGCATCGACGACCTGGAGACGCTCGTCGAGATGGCCGCGGAGGAGGACGACGCCGACACGCTCGCCGAGGCCGAGGCCGAGCTCGTCAAGATCCGCAAGGACCTCGGTGAGCTCGAGGTCCGCACGCTGCTGGCCGGCAAGTACGACATCCGCGACGCGGTCGTCACGATCCGCGCGGGTGCCGGCGGCGTCGACGCGGCGGACTTCGCCGAGATGCTCATGCGCATGTACCTGCGCTGGGCCGAGCGGCACGGGTACGCCACGTCCGTGCTCGACACGTCCTACGCCGAGGAGGCGGGGCTGAAGTCGGCGACGTTCGAGGTCAAGGCGCCCTACGCGTTCGGGCACCTGTCCGTCGAGGCCGGCACGCACCGTCTGGTCCGGATCTCCCCGTTCGACAACCAGGGTCGCCGGCAGACGTCCTTCGCCGCCGTCGAGGTGATCCCGCTCATCGAGCAGACCGACTCCATCGAGATCCCCGAGTCGGAGATCAAGGTCGACGTGTTCCGGTCCTCCGGGCCCGGCGGGCAGTCCGTCAACACCACCGACTCGGCCGTGCGCATGACCCACATCCCCACCGGGATCGTCGTGTCCATGCAGAACGAGAAGTCGCAGATCCAGAACCGTGCCGCCGCCCTGCGCGTCCTGCAGTCGCGCCTGCTCCTGCAGCGTCAGGAGGAGGAGCGGGCCGCGAAGAAGGAGATGGCGGGCGACATCAAGGCGTCGTGGGGCGACCAGATGCGCTCCTACGTGCTGCAGCCGTACCAGATGGTCAAGGACCTGCGCACGGAGCACGAGGTCGGCAACCCCGCCGCGGTGTTCGACGGTGACATCGACGACTTCATCGAGGCCGGCATCCGCTGGCGCCGCGGGCAGCAGATCGCCGACGCCTGACCGGACGCCACCCGGCGTCGTGGACCGGCGTCCGGGACGGACCGGGACGAGTCGGACGGTCGTCCGTCCTGCGCGCCGATTCACAGGCGGGCGGCGGCGTGTCCTGCCCCCGTCCGGGTGAGGGCCTTCCTACCCTCGATGAGGCCCGCGGCCCGCGGGCGGCCCCGGCGACGCCCGGGGGCAGGACGAGGCGAGGTCGGTCGTGATCCGGTTCGAGAACGTGACGAAGGTCTACGCGCGCGGTGCACGACCCGCGCTGGACCGGGTGTCCCTCGACGTCGAGCGCGGTGAGTTCGTCTTCCTCGTGGGTGCGTCGGGCTCCGGCAAGTCGACGTTCCTGCGTCTGGTGCTCCGTGAGGAGCGGGCGTCCGCAGGCCGGGTGTTCGTCGCGGGCAAGGAGCTCGGCACGCTCTCGAGCTGGAAGGTGCCGCACCTGCGCCGCCAGATCGGCGCGGTCTTCCAGGACTTCCGCCTGCTGCCCACGAAGACGGTCTTCGAGAACGTCGCGTTCGCGCTGCAGGTCATCGGCAAGCCGCGGCACCACATCCTCACGACGGTGCCGGACGTGCTGGACATGGTCGGCCTGGCCGGCAAGGAGAAGCGCCGCCCGCACGAGCTGTCGGGCGGTGAGCAGCAGCGTGTGGCGATCGCCCGCGCCTTCGTCAACCGGCCGGCGATCCTGCTGGCCGACGAGCCCACCGGCAACCTCGACCCGACGACGTCCCTGGGGATCATGCGCCTGCTCGACCGCATCAACCGCACCGGCACCACCGTGGTGATGGCGACCCACGACGACGAGATCGTCGACCAGATGCGCAAGCGCGTCATCGAGCTGAGCACGGGCGAGATGGTGCGCGACCAGTCGCGCGGCGTCTACGGCTCGGACCGCTGAGGGGATCGGACATGCGCGCCCAGTTCATCCTCTCCGAGATCGGCATCGGCCTGCGCCGCAACCTGTCGATGACGATCTCGGTCGTCCTCGTCACGTTCGTGTGCCTCACCTTCCTGGGCGCCGCGGCGCTGCTGCAGACGCAGATCGGGAAGATGAAGGACGACTGGTACGACAAGGTCGAGGTCTCGGTCTTCCTGTGCCCCACGGGCTCCACCGCGCCGACGTGCGCGGCCGGCGAGGTCACCGAGGAGCAGCGGGCCGAGGTGCTCGCCGCCCTCGACGCCCCCGAGGTCGCGGACTTCGTCCAGGAGATCTACCAGGAGTCCAAGCAGCAGGCGTACGAGGCGTTCCAGGAGCAGTTCCAGGACCAGTTCTGGGCGTCGGCCGTGACGGCTGACGACATGAACTCCTCGCTGCGCATCAAGCTGAGCGACCCCGAGCAGTACCAGGTGGTCGCCGACGTCGTGTCCGGCAGGCCGGGCGTCGAGTCCGTGCAGGACCAGCGCCGCCTGTTCGACAACCTCTTCCTGGTGCTGGACCGCGCCACGTGGGCCGCAGCCGGCCTGGCGGCGATCATGCTGCTCGCGGCGGTGCTGCTCATCACGACGACGATCCGCCTGTCGGCCCTCAGCCGACGTCGGGAGACGGGCATCATGCGACTCGTCGGCGCGTCGACCCTGTTCATCCAGCTCCCGTTCATGCTCGAGGGCGCGATCGCGGCCACCCTCGGTGCCGCCATGGCGATCGGCGGGCTGTGGCTGGGGGTCGAGTACCTCGTCACGGACTGGCTGGGCCAGTCGGTGCCGTGGATCCCGTACGTCGGGACGTCGGACGTCCTGGCGATCGCCCCGCTGCTGATCGTCGTCGCGTTCGTCCTCGCGGCGATCTCGTCCCTGGTCACCCTGAGCCGATACACGAAGGTATGACCATGCACCGACCCGACCGCACCCCCTCCACCGGCGCCCGGCGGCGTCCGCTGCAGGCGGTCGTCGCCCTGCTGGCGGCACTCGCGGTCGCGGCGCCGGCGTTCGTCGCCGCGGGCGGGCCGGCCGTGGCCGACGACCTGTCCAACAAGCGTGCCGCGGCCGAGCAGCGTGCCGAGGCGGCGGACCAGCGTGCCGCGGACCTCGCCGAGGCGATCGAGGAGCTCAGCGGCGAGCTGGCCGCCGCCCTGACCCGGCTCGCCGAGGTCGAGGCGCAGCTGCCCGCCGCCCAGGCCGCGCTCGACGCGGCCGTCGCCGCCGCCCAGGCCGCGCAGCGCGAGGCCGAGATCCTCGCCGCACGCCTGCAGGCCGCGCAGGACGAGGAGGCGGCGATCGTCGAGCAGATCGCTGTCGACGACGCCCGCGAGCAGGAGATCCGGGTCGCCATCGGCCAGATGGCGCGCGAGGCGTACAAGGGCGGGCGCGACGTCTCCGGGATGAGCGTCGTGCTCGACGCCGACAGCTCCCAGGACTTCGTCGAGAAGTACGGGATGGTCTCGACCGCCCTGCGTACGCAGACGCAGGTGCTCGACGAGCTCACCGAGCTGGCCGCCAGGAACAAGAACGCCCAGGCGCGGCAGGCGGCGGTCCGCGCGAAGGTGGACGAGCTCAAGGCAGCCGCCGACGTCAAGCTCGAGGAGGCCCGGCAGGCCCAGGCGCAGGCGGAGACGGCCAAGGCCGAGGTCGAGCGGCTGGTCGCCGAGCAGCAGCAGCGCAAGGCCGACATCGAGTCGCGCAGGTCCGAGGCGGAGGCGCAGGTCGCGGCCAACGACGCCGAGCGGGCGAAGGTCGCGAGCGAGCTCGCCGCGATCGTCGAGGCCCAGCGCGTGCAGCGCGAGCAGGAGGAGGCCGCGCGCCGTGCCGCCGCCCAGAACGGAAACGGCAACGGCAACGGCGGTGGCGGTGGTGGCGGGGGCGGTGGTGGCGGCAGCTCCCAGCCCGGAGGTGCCCGACCGGGTGCCCTGTTCGCCAACCCCACGGCGCACAACCCGATGGTGGTGACCTCGGAGTACGGCAACCGCCTGCACCCCGTGCTGGGCTACTGGCGGCTGCACGCGGGCATCGACCTGCGCGACCGGTGCGGCGAGCCCGTGTACGCCGCCCGGTCCGGCACCGTGCAGTGGGCCCGGTACCGCGGCGGGTACGGCAACCAGGTCATGGTCGACCACGGGTGGGTGAACGGCTCGTCGCTCATGTCGAGCTACAACCACCTGTCGTCGTTCAGCGTCGGTGCCGGTGCACGCGTCAGCGCGGGACAGGTCATCGGCTACGCGGGCAACACCGGCACGTCGGCCGCGTGCCACCTGCACTTCGAGGTGTACCTCAACGGGGGCGCCGTGAACCCCCGGCCCTACCTGGGTCTGTGACGGCAGCGTCGCAATGACCTGGGAACCGGCCGGGGACCGCCGGTAGGCTCGACCCCGCGGCAACCGCCGCGCCGCGCCCGAGGGGCGCCCCACCCGGTGGCCCCGTGCCGCCGACGAGCAGCAGGACGGAGGGCCGTGCCGTGGCGAAGGCGAAGGCCGACGGCCGCCAGATGGTCGCCGCCAACCGCAAGGCCCGGCACGACTACCTCATCCAGGACGTGCTCGAGGCCGGGCTCGTGCTGACGGGCACCGAGGTCAAGGCGTTGCGCGCCGGTCGGGCCTCTCTGGTCGACGGCTGGGGCGAGGTCGAGGGCGGCGAGGCCTGGCTGCACGGGGTGCACATCCCGGAGTACTCCCAGGGCACGTGGACCAACCACGCACCGCGGCGCAAGCGCAAGATGCTGCTGCACCGCGAGGAGATCGAGCGCCTGGAGGCGCGCACGCGCGAGAAGGGGCACACGATCGTGCCCCTCGCGCTGTACTTCCTCGACGGCCGGGCGAAGGTCGAGATCGCCCTGGCCGTCGGCAAGAAGGACTGGGACAAGCGACAGGCGCTGCGCGAGCGGCAGGACAACCTCGAGGCGCAGCGAGCGATCAGGGAGCGACGCGACCGGTGACGAACGCACGACCAGCCGGACCCGACCCTGTGCTCTCCCGTGCGGTACGACGGCTCGTCGTGCTGGCGCTCGTCGTGGTCGTCGCGCTCGGCGTCCTGCTGCTGGCGCCGCCCGTCGCGCTCGCCGCCGGCACGCCCGGCGACATGACCAGCGGCCGTGAGATCACGCGCTACGACGTCACGGCCGAGGCTGCCGTCGACGGGACGGTGGCCGTCGCGATCGACCTGGACTTCGACTACGGCGACGACCCGGGTCACGGCCCGTACCTGACCTTCCCCACGCGCGTGTCGTACGACGACGAGCAGGACCGCGTCTTCGAGTTCAGCGACGTGCGGGCCTCGAGCCCCACGGGCGCCCCGGCCGACGTGAACCGCGAGGACGAGACGTCCGCGATGATCCTGCGGATCGGGGACGAGGACGTCGACGACGTCTCCGGGGTCCAGACGTACCGGGTGGAGTTCACGGTCGAGGGCTGGATCAACCCCGCGAACGCGCAGCACTCGGGCGACGAGCTGTACTGGAACGTCATCGGCCCGGGCTGGGAGATCCCCCTGTCGGACCTGTCGGTCACCGTCACGGGGCCGGCCACCGTCGAGGGCGTCGCGTGCTTCGTCGGCCCCGAGGGGTCGACGACGCCGTGCGGTTCCGCCACGTCCGCGGGTGACTCCGCGACGTTCACGCAGGACGTCGTCCCGGTCGGTGACCAGCTCACCACGGTCACGGGGTGGCCGGGCGGCACGTTCCCCGGCGTGCAGCCGATCCTGCGCGACAAGCCGGACCCGCTGCTGCCGCTGCGTCCTGCGAGCGTGGGCGGTGCGATCGCCGCCGTGATCGTGCTGCTCGGCGGCGGGCTGGCGGTGAGCAAGGTCCGCCGGACCGGCCGGGACCGCGCGTACCTGGGCCTGACCCCGGGCCTGCGACCGGCCGCGGGCATGGAGGTGCCGACCGGGCACCGCGACCGCCGCACGCCCGTGAGCGTGGAGTTCCAGCCGCCCGAGGGGACGCGGCCGGGGGAGATCGGCACGCTCGTCGACGAGAAGGCCGACCCCGTGGACGTGACCGCCACGATCATCGACCTGGCCGTGCGCGGATGGTTGCGCATCGAGGAGGTGCCGCGCTCGAAGCCCGGGAAGAAGCCGAAGGACTGGACGCTCGTGCGACTGCGGTCCGGCACCGAGGGCCTGCTGCCGTTCGAGGCCACGCTGCTCGGCGACCTCTTCCGCACGGGTGACGAGGTCCGGCTCTCGGAGCTGCGGACGACCTTCGCGGCGTCGCTGGCCAAGGTGCAGGACATGCTGTACCAGCACGTGACCAGCGTGGGGTGGTTCCGCGCCAACCCGAAGAGCGTGCGCACCGCGTGGATCGTCGTGGGCGTCCTGCTCGCCGTGGTCGGCGGGCTCGGCCTCATGATCGGCATGGCGGTCGGTGTCGTGCCCGGTCTCGCGCTCGTCGGCGTCGCGCTGCTGCTGGTCGGCATCCTGGTCCTCGTGCTCAGCGGCTCGGCGCCCGCCCGCACGGCGGACGGCACCGCGGTGCTCGCCCAGGCGCTCGGCTTCCGCCGCTACCTGGCGACCGCCGAGGCGAACCAGATCCGGTTCGAGGAGGGGCAGGACATCTTCAGCCGGTACCTGCCCTACGCGATCGTCTTCGGCCTCGCGGACCGCTGGTCGCGCGTGTTCGCCGAGCTCGCGGCGCAGGGCGTGGTGGTCGCCGCCCCCACGTGGTACGTCGGCACGTACGCGTACGGCACAGGGTTCTGGGGCACCGGGTTCGTCGGTGCGATCGACAGGTTCGAGTCGATCACCACGGCGGCGATCAGCGCACCCACGCCCGGGACGTCGGGTGGCTCCGGGCTCGGCGGCGGTGGGTTCTCCGGCGGGGGCGTCGGCGGCGGGGGTGGCGGCGGCTGGTGAGCCGCCGGCCGCGTCCGGGCCGTGCGCTCAGGCTGCGGAGCCCTCGCCGGGTGACGCCGGCGCGGCCTCACCCGTCTGCCGCAGCGCGTTGCGGGCCACCACCTGCTGCCAGGTCGACGCGCGCTCGGCACGGCCGCGGCCGACGAACGAGACGGCCCAGTGCAGGAGCGTCGTCAGGCGGTTCTTGAACCCCACCAGGTACACCAGGTGGACGCCCAGCCACAGCGCCCACGCCGTGACGCCGGCCGTGCGCACGGGCCCCACCTGCGCAACGGCGAAGAACCGGGACACGGTCGACATGCTGCCCTTGTCCCGGTAGACGAACGGCTGCCCGGTCGGCTCGCCCTGCACCCGCCGGCGGATCTGGTCGGCCGCGTGCCGGCCGCTCTGGATGGCGACCTGCGCGACACCCGGCAGCCTGCCGTTGAGCATGAGGTCCCCGACGACGAACACCTCGGGGTGGCCCGGCAGCGAGCAGTCCGGCTCGACCGGGACACGCCCGGCGCGGTCCGTCTCGACCCCCGCACGGTCGGCGAGCACCCGCCCGATCGGTGCCCCGGCCACGCCGGCCGCCCAGACCTTGCAGGCGGACGGCACGGTCCGCCGGTGCCCGTCGCCGTTCTCGACCGTGACGGTCAGCTCGTCGACGTCCACGACCTTCCAGCCCGTCCAGACCTCGACACCGACGCGCACGAGCTCGGTCGCCGCGGCGGTGGACAGGCGCTCCGGGTACCCGGGCAGCACCTGGGGGAGGGGGTCGACGAGCAGCACGCGGGCACGCGTCGGGTCGATGCGGCGGAACTGGCCGCGCAGTACCCGGTGCGCCAGCTCGGCGACCTGCCCGGCCATCTCGACACCCGTCGGCCCGGCCCCGACGACGACGAACGTCAGCAGCCGGTCGACGGTGTCGTCGTCGCCCGAGAGCTCCGCCAGCTCGAAGGCGCCGAGGATCCGGGCACGGACCTCGAGCGCGTCGTCCAGGCTCTTCAGACCCGGGGCGTGCTCGGCGAACTGGTCGGCGCCGAAGTACGACTGACCGGCGCCCGCGGCCACCACGAGCGAGTCGAACCGGGTGCGGCGCAGGCCGAGGACGGACCGGTGGACGACCTCGCGGGCCTCCAGGTCCACGTCCTCGACGACCCCGAGCAGGACGCGCGCGTTGCGTTGACGCCGCAGCACGTCGCGGGTCGCGGGAGCGATCTCGCCCGAGGAGAGGATGCCGGTCGCGACCTGGTACAGCAGCGGCTGGAACAGGTGGTGGTTCACGCCGCTGACCACGGTGACGCGCACACCCGGCACGTCGGCCAGCGCGCGGGTCGCGAACAGCCCGCCGAATCCGGAGCCCACGACGACCACGTCGTGGGGGCGTCGCGTCGTCCTCATGCGAGACCTCCTGAGCCCGGGCCGGGCCGCGGGCTTCGCGGCGCGCCACCGGTCCCGACGGTACGGGCCCGGCACGGCACCCGCGCGGTGGGCGCGACACCTGTGGCTGCACGGCGACGGGACCGCGCTCACCGCGCGCGCGGGCGCCGCCGCGGGTAGACATCACCCCGGATCCGACGAGAGGGACGGTGGGCGTGACCGAGGACCGGGAGCTGGACGAGGCCGTGGGCCGGGTGCTGGGCGAGGGAACCGCGCTGCGGCAGGCGCAGCGCGACGCCCTCGCGGGGCTCGACACCCATGACACGGTGCTGGTGGCCCGCACGGGTGCGGGCAAGACCGCGGTGTACGCGATCGCGACCCTCGTCGCGGCGCGGCTCACCGTGGTGGTGTCGCCGTTGATCGCGCTGCAGCGCGACCAGGAGCGGGCCCTGCGGGAGTCCGGGCTGCGGGTGTCGTCCGTGAGCTCGGTGCGGACCGCCGCCCAGCAGCGCGACGCCCTGGCCGCGGCCGCGTCCGGCGACCTCGACGTGCTGCTCCTGGGGCCCGAGCAGCTCCAGCGCGAGGTGGTCCTCGAGGCGCTGACGGGCGCCGACGTGGGTCTCGTCGTCGTGGACGAGGCGCACTGCGTCGCCGAGTGGGGCCACGACTTCCGGCCCGACTACCTGCTGGTCGGTGCCGCGACGCGACGGCTCGGTGCACCGCGCATCCTGGCGCTGACGGCGACGGCGTCCACGCACGTGCGCGACGAGATCGTGCGGCTCCTGGGCATGCGGGAACCGCGCGTGCTGGTGCACGACGCCGACCGGCCCAACATCTGGCTGGGCGCGCGGCCGACCGCGACGGAGGACGAGCGGGACGCCGGCGTGGTCGCCGAGGTCGCCGCGGAGCCGGGTCCGGTGATCGTCTACGCCCGGACCCGGGCGCACTGCGAGCGGCTGGCCGAGCGGCTCGCGGACGTGCGGCCCGCGCTGGTCTACCACGCGGGTCTGCCGGCGGCGGAGCGGGCCGCCACGCAGGACGCCTTCCTGGCCGGCCGGCACGACGTCGTCGTCGCGACGTCCGCGTTCGGCATGGGGATCGACCGCGCCGACGTGCGCCTCGTCGTGCACGCGGGGCCGCCCGCCACGCTCGACCAGTACTACCAGGAGGTCGGGCGGGCCGGCCGGGACGGTGAGCCTGCCCGGGGCCTGGTGCTGCACCGTGCCGAGGACCACGCACTGGCCCGGTACCAGCGCGGTGGCGGCGGCCCGCGTCCCGGCACGCTGGCGAAGGTGCTGACCGCGCTGGCGGAGGGCCCCGTGGGCCAGCAGGTGCTCGCGGAGCGCGCGGGGCTCGCACGTCGCACCGTCGTCCGTGCCCTCGCGACGCTCGAGCAGGTCGGGGCGGTCCGGCACGACGACGGGCGCGTGTCGCTGGTCGCCGACGCCGACCCGCGCACCGTCCTGGAGCAGGTGCACGAGCAGGGTGAGCGGCGCGCCCGGCTGGAGGCGTCGCGGGTCGAGCTCGTCCGGTCCTACACCGACACGACCGACTGCCGGCGCCGCCTGCTGCTGGAGCTGCTGGGGGAGGAGCGCACCGAGCCGTGCGGCCGCTGCGACAGCTGTGACGCGGGCACGTCCCTGGCCGTCGCCGAGGGGGCCGTCCGCCCCGGGCAGGAGGTGCGGCACCGGGAGTTCGGGGCCGGCACGGTGAGCGTCGTGGAGCCCGAGCGGGTCACGGTCCTGTTCGAGGAGCGGGGCTACGTCACCCTGGACACGCAGATCGCCCTGGACGCCGAGCTGCTCGCGCTGGTCGACGGCTGAGACCCGCGCAGCGCGCGACGGAGGCGATCCGTGCGGCTCCTGCGGTTGCCGGGTCGCCGCACGTCCCGCACCGTGGGACGACGGCACGACAGGAGGAGCGGCATGAGTACACCGACGAGCCCCGACCCCGACCCGGCCACCACGCCCGGCCTGGAGCCGGGCGGCTCCGTGGCTCCCGGTGACACACCGCCGGGGGAGTCGTCGACGTCCGGTGCGTCCGACCACCAGCCCGCGACCGGGTCGCGGGGCGCCAACTGGGCGGCCTACGTGATCATCGGCGTCGTCGTGGCATTCGCCGTGCTGTTCTTCGTCGGGTACGCGATCGGCCTGGCGGACTGACGGAGCACGGACCTGGGGCCCAGGTGGCCGCGGGTGCCGCGCCCTAGCCTGCCGGGATGAGCGCCTCCACCCCGGCCTCGTCCCCGGCGCCGGTCCGCGACGTGCGCCCTGCGCGCCCCCGCCGCCGACGGCCCGGTCCGGGCTGGGTGCCGCGCCAGCACGGTGCGTGGGCGATGCTCGTCGTCCCGCCGGTCGTCGGCGGGGTCCTCGGCGGGTGGTCGTGGCGGCACGTGCTGCTGCTGGTCGCCTGGCTGGTCGGGTACCTCGCGTACCACGCCGCCGGGCTGTGGCTGAGGTCGGGGCGCAAGGTCCGCTACCGGGCGCCGGTCGCGGTGTACGGCGCCGCCGGTCTGATGCTGCTCGGGGTCCTGCTCGGCGTCGCGCCGCACCTGCTGCTGTGGGCGCCGGCGTTCGCCCCGCTGCTCGGCGTGAGCCTCTACGCCTCGCTGCGCCGCGCCGACCGCTCGTGGTGGAACGACACCGTCACCGTGCTCGCGGCCGCGCTGCTCACGCCGGTGGCCGCGGGCCTGGGTACCGGCGACCCGCGGTCCGGTGCCGTGTGGACCGCCACCGTGGTGCTGGCCGTGTACTTCCTCGGGACCGTGCCGTACGTGAAGTCGCTGATCCGTGAGCGGGACGACCCGCGGGTCCTGCGGGGTTCCGTGGTCTACCACGTGGTGGCCGCCGTGGCGGGGGCACTGGTGCACCCGCTGCTCGGGTTCGTGGGCGCGCTGCTGGCGCTGCGTGCCTGGCTGGTGCCGCACCGGTGGCCGCAGGTGCGGCCGGCGGTGATCGGTGCGGGGGAGGTCGTCGCGACCCTCGCCGTGACGGCGGCCGTGCTGCGCGTCGTGTGAGCGACGCCGTACCGGGATCTCAGGGGCCGAGGACGTCGGCCAGGTCGTACCGGACCGGCTCGTCGAGCTGGGCGTAGGTGCACGAGCGGGGCTCACGGTCCGGCCGCCACCGGCGGAACTGCGCGGTGTGGCGGAAGCGGTCGCCCTCCATGTGGTCGTACGCGACCTCCACGACCAGCTCGGGGCGCAGCGGGACGAACGACAGGTCCTTGCCCGCGCTCCAGCGGCTCACCGCACCGGGCATGCGTCGGTCGGCGTGCGCGGCCTGGTCCGCCCAGGCGCCCCACGGGTGGTCGGCCAGGTCGACGTCCCGGTAGGGCGCGAGGTCGTCGAGCAGGGTGCGCCGGCGGGCCATCGGGAACGACGCGCTGACACCGACGTGCTGCAGGTGGCCCTCGTCGTTCCACAGGCCCAGCAGCAGCGAGCCGACCACGTCGCCGGACTTGTGCCACCGGAAGCCGGCGACGACGCAGTCGGCCGTGCGCTCGTGCTTGATCTTGAACATCGCCCGCTTGTCCTGCTGGTACGGCGCGCCCAGCGGCTTGGCGACGACGCCGTCGAGGCCGGCCCCCTCGAACTGCCGGAACCACGCCTGCGCCTCGGCCATGTCGGAGGTGGCGCGCGTGACGTGGACCGGAGGACGGGCGCCGGCGAGCGCGTCGACCAGGAGCGCACGGCGCTCCGAGAACGGCCGGTGCGTGAGGTCCTCGTCGCCGAGGGCCAGCAGGTCGAACGCGACGAACGACGTCGGCGTCTGCTCCGCCAGGAGCTTCACCCGGCTGGCCGCCGGGTGGATGCGCTGCTGCAGGGCGTCGAAGTCGAGGCGGTCGCCGGAGACCAGGACGATCTCGCCGTCGACGACGCACCGCTCCGGCAGGTTCGCCTTCAGCGACTCGACCAGCTCGGGGAAGTACCGGGTCATCGGCTTCTCGTTGCGGCTGCCGAGCTCCACGTCGTCACCGTCGCGGAACACGATCGTGCGGAAGCCGTCCCACTTCGGCTCGACGTGCCCGGTGTCGGGGATCTCCTTGACCGACTTCGCGAGCATCGGCGCGACGGGTGGCATCACCGGCAGGTCCATGAGGCCATCGTGGGGGACGGCACCGACATACGCACCGGCGCGCACGATCCGGAGGAACCGCGGCGCCCGGCCCCGGCGCGCGCAGCCACCCATGCCGTCCTACCGTGGGACGCCACGATCACGGAGGTGGACAGCCATGGGATACCTGGGCAGAGCGATGAAGAGCGGACTCGCGCTGAAGGCGGCACAGATCGCCCGGCGCGAGATGGCGAAGCCGGAGAACCAGCGCAGGGCCAAGGAGCTCCTGGCGAAGGTCACGCGTCGAGGCGGCCCGGCCGGACGGCCCGGGGCGCGCTGACCACGTCCCCGTCGCCGGCGTCCCACCGGTGCGCCGTCCGGTCCACAGGTGGGTCCTAGGTCGATCTCAGCACGTTCCAGGATCAGGGAGGTGTCCTGTCATGCAGCAGGCGCCGTCGGGGCGCCGACGGAAGGAGCAGCAGCATGGAGGACACGACGAGGAACCGCCCGGCCGACGCCGCGGCGACCCCGGAGACCACGACGCCGGCGCAGCCCGCGGCCGCTCAGCCGGTCGCACCCGTGACGGACCCGGTGCCGGGCGGGACGCCCGTCGAGCCCGCGTCGGAGAAGGGCAAGGGCAAGGGCCGCAGCCTGAGCGTGCTGGCGACGTCGCTGATCGGTGGCGGCGCCCTGGTCCTCGGCCTGGTCATCGGCGGCGGCACCGTGGCGCTGGCCACGCACGACGACCGCGGCGACGACCGCGGGATGCACCAGGAGTGGCAGGGCGAGCGTTTCGGCGGGGGCGAGCGAGGCGGCTTCGACGGGCAGCGGCCCGGTGGGCGCGGCGAGCACGGTGACCGTGGTGACCGCGGCGCGGGTCCGTCGGCGCAGGACGGCGACGCGTCGGAGGGTCGGTCGCAGGTCCGTCCGGACGAGGACGCGGGCTCGACCGACGAGCGCCCGGGTCGTTCGCCGCGCGACCGCTCGGACGCCCCGCAGGACGAGTCGTCCGACGCTCCGTCGCAGGACGCGACGCCGGAGCAGGACCCGGCCGGCCAGGCGTGACGTGGGCCGCGCACGGCACCGGGCCGCACCGTGGGGTGCGCTGTCCGGTGCCGTCGGCCCGCGCCGGCGCAGGCGGGAATGACCATGACACCGGCGGACGTTGTGACGTACGCTGGTCCACGCCTGCCGCCCCACCAGGGCGGACGGCGATCTTGACAAGTGCATACACCCATGGGGGTGATCGGTTTCGACGGTGATCGTCGAGCCAGGTGAAGCGGGTCGAGGATGCACGGTTATCTCGTAAACGCTCCGTGCAACTCATAGGTGCCGATTCCAAGCGCACCGACTTCGCCCTCGCCGCCTGAGCGAGGCTTCGAAGTCCGTCGGCCTAGACATGCTCTCGATCTAGTTCCCGGCGTCATCTAGAGAGCCACTGCTGTCCGTCCTCGTCGGTGGGGCGGGCGGGACTCTCAGCCGACTGAGCCCGTCCACGTCTTGTCCGCGTGATCGTGGGGGCTGAGAAAATCTACTGCGGACTGCACCCGGAGAAGCCCTGGTCCCACGTCATCGGACGCGGGTTCGATTCCCGCCACCTCCACGTCGAGGTCTTCGTCGAACGCGAAGGCACTCTTCGCCGATCGCATCGAGGCCCGTCCCCGTCTGGGGGCGGGCCTCGACGCGTTCTCTGCTCAGTCCTGCGGCGGCTCGTCGTCGACTTCGGCGTCGTCGTGCGTGGCCCGCGCGCTCACGATGCCGAACGGCGCGTGAGCCACGTGCACGTCAGGTGACGGCGGTCGCCCGCCGGTCCGCTACGTTCGCCCGGTGCCGACACACGACCGCCGCGTCCGTCCCCGCCGATGACCACCGCCGCCGTCGTCGGTGGTGGACCGGCCGGCCTGATCGCCGCCGAGGTGCTGGCGCGCGCCGGCGTCGACGTCGTGGTGCACGACCGGATGCCGTCGGTGGGGCGCAAGTTCCTGCTCGCCGGGCACGGCGGCCTGAACATCACGCACACCGAGGGGCGTGACGCCTTCGTCGCCCGGTACGGCGCGGCCGCAGACCGGTTGCGGCCGATGCTCGACGTGTTCGGCCCGGGGGACCTGCGTGCGTGGTGCGCGGGCCTGGGGGAGGAGACCGTCGTCGGGTCGAGCGGTCGGGTCTTCCCTCGCTCGTTCCGGGCGACGCCCCTGATGCGGGCGTGGCTCGCGCGGCTGGCGGAGCTCGGGGTACGGATCGAGAAGCGGCGGCGGTGGGTCGGTTGGTCGCCCGACGGGGCGTCACGGTTCACCGGGGCGGACGGGACGACGTCCGAGGTGGGCGCGGACGTGACGGTCTTCGCACTCGGGGGTGCGTCCTGGCCGCGGCTGGGGGCCGACGGCGACTGGGTCGGGCCCTTCACGGAGCGCGGGATCGAGGTGACGCCGCTGCGGGCGGCCAACGTCGGGGTCCGCGTCGCATGGACCGAGGTGTTCGCGCAGCGGTTCGCCGGGACGCCGCTGAAGAACGTCGCGCTGACGGTCCGCGGACGTCCCGGAGCGCGGGTGCGCGGCGACGCGATGCTCACGAGCACCGGTCTCGAGGGGGGACCGGTCTACGCGCTCGGTGCCGCGATCCGGGAGGTCCTCGACGCGCAGGGCCGCTGCGTCGTGGAGGTCGACCTGCGTCCGGACCTCACCGTGGCGCAGCTCGACGAGCGGCTGCAGCGACGCCGGCCGAAGGACTCGGGGTCGAGCTGGTTGCGTCGCACGGTCGGCCTCGACCCCGCCGGCATCGGCCTGCTCCGCGAGGCCCGTGCCGGAGCGCTGCCGTCCTCCGGCATGGCGGAACGGCTCAAGGCGGTGCCCGTCGTGGTGACGGACACGATGCCGATGGGCAAGGCGATCTCGACCGCGGGCGGCATCGCGTGGTCGCAGGTCGACGGGTCGCTCATGCTGCGCGCGCTGCCGGGCACGTTCGTCGCCGGCGAGATGCTCGACTGGGAGGCGCCCACCGGCGGCTACCTGCTGCAGGCGTCGTTCAGCACGGGGGTCGTCGCGGCGCACGGCGCCCTGGCGCGGCTCGGGGGCGTGCCCGTGGGGCACGGCGCCGGGGGTGCCGCGCACGTCTGACCCCGGCCGTCCCGCGGACCCGGTGAGGCGTGTCCACGATCGAGCAGGTCCCACGGCCGCGCGTTCCCGCGCTCACCGGCTCGTCATCGCGTCCCACGCGAACGACGCGAGCCAGTGCGTCGCGACGAAGTCCTCGTTGTCCAGGGAGGCGAGCCCGGCGGCGAGCAGGCGGTCGCCGGCGTCGCGCAGCGACGGGTCGTCCAGGGCGCGGGCGAGGCGGAAGAGCGCGCCCGCGCGCGAGAGGTTGAGGCCGTCGAGGTGGACGGCGTGGCCGTCGGTGGGGTCGACGACGCGTGCGGGTGACGTGGCCTCGCCCGGCCGGGGCAGGAACGCCGTGAACCAGGGGCGCAGCTCGTCCGCGGGCAGCACACGGGCCATGAGGTCCGCCTCCGCCAGGCCGGGGGACAGGAAGTCGTGCCCGCTGCGCTCCCAGCGGGCGGGCCAGTCCCGGTCGGTGCCGTACAGCCGGCGCGCGTGCGTCCGCAGGGCCCGGGCCGCGGCGGTGCGGCCCAGGTCGTCGGCGGCCGTGAGCAGCAGCGCCAGGCCGAACGCGGTGTTGCTGTGCACGCCGTGGCGCACCGGGTGCTCGATGCGGGCGAGCCAGGGAACGGCGAGGTCCAGCACCGTGTCCGCCAGTGGCGCGGTCGCGTCGGCCCAGCGTGCGGCGTCCTCGTCGCCCGCGTCGGCCGCGGCGCGGCAGGACGCCGCGAGGCGCGCCGCCCACGCCCAGCCGTAGGGCCGCTCGAAGGCGGGGTGCGCCCGCAGGTACGCGACCTCGCCCCCGACGCGCTCGGCGGTGAGGTTCGCGTCGATCCGGGCCCGTAGGACCGTGTCCTCGTGACCGGTGCGCAGCACCTCGACCCCCAGCCAGTGCATGTGCACGCAGGAGTGCCAGTCGAAGGACGTGTGGAAGGCCGGGTACAGGTCGGCGGGCGGGCGCACGTCGTCCGGTCCGGTGGCCAGGTGCACCAGGTGGTACGGCCACGGCGTCGCGAGGTTCGTCGCGACGACGGACGCGTAGCGGGTGATCGGCAGCGGGCTGGTCTCGGTCACCGACCCAGCCTCCCGCACGACGCGGCGGCCTCGACCCCGCGTCGCCCGGCGCGCACCGTCCCCGCGCGCGGGACGCGGACGCCGCGCGGGTGAAACGCTTCGACGGTCCCGTCGGCCTTGTGGTCGCCCTGACCCGGCGGGAGCATGACGACACAGCCCCCGACGACACCGGTGTCGTCCATGGCGGGTTGTGAACGATCACACCGCGCTCCGGCGCGTCCGCCGCCCTCCTGCCCGAGGAGCCCCGATGCGTGTCACCCCTGCCCCGACGTCGCGGCGCCCGCGGGCCGCCGCAGCCTTCCTCGCGGCGCTCGCGACCGTCTGCGCGTCCCTCGCCGCCCTGCCCGCAGCCGCCGCCGTGGACGCCGGGAGCGCGTACGTCCTGGTCAACCGCAACAGCGGCAAGGCGCTCGACGTCTACAACTTCGCCACCACCGACGGCGCCCGCCTGACCCAGTGGACCCGTGGCACCGGCACGAACCAGCAGTGGCGGTTCATCGACGCCGGCGACGGCTACCACCGCGTGAGCTCCGTGCTGTCGGGCAAGGTCCTGGACGTCCAGGGCTGGTCCACCGCCGACGGCGCCCGCGTGGTGCAGTACGCCGACCACGGGGGAGCGAACCAGCAGTGGCGGGTGCAGGACACCGGGACCGGGTACGTGACGCTGGTCAACCGGAACTCCGGCAAGGCGCTGGAGGTGCAGAACGCGGCGACGGGGGACAACGCCGAGATCGTCCAGTACAACAGCTGGGGCGGCACCAACCAGCAGTGGCAGGCGGTGCCCGTCGGCGCCACGCCGACAGCGACCCCGAGCACCACCCCGGCCCCGACCCCGAGCCCGACGAGGACACCACCCCCCGTGACCGGCACCTTCACCAACCCGGTCGTCTGGCAGGACTTCGCCGACGGCGACATCATCCGCGTGGGCGACGCGTACTACTACTCCGCCTCGACCATGCACTACTCCCCGGGAGCCCCGGTCCTGCGCTCGTACGACCTCGTGAACTGGGAGTATGCCGGGCACTCCGTGCCACGGCTCGACTTCGACGACGCGAAGTACGACCTCACCGGCGGCAACCGGTACGTCAAGGGCATCTGGGCGTCGACCCTCGGTTACCGCAGGAGCAACAGCACCTACTACTGGTACGGCTGCACGGAGTTCAACCGCACGTACGTCTACACGGCCTCGGCCGTCGACGGCACGTGGACCAAGAAGGCCCGGATGAACCAGTGCTACTACGACGCCGGCCTGCTCGTCGACGACGACGACACCATGTACATCGCGTACGGCAACGGCACCATCAGCGTCGCGCAGCTCAACGCCGATGGGACCCAGCAGGTGCGGGCGCAGCAGGTGTACCAGACGCCGTCCGACATCGGGACGCTCGAGGGCGCCCGGTTCTACAAGAAGGACGGCTACTACTACATCTGGCTGACGCGGCCCGCGAACGGCCAGTACGTGCTGCGCTCCCGGTCGCCGTGGGGCCCGTACGAGCAGCGCCGGGTGCTGCTCGACCTGCCCGGCCCGATCAGCGGCGGCGGCGTCCCGCACCAGGGCGGCATCGTGCAGACGCAGGCCGGCGACTGGTGGTACATGGCGTTCACCGACGCGTACCCCGGCGGTCGCATGCCGACCCTCGCGCCGCTCACCTGGACCGACGGGTGGCCGAGCGTCCAGACCGTCAACGGGCGCTGGGGTGCGACGTACCCGCGACCCGCGATCAGCACGACGCGCACGGTCGCGCCGATGACCGGGCGGGACACGTTCACCGGCAGCACGCTGGGGCACCGGTGGGAGTGGAACCACAACCCCGACACCAGCCGGTTCTCGGTCGGCGACGGGCTGCGGCTGCAGACGGCCACGGTCACCAACGACCTGTACGCGGCGCGCAACACCCTGACCCACCGGATCCAGGGGCCGTCGTCCACCGCGACCATCGAGCTCGACCACTCGCAGATGCGGGCGGGGGACCGGGCCGGGCTGGCGATGCTGCGGCAGTCGTCGGCGTGGATCGGCGTGGTGCGCGACGCCGACGGCAGCTCCCGGGTCGTCATGACCGACGGGCTCGCGATGAGCTCGTCCTGGGCCACCACCAGCACGGGGACCGAGCGGGCGAGCGCGAGCGTGCCCGCGGGACGGATCTGGCTGCGGGCCTCGGCGGACATCCGGCCGGGGTCGGGCCGCCAGGCCACGTTCTCCTACAGCACCGACGGCAGCACCTTCCGGACGCTGGGCCCGGCGTTCACCCTGAACAACGACTGGCAGTTCTTCATGGGCTACCGGTTCGGCATCTTCAACCACGCCACGACGGCGCTCGGCGGGGCGGTGACGGTCCGCAGCTTCGACCTCACCACGCCCTGACGGCGCGACGGCCCGACGTCAGCACCGCCCCCGCGCGACGGGGGCGGTGCTCGTCCGGTCCCGCCCGTCCGCCGGGTCCGCCCGTCCGCCGGGCCCGCCCGTCAGCGCCGCCGCTGCCGCCACGCGCGCCAGGCGCCCGTGGACCACAGCGCCCACAGGACGAGCACGCCCTGGAACGGCAGGCGCGCCAGCCGCTTGGCGTCCGTGTCCAGGCCGAAGCCGTCGTTGCGCTCGACGTACTGCGCGACGTTGCCGGGGAAGACGGCGACGAAGAACGCCGCGGCGGCGGCACCCACCCACGGGCGGTAGCGCCGCGGCGCCACCACCAGGGCCGTGCCCAGGGCGATCTCGACGAGGCCGGAGCCCACGACGACCAGGTCGGTGTCCAGCGGCACCCAGGACGGCACCTGGGCCACGAACTCCTTCCGGGCGAACGTCAGGTGGCCCGTGCCGGCGAAGGCGAGGAACCCGCCCAGCGCGACCCGGCCGATCGTGCGCGCGAGCCCGTCGCCGGCGCGGGTGGTCGGGGTGCGGTGCGTCGTCACGGGGGTCCTCCTCGGCCGGTGGGACCTCCGAGGCTAGGACGCCGGGAGCCGGGGCGCGCGACCGGGGCCCGACCTCAGCAGGCGAGGAAGCCGCCGTCGACCGCGACGACGTTGCCGGTCACGTACCTCGCCTCGTCCGAGAACAGCCACGCGACCGCGTCCGCGACCTCACCGGTGGTGCCGGCGCGACCCATCGGCAGCAGCGGCTCCCAGGCGTCGGTGCCGTCGGGGTGCAGCCCTGCGCCGGGGAAGAGCCCGGTGTCGATGGGCCCCGGGGCGACGCCGTTGACGCGGATGCCCCGGCCGGCCAGCTCCACCGCCGCGCACCGGGTCAGGGCGAGGGCGGCGGCCTTGGACGCCGCGTAGGGGGCGACGCCGTGGAACACGGTCCGCACGGAGTGCACCGAGAGGTTGTTGACGATGGACCCGCCGCCCGTGCGCGTCATGTGGCGGATCTCCGCACGCATGCACAGCCACAGGGCGCGGGTGTTGACCGCGAAGGCCCGGTCGAAGTCCTCGGTCGTCGCGTCGGCGACGGTCCCGGGCCCGGTCACGCCGGCGTTGTTGAACGCGTGGTCGAGCCGGCCCCACACGGCGGTGGCCTCGTCGATGGCGCGCTCGAGGTCGTCGTCGTCACACAGGTCGGTCGTGACGAGCGCTGCCTCGCCGCCGGACGCCCGGATGCGGTCGACGACACCGGTGCCGCGCGTCACGTCACGGCCGAGGACGACCACCCGCAGCCCGCGCCAGCCCAGCTCGAGGGCCGTCGCGGCGCCGATGCCCGAGGTGGCGCCGGTGACGAGCGCGACCCGTCGGGCCCCGGTGTGCCCCGGAGGGTGGGGACGGGTGGGTGCGGGCGCGGCGGTGCGGTCCATCGGTGGTTCCCCCTGTGCCTGCGACGTGGTTGCGGGCCGGCGACGTCCGCAGCACGCGAGTGCGGGAGCGCTCCCGCGGTCGTGACCTTAGGTGATGCAACGTCCCCCTGACAATCCGTTCGGTCCTGGTTTCGGGCGGTTGTCCGGGGTGCCGCAGGCATGACCCGTGACCCGGCGGACGCGCACGGCCGGGCACCCGTTGGGCGCGCCCGGCCGTGCGCGGTGCGGACCGCGCGGTCACACCACGGGCAGCCACACCCGCATCGTCGACGGACCGCGGTTGGCCCACGCGTGGTACGGGACCAACGGCACCAGCCGGTGGTCGTCGGGCGCGGGGGAGGGTGCCCCGCCGAAGGGCCAGGTGCGCTCCGCCAGGTCGCGCACCGCGACGGGCACGAGCACCTGGCCGTCCCGCTCCACGGGGGGCTCCTGCGTCGAGACGACGGCGGCCGCGACGTCCCGACCGAGGTCGGTCGACTCCAGGGCCAGCACGAGCGGCCCGCGCTCGACCGCGACCTGGCCGCGCACGGCGTCGACCCGCGGGTCCGCCCACGTCCAGCGGGCCGCGACCGGCAGGTCCAGCACGACCTGCGCCCCGGCGGCCGGGCCGGCGACGGTGACGTAGCCGGGCTCGGCCGCCCGGGACGATCCGTCGGCCGTCGTGACCTGCGCCCCGGTGGCCCACGCGGGCACCCGCAGCGTGAGGGTCCAGTCGTCCTGCGGTGCGGCGAGGGCGCGCACGACGACGCGCCCGTCGTGCGGGTACGCGGTCGTCACCTCGAGCTCGACCCGGCGGCCGTCACCGAGTGCGGCCCGGAGGGTCGCCGGTGCGTACTGGTGCAGCTGCACGCCGTCGTCGTCGACCGTGGCCACGTACGACGCCAGCGACGCGACCGTGCGGGTGACGTTCGTGGGGCAGCAGGACACCGCGAAGAACGGTGCCCGCAGGCTGGACGCCGCCCGCGGGCTGACCTCGTCGGGTGCGACCTCGCGTCCCGGTGTCCGCTGGTGGAGGGTGTTCGTGTAGTAGAACGCCCGTCCGTCCTGCGCGGGGGACGTGGCGACGACGTTGTAGAGCGCGCGCTCGACGGCGTCGGCGTGCAGGGCGTCCTGCGTCTGCAGCAGCAGCCGGTGGTCCACCATGACCGACCCGATGCCGGCGCACGTCTCCGCGTAGGCCCGGTCGGACGGCAGCTCGAAGTCCGCGCCGAACGACTCGCCCTCGTGGTGCGCGCCCATCCCGCCCGTCAGGTAGGTGCGGCGGGCCAGGGTCGTGCGGACCTGCCCGGCCACGGCGGCCAGCAGCTCGTCGTCGGCGTCCTCGACCGCGAGGTCCACGGCCGCGGCCGCCAGGTACAGGGCGCGCACGGCGTGCCCGGCGAGCACGGTCGCGTCGCGGACCGGCACGTCGTCCTGGAAGTACGTCGGCCCGAAGTCGATCTCACCGAGGGCGCCGTGCCCGCGTCGCTCGACGAACAGGCGCGCCTGGTCCAGGTAGCGCCGCTCCCCGGTGACCCGGTACAGCTCGACGAGCGCGACCTCGATCTCCGGGTGCCCGCACACGCCCTGGTGCGGCCCGTCGGGTCCGAAGACCTCGCACACGTGGTCGGCGGCCCGGACCGCGACGCGGACGATCTCGTCGTCGCCGTGGGTCCGTGCCCGCGCGACACCCGCCTGGACCAGGTGGCCGATGCAGTACAGCTCGTGCCCCCACTCCAGGTCCGACCAGCGCGGACGCTGCCCGGTGCGGCCGAACATCGTGCCGATGTAGCCGTCGGGCTCCTGCGCGGCCGCGACCCGGGCCGCCAGCGCGCGCAGCCGGCGGTCGAGGTCGGGGTCCCCGGTCCGGCCGACCTCCCAGGCCATGGCCTCGAGCAGCTTGTACGTCTCGGAGTCCGAGAACTCGCGGCCCCGGCGGTCCAGCGGCAGCCGCCCCTCGGCCGCGGCGTCGAAGTTGCCCGTCCAGCCCAGCCGCTCGAGCCAGCCCTCGACGTGCGCGATCATCGTCGACGCGTTGAGGTCCTGCAGGTCCCCCCAGAAGCCTCCGGTGATCCTGACCTCGTCGAGCCCCAGGGGACGCCAGGGGGAGCGGGACGGGGCAACGGGGCGGCCGTGGTCGGGGGTGCGGCTCGGGGGGTCGGTGCGGAGGATGTCGGACGAGGGCATGGCGTGCTCCGGTGGTGCTCGGTCCGGCGGCGCCGGACGGGGGGTGGCAGGAGGGGCTACTTCACCGCGCCGACGGTGAGCCGTCCATGAGCTGGCGGTAGGTGAGGCTGAAGACGACGAGGATCGGCAGCGACGTCAGGACGGCGAGGGCCGCGTCGCTGCGGCGGGCGCGGTGCGAGAACCGTCGGTCGAAAATCGCCGAAACCCTTTTCGGGACGTTATCAGCGGCCAGGCGGCGGGGTCAACCCTGCACGGCGTCGTGACGTTTTCGGGCATGATTGACCCGGCGGCACCCGGACGGGGGTCCGTCACCGAACGGAGGTCGACCATGGCGACGCGCGACACCCGGACGCGCCCGGTCACGCTGCGCGACGTCGCGCAGCTCGCCGGCGTGTCGGTGGCCACCGCGTCCAAGGCGCTCAACGGCAAGGCCGACGTCCACCCGGACACGCGGCGGCGCGTGCAGGAGGTCGCCGACCGTCTCGCGTTCACCCCCAACTCGCTCGCCCGCGCCATCACCGCCGGCCGCACCGGCACCGTCGGCCTGCTGACGCACGACCTCGAGGGTCGGTTCAGCCTGCCGATCCTCATGGGGGCCGAGGACGCGTTCGGCGCCGGGAGCACGTCGGTCTTCCTGTGCGACGCCCGCGAGGACGCGATCCGCGAGCAGCACCACCTGCGCGCCCTGCTGGGCCGGCGCGTCGACGGGCTCATCGTCGTCGGGTCGCGGACGGACTCCCGGTCCTCGCTCGGTCCCGACGTCCCGGTGCCGGTGGTGTACGCCTACGCGCCCTCCGACGACCCGGACGACGCGTCCGTCGTGCCCGACAACGTCTCGGCCGGACGGCTGGCCGCCGAGCACCTGCTCACGCTGGGCCGCCGGCGCATCGCGCACGTCTCCGGTGACCCGACCTACGCCGCCGCGCAGGACCGCGCCACCGGCGTGGGGCAGGCGCTCGCCGCCGCGGGCCTGGAGCAGGTCGGGCCGGTGCGCTTCGGCTCGTGGAGCGAGGCGTGGGGCCGGGCCGGGGTGAGCGCCGCCCTCGACGCGGACCCGGGCATCGACGCCGTCGTGTGCGGCTCGGACATGATCGCCCGCGGCGTCCTCGACGCGCTGCGGGAGCGGGGCGTGCGCGTCCCGCAGGACGTCGCGGTCATCGGGTTCGACAACTGGGAGCCGATGATCGCCGGCTCGCGCCCTGCCCTGACCAGCGTCGACATGAACTTCGAGACGATGGGGCGCCGGGCCGCGACCCGGCTGTTCTCCCGGATCGCGGGAGCCGCGGAGCGGGGCGTCGAGACGATCGCGCCCCGGGTCGTCGTGCGTGCCTCCACCGCGAGCGGCTGAGCCCGGCACGCACCCGGGTGCCGTGCGCGGCGGGTACGTCGACCCGCCGCCTCGGCGTCCGGCGGTCGTGCAGCGGGTCGACGACGGGCCGCCGGAACCGGGGCGCCCTCGCCATCGGGCTGTGCGGTGGGGTCTTGTGGGACGCGGTCGACGGGCATAACGTACAACCTTGTGGTTGTAGATCAACGAACCGACGAGGACCGGGCGGCGGACCGCCTGTTCCGGGCGCTGGCCGACACGACGCGGCGCGACATCTTGCGTCGCGTGCTCGTGGACGGCTCGTCCGTCTCGGCCCTGGCGGCGCGCTACGAGATGAGCTTCGCGGCCGTGCAGAAGCACGTCAGCGTGCTCGCGCAGGCGCACCTCGTGGTCAAGGAGCGTCACGGACGCGAGCAGATCGTCCGCGGCGACGTCGCGACCGTCCGGCGGGCGGCCGCCCTGCTCGAGCAGCTCGAGGAGCTGTGGGAAGCCCGCGTGGACCGCATGTCCGCCGTCCTGGCGGAGCTCGACCCGGGGCGTGGCCCCGCTCACGACCCGGCCGCCGATGCGGTCGGCCCTCAGCCCGCGGCCGCCGTGGCCCGGGTCGCACCCCGGACCGGAGGCACGCCATGACCGTCCTGAGCACCACGCCCGACACCACCGACCTGACCCTCGTCGTCGTCGCCGACCTCGCCGCCGCGCCCGAGCGCGCGTGGCGGCTGTGGGCCGAGCCGCGCACGCTGGAGCGCTGGTGGGGCCCGCCCACCTGGCCGGCCACCTTCGACGAGCACGACCTGCGGCCCGGTGGGGGTGCGAAGTACCACATGACCGGTCCCGACGGGACGACCGCGCACGGGTGGTGGACCTTCGTGGCGGTCGACGAGCCGCGGCGGATCGAGTTCGAGGACGGGTTCGCCGACGCGCACGGTGAGCCGGACACGTCGCTGCCGACGACCCGCATGGTGGTCGAGCTGCAGCCGGGCGGCACGGGCACGATCATGACCATCACCTCGCACTTCGCCTCCGCGGAGGCGCTCGAGCAGGTCCTCGCCATGGGCATGGCCGAGGGCATGCGGGAGGCCGTCGGGCAGATCGACGCGCTCCTCGCCGAGCTCTGACGCCCCGCCGTCCCGAGCTCTCTGACGGCGGGGTGCGGCACGTACCCTGGTGCCGTGCGCTGCGGGTACTTCGACGCGGGGGTGTGCCGCTCGTGCACCCTCCTCGCCGAGCCGTACCAGCAGCAGGTCGACGAGCAGCAGCGGCACGTGCGGGCGGTGCTGGGCGACCCGGGCGGCGTGACGTGGCTGCCGACCGTCACCAGCGCCGAGGCCGGCTTCCGCAACAAGGCGAAGATGGTCGTCGCCGGCACGGTCGACGCGCCGACCCTCGGCATCCTCGACGGCCACGGGCACGGCGTCGACCTGCAGGGCTGCCCCCTGTACCCGCCCGCCGTCTCGACCGCGTTCGCGCCGCTCGCCGCGTTCGTCACCCGCGCGCGGCTCACGCCGTACGACGTGCCGTCACGCAGCGGCGAGCTCAAGCACGTCATCGTCACCGGGTCGCCCGACGGCGAGCTCATGGTGCGGTTCGTGCTGCGCAGCACCGAGGCGCTGGCCCGGATCCGCAAGCACCTGCCCGGCCTGCAGGCCGACCTGCCGCACCTGGTCGTCGCGTCGGTCAACGTGCAGCCGGCGCACGCCGCCGTGCTCGAGGGGGACCGGGAGATCCTGCTCACGCAGCGCGAGACGCTCCGGATGCGGGTCAACGGCCTGGACCTGCACCTGCGGCCGCGCAGCTTCTTCCAGACGAACACCGAGGTCGCCGCCGCGCTCTACCGGCAGGCGGTGGCGTGGGCCGACGAGGCCGAGGTCGCGTCCGCCTGGGACCTCTACTGCGGTGTCGGCGGGTTCGCCCTGCACCTGGCGCGCCCCGGCCGTGACGTCGTCGGCGTGGAGAGCAGCGCCGAGGCGGTCGCGAGCGCGGAGCAGACGGCCCGCGACGCGGGCCTGCCCGGCACCCGCTTCCTGGCCGGCGACGCGACCGCCTTCGCGCTGGCCGCGCCCGACGTGCCCGACCTGGTGGTCGTGAACCCGCCGCGGCGCGGGCTCGGGGAGCCGCTGAGCCGCTGGCTGGAGTCCAGCGGGGTGCCGCGGGTCCTCTACTCGTCGTGCCACGCGGGCTCGCTGGCGCGCGACCTGGCGCACATGCCCTCGCTGCGGCTGGTGCGCGCGCAGGTGCTCGACATGTTCCCGCACACGACGCACCACGAGGTGCTCACGCTCCTGGAGCGCACGCCCGCGTGACCGGCCGCGGGCGCGTGACGTCCGTCAGGCCAGGGCCTCGGCGACCAGGCGCAGCGTCTGCTCCCGGGCGGGGGAGCGGTCCGCGGGGGTGCCGCGGGTGGCCCCCGCGATCGGCTGGAGCATGATCTCGTCGGTGCCGACCACGTCGGCCAGGGCGCGCAGCTGCGTCGCCGCCTGGTCGGGGTCGCCCACGACCCACGACGACGTCAGCGCGGCCACCCCCTCGTCGGCGGCGGCGGGCAGGGGCGTCGCCTCCGCGTCCTCGACGAGCTCCTGCGGCTCGAGCGTGAGCCCGGAGCGCAGCCGCCACATGCTGCGCACCTGCGGCAGGGCCAGACGCCGGGCCCCGTCCTCGGTGGCCGCCACCGCGACGTTCGCCACCGCGATCGTGCGGGGCTCCGCGAGCTCCGGCGAGGGCTGGAACGACCGGCGGTACAGGGCGACGGCCTCGGCGGTGCCGCGCCCGGCGAAGTGGTGCGCGAAGACGTAGGGCAGCCCCAGCCGCCCGGCGAGCTGCGCCGAGTACGTCGAGGACCCCAGCAGCCACAGCTGCGGCGTCGACACCGCGCGGGGGGTGGCGCGCAGCGGGTAGGTGGACGACCCCACGCGCACGTCCACGCCGTCGGGCCGGACCAGGGACGCCAGCGTCGCCACGTCCGCGTCGAACGTGTCCACGCCGTCGCCCGTCGCGCCGCGCCGCAGCAGGTGGCCGGTGACCGGGTCGGCGCCGGGCGCGCGGCCGATGCCGACGTCGACGCGGCCCGGGTACGCCGCCTCCAGGAGCGCGACCTGCTCCGCGACGACCAGCGGCGAGTGGTTGGGCAGCATGACGCCGCCGGACCCGACCCGCACCCGGGACGTCGCGGCCGCCACGAGAGCCATCAGCAGGGGCGCGTTGGTCGCGGCCACGGCGGGCATGTTGTGGTGCTCGGCGAGCCAGTACCGGCGGGCACCGACCTCGTCGGCGACGCGCGCGAGCGCGAGGGTCGCGGCGAGGGCGTCGGCGGTGGTCTGGTCGGAGCGGACGGGCACGAGGTCGAGCACGGAGATCGCGGTCACCCCTGGGGCAACCGCCGGTGCCGGCACCCCATTCCGGGCGGGTGCGCCCGCACCACGGTCGCCGTGGGCGTCGGCGCGCCCGGTGGCGCACTGCACGCCGGGGCCCCGGGCGGCCGCGGCGCCCGCCTCGGCGTCGCCTCCCCGCCGGGCCTAGGGTCGGGGCGTGAGCGAGACGGTCGCGGTGCGGTGCCCGGCGCCCGGGCGGCAGGTGGGGCCGCTGTGGGTCGTCACGCGCGGCTCGGGCCCCCCGCTGGTGCTGCTGCACGGCAACGGTGAGGACCACCACGTCTTCGACCGGATGGTGCCCGCCCTCGGCGCGGGACGCACGCTCGTGGGCATCGACTCGCGCGCGCACGGCCGCAGCCCGCGCGGCACGGGGCCGCTCAGCATCGCGCGGATGGCCGACGACGTCGCCGAGGTGCTCGACCTGCTGGGGCTGCGGCAGCCCGACGTGCTGGGGTTCTCCGACGGCGGCAACGTCGCCCTCGAGCTGGCCGTGCGCCGGCCGGACCGTGTGCGGCGCCTCGTCGTCGTGGGCGCCAACCTGTTCCCCGCGGGACTGACCGCCCGGGTGCAGGCGCGGGTCCGTGCCCTGCACGCGGTGGCGGGCCCGCTCGCGCGCGTCGTGCCGCGTCTGCGGGCGTTCGCGGAGCGCGTCGCGCTGATGGCCTGCGAGCCCCGCCTGGACCCCGCCGGGCTCGCGCGGGTCACGGCGCCGACGCTGGTCGTCGTGGGGGAGCGGGACGTCGTGGACCACGCGCACACGGGGCTCCTCGTGCGGTCCCTGCCGGACGCCCGGCTCGAGGTCGTCCCCCGGGCCGGCCACATGCTGCCGCGGGACCGGCCCGACCTGCTCGCGACGCTGACCGTCGGGTTCCTCACCGCCGGACCGACGGTTGCGCCGACCGGAGGAGCCGGTCCGGCACCTGCCCACGATCACGGGTGAGAACGGGGCACAGCGGGCTCACAGGGGCGCTAGCCTTCGCGCCATGTCCACATTTCTCACGGTCCCGCTCACCGACGCCGAGGCCGCTGCCGCCGCAGGTAGCGTGGTCGTCGCGCTGATCTTCAGCCTCGTCTTCTACGTCATCGGCTGCCTCGGCCTCATGGGCATCTTCACGAAGGCGGGCCAGCCGGGCTGGGCGGCCTTCGTCCCGATCTACAACACCATCGTCCTGCTGCAGGTCGTGGGCCGGCCCCTGTGGTGGTTCCTGCTGCTCCTGGTCCCGGGCGTCAACGTGGTCGCGCTGATCATCATCATGCACGACCTGTCGAAGTCGTTCGGCCACGACGCCGGCTTCACCGTCGGGCTGGTGCTGCTGTCCGTCGTCTTCACCTGGATCCTGTGGCTCGGCTCGAGCACCTACCGCGGCCCGGCCGCAGCCGCCGCGGGGTCGACGCAGCGCCCCTCGTACGCCTGACACCCGCCCACCCCTCCCGGCCCGGTCGCCCACGTGGCGGCCGGGCCGGCCTGCGTCCGGGGTCAGGTGGTGACCAGACCGCCGCCCACCCAGGCGCGGATGGCGGCCGCGTCGCCGTTGGTCAGCTCCATGCGCGCACCGCGGCACAGCCCGATGACGTTGTCGGTCCACGCCCGGGCCACCTTCTCCGCACCGGGGTCCCCGTCCAGCGACAGCCCGGTGTACAGGACACCCGAGATCACGAAGTTGACGGTCGAGCGGCCGACCTTGGTGCCCGACTGCTGGCACGCCTCGTGGACGCGGCGCGACGTGGCGACGCGGTCGAAGGGGTGGGCCGCGACGTCCGACGCGAGGGTCTTGAGCAGCACCCGGTACTGGGCCTGGCTCAGACCCGGTGTGTCGGTGACGGCGATGACCTGACGCTGCAGCTCGTTGGGGGCCGTGTCGGCCACCGCACCCGGCAGGTCGGCCTCGCCGAAGCGCTGCGGGTCCCACACGTGCCCCGGCGGGCGCGTCGACACGTCGAGGTCCGGCACCGCGCGCCCCAGCCACGCCGTGAAGTTGCCGGCGCCGGCCCACTGCGTCGTCGCGAGGGACGGGTCGGCGGTCTGCGCGACCTGTGCGGCCGCGCCCAGCGGCAACGGTGCGTCGGCGGTGCGCACCGCGCGTCGCACGGCCCGCCGGGCCCGCGCCTCACCCTCGTCCATGACCCGCTCGGCGACCCGCGCCCGGGCCGGCGTGCGCGCCGGTGCGGCGGCGGGTGCCGGCTCGTCGGGCGTCTCCTTGGCGGATGACCTGCCGGATCCGCGCGACCCGCGGGTCGCGGCGGGCGGCGTCGCCGCCGCGGCGACCGGGTCGGCGGCCGGCTCGACCGCGGCCGGCTCGGCGGGCGTCGGCACCACGGCGGGCTCCGCGTCCAGCGTGGACGCGGTCTGGGTGACGAGGTCGGCCAGCGCGTCCGCGCCGATGACCGTGTCCGCGACCGAGCGGTACGCCGACGCGGCGGGCGACGCTGTGATGATCGTCACGCGCCGGTCGTCCGCGCGGCAGCGCTGCGCGAGCGGCGTGAAGTCCGCGTCGGCGGAGACGATGACGAACTCGTCGTACCGCGTGGTGGCCGCCAGCGCGTCCACCGCGTCGAGGACGAGGTTGATGTCGGCGCTGGACTTGCCCTGCTGCGTGAGCGACGGGCAGTCCACCACCTGGAAGCCGGCCCGCGTGAAGTTGGGACGGAACCGGGAGTACACCGACGGGTTGAGGTAGCACGCGCGCACCAGGAAGCGGCGCGTCAGGTCCCCGTCGACGTCGGAGCCCTGGCTGAGCTCGGACAGCCAGTGGGCGGGGTCGGTGGCGAACGCCTCCGCCGCCTGCGGGTCCAGGCGTGCCAGGCCGATGTACACGTTGTCGAAGTCGACGAACAGCGCCGAGCGCAGCCGCCGGGGCGGGTCGGGGTTGATGGTCACGACCCCCATCCTGCCGTCCCTCCCGCCGTGCTCGCCCCCCGGTGCGTCGGTAACCTGCCCACAGGGCGGGCGGGGAGCGGAGGACCGGGTGCACAGACGGGTCGTCGTGCGCGGCGTGGTGCAGGGGGTCGGCTTCCGCTGGTCCTGCGCGCAGGAGGCCGCCCGTCTCGGTGTCGCGGGCTGGGTGCGCAACCGCCCGGACGGCGCCGTGGAGACCGCGGTCGAGGGCGCGCCGGAGCAGGTCGACGCCATGCTGGCGTTCCTGGCCCGCGGCCCGCGGCACGCACGGGTCACCGGCCTCGAGGTCCACGAAGCACCACCGCAGGGGCTGACGACGTTCGAGGTCGAGCCGTGACGGTGCTGCCGACGTCCCTCACAGGTCTCGGGCTCCCCACCGGCCTGGAGCTCCTCGAGCCGCTCGAGCCCGTCGATCCCGTCCTGCCCGTCGAGCCGGAGGAGACGGTCGCACCCGAGCCGACGGTGAGCGCGCCGGCGCCGACACCCACGGCCAGCGCACCGGTGGCCACGGCCCCGCCCGTCGAGGCCACGCCCGAGGCGACGCCGGGCGAGGGCGTCGCCCCGCTCCCGACCGCCGAACCGACGGCCGCGCCCACGGCTCCCGCACCGGTCGTCCCGACCACCCCGACGACCGAGCCCGCCGTCCAGGTCCCGGCGTTCTCCTCGCGCCCCGCGGTCGTGGAGTCGAACGTGCCGTGGGTGGTGGTGGCGCTGGCCGCGGTCGTGCTCGTGGCTGCGGCGGCCGGGCTGTGGTGGTGGTGGCGCAGGGCCGTCGCCGAGCGTCGTGCGGGTGACGGGGCGTCCGCCGGTGGCACGGCCGACGACGTGACGGGCGCCCGCCGTGGCGGGCCCGCCACCGCCGCGACGACGATGCCGCTGCCACGGGTCGGTGACGACGCCGACGCGACGCTCGTGCTCCCGACGGGGGAGGGCTCCCCGGGTCCGGGCACCCCCGAGGCGGAGGCGTTCTCGGCGCGCGTGGACGTCACCGTGCAGCTGCTCGTCCGGCTCGGTGAGGCGATGATCGACGCCGGGTCGCCCATCGTGCAGGTCAACTCCACGCTCCAGCGGGTGGCCGCCGTCAACGGGCTGCCCGACGCGGCCGTCGTCACGTTCCCGACGGCGCTCATCGTCTCGGTGCCGCAGCACGACACCGTGCAGACGGCCGTGTCGACGGCCGGCAGCCGCGCGCTGCGGCTCGACCAGGTCTCCGACGTGCTGGACCTGGCCAACTCCGCCCAGCGCGGCGACGTGCGGCCGCGCGAGGCCCTGGAGCAACTGCAGAGGATCGTGGCCTCGGACCCGGCGACGTCGACCGCGCGGCGCGCGGCGGGCTACGTGGCCGTCGCCGCCGGCTTGTCCATGGTGCTCGGCGGCGGGTGGCTCGACACCCTGGTGGCGGCCGCGCTCGGGGGCGTGGTCGCCGTGCTGACCGCGGCGACCCGGCGGGTGCCCCCTGTCTACCAGGGGCTGATCGTGGCGGTCTGCGCGTTCGTCGTCGCGGTGCCGGTGCTGCTGCTGGTGCGCACCGGCTGGTCCGTGGGGCTGCTGGCCCCGCTGGTGGCGCCGCTGGTGACGTTCCTGCCGGGAGCGCTGCTCACCACGGGGGTCATCGACCTGGCCACGCGGCAGATGATCGCGGGGTCGTCCCGTCTCGCGGCGGGCGTCATGCAGCTGGTCCTGCTGGCCCTGGGGATCACGGCCGCCGCCGGCCTGGTCGGCGTGCCCGCGGCGGACGTCGGCAGCACGGGGGCCGACCACCCCCTGGGCTGGGTCGCGACCTGGCTCGGGGTGCTCGTGTACGCCGTGGGCGTCACGACCAACAACGAGGCGCACCGCGGGTCGTTGCCGTGGATCACGCTCGTGCTGGTGGTCGGGTACGCCGGGCAGGTGCTGGGCGGCGTGCTGTTCGGGGCGGTCGTGTCGTCGTTCGTCGGGGCGCTGGCGATGACGCCGGTCGCGATGCTCGCGGCCGCCCGGCGCGGGGGACCGCCGTTCCTCGTGACGTTCCTGCCCGGGTTCTGGCTGCTGGTGCCCGGTGCGCTCGGCCTGGTCGGCGTGACCTCCGCGCTGGGGCGCTCGACCGACCAGGCGATCACGACCATCGTCACCACGGGCGTGTCCATGGTGGCCATCAGCCTGGGCGTGCTCGCGGGCCTCGCGCTCGGCGCGGGCATGCAGCGCCGGCTCGCACCCGACGCGGCCCGGATCGTCTGACGGCGCCGGCCGGCTACTCCGACCGGCGCACGACCGCCGCGGCGCGCGCCGCCAGCAGGCCACCCACCCCGGTGCGCCCTGCGCGCAGCCGCGTGAACGCCTCCGCGCCCGGGCCGCCGGGCACGCGCCGCGGCAGCGAGTCGACGGCCACGAGCCACTGCGGCCACCCGAGCAGCCGGCACACGGCCATCAGCCGCTCCGACTCCGACTCGGACTCACCGAGCTCCTCGGCCAGCAGCGCCGTGAGGTCGTCGGCGGCCTCCGGGTGCCCGGCGAGCGTCGCCAGGCCGCGGACCCCCTCGAGGCCCTCCGTCCCGTAGGCCTCGTCGTCGTGCGGGTACGCCACGTGGGCGTCGGAGACGTAGTCGGTGACCGGGACGGCGCCGTCGGACGCCCACAGGCGCAGCAGACGGTCCCGCTGCACGAGCACGGCGACCGCCACCGTGGTCAGGTCCTGCGCCACGACGGCGGCCAGGTCGTCGACCCGGCGCCGGTGCGCGGCGACGTGGCCGCGCGCGTGCTCCGGCACGGCCACGACCCAGCCGTCGTCCTGCGGGCCCACCCAGCCGGAGAACCGCTCCCGCGTCAGTGCCGCCAGCACGTCGGACCGCTCCGCCCGCACGAGCAGCGCGGCGTAGGTCAGCCCCTCCGGCCCCGCGACCGGCTCCGTCCCGTACACGCTCACGCACCGAGTCTGGCACCGGGACGCCCCGGCGGGCGCCCGGTGCGCCGGTCAGGACGTGACGTCGGCGGTGGTGAACCGGGCCCACGCCAGGGCACCGAACACCACGACCCAGCCCGCCTGCACGGCCAGCCCCTGCGCCAGCACGTCCACCGAGGGGACGATGCGCAGCATCTCGGCGAAGTCGAACCAGTGGTGCGTCAGCAGCGCCGGGTGGATCACCGCGACCTGCGGCAGCTGGTCCAGGACGCTGGAGACGACGGCCACCACCACCGTGGCCGCCATCGCGCCCACCGGCACCTCCGTGAGGGTGGAGAAGAACAGGCCCACGGCCACGAGCCCGGTCATCGACAGCCCGACGTACGCCACGACCCCCGCGACCCGCAGCACGCCCTCGCCGAGCGGGACGGTGTCGCCGGACAGCAGCGTGAGGTCGCCGACCCCGAACAGCACGGCGCCGGTCACCAGCCCCACCACGGCGATCGCCAGCACCGCCGCCGCGGCGAACGTGAGCGCACCGAGTGCCTTGACGGCGAGCAGCCGCCCGCGCGCGACGGGCACCACGAGCAGGTAGCGCAGGGTCCCGGCGGACGCCTCGCCCGCGATCGCGTCGCCCGACGCGATGCCGATGGTCAGCGGCAGCAGGAACGGCGTGCACAGGAACAGCGACGCCACGACGAGGAACAGCCCGTTGCCCGTCACGCTGGCCACGAACGGGGGCCCCTGGCCGGCCAGGCCCGCGTCCTGCGCCAGGCGCAGCACGACGCCCAGCAGCAGCGGGACGAACGCCAGGCCGACGAGCAGCACCACGTTGCGGCGTCGGCGCAGCACCAGGCGGAGCTCGGAGCGCACCAGGCGGCCCAGCGCCCCGGGGTGCCGGCTGGGCGTGTCGGCCTCCCGGACGGCGGGCACGGGTCGCGGCTCCGCCGCGGCGGTCTCAACGGGCGACATCGAAGCCCTCCCCGGTCAGCTCGACGAACACCTGCTCCAGCGAGGGTCGGCGCACGTCGAAGGCGAGCAGGCCGACACCGGCGCGCACCAGGGCCGCCGCGACGTCCTGCGGTGCGGGCCGCTCGCGGCCGTCGTCGGCCGCGTCCGAGGCGACGACGGTGACGCCGCCGTCCACGACGCCCTGCTCGACCGTGACGTCGACCAGTCCGAGGCGGCGCAGCTCGACCACGGCCGCGTCGACGTCCGCCGGTGCCGTGCGGACCATGACGTGCGCGGCCCGCCGTGCCGTGAGGTCGGCGCGCGGGCCCTGCAGCAGCAGCCGCCCGCCACCCATGATCCCGACGTGCGTGCAGACCTGCTCGATCTCCGCGAGCAGGTGCGAGGACACCAGCACGGTGGTCCCGGCGTCGGCCAGCTCGCGCACCAGGTGCCGCACCTCCCGCGTGCCCTGCGGGTCCAGGCCGTTGGTGGGCTCGTCGAGCACCAGCAGGTCACGCGGGCGCAGCAGCGCGGCGGCGAGCCCGAGGCGCTGCTTCATGCCCAGCGAGTACTGCCGGTAGCGCTTGTCGGCCGCGGCGCCCAGGCCCACGCGGTCCAGCGCGGCGTCGGACCGGGCGCGGGCGGTGCGCGGGTCCGCCGACGCGTCGACGGCGTCCAGCCGCGCGAGGTTGGCCCGCCCCGACAGGTACGGCTGGAACGCCGGGCCCTCGACGAGCGCGCCCACCCGCGGCAGCACGCGCCCGGCGTCCCGGGGCATCGGTGAGCCCAGCAGGTGCACCTCGCCCGCGGTGGGGGCCACCAGGCCCAGCAGCATGCGGATCGTCGTGGTCTTGCCCGACCCGTTGGGTCCCAGGAACCCGTAGACCGCCCCACGCGGCACGAGCAGGTCGACACGGTCGACGGCGACCTGACCCGTACGGAACCGCTTGGTCAGGCCGTGCGTGCGGACCGCGTCGTCACCCACCGCACCAGGGTGCGGCACGACGGGCGCCGACGCGGGGGCGGCCGCCGTGGCGGTCGCCCCCGCGGGCGTCGTCACGCGTCCGCCGCCGCGCGCAGCACGTCCACCGGCACGGACCCGACCAGCACGCGGCCGTCGTCGAGGACCAGCACGGACAGCAGCGTCGAGGTCAGCGCCCGGCCGCCCTCGACGGGCGTGGTCAGCTGGTCGTACAGCGCCCCCGCGTCCAGCTCGACGCCGGGACCGTCGCCCTCGGGCATGAAGTCCTCGGCCAGGTCCTGCGCGCCCTCACCGCCGAGCGGCCCGTCCGCCGCCGGGCCGTCGCCGAGGGCGGACGGGTCGCCCGCCAGCAGCGCCGCGACGTCGACGTCGCTGAGCTCGACGACCGTGTCCCAGCCGCTGCCGCTGACGCGCACGCCCTCGGGCGCCGTCATCGCCTCCGGGTCCGCCGGCAGGCCCTGCGCCGCGTCCGCGGCCGCGGCGTGCGCCGCGGCGTCCGGCAGCGGGACGGTCACCTCGCGGACCTCGGCCCCGGGGGGCGCGGAGAACGTCAGGACCGCCTCGCCCGGGTCGGCGAACGTCACGTCGGTGAAGCCGACCTCGAGCGCCGGCGTCGCGGCCTCGTCGCTGCTCCAGACCTGCACCCGCAGCGGGGTCCACGTCGCGGCGTCCACGGCCACGACGATCCGCGCCACGAGGGTGGTGGTGCTGCGCGGCGTCACGACCACCTGGTAGGCGTCGCGGCCCGCGACGGTCGTGACGGCGTCCACGCCGACCGTCGCGTCCTTCTCGGCCCGCTCGAGCGCCTCGCGGCCCAGCTCGTCGGGGCTGGGCAGGTCGGCCGGCGGGGTCGCGGTGGCCGCCAGCTCCTGGGCCCGCGCGGCGTCCTGCGGCGAGAGCGCGTAGTGCACGACCTCGTCGTCGGACGACGAGTACGTCCACGCCTGGGTGGCGTCGGTCACGACCGAGTACTCCGAGGCGGTGCCCAGCAGGGACACGCGCGAGCGCTCCTGGCCGTCGGTCCACACCCGCAGCGTCGTCGAGCCGCTGAGCAGGCTGACGGGGTCGGCGCCCGACGCCTGCGTCAGGCTCAGCTCCGGCAGGCCCAGGCGGGCGGTGTGCACGACCGTGCCGGACAGCGCCTGCGGCTCGGCGGCCGCGACGCGGTCCAGCAGCTCGGCCGCCGAGACCTCCGGCAGGCCGGCGGAGTCGGCCGACGCGAGCAGCGGGGGCGCCGCGAACGCCGCGGCGACGGCCACGACCGCGGTGGCGGGCACGGCCCACGCGGTGCGCAGCCGCGGGCGGGCGGGGGAGGCGGGTGCGGTGTCCATGCCACCACTCTGCGCGCACCGGCCTGAGCGGACGCTGAGACGCCGACCGCGGCGGGCACCGCGGTCGGAGCCCGGCGGGTGGGATGCTGCCGGGGTGCGGGTGCTGGTGGTCGACGACGAGGTGGGGCTCGTGCACGCCCTGCGCCGGGGCCTGACGGCCGAGGGCTTCGCCGTCGACGCCGCGCACGACGGCGCGACGGGTCTGGCGATGGCGGTCGACGGCGCGTACGACGTGCTGGTGGTCGACGTGATGCTGCCCCGGCGCAACGGCTACGAGGTCGTCACGGCGCTGCGCGCGCAGGACGTGTGGACGCCGGTCCTCATGCTCTCGGCCAAGGACGGCGAGCACGACGTGGCGGACGGGCTCGACGTCGGCGCCGACGACTACCTCACCAAGCCGTTCTCGTTCGTCGTGCTCGTGGCCCGGCTGCGGGCGCTGGTGCGCCGCCCGGTCGCACCGCGCCCGGCGGTGCTGCAGGCCGGCGCGCTGACGCTCGACCCTGCGTCGCGCGAGGTCACGCGGGACGGCCGCCCGGTCGGGCTCACCGTGCGGGAGACGGCCCTGCTGGAGTACCTGCTGCGGCACGCCGACCGGGTCGTCGGCAAGATCGAGCTGCTCGACCACGTGTTCGACACCGGCGGCGAGGACCCGAACGTCGTCGAGGTGTACGTCGGCTACCTGCGCCGCAAGCTCGGCCGCGACGCGGTCACCACGGTGCGCGGTGCCGGGTACCGGGTCGGTGGCGCGTGACCGGTCCCGGGGCGGGTGCGTCGCGCACCGGGCCGCGCGGGCCGCGCCGTCGCGCCCTGTCGCTGCGGGCGCGCCTGACGCTCGTCGCCACGCTCGCCGTCGCGGTGGTCCTGGTCGCCGGCGCCCTGGCGCTCTCGGCAGCCCTGGGCACCGCGCGCACCGCCGCGCTCGACGACGTCGTCCGCGAGCGCTCGCAGACGCTCGCCGCGCTCGTCGCGGACGACCGTGTGCCGGACGCGCTGCCCGTCCGGCAGCCCGGAGAGGTGGCGCAGCTGCTCGACGCGTCGGGGCGTGTGCTGGCGACGTCCGCGACCGCCTCCCGCACCCTGCCGGTGGTCGACCCCGCGACCCTCGCCGCCTGGCGCGAGCGCGCGGGCGACGACGTGCTCGTGGTGGGCACGGACGCCGGTGCCTACGACGAGGTCGCCCGCGCCGCGGTGCGGGCGGTGACCTGGCGGGGCGAGCCCGCCACGCTCGTCACCACCGTCCCGGCGACCGACGTCCAGGGCGTGCTGCGCGCCCTGCGGGTCGCGCTGCTGCTGGTGGTGCCGGTGCTGACCGTGGGGTTCGCGGTGGTGCTGTGGACCGTGCTGGGACGCGCCCTGGCCCCCGTCGAGCAGCTGCGCGCCGCGGCCGACCGGGTCGCGCTCGCGGGCGGGCCCGGAGCCCTGCCCGTCCCACCCGTCGACGACGAGCTCGCGGCGCTCGCGCGCACCCTGAACTCGATGCTCGACCGGCTCGAGGTCGCCGCCGCCCGTCAGCGCACCTTCGTCGCGGACGCGGCGCACGAGCTGCGCTCGCCGGTCGCGGCGGCGCGGGCGGCGGTCGAGGTCGCCGCCGCTCACCCCGGTGCGTACCCCGTCGACGACCTCGTCGCGGACCTGACCCCGCAGGTCGCCCGGATGCAGACGCTCGTGGACGACCTGCTGGTGCTGGCGCGCGTGGGTGCGTCGGACGCCCCGCGCGAGCCGGTCGACCTGGCGGCCGTGGCGGCGGACGTCGCGGCGGGCCTCGCGACCGCGGCCCGGGAGCGGGACGTCCGGGTGGACGTGCACGGGGCGGGCACCGCGACCGCCACCGTCGAGGGGGCCACCCGCGTGCTGCGCAACCTCGTCGCGAACGCCGTGCGGCACGCCCGCAGCCGGGTCACCGTGACGGTCGCGCCCGGCCCCGGCGTCGTCCGTGTCCTGGTCGACGACGACGGCACGGGCATCGCGCCGGCCGACCGCGAGCGGGTGTTCGAGCGGTTCGTGCGGCTCGACGAGGCGCGTGAGCGTGACGCCGGTGGTGCGGGCCTCGGCCTGGCGATCGCCCGCGAGGTGGCGCGCGACCTGGGCGGCGACGTGCGGGTGGCGGACGCCCCGGGGGCGGGCACGCGGACGGTCCTGGAGCTCCCGGCGGGCTGACGCCGGGTGCCGCCCTGACCTGCGCGGGTGGTCGGCGCGTGCGACGATCCCGGGGCGCGCCCGCACCGGGCGTCGTACGACGGGAGGACGCATGCCGCTGACGGTCGGCCGGGCCCACGCACCCACGGCGACGACGTGCCGGGTCGACAGGATGCGGATCGACGGGCTCGCGCTGCGCACCCGCACGCTGCGCGACGCGATGGTGGACGAGCTGCCGGAGCGGGACCGGCTCGACGTCGTGCTCGTGCACGGGCTGGGGGCCTCGTCGGCGACGTTCGACCCGCTCGCGCGGCGGCTCGCACGCGCCGGGACCGTGCACCTGCTCGACCTGCCGGGCTTCGGGCGCGTCCCGCGCCCCCGCACCGACGTCGGTGTGGCGGACCTGGCCCGGCTCGTCACGCGCTGGGCCGGGCGCACCGGGATCGAGGGCGCCACCTGGGTCGGGCACTCCATGGGCGCGCAGGTCGTGGTCGAGGCGGTCGCCACGACGCCCGCCGTCGCGTCCCACGCGGTGCTCGTCGGCCCCACCGTCGACGACGACGCCCCCACCGCCACCGAGCAGATGCTGCGTCTGGTGGCCGGCAACGTCTTCGAGCCGGTGCGGGCGCAGGCGCTGCTGGCGCGTACCTACGCCGAGTGCGGACCCCGCTGGTACCTCGCGGTGCTGCGGCACATGCTGCAGCACCCCGTCGCCGAGCGGCTCCGGCAGGTCGACGCGCCCGTGCTCGTCGTGCGGGGCGAGCACGACAGGGTCGCACCGCCCGGGTGGACGGCTCGGCTCGCGTCCGCGGCGCCGCGCGGCACGCACGTGACGGTCCCCGGGGCGTCGCACGCCGCGATGTACCCCCGCGCCGACGAGGTCGCGGACCTCGTGCTGGAGCACGTCGCGCGATGACGGACGGGCCGGCTGCGAGGACGGTGCCGGTGCGACCGGCCCGGCTGCGGGCGGCCGGGCGGGCGGCCGCGGAGGTGTGGCACCGGCTGCGCCAGGGGGTGGCCTGGGTCCGGGACTACGCGTGGATCGTCCGCGCGCAGGCGCGGGCGGTGCTCGCCGCACCGCTGCCGGACTCCCTGGCGGCGGGCGACCGCACGCCCGTCCTGCTGCTGCCCGGGATCTACGAGACGTGGCCGGTGATGACGTCGCTGGCGCGGGCCCTGCACGCCGCGGGGCACCCCGTGCACACGGTCCCGGCGCTCGGGCTCAACCTGCGGCCGCTGGGGGCCTCGATGCCGCTCGTGGTGGAGCGGCTGGAGGCCCTGGGGCTCACTCGCGTCGTGCTGGTGGCGCACTCCAAGGGCGGGCTGATCGGCAAGATGGTGCTCGCCGACGAGCACGCCGGCCCGCGGGTCGCGGGGCTGGTGGCCGTCAACACCCCGTTCGCCGGCTCGGTGTACGCGCGGTGGTTCCCGGTGCGTCCGGTGCGGGCGCTGTCGCCCCTCGACGTGCACCTGCTCGCCCTGGCCCGGGACGTCGCGGCGCACGCGCGGATCTGGTCGATCTTCGCGCGGTTCGACCCGCACGTCCCCGGCGGCAGCGAGCTCGCGGGCGCGGTCAACGTCCGCCTGCCGCTCGACGGGCACTTCCGCCCGCTCGGCGACCCTCTCCTGCACGCCGCGGTGCTGGACGCGGTCACGCACCTCGCCGACGGTGCCGGGCCCTCGCCCGGTCCCTGACCGGGCGGCGCCCGGTGCGTGCGCCGCGGGGTGCCGGCGGGTGTCAGTGGTGGCCGGCGACGGCGGCACCGGCCGGTGCCGAGCGCACGGCGAGCGCACCCGCGATCGCGGGCAGCGTCAGCACGGCGCCCACGAGGAACGCCGCGTGCACACCCTCCGCGGTCGCGACGAGCGCGGACGCGCCGTCGGCCGCCCGGTCCGCCGCCACCGCCGACAGGACCGTGACGAACACGGCGGTGCCGGCCGCGCCCGCGACCTGCTGCACGGTGCCGATGATCGCGCTGCCGTGGGAGTAGCGGTCGGCGCTGACGGCCCCGAGCGCCGACGTGAACAGCGGCGTGAACACCAGCGCCAGCCCTGCGGACATCGTCAGGTGCGCCGCGACCAGGAGCCAGGGCTGCGTCTGCTCGCCGAGCAGCAGCGCCATGCCCCACGTGGCCGTGCTGACCAGCACGGTGCCCGGCAGCAGCAGGGGACGCGCGCCGACCCGGTCGTACGCGCGCCCGACCAGCGGGGCGAGCAGCCCCATGAGGAGCCCGCCGGGCAGCAGCATGAGCCCGGTGCGCAGGGTGTCGAGGCCGAGCACGTCCTGCGCGTAGATGGGCAGCATGATGATGACGCCGAACAGGGCCATCATCATGATCGCCATCAGCCCGACCGACACGGCGAACGTCCGGGAGCGGAACACCCGCAGGTCCAGCAGGGCGTCGTCCGTGCGCTGCAGCCGCAGCTGGCGTGCGACGAAGAGGGTGAGCCCCGCGGCCCCGGCGACCAGCGCGGCCGCGGTGGCGGGCTGCAGCCCGCCGGCGACGACCTCGCCGACCCGTGACATGCCCAGCACCAGGCCGCCGAACGCGACGGCCGACAGGACCACGGAGACCACGTCGACCCGTGCGTGCCGCGGCTGCGTGACGTCCGGCAGCCGCAGCGCGCCCAGGGCCAGCGCGGCCAGCGCGACGGGCAGCACCAGACCGAACATCCACCGCCAGTCCAGCACCGACAGGATCAGGCCGGAGAGGGTCGGGCCCACGGCGGGGGCGACGGAGATGACGATCGAGATGTTGCCCATCGTGCGCCCGCGGGAGGCCGGCGGGGTCACGGTCATGACGGTCGTCATGAGCAGCGGCAGCATCACCGCGGTGCCGGTGGCCTGCACGACGCGCCCCACGAGCAGCATCTCGAACCCGGGGGAGAGCGCGCACACCAGCGTGCCGAGCGAGAACAGGCCCATCGCCGTGAGGAACGCGCCCCGGGTCGTGGTGCGCTGCAGGAAGAAGCCGGTCACGGGGATGACCACGGCCATCGTCAGCAGGAACCCGGTCGTCAGCCACTGCGCGGTGCCCGCGGTGATCGCGAGGTCGTCCATGAGCCGCGGCAGCGCGACGCCCATGATCGTCTCGTTGAGGATGACGACGAACGTCGAGACCAGCAGCAGCGCGACCGCGAGCCGGTCGCGGGGTGACATCGCGACCGGGACGCCGTCGGGGCCCGTGGGTGCGGCGGTCGCCGGCTGCGTGGCCGCGGTGGGCCCCGTGGGCGGCGCGACGGGCGGAGCGGTCCTGTCGGTCACGAGGTCGCCTGTCGGTTCGGGCCGGTGCGGGGCGCGGCGGTGGACGGACGGCCGCCGGGCGCAGCAGTCGTGCGCCAGCAGTCTCCGGTGCCAACCGCGCACCGGTCGACGACATTCCGGGACAGACCTACCGACCGTGGACGCGGCGCGAAGTCGTCGGGCGTCCCGTCAGCCCGTGACGAGCGCCGCGTCCAGCAGGCCGAGCACCACGACCGCGGACCGCTCGGCCGCGTCGTCGACGTGCGCGTCGAAGTCGACCCCGGCGATCGGCCCGCACAGGTCGGAGATGCCGCGGACGGACAGGAACGGCACCCCGGCGAGGTGCGCCGTGTGCGCGAGGGCCGTGGACTCCATGTCGCAGGCCAGCGCGTCGGGGAAGGCGTGGCGCAGCGGGACCACGCGCTCGGCGTCCACGAAGACGTCGCTCGACAGGATGGTGCCGGTGCGGACCGTCAGGCCGTCCGTGGCGACACCGGCTGCCGCGGCGAGCAGGCCCGGGTCGGCGTCGAAGCGTGCCGGCATGCCGGGCACCTGCCCCAGCGCGTACCCGAACACGCGGGCGTCGGCAGCCCCGTACACGGTCGTGGCACCGACGACGACGTCGCCGACGCGCACGTCGAGCCCCATGCCCCCGGCCGAGCCGGCGCTGAGCACGACGCGCGCCCCCGACCCGTGCAGCGCGAGCGTCGCGGCCGAGGCGGCGTTGACCAGGCCGATGCCGCAGGTCACGAGCATCACCCGCGGACCGCCGAGGTCCAGCACGCGGCGCCGCGCGCCCGCGACCTCCACCTCGTCGCCCACGGCGGTCGCACGCTCGAGGAAGGGGGAGGCCTCCACCCCCATCGCGGTCACGACGACCGCGTCGACGAGCACGCCGGGCGCGGCCGAGAGCCCGTCGCTCACGCGGTCACCGTGCTCCACGCGTCGCGCTGCGCGAGGAACGCGCGGGCCACGTCCTGCGCACCGGTCAGCGTGTGGTGCGCGCCCCAGCCGCACTGCACCTCGTTGGCCGCGGGGACCTCGGTCGCGTGCAGGACGTCCTCGAGGGTCGCGGCGACCAGGTCCTGCACCTCCTGGTCCGTCCAGCGGCCCTCGAGCATCAGGTAGAAGCCCGTCTGGCAGCCCATGGGGGAGAAGTCCAGGACCCGGTCCGAGTGGTTGCGCGAGTGCTCGGCGAACAGGTGCTCGAGGGAGTGCACGGCGTCCATCTCGAGGTGCGCCACGTTGGGCTGCGTGAACCGCACGTCGAACTTGGACAGGACGTCCCCGTGGGGGAGCTCCTTGAGGTCCGCGAGCCGGATGTACGGCGCGGCGACGGTGCGGTGGTCCAGGTTGAACGACTCGACGTTCATGCGCGGTGTGTCCACGCCACCAGTGTGCGGTACCGCGGGCCCGTCCGGGCGTCGCGTCCGCGGAGCGGGAGCGCTCAGCGCGAGCGCAGCTCGACGAGCACCCGGGGGAGCTCGGCCAGCAGCTCGCTCGCCAGGTACCCGTGCGGCCCGACGGACGCGGCCAGCCGGTCACCGGCGACGCCGTGCGCGGCGACCCCGAAGCACGCGGCCTGTGCGGGCGGCGCCCCTCGCGCGAGCAGCCCGCCCACGGCGCCGGCCAGGACGTCGCCGCTGCCGGACGTGCCCAGGCCCGAGTAGCCCGTCGACGAGCGCCAGCGGCGGCCGCGGGGCTCGGCGACGACCCCCGCGCACGCCACGACGACGTCGTACGCGTCCGCGAGGCGGGCGGCGACCGGCACGTCGGCGTCGTCGCGACCCTCGTCGGTCGTGTCCGCGTCCTGTCCGAGCAGCCGCCCGGCCTCGGTCGTGTTGGGCGTCAGGACGGTCCGCCCGCGCAGCGCCCCGTGCAGGTCCCGCGCGTCGCGCAGCACGCCGAGGGCGAACGCGTCCAGCACCAGGGACGTCGTGGCAGGGGCCGCGGCGACCACCGCGCGCAGCAGCGCGAGGGTCCCGTCCGGCTCGTCGAGGCCCGGCCCGACGACGACGACGTCGGCGCGCTGCAGCTCGCCGTCGAGCTCGTCACCCGGGCCGGTGACCGACCCGGTGCGTCCCTCGGGCAGCCCCACGACCCCGGCCTCCGGGACCGCCACGGCCAGCGGCCCGGCCACGGAGGCCGCGACGCCCAGCGACAGCCGCCCGGCGCCGACCCGCAGCGCGGCCACGCCGGCGAGCAGCACCGCGCCGGGCGTGGCGCGCGCGCCGCCGAGCACGAGCACGCCGCCGCGCGCGTCCTTGCCGCCCGTCGGCTCGGGCAGGGGGTGCTCCCGCAGCAGCGCGGGGGTCAGCACGAGGTCATCCACCGGTGTCCGCCGTCCCTTCGTGCTCCGTGATCGGGGCGTCCAGCTCCGCGAGGTGCTCGACCTCGTCGAACGCCGTCAGCAGCCAGGCGTCGTCGGCCCGGTCCAGGCGCGTCAGCGACGCGTTGCGCACGCTGCGCTCCCGGATGATCGTCATCAGCTCGTCCTCGGTCAGCTCCTCCAGGACGTACCGCAGGAGCATGACGACCGCGTCGTGCACCACGACGAGGACCCGCCGCCCGGCGTCGCGCGGCTGCAGGTCCCCGAGGGCGGACCGCACGCGCAACGCGACGTCCGCCCAGGACTCGCCGCCGGGCGGGCGGTGGTACATCTTGCCGAGGTGGTGCCGACGCTCGGCCTCCAGCGGGTGCAGCTCCTGCACGCCGCGCCACGTGAGGCGGTCGAGCACGCCCAGCTCACGGTCGCGCAGCCGCTCGTCGAGCCGGACCGGGAGGTCGAGTCCCGCCACCTCCATCGCCAGCTCCGCGGTCTGCCGGGCGCGCACGTACGGCGAGCACCACACCACGTCGGGCCGCTCGTCGGCCGGCAGGTCCGCGAGCCACGTCCCGAGTGCCCGCGCCTGCTCGCGCCCCCGCTCGGACAGCGGGGTGTCCGCGTCGCGCGTCGCCACGTCGACCCGCAGCGCGCGCTCGCGCTCGGCCCGCGTGGCCGCGATGTTGCCGACGCTCTCGCCGTGGCGCACCAGCACCAGGCACGTGGGCACCGCGAGCGGCGTCACCGGCCGTCGCGCTCCTCGATCGCGGGCAGGATCGTCGTCGGGATCGCGAAGGCCAGACCGAACGCGAGGATGCCCGCCGTCACGAGCCACGGCCCGGTGGTCGCGTCGCCGTCGAACCCGAAGGCGAGGAGCGCGAACGACCCGACGAACAGCAGGAGGCACAGCAGCCCGGTCGCCGCGCGCGACGGGTCCTCCGGGGGTGCGTCGGTCGGGCGGGCGGTGTCGTCGTGCGGCATGGCTCCTCCTGCGGTCGGACGCGGTGAACGGCCAGTATCCCCGGCCTGCCGCACCGCGGCACGTCCGGCCACGGCACGTCAGCGCATCGGCAGCGCGCGCGGCCCGCGGGGGCCGTACGCCGGCATCCGTCCCAGGTGGGCGAGCTGCAGCAGGACCAGGACGCGCTGGCGGTGCCCCTGCCACGGAGCCAGCAGGTGCAGCATCCCCGCGTCGTCGACCCGCCGCCCGGTGAGGGCCCAGCCGACCAGGTGCGGCAGGTGGGCGTCGCCCACGGGCACGGCGTCGGGGTCGCCGAGCGCGCGGGACGTCACCTCCGCCGTCGTCCACGGGCCGATGCCGGGCACGGTCCGCAGGCGCCGCGCGAGCTCGGGCGGGTCGAGGTCGGCCCGCATCGCGTGCGCGACGGCGGCGGCCCGGCGCACGGTGTCGGAGCGCTGCGCGTCGACCCCGGCGCGGCGCCACTCCCACACCGGCAGCGTCCGCCACACGGCAGGCGGCGGCGCCACCCGCAGGCCGGCAGGCGCTGGACCGGGCGCCGGCGACCCGTGCCGCGCGACGAGCCGGCGCCACGAGGCCTGCGCGTCGACCCCGACGACGCGCTGCTCCAGCACGGCCGTCACGACGGTCGACCACACGTCGCCGCTGCGGGCGAGCCGGACGCCGGCGTGCGTGCGGTGGGCGCGCGCGACCACCGGGTGCAGCCCGGCCGCGAACCCCGTCGGGTCGTCGAGCAGCCCGAGCAGGGCAGGAGCCTCGGTGAGCACGGCGGACGCGCCCGGTCCCCAGGCGTCGGCCCGCACGCCACCGGGCACGGGGCACAGCCGCAGGGTGGCCGCCCCCGGGCCGCGGCGCGTCGCGTGCCACACGGCGCCCGGCGTCGTCGCCCACGTCGGGTCGCCCGGCCCGCGCCGCAGCCGGCCGACCGTGCGGCGCACGTCGAGGCCCGGTGGGCAGGCCACGACGACGTGGGTGTCGCCCGTCGCGAGGCCCGGGCCCGTGGTCACGTCCCCAGGATGCACCCGGACGCACAGCACCCGACGCACAGCAGCCGGACGCACCGCACCCGGACGCCGGTCCGGCCACCGCCTGCGTGGTCACGGCCGCGTCCGCCACCCCTGCGACCCGCCGGTCGCAGGGCCACTCCCGCTACGGGTGCCGGATGTCCGTGGCGTGGGGCACACCCGCCCGATGAACGGGCGGCCGGGGTCGGAGGGGCGCCTCGACGTGCACGCCGAGGGCCCCGTGCTGCGGGTCGTGCTGACGGGGGCCGTCGACCTGGTGGTGCGGGAGCGTGACGCGCCGGCGCTGTGGCGGGCGCTGGACGCGCCCGGGGTCCACGACGTGCAGGTCGACGCCTCCGGCGTGACGTTCCTCGACTCCACGGGGCTGTCCGTCCTGGTGCGCCTCGCGCGCGACGCGGCCGAGCGCGGCCTGCCCCTGCGGATGGCCGCGGTCAGCCCGCGCGTCGCCGACCTGCTGGAGCAGACCGGGGTCGGCGACTGGATGGCGACCCTCGCCGACGTGCACTGAGCGCGCGTGCCGCCGACGGCTCGGTGCCGGCTCAGTGCCGCCGGCTCAGTGCCCGCGCAGCCGCTCGATGGCCCGGCGCTCACGCTTGGTGGGGCGGCCCGCGCCGCGGTCACGCTCCCCGGCGACCGCCACCTGCGTGCGCGGCGGCGGCACGGGGGAGCGGTCGAGGTACGAGGCCTGCGCGACCTCCGCGGACACGCGCTTGACCAGGAGCCGTTGCACGACGACGAGACGCTCGCGCGCGCCGCCCCGCACCTGCACCTCGTCGCCCGGCACCACCTGCGTCGCCGGCTTGGCCCGGTCGCCGTTGACGCGCACGTGGCCCGCCCGGCACGCGGCGGCCGCGGCGGACCGGGTGGGGAACAGCCGCACCGCCCACGTCCAGGCGTCGACACGTACGCGACCCTGCGGCTCGGGCACGCTGCCACCTCCCTGCCGGCACGTCGCCGGTCCCGACATCAGCCTGCCACGCGCGGGCTGCGGACGTCGCACCGCGGCGAAACGCTTCGACGCCCTCCTCGGGCACCACCGGGACGGCAGGCTCGACGCACCCACCGGCACCCGCCCGCGGCGGGGGCGTCCAGCGTCGAAGGAGCCGACCATGGTCCACCACCCCCTGCGTCGCGTCGGAGCGGCGCTGCTGGGACTCGCCCTGCTCCTGCCGGCCGGTGCGCTGGCCACCGCTCCTGCGGCACGCGCGGCGCAGGAGCCCGTGCGCGTCATGGCCCTGGGCGACTCGATCACGGGGTCGCCCGGGTGCTGGCGCGCGCTCCTGCACCGCGACCTCACGGCCGCCGGGCACCGTGTGGACATGGTGGGCACCCTGCCGCCGCAGGGCTGCGGCTTCGCGCACGACGGCGACAACGAGGGTCACGGCGGCGCGCTGGTGACGGACGTCGCCGCGTCGGGCGAGGCGGCCCGCTGGTTCGCCGCGACACGGCCCCAGGTCGTCCTCATGCACTTCGCCACCAACGACGTCTGGAGCAACCGGAGCACCCAGCAGGTCCTCGACGCGTGGACGACGCTCGTCACCCAGATGCGTGCCGTGGACCCGCAGGTCGTGGTCGTGGTCGCGCAGATCGTCCCCGTCGCGCCGCCGACCTGCGGCGACTGCCCGGCACGGACCCGCGCGCTGAACGCGGCCGTGCCCGACTGGGCGGCCGTGACGTCCACCGCGGCGTCGCCCGTCCTCGTCGTCGACCACGCGACGGGCTGGGACCCCGCCCGCGACACGTCCGACGGCGTCCACCCGAACGACGCCGGCACGGCGCGGATGGCCGCGACCTGGCTCCCGGCGGCGGAGCGTGCCCTGGCCCTCGTCGAGGGCGGGAGCCCCGCGCCCACCGTGAGCCCGACGCCCGCGCCCACGGTGAGCCCGACGCCGAGCCCGACGCCGACCCCGGCCACGACGCCGCGCCCCGACGTGACCCGGACGCCCACCCCGGCTCCGGGTTCCCCCGGGTGCACCGCGACCTACGCCGTGACGAGCGCGTGGCCGGGCGGGTTCGTGGCCTCGGTGCGCGTCACCGCCACGGGTTCCGTCGCGTCGAGCGGGTGGGAGGTCACGGTCGAGCTACCCGGTGGCCGGGTCGCCCACGTGTGGAGCGCGACGGCGTCCGGCACGTCGCCCGTGACCTTCCGGGAGGCGGCCTGGAACGGCGCGCTCGCGCCGGGGGCGTCCACCGACCTCGGCTTCCAGGGCACGGGCAGCGGCGCGCCCGGCGCGGTCACGTGCACGGCGCGGTGACCGCCTGAGGCGACGTGGCGCCGTGGACGCGACGACGGGCCGCGGCCCCCGGGTGGGGAGCCGCGGCCCGTCGTCGGACCGCCCGAGCGGCTGTCAGCGCCGCAGCTCGAGGTACCGGGCGATCAGCGCGCGCGTGGACGCGTCCTGCGCGTCGAGGGCCGCGGCGTCACCCTGCACGGCCGGGGCGATCTCCGTCGCGAGCTTCTTGCCCAGCTCGACGCCCCACTGGTCGAAGGAGTCGATGCCCCACACGACGCCCTGCGCGAAGGTGATGTGCTCGTACAGCGCGATGAGCTGCCCCACGACGGACGGGGTCAGGGCGGGCGCCAGGATCGACGTGGTCGGCCGGTTCCCCGAGAACACGCGGGCGGCGACGATCTCCTCGGGCGTGCCCTCGGCGCGGACCTCGTCGGCGGTCTTGCCGAACGCGAGCGCCTTGGTCTGGGCGAAGAAGTTGGCCAGGAACAGCCCGTGCACGTCGGTGCCGCCGTCGCTCAGCGGGTAGGCGGGGTTGGCCACCGCGATGAAGTCGGCGGGGATCAGCCGCGTGCCCTGGTGGATGAGCTGGTAGAACGCGTGCTGGCCGTTGGTGCCGGGCTCGCCCCAGAAGACCTCGCCGGTCTGCGTGGTGACGGGTGTGCCGTCCCAGCGCACGGACTTGCCGTTGGACTCCATGGTGAGCTGCTGCAGGTAGGCCGGGAAGCGGTGCAGCTGCTGGGCGTACGGCAGCACGGCGTGCGTGTGCGCGCCGAGGAAGTTGACGTACCAGACGTTCAGCAGGCCCATGAGGAACGGCACGTTCTGCGCCACGGGGGTGGTGCGCGTGTGCTCGTCGACGGCGTGGAAGCCCTCGAGCAGCTCGCCGAACGCGTCGGGGCCGATCGCGATGGCCAGCGACGTCCCGATCGCGGAGTCGACGGAGTAGCGCCCGCCGACCCAGTCCCAGAACCCGAACGCGTTGGCGGGGTCGATGCCGAAGTCGGCGACCTTGTCCAGGGCGGTCGACACGGCGACGAAGTGGTTCGCCACCGCGCGGCGACGGTCCTCGTCCGTGTCCTCGATGCGGCCCTCGCCGATCAGCCGGTCCCACAGCCACTGGCGGGCCAGGCGCGCGTTCGTCAGCGTCTCGAGGGTCGTGAAGGTCTTGGACGCGACGATGAACAGCGTCGTGGTCGGGTCGAGGTCCGCGGTCTTCTGCGCGAGGTCCGTGGGGTCGATGTTGGAGACGAACCGCACCTCCAGCCCGTCCGCGACGTACGGCTCGAGGGCCTCGTAGACCATGACGGGGCCCAGGTCGGACCCGCCGATCCCGATGTTGACCACCGTGCGCACGGCCTCGCCGGTGACGCCGGTCCACTCGCCCGAGCGCACCTTCTCCGCGAACGCGAAGACCTCGCCCAGGACGGCCTGCACGTCGTCGTCCACCTGCTGCCCGTCGACCACGAGCGGCGGCTCGGCGTCGGCCGGGCGCCGCAGGGCGGTGTGCAGCACGGCGCGGTCCTCGGTGACGTTGATGTGCTCGCCGGCCAGCATGGCCGTGAAGCGGTCGGTGAGCCGCACCTCGTCGGCGAGGCGTGCCAGCAGCGCCAGCGTCTCGTCCGTGACGAGGTTCTTCGACAGGTCGACCGTGAGGTCCGCGAGCTGCAGCGTCATGCGCTGCGCACGCTCCGGGTCGTCGGCGAACCAGGCGCGCAGGTCGGGCCGCAGCGTGCTCTCGTGCTCCGAGAGGTCCTGCCAGGCGCTCGTGGTCGTCGGGTCGATGGGCGGCGTGGGCACGTGGGTCTCCCTCGGGGTGGGCGTGGTCTCCCGCCCACCGTAGGGCCGTGGGGGTGCAGCCCGCACGGGACGTCCGGTGGACCGGGCTAGCGTGGGCGCATGCCCCGCCTCCCCGTCGCACCGCTCGCCGCCGTCGGTCTGGTCGTCGCCTTCGCCGTCGCGCAGGGCACCGGCGTGCGCGGGCTCGGGGGTGCGGTGCTGCTCGTGGTGGCCGCGGTGTGCCTGCGGCTCGCGGTGCCGCGGGCCGGTTGGTGGCGGGCGCTCGTCGTCGTGGCGGTCGGGCTGGGGGTGTTCGTCGCGTCCCACGTCGCGACCGACGTCCTCGGGCCGTGGCCCGCCGTGCTGACGGCCGCGGTCGTGCTCGGTGCGACGGCCTGGGGGCTCGTCGACCGGGCACGGCCGCGGGTCGCCGTGCGCTGACGCGTCAGCGGTAGGTGATGCTCGAGCTGCTGTAGCCGCAGGCCCCGGACGGGCCGGAGCCGATCTTCGACGGCTCGCCCGACGTGACCCCGCGGTACTCCTCGCAGATCACGATCTTGCGGGACGGGTCGTTGACGATCGTCACGCCCGAGATGGTGGCCCTGTCGCCGTAGTTGGAGTTGATCCCCACGAGCGACTTGCCCGGCGCGGTGACCTGCACGTTCTCGATGACGACGGTCCGTGCGTACTGCGTGGAGCAGTTGCCGCACGAGCGGTAGAGCTTGCCGAAGTCGGACACCTGGAAGTTCGTGATGACGAACCGGCCGGGCCCGTTGTGCTGGAACACCTTGTCCGACGCGGACCTCGCACCACCGCCGTTGACGGTCATGACCTGCGAGGCGTTCGAGCCCTTGAGGGTCGCGGCGTCCTCGCCGACGTCCTCCCACCAGACGTTCTCGAGCGTGCAGGTGCCGGTGCAGTGGACGCCGTCGCCGGCGCCCGTGCCGATGATGACGTTGCGGAGCACCGCGCCGTCGGAGAGCTGGAAGATCGGCGGCTGCGACTCGTCCTGGTCGCCCGACGAGATCCCGTAGTACCGCACGTTGCGGCCGTCGAGGGTGCCGCTGACCTTGATGGTCGCGGAGACCTTCTGCTGGCCGGACGCCGAGGGCCAGGAGCCCGACCCGCCGGACGGCGGGGGTGTCGTGGGCTGCTGCGTCGGCTGCTGCGTGGGCGCGGTGCCCGCCCCGACCTTCACGAGCTGCCACTGCTGGTTGTACTGGTTGTTGTCGGTGAGCTGCGTGATGCTCGCACCGTCCGCGGTCGAGCGGTCGGTGACGGTCACGAGCTTGCCGGAGTGGCGGTTGTGCAGGCGCACGTAGGCGCCGCTCGCGGAGTCGATGAGCTTGAACTGCTGGTTGTACCCGTCGAGGTCGGAGTACTGGTGGAACGGGGCGCGGTCGGCGGTCGACCACTGCCACAGGTCGAGGACCTTGCCGGAGTGCCGCGACCTCAGCCGGTACCAGCCCGACCCGGAGTCGACGAACTGCCACTGCTGCCAGGCCCCGTCGTTGCGGGGCCACTGCTGGATGGCCGCACCGTCGGCCGTGGACGTGCCGGTGACGTCCATGACCTTGCCGCTCTGGCGGTTCACCAGGACGTACCAGGCGTTGGTGTCGACGCTCGCAGCGCTCGCGCCGACGGCCGTGGCGAGGCCGAGGGTGCCGCCGAGGGCGAGCGTGAGGGCGGCGGCGAGTGCGACGCGGAACGGGCGTCGGGCCGCCGGTGGTCTGCGGGACATGTCCCTGCCTCTCGTGGGGGAAGCGCTTACGCGGGCTCAGCGAACCACGCCGGACATCTCCGGCGAATCCCCCGGGGCGGCTGTGAAACGTTACGTGGTGGGGCCGCAGGTCCGGCTCGCGGCGCGGCGGTGCTGGGCGCGCCTGGGAGGATGCCCGCATGCCTGCCCGCCTCGTCTGCTGCGGCCTGACCACGCTCGACGTCACCCAGGTGGTGGACCGCCTGCCCGGTGCGGACGAGAAGGTCGTCGCCGACGGCCTCGACGTGACGTTCGGCGGTCCCGCGGCCAACGCCGCCGCGGTCGCTGCCGGCCTCGGGGTGCCCACGACGCTGGTCACGGCGATCGGCTCCGGGGCGCTCGCGGACGTGGCCCGTGCCGGCCTGGCCGCTGCGGGCGTCGACGTCGTCGACCTCGTGCCGGACGTGGCGGGCGTGCTGCCGGTGTCCACGGTGCTGGTGACGCGCGCGACGGGGGAGCGGGCGGTGGTGTCGGTGAACGGCGCGCGCGTCCCGCGGCTGCCGACCCCCGGCGCGGACGTGGTCACCGGCGCCGGCGCCCTGCTCGTGGACGGGCACCACGCGGGCGCCGCCGCGGTGCTGGCGGGCGCGGCCCGCGACGCGGGCGTCCCCGTGCTCCTGGACGGCGGGAGCTGGAAGCCGTCGACGCCCGAGCTGCTGGCCGTCGTCGACCTGGCGGTGCTGTCGGCGGACTTCGCCGTGCCCGGCCGGGCGGTGCGCGACGAGCGGGCGGTGGACGCGCTGCTGGACGAGGTCGCCGCGCAGGGGCCGCGGTTCGTCGCGCGCAGCGCCGGGGCGGGGCCGGTCCGGGTGCGCCGTGCCGCTGCCGACGGGCCGCCCGTGCGGTCCTGGGTGGCGCCCGTCGCGGTGCCGCCCGGCGAGGTCGTGGACACGCTCGGTGCCGGCGACGTGCTGCACGGCGCGATGGCCGCGGCGCTCGCGCGCGGTGCCGACCCCCTGGACGCACTGGGGGAGGGCGTCCGCCGGGCGACGACGTCCGTCCGGCACCCGGGCGCCCGGGGCTGGCTGGCCGCCCTGGCCGAGGGTGGTCCTGCGGCCGGTTGAGCACAGGGCGGTCCCCGCGTTCCGAGCCGCGTTCCGGGCGCCGCCGCGGGCCGTGAGACGCCCGTGTGAACCAGCGGTCACGATGTGATCACGGTCACAGGGGAGCCTTGACCGGGATTTGTAAGGAAGGTCTACTAACAAACATGTCGACGACCACGGGACGCACGACCGGCCGCCCGCCCGGGCCGGTGCGGCGCGAGCTGCGGCCCACCGCCAAGGTGCTCCCCGAGCACGCCCGGGCCCACAACCGGTCCCTGGTGCTCGGGCACCTCTTCCACGCCGGCCCCTCGTCGCGCGCCGACATCGCCCGCAGCACCGGCCTCACGCGCGTCACCGTGTCGGACCTGGTCGCCGACCTGCTCGCCGACGGGCTGGTGGGGGACCTGGGTGTGCGCACGGAAGGTCGCGTCGGCAAGCCGGCCACGCTCGTCGGCCTGCGCTCGGCCGACCACCACGTGGTCGTGCTCGACCTCACCGACGACGAGACCGTCCGTGGCGCCGTGATGACGCTCGAGGGGCAGGTCGTGGCGCGGGACCACGTGCCGACGGCCGGTGCCACGGGCGCGGCCGCCGTCGCCCTCGTCGAGGAGCTCGGGCGCAGGCTCGTCGCGGCCGCCACCGCGCCCGTGCTCGGTGTGGGGATCGCCTCCCCGGGGGTCGTGGACGACGCGGGCCGCGTCCTGGAGGCGCCCAACCGCGGGTGGTACGACGTGCCGCTCGCCTCCCGGCTGACGGCCGTGCTCGGTGCCCCGGTGCACGTCGCCAACGACGCCGACACCCGCGCGCTGGGGGAGTACACGTTCGGCGGCGCCGACGCCAACGCCATGGTCGTCACCGTCGGGCAGGGTGTCGGGGCGGGGATGCTCGTCGACGGTGCGCTGGTACGCGGACGTGGGCACGCTGCCGGCGAGATCGGGCACGTCACCGTCATCGACGCGGACACCCCGGGCGAGGCGCCGCTGCCCTGCGCGTGCGGGCGCGCCGGCTGCCTGGAGACCGTGCTGAGCGCGCCCGCGCTGCGTCGCCGCACCTCCGGCGCGAGCGCCCAGGACGCGGACGAGGCGCTGGCCGCCGCCGGGCGGACGCTGGGCCGCACCCTCGCGCCCGTCGTCAGCGCACTCAACCTCGCCGAGGTCCTGCTCTCCGGCCCCGTCGACCTGCTCGACGGGCCGTTGCGCGCGGCGGCCACCACGACGTTGCGCGAGCGCACCATCCCCGCGGTCGGTCACGACCTCGGGGTCCGCATGGCAGCACTGGACGAGGACGCGGCGCTCGCGGGCGCCTGCGTGCTCGTCCTGTCCGGCCGGCTCGGGATCACGTGACGATCCGGAGCGGCCGGAGCCGGCCCGGGGTCACGTGACGACCCCGGGCCGAGCGTCCAGCAGGTCGGCACCACCCACCGGCGACGTCGCGCGACGGTCGCCTCGCACCTGGGAGGAACAACGACGTGAAGATCCTACGTACCGGCGCCGCCGGCCTGGCGGCAGCCCTCGTCCTGACGGCGTGCTCCGGCGGCGGTGACAGCGGGACCGACGACGCGTCCGGCGCCGAGGCCGCCGAGATCCGCGTCTGGCTCGTCGGGAGCGACACCCCCGACGAGGCGCGCGAGTACCTCACGTCGACGTTCGAGGAGGAGAACCCCGGCTCGACGCTCACCATCGAGGAGCAGTCCTGGACCGGCCTCGTCGACAAGCTGACGACCGCGCTGTCGTCGTCCGACTCGCCCGACGTCGTCGAGGTCGGCAACACGCAGGCCGCCACGTTCACGTCCGCCGGGTACTTCGCGCCGCTCGACGACATCGCCGAGGACCTCGGTGGCGACGACCTGCTGCCCGGCTTCGTCAAGGCCGGCACGTGGGAGGGCACGTTCTACGCCGCCCCGTACTACGCGGGCTCGCGCATCGTGTTCTACAGCGACCAGGTCCTGGGCGGGGCGGCGCTGCCGACCACGCTCGAGGAGTACGTCGAGACGGCCAAGTCCCTGAGGACCGCCGACCACTCCGGTGTCTGGTTCCCCGGGCAGGACTGGTACAACGCGCTGCCGTTCGTCTGGGAGAACGGCGGCTTCATCGCCGAGCCCCGTGACGACGGCACGTGGGAGGCCGGGTTCTCCTCCGAGGGTGGCATCAAGGGCCTCGAGCAGGTCCAGGACCTCATGGTCAACGCCTCGAACGCGCCCAAGGACGGCGACGAGTCCGAGCTGCAGATCCCGTTCTGCGCCGGGCAGACGACGTTCCTGTCCGCCCCGAACTGGATCCGGTGGTCCATCCAGGCCCCGGCCGACGCCGAGGCACCCGGGTGCGCCGACACGTTCGGTGCCGACCTGCACGCCTTCCCGCTGCCCGGCGCGACCGCGGGCGAGACCGCCAAGGTCTTCGCCGGCGGGTCGAACATCGCGGTCGCGACGAAGTCGCAGAACGTCGACCTGGCGAAGAAGGCCCTGACGATCCTGCTGTCCGACGAGTACCAGACGATCCTCGCCGAGAACTCGATGATCCCGGCCAAGAAGTCGCTCGTCCCGGCCCTGCCGGACGACGAGTTCACGCTCGCGTCCGCCACCGCGGCGGCCAACGCCGAGCTGACCCCGGCGACGCCGAGGTGGGGCGACGTCGAGGCGCAGAAGGTCGTCCAGGACGCCCTCGTGCAGATCGCGCAGGGCGGTGACGTCGAGACGATCGCGACCGAGCTCGACGCGCAGATCGAGTCCATCCTCAACGGCTGACCCGGCGTCACCGGTCGGGTCCGCGCCTCGCGTGCGGGCCCGGCCGGGTCACCGCAGGAGGGACCCCCATGAGCTCCACCGTGCTGCGGCCCGCGCCGCCCGGCGCCGCGCCGCCGCCCCGCGCGACCCGCGCGACCACCCCCGCGCGGCTCCTGCCCTGGGTGCTGCTGGCCCCCAGCCTCGCCGTGCTCGTCGTCGTCACCGGCTACCCGCTGGTCCGCATGCTCTGGCTGTCCGTGCACGAGTACGAGCGCGCCCAGCTGCTCGGCGTGCCGGCGCCGTTCGTGGGTCTCGACAACTACGCCGCCACGCTGACCGACGAACGGTTCTGGGCCGTCACGGCCCGCAGCTTCGTCTTCATGCTCGTGTGCGTCGTCGCGACCATCACGGCCGGCACGCTGGTGGCCCTGCTGCTCATGCGGCTCGGCCGGGTGATGCGCCTCGTGCTGTCGGTCGCGCTGCTGCTGGCCTGGGCGATGCCACCGCTGGCCGCGATGCTCGTCTGGGGGTGGATCTTCGACACCCGGTACGGCGTCGTCAACCACCTGCTGACGTCGGTGACCGGCGAGAGCTGGATGGGCCACTCGTGGCTCATCTCCCCGCTGTCCTTCTTCGCGGTCGCGGCCCTGGTCATCGTGTGGGGGGCGATCCCCTTCGTGGCGTTCACGCTCTACGCGGGGTTCACGCAGGTCCCCCGCGAGGTGCTCGAGGCCGCACAGCTCGACGGCGCCGACGGCCGGCAGCGGTTCCTCGACGTGCAGGTCCCGTACGTGCGGACCATCTACGTCGTGCTGATCGTGCTGTCGATGATCTGGGACCTGAAGGTCTTCACGCAGATCTTCGTCCTGCAGGGCATCGGCGGCGTGACGTCCGAGACGAGCACGCTCGGCGTCTACATCTACGAGATGGGCATGGCCCAGGGCCACTACGGGGCCGCGAGCGCCATCGCCGTCATCTTCACCGTCCTCATGCTCGCCATCTCCGCGTACTACGTGCGTGCGACGGTCAAGGAGGAGCAGCTGTGAGCCTGGCACCCGCCGGCACCGTGCCGGTCGCTGCACCCGCACCACCGGCCGCGGGTGTCGTCCGCCGCCGTCCGGCCCGCCGCCGGGCGGCGTCCGTCGGCTGGGGCGTGGTCGCCGCCCTGCTCGCCGCGGCCTTCGTGTTCCCGGTCTACTGGATGGTCAACACGTCGTTCCTGCCGACCGACCGCATCATCGGGCCGGAGCTGCACCTGTGGCCGGACGAGCCGACGCTGCGCAACTACGACACCGCGATGTTCCACCAGGAGCGCTCGCCCTTCGTGCCGGCGCTCGGCAACTCGCTGCAGGTGACGTTCCTCGTGCTCGTCGCCGCGATGGTCCTGGCGTTCTTCGCGTCGCTGGCCGTCACACGCTTCCGGTTCCGGGGGCGGGCGGCCTTCGTGCTGTCGATCCTGGTGATCCAGATGGTCCCGGGCGAGGCGATGATGATCTCGGTGTTCCAGATGGTCGACTCCTGGCGGCTGCTGAACACCGTGGTCGCGCTCGGCGTCGTGTACCTCGCGGGCGTCCTGCCCTTCACGATCTGGACGTTGCGCGGGTTCGTCAACGGGGTGCCCGTCGAGCTCGAGGAGGCCGCGATGATCGACGGCTGCTCCCGCCCGCGCGCGTTCTGGAAGGTGACGTTCCCGCTGCTCGCGCCCGGTCTCGTGGCCACCGGCGTGTTCGCGTTCCTGCAGGCGTGGAACGAGTTCATGATGGCCCTGATCATCATGACCCGGCCCGAGTCCATGACGCTGCCCGTGTGGCTGCGCACGTTCCAGCAGGCCACCAAGGCGACGGACTGGGGGGCGCTCATGGCCGGCTCGGTGCTGGTCGCGATCCCCGTCGTCATCTTCTTCCTCCTCGTGCAGGGGCGCATGACCGGAGGCCTGGTGTCCGGAGCGGTCAAGGGCTGAGCCATGGACGCCACGACCCCGGGGGGGAACCCTGTCGTGCCCACGCACGCCCGCACCACACCCGTCGACCCGACCGCCCCTGACGTCACGCCTGCCGGTGCGACCGGCGCCCTCGTACCCGCCGGCGGCACCCCGACCGACGCCGGCCGGGCGGGCTGGGCGGTGGGCGTCGACGTCGGCGGCACCAAGGTGCTCGCCGTCCTGCTCGCCGCCGACGGCGCGGTCGTCGCCACGCACCGGGTGCCGACCGTGCCCGGGCCCGACGGGCTGGTCGCCGCCGTGCGGACCTGCGTGGAGACGCTCACCGCGGAGCAGGGACTGCCGCTCGCCGCGCTGAGCGGGGTCGGGGTGGGGGTGCCGGGTGTGGTCGACCCCGTGACGGGCACGGTCGAGCACGCCGTCAACGTGGGCGTCGAGCGCCCCTTCGGGCTGGCATCGGCCGTGGCGGCGGCGCTGGCCGGCCAGGTGCCGGTCCGGGTCGAGAACGACCTCAACGCCGCGGTCGTCGGCGCCGCCCACACGGTCGACGCGGTGCCCGCACCGCGCGATCTCGCCTTCCTCGCGCTGGGCACCGGCGTGGCCGCCGGTCTGATGCTCGACGGGGCGCTGCGGCGCGGCGCCCGTCGGGCGGCCGGTGAGGTCGGGCACCTGACGCTCGTGCCTGACGGCCTGCCGTGCGGGTGCGGGCAGCGGGGGTGCGTCGAGCAGTACGCGTCGGGCAGCGCCGTGGACGTGGCGTGGCCCTCGACGGACGGGCGGCCCGCGCCGCTCGCGCTGTTCGCGGCGGCCGCCGCGGGCGACCCGCGCGCCGTGGCGGTCCGCGACCGGTTCGCGTGGGCGGTCGCCGGTGCCGTGCGCATCCTGGTGCTGACGTGCGACGTCGACCACGTGGTCCTGGGCGGTGGGGTGAGCGGTGTGGGTGATCCGCTGCTGGACGCGGTGCGCGTCGAGCTGGGGAGGGAGGCCGCGGCGTCGCCGTTCCTGGCGTCGCTGCGACTGGCCGAGCGTGTGCACCTGGCACCACGGGACGTGCCCGTGGGTGCCGTGGGGGCCGCGCTCGTGGGACGAGGGGAGGTCGTCTGATGGAGGTGGTCGTCGCACCCGCGCCCGAGCTGGCGCGGCTGGCCGCGGACGCCGTGGGCAGGCTGCTCACGGAGCGGCCCGACGCCGTGCTGGGCCTGGCCACCGGGTCGAGCCCGCTGGCCGTGTACGACGAGCTCGCCCGGCGGCACGCGGAGCACGGCCTGTCGTTCGCGCGCGCGCAGGCGTTCCTGCTCGACGAGTACGTCGGGCTGCCGGCGGACCACCCGCAGCGGTACCGCCACGTCATCGACGCCGAGCTGGTCTCGCGCGTCGACCTGCCGCCCGACGCGGTCCACGGCCCCGACGGGCTGGCCGAGGACCTCCCCGCGGCGTGCGCCGCGTACGAGGCCGCGATCGCCGACGCGGGCGGCGTCGACCTGCAGCTGCTGGGCATCGGCACCGACGGGCACGTCGCGTTCAACGAGCCGGGATCGTCGCTGGGCTCGCGCACGCGGATCAAGACGCTGACGCGCCAGACGCGCGAGGACAACGCCCGGTTCTTCGACGGCGACGCCGACGCGGTCCCCACGCACTGCCTCACCCAGGGCCTCGCGACGATCATGGCGGCACGGCACCTGGTGCTGCTCGCGCAGGGGGAGGGGAAGGCCGAGGCCGTGCAGCAGCTGGTCGAGGGCCCGGTCAGCGCCCTGTGGCCTGCCACCGTGCTGCAGCTGCACCCGCACGTGAGCGTCCTGGTCGACGAGGCGGCCGCGAGCCGGCTGCGGCTGCTGGACCACTACCGCGAGACGTGGGCGAGCAAGCCCGCGTGGCAGGGGCTGTAGCCCACGCCTCCCTGGCTCGCGCGCATCGGTCCGCGTGCCTCCGGTCCGCGTGCCTCCGGTCCGCGTGTCCCGGCGTCGTCGGCCTCGACGGTCGCCCGTCGTGGCCGTCGCCCGGGCGGCCTCAGGTCAGCAGGGCGCCGCGCACGAGGTCGAGCGCCTCGTCCGGGCTGAGGCCGGCGGCCCGCGCGGCCCGCACGTAGGCCGCGGCGGCCTCGCGCGCGCCGACGGTCGCCGGGGCCGCGTCGGCCGCCACGACGGTCCCCGTGCGGCGCCGCGTCACCACGACGCCGGCGAGCTCCAGCTCCCGGAACGCGCGGGCGACCGTCCCGGGTGCGACGCCCAGGTCGGTGGCCAGCGCGCGGATCGTGGGCAGCCGGTCGCCCGGCCGCAGGCGGCCTGCGGCGACGTGCGCGACGACCTGGGTGCGCAGCTGCTCGTAGACCGGGACCCCGGAGCCCAGGTCCACCTCGATCCGCGGGGCACTCATCCGGTGACCCGGGCGTCGAGCCGGACGGCGACGCGCGGCTGCGCCGCACGGGAGGAGCGCAGCAGCGCGGTCGCGGCGAGCAGGAGCGTGGTGAGCCCCACCACCGGCGCGGCGGCGATGGCCGCGGTGCCGAGCGCAGCGGCGACGGGCTGCACGACCTCGATCGACACGCCGTCGACCGCGTACGTGGCGTGCGCGGCGGACCGCACCGCCTTGCCCGTGGCCAGCAGGACGGCGGCGAGCGTCCCGCCGACGACCAGCTGCACGCCCGCGACGACCCGCGCCCCGGACACGCGGCGCAGCAGGGCGTCGTCGTCCGTCGACACCCCGGCGACCGCCGGGCGCGCCGCCACCAGGTGCAGCACGCCCCACGTGGCGACCGCCAGCAGCACGGTGGCGGCGGCGAGGGGCACCGCGTAGGGAGCTCCGGGGTACGGCCCGGCGGCGGTCGACACCAGGGCGTCCGGCTGCAGCACGACGGTCCGGCCGTCGGGTCCGGCGGTCACGCCGGTGGCGAGCAGGGTCCCCAGCAGCAGGGCGGTCCACGTGAGCAGCGCCACCACCGTCCAGCGGGGCGCGACGTCGCGCGCGGTGCGGCGGGTCAGCGCCGCGCCGCGGACGGTCCCCCGGGGCGCCGGCCACGTGCGCTCGCCGACCGCCGCCACGAGCAGGAACGCCAGGCCGGCGACCGCGGGGACGCAGCCCAGGGCGACCCCGGCCCCTGGTCCGTCGGGTACCGCGCCGGGCAGCAGCACGGCCACGGCCGACAGGACGGCCCACGCCACGAGCGCCACGGTCGCGGCGTGCCGCCGGGCACGGTCGTACGCGGCGGGCGTGACGACCACCTCGCCGACGGCCGAGGTGGCCGCACGCGCGGCGACGACCGCGACCAGGCAGGCCACGAGGGCCGCCACGGCGAGGGAGAGGAGCAGCACGGGCAGGTTCACGACGGCCTCCGCGACGATGTCAATGTGTTCATAGATTGACACAAAACAGGGGAGTGGTTCCAGACCCGGTCGCGCCGGGTGGGGGCTCCTCCCGGTCCGGCTCGACCCGTCGTGCCGCCGCGGGGCTGTCCGACCCCCGACGTACGATGGCCCCATGAGTGAGCCGACCCCGCCGACCGGACCCGACGACCCGTTCGGACCCCAGGGCGGCACCTCGGTCCTCGAGCGTGCCGAGACGACCGAGCAGGTCGAGCCCGGTGATCACGAGCGCTTCGCGCACTACGTGCGCAAGGAGAAGATCATGGAGTCCGCGATGACCGGCAAGCCGGTCATCGCGCTGTGCGGCAAGGTCTGGGTGCCCGGTCGCGACCCGAACAAGTTCCCCGTGTGCCCCATCTGCAAAGAGGTGTACGACGGCCTCCGCGAGCCGCAGGACGGCGACGGCGGCTCGGACGGGGGAGGCGGCGGAGGCCGCGGGTTCTTCGGCTTCGGCCGTGGCAAGGGCTCCGGCTCCGGCTCCGGCGCGGGCGGCGCGTGAGCGCGGCCCGTCGGTCCGTCGCCCCTGTCTCCACCCCCCAGCACCCCTCGACGGCGGCAGCGCAGCAGCTGCCGCCGGCGTTCCCCGCGCGTGCGCCGTGGGGGGCCGCGGGGAGCCTGCGGGCCTGGCAGGCGCAGGCGATCGACCTGTACCGCGAGCGTGCGCCGCGCGACTTCCTCGCCGTCGCGACGCCCGGCGCCGGCAAGACGACCTTCGCGCTGCGGATCGCCACGGAGCTGCTCGCGTCGGGTGCCGTCCGGCGCGTGACCGTGGTCGCCCCGACCGAGCACCTCAAGAAGCAGTGGGCGGACGCGGCCGCGCGCGTCGGCATCCGCCTGGACCCGCGGTTCTCCAACGCCCAGGGGCGGCACGGTGCCGGCTACGACGGCGTCGCGGTGACGTACGCGCAGGTGGCGAGCAAGCCCGCGCTGCACGCGGCACGCACCACCGCCGAGCGCACGCTGGTCATCCTCGACGAGGTGCACCACGGCGGTGACGCCCTGTCCTGGGGCGACGCGGTGCGCGAGGCGTTCGAGGGGGCCACGCGCCGGCTCGCGCTGACGGGCACGCCGTTCCGCTCGGACACCGCCGCGATCCCGTTCGTCACGTACGCGCCCGACGCGCAGGGCATCCGCCGCTCGGTCGCCGACTACACCTACGCGTACGGCGACGCGCTGCGCGACCACGTCGTGCGTCCCGTGATCTTCCTGTCGTACTCGGGATCGATGCGCTGGCGCACCAAGGCGGGCGACGAGATCGCCGCGCGCCTGGGCGAGCCGCTGACCAAGGACATGACGTCCCAGGCCTGGCGCACCGCGCTGGACCCCGACGGCGAGTGGATCCCCTCGGTCCTGGCGGCGGCCGACCGCCGGCTGACGGAGGTGCGCCGCACCGTCCCGGACGCCGGGGCGATGGTGATCGCGACGGACCAGACCGACGCCCGCGCCTACGCCGGGCACCTCGCCCGCCTCACGGGGCAGTCGCCGACCGTGGTGCTGTCCGACGACGCGGGGGCGAGCGACCGTATCGAGGAGTTCTCGGCGAGCGACTCCCGCTGGCTCGTGGCCGTGCGCATGGTCTCCGAGGGCGTCGACGTCCCCCGGCTGTCCGTGGGCGTCTACGCGACGAGCACCGCGACCCCGCTGTTCTTCGCCCAGGCGGTCGGCCGGTTCGTGCGGGCGCGCAAGCGCGGCGAGACGGCGTCGGTGTTCCTGCCGAGCGTGCCGCAGCTGCTGGAGCTCGCCGCCTCCCTCGAGGTCGAGCGGGACCACGCGCTCGACAAGCCGACCGACGGCTCCGAGGACCCCGAGGGGGACCTGCTCGCCCTCGCGGAGCGCGCGGAGAAGGCCTCCGACGCGGTCGGCGCGGACGGTGTCGCCGGCTCGTTCCAGGCGCTCGAGGCGCAGGCCTCGTTCGACCGGGTGCTGTTCGACGGCGGCGAGTTCGGCACGGGCGCCGAGGTGGGCTCCGACGAGGAGCTGGACTTCCTCGGCCTGCCGGGCCTGCTCGACGCGGACCAGGTGACGACGCTGCTGCGGCAGCGCCAGGCCGACCAGCAGGGGGCGCGTCGTGCGCGCTCCCAGCCCGAGCCGGAGGTCATGGACCACCGCAAGCAGGCCGAGCTGCGCAAGGAGCTCGCGCAGCTGGTCGGCGCGTGGGCGCGGCGCAGCGGGCAGCCGCACGCGACGGTCCACGCCGAGCTGCGTCGCCGGTGCGGGGGTCCGGAGGTCGCGCTGGCCGCGCCGGACCAGCTCGAGGCCCGCATCGCGATGGTCCGTGGGTGGTTCGTCGGCAAGCGCTGACGGTCCGTCGCGCATCGGGACGGCTGTCTCGCACACCCGTCCATCTCACGATGTGGACGATGAGGATTGGATGAAATGCCAGGTCAGGACGCTGGACACGTGACCACATACCAGTGACGCCCGGCTCCGCAAGTCGACCGTTCGACGTGCCGAGCGGGCCTGTGACTGCCAGGCTCTTCCCGTGACAAAGACGGCCCCGGGTACCCCCGGGGCCGAACTCGGAGCCTGCGGCCACGTGCCGCCGGGCGTTCGCACGAAAGGGTGCTCACATGCCGTCCTGGCTCATCCTCATTCTCGTCGGTGTCGTCCTCGTCGTCCTCGGCGTTGCGACCAACATCGGCCAGTTCCTCATCTGGATCGGCGTCATCGTGCTGGTCGTGAGCCTGATCCTGGGCCTCGTGGGCCGTGGTCGGTCGCGCACGAGGATCTGACGCAGCATCGCGCGGTCGGCGAACGCCGACCTGACGCGCCGGGCCGGGACGCACCACGCGTCCCGGCCCGTGCCGTGTCCGGAGTGGCTCACCCCAGGCGCAGCTCCACCGTCGGAACGGCCGCCTCGTCCGAGGACAGCCGGCGGGCGCCGCGCGGCAGCTCGTCGCGGGACGCGGCGTGCCGCGCGGCCGCAGCACGCACGCCCTGCGCCGCCGTCAGCCCGGGCAGCACCTCGCCGTCGACCACGAGCGGCACGTGCAGGGGCCGCAGCGTGGGGTCGGGGTCGCGGTGCCGCTCGTCCGTCCAGGCGGCCACCCGCTCGTCGTCACCGACGACCAGCACCTCCTCGACGGCGCGCCCGTCCCGGTCCAGGCGCCGCGCCGCGGACTTGCGGCCACCCAGGCTCGTCTTGGACCGCGACGCCTTGGCGACCGGCTCCATGGCACCCGAGGCGCCCTCGCGGGCCACGAGCTTGTAGACCATCCCGCACGTGGGGGCGCCCGAGCCGGTCACCAGCGACGTGCCGACGCCGTACGAGTCCACGGGAGCGACCGCCAGCGCGGCGATCGCGTACTCGTCGAGGTCGCTCGTCACCACGATCCGCGTGTCGCGGGCGCCCGCCGCGTCCAGCTGGGCACGGACCTCCTGCGCCAGCACGGCCAGGTCCCCGGAGTCGAGCCGCACGGCACCCAGGCCCGTGCCCGCCGCCGCGAGCGCGCGCTCCACGCCGCGGCGCACGTCATACGTGTCGACCAGCAGGGTGGTACCGGCGCCGGACGAGCGCACCTGCGAGGCGAACGCCGCCTCCTCGTCGTCGTGCAGCAGCGTGAAGGCGTGCGCGGCGGTGCCGATGGTCCGCAGCCCGTAGCGGCGCCCCGCCTCCAGGTTGGACGTGCCGGCGAAACCCGCGACCGCGGCGGCCCGGGCGGCTGCGACGGCGGCGTCCTCGTGCGCGCGCCGCGCCCCCATCTCCAGGCACGGGCGGTCCACCGCCGCGCTGGTCATGCGGGACGCCGCCGACGCCACCGCCGAGTCGTAGTTGAGCACGGACAGCACCAGCGTCTCGAGCAGCACGGCCTCGGCGAAGGTGCCCTCGACGACCAGCACGGGGGACTGCGGGAAGAACATCTCGCCCTCCGCGTAGCCCACGGCCGAGCCGCGGAAGCGGTACCCCGCCAGGAACTCCAGCGTGGCGTCGTCCACGATGCGCTCGTCGGCCAGCCAGTCCAGCTCGGGGGTGCCGAACCGGAAGGCGGCCAGCTGCTCGAGCACGCGGCCCGTGCCGGCCAGCACGCCGTACCGGCGGCCGGCCGGCAGCCGCCGCGTGAAGACCTCGAAGACGCAGCGCCGGTGCGCCGTGCCGTCGGCGAGTGCCGCCTGCAGCATGGTCAGCTCGTAGCGGTCGGTGAGCAGGGCGGTGCTGCCCGAGCCGACGGCGGCGACGGCCGGGGTGGTCGCGGTCGGTGCCGGTGCGTGCGTGTCCGTCATGCCGTCAACGTAGACGCCCCCGGCGACGCGGTCATCCGCCGCGCCAGGCCGTCCCACCTACAGTGGGCGTCGTGCCCGCGCTGACCGCTCCCGACACCCGCCCGGACGTGGCCGAGGCGACGTCCACGGCCGACGCCTGGGTCACGATCGTGTGGAACGACCCGGTGAACCTCATGACCTACGTCACCTACGTCTTCCGCACCTACTTCGGGTACCCGACCGAGAAGGCCGAGCACCTCATGCGCCAGGTCCACGAGGAGGGCCGCGCGGTGGTGTCGACCGGCAACCGTGAGGCCATGGAGATCGACGTGCAGGCCATGCACTCCTACGGCCTGTGGGCCACGATGCAGCGCGGGGGGCAGTGATGCGCGCGTTCCGCCGTCAGAAGGGCCGCTTCGTCGCGCAGCTCGACCCGAGCGAGCGCGACGTCGTCGCCTCGGTCGTCGCCGACGTCGCCGAGCTGCTGGGCGCCGGCCGCCTCGAGGACGGCGCCCCGCCCGCGACGGGCGAGCCCGTCCCCGGTGCTCCCGGTGGGTGGTCGATGCGTACCGGACCCGTGCCGCCGCCGCAGGACCCCGCGGTGCGCCGGCTGCTGCCCGACGCGTCGCGGGACGACCCCGAGGTCGCCGACGAGTTCCGCAGGCTGACGGAGGACGACCTGCGCGGGCGCAAGATCGCCCGCCTGCGGGCCCTGTGGGCCGCGCTGGTGCACGGCGAGCCCGGGTGGCCGGAGCACGCGCTGGTGGTGTCGCCCGACCAGGCCGACGACGTCGCGGCGACGCTGACGGACCTGCGCCTGGTGCTCGGCGAGCGGCTCGGCATCCGCACGGACGCGGACTCCGAGGCCCTGTACGACGGCCTGGGCGACGGCGACGAGGACGACGTCCGCGCCTACCTGGCCTCGGTGTACGGCGCGCTGTCCTGGCTGCAGGAGTCGCTGCTGGCTGTGATGCTCGCCGCACCGGAGCGTCCCGGCACCGGGCGCCGCCGGTCCGACGGCTAGTCTCGGTCGCGTGAGCGACGCCCCCATCGGCATCTTCGACTCCGGCGTCGGGGGCCTGACCGTGGCGCGGTCCATCCTCGACCAGCTGCCGCACGAGTCCACGTTGTACATCGGCGACACCCTCAACGGCCCGTACGGTCCCAAGCCGCTCGCCGCGGTGCGCGCCCACGCGCTGGAGATCATGGACGACCTGGTCGACGCGGGCGTGAAGATGCTGGTCATCGCCTGCAACTCCGCGTCCGCGGCCGTGCTGCGCGACGCCCGTGAGCGGTACACGCTGCGCCGCGGGCTGCCGGTCGTCGAGGTGGTGCTGCCGGCCGCGCGGCGAGCGGTCGCGGCGACGCGGAACGGGCGCATCGGTGTCATCGGCACGCGGGCCACGATCGACTCGCGCGCCTACGACGACGCCTTCGCGGTCGCCGGGGTGGAGCTGACGTCGCGTGCGTGCCCCCGGTTCGTGGAGCTCGTGGAGGCGGGGGTGACGTCCGGACCCGACGCCCTGGCCACGGCCCACGAGTACCTCGACCCCGTCCGCGCGGCCGGCGTCGACACGCTCGTGCTGGGCTGCACCCACTACCCGCTGCTCACCGGCGTCATCTCCTACGTCATGGGCGAGGAGGTCACGCTCGTGTCGAGCGCCGAGGAGACGGCCAAGGACGTCTACCGCACGCTGGTCGCGCACGACATGGAGCGCGACCCGGCGTCGGGCCCGGCGACCCACCGGTTCCTCGCGACGGGCGACCCGGCGTCGTTCGCGTCGCTGGCCCGCCGGTTCCTCGGTCCCGAGGTCGAGGCGGTCGAGCCCCGGGGTGCGTTGCGATGAGGCTCGTCGTGCTGGGGTGCGCCGGGTCGTTCCCGGGACCGGACTCGGCGGCGTCGTCGTACCTCGTCCAGGCTGACGACGCGGACGGCCGCACCTGGTCCGTGCTGCTCGACCTGGGCAACGGGGCGCTCGGTGCGCTGCAGCGCTGGGGCGACCCCGCCGCGCTCGACCTCGTCGCGCTCTCGCACCTGCACGCCGACCACGTGGCCGACCTCGCGGTGCTCGGCGTGTACCGCCGCTACCGGCCCGCCGGCCCGCTGCCGCGGCTCGTGGTGCAGGGACCGGCGGGCACGCGGGAGCGGATCGTGCAGATGTCCGGCCACGACCCCGCGACCGACACGGCCGAGCAGTTCGACGTGCGCACCTGGGCGCCGGGCGTGCCCGTCGTCGTCGGGCCGATGACCCTCGAGGCCGTGCCGGTGGAGCACCCCGTGGCCGCCGTCGGCGTGCGCGTCACCGGCCCGTCGGAGGACGACCCGGCACGCCGCGTCGTCCTGGCGTACAGCGGGGACACGGACGCGTGCCCGGGCCTGGACGACCTGGCGACGGGTGCCGACCTGCTGCTGGCGGAGGCGGCGTTCGTCGAGGGCCGTGACGACCACGTCCGCGGCGTCCACCTCACCGGCCGTCGGGCCGGGCAGGCCGCCGCGCGCGGGGGCTCGCGGGCGCTGGTGCTCACGCACGTGCCGGCCTGGAACGACCCGCACGTCGCCGTGGCGGAGGCCCGCGCGGTGTACGACGGCCCCGTCGTGCTGGCCGCACCGGGGGCGACCTACCCCGTGTGACGCCGGCCGTGCCCCGGCGCCGGGGCGCAACCCCCCCGGGGGGCCGGTTCGGAGCCGGGCACCGTGCGCACGTAGGGTCGTGGGCATGGTGAGCGGTGGCGGGACGACGGCGGGTGCGGTGGCGGACGGTACGGCGGGGGTGCTGCGGGCGGACGGGCGACGGCCCGACGAGCTGCGGCCGGTGACGATCACCCGGCGCTTCCTGGACGCGGGCGAGGGGTCCGTCCTCGTGGAGTTCGGCGGCACCAAGGTGCTGTGCGTCGCGTCGTTCACCGAGGGCGTGCCGCGCTGGCGCAAGGGCTCGGGCGAGGGCTGGGTGACCGCCGAGTACGCGATGCTGCCGCGGGCCACCAACAGCCGGTCCGACCGGGAGTCGGTGCGCGGCAAGGTCGGCGGGCGCACGCACGAGATCTCGCGGCTGATCGGCCGGTCGCTGCGCGCCGTCGTCGACGTCGCCGCGCTGGGGGAGAACACCGTCGTCCTCGACTGCGACGTCCTGCAGGCGGACGGCGGCACCCGGACGGCCGCCATCACCGGTGCGTACGTCGCGCTCGCCGACGCCGTCGCGTGGGCGACGTCGCAGCGGCTGGTCAAGCCCGGACGCAGGGTGCTGCGCGACTCCGTCGCGGCCGTCAGCGTCGGGATCGTCGACGGCGTCCCGGTGCTCGACCTGCCCTACCGCGAGGACGTGCGCGCGCAGACCGACATGAACGTCGTGACGACCGGCTCGGGGACGTTCGTCGAGGTGCAGGGCACGGCGGAGCACGCGCCGTTCGACCGCGCCGAGCTCGACGCCCTGCTCGACCTCGCGGTGGCGGGCACCGCCCGGCTCACGGCCCTGCAGGCCTCCGTGCTGGCGGCGCCCGCCGCCGACGGGACCGCGACGCGGACGGCCGGACCGGCCGCAGCCGGGGCCGGCGCGTGACACCGGCCGAGGGTGTCGTGGTCCCGGTCGGCGCACGGCTCGTGCTGGCGACCCACAACGCGCACAAGGTCGCCGAGCTGCGCGCGATCCTGGCGCCCGTGCTGCCCGGGCTGGACCCGGCCGCGGTGCTCGGCGCCCGGGACGTGCACGCGCCCGAGCCGGTCGAGGACGGGCTGACGTTCGAGGCGAACGCGCTCCTCAAGGCGCGGGCCCTCGCGGCGGCCACCGGCCTGCCCGCCGTCGCCGACGACTCGGGGCTGAGCGTCGACGTGCTCGGCGGTGCGCCCGGCATCTTCTCCGCGCGCTGGGCCGGACGCCACGGCGACGACGCCGCCAACCTGGCGCTGCTGCTCGCCCAGCTGTCCGACATCGCCCCCGCCCACCGCGGTGCGCGGTTCGTGTGCGCGGCGGCCCTCGTCACGCCCGACGGCACCGAGCACGTCGAGGTGGGCACGCTGGAGGGGACGCTGGCCACGGCACCGCGCGGTGCGTACGGCTTCGGCTACGACCCGGTGCTCGTGCCGCACGGCGAGACGCGCACGTGCGCCGAGCTGACGCCGGCCGAGAAGAACGTGATCAGCCACCGCGGACAGGCGTTCCGTGCCCTCGTGCCGCACCTGGTGGCGGCGCTGCAGGCATGAGCGCGCCGCCGACCTCGCGTCCGGGCGAGGTGCAGCTCGTCGCGGAGTCCGTGACGTTCGGCTACCCGGGGCGCCCGGTGCTGGACCGGCTCGACCTCACCGTGGGCCCCGGCGACCGCGTCGGGCTCGTCGGGGAGAACGGGGCCGGCAAGTCGACCCTGCTGGGCGTGCTCGCCGGTCGGCTGCACCCGCAGGGCGGCGCGGTCCGCCGGCAGGGAACGCTGGCGGTCGTCGAGCAGGACCTCGCCGTGTCCGAGGGGGACACGATCGGCACGCTCGTCGAGGCCACGGGTGCGGCCACGCGCGCCGCGGCGGCCGACCTGCAGGCCGCGATCGACGCCTTCGACCACGAGGGCGGGGACGTGGCCGCGCTGTCCGCGGCGATCGCGCGCTACGAGCACCTCGCGGCCTGGGACGTCGACCGGCGGGTCGACGAGAGCCTGTCGCGGCTGCGCGCCCCCCGGGACCGCGACCGCCCGCTGGCCGAGCTCAGCGTGGGCGAGCGCTACCGCGTGCGCCTGGCCTGCCGGCTCGCCGAGCGCGCCGACCTGCTGCTGCTCGACGAGCCGACCAACCACCTGGACACCGGCGGGGTCGAGCACCTCACCGCGCAGCTGAGGGGGTGGGCGGGTGGGCTCGTCATCGTCACGCACGACCGTCGCCTGCTGGACGACGTCATGACGGCCATCCTCGACATGGACCCGTCGATGGACGGGCGGCCGGTGCTGTACGGGGCGGCGCGGTACGCGGACTACCGGTTCGCGCGCGACCAGATGCTGCGCCGGTGGCGGGCCCGCTACCGCGCCGAGCGCAAGCGCGCCCGGGTCCTGGCCCAGCGCCTCGACGCGTCGTACGAGGGCCTGTCGGACGAGTGGCGCCCGCCCAAGGGGTCGCACGCCCACCGCCGCGCCACCCGGGCGCGGCAGCACGTGAAGGCCGCCGACCGCCTGGTCCAGCGGCTCGAGGCGCAGGCCGTCGAGGTGCCCGTGCCCCCGCCCGCCCTGCAGTTCCCGGACCTGCCGTCCGTCCCCACGGACTACACGGGTGGTCCCCTCGTGGACCTGCGGGGCGCCCGCGTCGCGGGGCGGCTCGACCTGCCCGGACGCCGGGTGGACGTCATGCCGGCGAGCCGGCTGCTGGTCACGGGCCCCAACGGCGCCGGCAAGTCGACCCTGCTGGCGGCGCTCGTGGGCTCGCTCGTGCTCGACCGGGGCACGCGGACCGTGGCGCCGGGCGTCCGGCTGGGCGTCCTGGCCCAGGAGGGGCCGGGGGAGCGCGCCGCGGCACCGGGTGGCGCGTCGCCGACCGCGTTCGACGCCTACGCGCGCCACGCCCTGGACCTGCTCGAGGCCGGCGCCCTGGACCCTGACGCGCTGGTGCCCGTCGCGGCGCTCGGCCTGCTCACCGAGGAGGACCTCGAGCGTCCCCTGCGGGAGCTGTCCGTCGGTCAGCGCCGCCGGTTCGACCTGGCGTGCGCGCTGCTGGCGGCGCCGCACGTGCTGGTGCTCGACGAGCCGACCAACCACCTGTCCGTCGGGCTGGTCGACGACCTCACGGTCGCGCTGCGGGCGACGTCGGCCGCCGTGGTCGTCGCGACCCACGACCGGCAGCTGCGTGCCGACCTGGCCGACTGGCCGCAGCTCGACCTCGGCACCTGACACGGCACCTGACACGGCACCTGACGCGGCACCTGATGCGGCCCGGCGCCGACGGCGGCGCGGGTCAGGGCAGGCGGCCCGCCCACGCCATCGCCTGGCGCAGCAGCAGACCCTGCCCGCCGTTCATCTCGACCTGCACCGCCTCGGCGCACGCCTCCTCCGGCGTCAACCAGGCCAGGTCCAGCGCGTCCTGCTGCGGGCGGCAGTCACCGGCCACCGGGACCACGTACGCCAGCGACACCGCGTGCTGGCGGGGGTCGTGGTACGGCGTCACGCCGGGGGTCGGGAAGTACTCGGCGACGGTGAACGGCTGCGGCGACGCCGGCACCTGCGGCAGCGCGACGGGGCCCAGGTCCTTCTCGATGTGCCGCAGCAGGGCGTCGCGCACCCGCTCGTGGTACATCACGCGCCCCGACACCAGTGCGCGGGACATCACGCCCTCGTTCGTCACACGCAGCAGGAGCCCGACGGCGACGACGTCGCCCGACTCGTCCACGCGCACGGGCACGGCGTCGACGTAGAGGATGGGCAGCTGCCGGCGCGCGGCGCCGATCTGCTCGGCGGACAACCAGCCGGCAGGACGCTCGGGGCCAGGGGGGAACTCGGCGGACGCGGTCACCGTGCAGTTCTACCCCGTCCGCGGCGTGCGGGCCGCATCGCCTCGCTGGGGGCAGCGGGCGGCGGAATAGGGCCGGAGGGGTCGGTGCTGTACCGGGGGAACCCCTGCAGGACGGAGACACACCCATGAGCACCATCACGCTGACCGCCGACACCATCGCCAGCACGGTCAAGGACAACGACATCGTCCTGATCGACTTCTGGGCGGCGTGGTGCGGCCCGTGCCGCATGTTCGCACCCGTCTTCGAGGCGTCCAGCGAGGCGCACCCGGAGGTCGTGCACGCGAAGGTCGACACCGAGGCCGAGCAGCAGCTGGCCGCGGAGCTCCAGATCACCTCCATCCCGACGCTCATGGCGTTCCGGGACGGGATCCTCGTCTTCAACCAGGCAGGTGCGCTGCCGGCCCCGGCGCTCGAGCGGGTCCTCGCGGGCGTCAAGGAGCTCGACATGGACGAGGTGCGCGCCAAGATCGCCGAGCGGTCCGCGGCCGCCTGAGACCCCTCGCCGAGCGGCGGGACGAACCGTTTCGGGGCGTCCCGCCGCTCGCGGTTGCAGGACCTGGACGCGGTGTTAGCGTGATGTGAGATCGCTCTCACCACAGCGTGACCAACGGGGGTCGCGCGGGGACCGGTCGCGGTGCGGCGCAACGGAGCGGCGCACCGGTCGCAGGGGCGACCGCCGCGCGCGCAGCGCGCGACGGGGTCGCCTTGGGGGCTTCACACCATGCAACCAACAGCACGGACCCCTCGGGGGTCCTCATCTCAGCACGCCCTGGACACGGTCACGGTGCCGTGGTGGAGGCGTGGCATCGCGACGACGGCGGCGCTCGCGCTGGCCGGCGCCGCGGCCCTCGTGATCGTCCCGCGGGACGACGCCGTCGCCGCCGACGGGATCGTCGACGTGGGTGCCGGCGGGTACGCCGCCGCACCTGTCGGGCCCACGCCCGAGGGGTGCGACTCGGTCGAGGCGGACCCGCGCTCGGCCCTGACGGACGACGCACCGTCCGGTGCGCTGCCGACCAACGACTGGTGGTCGTCGCTGCTGTACAAGCGGCTGGACTGCCGCCTGAGCGAGCCGCTGCACGCCCACCCGGTGTCGTACCAGCCGACGCCCGGGGGCCTCGGTCTGTCGACGCCGCGCGAGGCCACGCTGTCCGGGACGCCCGGCGGCATCGGCGAGTTCCACTTCCAGTTCGTCCAGGACGTCGTGGTCGGCGTCGCCGGGCTCGAGGCGCCGACGGTGCAGGTCGCGGGCTGGACGGACTGGACGGTCACGCCGTCCTGGTCCGACGGCACACGCAGCCTGCGCGCCACGATCGGGCACGGGCTGCCCACCTCCTGGTACCACGTCCAGGGCGGCGACGCCGTGCTGTCGTCCACCCACGACGTGCGCGTGTGGGCGCGGGACGGCGCCACGCTCGGCTTCACCGCCAACGGCCACGACTACGCCGCGCACGCACCCACGGGTGCGACGTGGGACGTCACGGGGTCCACGCTCCGGTCCTCCCTGGGTGGTCGGGGATACCTGGCCGTGACCGCGCTGGCCACGGCGGCCGACGCGACCGACGCCGACCGGGCCGCCGCGCTCGCCGCGGTCGACGGCTCCGCCCTCGCCGAGGTCACGGGCACCACGGCCGACTACACCTACGACGCCGCCGCCGGCGTGGTCCGGACCACCTACCGGCTGGAGACGACGCCGCTGGAGGCCGGTGCGACCGGCGCCCTCGTCGCGCTGTACCCCCACCAGCAGCGGTACGTCACCGCCGTCGACGGGGAGCAGCTCGACGCCGCGTACCCCAGCCCGCGCGGGGCCATGACGCCGTACGCGGGCACCACGTCCTTCACCACCGCCACGCCGTTCACGGGCGTCCTCCCGGAGGTGCCGGCCGTCGCCACGTCGTCCGGTGCGGCGCGCGCGACGCTGGACGGGCTGCTGGCCGAGGTGGCCGCCGACCCGATGCCGATCCTGCGGGCCGACACCTACTGGACCGGCAAGGCCCTGGGGCGGGCGACGCGCATCGTCGAGATCGCCGACCAGCTGGGGGAGACGCAGCTGAGGGACGAGACCCTGGCGCGCGTGCGCGCCACGCTCACCGACTGGTTCACCGCCACGCCGGGCAAGACCGGGCAGGTCTTCGCCTACGACGAGCGGTGGGGCACCCTCATCGGGTACCCCGCGTCGTACGGCTCGGACACCGAGCTGAACGACCACCACTTCCACTACGGGTACTTCGTCGCCGCCGCCGCCACCCTGGCCCGGTTCGACCCGCAGTGGGCGTCGGACGGGCAGTACGGCGGCATGGTGGACCTGCTCATCCGGGACGCCAACGGGTACGACCGGTCCGAGACCCGGTTCCCGTACCTGCGGGACTTCGACGTGTACGCCGGCCACGACTGGGCGTCGGGCCACGGGGCGTTCGTCGCCGGCAACAACCAGGAGTCGAGCTCCGAGGGCATGAACTTCGCCGGCGCCCTCGTGCAGTGGGGCGAGGCCACCGGTGACACCGCCGTGCGGGACGCGGGCGCGTACCTGTACGCGACGCAGGCCGCGGCGATCCAGGAGTACTGGTTCGACCGGGCCGAGGCGATCCCGGACGGGTTCGGCCACTCGACCCTCGGCATGGTCTGGGGCGACGGCGGCACGTACTCGACGTGGTTCTCCGGCGAGGCCGAGATGATCCAGGGGATCAACACGCTGCCCATCACCGGGTCCCACCTGTACCTCGGCACGCGACCGGACGACGTCCGGTCCAACTACGCCGAGCTGGTGAAGGCCAACGGCGGACCGCCCACGGTGTGGCAGGACATCCTGTGGAGCTACCTGGCGCTGGGCGACCCCGACGAGGCGTTGCGCCTGCTGCAGGCGAACCCCGGCTACCCGGTGGAGGAGGGGGAGTCGCGGGCGCACACGTTCCACTGGATCGCGAACCTCGCGGCGCTGGGGACGCTCGACACCACGGTGCACGGCGACAGCCCGCTCTCCGTGGTCTTCGTGAAGGACGGCGCGCGCACCTACGTCGCCGCCAACGTGACGTCGGCGCCGCGGACCGTGACCTTCAGCGACGGCACACGGGTGTCGGTGCCCGCCGGCAGGACGGTGGCCACGGGGGCGCAGACGTGGTCCGGCGGGGGCGCCGTGGGCGGCCCGACGGCCGGGCCGACGGCGAGCCCGACGCCGACGCGGACCCCGCGTCCGACGGTCAGCCCGACGCCGACGCGGACCCCGCGTCCGACGGTCAGCCCGACGCCGACGCGGACCCCGCGTCCGACGGCGAGCCCGACGCCGACGCGGACCCCGCGTCCGACGGTCAGCCCGACGCCGACGCGGACCCCGCGTCCGACGGTCAGCCCGACGCCGACACGGACCCCGCGTCCGACGGCGAGCCCGACGCCGACACGCACCCCGCGTCCGACGGCGAGCCCGACACCGACGCCCGGCACCGGACTCACGTTCGCGCTCGGCCGGGACGGTGCGCTCGTCCGGACCCCGGGTCCGGCGGGCGAGCTCCAGGTGCCTGCCGCGCGCGGGACCGACACCGCGGCCGAGCCGCCGGGAGCCGTCGTCCTGCAGGCCACGGGCCTCACCGCCCGGGCCACGGGCGGGACGACGACGTTCGACCTGCTGGTCGACGCCGGCACCCACGTGGGCAACGGCACGCGCCTCTCGGTGCAGTACGACCTGACCGGGGACGGGACGTGGGACCGGGTCGAGGTCTACCGGTACCTCGCGACCGACCCCCTGCCGGGCGGTGAGCGCTACACCCAGGCCGTCGGCCTGGACCGCGCGACCGGTGCGCTGGGTGACCTGCGCGGTGGCACGGTCCGGGTGGCGCTGTGGAACGCCATCGGGAGCGGTCCGTCGACGGTGGCGACCGGAGGGTCCGTGATCGGGCTGCCGTTCCGCTGAGGTCGGCGACGGGGCCGGGGCGTACGCCCCGGCCCCGTCGTGGTGCGGGAGACGGGAGTCGAACCCGCACGCCCTTGCGGGCACCAGGACCTAAACCTGGCGTGGCTGCCGTTTCACCACTCCCGCGCGCGCCCGAGTCTGGCACGCGCCGACCCGGGGCCGCCCGGTGGTCAGTCGATGCCGAGGTCCCGCCGCAGCTTGGCGACGTGGCCCTTGGCGCGCACGTTGTACTGCGCGAGCGCGACCTTGCCCTCGGGGTCGACCACCACGGTCGAGCGGATGACGCCCGTCGACGTGCGCCCGTAGCTGGTCTTCTCGCCCCACGCGCCCCAGGCCTCGAGCACGCGGTGCTCCGGGTCCGAGAGCAGGGGGAACGTCAGCGCCTCGGCCTGCGCGAACCGCGCCAGCTTCTCGGGCGAGTCGGGCGAGACGCCGAGGACGACGTACCCGGCGCCCGTGAGCGAGGCCAGCGAGTCGCGGAAGTCGCAGGCCTGCGCCGTGCAGCCCGGCGTGCCGGCGGCGGGGTAGAAGTAGACGACGACGGAGCGGCCGCGCAGGTCCCGCAGCGACACCTCCTCGCCGGTGCTGCTGGGAAGCGTGAGGTCGGGCGCGGTGTCGCCGACGGCGAGGCGGGGCACGGTCACTCCTGCGGGTCGTGGGGGCGGGACGACGGACGCCAGCCTAGATCGCAGCGGGGTAGCGTCGGCGACGTGAGTGCACCGAACGAGACGCCCCGCGAGGGCGCGGGCCGTGACCTTCCCCTGCGCATGCTCAACGACCGGCTGCTGGTCGAGCTCGACTCCGACGCGGCCGAGCGCCGTACCGGCGCCGGCATCCTCATCCCGCCGACGGCGGCCATGGGCAAGCGGCTGGCGTGGGCCACGGTGGTCGCGGCGGGTGAGCACGTGCGTCAGGTCAAGGTCGGCGACCGCGTGCTGTTCGACCCGGAGGAGCGCGCCGAGGTGGAGGTCTCCGGGAGCACGTACCTGCTCCTGCGGGAGAAGGACGTGCACGGCGTGGCGGAGCCGCGGGCGACCGGTGAGGGCACCGGCCTGTACCTGTGACCGGCGTGTCGTGCGCACCCGCCGTCGTGTCTTCATGACGGCGAGGTTCGCGTCGTAGGGTCCGGGTGAAGGTCGGGGGACCGCGACTGTCGCGCGTGCGACGAGGAGGACCATGGACGAGCGCATCCCGGCGGACGACCCGGGCCGGGCCCAGGAGGCCGGGGCCGGCGCGGAGGGCGTGCCTGCACCTGACGAGAACGTCATGCTCCCCGGGCTCGACGCGGCGCAGCACGCCCAGGAGCTGCTGGCCGAGCACGTGCCGTTGACCCTGCTCGTCGACCTGCTCGCCCCGACGGGGCAGACGTCCGAGGAGCTGCTCGCGGCCGAGGGGCTCCCCGAGGACGCGTGGTGGAGCGCGGACGGCGGCACGCCCACCGGGGCGTGAGGGTCGTCACAACAGGCCCGTGGGCGGCCCTCCGGTTCGACCACCACCCCGGGATCCTGCTAATCTCAACCAGCCGCGCGCCTCTAGCTCAACTGGCAGAGCAGCTGACTCTTAATCAGCGGGTTCCGGGTTCGAGTCCCGGGGGGCGTACCAGCCACGAAGCCCCGTCAGGTCCGCCTGACGGGGCTTCGTCGTTCCCGGGGCGACCCACCACCGACGACCGCGACCAGCACGGCGGACGGGATCCCGGTGGCCTCAGCGCGCGCCCATGAGCAAGCCGGGCGCGAACACGGTCGGCGCCAACCCCAGGGACCCGGCCAGCGAGACGCACCCGTGGCACGGGTCCATCGGACCGTGCGGCAGGTACGTCGCCTCCCCGACCGTGCAGATGGCGCCGTCCGGCATCCCGACGAGCGACGTGGGCTCCGGCTCGCCCGCGGCAGCCGCGTGGTCCGACCTGGCGGTGAGCGCCCGTGACATGGCGCTGACCGGCGAGCACCCACGGACGTCGTACTGCAGCCATGGGCCGGTGTCACGCACGGCTGCGTCCAGCCAGTCGGTGAACCACTCGGTGAACGACGACGCGACCTGGGTGGTCTCTCCGGCCGACCCGGACGCGTCCAGCCAGACGGTCCCCCGCCGCTGCCCCTCGAGCGCGAGCACCCAGGCGTTGCCGCACCCCGCGTGCGCGAGTGGGACGACGTCGCCCGCCCGCCGCAGCGGCAGCAGCCCGTACCCCGGGCCCGCACCCGGGCCGGCGACCCGCAGGAGGAAGTCCCGCACGTCGTTCGGCAGCGGGCCGGTCCCGGCCTCCACCGCCGCGAGCTGCTCGTGGTCCAGCACCGGCCCGAGCCGGCCGCCGTGCACGGTCCAGCCCTGCCAGCCGGCCGCCTGGCGGGGCGTACGCCGCTCGGCCAGGCCGTCGAGGGTCCGCTGGACGGCCTCGCGCGTCACGGGCGCCGGCGGGTCGAGGGGCACCAGCATCGCGAGCTCACGCAGCAGCGCGGCGTCGTCGCCGGACGCGAGCCCCACCGGGTCGTCGAGGAGGCCGGTCGTCGTCCAGTCGGCGCCGTGGACCTTGAGCTCGACCGTCCGGGAGCTCGGCCACTGGGCCACGAAGAGGCTGACGAGCGCGGCGTCGTCGCCCTGGAGCAACGGCAGGCACCCGACATCGCCGATCAACGGCGGCAGCAGGAACGGCGTGCCACCGAGGGCCTCCCGGAACTCACCGAGCCGCACCACCGCGTCCGGCCCGGCGGGCCCACGGTCCAGCCCTGCCACGACGAGCCCGAACCGTCGCCCGTCGAGCACGACCTGGCAGCGCACCACCGGGTGCGCGGCCGACGGCTCGCGGCCGGCGATCGCCCCGAGCAACGCCGACACGAGGCCCGCCAGGGAGTGGCCGCCCTGGGCGACGGCTTCCTCCTCGCTGGGGCCGTACCCGGGCACCGACGTGAAGACCGGCGTGCTGCCCAGCCTTCCACCGGACAGCTGGAAGAAGCACGCCGCCTGCCGCTGCCGGCCCAGGTCGGTGACCACGGGGACGTGGCACAGCACGGTCAGCTCAGGACCGACGACACGCGCCGTCCCCTCCACGACCTGCGCCCCGTCGAGGTGCTGCGCCACGACCGCGGCGAGCAGCGCGTCGTGCGACACCGGCGCCGGACGCTCGGGCTCCCTGCCGTGCCCGTCGGGTCCGGGGGGCTCGCGGCGGCGTCCGAACACGCGTCCATCCTGGCAGCGTCGGGCGGGTGAGGTCGAGGCTCTCGCCCGTTCTCCCTGGACCCTGCTCGGACCACGGTGCGCGCACGGTCCGCCCGGGCCCTTGCGTGTCCCGGCGGGCATGCCGCGGCGCAGCGCGTCACGATGTCGTCACCTGTCGAGGACGGAGCGGTGATGGCCGACGAGCGGAGCGGGTCCCCGGAGCGGGACGGCACGGGCGAGGCAGGACGGGCCGCCGACCCCGGTCCGCAGGGCGGCGGCACCGTGGACCGCTCGACCCGCGCCGACGACGAGTTCGACGTGGTCGTCCTCGGTGCCGGGGCGGTGGGGGAGAACGTCGCGGACCGCGCGTCGCGCACGGGGCTGCGCGTCGCCGTCGTGGAGCCGGCGTTGGTCGGCGGCGAGTGCTCCTACTGGGCGTGCATGCCCTCCAAGGCGCTGCTGCGGCCCGGCGACGCGCTCGCCGCGGCGCGCGCGGTGCCCGGCGCGGACGCCGCGCTGACCGGTGACCTCGACGTCGCGGCCGTGCTGGCCCGCCGCGACGAGGTCGCCGCCCACTGGGACGACGCCGGGCAGGTCGCCTGGGTCGAGGGTGCCGGGCTGACGCTCGTGCGGGGGCACGCGCGGTTCACGGGGCCGCGCACACTCACGGTCGAGAGGGCCGACGGGACCGCCCGCCCGTTGCGCGCCCGCCACGCGGTGGTCGTGGCCACCGGGTCGGTCGCCGTCGTGCCCGACGCCTTCGCGGGCGTGCGGGCGTGGACCAGCCGCGAGGCGACGTCCGCGCACCGGGTGCCCCCGCGGCTCGCCGTCGTCGGCGGTGGCGTGGTGGCCACCGAGATGGCCACCGCCTTCGCGGACCTCGGCAGCGAGGTCACGGTGCTGGTGCGCGGGCGGCGGCTGCTGCCGGCGGCCGAGCCGTTCGCCGGGGACGCCGTGGCGCGCAGCCTCACCGACCGCGGCGTGCGCGTCGCGTTCGGCGCGTCCGTGACGTCCGCGTCGCGCGACGAGGAGGGCGTGCACCTGACCGTGGAGCGCGCGGGCGACGACGGCGCGCCGGGCGCCGCCGACGTCGTCACGGTCGACGAGGTGCTGGTCGCCACGGGTCGCCGACCGGCCACGGACGACCTGGGGCTCGAGGTGCTCGGCCTGCGACCGGGTGATCCGCTGGCCGTGGACGACCGGTTGCAGGTGACGTCGGTCGAGGGTGGCTGGCTGTTCGCGGCGGGCGACGTCACGGGCCGCACGGCGACCACCCACCAGGGCAAGTACGACGCCCGGGTGGTGGGGGACGTCGTGGCCGCCCGGTTCGACCCGCGGGACCCGGGCGCCGTCTCGGACGACCCGGCGGGGCTGTCCCGTGCCGCCGAGGCCGCCGCCGCGCCCTGGAGCCGCTACCGCGCCACCGCCGACGCGGCGGCGGTGCCGCAGGTCGTCTTCACCCGGCCCCAGGTGGCCTGGGTCGGGCGGACCGAGGCGGCGGCGCGTGCGGAGGGGCTGGACGTCGAGGTCCTGTCCTACGAGCTGGGTGACCTCGCCGGTGCCACCGTCACCGCGGCGGACTACGCGGGCCGGGCGCAGCTCGTCGTGGACCGCGCGCGCGACGTGGTGGTCGGGGCGACGTTCGTCGGCCCGGACGTCGCCGACATGCTGCACGCGGCGACCGTCGCGGTCGTCGGGCAGGTGCCGCTCGCGCGGCTGTGGCACGCGGTGCCCTCGTACCCGACCCTCAGCGAGGTGTGGCTGCGGCTGCTGGAGGCGGCGGGTCGCTGACCCGCCGCCTCCCGCGGGTCGGTCAGTCGTCCGTGGCTGCCAGGGAGCCGTCGGACGAGGTCACGAGCCCCACCGCCGCGTCACCCTGCCGTACCGCCTGGCCGATGAGTGCGAAGTCGTAGGACTTGAACTCGCCGACCGACAGGTCGTACGTCTCCTCGAGCCCCACCTGGCAGAACGGCCGCTCGGGGCACTCCGGCGGGCCGGCGAGCACGACGTCGCCGCAGGTGGCGGCGAGGTCGGACAGCGTCTGCAGGTCGTGCTCCTGGGCGAACTCCCCGGTGACGGCGAACGCGTTCTGGTCCTGCGCGTCCGACGCCTCGCCGACGACGATCCCGCTCTCCTCGGCCAGGGGTGTCAGGGCGGTCACGGTCTCGTCCACGTCGCTGGACGCCACGGTGGGTGCGTCGGCGCCGTTGACCTGCGCGTTGAGGAACGTTGCCAGCGTGGCGGCGTACTCCGGGACCGCCGCCAGCTCACCGGACTGCAGCGCGGGCAGGTACGTCTCGCGGGCACCGATGGTCTGGGCCCGGGCGTCGAAGCCGGCGCTGCGCAGCACCTCGGCGTAGATCTCCGCCAGCGTGATGCTCTCGGAGAAGTTCGCCGCACCGATCGTCAGCGACGTGCCCGTGCCGGTGCTCGCGTCGTCCGCCGCCAGGCCCTCCTCGGCGACGAACTCTCCTGCGACCTCGGTGGAGGTGCGCCGGTCGACGTCCACGGCCTTGTTGAGACCGATGAGCCGTTCGGTGTCGAGCGCGGCCGAGACGGAGTCGAGGAGCTCGACGGCCTCGGGGTGGTCGGCGGCCACCTGGGCGTTGACCGCCGGGATGATGTTGTCGGCGTTCTGCAGGCCCTTGTCGTCCTCGAGCACGACCAGGCTCTCGCCGGCGATCGGCTCGCAGGCCGGCAGGTCGGAGCCGGCGGCGGCCGTCTCGGCCTGACCGCCGCCGGACCCGGGTGTGCCGCAGGCGCCGAGCGTCAGGGTGAGGGCGGCGAGGACGCCGAGGGTGCGGTGGCGCGGGCTGATGCGCATCGGAGGTCTCCTGTCGAGGGTGGGCCGGGTGCGGCGGGCTGTGGAGCGGTCGACCTCGGACGGTCGGAGGGATCAGGGGGCGCTGCGGGCCCCGGGCTCCCCGGTGGTGGTGGCGGGCACGGCGGTGGCGGGTGTGGCGGTGGCAGGCACGCGGTGGCGGTGGGGGCGGACGTCGGCGCGCTCGTCCGCGGTCGCGGCACGGCCGCGCCCGCGCAGGCCGCGCGGGGTCACCGCGCGCTCGACCACGGCGAGCAGCCCCTCGACCACCAGGCACAGCGCCGCCACGAGGATGCCGCCGGCCAGTGCCTTGCCGTACCGCTGGGTGGCGAAGCCGCTCACCACGATGGTTCCCAGGCTCGTGCCCCCCACGAGGGCGGCCAGCGGCACCGTCGCGAGCACCTGCACGGTGCCCGTGCGGATGCCGGCGGCGAGCAGCGGCAGGGCGAGCGGCACCTCGACGGTCCACAGCGCGCGGGCGCCCGACATGCCCAGGCCTCGTGCCGCGTCCCGCACGTCGGGGTCGACGCCGCCGACGCCGGTGACGGCGTTCGCCAGGACCGGTGGGACGGCGAAGACCGCGCACGCGATGGCGGTCGCCGTGCTGCCGAACCAGCCGGCGGCGGCGAGCAGGGTCAGCAGCGCGAGCGTGGGCAGCGCGCGTGTCGTGTTGGCCACCACGACGCCGACGGTCGCGCCGCGCCCCCGGTGGCCGAGCCACAGCCCCACGGGCAGGGCCACCACCAGCGCGATCACCACGGCGACCGCGGAGATCGCCAGGTGCGTGCCCGCCAGGGCGAGCACCCCCTGGCGGCCGGTCCAGTTGAGCGGGTCGTTGAGCCAGCGCAGCGCCTCGGTCAGGACGTCCATGCGGCCTCCTGCGAGCCGACGGCGTCGCGCGCGGCGGGCCGGGTGCGTGAGCCCCGTCGCCATGGCGTCAGGACGCGACCCAGGAGCGCGAGGGCGAGGTCCGCGACGAGGGCCAGCACCAGGCAGAGGACCGTGGCCGTCATGATCTCGGCGTGGTAGCCGCTGCGGAAGCCGCGGAACATCAGCTGCCCGAGCCCGCCGTAGCCGACCACGACGCCGACGGTGACCAGCGCGACGGTGCTGACCGTCGCGAGCCGCAGGCCGGTCACGACGGCGGGCACGGCCTGCGGCAGCTCGACCGTCAGCAGCAGGCGCAGCCGCCCGTACCCCATGCCGCGCGCGGCGTCCCGGACCGCGGGGTCGACGCCCTGCAGCCCGACCAGCACGTTGCGGACGATCACGAGCAGCGCGTAGACGACCAGCCCGATGAGCACCGTGGTCCGCCCGATGCCCGTGGCCGGCGCGAGGAGCGCGAACAGCGCGAGGGACGGGATGGTGTACAGCACCCCGGTGGCCGCCAGCACGGGACCGGCCAGGCGGGGGCGCAGGTGGGCGAGCGCCGCGAGCGGCAGCGCCACGACCAGGGCGATGAGCACCGCCTCGGCGGTCAGCGACGCGTGCTGCTGGGTGTAGCGCAGCACGTCGCTCCCGTTGCGCTCGAGGTACTCCCACGAGAACCACGGGTTCGTGGCGGTCGCCAGCACCTGCGCGGTCGGCATGCGCCCGAACCTACTGACGACCTCGGACACCCGCGCGGTGAGCGCCGGGCGGGCCGCCTCGCGGGTGTCGGCACGTGCCGCTAGCGTCGCTGCCCGTGACCACGTCCGCGCGCACCGGGCCGACCGCCGGGTCGGCCGTGCCCGCGTCGCCGGGTGCCGCCATCCGGTTCGACACGGTCCGCAAGGAGTACGCGGGCTCGGTCGCGGTCGACGACCTGACCCTCGAGGTGCGCGAGGGGGAGCTGCTGGTGCTCGTCGGGCCGTCGGGCTGCGGCAAGTCCACGACGCTGCGGATGGCGAACCGCCTGGTGGAGCCCACGTCCGGGCGCATCGTGCTGGGCGGGGAGGACGTCACGGACGTCGACCCCGTGGCGCTGCGCCGCCGCATCGGGTACGTCATCCAGAACGTCGGGCTCTTCCCCCACCGCACGGTGGCCCAGAACGTCGCGACCGTGCCCCGGCTCCTCGGGTGGGACCGGCGGCGTGCGCGCGAGCGTGTCGACGAGCTGCTGACCCTCGTGGGGCTCGACCCGCAGCGGTACGCGCGGCGCTGGCCGCACGAGCTGTCCGGCGGCGAGCGGCAGCGCGTCGGCGTCGCCCGCGCCCTGGCCACCGACCCGCCCGTGCTGCTGATGGACGAGCCGTTCGGTGCGGTCGACCCCGTGGGCCGGGCGCGGCTGCAGCAGGAGTTCGCCCGGCTCCAGCGGGAGCTGGGCACCACCGTGATGATGGTCACGCACGACATCGACGAGGCGGTGCGCATGGCGGACCGCGTGGTCGTCCTCAGCCGCGGTGCGCGGGTCGAGCAGCTGGCGCCCCCGCTCGACGTCGTCGCCCGACCGGCGTCGCCGGCCGTCGCGGACCTGGTGGGTCGGGGTCGGACCGCGCGCCTGCTGGCGCTCGGCCGTCTCGAGACAGCCGACCTGGACGACGGCACGCCGCAGGGCACGGGGGTGGGCACGGACAGGGAGCAGTCCGCCGCGGGCCCGCCGGTGCGGCCCACGGTGCGTCTCGGTGCCGAGCTCGGGGACGTCGTCGCCGCCCTGACCGAGGTCGCCGACGCCCCGGACGGGGGCCGGCTGGACGTGCTCGACGCCGACGGCCGTGCGGTGGGCACGGCCTCGCCGGGCAGCGTCGTGCGCGCGCTGCACCGACTGACCGCGTCGGAGGACGCCGAGGCCTGAGCCGGTGCGGGGTCCCGCCCCTGGGACGCCGACGCGTCGTCGTCACGTCCCCGGGCGGTCACGCGCCCGGTGCGTGCACGTCACACGCCGTGGGTACAGTGCGGACGTGAGCGAATCCACCGCGCGCCTCGCCCTCGCGACCTGCGCCCAGCTGCCGGACCTCGACCCCGACGACCTGCCGCTGCGCGACGCGCTGGCCGCGCGGGGCGTCCCCACGGACGTCGTGGTGTGGGACGACCCGACGGTCGACTGGGCCGCCTACCCGCACGTCCTCATCCGCTCGACGTGGGACTACACGGACCGTCCCGCCCAGTTCGCCGACTGGACGCGGCGCGTGGAGCGCACCTCCACGCTGTTCAACCCGGCGGACGTCGTGGCCTGGAACATCGACAAGGCGTACCTGCGGGACCTCGAGCAGCGTGGCGTCCCGATCGTCCCGACCATCTGGCTCGACCCGGAGCGCAACCTCAACGCGCGCGCCATCCACACCCGGTTCCCGGCGTTCGGTGACTTCGTCATCAAGCCGACCGTCAGCGCGGGCTCGCGTGACACGGGCCGGTACGACGCGGGGGTGACCCCGTCGCGGTCCCTGGCCATCACGCACGCCAAGAACCTGCTCGCCGTGGGCCGGCGCGTGATGCTGCAGCGCTACCTCACGCAGGTCGACACCCAGGGCGAGAGCGCGCTGGTCTACGTCGACGGCGAGTTCAGCCACTGCGTGCGCAAGGAGCCGCTGCTCGAGGGGCCGTACCGGGCGGGGGAGAAGGAGGGCGTCCTGTTCCGCGAGCGGGTCCTGGCCGCCCGTGACGCCACCGAGCAGGAGCGCGCCGTGGCCGACATGGTCGTCTCGGAGCTGGGCAAGATCTTCCCCGACCGTGCACCGCTGCTCTACACCCGCGTCGACCTCATCCCCGACGACGAGAACCAGCCGGTCGTCCTCGAGGTCGAGCTGGCCGAGCCGTCCCTGTTCTTCGAGCACGCCCCCGGGGCCGTGGAGCGGTTCGCGGACGCGGTGCGCGCCCGACTGTGACGCGTCCGTCACGCGTCACAGCGGTCCACCGCGGCGCCGCGTGACGACCAGGGCCCCGGTACCCGCTACACTCGTCGTCGGCCCGGCGCTCGCGTCGGACCAGGTGCCGTGGCACGGCTCCCTCCGGGGAGCGGTGCGGACCGGCACCGCGGTGGCTATAGCTCAGTAGGTAGAGCACCTGGTTGTGGTCCAGGGGGTCGCGGGTTCAAGTCCCGTTAGCCACCCCACGTGCGCAGGGCGCCGACTCCGGTCGGCGCCCTGCGGCGTTCCCGGGGTCAGGCGTCGGGCAGCACCCCGCGCTTGACGCTCGTGGCGACGACCTCCGCGGCGATGCGGCGGGCCTGCGCCGAGTCCGGGCCGGGCGCGGCGGGCAGCAGCGCCGCCCGGTAGTAGCGCAGCTCGTCGATGCTCTCGAGGATGTCGGCCAGCGCCCGGTGCCCGCCCTTCTTCTCCGGTGCGGCGAAGTAGACGCGGGGGTACCAGCGGCGCGCGAGCTCCTTGATCGAGGACACGTCGACGATCCGGTAGTGCAGGTGCGCGACGAGCTCCGGCATGTCGCGGTCGAGGAACGCCTTGTCCGTGCCCACCGAGTTGCCGGCGAGCGGCGCCTTGCCCGGCTCCGGCACCCACGTGCGCACGTACTCGAGCACCTGCGCCTGGGCGTCCGCCAGGGTCGTGCCGTGCTCGAGCTCGGGGAGCAGCCCGGACGTGGTGTGCATCGTCCGGACGAAGTCACCCATCTGGGCCAGGGCGTCCGGCGGCGGCGCGACGACGACGTCGACGCCCTCCCCGAGGACGTTGAGCTCGGAGTCCGTGACCACGGCGGCGATCTCGACGAGGGCGTCGTGGGCCAGGTCGAGCCCGGTCATCTCGCAGTCCACCCACACGATGCGGTCGGTACTGGTGTGGGCGCCCGTCGTGGGGGCGGTGGTCGTGGTCGGTGCGTCGTCGGCGGTGCTGGTCACGCCGACAGACTAGGACGCCCGTGCGTCACCGGTCGCTGCGCGGCGCGTCACGAGGGGGCGAGGGGTCGCCCGGGCGGGTGGGTGACGGCGGCGCGACGGAGGGGGCGGGACCCGGCAGGGTCGCCGCCAGCGCGGCCGCCACCACGACCAGGACCCCGGCGGCGGCGCCCAGCAGCCGCGCCGACTGCCAGGACGTGCCCGCCCACAGCGTCGCCCCCAGCACGACCCCGCCGGCCAGGGCACCGAGGGCGAGCCGGCCGAGCCATCGCAGGGCGGTCAGCGCCGCACGCCGGTACCAGGGCGTGGGGGGTGCCGAGCGTCGGCCGTCGTGCCGCCCCATCACGCGCGACGCCCGCCGGCGGCGGGGTGGCTGTGGGCGGGCGTGAGCACGGGGTCATGGTGCCACGTGGGGGGTGCGCCGGGTGTACCGCCGGGCGGGCGCCGGACGGCGTGCCGCAGCGGGGGAGCGTGCCGGGTCCGGTGGGCGTCCGCGGGCGTCCGACCGAGTGGTCCGCGCCTCGTCGTTCGCGCGCTCCAGCGCCAGGCCGCGCAGCCGCTCGAGGTGCTCCTGGCGGTGGATGTCGTAGGTGGTGGACGGATGCATGAGGGCTCCTGAGGGCGTGCGGGGGCGCACCCCTGGCGGGGTGTGCGTCGTGGTGGAACGGGATGCCTCCACTGGACCAGAGCGCGCCCGCCGGCGTCACGACATTTCCGGCACCGGGGGGCCCGTGGCAGGATCTGCGAGGTCCACCGGCGGGCCGTCGCCGGGGCGGGGAACGGGAGGTGCCGTGTCGTCCCCAGACCCTGCCGCCGTGACCGGCCGTGCCGTCGGGCCGAAGACCGGTCCGGACGACCACGCGCCCGGGGACGGGCAGCGACGCGCCCCGGCGCCCGTCCTGGCCGCCGACGCCTCGGCCGCAGACGCCCCGGCCACCGGCGACCCGGCCTCCGACGCCCCGGCCGCCGACCCCGCCCGCGCGGGAGCCTCATCGACCGCCCGCGGCTGGCTGCTGCCCGCCGGTGTGGGGCTCGCCGTCGCGCTGGCGTTCACGGCGTACTCCGTCGCGCAGTGGCAGACGTTCGTCGTGCGCTCGTGGGACCTGGGGATCTTCACGCAGCTGGCGGCGCGGTACGCGGCGCTCGAGGCGCCGGTCGTCCACATCAAGGGCCCGGAGTACAACCTGCTGGGCGACCACTTCCACCCGCTGCTGGTGCTGCTGGGTCCGGTGTACGCCGCGTTCCCGCACGCGTTCACCCTGCTCGTCGTGCAGAACGTGCTCTTCGGCGTGGCCGCGGCCGTGGTCACGTGGGCGGCCGTGCCGGTCCTGGGCCGCGTCACCGGTGGCCTCGTCGGTGTGGCCGCGGGCCTGAGCTGGGGCCTGCAGAGCGCGGTGGAGGCGCAGTTCCACGAGATCGCGTTCGCCGTCCCGTTGCTCGCGGTCTCGCTGGCAGCGGCGATGCGCGAGCGGTGGCGCACGGCGGCCGTGGCCGGGGCCCTGCTCGTGCTGGTCAAGGAGGACCTGGGCCTGACGACCGCCGTCCTGGGGGTCGTGCTGGCGTGGCGGGCGCGGCGTCCCGCGCTGCTGCTGCTCACCGCGTGGGGCGTCGGCGGCTTCCTGCTGGCCACGCGCGTGGTGCTGCCCCTGCTCAACCCCGACGGGGAGTGGGCCTACGGGTCGCGCCTCGACCTGGCCGCCGCGCTCGCGGACCCCCTCGCGCTCTACGACCCCGCCAAGGGGCACACCCTGTGGCTGCTGGTGGTCGTCACGGGCGGCATCGCGCTGCGCTCGCCGTTCGTGCTCGTCGCCGGTCCCACGCTGGCGTGGCGGTTCCTGTCGCCCGAGCCGGGGTACTGGGGACCGACGTGGCACTACAGCGCCGTGCTCATGCCGATCGCGTTCATGGCCATGCTCGACGGCGTCGACCGCGCCCGGCGTGGCCGCGTCCGGTGGCTGCGGCACTACAGCCGGTACGCGCCGGTGGTGGGCCTGACGGCGTGCCTCATGCTGCTGCCCCAGCTGCCGCTGTGGCAGCTGACGAACCCCGGCCTGCACTTCGGTGCGCCGCGCGCCCAGGCCGCGCGGGACACGCTGGCCACGATCCCGGACGGCGCGGTCGTCGAGACGGACGTCGGCCTGATGTCGTACCTCGTCGACCGCACCGACGTGTACTACCTCGGCAACCGCAACCCCGTGCCGGACTACCTGCTGGTCGACCGGCAGTCGGGCGGCGTCCCCCAGGAGTGGGGGGACGTCCTGCAGGTGGCCGAGATCCTGCACCCGGGCGTCCCGTTCGAGGTCGTCCACGTGCAGGACGGGTACGAGGTGGCGCGCCCCGTGGCGGACTGAGGCGTCCGGCGCCCCCGGCAGGACTCGAACCTGCAACCGACGGATTAGAAGTCGGAATGCGCCCGTCCGGGCCCCTCCTTGTGGGCACATCCACGCAGGTCACGGCGCATATCGGCGCCTGTTCGTCAGGTCTGGTCGTGGCCCGCCCGGTTGCGTTGCCTAGCAGCGGCGTAGCACCAGGGCCCCCGGGAGAACGGCATGTTCGAGCGGTTCGTGACCATCAGCGACGACGACGCGCTAGACGCCATGCAGTGCTCGACGCGCTGTCCGCGTTGCTGCGTCGGCCTGACGCCGACGCGCTGTTCGAGGACGTCGACACCGACGGGGCGGACGCTGCGCAGCTCGCCGCCAAGGCCGACCGGCTCGTCGACGAGCTCGACGAGCGGAGCCGCGGCGATCCGCGACCGCCCGACCGCGATCTCGATGCGATCACCCTCGTTCGCACGTACGCGGCGGAGAGCGTCGACGACGCGATCGAGTACGAGCGCACGAAGGTGACGGCCCTGACGGCCGCGCCGTCGGCGGACACCGTCACCGCCCTGGCGGCTATCGGGGCCGTCCTGGCCGCGTACGTCGCGGGCGGCACCAACCGGACGCGCGAGGAGGTGCTCGACGAGGTGCAGCGCATGCTCGGTCGTACAGGGGCGTTCTCGTGTCAGAGGGCCCTGGGACGCTCCGCGCGACGCCTGGGACTGTCCCGGGCTTGCGGGAGGCAGAGACGTGGACGTCATCAAGCGCAAGGCTGCGGCCGCCGGCGGAGCCATCGTCGCGGTGCTCGCGTTCGTGTGGATGCTCGCGCGGACCGGTGGTGCGTCGTGACGACGCCGACGTGCGGGCACGCGGGCGCCCGGCCGGGCGCCGTCTGCGATCGGCGCACGGTCGTGCGCACGATCCGGGAACGGGCTCTGACCGACTCGGGGCACCCACAGGTGCGCGTGCGCCCCGAGCACGGCGAGTTTCGGCAGGCGAATGACCGTGGTCCCGAGCCCTCGGCGGGCACAGCATGAAGCCGACCAGGGAGGAAGCGATCCGACGCGCTGGCGAGCTGCTGGCCGCAGCCCTCGCCGAACTCGCAGCGACACATCCTCGACGCACCGTCCCTGCACAGCTCGAGGCACGAACCATCGCGCGACGCGGCACGGCATGGCCGCCAGCCACAGACACGACGGAGGAACCATGAACCAGCAGCAGGACGGCAAGGATCGAGCCGCACGGCTCGTCGAACTCATCGACAAGGCGAGCCGGCGGCGGCTCAGGCCATACCGGTCGTGGGCCAGCGTCGTGGACGGGACCGTGGGTGGCGAGGAGCCCCTAGCGGTGGTGGCACGACCGAAGGACCCGACGCAGATGCAGACGGCCCATGCCAGCGGGGAGCTCGTCGTCGTCACCGCGTCGTACATCGCCTACGCCACGTTCACGGACCTCGCGTACGCGATGGGGGGCAGCCGCGATGACGGGCCGTTCACGATCGACGTGCACCCGCGGTCCGCCGTCGAGGTGGTGACACTGGACCAGCCCGCGTTGCGCAGGAGACCCGACGCCTGGGTTGACGACGTCGACGACGAGGACGACGGCGCCCGCCTGCCGTGGGAGGCGAAGCTACGTGTTCGCCTGCGGGGACGGGTCGAGCCGCTCGAGCTCGAGGCCCTGCACTCCACGCTGCCGCTGCTGAAGCTGCACGCCCTGCTGCTGGACGGCATGTAAGGACCGGTCATGTAGACGCGCCGGCGTGCGGTCAGCCGGCGGGCACGTTCCCCAGGCCGAGGAGCATCCGGATCTCCTGCCCTGCGCCCGATGGTGCGGGTCGGGCGTTGAGGGCCGCCCAGAGCTGGTCGTCCGTTTCCGAGGCGCCAGCAGTGGCGAAGGCTGAGATCTCCCCTGCGAGGTCCGTCACCAGCCGGTCTACGGCGGGCTGCACCTCAGCGGGCCACTGGGCGGCGATGAGACCGTCCGCGAACCCGCGGTACGCAGTGGCGCTCTGCGCGCACAGGGTCCGCACCGTCGCGACGTCGTCGGCCTCGAGCGCCGCGTTGAACGGCGCGACGAGTGCGTTCGACGGCGCCACCAGCTCGAGGTACTTGGCGCCAGCCTGCTCCTTCGACATAACCGTCGGGGTCGGTGACGGCGTGGGCGTCGGTGCCTGAGTGAGCCCTTCGACCGAGCTCGAGGAAGCATCGGTCGCGGCAGGTGCCGCGCCGTCGCCGCCGGCGCACGCGGTCAGCGCGAGCGCCACGGCAGCAGCGAGCAGTACTGGGGGCGCGTGGCGGGGCATGGTCGTCCTCTTGGTCGGCGCAGGGGGGTCCAGGACAGCACGACGCCGACAGCAGCGGCCCGGGGATCGCGGGTGAAGTCGTGGACCTAGCGACCCGACTCGTCCCACCACGAAAGTTCCCGCTTCCTGCCTCACGGCTGGGGACGGGGCGCTTCGTCGTGTCCGGAGCGCACCACGGGCACGGCGACGGTCCGGCACCGCGTCGATGCCGCGCGAATGCACGACGACGACGCGCTCGTCACGGCCTGCCCCACCCGCACCCTCCGGTCGACCGCGAGAGGGTCATCTCCTCCTCAGGGCCCAGCCGGAGACACGGTCGGCATTAAGCCGGTGTCTGGCGGCGGAGGGCCGAGGGCCGCCCGGGCCGTCGTGACCTTCATCCAGAGCCGGTACCCGCCACTCACGGGCACGAAGTCCCAACTCTGATACAGGTCGAAGACCTTGTTGTTCGTTGCCTGCACAGTGTGAACCGACCACCGATGAGGTCGGCTGCTTGAACCACCGTGCGCAAGAGGTCGATGATCAGTTCGCTACCCCGGGTCTGGCCTCGGGGCGCGCCGCGCCACACAGCGCAAGCTTCGCGATTAGGACAGCGGACCCGCTCGGGTGTGAACACGGCCGTGTAGAGGCGTGCCCGGTCCGCCTCAGCGCCGAAGGGCTGCCCGGCGGTGGCCTAGGCCCAGCGGCGTAGCCTGCCGTACTCGATAGCGTCGTCGCGGCTGGCCCACGGTGTGCGGGCAACCCGCTCGGGCGTGGTGAACCGGTACAGGCGGACAGGCCGCTCAAGCGGAGCAGTCGACACCGGGTGCCAGGTTGCACCGACGTGGACATGCCCGGCCGCGGTGAACAGGTGTCGCCACACGGCGACATCGATGTGGGACGCGCGGATGCGGGACCAGAACGGTGCCAGGGTCAACCGGTGATCCGGGCGGCGGCGAAGGTCGACGGTGCCGGCGCTCTCGGCTTCCTCGACGAGGTGCATCTGCTCGGCAGGGGAGTGACCCGGCAGCAACCGTAGGAGCTGCCAGAGCTCGTTGCGATGCAAGACGCTCAACTGTGATGCGAGCATCCCGACGGTCACCACGGCGTGACCGTCGCGTCGACGACCCCGGACCGGTGACCAGTGCGCAGGGATCGTCGGCACGCTGGTCCGCCGAGGCGTCGCTCATGAGGTGCTGCGCTCCTGCCCGTCCGCGGCGTCGCGCAACCGCACCCCGAGGGCGTACTGCAGGCCACCCGTCGCCGTGGGCTCGACGTGGGGCGGCTCGGGCGCCGGGTCGAAGGTGACGCCAGCCTCGGGGTGCTCGCGGTAGTCCGCCTCGAGGGCATCACCAAGGCCGCTCACGTGTCACCGTCCAGCGCCGCAGGGATGCTGCGCAGGGAGATGACGGTCGGGCCGTGGGGGTTGCCGACCAAGCCGGGCACGCCGGCGTTCGCCGGGGGCAGGAAGTCCTGCGCCTTGCGGCGGGTGCCCTCGACGCGCCGGGACGCGAACCGGGACAGCCTGCGGGTGGACTCGACCTGCTCGAGGTCGACGCTGTCGTCGCCGTCGCGCACCCGGTCCTCGAGCGCGGCGACGAGCTGCTCGGGTCGCTCGGCCTCGGCGGCGGCGTCCGCGGCGAGACGGTCGAGGTCGTCGACCGTGTCCTCGATGGTCTGGCTCGTGCTGCGGTCCTCCGCAGGACGTTCTCCAACGAGCTGACGTCGGCGAGCCAGTCGCGGCCGACGCGGCGCCGGCGGACCCGTCCCGACCGCGCCAGCCGGGGTACGTACCCGGCGGAGACGCCGACGCGGGCGGCGGCTGACGCGGTCGGGAGCATGTCGCCCGACACGTCACCCACCGTGCCCGGGGTGGTTCCGCTAGCGGCACTGGTGAGCCAAGCGGGCACGTCAGCGTCGGCGACGGCCGCGAGCTGCTGCAGCACGTCGGCGGCGAACACCGGGACCCGCCCGCCCTTGCGCAGGGCGGGGGTCACGCCGGCGTGCACGGCGACCAGCAACCACCGCGCCAGCACGGGGGTGAGGTCGAGCGCGGCGCCGGCGTTCATGTCGGTGCTCCGTCGTACGGTCGCGACGCAGGGGACACTGCGATGGTGGGAGCGGTCATGGTTGAGCGGCTGGGCGACGTGTGGGCGAGCCGGGACTTCCCGGTGCTGGTGGAGGTGGCGCGGCGGCTCGATGCGGGCGCGAGCATCATCCAGCCGGCCGAGTTGATCGCGTCGACAGGACTCGACGAGCAGGCGGTCGTCCAGGCGGCCCGCGCCCTCGAGCGTCGCCGGCTGCTGAAGGTGGAGTGGCTGATGGGTGGGAACTTCTTCGTCACGGACGTCTCGGGTGCCGCGTACCTCATGACCGGCCTGCACCCGGACGGCGACGACGTGCTCTCGCAGCTCGTCAGTGCGCTCCGGCAGGCAGCCGAGCAGCAGCCCGACGAGGACGAGCGCGGTCGGCTGCGCAAGGCCGCGGACGCGCTCGGAGGCGTGACGCGCGACGTCGGCGTCAGCGTCGTCGCCGCGGTGCTCGCGCGAGCCGCCGGCATGGGCTGAGCGGTCACAGCTCGTCACCCTCCCAACCGGCGCGCTGCCCGCTCAGTGAGGCCGCCGTACACGCCCACGTCGCGCGGGTTCGCCTCCCCGTACGCCCGGCACGGCGTCAGCGCCCGGCACCGCCGACACGTGCGGGCCGCGGCGGCCTGTTCGGTCGCCTTGTGCGAGGTGAACCGCGGGTCCTCACGCAGCACGCACAGCGGGCTGCGCCCGGCCGCGGTCAGAGTCAGCAGGTGGTCGACGAGCTGCTCGTACGACGGGACCTCGTCGGGCTCGTAGTCACCGCCGCGCAGCAGCCCGTTAGCAGGATCCGCGTCGTCGCAGGTCACAGTCTCGCGGGGCCCCGCGAACGGATACGTAGTCCGGCGATCGCCGCCCATCAAGACGCCTGTGAGCCCTTCATCGTGCCGTCCAGCGGCGGGTGACCGCGCTTGTCACGCTCTCGAGCTTGCCGGGCGGGCCACGTTGGCATGGTGCCGACGTGACCCGGGAGACGAACCGCGGGGCGCGTCGTCGATCGGCGATTCGCTGCCAGCATGGTCGGCATGGTGACCTACAGCGCGGACTATCTCGGACGACTCCTCACCACCGTCAGCGAGTTCGAGACGGCGTTCGAGGCTTGGATGCAGACCCAGGTCGAAGGCAACCACATGGACTCGCGGGGGATCTTCCCGACTGCCTGGCCGCGCGAAGACGCAGATCCCGCTGAGGTCCGTGCTCGCGAGCTCGATTTAGCGGAGGCAGCCGGCGCCGCAGCAAGAGCCGTCGCCGTCACCGGCGCGTACTTCGCAGTCGCTGGCAGGGGAGTGTTGGACCCGATCGCGAACTGGTCGCTGATGAGTTCGCCCAGAGCCGTGTTCGCCCCGTCTGACATCCGAACCACGGCGGCTACGATCCGCGGCCGCCTACGAACGATGATCAATGAGGCGGAGACGGCTGCCGCCTCCGAGTTGCCCGCCTTCGCGCCCTCGCAGCTCCATCCAACGATCTGGACCGCTGCCGCGGCGCACTGGACGGCGCACCACTACCGCGTCGCAGTGCGGGAAGCAGCCGAGGCTCTGACCCAGGACTGGAAGGCGAAGCTCAGGCGCCACGACATCGATGACACCGTGTTTTGGCAACAGACCCTCTCGCCTGGCGACCCCACGCCGGATAGGCCGAAGGTGCGCTGGCCCGGCGATGATCCGAAGGACAAGACGGTCAAGGGCCTCCGTGAAGGGCTCAATCATCTCGCCTCCGGGCTGAACCTCACGGTTCGTAACGTCACGACGCACACCCGAGTCGACCTATCCGAGCAGGAGGGTATGGAGCGTCTTGCGGCCTACAGCTACTTCGCGCGGCTCCTGGATCAGTGCGAGGTGCTTGAGCCCGAGAAGGCTGACGTCGACGACTAGAAACCCAGCGCCATCCGCGGACCGCGGCGAGGAGGCGCGAACTACGCCCGGCGGCGCCGTCGTAGCCACAGAGTCGTGCCTTGGTGCGGCGGCCGGTCGGGTCCAGGCCCTTCTGAGCTGGGCGCGGACACGCTGGTGCGATCAGCGAGTCGGATGTGGAACTAGCTTGCCGCACGGCCGTCGGCGATGTGGTGCGCGTAGCCGTTGGCATGGGACATACGCGGCTTCCGGTCCGAGTGGGCGCTACGGAAGCTTGTGCACCGCCCGGGCGCCGGTGGGCACTAGCAGCACGCGGCCGGCGATTCGGTAACAGCGGTGTCATCTCGGGTGCGTGCGCGGGCGCGCGTGGGTCATGGCAGGAATGGCAGGTGGCGCCTGTGGCGCGTCTCCCGCATGAACGGATCACCCGCCCGGGCATAGGGCGAACACGGAGACGCGCCACATGCGCCACCTGGGCTGTTGGTTCTCACGATTCGTCCCCTTCGCCGTCTGCGCTGACGGCGATGCCGCGGCGGATGCGCAGTCCGTTGGCTCCCTTGGCGGCACAAGGACCCGTCGGTCACGCTGAACGTCTACGCCGACGCGATCCCGGATGACGACGGCAGGGCCGTCGACGTGTTCACGAGGGTGGTGTTCGGCGCGTGACGGGGCCCGGGGGCGGCCCTGTGGACGGCGGTAGCAGCCTGTTAGCACCGGCGCACGACCGCCGAGCAACGCCGAGTGCGTCCACGCTGGTCAGAACGGCGCCCCCGGCAGGACTCGAACCTGCAACCGACGGATTAGAAGGCCGTTGCTCTATCCATTGAGCTACGGGGGCCAGTGCCGACCAGCGTAGTGGCGTGGGCGCGACGGCCCTGCGTGGACGTGCGACGTGACCCCGGCGCGCAGACCTGTGACCTGTCACCCGCGCGCCGCGTTTGGCCTGGTCAGGTGTGGCACCGACAATGGTCCTGTGAGCGCGCAGCCTGGAACCGTGCCTGCGCAGCCGTCCACGTCTGCGCCGGGTCGCTCCGACGTGCCCGCGGACGCGCCGATGCTGGCCCGCCCGCTGGCCCAGACGTCCCTGCTGGACGCCGTGCGCGACCTGCGCCGCGACGTCGAGGCGACCTCCTTCCCGCTGGAGATCCCCGGTGTCGGTGCCGCACGGGCGTCGCGGGCGCGGCTGGTGGACCAGCTCGACGAGCACCTGGTGCCGCGCCTGACCGAGCTGTCGGCGCCGGCCGTCGTGGTCGTCGCCGGCTCGACGGGCGCGGGGAAGTCCACGCTCGTGAACTCGCTGGTGGGGCGGGAGGTCACCGCCGCCGGTGTGCTGCGCCCGACCACGCGCGAGCCCGTGCTGGTGCACCACCCGCTCGACACCGACCTGCTGTCCCACCACCCGGTGCTCGACGAGGTGCGGGCCGTCGCGGCGGACACGGTGCCCCGCGGCATCGCGATCCTCGACGCCCCCGACCTCGACTCGGTCCTCGACTCCAACCGTGACACCGCGCACCGGCTCCTCGAGGCCGCGGACCTGTGGCTCTTCGTCACCACGGCCGCCCGGTACGGCGACGCGCTGCCGTGGCGCGTGCTGGAGGCCGCCGTGGAGCGCAGCACGTCCGTGGCGATGGTCCTCAACCGGGTGCCGGCGGCGTCGCTCCCGACGATCCGCGGCGACCTGCTCGACCGGCTGCGCACCCACGGGCTGGCGGGCTCCCCGCTGTTCGTGATCCCCGACGTCGGGCCGCACTCCGGTCCGCTGTCGGGCGCGGTGGTCGCACCCGTCCTGCGGTGGCTGACGATGCTCGCCGGCCCCGACCGGGCGCGCACCGTCGTCGCGCGGACGCTGCGGGGTGCGCTCAGCGCCCTGCGGCCCTGGGTCGACGAGCTGGCCGAGGCCGTGCAGGAGCAGGCCGACGCCGCGCAGCACGTGGCGCAGGTGCTCGACGCGGCCACCGCGGCGCCCCGTGACGCGGCGGTGGAGACGATCCGCGCCGGGGCCGTCGCGGACGGCGCGGTGCGGGCCCGCTGGGCCGAGCTCGCCGCGCAGCGTGCGCCCTTCGCCCGGCTCGTCGGCCGATCCGGCCGCGTGCGCGGCACCGCCCGCACCGGCCGTGGCCGCGGGACGGCCGTCGCCCCGCTGCTCACCGACCTCACGACGTCCACGACGGCGGTGCTCACGGCCGTCGGGCAGCGTGGCGACGAGGCCCTGCGGGCCGCGCTGACCGGTCCGGGCGCACCCGCCGGTGCATCGTCGGTCCTCGAGCGCTGGCCGGACGGCGACGCCTCGCGCGTGTCCGCGGCCGAGCGGGCCGCGCGTGCCTGGGTCGGTGAGGGTTCCCGCGCCGCACGCGCGACCCTGGCGGGCGGCGGCGCGGACGCCCGTCGTCGCGCGCAGGTCGCCAAGGCCGTCGGTGAGGACGCGCTGGCAGCCCTCGCGCTGGCCGCCGCGAGCGGTGTCGACGAGGCTGCCGAGGCTGCCCGCACACTGCTCGGTGGCGCGGGGGACGACCTCGTCGCGACGCTGCGCGACGACCTCGAGCGGCGCGCCCGCGCCCAGGTCGACCTCGAGCGCACCATCGCCGGCCGGGCGCTCGACGACCCCGACCTCGCGGCCGACGCGTCGTCGCGGCTGCGGCTGCGCCTCGCCGTCCTGAAGGGCCTGACGTGAGCGACGACCCGACCAGCACGCCGGCGGCACCGCCCGTCCCGGACGGTGACGAGCCCCCGCCGGTGGTGCCGGCCACACCGGACGGCGCCGTCCGCGGCGCGACGACCGCCGCGCTCGAGGGGCGCGTCGACGCGCTCGACGGTGCGCTGGCGGTCGGCGGTGCACGCTTCGACCCCGCGGTCGTGGCGGAGGTCGGCGCCACCATCGACCGGGTGCGCGAGCGGTTGGCCCTCGGGGTCGACCACACCGTCGTCGCCCTGGCGGGGGGCACCGGCTCCGGCAAGTCCAGCCTGTTCAACGCCGTCAGCGGGCTGCAGTTCGCCGACGTCGGAGTGCGGCGGCCCACGACCTCGCGCGTCACGGCGTGCGTCTGGGGCGGGGACGGCGACGCGCTGCTCGACTGGATCGGCGTGGAGCCGGAGCACCGCATCGAGCGCGAGAGCCTGCTGGACGGGGACCGGGAGGCGTCGCTGCGCGGGCTGGTCCTGCTCGACCTGCCCGACCACGACTCCATCGCGCCGGAGCACCGCGACGTCGTCGACCGCGTGCTGCCCCAGGTCGACCTGCTCGTGTGGGTCGTCGACCCCCAGAAGTACGCCGACGACGCGCTGCACTCCGGCTACCTGCAGCGCATGACGGGGCGCGACTCCTCGATGCTCGTGGTGCTGAACCAGGTGGACACGGTGCCCGCCGAGGTGCGTGCCGACCTCGCGGCGGACGTGCGGCGGCTGCTCGTCGAGGACGGGCTGCCCGACGTCGCCGTGCACCCCGTGTCGGCCCTCACCGGTGACGGGGTCCGCGAGCTGCGCGACGTGCTCGCCCAGGCCGTGGCGCGCCGGTCCGTGGCGGCCGCGCACGCCGACGCCGAGCTCGCCGACGCCGCCCGTGCGGTGCTCACGCAGGTCGCACCGCGTGAGCCTGCGCCGAACGCGCTGGCGCTCGGGGTCGTCGTCGACCGGCTGGCCGCGGCGGCCGGGCTGACGGCCGTCGGGGCGGCCGTCGCGGCGGCCGTGCGCGGCGGGTCCGGCCGGGCACCCCGGCTGGGCGACGTGCACGCCGACGGCGTGGGGCTGGCCCGCGCGTCCTGGCTCTCCGGGGCGACGCAGGGGCTGCCGCAGCGGTGGGCGGCCGACCTGCGCGACCGTGTCGCGACCACGGTCGAGCTGCGGCTGGCGGTGACGGACGCGCTCGCGCACGTGCCGGTGGCGGCCCGCCGGTCCCGGGCTGCGGTGGTGCTGCTGGTGCTGGCCGCGCTGGCGGGGGTGGCCGGCCTCGTCGGCGCCGGGCTGCTCGTCGCCGACGCGCAGGGCGCGGCGCTGCCCTGGGTGCCGCCGGGCGCGGTGGTGGCCGGCGTGCTCGCGCTGGCGCTCGTGCTCCTGGTGGCGTCGCTGCTGGTGCGGGGGCGGGCCGCCCGGACGCGGGGGGAACGTGTCGTGACGGACGGCCGTGCCGCGATCGAGGCTGCTGCCCGAGGGCGGCTGCTGACCCCCACGCAGGACGTGCTCGCGGAGCACCGGCACGCGCGGGAGCTGGCCGCGCAGGCCCTCGCAGCGGACTGACGCCACGTCCGACGGGGTCCTCGGGGCTCTCGAGCCGCCCACAGCCCTCGCCCGTGCCGCCCGGCTCCACCGGTGGGCACCGCCCTGCCCGGTGCCGCCCGCTCGCGTCCCACGATGGCTGCTCGACGCCCCGCGCTCGCGGGGCCAGGGCAGACAGGGGACCTCGATGGGAACGCACACGCAGGACGTGACGGTCGTCGGGTGGGTCGGATCCGACGTGCGCAGCTACCACCTCGACGGGGTCGGCGGCGTGCCGTACGCGCAGTTCCGGCTGGCCTCCACCCGGCGCGTGCTCGACCGGCAGACCGGCGCCTTCCGCGACGGCCCGACGCTGTGGTTCACGGTGAAGGCCTGGCGCACGGTCGCGGTCAACCTCGCGGCGTCGCTGCGCAAGAGCGACCCGGTCGTGGTGGTGGGGCGGCTCGGGCAGTCGGAGTGGGTCGCGCAGGACGGTACGGCGCGCACCGAGCTGGTGCTGGAGGCGCTGGCGGTCGGCCACGACCTGGCGTACGGCACGGCGCAGTTCCGCCGGACCATGGCGGGCGCGCGCCGCCGGGACGACCTGCCGGGCGACGGCTCCGAGTCGGACCTGACCGTCCTGCCCGAGGTCACGGGGTCGGACGGCGGCGTGTTCCCGGACGACCCGTGGGCGTCCGCCGCCGACGAGGCGCCGCCGGCGGACGAGCCGGAGGGTCTGGCGCTCGCCGCACGCGGGTGATCGCCTAGGCTGGTGGATCGGCATCCGGCGCCGGCGGCCGGGCGGTGACAGCGCGACCCCTTGCCCGCACCTCGGTGCGGCAGGGGAGCGCGCGCCCCGGCCCGCGGCACCACCAGACCTACGAGGAGCGGACGAGCACTCAGTGGCTGAGTTCATCTACACCATGTACAAGGCGCGCAAGGCGCACGGCGACAAGGTCATCCTCGACGACGTCTCCCTCAACTTCCTGCCCGGCGCGAAGATCGGCGTCGTCGGACCCAACGGGGCGGGTAAGTCCACGATCCTCAAGATCATGGCGGGCCTCGACCAGCCGTCGAACGGTGAGGCGCGGCTCTCCCCGGGCTACACGGTGGGCATCCTGCAGCAGGAGCCGCCGCTGAACGAGGAGAAGACGGTCCTCGGCAACGTCGAGGAGGGCGTCGCCGAGATCAAGGGCAAGCTCGACCGCTACAACGAGATCTCCGCCCTGATGGCGGACCCGGACGCCGACTTCGACGCGCTGCTGGCGGAGATGGGTCAGCTGCAGGAGGCCATCGACGCGGCCGACGCCTGGGACCTGGACGCCCAGCTCGAGCAGGCGATGGACGCGCTGCGCTGCCCGCCGCCGGACGCCGACGTGTCGGTGCTGTCCGGTGGTGAGCGTCGCCGGGTCGCGCTGTGCAAGCTGCTGCTCGAGAAGCCCGACCTGCTGCTGCTCGACGAGCCCACCAACCACCTGGACGCCGAGTCCGTGCTGTGGCTCGAGCAGCACCTGCAGCAGTACCCCGGCGCGATCCTCGCCGTCACCCACGACCGGTACTTCCTCGACCACGTCGCGGAGTGGATCTGCGAGGTCGACCGTGGCCGGCTGTACCCGTACGAGGGCAACTACTCCACGTACCTGGAGAAGAAGCAGGAGCGCCTGCAGGTCCAGGGCAAGAAGGACGCCAAGCTCGCCAAGCGCCTGAAGGACGAGCTCGAGTGGGTGCGGTCCAACGCGAAGGGCCGGCAGACCAAGTCGAAGTCGCGTCTGGCGCGCTACGAGGAGATGGCTGCCGAGGCCGACCGCACGCGCAAGCTCGACTTCGAGGAGATCCAGATCCCGCCGGGCCCGCGCCTGGGGTCGGTCGTCCTGGAGGCCACGAACCTGCAGAAGGGCTTCGACGGTCGCCAGCTCATCGACGGGCTGAGCTTCACGCTGCCGCGCAACGGCATCGTCGGTGTCATCGGCCCCAACGGCGTCGGCAAGACGACGCTCTTCAAGACGATCGTCGGCCTGGAGCCCCTCGACGGGGGCGACCTCAAGGTCGGCGAGACGGTCTCCATCTCGTACGTCGACCAGTCGCGCGGTGGCATCGACCCCAAGAAGACCCTGTGGGAGGTCGTGTCCGACGGGCTCGACTACCTCAAGGTCGGCAACGTCGAGATGCCGTCGCGTGCGTACGTCGCCGCGTTCGGCTTCAAGGGCCCGGACCAGCAGAAGCCCGCGGGCGTGCTGTCCGGTGGTGAGCGCAACCGCCTCAACCTGGCACTCACGCTCAAGCAGGGCGGCAACCTGCTGCTGCTCGACGAGCCGACCAACGACCTCGACGTCGAGACGCTCGGCTCGCTCGAGAACGCCCTGCTCGAGTTCCCCGGCTGCGCCGTCGTGGTGTCCCACGACCGGTGGTTCCTCGACCGTGTCGCCACGCACATCCTCGCGTACGAGGGCACCGAGGAGAACCCGGCGAGCTGGTACTGGTTCGAGGGGAACTTCGCCTCGTACGAGGAGAACAAGGTCCAGCGGCTCGGCGCCGACGCGGCCCGCCCGCACCGGGTGACATACCGCAAGCTGCGCCGCGACTGACGCAGCCCGCACCACCCGACGGCCCGGACGAGCACGCGCGTCCGGGCCGTCGCGGGTCCGGCGTCCGCTCTCAGCGGCACCGGCCTCCGTCGACGGGCTGCCTCGGGAACGGTCGGGCAGACTGTCCGGCATGACGGAGCCCGAGGTCAGCGACCCGCACGTGGCCCCGGCCGACGCGGGGGACGGGCTCCTCGGCACGCTCGAGCGGCTCCAGGCCCGCCTGGGCGCCCTCACCCTCCCGCTCGAGGCCCCCGGGGTCGACGTCGCGCGCACCGACCGGGCGGCCGCGCTGACCCAGCTCGACGACTACCTGCTGCCGCGGCTGCGGGCACGGTCCGCGCCGCTCCTGGTCGTCGTCGGCGGCTCGACCGGTGCGGGCAAGTCCACCCTCGTCAACTCCCTCCTGGGGTCGGAGGTCTCGGCGCCGGGCGTGCTGCGCCCCACCACCCGGGCACCGGTCCTCGTGCACCACCCGCTCGACGAGCGCTGGTACTCCACGGACCGCGTGCTGCCCGGCCTCGCCCGGCTCACCGGTCACCCCGGCGCCGGCGCGCGCGGGGACGACGCACAGGTCGACCCGGCGCGCGCTCTGCGGCTCGTCGCCTCCGACGCGCTGCCGCGCGGGCTCGCGCTGCTCGACGCCCCCGACGTGGACTCCGTGGACGTCGGCAACCGGCGCCTGGCGGCGCAGCTCCTCGACGCCGCCGACCTGTGGCTGTTCGTCACCACCGCGGCACGTTACGCCGACGCCGTCCCGTGGGACCTGCTGCACCGGGCGGCAGCGCGGCACGCGCAGGTCGCGCTCGTCGTCGACCGCGTCGACCCCGGCACGGAGGAGGTCGTGCAGGACCTGCGCCGCATGATGGACGAGAACGGGCTGCCGGACGCCCCGCTGTTCCTGGTGCCCGAGGCGCCGCTCACGGACGGGCTGCTGCCGGAGCAGGCGGTCGCGGACGTGGCCACGTGGCTCACCGCCCTGGGCGCCGACGCACCCGCGCGCGAGGCGGTGGCGACGGCGACCCGCGACGGTGTGGTGGACGACCTGGTACGGCGCAGCCACGTGCTCGCGGACGCCGCCGACGTGCAGGTCGCGACCGACGCACGACTGCGCCGGACCGTGGCGGCCGCCTACGACGACGGCGCCGCGCACGTGCGCGCCGCGACCTCCGACGGCGCGATGCTGCGCGGCGAGGTCCTGGCCCGCTGGCAGGAGCTCGTCGGCACGGGCGACCTGCTGCGGTCGGTCGAGCAGGGCGTCGGGCGGGTGCGCGACGCCGTCACGGGGTTCTTCCGCGGCACGCCCGCGCCGGCGCCGCGCGTCGAGCAGGCCATCGCGCACGGGCTGGCGGCGGTGGTCCTGGATGCCGCGGACGAGGCCGCGGAGCGCACCCACGCCGCGTGGCGGGGCGACCCCGCGGGCGCCGCGCTGCTCCAGGGCCTCGACCTCGCCCGCGCGTCCACCACGCTGCGGGCCGAGGTGGACGCGCAGGTCCGCGGCTGGCAGTCCGACGTCCTCGAGCTCGTGCGCGAGCAGGGGCAGTCCCGTCGCGGCACCGCCCGCTACCTCTCGTTCGGCGTCAACGTCGCCGGCGTCAGCCTGATGGTCCTCGCGTTCGCGTCCACGGGCGGGCTGACCGGCATCGAGGTCGGGATCGCCGGTGGCACGGCGGTCGTCGCCCAGAAGCTCCTGGAGGCGGTCTTCGGTGACGACGCCGTGCGGCGCCTCACCGTCGAGGCCCGCGAGCGGCTCGACGCCCGCGTGACGGACCTGCTGGCCCGCGAGGCCGAGCGGTACACGGCCCAGCTCGACGCGCTCGGTGCCGCCCGGGCGGACGGTGCCGGGCTGCGCGCCGTGGCCGCGGACGTCGAGCGGGCCGCGCACGCCGACCGTGCCGGGCGCCCTGCCGCGGCGCCGAGCGCCTCGTCGCCCGCTGTCGGCGCCGCGCTGCGCGGTGCCGGGTGGACGCGCGGGGACGGGACCCCTGGCACCGCGACCGGCGCGCCCGGGGAGACCACACCGCCGGGGGACGAGCCGACCGCGCGCGGCGGCTGGTGGCGGCGGCTGCTCGGCGGCCGCCCGCGGGACGACGCATGAGCCCGACCCTGGACGAGCGCCTCGACGCGCTGTCCGCAGCCCTGGACGCGGGCGGGGAGCGCCTGCCCGAGCCGCTGGTCGCGCGCACCCGGGACGTGCTGGACCGGGTGCGGGAGCGCGCGGGCCTGTCGGCCGAGCACACCGTCGTCGCACTGGCGGGAGCCACCGGGTCGGGCAAGTCCTCGCTGTTCAACGCGCTCGTCGGGGACGAGCTCGCGGCGACCGGCGTGCAGCGACCCACGACGTCCCACCCGCTGGCGGTCGTCGTCGGCGAGGACCCGGACGGCACGGGCCCCGGGCGGCTGCTGGACTGGCTCGAGGTGCGTCGACGACACGCCGTGCCGCCCGCGGCGGGGCTCGCGACCGGGCTCGTGCTGCTGGACCTGCCGGACCACGACTCCGTGGTCGTGGAGCACCGGCTGCGCGCCGAGCGGCTGGTCGCGCGCGCGGACCTGCTGGTGTGGGTCGTCGACCCCCAGAAGTACGCCGACGGGGCCCTGCACGAGCGGTACCTGCGCCCGCTCGCGGGCCGTGACGACGTCGTGGTGCTCGTGCTCAACCAGGCGGACCGCCTCCCGGCCGCCGACGTGGCCGCGGTGGTGGCGGACCTGCGCCGCCTCGCCGCGGACGACGGGCTCCCGCGTGCCCGTGTCGTGGCCGCCTCGGCCCGCAGCGGCGACGGCGTGGCCGACCTGCGTGCGCTCGTCGCGCGGGCGGTCGAGCGTCGCGAGGCCGGCAACCGGCGGTGGGTGGCGGACGTGCGCGCGGCAGCGCTGGAGGTGGCCGACGCGTGCCGCGACGTCCCGGGGGGACGGCAGCGGTCCGCGCGGGCGGACGACCTGGTCGCAGCGCTGGAGGACGCCGCGGGGGTGCCGACCGTCGTCGCGGCCGTGCGCCGGTCCGCGGTGCGCCGGGCCGTCGCGCACACCGGCTGGCCGCCCGTGCGGTGGCTCGCCCGGCTGCGCCCGGACCCGTTGCGCCGGCTGCACCTGGCGCCACGCGCGGTGGGCGACGAGGTGGCGCCCACGTCGCTGCCGCCCGCCGGCCCGGCCCAGCGGGCGCGTGCCGCGACGGCGGTGCGGGACCACACCGACGCGGTCCTCGCCGGGGCACCGGACGCGTGGGTGCTGGCGGCGCGGGCGCGCGTCACCACGGCGGACCTGCCCGACGCCCTCGACCTGGCCGTCGCCCGTACCCGCCTGCTCCCCGAGCGCCCGGTCTGGTGGTGGCGCGCGGTCGGTGCCGTGCAGTGGCTGCTGCTCGCAGCCGCCGTCGCCGGAGCCCTCTGGTTGGCCGGCCTCGCGGTGCTGGCGTACCTGCAGCTGCCCGACCCGGTGACCCCGGTGTGGGGACCCGCACCTGCCCCCACCGTGCTGCTGGTGGGCGGCGTGCTCGCCGGGCTGCTGGTGGCGGCGCTCGGTGCGGTGGCCGCTCGGTGGGGTGCCCGGGCGCGTGCCCGGTCCGCCCGGCGTCGGCTGCGCGCAGCGGTCCAGGACGTGGCACGTCGTCTCGTCGTCGACCCGGTCGCCCAGGAGGTCGCCTCGCTGCGCAGCTGCCGGGACCTGGCCGCCCGCGCCGCGGCTCGCTGACCCCGGCGGGCGGCGCGCCCGTGGCGGACGAGGGCCGTGGGGGGTGGACCCGCGAAGGGCCTGGACCCGTGCCGGTCGTGCGTACTCCCACCCGTCCGTGCGGCAGGATCGACGTCGGCCGCCGTGCCCGCCGTCGCACCGCGGGGCACCGCGCGGGGCCGCACGAGGCCGGACGAACCGTCGCGGCCGGCACAGGAGGGAAGTCGATGGCGAGGATCGAGGTCCCGGTCCAGCTGCGCTGGTCCGACATGGACGCGTACGCCCACGTGAACAACGTCGAGATGCTGCGGCTCCTGGAGGAGGCGCGCATCGAGGTGTTCTGGCGCCACCCCGAGGGTCCGGACGGCGTCGTCCCCGACGGGGCACGGGCCACCGCGGTGCTCGACGCCGGGCCGGGTGCGCTGACCTCGACGCTGGTCGCTCGGCAGGAGATCCAGTACGTCCGGCCGCTGCCGTACCGGCGCGCGCCGGTCGTCATCGAGCTGTGGATCGGGCACCTGGGGGGTGCCAGCCTCGACGTCTGCTACGAGGTCCGGGACGCGCCGACCGCCGTGGCGGGCTCGGAGGTCTACGCACGCGCGACGACGACGATCGTGCTGGTCGACTCCGCGACGGGCGCACCGCGCCGGCTGACCGCGCAGGAGCGTGCGGTCTGGGAGCCGTACGTCGAGGAGCCGGTGGTCATCCGCCGCCGGGCATGACCGCGGCGGGGTACGGGCCGGTGGTCGCCGCGGCCGTCGTGCCCCCACCCGCCGACGGTGCCAGGTCGCGCCGGGCCCGCTCGGCCGACCGGGCCGCACGGGCGACGTTGCGCTGCATGCCGCCGAACACCACCCCGTGGAACGGGTAGACCGCCCACCAGTACAGCTGCCCGGCCAGGCCGTGCGGGTGGAACAGGGCGCGCTGCGCGAACACCACGGGCGGCCGTCGCCACTCGGACGGCTCCCACGGGGTGTCGTCGGGCACGGCGGGCGTCCCGTCGTCGTCCAGGGGCGTGTCGGCGGGCTCCACGCGCAGCTCGAGCCACGCCAGCCCGGGCAGCCGCATCTCGGCCCGCAGCCGCAGCAGCCGGCCAGGGACGATCTGCTCCACGCGCCAGAAGTCGACGGCGTCGTCGAGCAGCAGCCGTGCAGGGTCGCGGCGACCGCGGCGCAGCCCCGGACCGCCCACGACCCGGTCCAGCAGCCCGCGCACCCGCCAGGCGAGCGACCACGAGTACCAGCCGCGCTCGCCGCCCACCGCCTCCACCACGCGCCACAGCGCGGCGGGGGAGGCGTCGACGCGGACGCGGCGCTCGTCGACGAACAGGGTGCCGCCCGCCCAGTCGGGGTCGGAGGGCAGCGGGTCGCTGGGAGCCCCGGGCGGCGTCGCGGACGACCACCGGGTGGTGACGCCGGCGCCCTGGACGCGGGCCAGCGCGAGGCGCACGGCACGGTCGAAGCCGATGAGCCCGTCCGGCGGGTCCGGCACGTACCGCGCGATGTCGTGCTCGTCGCACACCACCTCGTGGACCAGGGACTCCACCAGCGGGCGTGCGAGCCCGCCGGGCACGGGCGTGACCAGCGACACCCACAGGCTCGACAGCCGTGGGCTCAGCACCGGGACCGCGACGATGGCCCGCCGCGGCAGCCCGGCGATGCGCGCGTACCGCTGCATCATGTCGCGGTACGTCAGGACGTCCGGCCCGCCGATGTCGAAGGCCCGCGACACGTCGGGCGGCATCGCGGCCGACCCGACGAGGTAGCGCAGCACGTCGCGGATCGCGATGGGCTGGATCCGGTTCTGCACCCAGCGCGGCACGGTCATGGCCGGGAGCCGCTCCGTGAGGTACCGCATCATCTCGAAGGACGCCGAGCCCGAGCCGAGGACCACCGCCGCACGCAGCACCGTCGTCGGCACGCCGGACGCCAGCAGGATCTCCCCGACCTCCGTGCGCGACGCCAGGTGGGGTGAGAGCTCCTCGCCCTCGGGGTACAGACCGCCCAGGTAGACGATCCGACCCACGCCCGCCTCACGCGCCGCCTGGGCGAAGACCAGCGCCGTGTGGCGGTCGCGCTGCTCGAAGGTCCGGCCGGTGCCCAGCGAGTGGATCAGGTAGTACGCCACGTCGGAGCCCTCGAGTGCCGCACGGATCTGATCCGGCTCACCGGCGTCCGCCGCAACGACCTCCACGTCGTCGTACCACGGTCGTCCGCGCAGCCGCTCCGGGTGCCGCGCCAGGGCCCGCACCCGGTACCCGGCGGCGAGCAGCTCGGGCACCAGCCGTCCCCCGACGTACCCGGTCACCCCCGTGACCGCCACGAGCGGGGCATCGGGGCGGGGTCGGCCGTCCGGGCCGGTGCCCGGCACGAGCCCTTCCAGGGTGCGCACGACCGGCTCGGGCGCGAGGTCGGCCTGGGGGCCGGTCCCGTGCCCGGGGTCGTCGCCGTGCCCGGGGCCCGGGGCGTCGGGGCGCGCGTCGCTCATCCGGGCAGTCTGCGGCCGGGCGAGCGGGGCCGCACCCGGGGCGCTCAGCCCGTCAGGAGCGCGAGGGTGCGCCGCTCCGCCACGTGCTGCGAGCGTGTCGGCGCGATCGTCTCGCCGCGCTCCCACAGCTCGATCACCCGCGGGTCGATGTACGACGACCGGGCGACCGTGGGGGTGTTGCCGAGCTCCTCGGAGACCGCCTTGACGACCGACGCGACGACGCGGCGGCGTCCCCGCTCGCTGCGCGGGGGCGGACCGCCCTCCGCCAGGCCGCGGGCCGCCAGCACGGTGGCGTGCCACGTGCGGAAGTCCTTGGGTGTCGCCTCGCCGAGCCGGTCGCGCACGTACGCCCCGACGTCGTTGCTCGTCACGTCGTGCCACCCCGCGTCGTCGCGCCACGCCAGCAGCTCCGGGCTGTCGTCGCGGCGTCGCAGCAGCGTGCGGACCAGCTCGGCGACCGTCTCGTCGTCGACGACCGTGTCGCGGATCTGCCCCGACTTCGCGGGGAAGACGAGGTGCACCGCGCCGGGGGAGCCGTCCGCGTCGGACAGCACGCGCACGTGCTCGCGGCGCAGCGTCGCCAGGCCGAACGAGCCGTGCCGGCGGGTGTAGCCCTCGGTGCCGACCCGCAGGTAGGCGCGGTCCAGCAGGCGGAACGCCAGGGCCAGCGCCTTGTCCCGCGGCATGCCCTCGAGCGCCAGGTCCGCCCGCACCCGCCGGCGCGCGGCCGGCAGCCGGCGGGCCACCTGCAGCACGTGCTCGTGCTTGAGCCGGGCCCGCCGGGCCTGCCACTGCAGGTGGTACAGGTACTGACGGCGCTGCGCCTCGTCCAGCCCGGCGGCCTGGATGTGGCCGTTGTGCCACGGGCTGATCCAGACCTCGCGCCAGGCCGGCGGGATCGCGAGCGTGGAGAGGCGCTCGAGGTGCTCCGGCTCGTCGATGCGGCGCCGCTCGTGGTCGAGGTACACGAAGCCGCGCCCGGCCCGGCGGCGCGTCCAGCCGGGCTGGTCGAGGCGCACACGTCGGAGCCGGACCATGCCGCAGAGTCTCGCCCGCCGGCGCGGGCCGCGCTCGTCGAGCGGGACGCGGGAGCCGTGGACCGCGACGGGCGGACCGGCGGTGGACGGACCGGTGCGGACCCGGCGCGGACCCGGTGCCCGCGGGGACGCCGGCGTCAGTCCGGGACCCGGACCATGCCCTCCTGCGCGATGGAGGCGACGAGCGTGCCCTCCCGGTCGAACACCCGCGCCGCACCCAGGCCGCGCCCGCCCTGGGCGCTCGGGGACGTCTGGACGAACAGCAGCCAGTCGTCGACGCGGACGTCGCGGTGCCACCACATGGCGTGGTCGAGGCTCGCCATGGACAGCCCCGGCGTCGCCCACGGCCGGCCGGCGCGGCGCAGCACCGGCTCGAGCATGATCTGGTCGCAGCCGTACGCCAGCAGCGCACGGTGCAGCAGCTGGTCGTCGGGGACGGGGCCGCGGGCCCGCGCCCAGACGCACTGGTCGCCCTGGCTGCCCTGGGCGCCGGCGCGCAGGTAGATCGACCCGTCGACGTGGCGCAGGTCGAACGCGGACTCCTGCGCCCAGAACCGGGCCATCGGGTGGTCGACGTCACCGAGCGCGTCGAGGGCCGAGCCGACCTCCTCCGGGTCCGGGACGTCGGGGGGCGTCTGCGCGTACTCGATGCCGGGCTGCCGCTCCTGGAACGACGCGATCATCGACAGGATCGGTGCGCCGCCCTGCAGCGCGTGCGTGCGGCGGGCGGAGAACGAGCGGCCGTCGCGCAGCCGCTCGACCGCGAAGCCGATGGGCGCGGAGTCGTCCCCGGGCCGCAGGAAGTAGCCGTGCAGCGAGTGCGGCAGGCGGCCGTCCGGGACGGTGCGGCCCGCCGCGAGCAGCGCCTGCGCCAGGACCTGCCCGCCGAACACGCGGCCCTGCGGCTGCGGGAGGCTGAGCCCCTCGAACGTGTCCGGCTCGCTCGGGTCGGCGGTCAGGTCCAGGGCACGCAGCACCGCCCCGACGGGGTCGTGGCTCGCGTCGGGCAGCGTCATGGGTCAGTCCTCGAAGGTGTTGAGCATGGAGTGGGCCGCGCGCTCGAGGTAGTCCCACAGCTGGCCGCGGTGCAGGGGTGCGAGGTCGAGCGAGTCCACGGCGGTCCGCATGTGCCGCAGCCAGCGGTCGCGCGCGTCGGGGTTGACCTTGTACGGGGCGTGCCGCATCCGCAGGCGGGGGTGGCCGCGCTGCTCGGAGTAGGTCGTGGGTCCGCCCCAGTACTGCTCGAGGAAGAGGGTGAGGCGCTCGGCCGCAGGCCCGAGGTCCTCCTCGGGGTACATCGGCTGCAGCACCGGGTCCGCCGCGACGCCGCGGTAGAACTCGTCGACGAGCCGGACGAACGTCTCGTGCCCGCCGACGGCCGCGTAGAACGAGTCGTCTCTCACGCCGCCCATCCTCACACGCTGCCCCGCCTGGCCGGACGGGGCCGGGGTGTGCGTCGCGCCACCCCCGACGGCCGTCACAGCCCGAGCTCGTCCAGCACGGGCAGGCCCGCGCGCACCGCGGCACGGGCGTCGGCGGCGCTCGCCGCGTCGGCGGCACGACGTGCCAGCACGCGGCATGTCGCCAGGTCGGTGGCGGCCAGCACCGCGGCGACGTCGGGCAGCGCCCGGGGCGTCATCGACAGCGACGTCACACCGAGCCCGACCAGGACCACCGCCAGTGCCGGGTCCGCGGCCGCCTCCCCGCAGACACCGACGGGCCGCGCCTGGGCGGCCCCACCCAGCGCGGTGGCCTCCACGAGCCGCAGCACCGCCGGCTGCCACGCGTCGGACAGGCCCGCGACCGCCCCGAGCAGCCGGTCGGCGGCCATCGTGTACTGCGTGAGGTCGTTGGTGCCGATGCTCGCGAAGTGCGCGTGGGCGAGCAGGGGGCCGGCCAGCAGCGCCGCGCTCGGGATCTCGACCATGATCCCGGCGGTGGGCAGGCCGTGCCGGGCGCACGCGGCGACGAACGCCTCGGTCTCGTCGACCGTGGCGACCATCGGTGCCATGACCCACGTGGTGGTGCCCGGGTGCTCGGCGGCCGCACGCGCGATCGCCGTGAGCTGGTCCTCGAGGACGTCGGGGCGCTCCTGGGCCACGCGCAGGCCGCGCACCCCCAGTGCGGGGTTCGCCTCGGGTGCCGCGTGCAGGAACGGCAGGGGCTTGTCCGCCCCCGCGTCGAGGGTCCGCACCACGACCTTGCGGCCCGCGAAGGCTGCCAGCACGCGGCCGTACGCGGCGGTCTGCTCGTCGACGTCCGGCGCCTGCGTGCGGTCGAGGAACGCGAACTCGGTGCGGAACAGCCCGACACCCTGGGCGCCCGCGTCGGCCGCCGCCTGCGCGTCGGCGGGGTCGCCGACGTTGGCGAGCAGCTCCACGCGGTGGCCGTCCGCCGTGCGTCCGTCCCCGTCGAAGGTGCGCGGCGCCGCACCCCGGGCGCGGACGCGCCGCACGGCGTCGTCCGTCGGGTCGGGGACGACGGTGCCGGCGGCGCCGTCCACGAGCAGCTGCGTGCCCTCGGCGAGGTCCAGCGCCCCGGCCGCGGCGACGACCGCCGGGATGCCACGCGACCGCGCGAGGATCGCGGTGTGCGACGTGGGCCCGCCGGCGGCCGTGACCACCGCGAGCACGCGCTGCGGGTCGAGCGTCGCGGTGAGGGCCGGCGCCAGGTCGGGCGCGACCAGCACGTAGGGGTACGGGCGGACCGGCACGCCGGGTGCCTGCAGTCCCGTCAGGTGGGCCACCAGCCGGTCCCGCACGTCGGTCACGTCGCGCACGCGCTCGGCCATGTACCCGCCCAGCAGCTGGAGCTCGGCGGCGACCGCGTCCGCGGCCTCCCACACGGCCCGCTCGGGGACGAGGTGCTCGTCACGCACCCGCTGCTGGGCGTCGGCGACCAGGGAGGGGTCCGCCGCCATCGCGGCCGTCGCGTGCAGCAGCGCGGCGCTGTCGCCCTCGGCGGCCTGCGCCGCGGCGTCGAGCTCGTCACGCACGGCCGCCGCGGACGCGGCGACCCGCTCGGCGGCCGCGCCGGTGTCGGAGCCCGGCGGCAGACGCCGGCCGGCGGGCGGCTCGGCGACGGCGTCGGGCAGGCGCACCGCGGGCCCCACCACGCGTCCCGGGCTCACGCCGATGCCTCGGACGACGTACGTGCTGCCCACCCCGGACCTCCTCGGTACCCGCCGGGACGAGGGGACGGTCGTGCGGCCGCCGTCGTCGCCGTGCCCCCGCAGTCTGGCCCGGGCCCACGCCGAGGTCCAACGCGGTCGCGCACCCGGCACACCCCGCCGGCGTGCGCCACGCCCCTGCCGCGGTGGCAGGGGCGCCGGGCGGTGGCGCGGCGGTAGCCTGGGGTCCGACCGCGCACGCCCGGTCGATGCCGTCGGCGGGTACCCGTCGTCGCCGCACCCGGGCGCCGGCGACGACGAACCAGGGAGACCCATTGAGCAAGGCAGAGCAGATCCTGGCCGCACTGGGCGGCGAGGCCAACGTCGTGGACCTCGAGCCCTGCATCACGCGGCTGCGGGTCGAGGTCGGTGACGCGCAGCTGGTCGACGAGGCGGCGCTCAAGGCGAGCGGCGCGTTCGGCGTCGTGCGCTCGGGCCGCATCGTGCAGGTGATCGTGGGACCCGAGGCCGACAACCTCGCCGCCGAGCTCGACACCCTGCGCTGAGACCGGCCGCCGCGTGGCGCAGCTGCGGCTGACGAGCCCCGTCCCGGGAGTGGTGCGGCCGCTGACGGCCGTCCCCGACCCGGTGTTCGCCGAGCAGATGGTCGGGCCCGGGCTCGCGGTCGAACCGGACCGGACCGGTCGGCAGGACGTGCTCGCGCCGTGCGACGGCGTCGTCGGCGCGCTGCACCCGCACGCCTTCGCGCTCGAGCTCGACGACGGACGCGCGGTGCTGGTCCACGTCGGCATCGACACCGTGACCCTGGCGGGTCAGGGTTTCGAGCTGCACGTCGAGCGCGGCCGTCGCGTGCGGGCGGGTGACCGCGTGCTCACCTGGTCGCCGGTGGACGTGGCCGCGGCGGGCCTGTCGACGATGTGCCCGGTCGTGGCGCTGCAGGCCGAGGCCGTCGACGTCACGCTCCTCGTCCCCGAGGGCGAGCGGGTCGAGGCCGGCCGTCCGGTACTGGGCTGGACGGCCGGCTGACGGACCGTCAGCCCGCCGGCGGTGGCGGGGGCTCGCGGCGCTCGACCACGTCGTGCACCGGGGTGTCGTGGGGATCCCGCGGCGAGGCGTCGCCCTGCTGCTCCACGTCGCCCTGCTGCGCGTCGCCCTGCGGGGTGCCGGCGGCCCCGCCGGGAGTCGTGCCGCCGCTGCCCCCCGCGCCGTCGTCCGCCGACGTCGGGATCAGCCCCAGGCGCTCCTGGTGCGCCACCAGGGCGTCCCGCTGCCCGGCCAGCGGCACGCCGGCCGCCTCGAGCGCCTGCCGCACCGCGAGGCGCAGGTGCCGGGCCACCTCCCACTGCATGGCCGGGGCGGTCCTCACGGAAAGGCGCAGCCCGACGGCGTCGGCCGCGAGCTTCTCGGCGCCCGTGACCTCGGGCTCGCCCTGCAGGTAGGCGCCGACCACGGGGTCGGTCGCCACCCGGCGGGCCGCCTCGGTCAGCAGGCCGCGCGCCTCGTCGAGGTCGACGAAGTAGTCGACGTCCACCTCGACCAGCGCGGTGCTGAACCCCTGGGTCTTGTTGCCCACGCGGACGATGGAGCCGTTGGGGACGTACCAGAGGGTGCCGCTGTCGTCGCGCACCTTGGTCACCCGCAGCCCGACGTTCTCCACGGTGCCGGTCGCCGGGCCGATGTCCACGACGTCGCCCACGCCGTACTGGTCCTCCAGCAGCATGAACAGGCCGGACAGGAAGTCCTTGACCAGGCTCTGCGCGCCGAAGCCGACGGCGACGCCCACGATCCCGGCGGACGCGATGAACGGCGCCAGGTTGATGTGCAGCGCGTCGAGCACCAGCAGGCCGGCGATGGAGCCGACCACGATCGACGCGGTCGAGCGCAGCACGGACCCGATGGTCCGGGCGCGCTGCGCGCGTCGGGCCGTGGCGAGCGGGTTCGCCTTGAGCAGGACGGAGCCCACCTCGGACCGGCCGATCGGGCGCAGCACACCGCGCTCGATGACGGGATCGCCCTCCGCCACGTGCCGGGTGACGCCGGAGATGGTGCGCCGCAGCAGCAGGAGGACCAGGGCGCTGATGACGACGATGAGGACGATGCGCAGGGGGACCCCGACGAACCACTCCCACCAGTCGCCGAGCCATGTGGGCCAGCTGTCACCGGCGGGCTTGGTGAACGACGGCGGGGTCACCTCGGCCGTCGCCGCCGGCGCGGTCGCCGTCGGGGACGCGCTCGGGGACGCGCCCGCGGACACGGTCGGGGTCCTCATGCCTCCTCGACCTCCAGCAGACCGGTGCGGTCGGCGACGAACTGCAGCTGCTCGGCCGACAGGCCGATGGTGCGGGACAGCGCGCGGGCGCCGTGGCCCACGCCGATCTCGCGGCGCAGCAGGACGGGCCGCTCCGCCGGGTCGGACGTCGTGGCCGCCTGCAGGGCGGCGGCGAGCTTGCGCGCGTGCAGCGGGTCGACCCGGGAGTCGCCCTCGAAGACGGTGAACAGCACCGCGGGGTACGCGGTCCCGTCGACCACGCGGTGGTAGGGCGAGTACCCGAGCAGCCAGTCCAGCTCCTCGGGGACCTCGGCGTCGCCGTACTCCTCGGTCCACGTCACGCCCAGGCCGAACCGCTGGTAGCGGACCATGTCGAGCAGGGGCGCCGAGCAGACGGCCGCGGCCCACAGGTCGGGGCGCTGCGTCACGGCCGCGCCGACCAGCAGGCCGCCGTTCGAGCCGCCCCAGCAGGCCAGCGTGTCCGTGGTCGTCCACCCCTCGGCCACCAGGTGCTCGGCGACGGCGTGGAAGTCGTCGAAGACGTTCTGCTTGGACCCGCGCATGCCGGCGCGGTGCCACTCCTCGCCCTCCTCGCCGCCGCCGCGCAGGTTGGCCACGACGTAGACGCCGCCGGCCTCGACCCACGCGAGGGTCGTCGCGGAGTAGGCCGGGTCCAGGCTGATCTGGAAGCCGCCGTACCCGTACAGGACGGTGGGCGCCGGGGCGAGCGGGCGCCCCTCGGCGTCGACGCGGTCGGCACGCGCCAGCACGAACGCGCGCACGAGCGTGCCGTCCGCGCTCACGACCTCGATCTGCCGGCTGTGGACCGCCGGCACGTCGGGCAGGGCGCCCGGCGGGGTCGCCCACACGTCGACGTCACCGGTGCGGGCGTCGTACCGGTGCACGTGGGGCACCGTCACGTGGTCGGTGTAGGAGAACCAGACCTCGGGACCCCCCTCGGGGCGCGTCACCAGGCCGCTGATCGAACCCAGCCCGGGCAGCGGCACCTGCCCCGTGCGCGCACCCGTGCGGGGGTCGTGCCGGGTCACCTCGCTGACGGCGTGGCGCCGCCACGACGCGAGCAGGGCCGAGGGCCGCGTCGGGTCACCGTCGTCGACGAACGCGACGTCCTCGAGGACCGCCACGTCGTCCTGCGGCAGCAGCGTCGTCCAGTGCTCCACGCCCGGGGTCGCGGGGTCCGTGACCGCGAGCCGGCCGCGGGGCGCGTCGAGGTCGGTGTGGACGTACAGGCGTCCGTCACGGCCCACCCACGCACCGACCTCGGCGTCGAGCCCCACCGCGACCTCGACGAAGGCCGGTGCCTCGTGCGCGCCCGGTGCGGTGAGGTCCGCGATCCACACGTCCGTCCGCGGCGCCGTGCCCGCGGACGCCGACACGATCAGCCACCGGCCGTCGCGACTGACCTGCACGCCGTAGTAGCTGGTCAGGTCCAGGCCCTCACCGAAGACCTCGACGTCCTGCTCCGGGGACGTCCCGACGCGGTGCAGCCAGACCCGGCGGTGGTACTGCTGCTCGTCGGCCGGGACCAGGTCCGGGGCGAGGCGGCGCACGTAGTAGAACGCCTCGCCGCCGGGCAGCCAGGCGACGGGGGAGTAGCGGGCGCGGTCGATCGGACCGTCGACGAGCTGGCCGGTCGCCACGTCGAGGACGTGCAGCACGCTCTCCTCGGTCCCGCCGTGCGAGACCTGGTACGCGAGCAGGTCGCCCTCCTTCGACGGCTGCCACGCGTCCAGGGTGGTGGTGCCCGCGGCGTCGAGCACGAGCGGGTCGACGAGCACCCGCTCGGTCGCGGTGCCGTCGGCGCCCGCCTCCGCGACGACCACGACGGCGTGCTCCTGGTCGCCGGCGCGGCGGGTGGAGAAGCGGCGTGCACCGCGCCACGCGGGCGCACCGACGGACCCGGCACCCAGCAGGGCGGCCAGGCGGTCGCGCAGCGTCGCGTCGGCGAAGGGCGTGCCGGCCGCGGCGGCGGACACCCGCGCCCGGTAGCCGGCGTACAGGTCGTCCTGCGCGCGCGACCACCGCGCGGTGCGCTCGTCGTCCGCGTCCTCCAGGACGCGGTACGGGTCGGCGACGCGGCGTCCGTGCAGGTCCTCGACGAGGTCCGCGCGCGGGGCGTCCGGGTAGGGGGCTGCGTGGGGGACGGGGCGCGCGGTGGCGCGCGGCGGCTCGGTCGTCACGGTGCCCCAGGCTACGTCGCGCCCGGCGGTCGCGCGGTGGGTCACCCGTCCGGCCGCGCCGCGCCGGGCCGGGGTCTCGGGGCGCTGCACCCGGCGTGCTCTGGCAGGATCGAGGGGTGCCACACACCACCCTGCACGAGGACCTGTGGCGGCTCGCCGCCGCCTACGACGTCGTGCCGGCCTACCGCGGCCACGACGGGAACGACCACGAGGCGAGCGACGAGACCGTCATCCGCGTGCTCGGCGCCCTCGGCGTGGACGCGTCGACGCCCGAGCGGGTCGCGCTCGCGCTCGACCACGTCGAGAACATGCCGTGGCGGCGGGTGCTGCCCCCGGTGGTCGTGCTGCGGCAGGGCAGCTCGGTGAACGTCCCGGTGCACGTCACGCACGGCGATCCCGTCGAGGTGTGGCTCGAGCTCGACCCGGAGGTCGGCGGCGGGCGGCGCGAGGTCGTCCAGGTCGACGTGGTCGTCGAGCCGCGGCAGGTCGACGGGCGGCTCGTGGGCCGCGCGACGTTCGCCCTCCCCGACGACCTGCCGCTGGGCTGGCACGAGATCCGCGCGGAGGGCCCGTCGGCCCACGCGCACAGCCCTGTCGTCGTCACCCCGGAGCGCCTCGAGCTGCCCGAGCGGCTGCGCGACGGCGCGGTCTGGGGCGTCATGGCGCAGCTGTACTCGGTGCGGTCCCGGACGTCGTGGGGCGTGGGCGACCTGGCTGACCTCGCCGAGCTCGGCTGGCTGGCCGCGCACCGCTGGCACGCGGACTTCCTGCTCGTGAACCCCCTGCACGCCGCGGAGCCCGTCGAGCCGCTGACGCCCAGCCCGTACCTGCCGACGACCCGGCGGTTCGTCAACCCGCTGTACATCCGCGTGGAGGACGTCCGGGAGACGGCCTACCTGTCCGCGGCGGACCGCGCGCTCGTCGAGTGGGCGGCCGAGCCCGTGCTCGCGCTGGACACCGACCCCGGCCCGGTCGACCGTGACGCGGCCTGGGCGGCCAAGCGGGCCGCGCTCGAGGTCGTGTTCGGCCACCCGCGCTCGGTCGCCCGCCAGGCGGAGTTCGACGCGTTCGTCGAGGAGCAGGGCGAGGGGTTGCGCGAGTTCGCGCTGTGGTGCGCGCTCGTGGAGCGGTACGGACCCGTGTCCGGCTGGTCGGACGACCTGCGCGACCCGCTGTCGGACGCCGTCGCGGCCGCCGCCGTCGAGCTGGCCGACCGTGTCGTGTTCTGGTCGTGGCTGCAGTGGGTGGCCGACGAGCAGCTCGAGCGGGCGCAGCGCGTCGTGCGCGAGGGCGGCATGGCGCTGGGGATCATGCACGACCTGGCCGTCGGGGTGCACCCCGAGGGGGCCGATGCCTGGGCGCTGCGCGACGTCCTGGCGACCGGGGCCTCCGTCGGGGCACCGCCGGACATGTACAACCAGCAGGGCCAGGACTGGTCGCAGCCGCCGTGGCACCCCGACGCCCTGGCCCGCGCCGCCTACCGGCCCTACCGGGACATGCTGCGCACGGTGCTGCGGCACGCCGGTGCCATCCGCATCGACCACGTGCTCGGGCTGTTCCGCCTGTGGTGGGTGCCCGTCGGCAACTCGCCGCGCGACGGCGCCTACGTGCGGTACGACCACGACGCGCTGGTCGGCATCCTGGCGCTCGAGGCGCACCGCGCCGGGGCCGTGGTGATCGGCGAGGACCTGGGCACCGTCGAGCCGTGGGTGAGCGACTACCTCTCGGAGCGCGGGATCCTCGGGACGTCGGTGCTGTGGTTCGAGCAGGAGCACGACGGCCGCCCGCGTCCGCCGGAGTCGTACCGGAGGCTCGCCCTGGCGACGGTCACGACGCACGACCTGCCCCCCACCGCCGGGTACCTGGCGGAGGAGCACGTGACCCTGCGCGACCGGCTGGGTCTGCTGTCGACCCCGGTCGAGCAGGTGCGGGCCGAGGCGGCCGCGGAGCGCGAGCGCATGCTGAGCGCGTTGCGGGAGCGCGGGCTGCTGGGGCACGACCCGAGCGAGCGGGAGATCGTCGAGGCGCTGCACCGCTGGGTCGCCGCGACACCCGCGGTGCTGCTGGGGGTGTCCCTGGCGGACGCGGTGGGCGAGCGGCGGGCGCAGAACCAGCCCGGCACGGACCGCGAGTACCCGAACTGGAAGGTGCCGCTGGCCGACGGGACGGGGCAGGTCGTGCTCCTGGAGGACCTGTTCACCAACGCCCGCGCCCAGTCGCTGGCCGACGCGATGGGCGAGTGACGACGACGCTGCGCCGCGTGCGGGTCGTCGGCACCTCCGGGTCCGGCAAGACGACGTTCGCGCGGCGCCTCGCCCGGGCGCTCGCGGCCCCGCACGTCGAGCTGGACGAGGTCTTCTGGGGTCCGGACTGGGTCAAGCGTGACGTCGCCGAGGCGCACGCGGACCTGCGCTCACGGACCGCGGGCCCCGCCTGGGTGGTCGACGGCAACTGGGACTCGCGGCTCGGTGACCTGCTCGACGGTGCGGACGCCGTGGTCTGGCTCGACCACCCGCGGCGCATCGTCATGGCGCGGGTGGTGCGGCGCACGCTGTGGCGCGGGCTCACGCGCCAGGAGCTGTGGCACGGCAACCGCGAGCGCCTGGCGAACCTGCGGCACCTCGACCCGGACCAGAACATCGTGCTGTGGTCCTGGACCTCGCACCGGCGCGTGCGCGAGCGTTACGCCGCACGGGCCGACGACCCGCGCATGGTGCGGCTGCGCGGTCGCCGCCAGGCGGAGGCGTGGCTGCGGGCCGTGGAGCGCGGGGCCGGCCGCTGACCCGTGGGGGTCGGCCGCACCCGCTCGCCCCACCCGCTCACCCCACCCGTTCACCCCACCCGCTCACCGTGACCCGGACACGCCGACGGCCGGGCACCCGCGTGCCCGGCCGTCGGTGTCACGTCAGTCGCGTGCGCGGTCCGCCTGCTGCGCGGCGAGCGCACGACGCACACCGTCGCGGGACTCGACCACGAGCCGCCGCAGCGCGGCGGGGGCGTCCGGGTGCCCGGCGAGCCACGCGTCGGTGGCACCCAGCACGTCGACCCGCGGGTCGTCGGCGAGCGCCGTCGGGTACAGGCCGACGACGACGTTCTGGGCCATCTCGTTGGTCTTGTCCGCCCAGACCCGCTCGAGCTCGGCGAAGTACGGCTCGACCCACGGGACGAGCAGCGTCGTGTCGTGCACGCGCCCGAACCCGCTGATCGTCGCGGCCTGGAGGGCGTTCGGCAGGTCGTCGCCCGAGACGACCGCGGCCCACGCGCGCTCCTTGGCCTCGGCGGTCGGGACGGCGGCCCGCGCGGCCGCGGCGGCCCGCTGCCCGGTGGCCGTCGCGTCGGCGGCCTGCTGCGCCGCGATGTCGGCGTCGCCCGCGCGACCCCCGGCGACCAGGGCGGTGAGGAGCTCCCACCGCAGGTCGGTGTCGACGGACAGGCCGTCGAGCGTGCGCCGACCGTCGAGCACCTCGGTGACGACGTCGAGCTGGGCGTCGGTGCGTGCCCGGGCGGCGAACGCCTTGAGGAGCTGCAGCTGCTGGTCCGAGCCGGCGGGCGCCGCCTCGGCGAGCGCGAGGAGCCGGTCGGCCGCCCCCGTGGCGGTGGCCTCGCGGTGCTCGGGCGCCACGTACAGGTCGAGCGCTGTGGTCAGCTGGCGCAGCAGCACGAGGATGACCGAGGAGTCGGTCTCGTGCGCGATGTTGCCGAGGACGAGCTCGACGAAGTCGCGTGCCGAGGTCTCGCCGTCCCGGGTCGCGTCCCACGCCGCGCCCCACACCAGGGTCCGGGGCAGCGAGTCGGTGAACTTGTCCAGGTGCGCGACCGACGTCGCGAGCGACTGCGGGTCGAGGCGGACCTTGGCGTACGCGAGGTCGTCGTCGTTGACCAGCAGCAGCGCGGGCCGCCGGACCCCGACGAGCGCGGGCACCTCGGTGCGCGGTCCGTCGATGTCGAGCTCGACGTGCACGGTGCGCACCAGGCGCGCGTCGTCGCCCTCGCCCTGCAGGTCGTACCCACCGACCGCGAGGCGGTGCGGCCGCTGCACCGGGTGCTCCGCAGGGACCTCCTGCAGCACGGCGAACGACGTGATGACGCCGTCGGCGTCGACCTCGATCTCGGGGCGCAGCAGCGTGACGCCCGCCTGCTCCAGCCACAGCGCGGACCACGCCGACAGGTCGCGCCCGCTCGTGGCCTCGAGCTCGGTCAGCAGGTCGCGCAGCTGGGTGTTGCCCCACGCGTGCTTCGCGAAGTAGGAGCGCACACCCGCGAAGAACTCGTCCTGGCCGACCCACGCGACGAGCTGCTTGAGGACGGAGGCGCCCTTGGCGTACGTGATGCCGTCGAAGTTGACCTCGACGTCCTCCAGGTCGCGCATGTCCGCGACGATCGGGTGCGTCGAGGGCAGCTGGTCCTGCCGGTAGGCCCACGACTTCTCGAGGGAGGAGAACGTGGTCCACGCGCTCGTCCACCGCGTCGCCTCGGCCGTCGCGAGCGTCGACGCGTACTCCGCGAACGACTCGTTCAGCCACAGGTCGTCCCACCAGCGCATGGTCACCAGGTCGCCGAACCACATGTGCGCGAGCTCGTGCAGGATCGTCACGGCCCGGCGCTCGACGGTCGCGTCGGGCACCTTCGACCGGAACACGTACGACTCGAGGAACGTGACGGCGCCCGCGTTCTCCATCGCCCCGGCGTTGAACTCGGGGACGAACAGCTGGTCGTACTTGGCGAACGGGTACGGGTGGCCGAACCGCTCCTCGTAGAACGCGAACCCGGCGCGGGTGATGTCGAGGATGTTGTCGGTGTCCAGGTGCTCGGCCAGCGAGGACCGGCAGTAGACGCCCAGCGGGATCGAGCGGCCGTCGCTGCTCGTCAGCTCGCCGTGCTCACCGTGGTACGGGCCGGCGATGATCGCCGTGATGTAGGAGGAGATCGGCGGCGTCGTGTCGAACCGCCACGTGGCGGTGCCGTCGTCCCGGCCGCCGTTGCGGTTGCGGCCGCCCTCGACGCGCTGCGGCTCGCCGAGCTGCGGGTAGTTCGACACCACCGTCCAGTGGGCCGGCGCGGTCACCGTGAACGTGAAGGTCGCCTTGAGGTCCGGCTGCTCGAACACCGCGAAGACGCGCCGCGAGTCCGCCACCTCGAACTGGCTGTAGAGGTAGACCTCGTCGTCGACCGGGTCGACGAACCGGTGCAGGCCCTCGCCGGTGTTCATGTACGCGCAGTCCGCGACGACGGTCAGCTCGTTCTCCGCGGCGAGGTCGTCGAGCCGGATGCGGGAGTCCGCCACCACGTCCGCGGGGTCCAGCCGACGGCCGTTGAGCACGACCTCGTGCACGGTGGGCGCGATGAGGTCGACGAAGGTGCTCGCGCCGGCCGTCGCCGAGAACCGCACGGTCGACCGCGAGGTGAACGTCGTCGGCCCCGTCGTCAGGTCGAGCTCGACGTCGTACGCGTGGGTGCGGACGAGCGCGGCCCGCTCGGCGGCCTCGGCGCGGGTGAGGTTCTCTCCGGGCACGGACGTTCTCCGATCGTTCTGCGGCGGTGGCCACGATGGACGGCGGCAGCGGCGTGGCGGTCGGCGGCGACGCGGGGTCGGGTCGGTCGGTGCGCAGGACGCTGCGGTGTCGCACGTGCGCGACCGCACGATCATGCCACGGGGGCCCGCGCCGACCTCGGAGCGCGCACGGGATGTGCGTCGCCAGGCGGGAGAGGGCACACTCGGCCACGACCGTCGGTGAGAGGAGCTCGGTGTGCCCGTCGTGGACTTCTGGTTCGACCCCGTCTGCCCGTGGGCGTGGATGACGTCACGGTGGATGGACGAGGTCACCCGCGTGCGGGACGTCGACGTCCGGTGGCACGTCATGAGCCTGTCGGTCCTCAACGAGGGCCGTGACCTGCCCGACGGGTACCAGCGGCTCATGGCCGAGTCGTGGGGGCCCGTGCGCGTGCTCGTCGCCGCGGCGCGCGACCACGGCGACGAGGTCCTCAAGCCGCTCTACGACGCGATGGGCACGCGCCGTCACCCCGGTGGCCGCACGGACACCGCCGCGATCGTCGCCGAGTCGCTGGCCGAGGTGGGGCTGCCCGCCGCGCTGGCCGACGTCGCGGCGACCGACGAGGTCGACGACCTGTTGCGCACGTCGCACCGGGCCGCCATGGACCTGGTCGGCGACGAGGTCGGCACGCCGGTCGTGGCGGTCGACGGGGTCGGGTTCTTCGGGCCCGTCATCACCCCGGCGCCGACGGGCGAGGCCGCGGGGCGTCTGTTCGACGGTCTGGCGCTGGTCACCAGCGTCCCCGGCTTCTACGAGCTCAAGCGCACCCGCACGCAGGGCCCGGTGTTCGACGCACCGGCCACGCACCAGGAGTGAACGGCATGGGGCCGCTGCGGGGCCTGAGCCGCGGGATGCAGGTGTTCCTGCTGGTCGACGTCCTGCTGGTGCTGCTGCTGGTGGTGCTGCTGATCACGCTGCCCCGGGGCGGCGACGCCCCGGGGCCGGCGGCCGCGACGCCGACGCCCACCGCGGTGGCGGACGCCGCCGCCGGGGACGACGACGAGCCGGGGTCCTCGGAGTCGGTCGCGTTCGACCTGCCCAGCGGCAACATCGCCTGCGAGATGAGCCCCGAGGGCGTCGTCTGCACGATCAGGAGCTTCACGTACGCGGCGCCCCGGGTCACCGGGTGCGAGTCGCCGACCGGTCACGTCGTGCGGCTCGACGCCGAGGGGTTCCGGTTCGTGTGCGAGGACGACGGGGTGCCGCAGCTGCCGCCGGACCGTGCCGAGCTCGCGTACGGCGCGCAGGAGACCCAGGGCGGGTACACCTGTGCCTCGGGGAAGGACGGCGTGACCTGCACCGACGCCGCGGGCATCGGGTTCCGGCTGGCGCGCGCGCAGTGGACCGCCCTGCCCTGAGCGACCGCCTCCGGGCAGCGGCGGGCAGCGCCTCGAGGACGTGCGCGCCGGACGGGCGTGGGGGGGGGGGGGGCCCCCCCCCCCCCCCCGGGGGGGGAACCACCACACAGCCGGGACGGGGGGGGGCGCCCACAC